>NZ_JARMFC010000001.1:0-747211 GCF_036213205.1 Fictibacillus nanhaiensis
TTTGTCTACGTTCTGAGATCACATATAGTCGTTATATGTGATCTCCTTCATCATTTATGTGAATTTTTGTTGGAATAGAATCTGTTTGCTCTAACGGTGCAGGTGGTGGAGCCATCATAATCGCATCACAGAAATCCCGGATTTTTTTCATCGCTCTTATTCTGCTCTCAAGCCTATGCACCATTTCAATTTGAGAATAATCATTTCGTTTCATGCAATAAAGATCCACTGCATTAAAAACAGGTTCAGGATAAGATAAATAACTAATTAATAATCCTCTTTCTTCATTTAACAATGGTACATGCTTTTCATAAAGGTCCAATAATGATTTTCCTTCTTCTGCAGACCATTCCTTTTGATGAGCTACTCTTCTAAAATAAACCGCTAAATCTCTGATTGGTGTATCCAGAACAGCTTTCTCAAAATTGAGTAGATGTCCTTCACCTGTTGGATTAAAAATAAGGTGGTTTCTAGAAACCTTTCCGTGACAAAGGACGCTCCGGTAACGTTTTTCTCTTTGACACGTTTCATACCATTCTTTCAACCTTCTTTTCGCTTCTTCTGTCATTCTCATAATTTGATGAAAGTGACTAAGATACGTTAATTCAAAGGGAGACATATACGTTTTCTGTTCTGATTCTTCCGTAAATCTCTCCATCTCATATTGCCTGTTTTCCCATCTGTTCATGAGATACTGATACGAATGTTCGACTACTTCATTCGAAAAGTCTTGTTCCTTCAGTGTTAAAGCATGGATTTTTCCTAAATGATCGATAAGAACTTCGTCTTTAGCTCTCTCGTTTCTTTCATCAGACGCAAACCACGGCATTAAATAATATGTTCTTGATCCTAACTGAACTGTATAATCGCCAAACTTGGTCGGATACAGAGGAACGACCTGATGAAAACCTATCTCGGAAAGACGCTGAATCACATGTGTAAACCAGTTTCTTTCGTCCTCTGTCATCTCTGCTTCTTTCAGTGCAAATGTACCCCTTTTCGTTATGACCTTCTTCACTTTCCCGTGCTGCTCTAACTTCTCGGGAAATAGATCATAATGAAAAAGGACGGGCCCGTAATTTAATGTTTCTTTTTCCGTTGTCATAGGGCCACCTTCCTTCTTTTTTCATCAAACCATTCAGTTACCGCCTTAACCAAAGTTCGATTTTTTTCCCAGCAATCTTCATATTTCTTAAGACCTTCTATCATTCTTTCTAAAGAGCTGTTATCTAATTGATCTAAACAATCGTGCAGTTCCCAAGGCGTAACGATCTCAGCTAAAAATAACAATCCTTGTTCTCTGTCCAAAGAAAAATGCTTATTCACCTCCGATAACAAGAGTTTTAAAGATGAAGGTGAGGTTTGTTCCAACCACTCTAACATAAACTTACGAAGTGGCAGATACCCCTTTACTGGTAAAGATTCACCACCCTGATAAAATAGGAAGTGAAAGACCTTCCTGCCATTTTTTACACTTAATTCTTTATCAAGAACAGGTAATGCAGGGTTTCTTACTTTATTTTTAATCGCACGCGAAAATTCTAATCTTTGCTTACTCTCATTAATACTCGTTACCATACACTGAAAATTAGCTTCCAAATACTTTTGAGCGAGCTTGATACAATGATTCAAATCGAAGGCCGGAGGTTCAATTTGTTGCATGAATACTTCTTGTTTTTCTGCAGACTCTGCTGTTGCTGTATTTAGTAATGTGCCAATGAACTGACCCCAACGTTCTACGTCTTCACAGCCAAACAATTCTTCAGTATGATCATGAACAGTAAGCCACCTGTTTCCATATTTTACGGCAGGCTCACCGCTTTTAGTACGAATCATACGATCTGGCACAGCGCTTGAGCCCTTCGCGGACTCATCGCGCCATCTTATGTGCCATTTCATACAGTCGCTTTCATTCCAATAACGGATACGTTTCTCTCCATAATCTGTCATGATGATATGAGGTTTTTCTTTCCATCTCATCCCATGAAGTTCATATTCATCTTTTAAGGTGTTGATCAGCTCCATAATAGCACCTCTACTTAACGTGAACTGACAGGGATATATATAATCTGCCCTTCGGTTACTTCACCTTGCTGCAGTTGGTTCATACGCATGAGCGTATTCAACGAGATATCATATCGCTCACAAATGTGTTCTAGTGAATCTCCACGCTGAAGAATGTACATCTTCATTTTAGAAAAACGGTCTTCTTTAGCAGAAAGCATCTTCGTTAAATAAAGAGCATTCTCATCTCTAGGCTCATCACGTTGTTTATGCATTTCCATAGACTCCGCTTCAGTCTCATAATCATCGTAACTCGTATCGTATGATTCATAATTTACTTCCTGCTCTTCAGCTCCGTTATTACTTGCATTCTCATATTCTTGCTCTGCTTCATATGATTGTTCGCCATACCCGTATGAAGGACGTTGTGAAGCATGTTGCTGATATTGATAATTTCCATACTGATTAGATTGCTGTTGATAAGCATCTTGCTGTTGATATGCTACTTGTTGCTCATATTCATCTTCCTGCTGATACCCGCCTTGATTTTGGTTCGAAACTTGTTGCTGGTAAGCTTCGTGTTGTTGATACGGGTTATATGAGTATGGTCTATTCGTATCTTGATAAGGTTGCTCATACTGTGAATAGTTAGATTGTGAATCGTCTTCTTTTTGATAAGAAGTTTCATAGCTCTCATAATCGCCTTCTTCATGATCATAGGCATCTGAATTATTATTTTCTTCCATGTCATCTACTTCTCCATAAAGCTGTGAATTCTCTTCATCGGAATTCACTGCTTCATCAATAGTAGCCTCATCATTGTTTCTTGTATCGTCCATTGAGAACGCAATAGCTTTTAACGAATCGAATGTTGTTTCCATCGTCCGATCATCTTGTGCCTCAAAGTGTGGTTTAAACTCAAATGGTGTTGTCTTTTCAGCACGAACCTCTGCTTCCTTATCATCGAACCTAGCTGCAAATTCGTTTTGATAAGAAGATTGTGAAGGTATGCCTCCACTTTGACGTGCTTCAAACTGAAAAGGAGTAAAAATATCTTGTTTTTCTTCTTTTTGTACAGACCTTTCTTCCGTGGCACTCGTTCGAACCGCTTCTTTCTGAAGATCGTATGCTGGACTTTCCTGACGCTGCTTTTCATCTTTTATCCCATAAATACAGATTGAAGCAGATAGTTCAAAGCACGTAGAGTTCGGAAGTTCATATTCAAACGATTCCACTTCCACTTTTACCTCATTTGAATCCTCTACTCGATAAGATGGGATGGTAATATCGACTGGAAAACGATGCACAAGATCTGTCATCCCATCTTCTGCCACGTTCAGTTGGGTAAGAGAGCGGTAAGACATACTCTCTGAGAGTGTATTCTGAACCGATACTCCCTCGTTCTGTTCTTGATTTTCTGACCGGTATCTGCCATTTAAAATTAGGGCTCCCTTGATATAAACCTGTCCGGCTTCCTCTGTAATATGAATCTCAGGATCTAGTGACATCGACAAAACTTCAGCTACTTCCTGTCCTTTCTTTAGCCAAACAGACTCCTCAATGGAGAAACGCAGCTTCGATTGACTCATGCCCTTCTCCTCCTTTCAGGTTGCATATAGTTATACAATATAGGTGTATGAGGGAACAGGACGAAATATGATTTTTATTAGTTGACAGCTTATTAAAAAACAAAAATAGCGTCCGCTGAAGTTAGCGAACGCTATAATACATGATTATTTTAATTGTGAAAAAGCCTTTCTAAAAGCAGAAACTGTTTTATTAATATCTTCGTCTGTATGTGCAGTAGATAAGAATAATCCTTCAAATTGTGAAGGAGGCAACGAGATGCCTTCTTGAAGCATCGTTTTGAAGCACGAGTTAAAGTGATCCAAGTTGGATTGCTTAGCCGTGTCGTAGTTGATAACATCTTGATTTGTGAAGAAAAATCCAATCATGCTGCCAGCACGGTTGATGGTATGCGCAACACCGTAATGTTCAGCCGCTTCAGAAATTCCAGAAGCTAGTTGATCTCCGAGCTTTTGAAAATAGGTGTAACTTTCTTTCGTAAGTTGTGAAAGGGTAGCATAGCCTGCAGCCATTGCAAGCGGATTTCCTGATAACGTACCCGCTTGATAGATCGGACCGCTCGGCGCGATTTGTTCCATGATCTCTCGTTTCCCACCATAAGCACCAACAGGTAGGCCGCCCCCAATTACTTTACCTAAACAAGTTAGGTCAGGTGTTACTCCAAAATAACCTTGTGCACATTCATAATCTACTCGAAAACCTGTCATTACTTCGTCAAAGATTAATAGGGAGCCGTGTTGTTCAGTTATTTTACGAATGCCTTCTAAAAATCCTTTTTGCGGAGGAACTACACCCATGTTGCCTGCGACAGGCTCTACAATCACACAAGCAATATCTTCTCCAAATTGATCAAATGCTACTTGCAAGCTCTCAAGGTCATTGTATGGAACTGTTATCGTGTTCTGTGCGATGCCTTCAGGAACCCCAGGAGAATCCGGTAGGCCAAGTGTTGCTACACCAGAGCCCGCTTTGATCAGTAAAGAGTCACCGTGTCCATGGTAACAGCCTTCAAATTTAACGATTTTGCTTCTTCCAGTGTATCCACGAGCTAAACGAAGTGCACTCATCGTAGCCTCTGTACCAGAGTTAACCATACGTACGACTTCGATCGATGGAACACGGTCGATTACCAGCTTTGCAAGCTTCGTTTCCATTTCATTCGGAGCACCAAAACTTGTTCCCAGCTCAGCAGTTTGCTTAAGTGCCTCGACTACATGATCGTCAGCATGTCCAAGAATTAAGGGTCCCCATGACAATACATAATCAATATATTCGTTACCATCGATATCATAAATCTTTGATCCTTTTCCTCGTTCCATAAAAACAGGATCCATTTTTACAGATTTAAATGCACGAACAGGACTGTTAACTCCTCCGGGCATTACCTCTTTCGCTTCTTGAAAAGCAGCAATCGATTTTTCAAAGCTTCTCATACTAACACCTCATTCCTTATTTTTCATTCAGCCATCTTGCAGCATCCTTAGCAAAATACGTAATAATTAAGTCTGCTCCTGCTCGTTTCATAGAGATCAGTTTCTCAAGTACAATACTCTTCTCATCTACCCAGCCGTTCATAGCAGCTGCTTTAATCATGGAATACTCTCCACTCACGTTGTAAGCTACTAATGGTAGAGGATATCGGTCTTTTAGTTCTCTTAGAATATCTAGGTAAGAAAGAGCTGGTTTTACCATTAAGAAATCAGCGCCTTCAGCCACGTCTGATTCAGCCTCTCTGAGAGCTTCAAGTCGGTTCGCCGGATCCATCTGATATGTTTTTCTATCACCGAACTGTGGGGTGCTATGAGCTGCATCACGGAACGGACCATAAAAGGATGATGCGTATTTAACTGCGTAAGACATGATCGGAACATCATAGAAACCAGCTTCATCAAGTCCTTGTCTGATCGCTGCAACAAAACCATCCATCATGTTTGACGGTGCAATGATATCCGCTCCTGCTTTAGCCTGTGATACAGCTGTTTTTGCAAGAAGCGTCAAGGTTTCATCATTCAATACTTCACCATTCTCAATCACACCGCAGTGTCCATGATCTGTGAATTGGCATAAACAAGTGTCTGCAATGACAGTTAGTGATGGAGCAACCTCTTTAATTTGTGAAATTGCTTTTTGTACAATTCCATTATGATCATAAGCTGAACTTCCACACTCATCTTTTTCAGCTGGTACGCCAAAAACGATAATAGACTGAATGCCAAGACTTTCAATTTCTTTTACCTCTTCTTGAAGAAGGTCTAGGGATAGGTGGTACACACCTGGCATGGAAGGGACTTCTTTTTTTATGTTTTCTCCTTCAACAAAAAACAATGGATAGATAAAGTCTGAAACATGAAGGTGCGTTTCACGCACTAGCGAACGCATGGATGCTGATTTTCTTAAACGACGATGACGCTGAAAATTCATATTAACTTCCTCCTTGAAAATAAGAGATGGCACAGTTCACCATATCTTCTGCGGTAAATTGATTAGGCATTAAAACTTGATGAAAACCGCAATTTTCTGCAGCACTTTTCGTTGTTGGTCCAACACAGATTACAGGCTTACTATTTACATTTTCAATGTTTAGCTCTTTACTTAAAAAGGTTACAGCAGAAGGGCTCATAAAGAACAGGCAATCAGCTTGGTGCACGATCGACCAATCTAAATGGTCTTCTGATTCAGTTTTGTAAACAACTAACTCTTCAACAACTGCTGTATCCTTCAACTCTTCTTTAATAAAAGATGGTGCTAGGTTTCCTTTTGGAAATAAAATTCTTTCATGTGATAAGACGTGTTTTTTTAGCGTCTTCACTAGGCTTTCAGCATGAAAGTGTTCGGGCACAAGAATAGATGTGACCCCTCTTTTACTTAATGATTCTGCCGTTTTATCACCAACTGCAGCAAACTTAGTATTTTTAAGTGAAGCGGCACTATCTTGGATCAAATCAAAAAAGTAGTCTACCCCATTTTTGCTCGTAAAAACAATCCATTGATAAGATGATAGATTCTTTAGTAAAGATTGTGAACCATCATTTCTTACACCTTTTATAGACACAATAGGAAAAGAAAGAGGGATGCCACCTTTCTCTTGAATAAGTGAGATCAATGGCTCTGCTTGCTCTTTCGGCCGTGTAACAAGTATTCGCTTACCTGCTAATGGTCCTATAAAAGTATTCATTACGTATTTAAATCCTTTTTTACTGCATCTAGTATTGTTTTTGCACCTAATACCTTTAATTTTTCAGCTAACTCTAAACCAACACGGTGAGGGTCTTTACCTGATTTCATTTCCTTTAACACGGTCTTTCCTTCAGGATCTGCAACAAGACCCGTTAATGAAACTTCTTGGTTTTCATCCATTGTAGCAAATGCTGCGATTGGAACTTGGCAGCCGCCTTCTAACGTGTTCAGGAAAGAGCGCTCTGCTAAAACCGTGTCAAACGTATAAGCATCGTTCAGTGTAGCTAACAATTCTTTTACTTCAAGATCTTCACTTCTGCATTCAATAGCTAATGAACCTTGTCCAACAGCAGGGAGACACAGGTCAATGTCTAAGTACTCGGTTACAACATCTGTAGACCAGCCCATTCTTTCAAGTCCTGCAGCAGCTAGGATGATCGCATCAAACTCACCAGACTTTAACTTGTTAAGGCGAGTATCAATATTACCTCGAATAGATTTAATCGTTAAATCTGGGCGTCTGTTCAAAATCTGTGCAGCTCTTCTTAGTGAGCTTGTACCAACAACTGCACCCGCAGGAAGCTCTCTTAACGACGAGTATTTTTCGGATATTAAAGCATCTCTCGGATCAACGCGTTTAGGTGTACAGCCGATCTCGAGTCCCTCAGGCAGTTCAGAAGGCATATCCTTCATGCTGTGAACGGCAATATCAATCTCTTTATCTAACATCGCTTGTTCGATCTCTTTAACGAACAAACCTTTTCCGCCTACTTTTGAGAGCGTAACATCAAGAATGATATCACCTTTTGTTACGATCTCTTTTACTTCAAATTCAAAAGGCATTCCTGTTTTTTTTAATTGCTCGATCACCCAGTTTGTCTGTGTAATCGCTAATTTACTTCTTCTTGAACCTACTATAATTTTTCTCATGATATGAATCTCCTATTCTTTACTTATACCAAAGGTGAAATTCAGTAAACGTCGACGCTAAAAAGTAGTTGATCAATACGACTAGGAAGGCAGCAGCGTTCCAAAGCGCTAACGTTTTACCTTGCACTCCTCTTCCAACCTTTTGATAGAGGTAAGTACTGTAAACCAAAAGGACAATAAATGACGAGATGACCTTGGCATCAAGAAGTGTAAAGTCATTTATTTTCCAGAATGCCCATACGACTCCCAATATTAGACTGAGCAAGAGCAACGGAACTCCAATCGTATTCAATCGAAAAGAAAGCTTCTCTAAGTATGATAGACTCCCAAAACGCTGCAGCCTTTTGCTCCATTTCTTTCGTTTCAACATACCATGCTGAAGAAGATACATGAACGAGAATATAAAGGAGAGTGAGAATGCTCCGTACGAGATAAATGCCATCGTTACATGAATGATCAATAGTTCTGAGATCAGCTGTTTCTCAATCACAGCACTTGCTTGTCCTGTTGGAGCAAACAAATGGATCGAGACGAGCAAGAAACCAAGAATGTTCGTAAAAAACACGAGAAAATCAACCCGGAAAAACCTACTCATGACAACCGAGAACGTTACAAGGATCCATGCATAAAAAAACAAGCCTTCTGAGGGTGTTAATATAGGAAACCGTTGATCTTTCAACATCCTTAACACTAAAAAGACTGTTTGAAGTACCCAGACAATAGAAAGCAACCAGAAAGCAAATCGGTTTGCTTTCCGGTTGTTTTGAAGAAAATCTATAAAATAGCCTATGATGCTTAGTGCATATAGAACGATAGTAAGATCATATATCCAATTCATTTTTGCTCACACTCCATGAGCTCGAGGGAAACGAGAGCTTAAGTTCTAACTACAGCCGAAGGAACCACTTCATCTGTTAGTGAAGACTTCTCTTCGACGTTCGCAGCAAATGCTGTTTCCAACTGCTTCTGTTTATCCAAATAATCTTGTAGTCCGAAAATTTCAGTAAATAATTGCAACTGTTCTTCAGCTCCTGGTTCACCAGCCATCTCTTTGGCTCTAGTCACAGGATCACGAAGCAATTGATTCACGATACTCTTCGTATGTTTACTTAAAATTTTTCTTTCTCGATCCGTAAGATCCGGAAGCTTACGCTCAATGCTTTGCATAGTTTCCGCTTGAATGTTTAACGCCTTTTCTCGTAGTGCAGATATTAACGGCACTACACCGAGCATTGAAATCCAAGATTGAAAAGCTACAATTTCAGCCTCGATCATAATCTCAATTTTTTCCGCTTCTTTCATCCGTTCAGCAAGATTAGACTCTACGATACCTTCTAAGTCATCAATATCATAAAGAAAAACACTGTCTAAATCATGAAGCTCAGGATCTAGGTCACGAGGTACTGCAATATCTACCATGAACAATGGAAGACCTTTACGTTTCTTAACTGCTGGTGCCGCCATCTTCTTTGTAATGACGAATTCACTAGCACCTGTAGAAGATATCACGATATCTGCTTTTATGAGCAAACTTTCTAGGTTTTCAAAAGGATGTGCTGTACCATGAAACTTTTTAGCTACCTCTTGCGCCTTTTCAAAAGTTCGATTAATAACAAGTACTTCATTTCCTCCACTCGCATGCAGATGTTTCGCTGTAAGCTCACCCATCTTACCCGCACCAACGATTAAGATGGTTTTATTTTGCAAACCATCAAAGATTTTTTTAGCGAGCTCAACAGCTGCATAGCTAACCGAAACGGCATTTTCACCAATATCTGTTTCTGAATGGCATCTCTTTGCAAATGTGATCGCTTGCTTCATTAGTTTATTAAATATTGTCCCTGTTGCATCAAGTTTCTGTGACTCTAAGAATCCATCTCTTACTTGACCAAGGATTTGAGTTTCACCAATAACCATAGAGTCCAAGCCTGCAGCTACACGGAAAAGATGTTCGACAGCAGCTTCTCCATCTCTAATACTCAAAAATGGTGAAAGTTCTTCTTTATCAATTGAAAACCAGTCCGCCAAAAAAGATTTGATGTAGTATCTTCCTGTATGAAGCTGATCGGCAACAGCATAGATCTCAGTGCGGTTGCACGTTGAAACGATTACACATTCAAGTATACTTTTTTGTTTTCGGAGTGTAGAGATCGCATCAGTTAATTCAGAGGGCTGAAAAGAAACTTTTTCCCGAATTTCTACGGGTGCCGTTTTGTAATTAAGTCCAACCACTAGAATATGCATGCGCTCACCTCCCTTAATTATGTATGTTCATTACTAATTATAACATGTCCCAAAATACGGAATATCCAATATTGTGAACAGAATTTAAACGTTTATGCTATGATGTATTTATTATCTTTTTGGTGTGTGTTTAGCAGTTTTAGGATAACCATAATTACTAAAACTTAGCACCAATATTAAAAATAACAAAAATCGACCAATTTAGCAAAGGTTTACGTTTAAGATGGAGGCATTATGAAACAAAGAAACACATTCAGCGGCATCATTTTACTCGGAATTGGTTTATTCTATTTTGCAAATAGAATGAATATCGAACTGCTCCAACCGTATCTGACTTGGCCAAGTATACTTATCATCATCGGTATTGCTCTTATACTCCAGTCTGGTTCTGGAAAGGATTCTTCAAGTATTTTTTCAGGTGTATTTTTAACCGGATTAGGTATACATTTCCATGCTGCAGCAAAAGTTGCCACATGGCCGGAACCGCTCCAAGTTATCGTCTTACTAGCAGGGGTATCATTTCTAATTCAGTATCGAAAAACAAAAGAAGGGCTTATCCCTGGGTTGTTGTTATCCCTTTTAGCTCTTTGGTTGCTCTTCTTTAAGAGTAATACCCCTTCAGTAGAAAATATATTTGTGAAAGCTGAAGATTTTTGGCCTATTATTTTAATGGTTATCGGGGCTTACCTTATGTTCTTTAAAAAGAAATAAAAACACAAAACCCTCTATGTTTTTAAAAACATAGAGGGTTTTTATGTTGAGGCTGTTTTCACATAAACAGAAGTACTCATATAGTAGTTGATTTCCGTTCCAGGTCGCTCGCTTTCCATGGGGCGAACGGTGAGCCTCCTGCCGCTTCGCGCCCTTAGGAGTCTCCACCTGATCGCTCGTCCCATAGGAGTCGGCAACCTTCCTCTTCAATCAACTTGCAAAGTAGAGGAAAAGAAAACCTCTAAAGCATCTAAACATGAAAACTTTTATTAGAGTCATTATTTAGAAAGATAAGAATTGAGTACGCCCCACGCTTCATCTTTTCCATGTCCGGTTTCAGATGAGAATAGAACGATCTTATCGCTCTTGTCCATGTTTAAGGTTTCCTTGACTACTTTTTTATGCTTGTCCCATTTTCCTTTTGGGATCTTGTCACTTTTCGTAGCGACTACAATAACAGGAAGCTCATGATATTTTAACCAATCGTACATTAAAACATCATCTTTTGATGGAGCATGTCTAAGGTCTACGAGCTGAACAACAGCTTTTAACTGATCGCGCTCAACGAGATACTGCTCAATCATCTTGCCCCAAGCTTCTCGTTCTGTCTTTGACACTTTAGCAAAACCATAGCCAGGTACATCTACAAAATAAAAACTTTCATTTAGGATATAAAAGTTTAACGTCTGAGTTTTCCCAGGTTTTGAAGACGTACGTGCTAAATTTTTTCTATGAATCATCTTATTAATAAAAGACGATTTCCCTACATTTGAGCGTCCTGCCAAAGCAATCTCCGGAAGATTGCCTTCCGGATATTGTTTTGGTCCGACTGCCGAAATTACGATTTCTGCTGTATTTACTTTCACTTTCTATCACCCGCTAATGCAACTTTTAATACCTCATCTAAATGAGATACGGTTATAAAAGATAATCCCTCTTTTACCGATTGTGGAATATCTTCAATGTCTTTTTCGTTTTCTTTCGGAAGTATGATGGTTTTGATTCCTGCTCGATGCGCACTTAATGATTTTTCTTTCAAACCACCAATAGGCAACACACGACCTCTGAGCGTGATCTCCCCGGTCATCCCTACATCTTTTCTCACTGGCTTTTTCGTTAGTGCCGATACTAATGCTGTAGCAATGGTTATTCCTGCTGAAGGACCATCCTTAGGCGTTGCCCCTTCAGGAACATGTATATGAATATCTGTTTTCTCATAAAAATCATGATCAATTCCCAGCTCTTCCACTTTCGTGCGAACATAGCTTAACGCAGCTTGAGCAGATTCTTTCATAACATCTCCTAACTTACCTGTTAAGATCAGTTTACCCTTACCTGGTGATAATGCCACTTCAATTGAGAGAGTATCCCCACCTGCTGTCGTATAAGCCAATCCTGTTGCTGCACCAATTTGGTCTTCAAGTTCTGCTTGACCATATCGGAATCGAGGTTTACCAAGATAATCTTCAAGATTTTTAGCAGACAGTACAACCTTTTTCTTTTCAGCTGATACAATCTGCTTCGCTGCTTTTCTGCATAACCCTGCAATTTGGCGCTCAAGATTACGCACACCAGCTTCGCGTGTATAGTTACGGACCAGCTTTATAATGGAATCATCCTTAAACTGAATCTGACTTTTCTTTAGTCCATGTTCTTTCAACTGTTTGGGAATTAAGTGATTTTTAGAGATATGCAGCTTTTCAACCTCTGTATAACCAGCGATCGAAATCACTTCCATCCTATCTAATAACGGCCCAGGAATGGTTGAAAGAGAGTTAGCTGTCGTTACAAACATAACTTTAGAAAGATCATATGGCTCTTCAATATAATGATCGCTAAAGGTGCTGTTCTGTTCAGGATCAAGCACTTCAAGCATTGCAGAGGAAGGATCTCCTCTAAAATCACTCGACATCTTATCGATCTCATCAAGTAAGAACACGGGATTAATCGTCCCTGCTTTCTTCATCCCTTGAATTAAACGACCTGGCATCGCACCCACATATGTTCTTCGATGTCCTCTGATCTCAGCTTCGTCTCTTACACCGCCAAGTGAAATCCTCACAAAATTTCTGCCTATGGCACGTGCGATCGACCTTGCTAACGATGTCTTACCAACCCCTGGAGGTCCAACTAAACAAAGAATCGGCCCTTTTAGAGAATTTGTCAGCTTCTGAACAGCAAGATATTCTAAGACTCTATCCTTCACTTTTTCAAGACCATAATGATCTTCATTAAGAACTGTTTCCGCATGTGGAATATCCAGATTATCAATCGTCTCTTGTTTCCAAGGTAGATTAACAAGCCACTCGATATATGTTCTGATAACAGAGCTTTCAGCTGAAGAATTAGGCATCTTTTCATAGCGGTCAAGTTCTTTTTTTGCAAGTTCCATGACCGTCTCAGGCATATCAGAAGATTCAATACGTTCTTTGAGCGTACTCACTTCCCCAACTTTGCCTTCTTTATCACCTAGCTCTTTTTGGATAGCTTTCATCTGTTCGCGCAAATAATATTCTTTTTGCGTTTTTTCCATCGCCTTTTTAACGCGTTGACCGATTTTCTTTTCTAGACCTAGCACTTCTTTTTCATTGTTTAAAAGGTCCAGTAAGTGTTCAAGTCTTTCTTTCACATCAAAGATCTCTAGGATTTTTTGTTTTTCTTTGATCTTTAAAGAAAGATGTGAAGAAATAACATCAGCCAAGCGTCCAGGTTCAGTAATATCTTGAACTGAGGCAAGGGTTTCAGGCGTTACTTTTTTCGATAGGTTTATGTATTGTTCGAATTGAGCCAGAACAGCTCTCATAAGAGCTTCCGTTTCGGCTTCTTTCACTTCAATATCATCTGTTAATTCAACTTCTACTTCTACATGGGTCTTCTCGTCCGTGAACGAAGTAATTTCTCCGCGTTTAATACCTTCAACAAGTACTCTGATCGTGCCATTAGGCAGTTTGAGCATCTGATTTACTTTTGACAACGTTCCTACATGATAAATTTCCTCTTGTGCTGGATCTTCAATAGAAACTTCTTTTTGCGTAGATAGAAAGATCATCTGGTCATCAAGCATCACTTTTTCAAGCGCTTGAATAGATTTTTCTCTTCCTACATCTAAATGAAGTACCATTGTTGGATAGACCAACAATCCGCGAAGAGGGAGGAGCGGAAGAACTCGTTTTTCCCCCATTAAAAACACCTCCGAAAACTGCTATGTAATCATTAATTATATGCTTAGTCTTTGTACAATTCTACCGATAATGCTTAACTTTGTCTAATGTAAGCTTCGGATTGTTAGAAAACTCCTAATAAAACGTTCTCCTAGCATGATTGAAATTTTTTATCATCCTATTTTCTGAACAAAAAGAAACTCCCTACTTCTCCTTATACAGAAGAAGGAGGGGAGTTTAAGGCAGCAGACGCAGGAATAGATTGCTCTTCACCGTCATCTAAAAATGCGTGTTGAAATACTTCTGAAAGTTTTTTTACTGGAATGATCTCTACATCTTCAATCGTATCGAAAATCTTTTGGTTATTCTCAAACGGGATAAGAACACGTTTTGCACCTGCATCTTTCGCAGCTAGTATCTTCGCCATCACTCCACCGACTGGTTTCACTTTACCATGTATGCTGATCTCACCTGTCATTGCGATTTCATGATCTATTTTAATGTTGTGAATAGCTGAGTATATGGATGAGGCGATCGCTATTCCTGCTGATGGACCGTCTACCGGGCCACCACCTGGAAAGTTCACGTGGATATCATACATGGATGCATCTACTCCCATGTAACGAAGTACTGTAATAACGTTCTCTACTGAACCTTTTGCCATACTTTTTCTTCGAATAGACTTCGATTGATTACCGATACTCTCTTCTTCTGCTATTCCTGTTATCGTAATGGAACCTTGTTTCTTTGCAGGAAGTACGGTCGTTTCAATCTCAAGCAACGCTCCGCTTGTTGGACCGTATACAGCAAGACCATTCACTAAGCCAATCTTTGGTTTGACTCCAATTTTTCTTTCTGGTCTTGGAGCCATTCTACTTGAGTGAGTTACCCACTCTACATCGCTCTTTGTGATGTTTTTTCGTTGTTCGGTGATCGCTAACCCTGCTGCAATTTGAATCATATTAACCGCTTCTCGACCGTTTCTAGCATATTGGGCCATATATGATAAGGAATCACCATCAATCCCCAACTGAATCTTATCAGCTGCCCTTTTAGCGATCTGTTCAATTTCAGCAGGCTGTAATTCTCTAAAGAACACTTCTAGACATCTAGATCGAATAGCCGGAGGGATCTCTTCTGGCATACGAGTTGTGGCACCAATCATTCGAAAATCTGCAGGAAGACCATTTTGGAAGATATCATGAATATGGTGCGGTATGTTCGCGTTTTCCTCCGAATAATAAGCACTTTCCAAAAAAACCTTACGATCCTCTAGAACTTTGAGTAACTTGTTCATTTGTATAGGATGAAGTTCACCGATCTCATCTATAAAAAGAACACCGCCATGAGCATTTGTGACAGCCCCTTGCTTCGGCTGAGGAATACCCGCCTGTCCCATAGCTCCAGCACCTTGGTAGATTGGATCATGCACAGAGCCAATCAATGGATCTGCAATGCCTCGCTCGTCAAAACGAGCAGTCGTAGCATCCAATTCTACGAAGACTGCTGTAGAACGAAAAGGAGATGACTGATTTCGCTTCGCTTCTTCTAAAACTAATCGTGCTGCTGCTGTCTTCCCCACTCCTGGAGGGCCGTAAACGATAACATGCTGAGGATTCGGTCCACATAAAGCAGCTTTCAACGCTTTTATTCCATCTTCTTGTCCGATGATATCTTCAAACTTTCCAGGTCGAACACGTTCAGACAGAGGTTCTGATAGGGAGATCGAACGCATTCTTCTAAGCTGCTCCATCTCTTTTCTAGATTCTTTATCCACACTTACTTTTTGAGAACGCTGGTTACGCAACAAGTTCCAAAAATATAGCCCTATAACAATCCCAAAGAATAATTGAATAAGTAATGCTATGCCAGTCCAGTTCATTGTTTTTCCTCCCGGTACCTATGTAGTGATAATCATAGTATCTCCGAGGAGGTGGTGAACTAAACGGTCAACCTTTTAAAAAGACAATTTCACATAGATTGCAATAAGTAATGAATATCTGTTTACATTACTGAACACGACAAATAAAGAACCCAACATTTGATCTTAATCAGTATCACCGCTTCATTTACTTTTATTGCTGTTTGACCCAAAGGGTGTCCATTTTGACCCACAGACCTATGATTTTGACCCATAGATTATGATTTGACTCATAGACCTCTCTTTTTGACCCATAGAAGTCTTCGTTTGACTCATAGGTGTTTAGTTACGACCCATAGACATCATACTTTGACTCATAGGGATCAGCTCACACGCAATCTGACTATGAAATGAAATAGTGCTGACCCTCCAAAGATCACGTGAAGTGCTTTTTGGGGTCAGTCCTATCTTTTTAATACCTTAACTTCATCAATACGCTCTTAATATCTTCATCATTCATCTTCAGTGCGGAATGTTTATCCGTAATTTTAGCCAGTGCCAAATCGTAATAAAAAAACTCAATAAAAACTTTAATAAATGGCCGCGGTTTCGCCTTCAACGCTTGCCAGCTTTATCTTTCCATCCCTGCAAAGATGACTTCCGTATCATCGACGACCATTAAACGAAAGCGCCTAGCGAGTGATGTTCTTGTGCAGGAATCAACGATGTGCGCATGAGAAAGCGCGGACTCCAATACATCCACTCCCTGCTTTCCTTTCCCTGCAGAATTGGTAGGATCTCTTAAATATCGTCTTGCCATCCAGATACGCGAATGGATTTGAATTAATTTAATAACACCACTTTTGTACTTTTTACTCATACTCGTTCTCCCCAAAATGATACGAACATTTTACGTATCAACTATCACAGGTCTAGTTTTTTTAATTTCCTAAACAACAAAAAAGACCAGCATAAGCTGGCCTCAAATTAAGCACTCTCTTTTGGAGTCTCTTTTGATTGTTCAATAACCGTACCGTCTTCTAACTCGAGAGTTGGTGGTACTTTATCAGAGATCGTTTCTTTCGTTACGATACATTTAACAACATCTTCACGAGAAGGCAGCTCAAACATTACATCAAGCATAACTCCTTCAATGATTGAACGAAGTCCACGGGCTCCTGTTTTACGTTCGATGGCTTGAGCAGAAATTTCTCGAAGAGCTTCATCGGTAAATTCTAGCTCTACACCGTCAATATCCAATAACTTCTGATATTGTTTTACAAGTGCGTTCTTCGGTTTTGTTAAGATTTCAACCAACGCTTCCTCATCAAGAGGGTTTAAGTTTGAAATAACCGGTAAACGACCGATAAATTCTGGAATCAAACCAAAGCGAAGTAAATCTTCAGGAAGAACTTTAGACAAGTATTCTCCCGCTTTTAAGTCAGCTTGTTTCGTTTCAGAACTGAATCCAATCACTTTCTTACCAAGTCTGCGTTTAATGATTTGTTCGATACCATCAAAGGCTCCACCACAAATGAACAGAATATTAGTAGTGTCAATTTGAATGAATTCTTGATGAGGATGCTTTCTTCCTCCTTGTGGCGGCACACTAGCTACTGTACCTTCAAGGATTTTAAGAAGAGCTTGCTGAACGCCTTCACCGGAAACATCTCTTGTGATAGAAGGATTTTCAGATTTACGTGCAATCTTATCAATCTCATCAATATAGATGATTCCTTTTTCCGCCTTTTCTACATCATAATCTGCAGATTGAATCAATTTGAGGAGAATGTTTTCTACATCCTCACCAACATATCCAGCTTCTGTTAAAGATGTAGCATCTGCTATAGCAAAAGGTACATTTAAGATACGAGCCAACGTTTGAGCAAGTAGTGTCTTACCACTTCCTGTTGGTCCGATCATTGCGATATTACTTTTAGCTAATTCTACTTCATCTGATTTTTGAGTTGAATTAATACGTTTGTAATGATTGTAAACGGCTACAGAAAGGGATTTCTTAGCCTGAGCTTGACCGATTACATACTCGTCAAGAATTTTACGAATTTCCACTGGTTTTGGTACTTCTTTTAGTTCTACATCCTCTTCAGTACCTAATTCTTCTTCTACGATTTCAGTACAGAGTTCAATACACTCATCACAAATATATACACCTGGTCCAGCAACCAGTTTTCTTACTTGATCTTGTGTTTTACCACAGAAAGAACATTTCAATTGCCCTTTTTCATCATTAAATTTAAACAATGATATCACCCCTAAAACGAGAATATGGATGAAACGCTTGACTAAAATCCAGATATATTCTGAAGGAAAGTCTAATTATCTTTTCTACGACTTAAGCATTCCGTTGATTATAATGGATTGTATCACACTTCCATAATAAAACGGAAATAATAACGCTTAATAAATATGTATGGTAACGCTCTATATAAGTATGAACAATACCACAAGATTTAAAACCTATTTTTCAGATAGGATGTGTATTTTAATAGGAATTTAATATGTATGGCAAAACAAGGCACGATATATAAGGATCGCGCCTTGCTTTAGTTTATGAACTTATTTAATTATTTGGATTAAGCAGTTTTGCTGTTTTCCACAAGAAAGTCGATTGCTTTACGTACTTTCAAGTCAGCTGCTACTGCATCATTTCCGCCTTGCATAGCAAGCATTTGCTTGATTTGTTCTACTTCCATTTGGTACATTTCAGCCATCTTGCTAAGTTCTGCATCGATTTCTTCTTCAGAAACTTCGATGTTTTCAGCTTCAACGATTGCTTCAAGTACTAAGTTAGTACGAACACGTTTTCCAGCATCTTCTTTCATTTGCTCACGAAGTGCTTCTTCGCTTGTACCTGAGAACTGGTAGTAAAGGTCAAGGTTCATACCTTGCATTTGAAGACGTTGGCCAAATTCTTGAACCATGCGGTCAAGCTCTGTGTTAACCATTGCTTCAGGGATATCGATTTCTGCATTTTCAGAAGCTTTTTCGATTACTGTTTCACGAGTTTTGTTTTCAGCTTCTTGCTTTTTGCTCTCTTCAAGCTTTGTGCGAAGTTCTTTTTTAAGATCTTCTAAAGTTTCAGCATCGCCTTCAGCTTCTTTAGCGAACTCGTCATTAAGCTCTGGAAGTTGTTTAGCTTTGATATCGTGAATGCTTACTTTGAAAACAGCAGGCTTACCAGCTAGCTCTTCAGCATGGTACTCTTCAGGGAAGTTTACGTTTACTTCTTTTTCAGCACCAGCTTTTTCACCAACTAATTGCTCTTCGAAACCAGGGATGAAAGATCCAGATCCGATTTCAAGAGAATAGTTCTCAGCTTTTCCACCCTCGAAAGCTTCGCCATCAACGAATCCTTCAAAGTCGATGTTTACAGTATCGCCATTCTCAACTGTTCCTTCTTCTTTGACAACAAGTTCAGCTTGTTGCTCTTGTAGAGAAGTAAGTTCGTTTTGAACATCCTCATCTGTAACTTCAGTTTCAGTCTTTTCAACTTCAAGACCTTTGTAATCACCAAGTTTAACTTCTGGTTTAACGATTACTTTAGCTGTGAAAACAAGGTTGCTTCCTTGTTCCATTTTTTCGATGTCAACTTCTGGACGATCGACCGGCTCGATACCAGCTTCTTGTACAGCGTCTCCATATGCTTTTGGCAATAGGATATCTAGAGCGTCTTGGTAAAGAGACTCTACTCCAAAACGTTGTTCAAAAAGTCTACGCGGCATTTTCCCTTTACGGAATCCTGGTACGTTAACTTGCTTTACAACTTTTTTGAACGCTTGATCAAGCGCTGTATCTACTTCAGTTGCCTCAACTTCTACCGTTAAGACACCTTGATTACCTTCTAACTTTTCCCATTTAGCAGTCATTAAATGTTCCCTCCAACATCGGTATTTCCATAACTATCATATAGATTACAACCATTCCATTATAGCATAGACGTTCTGTATTTCAACAAGTTACATCACTTTCTCATTAAGTCTGCATATAAAATCTTTCCAATTCGACGAGAACCTTTACTGCTCTTTGTAATTCTTCATCTTCTTGATCCGTTTCTTCTTCCATCCCACATAAAATATTCGCTGCTATAACAGTGGCTTCAAACCAAAGAATCTTATTCTCTGGAGTTGGTAAAAACGGGTATAAAGCGAGTGAATAATCCTTCCACACGGCAAGTGCGATCTCGAGTAGTGATGGATTCTCTTGTTCGAGTTCGTCTTTAATCAAAGATTTTACTTCATTATAAAAGAAATCATCATTTAGATCCGTAAGCTTCGCGATGTCAACTTCAGTGAATTGTCCATATTTCTCGATCTTTACAATTTTGTCTAACTGATTTTCTTTAAGATATTGGAGAATTAAACTTTTTACAGCCGGATGTTTTTTTTCATCTATTAAAAAAGACTCAAACATCGGAACAATCATGTCAGGACCGAGGCGCTTTAACTGTTGTACAGCCATCCACTGCGAGTCTGCCTGATCGCTTTCAAGCATCTCTTTTAACGCTTGAAAGTCAGGATTAGCCGGTGGTGTTGTTGGAAGTTCAGGGTCTTTCTTCACTTCTGGAACACCTTCCTGCTCGATTACCTTACGACTAAACTGTAGAAGTTGATAAAATGTTTCGGCTTTGTCTGCGGGAATCTTCTGCTCTTCAAGAACAGCTTCAATCACCGAAACAACGGTTATGTATTCTGATAACTGAACTAATATGCTTAAGTAGATTTGAAGTACATCATAATATTCACCGATCCCTTCTTTAAGCATACGGTCGCATCTCTGTTTGGCTTCATGTAATCTGCCTAATTCAACCAAACTCAAAACAAGCCCAAGATTACCTTGTGAATGCATTGGGTCTGCATGAAGCAATTGTTCAAAACACGATAAGGATTCATCGTATTTTTTACTTTTTAAAGAATCCATTCCTTTTTCTAAAAGACGCCCATTTAAGTTAGGAAACCGAACGATATTGTTTTTGTTGTTCTTTTCGTTAGTCATCACAACTCTCCGCTTCCATTAATGTTTGACTAAAGAATAGCAGTTTCGCCTGATGAACTCAAGATAACTAAGAAGTTACAAACCTAAATCAAAACTAACACATTGTGTGTACATGCTAAGTCTCTTCACTAAAAGCTATTTTGGGTACCTTTTGCCGCTTATGTATTTGTTAAAAATAAACAAAGGCTCGCTCAAAGATATCTCTTCTAAGCAAGCCTCTTTACTAACTAATTCTTTTCAAGTTCACCTTATCGGCCATCCCTTTATACAATGACCATTTAACGGGGTCTACATTCCCGCCACTGATGATGAGCCCAACTTTTTGATCGAGCGCAAGACTGCTATGGAACATCACTGCAGCTAAACTAGCAGCACCTGCACCCTCTACGACCACCTTTTCACGTTCGAGCATAAACATCATGGCGTATGCGATTTGCTCTTCTGTCACGGTGACCATTTCGTCAACATATTTTGAAATCACAGGAACAGTAATCTCTCCAGGCTTAACAACCGCGATCCCATCCGCGATCGATGTACAGCGAGTTGTCGTTTTTCTAGATGTACCTTTAAAGGCTTGATATACGGCACTGGCATTCGCCGATTGCACGCCAACTACTCGCACATCTGGTCTGATCGACTTTACCGCGAGAGCAATACCAGCCAATAGCCCTCCGCCTCCTACTGGTACAACAATCGTTTTTAATTCCGGTTTTTGTTGCAGCATCTCAAGAGCTACGGTGCTTTGTCCTGCAATCACATCATAATCATCAAAAGGATGAACAAAGACTCCCCCGTTGTTCTCTTCTTCCCTTTTTGCAGCTTCATATGCTGCCTGATAATTATCACCCTCTAAAACGATATCTGCTCCATACGATTTTACGGCGTCTATCTTGGAAAGCGGTGCATTTTCAGGCATGAAAATTTTAGAATTTATTCCACGCAGTGAACAGGAAAGTGCTAATCCTTGTGCATGGTTGCCAGCCGATGCTGCGATCACACCTCTCGCGCAGTCTAGTTCGTTTAGTGTTGAAACTTTGTAATAAGCTCCTCTCAATTTAAACGAACCCGTTTTCTGTAGATTTTCTAGCTTCATATACACGTTTCCACCGGTCCATTTGTTTAGAGTTGTGGACTGTTTGAGTGGAGTACGGTGCGCGATTTTTGAGACTTCCTCCAAAGCGTGAAATAAACGTTCAGCTGTGATTGTTAAATCCCCATTGTCAGTTCACGATCCTTTCATCTTCATATTTTTTTATGAACGACTCTTGTTGAAGAGTTACTGATATTTCGTCCCATCCATTGAGAAGCATCTTTTTCCAATACGGATCAAATTCAAAATGAAAGATTTCTCCCGTTTCGTTTTCTACATGTTGATGCTCAAGGTCTACTCTTAACGTTTGTATGAGGCTTCCAGACCTCTCTCTCTGCAGGTGTCGAATTTCATCTTTTGAGAGCCTGATTGGTAAGATGCCATTTTTCACACAATTATTAAAGAAGATATCAGCAAAACTTTCGGCTATGATCACTTGAAACCCATAATCCTTTAAAGCCCAAGGAGCATGCTCTCTTGAAGATCCACAACCAAAATTTTTACCGGTAACTAATATTGAAGCTTCTTTTGTTTCTGGTGAATTAAGTTCAAAATCTTTATTTTCTGTTCCATTAGAGTGATATCTCCAATCAAAGAACAAAAACTCACCATATCCTGCTTTATCAATTTTTTTCAAAAATTGTTTTGGAATGATCTGATCTGTATCTACATGGTCTCTTTCTAAAACTGCAGCACTGCCTGAATGTGTTTTAAACCCCGGCATAACGATCTACCTCCTGTTCTTTTTTAGGAAGTATGGAACGAACATCAGTGAATTTCCCTTCTAAAGCTGCTGCAGCTGCCATGATTGGACTAACCAAGTGTGTCCTCGCACCTTTTCCTTGCCTTCCAGCAAAATTACGGTTTGAGGTAGATGCACATCTTTCTCCCTCTGGAACAATGTCGTCATTCATTCCTAAACACATCGAACATCCCGACTCACGCCACTCGAATCCAGCGTCTATAAAAATTTGATGCAACCCTATGTTCTCAGCTTCTTTTTTCACAGCTTGTGATCCTGGAACTACAATTGCACGGACTTCTGGGTGTACATTTCTGCCTTCAACAACTTTAGAAGCTTGGAGTAGGTCACTAAGCCTTGAATTAGTACAAGAACCAATAAAAACGTGCTGAACAGGGATATTCTCTACTTTTTCATTTCCTTTAAAACCCATATATTGGAGTGCATTTAGTAACGATTGCTTCTCTTCTATAGAGGAAGAGCTTTCCTCTGAAGGAATCACTCCACTGATCGGCAAACACATGGATGGCGTCGTCCCCCACGTGACCATCGGTTCGATCTCTGAAGCATCAATCTCGATCGTTTGATCAAATCTAGCGTTTTCATCACTCGCAAGCTCACTCCATCTCTTACAACTTTCCAGAAATTCTTGATTCTTTGGAGCATAACACCTACCTGATATATATGAAAAAGTAACTTCATCAGGAGAAACGACCGATGCTTTTGCTCCAGCCTCTATCGACATGTTACAAAGAGTCATTCGTTCTTCCATCGAAAATTTTCTAACCGTGCTACCAGAAAATTCAATAATATGACCAGTACCAACATTTGTCCCATATTTCGCGATGAACCATAAGATGACGTCTTTCGCTGTAACACCAAACCCTAACTCTCCTTCAATCTTAACGTTCATCTGTTTTGGTTTGTTCTGCCACAGCGTTTGTGTAGCAAGAACATGTTCAACTTCGCTTGTGCCGATCCCAAAAGAGAGTGCTCCGAAAGCACCATGTGTGGATGTGTGACTATCTCCACATACAATGGTTTTCCCAGGTAGAGTCAAACCTAGCTCAGGCCCAATTACATGAACGATCCCTTGTTGTTCAGAGTTCAATCCCTCTAGTTGAATACCAAATTCTGTGCAGTTTTTTTCAAGAGTTTGCACTTGTAAACGTGATGTTTCGTCCTTTATATTGAATCGATCGACCGTCGGAATATTATGATCCATCGTGGCAAAACATAGATCAGGCCGTCTGACGGTTCTATTCTTTTCTCTCAGACCCGCAAACGCTTGAGGCGAAGTCACTTCATGAATGAGGTGGAGGTCAATGTAGAGGAGATCTGGTTTATTATCTTCTTCTACGACAATA
This sequence comes from Fictibacillus nanhaiensis, assembly GCF_036213205.1. Taxonomy (GTDB): domain Bacteria; phylum Bacillota; class Bacilli; order Bacillales; family Fictibacillaceae; genus Fictibacillus; species Fictibacillus nanhaiensis_E. Next base: position 23,888 of record NZ_JARMFC010000001.1, read on the forward strand.
TGGCTTTCCCAAAGTTTATCTATGATTGTTTTACTCACAAAAAATCTACCTCCCTACACATAAACCTCTAGAAGAGTTGCACTCGTTGAATCTTCCAACAATCTAAAATGTATTTGATTGACCATTTCTTTTGTAGTTACTAGAGTCTCGCTTTCTCCAAAGATATCCCCTGTACGATAACCTGCCTGCAGCGTTTCAAAAACGGCAAGTTCAATTGCTTCCGCTTCTTTTTCAAGCTGGAACGAATGACGAAGCATCATCGCGACACTTAGGATCATACCGATCGGATTTGCTTTGCCACTTCCAGCGATATCAGGTGCTGAACCATGTATTGGCTCATATAGACCAGGACCGTTTTCACTTAGAGAAGCAGAAGGCATCATGCCTAAAGAACCTGTAAGAACAGAGGCTTCGTCTGACAGAATATCGCCAAACATATTTTCAGTAACGACTACATCAAAACTTGTAGGATTACTGATCATCCGCATGGCAGCATAATCTACCAGCAAGTGTTCCTTTTCAACGTTTGGATATTTTTTAGCTACACCCTCTACGATTTCTCTCCACAATTTGCTCGTTTCAAGAACGTTTGCTTTATCAACGGATGTTACTTTTCTTCTTCGAGAAGAAGCTAACTCAAACGCTTTTTCAACGATTCTTGTAATCTCTTCTCTTGTATATGACAACGTATCAACCGCACGTTTTCCATTCCGTTCTTTCGGCTCTGAAAAATAAATCCCACCGGTCAGTTCGCGAACAAATACAAAGTCAGCACCTTTTACCTTATTCGATTTAAGAGGTGATAGATGTTCAAGTCCAGGATAAACGTGAACAGGCCTTACATTTGCATATACGTTCATCGCTTTTCTCAAAGCTAGCAATCCTTGTTCTGGTCGAACATTCCCTTGATCCCACTTTGGTCCACCAACCGCACCTAGCAGTACAGCATCGCTGTCTTTGCAAGCTTTTAGCGTGGAATCTGGAAGTGGATTACCTTCCTGGTCAATAGCAGCACCTCCAAATAGTTGTTCAATCGTCTCAAATTCATGACCAAACCGCGTTGCTACACCATCTAATACTTGTAAAGCACCCTTGATCACTTCTGGACCAATCCCGTCTCCTGGTAAAACTGCTATTCTCTTTTTCATCTAACATCCCTCCTAAATTTAGATGCTCATCGCTTCATAGCTCTTCTTTTCATCTTGAAGCTGAAGTTTATTATAGGCGTGAACATAAGCTTTAGCTGATGCTTCCAAAACATCTTGTGCCGTTCCGCTTCCGTTGATCTCATGACCATCACTAACGATTTGAACAAACACTTGAGCAAGAGCATCACGCCCTGCTCCCACTGATTGAATTCTATAATCATTCAGCTTGATTGAAGAGGGAAGCATCTTTCCAAGTGTATTGTAGATGGCTTCGACACTGCCTGAACCAGTTGCTGCATCTTGAATCAGTTTTCCATCTGGAGTCAACAGTCTTAATGTTGCAGTTGGAATCTGATTCGTACCATAGTTCACTTGAATGTCTTTCAGCTGATACAAAGGCACTTCAGGTTGTATTTTATGATCGATGAGTAAGGCAAAGATATCTTCCTCTGTCATCTCTTTTTTCTTATCAGCTAACTGTTTAAAATCTTCAAAAAGAACTTTAACTTTGTTCTCATCTGGATGAAAACCTAATTTATGCAAATAATCTTTAAACGCGTGACGCCCTGAGTGTTTTCCAAGCACGAGTTGATTGGAAGGAACACCAACAAGCTCAGGTGTGATGATCTCATATGTTGATTTTTCTTTTAACACACCATCTTGATGTATACCTGACTCATGTGCAAAAGCATTCTTTCCGACAACTGCCTTATTCGGCGGGACAGCAATACCTGTTAACCTGCTTACAAGCTGACTCGTGCGGCTTATCTCATTTAGCTTCAAATGGGTTTTCGCCTGATAAAAGTCTTCCCGAATTGCTAATGCTACCGCTATCTCTTCTAGCGAGGCGTTTCCTGCTCTTTCACCAATTCCATTAATCGTACATTCAACCTGATTCGCTCCATGCTCGATTGCTGATAAAGAATTAGCAACAGCCATCCCTAAATCATCGTGGCAGTGAGCAGAGAGAATAGCTTTCTCGATGTTTGGTACATGGTTTAATAGGTAACGAAAGATCTTTCCGTATTCCTCGGGATTCGTAAAACCTACTGTGTCTGGTATGTTGATAACCGTTGCACCAGCATCGATTACTTTCTCAACAATGCGCGATAAAAATACGAGATCTGACCGACATGCGTCTTCTGCAGACCATTGCACGACAGGGAACTTTTGTCGTGCATATTTGACTGCACCAACCGCCGTCTCTACGACTTGGTCAGGTGTTTTCTTTAACTTGTATGTCATATGAATGGGCGATGTTGCCAGAAAAACGTGCAGCCTTGGTTCAGCAGAATCTTTTAGAGCTTCCCATGCATAATCAATATCTGAAGTGTTCGATCGTGCCAAAGCTGTAACCGTTGAATTCTTTACAATAGAAGCTACTTTTTTCACAGCCTCAAGATCACCCTTGGATGCAGCCGGAAATCCAGCTTCCATAACATCTACACCTAGCAATTCTAGTCTTTTGGCGATCTCAATTTTTTCTGCCGTGTTTAGATTGACCCCTGCTGTTTGTTCTCCATCACGCAAAGTCGTATCAAAGATCTCAATTTTCCGCACTAGCAACGGCCTCCTTTTTTTGTTTTGATTTCACGAACGGCATCATTGCTCGAAGTTCCCTCCCTACTTTTTCAATAGGATGGTTCTTCTCTTGATTGTTCACAACATGGAACACAGGTCGATTTGCTTGATTCTCTAGGATCCAACCCTTAGCAAACTCTCCGGATTGAACATCTTTCAGAACTGATTTCATTGATTCTTTCACTCTTTCATCAATGACACGTGGTCCTGATTGAAAATCTCCCCATTGAGCTGTATCTGAGATTGAATACCTCATCCCCTCTAGACCACCTTCATACATGAGGTCAACGATTAACTTCAATTCATGTAAACATTCAAAATAGGCAACTTCTGGCTGATAGCCAGCTTCTGTTAGTGTTTCAAATCCAGCTTTCACAAGTGAAGATAATCCACCACATAACACAGCCTGTTCACCAAAAAGATCTGTTTCCGTTTCTTCTTGGAAAGTCGTTTCGAGCACTCCAGCTCTAGCAGAACCAATTCCTTTAGCATAACTAAGTGCAGTTTCACGAGCAGTGCCTGTAGCATCTTGGTATACCGCAAAAAGCGCTGGAACTCCTTCACCTGATTCAAATGTACGTCTAACAAGATGACCAGGACCTTTAGGAGCAACTAAGAATACATCCACATCTTGAGGTGGTACTACTTGGTGATAGTGAACATTGAACCCGTGAGCAAAAACGAGTGCATTTCCTGGAGACAGTTCAGGTAAAATTTCATTTTTGTAAACTTCAGGTTGCCTTTCATCTGGTAATAGAACCATTACGACTTCCGCAAGCCTAGCCGCTTCACGAACAGGATATACCTCAAATCCATCTCTAACTGCTTCATCAAAAGAACGACCTTCGCGAACACCAACTACAACATCATAGCCGCTATCCTTTAGGTTCAATGCATGAGCATGCCCTTGAGAACCATAACCTACTACTGCTACCTTCTTATTCTTTAATACATCGTTAGAAAGATCGTTTTCGTAATATACTTTTGCCATTATCATCATTCTCCTTTACATAATAGAATAGGGGTGAAGCTCAAGTACTTTCTTTTGTGTTCCTCGAGGTATAGCTGTAACACCAGTCCTTGAAATCTCTTTAATTCCGTATGGTCGCAGCAATTCGATCAATGCATCGATCTTTTCACCGTCTCCCGTAACTTCAAGCGTTACGTTCTCGAGTGAAACATCAAGGACGGTTGCTCGAAACGGCTCGATCAGCATTTTGATCTCGCTGCGCGTATCAGGTGTTGTTAGAACTTTGATAAGCGCAAGTTCTCTTGAAACCAGGGCCATGTTTGTCAGATCACGAACTTTTAAAATATTAATCTGCTTATGAAGCTGTTTAACAAGTTGTTCAGCTTTGCGATCATCTTCTACCCAAACCGTTAATGTTACTTTTGAAACGGCTGGATCTTCTGTATGTCCAACCGTAATGTTCTCTATGTTGAATTGGCGTTTTGTCAGCAATCCGGTCAAACGATTCAATACACCACTTTCGTTTAAAACCGTTGCTGAAATGATACGTCTCATCCTCTCACTCCAATCATTTCATGTAATCCTTTTCCAGGAGCGATCATCGGATAGACATTCTCATCAGCAGTAACAACACAATCGAGAACAAATGGTTTTTTGGATGCAAGAGCTAGCGTTAGAGCTTCTCTTACATCATCTTCTGTTTCAGCACGTTTCCCATCAATTCCGTAAGCTGATGCTAGCTTGATAAAGTCAGGTTGAATATCAAGCAGAGAGTGAGAGAATCGTTTTTCATAAAATATTTCTTGCCACTGTCTTACCATCCCGAGAGATTTATTGTTCACAATGACTACGATGACAGGAAGCTCCCAATCTTGAAGAACTCCGAGTTCTTGAAGCGTCATCTGAAAACCGCCATCTCCTACAACTGCTATTACCGGGAGATCCGGCTTTCCAACTTTCGCTCCGATCGCTGCAGGAAATCCAAATCCCATCGTTCCAAGTCCACCAGACGTTATCCATCTGTTCGATTCTAAAAACGTATAATATTGAGCTGCCCACATTTGGTGCTGTCCTACATCAGTTGAAACGATGGCTTCTCCTTTCGTAACATCATGAAGAATCTGCATTAACCGCTGTGGTTTTAATTCTGATTCATTTGTCTTGTACGTAAGTGGAAATTCAGTCTTGTGCTTCGTTAGTTGAATAACCCACTCGTTATAGTCTCCTTTATCACCTTTCGTCTGGTTTAATGCGGAAAGTGTTTCTTTCGCACACCCCACGATAGGAATTTCAGTTGGAACATTTTTTCCAATTTCTGCTGGATCAATATCAATATGTGCAACCACCGCTTTTTTAGCAAAATGATCCAGATTTCCGGTTAACCTGTCATCAAACCTAGCCCCAACGCCTATTAACAGATCGCAGTCATAAAGTGCCATGTTGCTCGCATATGTTCCATGCATTCCCGCCATTCCCAAGCAAAGCGGGTGTTCAGCTGGAAATCCCCCAAGACCTAAAAGGGTTTGAGCAACCGGTATCTGGTGATATTCCGCGAATGCGACCAACTCTTTTTCAGCACCTGCCGCCAGTACTCCCGCACCTGTTAAGAGGACAGGTCTCTTCGCTTGCAACAAGGCTTCATTCAATCTTTTAACTTGAAGAATATTGGGTTTTAATGTTGGTTGGTAACCCGGAAGGTGAATACCCGCAACCTCTTTTAATTCAGCTGTTTTAACGGCAACATCTTTCGGTATATCGATTAAAACAGGTCCCTTTCTTCCGGTGTTCGCTATATGAAAGGCTTCTTTCATAATTCTCGGCAGATCTTCTGCTCGCTGAACTTGATAATTATGTTTTGTAATCGGCATTGTGATCCCGACGATGTCCGCTTCTTGAAAAGCATCCGTTCCGATCACAGTTGTCGCTACCTGCCCCGTGAAGATAACAAGAGGAATGGAATCGATCATCGCATCCGCTATACCTGTAACAAGGTTAGTAGCACCTGGCCCTGATGTTGCTAACACAACGCCTGGTTTTCCTGTTACTCTTGCATAGCCTTGTGCGGCATGAATAGCTCCTTGTTCATGCCTTGTGAGAACATGCTTCATCTCTGATTTGTAGAGGGCATCATAGATTGGAAGTACAGCACCTCCTGGATAACCAAACAGAACTTCTACTTTCTCATCCTGCAACCCTTGAATAAATAGTTCAGCACCAGAGACTAATGAAGTTTCGACTGATTTTTTCTCAGCCACCCAACTGGCCTTCATTTTCATTCCTCCTTTAACTTCGAACCTTTATTTGGAAAATGAAATTTAGCGCATCAATTGTTGCTCTTGAAAAATAACCAAAAGGGCAACAATGGCTAAAAAAACCAATAAAAAAACTCCTCCACCCAAATGGACAGGTTAATCCTATCCAAGGGGTGAAAAAGTTCATTTTTTCCACGGTACCACCCTTATTCACAGCTCTTGTTAACTAATGCAAGGCTGCCTCAAGACGAAAAAATCGTCATTTGATAACAAGCGTTAAAATGGTCTTATCGCTTGGCCCTTCCTACTAAGAAACTTTCAAAAGGACACTCAGGAGGGATGTCCTGGTATTAGGAATAACCGGTTCACAGCAACCACCGGCTCTCTGTGTATCCCACATCTACCATTGTTCTCCGTCATCGTTTTATTGTTTTAAATTTTTAAGATTCCTCCAGTATTCGCTGATGTTACGAGCGCCGCATAGCGAGCGAGATACCCTTTTTTAATCTTCGGTTCTGGTTTCACCCAACCTTCTTTTCGCTCTTTTAAGTCTTCTTCTGTTAACAACACATGAATGGTTCTATTCACTAGATCAATTAAGATCGGATCTCCATTATTCACGAACGCGATAGGTCCGCCTTGTGCTGCTTCTGGCGAGATATGACCGATAGAAATACCACGAGACGCCCCTGAAAATCTTCCATCCGTGATCAGTGCTACTTTCGTACTCAACCCTCTTCCAGCAATAGCTGAAGTTGGAGAGAGCATCTCCGGCATTCCTGGTCCACCCTTCGGTCCTTCATATCGTATAACAACGACATGCCCTTCTCTTACTTCACCATTATTGATACCTTCAATCGCTTCTTCTTGGGATTCATAAACAATGGCCTCGCCTTGAAATGTTTTAATTGAAGGGTCAACAGCTCCTACTTTGATAACACAGCCATCTGGTGCAATGTTTCCATAAAGAATAGATAAACCACCTACTGGTGAGTAAGCGTTATCTTTCCTACGAATTACATCATCATCTAAAATTTCCGCATGCCGGACTCGGTGCTCTAACGTTTCTCCACTTATTGTTAACCGATCGTTATGGATAGCCCCTTCCATTCTACAGAGTTCATTGATGATCGCACTGACACCGCCCGCTCTGTGAACATCTTGCATGGAATAATCTGATGCGGGGCTGATCTTTGATAAATACGGAATACGCTCTGCGATCTCGTTGATTGATGATAAGTCATAATCAATCTCAGCTTCATTTGCGATGGCAAGCATATGAAGAACGGTATTCGTTGAGCCGCCCATCGCCATGTCTAATGCAAAAGCGTCATCAATTGCTTCTTTCGTTATGATATCTCTAGGTTTTATATTATTTTTCACAAGATCCATAAGTGACGTTGCCGCCTCTTTGATCAGTTCTCTTCGTTCGTCTGAAGTAGCTACAATCGTACCGTTACCAGGTAGTGTAATTCCTAGCATCTCCATAATGGAATTCATGCTGTTGGCAGTAAACATACCTGAGCATGACCCACAAGTGGGGCATGCACTTGTTTCAAGTTCTAATAGTTCTTCTCTTGTCATTTTTCCTGCTAAATGAGAACCTACTCCTTCAAATACCGAGGCAAGGGATAGGGATTTTCCCGCCATAGATTTTCCGGCTTCCATTGGACCACCTGAAACAAACACTGCAGGAACATTCGTCCTTACAGCTGCCATTAACATACCAGGCGTTATCTTGTCACAGTTTGGTATGTAGAACACACCGTCGAACCAATGGGCGTTAATAACAGTTTCTGCTGCGTCTGCGATGACTTCTCTACTAGGAAGTGAATACCTCATGCCGATATGGCCCATCGCAATTCCGTCGTCTACGCCAATCGTATTAAACTCGAACGGAATTCCACCCGCTTCTCTAATGGCTTCTTTTACCCATTCACCTACTTTGTTTAGATGCATATGCCCCGGAATAATATCAACATAGGAATTACAAACACCGATAAAAGGTTTATCCATATCCTCTGGTGCAACTCCCGCTGCGTGGAGAAGACTTCTGTGCGGGGCTCTATCGATTCCTTGCTTGATCATATTACTGCGCATATTTGTAACACTCCTATACTTCTTTTATCCAGCTTGAACAGCTTGGTTCGGATACACCTTAACTCCTTCTTCGACTACTTTTTCTCTAAACGATTTTAAAAGTTTGTTCGTATGTTCACCTGGTGCTCCATTTCCGATTACTCTTCCATCAACTTTTACTACCGCAATAACTTCAGCGGCAGTTCCAGTGAGAAATACTTCATCTGCCACATAAACATCATGTCTCGTGAATGGTTCTTCAACCATGTTGTATCCTTGTGCTCGTGCGATCTCAACAATCGCGTTTCGAGTAATACCTTCTAGAGCGCCTAAGTATCCTGGCGGTGTTTTAATCGTATTTCCTTTGATAATGAATACATTATCAGCAGAACCTTCCGCCACGTACCCTTGATCGTTCAGCATCAATGCTTCACTTACGCCAGCAAGGCTAGCCTCAATCTTAACTAAGATATTGTTTAGATAGTTTAGCGATTTAACTTTAGGGCTTAAAACATCCGGGCGGTTTCTTCTGCTTGCCACCGTTATGATTTCTAAACCTGTTTCATAAAGTTTTTTAGGAAATAGCGCAAGTTGTTCTGCAATAACAATGACTCCCGGTTGGCCGCATGTAAAAGGGTCCAACCCTAAATTTCCTTTTCCTCGTGAAATTACTAGTCGAATATAAGCATCACGATATTTGTTTTTCTGGAGCGTTTCTACAATGATGTCTGTTAGTTCTTCTTTAGTGTGCGGAATTGTCAGCATAATGGATTGAGCTGATTCGTATAAACGCTGAAGATGTTCATCTAGTCGATATACATTTCCGTTATAGACTCGAATACCTTCAAACACCCCATCTCCATATAAAAATCCATGATCGTAAACTGAGACTTTGGCGTCTTCCTTTAATACGTGCTCACCATTAACATAAACCCATTGCTCCTGCATCGTGATCCTCCTTTACGTGTCAATTTGAATTATTTGAATTTTTTAAAAATAATTTAATAATTGTTGACAATATTACGCCCATCTTATTAAAGAATCAACCACGAATTTTGGATATTTTACAGAATTCTGACTTTTCAGTTATTTTGCACACGCTTTCATTCCCATGCCCATAAGGTTTTGAAGCTTTAACGCGTCACATTGTAAACATTTTTAAAGCGCTTTCAACAAAAATAAAAAAACACGCTCGGTATCCTTTAACAGAGGACATCAAGCGTGTCGAAAAGTTGTTTTATGTAAGTATTATGGCGTCCCAGGAGAGATTCGAACTCCCGACCGTACGCTTAGAAGGCGTATGCTCTATCCGGCTGAGCTACTGGGACATATGTATTGGAGCCCCTTTCGCATAGCAATGGCGCTTTCCGCAATTACCATGCGCTGCGGGCACACAGTGATTTGTTCCACCCGTCGACTGTGGATACAAATATATTTTTATCATGCATTTTAATTGTAAGATCTGTTTACTTCAGATGTAACTTTTCATGGACCATTTGAACGTGAGAAAAACAAATGGAGCGGGTGATGAGAATCGAACTCACGACCAGAGCTTGGAAGGCTCTTGTTTTACCACTAAACTACACCCGCAGACAATTTTTAGACCTTGTCGCGACGACATAACTAAATATACATGATATCTAAATTATAGTCAACCCATTTTCTCAACTTTTTTATTTTCTAACTATTTTTTTCTCAAATGTTCTACTTAACTGATCAATACGTATACCATCGAGTGAATAAAAACTTACTGAAATATGATTATCTTCAATTTCTAACAAAGCATACGTCTTTTCAAACGAACCTCTAGGCAGCCTGATACTACCTGGATTGATAAAGATCATCCCCTCACGTTCAAAGGCCTCAGCTACATGTGAATGCCCAAAACAAGCAATGGCAGCGCCTGTTTCCTCTGCCCTGTATGCTAGTGAAAGATAAGACATTTTTACATCATATAAATGACCATGTGTTATATATATACATGTTTCTCCCAACAGCTCAATCGCTTCGTTAGGAAAACCATCGCCTAAATAATCCATATTTCCTTTAACTGTTACAAATCCAGACATTTCCTTAGATGATGTCGAAAGCTCTGAATCCCCGCAATGAATCATAAGATCTACTTTATTTTGATAGCGGCTCTTTAATGTTTCTAACTCATCAGTTAACCCATGACTATCACTAACGATTAAGGCTTTTCCCATAAGAGATCCTCCTCATTGATCAGTTTTTTTAATTTTTCCAATGCCACTGCTCTATGACTAATTTTATTTTTTTCTTCTTTGGCTAACTCTGCCATCGAACGATTTAATTGGGGGAGAAAGAAGATCGGATCATACCCAAAACCTTCAGTTCCCTTCTTTTCTCTTAATATCTGACCTTTACATTCCCCTTTTACAATTAGGGTTTCTTTTTCAGGTCTCGCAAAAGCCAAAGCACATACAAACTGAGCGTTTCTATTGTTATCTTCAACATCTTGAAGTTCTTCTAAGACTTTGTTCATGTTCTCTTCATCACTTTTATGTATACCTGCATATCTAGCTGAATAAACGCCAGGTCGTCCTTCTAACGCATGGATTTCTAATCCGGAGTCATCCGCAATAACAGGAATATTCATCTGTTTAGAAATAGTTTCAGCCTTTAAAATAGCGTTCTCTTCAAAAGTGACTCCTGTTTCTTCAACGTCAGGACTTCCTTCGATATCGTTTAAAGTGAGTATCTCAACCCCAAGATTTCCTAACATCGACTGAAATTCTTTAGCTTTACCTCTATTTTTTGTTGCGACTAAAATTTTCATGTAGTTTATTCCTCCGCGATAAAAGTAGATCTTTACTTAGTGAAAATCATGTGAATTCCTATTATAAATATGGATTAAATAAAAAGGCTGTTTTCGTAAATTTTGTTGCTCTTGGAAGTGTTGATTTCCGTTACAGGCTGCTCGCTTTCCACTCCTATCAACAGTCAAAGAAGTAAATACAATAAGATTTAAAAGCAACAATCCTTTAGAAAAGAGCCAATAAAAAAGAGACGAATATCTCGCCTCTTTACTGTATCACAACCTATTTGATTTTAAAATTCACCTGTGTTTACTTCTTTAGGTCTTGAAACTGGAGCGGTGAGCTCTTTCCCTTTTTCATTAAAAATCTTTGACTTTCCGTCTACTTTAATCGCTACCTTTTTCACCTCAGATAGCTCTGTAAGGGAAAGAACAATTGAATTTAACACTTCATCTGCAATCATGCTTTCTTCTTTGTTATCTAAGAGAGCTCCATTAAAGTTAAGTGTAACCACACCATCTTTAACGACAGGAGTACTCAACAATTTCACATCTGTTCTAAAATCTGTTAGAAGGCTGCTCTCTGCAGAAGGGCCATCAATTAGGTGTTCGATTGTTGCTGTTACTTTATCTGTTCCCTCTTTTGCAACTCGTCGTGTTACGGGTACATAATAAGTTTGATCCTGTGTCTGTGCTAAGAAATAGAGCGTTACCAGTTCACTGTTCGTGATATCTGCCACACTTCCATTCTCGAGATTTATGCCGTCAACGCGACTCACACCGTCACCAACTGGTGTATTGTTAACAGGCATTGAATTTTGGTTCTTTCCTGCGATTTGTATTTTAACCTTCTTTATGTTGTCAAACTGAGTAAGTGTAAAAGTAATAGCTTGTAAGATCTTCATTTCATCTGCTGCGTTGTACTCTGTAAATTCCTTTGAAAAATTTGCTGTAGCTGTTCCCTTTTTAATATTTACCGACAACACTTCTGTATCTGCAGGTAGAACAGCTTGAAAACCGTTAGGAAGCAGATTGCTTACAGGACCGTCTTTCACAAGATACTGAAGTACTTGCTTTGCAGTTTCATCGTTCTTTGGAAGAGCAAGAACTTGCGGAACAACCATCCCGTTGCTGTCGAATAAAAACAGTTGCCGCTTATTCGTTTGCTCTGCACTCGCTGCTTTATCTTTCTTATCCAGCGACTGACCTTCTTTCACATAATTCACTTTTGGGGGATCAAGCTCATTTCCTGCTTTCTCTCCCCATAGTCCGCAACCTGATACCAGCAATGAAGCTGATAATATGATAAGCGGTGCACCTGACTTCATCATTTTGCGCATACTTTCCCTCCTCAAGTGGTTTGTACTACTATGTATACGAGCTATCCTCTCCCGTTAGACCACTTGTACAAAAAATAAAAGAAACTGGCATTAATTAAAAGAAAAGAGCAGAATCCCTAAATGGATTCTACTCTTTTCACTTCAATATTCTCATTATAAGGTTACCTAAATTTCATGCTCTTTAAAAACTACAACTTAATACATTCTACTTTTTCAATCTTGCGGTCTAGCCAATGATTAGCAATCTGCAGGAAATGATTGCTCTCTGCTGTAGCTAAAAATCTATGCATCGGTTTAGCATCTTCTGTATTTAAGAGCCCGCTATGATCGAGGATGACAGATACTTCACGCGCAGTTTCAGCACCTGAACAGATCAACGTTATATGTTCACCCATCACTTGCTGAATAACAGGTCTTAATAAAGGATAATGAGTACACCCTAAGATGAGCGTATCGATGGAAAGATCCTTAAGCGGATATAATGTTTCTGAAACTGCACTTAATGTCTCTTCACCTGATAGTTTTCCTTGTTCAACAAGCGGAACGAACAAGGGACACGCTAAACTTTCTACGATTACATCGTTACGAATCTGCGTTAGCGCCTGTTTATAAGCACCACTATTGATCGTTCCGACTGTCCCTATTACACCGACGTGATTATTTTTCGTCGCTTTTAAAGCGGAACGGGCACCTGGATGGATAACTCCTAAGACCGGAATGTCTAACTTCCTCTTCGCTTCTTCTAATACTGCTGCAGTAGCTGTATTACAGGCGATAACGAGCATCTTAATCTCCTGTTCTAAAAGAAAGTCAATCATTTCCCATGTATAAGTCCTGACCTCTTCAAATGGTCTTGGACCATACGGACACCTTTTCGTGTCTCCTAAGTAGATAATTTCTTCTTTCGGTAGCTGCTTCATGATCTCTCTTGCTACCGTTAAACCTCCTACTCCTGAATCAATGACTCCAATGGGTCTATTCAAAAAGCATCGCCTCATCTCTATATACATACTGGCGTTAAATCACTGTTTTCTATTCTGCTAATATTTTTATGAAATTGCAAGACTATTCGTTAATGGAATGTTTTAAAGTTTGTGCGGTCTTCTATTGCCCGTTATTCTTTGCTGCAGAGAAATTTTTAATAACCACTATGAAAGGGTGTTTTTTCTAAAGGTCATTGCTTGTGGTTTTCCTCAATTGCAAGTTGATTGGAGCGTAAGGTTGCCATCTCCTATGGGACGAGCGGTCAGGTGGAGACTCCTAATGGCGCGTAGCGGCAGGAGGCTCACCACACGCCCCATGGAAAGCGAGCAACCTGAAGCGGAAATCAACTACTCTCGTGTCCAATCATATTCACTCAAACATCTATAGAAAAAGACTATGGAAATTCCCCATAGTCTTTTTTCTACTTTAGAAATTCTCTTCTGCAAACTTTACAACGTCTTCCATCGTTTCCATTTGTAGAATTTCATCCATATGTGCACTGATCTTTTCTTTAGACAGACCTAGGATCTGACTGCGAGCAGGAAGAACAGATGTAGCACTCATCGAAAATTCATCGAGGCCGAGTCCTAGAAGAATTGGAATTGCGATTGGATCTCCTGCCATCTCTCCACACATACCAGCCCATTTGCCTTCTTTATGAGCTGCATCAATAACCATTTTCACTAATCTTAAGATCGCTGGATTGTACGGCTGATACAAGTAAGAAACTTGTTCGTTCATACGATCAGCAGCCATCGTATATTGAATCAAATCGTTTGTACCGATGCTGAAGAAGTCTACTTCTTTAGCAAATGTATCTGCCATTACAGCTGTTGATGGAATTTCCACCATGATACCTACTTCAATGGATTCAGATACTTCTATACCTTCTGAAACGAGCTTTTCTTTTTCTTCTAATAAGATTCCTTTAGCAGCACGGAATTCTCCAAGTGTCGCAATCATCGGGAACATGATCTTCAAGTTCCCATATTGACTTGCACGAAGAAGTGCTCTAAGTTGTGTACGGAAAATCTCTTGCTCTTCTAAGCAAAGACGTATCGCACGGAATCCTAAGAAAGGATTTAACTCTTTCGGAAGATTTAAATAAGGAAGCTCTTTATCTCCACCAATATCAAGTGTACGGATGACTACTGGTTTACCTTCCATCTTTTGAAGCACTTCGCTATATGCTTTGAACTGCTCTTCTTCAGTTGGAAGTTGGTCACGGCCCATATAAAGGAATTCTGTTCGGTATAAACCAACGCCTTCTGCACCGTTCTCTAGAACACCTTTTACGTCTGCTGGTGTTCCAATATTAGCTGCAAGCTCAACTTGAACAGAATCGCTTGAGAATGTTTTTTCATTCACTAGCTTCGCCCATTCTGCTTTTTGCTTTTGATATTGCTTTTGTTTTTCTTCGTACGTTGCGACTTCATCTTCAGTAGGATTCACGATTACGTGTCCATCCAAACCGTCAATAATTACCATGACGCCGTTCTCAACGTTTTCCGTAATTGTTTTAGTTCCTACTACTGCAGGAATTTCCATTGAACGTGACATGATTGCTGAGTGAGAAGTCCTCCCTCCAATGTCAGTTGCAAAGCCTTTAACAAAATTACGGTTTAGTTGAGCTGTGTCAGAAGGAGTTAAATCTTCTGCTAAGATGACAACTTCCTCTGTGATGCTTGCAGGAGTTGTAAACGTCACATTTAACAAATGAGCTAAAACTCGCTTTGATACGTCACGAATATCTGCCGCACGCTCTTTCATGTATTCGTTATCCATGGATTCAAACATATTGATGAACATGGAAGAAACATCATCCATTGCTGCTTCGGCGTTAACCTTTTCACTTTCAATCTTTTGTTTTACAGCATCAACTAGTTCTGGATCGCTTAAAACAAGAAGATGGGCAGCAAAAATCGCTGCCTTATCTTCGCCTAACTCTTTGTTCGCTTTTTCTTTAATAACAGAAAGTTCTTCTTTTGATACTTTAAGCGCTGCTTCAAAACGCTCGATCTCACTCGCTGAATCTGAAATCGACTTTCTTTCAATTGTTAATTCAGGATTCTGAAGAACAAATGCTTTTGCGATTGCGATGCCGGCTGATGCTGCAATACCTGAAATTTTTTCAGACATTACTCACCAAGCCCTTCCTTTTTCATTACATTTTCTAATGCTGCGATTGCTTCATCTGCATCTGAACCTTCTGCTTTGATCACGATTGAAGACCCTTGTTGGATCCCTAGGCTCATTACGCCCATGATTGATTTTAAGTTAACGCTTTTTCCGTTGTAATCAAGTGTAATATCTGAGCTGAACTGACCTGCTTGGTTAACTAAAGTTGTTGCTGGACGTGCGTGAATTCCTGATTCGCTAGTTACTTTGAATGTTTTTTCTGCCATGATAATTACCCCTTTATTTTTTGAATGTAATAATATTTTCTTCCTCTATAGCCACAGTTCCTGTTTTTTCGACGGAAACTGTTTCATCCGATATATTCGTGAAAACAATCGGTGTGATTACGGATGGTGCGTTTTCCTTAACAAAGTTTAGGTCAACCTTTAAAATCTTTTGACCAATCTTAACTCTGTCGCCTTCAGAAACAAAGCTCTCAAAACCTTCACCTTTAAGTTTCACTGTATCGATACCAAAGTGAATAAGAATTTCTTTGCCTGAATCTGACTCAATACCGATGGCATGTTTTGTCGGGAAGATATTCATTATCTTACCATTAACAGGTGAAACCACCAAACCTTCTGCTGGCTCAATTGCAAATCCATCACCCATCATTTTTCCTGAGAAAACTTGGTCAGGAACTTCTGTGATCGGTAGTATTTTCCCTTTAATCGGAGAAACAAAACGATCATCATCTGTAGAAATCGATGAAGTTGGTGTAGCACCTTCATCATTTGTTTCCACGACTTTTCCTTGCTCAGGAGTTTTCTCTGAATTCTTCGGTTTTGCTACAGTCTTACCACTGATAATATCTTGAATTTCACTCTTGATCGTATCTGATCGAGTTCCAAAGATCGCTTGAATGTTATTACCCATCTCAAGAACGCCGGATGCTCCGAGTTTTTTCAATCGATCCTTGTCCACTTCCTTAGGATCATTTACAGAAACTCTTAATCGAGTGATACAAGCGTCAAGGTTAGAGATATTGGACTCTCCGCCTAATCCCTCTAAAATATTCGCTGCTAGTGAATCTTTATTGGACGGTCCAACATTCGTTTCAACTTCATCATCCACGATTTCTCGCCCTGGTGTCTTAAGATTCCATTTACGGATCGCAAAACGGAAACCAAAGTAATAGATCACTGCAAATACGAGACCTACAGGAATTACAAGCCACCAGTCTGTACGGTTAGGAAGTACTCCGAACAATAAGTAATCAATTACACCACCAGAGAAAGTCATACCAATTTTAACATTTAACAAGTGCATAACCATAAAAGAAAGCCCTGCGAAAATTGCATGAATTCCAAATAATACTGGTGCAACAAATAAGAAAGTGAACTCAAGTGGTTCTGTGATTCCTGTTAAGAAAGACGTTAACGCGGCAGAACCCATGATACCCGCTACTATTTTCTTTTGTTCAGGTCGTGCTTCGTGATACATAGCCAATGCAGCAGCTGGAAGTCCGAACATCATGAACGGGAACTTACCAGTCATAAAAGTACCAGCTGTTAATTCAACATTATCTTTTAATTGTGCAAAGAAAATTGCTTGGTCACCACGAACAAGTCCTTCTGCTGCAGATTTATAAGAGCCGAACTCAAACCAGAACGGCGAGTAGAAGATGTGATGCAGTCCAAAAGGAATCAATGAACGTTCGATCACTCCAAAGATAAATGCTGCAACCGTTAAGTTTGAATTAATCATGCTTTCAGAGAACGTATTCAGTCCATGCTGAACAGGTGGCCAGATGAACGTCATAACAATACCTAGCGCTAAAGCTGAAACCGCTGTAACGATTGGTACAAAGCGTTTACCAGCAAAGAATCCTAAGTATTGAGGAAGTTCGATGTTATAGAACCTCTTATAAAGATAGGAGGCTAAGATACCGACGATAATACCTCCAAACACTCCAGTTTGAAGTGTTGGAATACCTAGTACGTTCGCAAAAGAAGGATCTTTTCCGATCATATCAGGCGTTACCCCTTCAATAACGCTCATGGTTACGTTCATGATTAAGTAACCGATAATAGCAGCTAATCCAGCTACCCCTTCACCACCTGCAAGGCCAACAGCAACACCAACGGCAAACAATAAGGATAGATTGGCAAAAACAATGTCTCCCGATTTCTCCATTACGTCTGCAACAAGTTGGAACCACGCTACATCTAATGCAGGAATTTTTTCAATTAACGCTGGGTTTTTGAACGCATTACCAAAGGCAAGCAACAGACCTGCAGCTGGCAAGATAGCGACCGGCAGCATAAGTGCTTTACCTACGCGTTGAAGAACACCAAATAGTTTTTTCCACATAGGAAGTCCTCCTTTTATTATGATAACCCTTCCATTTACTTTCGCATCAAACAAAAAAAGACATAAATAAGAAACATGAGTAAATCCCTAATCAGAATTAATATATCCTAATTAAGCATCTACTACACTTTTGTTTCTTACTTATGCCTGATCGAATCAGTAACACGTAAAAACGAGTTGTTCTATATTCTGTTATCATTTGTCATCATTGTCATAACGCGAAAGCCTTTGCAAATGCATTGTCAAATATACAGCTTCTGCATGTGGCACGGGTTTTTGTAAGGTATTTTGCATAACCTTAATCAACTTCCACGCCAAATTGTAGCATAAAGGATATTCTTCTTTCAACACTTTTGCTAACTTTTCTTGTTCTTCCATGATATCACCCATAGAGACCCGTTCTATCGCATGCCTAAGGTGACGAACAAGACGCAAATAATTAATGCTTTTCGTATCAATGGTAAGATCTAGTGAATGTTGGATCATCTGCATCAAAGTGTTGATGAGCTCAGAGTGCTTCTTTATGTCAGTTACACTTTTATTCGTTATTGCGCTATGAATATGTAGTGCAACAAAACCAATCTCTCCTTCAGGAAGATAAATGCCCAACGATTTATTGATGATTTCAATCGCTTCTTCAGCGACCGTATATTCTTTTGGATATAGCGTTTGTGTTTCTGTTAGAAATGGGTTTTTAATGTCCATACTCTGTTCTAATCGTTTGATCGCGAACGTGATATGGTCAGTCAACGCGACATGTATATGTTCGTTTAACTCATTCTCAAAACGAGTTCTTATATGCACGATCACGTCATTGATCACTTCCACGATTTTTTCATCTATAGAATTTAATAACGTTTTGTATTGTTCTTGTTCGTTTTCATCTCTCAAGACAAATAACTTGTCCACTTGATTAGGTAGGATCTCTTCACCTGGTTTCTTGCCAAAGCCGATTCCTTTACCAATAACAATCCTTTCCTCATTGGAGGAATTAATAGCAATAACCACATTATTATTTAAGACTTTTTTTACTTGCAAGCTTTTGTTCATGAATTTTTCACCTTTTTCATTTAGGTCCATAAACCACTAACATCATAGCTTTCATCATAGCGGAAAACAGCTAGAAAAATCAATTACACTTTTTGCCTGCTGTATATTCAAACTGAAAACGGCTTTCACTATGAAAGCCGCTTTCTGACTAAATCTCGAGTTCTCCAAGCCTCAATAACTCTACAACGGCTTGAGAGCGTCCTTTAACCCCAAGCTTTTGCATGGTATTCGAAATATGGTTACGAACTGTTTTCTCACTAATGAATAATTGTTCCGCAATTTCTTTTGTGGTCTTATCTTGAACTAGTAGTTCGAAAACTTCTCTCTCTCTTTTTGTAAGTAGAGGCTTCGGTCGGTAGTGTTTATCTTTCAATGAATTCACCCCTCCTTGCTAGGGTTTAGGAACCGCCAACGAATATTGGAAGTATTTAGTCAACATATAGTATGTAAAGAATCAGATGGGAGTGACTTGGTTCATTTAAAAAGTATGAAGAATATTACAGATAAACAATAAAAAAAAGCCCATTTTCATACATGGGCTTCTTTGGAAAAGTTTTTTAATTGTTTATTGAGCTCATCATTCCACTTTACAGGGCGTCCATTCTTTCTAGAAATCTGTACGATAGCGCCTCTCCCTGTAAATACAGGAACCTTCTTCTCATTTATGCCTAAGTAATGGATGTCTATAGAAGATGAACCTACTTCATTTATTTTCACATATACTTTTAATTTTTCATCGTACATAATCTGGGCCAAATAGTCGCATTGAAGGTCTGCGACAACTGGAATCTCTTCCGAATCTGGAGCACCCCAGTCAGTCATCAAACCCAATTCCTTAAACATCGCGATCCGTGATTCTTCCATATAAGTAAAGATATTCGTATTGTTCACGTGGCCAAATCCGTCGATCTCACCAAAACGCACTTGCAAGTCGTGATAAAAAGAGAATCCCTTCTGCCACTCATCCATATTTGATATGTAATCCTGCCTAGCCAAATCTTTTACCGCCTTTCATATACAGAAATGTTCTAAAAAAGCTTCTCCCTGATGAGAGAAGCTCTATATTATACGTTTAACGATCGCTGCCAAAAAAGTTCTTAAATGCTTGGAAGCTTGTATCACGGTTAAGTGCTGCGATTGACGTTGTTAAAGGAATACCCTTAGGACAAGACTGCACGCAGTTTTGAGAGTTACCGCATGCTGCAAGACCACCGTCATCCATGATCGCGTTCAAACGCTCTTCCTTGTTCATCTCACCAGTTGGGTGAGCGTTAAATAGACGAACTTGCGATAAAGGTGCTGGTCCAATAAAGTCCGAATTTGTATTTACGTTCGGACATGCTTCTAAACAAACACCGCAAGTCATACATTTTGAAAGTTCATATGCCCACTGACGCTTAGTCTCAGGCATACGTGGACCTGGTCCAAGATCGTAAGTACCATCGATTGGAATCCAAGCTTTAACTCGTTTAAGTGCATCAAACATTCTACTTCTATCGATCGCCAAATCACGGACAACCGGGAATGTTTTCATTGGTTCAAGACGAATTGGCTGTTCTAATTGATCAACAAGAGCCGTACAAGATTGCCTTGGCTTTCCATTGATCACCATTGAACATGCTCCACAAACTTCTTCTAGACAACCCATCTCCCAAGTAACGGGAGTCGTAGCTTCCCCTTTTGAGTTAACAGGGTTTCTACGAATTTCCATAAGAGCAGATATTACGTTCATGTTTGGACGATGAGGAATTTCAAACTCTTCTAAATATGGGGCAGTTTCTGGGTTATCCTGTCTTGAGATGACGAATTTCACCATTTTTGTGCTCATTCTTACACCCCTGCCTTCTTCTTAGAATAATCACGTTTACGTGGCTGGATAAGCGAAACATCTACTTCTTCATACTCGAATTCTGGTCCGTTCGTTGTTGGATTGAATTTCGCTTTTGTTGTTTTTAACCATTGCTCATCATTACGTTCAGGGAAATCTGGTTTGTAATGTGCTCCACGGCTTTCATCACGATTAAGTGCACCTAGCGTAATAACACGAGCCAGTTGAAGCATGTGCCAAAGCTGACGAGTAAATGAAGCACCTTGATTGCTCCACTTGGAAGTATCATTAATATTGATGTTTTTGTAACGCTGCATCAATTCTTGAATCTTTTCATCCGTTTGTTTTAACTTATCGTTGTATCTTACAACCGTTACGTTGTCTGTCATCCATTCTCCAAGTTCTTTATGGATCACATAAGCATTTTCAGTTCCATCCATGGAAAGAATGTTGTTGTATACTTCTTGGTCTTTTTTCACTTGGTTATCAAATACAGTAGAAGGTACATCCTCAACTGTTTTTTCTAATCCCCTAATATATCTAACTGCTGACGGGCCGGCTTCCATACCACCAAAAATAGCTGAAAGCAGCGAGTTCGCTCCTAATCTATTAGCACCATGATATTGATATTCACACTCACCAGCTGCAAAGAGACCAGGAATGTTCGTCATCTGATCATAATCAACCCACATTCCACCCATAGAATAGTGAACAGCAGGGAAGATTTTCATCGGAACTTTACGAGGATCATCACCCATGAACTTCTCATAGATCTCAATGATTCCACCAAGCTTGATATCAAGTTCTTTAGGATCTTTATGTGAAAGGTCAAGGTATACCATGTTCTCACCATTGATTCCAAGCTTCAGATCAACACACACGTGGAAGATCTCACGTGTAGCGATGTCACGAGGAACAAGGTTACCGTATGCTGGATATTTCTCTTCTAGGAAGTACCAAGGCTTTCCGTCTTTGTATGTCCAAACACGTCCACCTTCACCACGCGCTGATTCACTCATCAAACGAAGCTTGTCATCACCAGGGATGGCAGTAGGGTGAATCTGAATGAACTCACCGTTCGCATAATAAACACCTTGCTGATAAAGAGCTGATGCTGCTCCACCAGTGTTAATTACAGAGTTAGTAGATTTACCAAAGATAATACCAGGTCCGCCTGTAGCCATAATTACAGCATCAGCAGGAAAGCTGACAATCTCCATTGTCTTCAAGTTCTGTGCAGTGATTCCGCGACACTGACCTTCGTCATCAATTATGGCAGATAAGAACTCCCAACCTTCATACTTTGTAACAAGTCCTGCAACTTCATGACGACGAACTTGCTCATCCAGAGCGTAAAGAAGCTGCTGACCTGTTGTAGCACCGGCAAACGCAGTACGGTGATGCTGAGTTCCTCCAAAGCGTCGGAAATCAAGCAGACCTTCTGGAGTTCTGTTAAACATTACACCCATACGGTCCATTAAATGAATAATTCCTGGAGCCGCGTCACACATTGCTTTTACAGGAGGTTGGTTAGCTAAGAAGTCTCCACCGTAAACAGAGTCATCAAAATGCTCCCACGGTGAATCTCCTTCACCCTTTGTATTTACAGCACCGTTTATGCCACCTTGAGCACAAACAGAATGCGAACGTTTTACTGGAACAACTGAAAAGAGGTCAACATTCACACCAGCTTCAGCTGCTTTAATCGTAGCCATTAAACCGGCGAGACCTCCGCCAACAACAATTATTTTCTGATTACTCAATTTGTCTCACCCCTTTTAAATGAATGCAAAGATTGTTCTTACGCTAACAATAGCAAGTGCAACAAATACACCCATTGTTACGTATGTTGAAATTTTCTGTGAACGAGGCGAAACTGTAAGGCCCCAGCTGACAAAGAACGACCATAATCCGTTAGAAAAATGGAATACTGCTGATAAAACACCAACAAGATAGAAGACAACCATGAACGGAGAGCTTAAGATGTCTGCCATCATATCAAAGTTTACTTCTTGTCCCAACGCAGCCTGTACACGTGTTTCCCATACATGCCAAGCGATAAAAACTAGTGTGATAACGCCTGTTACACGCTGAACGAGGAACATCATATTGCGGTAATAACCATAGCGGGTAACGTTGTTTTTTGCTTGGAACGTAATGTAAAGTCCATAAACGGCATGAAACAAAATTGGTAAGTAGATGACAAACGTTTCTAGGAAAATACGAAATGGTAAACTTTCCATAAAATGCGCCGCTTTGTTAAATGCTTCAGCATCCCTCGTTGCAAAATGGTTTACAACTAAATGCTGAACGAGAAAAATCCCGATCGGAATTACTCCTAATAATGAATGAATCCTTCTGTTAATAAAATCTCTACTGCCAGCCATTCTCTTGCCCCCTTCAAATTTAGCCTCTCTCTGGCTGCTAATCTTAGTCCCTCTCCACATGTAAGCGTTTTAAGTTTCCTCTTTTAGAGGATGAGTGTTAAACAATTAGCTTAATTAACTAGCAACATGTCCATTTTACTCCCATCGTTTGACACCGTCAAGAAAACGCTAACAACTAAATACGTAAATTTTCTAGATACATCAACGCTTTTGGACGGTTAATATTTTCGACAAATACCGATAGTTGCTATAGAGTTTAAACCGCTTTCCCGTTATAATAAAAATTAGAAAGAAGGGATGCAGAATGTTTAAACAAAAGACAAAGGAAGAAAACACCCCTGTAGAACAGCTTTCTGTTTCAGCTTTTGGCTATGAGATCCTTCGAAGCGATCTGTTACCTGAACTTCTTGGCAAACAAGAACGAAATATTCTCTATTGGGCAGGAAGACACTTAGCTAGAAAATATCCTTTACATACGATGGAAGAAGTTCACGCTTTTTTTGTTGAAGCAGGCTGGGGCACTCTTGAAATGATCGAAGCTTCGAAAACAGAGATGAATTTCTCTTTAAACTCTCAACTGATTATGCAGCGAATGGAAAACTTCAATCATCAAACGTTCAGCCTAGAAGCAGGCTTCCTTGCTGAACAAGTTCAGCTGCAAAAAAAATGCACAACAGAAGCTTTAGAATCTACAAAACGAAACAAAGTTTTTATTACTGTTCAATGGGACAAAAAAGATACGATTGAATAACAAAAGCCGGCAGATTGCCGGCTTTTTCAATGTCTGGTCTTACGTGTTCTGAACTGGGACCCGAGCATCTAACTCAAATACATCATGCAGCGTTTCAATCGACTTAATCATATCTTCTTGTTTTACAACGGTAGATACTTTAATCTCAGAAGTGCTCACCATCTTTATCATAATCTCCTCGTCTGAAAGAGCTTTAAACATTTTAGCAGCTACGCCAGGATTAGAGATCATGCCTGAACCAACGATTGACACCTTTGCCAGACCTTGTTCATAACTGATCGACTCAAATCCTAATTTTTCTTGATGTGCGGCAAGCACTTCTTGTGTAGCAGACAATGAATTTGATTCAATTGAGAACGAAATATTCGTTTTTTCTTCATTTAATACATTTTGAATAATGATATCTACATTGATGCCGTTCGAAGCTAAAATAGTGAATAGTTCGGATAATGCGTGCATTTCATTAGGTACTGATGAGACTGTAATTTTTGTTATGTTTCCTTCAAACGCAAGACCTCTAACCATTAAATTTTGTTCCATAGACACTTCCTCCTCTACTAATGTTCCACGCTCTTCACTCATGCTTGACCGTACTTCTAATGTGATATTATAGTTTTTCGCAAATTCAACCGCTCGCGGATGTAAAACACCTGCACCAAGGTTCGCCATCTCTAACATCTCATCATAAGAGATCGAAGGTAGTTTCCTAGCTGAATTCACTACACGGGGATCAGTCGTATATACACCTGTCACATCTGTATAGATGTCACATCGATCTGCTTTTAAAGCTGCCGCTAGAGCAACGGCTGTTGTGTCTGACCCACCTCTGCCAAGAGTGGCAATATCCTTGGTTTCAGGAATAAGGCCTTGAAAGCCAGCAACAACCACGATGTGGCCATCGTTTAACAACGAAGAGATACGCTTTGAATCGATGTCTAGTATTCTTGCATTCGAAAAGGTATCTTCTGTTTGAATGCCCGCTTGCCATCCTGTTAATGATTGAGCTTTATATCCTTCTTGATGCAGAGCCATCGTCAATAGGGCAATCGTAATCTGTTCTCCCGTTGTAAGAAGCATATCCATTTCCCGTTTAGAAGGGTTCTGACTAATATCTGTAGCAAGCTTTACAAGTTCATCCGTTGTTTTCCCCATGGCTGAAACCACAACCACGACTTCATTTCCTGCATCTACTTCATGGATGATTCGTTTTGCAGCATTCTGTATTCGCTCAACTGAGCCAACACTAGTTCCACCAAATTTTTGAACGATTCTCCCCATATACTCCAATCCCTTCTTGTTGTAAGATTCTATCTCTTTTATTAGAAGATTTTATTGACGTTAAACTGACCGCGTCTACCTAGTTTGCACGTATACTTTCAGACTTCTTTTTTGAAAGTAAATACAAAAAAGCAACAATAAGGAAAAACCCTATTGTTGCTCTAAGTAGCAAGCCAAGTTTGTTCCCCCTCGTGAGATAGTCCTCCACACAAACCCTGGGGGGACTTGTGTGACAGCTCTGTATTTCTTCAATACAGGTCCAGCATAAAAGGCTAGAAGTCCTTTTACACTTCGGCAAGAATCCCCTTTCCACCACCATCACTAGAGCTTCTTCTCTTCAGATGGGTTACTATTGGTTCTTGCTCCTCTACCATCACTTCATACGAAGCATGGCATATTTATAAAGTTGGATTTATTTTAACAAAGTTACTCTTTGGCTGCAACTACTCATTTGATAAAAATGCTTTTTCAATAAGTTCCGCTACTGGTTTAGGTACTCCTGCAGCTTGAATCTCATCAACAGAAGCTTCTTTTAACTTCTTTAATGATCCAAAGTGTCGAAGAAGCATTTTCTTTCGTTTATCTCCGATTCCAGCGATGCTGTCTAAAGTTGATTCGAACATGCTTTTAGAGCGAACCTTTCGATGGAAGGAAATCGCAAACCTGTGAACTTCTTCTTGAATTCTTTGCAGAAGGTAGAACTCCTGACTGTTTCTAGGCAAATGTATCATCTCAGGAGGATCTCCTATCCAAAGCTGTGAGGTTCTATGCTTTTCATCTTTCGATAGACCTGCTACAGGTATAAATAAGTTAAGCTCGTTTTCTAACACATCTTGAGCAGCTGATATCTGCCCTTTTCCGCCATCGATTAGAATCAGACTAGGAAGCTCCCCTTCTTCTCTTAACACTCTTGTATATCTGCGGCGAACAACTTCTTTCATAGAAGCATAATCATCTGGCCCTTCCACAGATTTAATCTTGTATTTCCGGTAATCCTTTTTGTATGGTTTTCCATCAACAAAAACAACCATAGCAGAAACAGGATCTGTTCCATGAATATTTGAATTATCAAACGCTTCAATCCGATAAGGTGCGGCAATCCCAATCCTCTCGCCAAGGTTCTCAACGGCTTTAACCGTTCTCGCCTCATCTTGCTCGATCAGGGCAAATTTCTCGTGAAGAGCTAAAGACGCGTTTTTAGTTGCTAATTCCACAAGCTCTTTCTTTTGTCCTTTTTTCGGTTGCAATACTTTCACTTGAAGAAGCTCCGATACAAGATTAGCATCCACTTCTTGAGGAAGCAGAATCTCTTTAGGAAGAAGGTGATTTTTTTGCAGATAGAACTGACCGATAAAGGTAAGCAGGTCTTCGTTCGCTTCTCCATAAAATGGAAAAACGGAAATATCTCTAGCGATCACTTTTCCTTGCCTGATAAAAAAGACTTGTACACACATCCAGCCTTTATCGAAATGATAACCAAAAACGTCTCGATCGACTAAGTCTGCTGTCATCATCTTTTGTTTTTCCATAACAGCTTCAATATGCTGAATCTGATCTCGAAGTTCTTTTGCGCGTTCAAAGTTCAACGCTTCGGAGGCTTCTAGCATCTTTTCTGATAACTCATTTTTAACGTCCTGATAACCGCCGTTCAAAAATTTTACGATACCGTCTACCATTTTCTTGTTTTCTTGTTCGGTCACATCATATACACAAGGACCTAAACATTGACCGATATGATAATACAAACACACCCGTTTAGGCATCGTGTCACATTTACGAAGTGGAAAAATACGGTCTAATAGCTTTTTCGTTTCTTGTGCCGCATAAGCATTCACAAACGGACCAAAATATTTTCCGCCATCTTTTTTTATCTTCCGAATATATAGAAGCCTTGGCTGTTTTTCAGCAGTAATTTTTAAGTATGGATAACTCTTATCATCTTTAAGCATAACGTTATAACGAGGGTCATGCTTTTTTATTAAATTCATCTCTAGGACTAAGGCTTCCATCTCAGTAGAAGTTACGATGTATTCAAAATCTCTAATCTCACTAACAAGTCTCTGTGTTTTGCCATCATGTGTCCCAGAAAAATAAGATTTCACACGATTCTTTAACACTTTTGCTTTCCCAACATAAATAACTTTCCCGAACTCATTCTTCATTAGATAACAGCCCGGTTGGTCTGGAAGTAACATTAGTTTTTGTTTTACAGAAATAGAGGTCAATTTCTTCCCCCCCTTCACTCATAGCAGTCTTTTCTACTATCATATCATGTATCAACGTTTTCATAATACTATCATGATTTCAATACCACATATTTTCATTTATCGACAATATTTCCTAGAAAATATTGAATAGCTTGTAAAAAAGTCATAAAAAAAAGCCCGAGCAACGGGCTTTTCCTCCAAAGCTTATTTATGTTTGTTTAATAGCTCAACTAAAGCTTCTTTCGGTTGGAAACCGACAACTTGATCTACCACTTGACCGTCTTTGAATACAAGTAGAGTTGGAATACTCATAACACCGAATTTACCCGCTGTTTCTTGGTTTTCATCAACATCAAGCTTAACTACTTTTACTTCTTCCATTTCTTGATCTACTTCTTCAAGTACAGGAGCGATCATTTTACAAGGTCCGCACCATGGTGCCCAAAAGTCAGCAAGCACTAAACCTTCGTTCGTTTCTGTATTAAATGTTTGATCTGATGCATTAACAATAGCCATTTATTTGGCCCTCCTTTTAAATAACAAAGTGTAAACAAAGTATATCTCACAAATGTTACAGTTGCTAATAGTTTGCTCAACTTTATGGTACCCAAGTTTTTTATTCGACAAACGTTAGATAGTAGCACTCTTTTCTAGATGTCGTTGGCAATTGAATAATTCACAAGTCCAATCGTTCTCTGCTTTAAGGTTAAAAATCGAAAAAGACGTATTGTTAAGTCCGTACCAGCGGTCAGTATCATCTTGAAGAAGGTCTTTGAAAATCCTTACAAGCAATGCTCCATGAGTGATGATAAGAACCTTCTCGTCTTTATGCTTTTGAATAATATCTTTTAACGCTGCTTTCCATCTAAGATCAGCATCTTCATTTGTTTCTCTGCCTAAATCAAGTTCCATCCAATTTTCTCCCCAACGTTCTAATCGTTCGCTTTCTGTGGTCCCTTCAGTTTCACCGAACGAGATCTCTCGAAGCCTTGCATCAGCTATAACGTTCAACCCTGTTGTTCCACTAATAGCCTCGGCTGTTTTAAACGCTCTAAGGAGTGGACTGGCATAAATAGCATCCCAATTCTCATCCACAAATCTTTTTGCTAAACGTTCTGCTTGATACTTTCCGTTGTCGTTAAGCGGGATATCCTTACAGCCTTGAGCTCTTTTTTCAATGTTCCAATCCGTTTCACCGTGACGAATAAATGCAATTGTAGTCATCATAAACCTTCCTCGCTCTAAAAATTGAAAAAAACGTCCAGAAAAACGGACGTTTTCATTCATTTACATTCTATTATACTAATACTTTTTTAAACTCTTCCGTTAATAATGGAACAACTTCAAACAGGTCACCAACGATTCCGTAGTCTGCTACTGAGAAGATGCTAGCTTCAGGATCCTTGTTAATCGCAACGATTACTTTAGAGTTAGACATCCCAGCTAGATGCTGAATGGCTCCAGAGATTCCACAAGCAATGTACAGATCAGGTGTTACAACTTTACCCGTTTGGCCGATCTGCAATGAATAATCACAATAATCGGCATCACAAGCACCACGAGAAGCTCCTACAGCTGCACCAAGTACATCTGCAAGTTCTTGAAGAGGTTTGAAGCCATCTTCGGATTTCACACCTCGACCACCGGCAACAATGATTTTAGCTTCTGCTAAATCTACGCCTGTAGACGCTTTGCGAACTACTTCTTTAACAATCGTTCTTAAGTCTTTGATGTCAACAGATACAGATGTAACATCACCGGAACGAGATTCATCTTTCTCTAATGGTGCAATATTATTCGGACGAATCGTAACGAATACAAGACCATCAGAGATTAGTTTCTTTTCAAAGGCTTTTCCTGAATAAACTGGACGAGTAAACACAGTGTTTTCACCAGCTTGTTCAAGTCCTGTAACATCTGAGATCAGACCAGACTCGAGACGAGCTGCTAGTCGTGGCGAAAGATCTTTTCCTAAAGATGTATGTCCAAACACGATAGCTTCAGGGCTTTCATCATCAATGATCTGCTTTAATGTTTGGAAATAACCATCTGGTGTGTAGTTTGCTAGTTTTTCATTTTCTGCTGTGAGTACTCGATCAGCTCCATAGTGAATTAACTCAGTGGCTAACGACTGAACAGAGTCACCGCATAATACTGCGAACACTTCTCCGCCGCTAGAAATTTCTTTTGCTGCTGCAATTGCTTCAAATGAAACATTACGTAACGCACCGTCACGGGATTCTGCAAGTACTAAAACTTTTTTTGCCATGATGACTCCTCCTTATATTACCTTCGCTTCATTTCTTAACAGAGATACAAGTTCTTTTACTTGGTCTGGAGTTTCACCTGATAGGATTTTTCCAGCTTCCTTTTTTGGTGGAAGGTATACTTCTACTGTTTTTGTTTTCGCTTCTACGTCATCTTCATCAATATCAAGATCATCTAACTCCAACGTTTCAAGAGGCTTTTTCTTTGCTTTCATGATCCCTGGTAACGAAGGATAACGAGGCTCATTCAATCCTTGTTGTGCAGTCACCAATAATGGAAGCGATGTTTCAATCTTCTCAAGATCTCCTTCAACATCACGTTCGATGTTTACAGTTGTTCCGTTCACTTCAATCTTTGTGATGGTTGTTACATGCGGAATATCTAGTAATTCTGCTAGACGTGGTCCCACTTGACCAGTACCGTTATCAATCGCAACGTTTCCACCTAGGATGATGTCATATTCTTTATCTTTAAAGTAAGCTGCTAAAACTGACGAAGTTGTGAATTGATCTTGGCTGTCCAGATCTTCGTTCGAAATTAGAACCGCTTGGTCCGCTCCCATAGCTAGTGCTGTACGAAGCTCTTTTTCAGAATCTTCGTCTCCAACCGTTACAACCGTAACAGTACCACCATGAGCATCTTTTAACGTGATCGCTTCTTCAATCGCATATTCGTCATATGGATTAATAATGAATTCTGCACTGTCTTCAGAAATCTTATTGTTTGAAACAGAAATTTTTTCCTCTGTATCAAAAGTACGTTTTAAAATTACATAAATGTTCATGGTTACCCTCCTAGTTATCGGTCCTGAAATTCAGGCTTTCTTTTTTCAATAAATGCTGAGATTCCTTCTTGCCCGTCAAAACTTTTGAAAGCTTTTCCAAATAGTTCTTGTTCTTTCTCTGCACCTTTTTCATAGAGTCCATGTCTCGCATAATGCAATAACTCTAAAGTGTACTTAATGGAGACAGCACTCTTCATAGTAAACTCTTCAGCCATTTTGTAAGCCTTTTCAAAAAGTTCTTCTGTTGGATAAGAGCTGTTTGCTAAACCAAAGGTGACAGCATCTTTTCCTGAGATCGGCTTACTGGAAAGGAGCATCTCGCAAGCTTTCGGTACACCTACAAGCTGTGGCAGTCTTTGAGTTCCTGCAAATCCCGGAACTAGCCCTAGTGTGAGCTCCGGAAGACCAAGTTTCGCATCTTCTGCTACAAGTCTTATGTGGCAGCTCATCGCAAGTTCTAGTCCTCCACCGAGCGCAGCTCCATGAATCGCAGCGATTACCGGTTTTGAGAACTGTTCAATTCGGTTAAAGACATCTTGTCCTTTTTTCCCAAGCTCTGCAAATCCTTTCTCATCAGGAACTTCTGTAAACTCTTTAATGTCAGCTCCTGCAGAAAAGAATCGTCCTTCTCCTAAAATTACAACCGCTTTAACAGAGTTATCATTTTCGATCTGATCTAAAGCTATATCGATTTCTTCAATAACTCCAGTTGATAGTGCATTAGCTGGCGCACGATTAAGTTTGATCGTTGCCACTTTATTTTGTTTTTCGATTTGTAAGAATTCCAATTTTGCATTCCCTCCTTTTTTGAAAATCAATCTTCTAGATCTACAGACCGTACAGACAGACCGTTTACAAGCATCTGATGGACTGGACCAGCAAGAGCAGGTAGATCATAACGATGATCGTTCATTACCCAGTTTGTTGCTGTTTCGTCAATTGTTCCAAAGATCATCTGACGAGCCAATCTGTAATCCATGTTTTTAACAAAAACTCCTTCATGCATACCATCCTTTAAGATAGAGTCGATTAAATCTAAGTATCTCTTTAATACCTCACCGATCTTAGCACGAAGTTGCCTGTTTGTCTGTCTTAACTCTAGCTGAGTTACGATTGATAGTTCAAAATCAGCAGTCAGTTGCTTAAAGTGCATCTCAACAAGAATTCTAAGCTTCTCAATCGCTGAATCGTTACTTTTTAGCTCGTTTTCTGTTTTTTCGATAAAGGTCCCCATTTTCTCATTAAAAACAGAAACAAGCAGATCTTCTTTATTTTTAAAATATAGATAGATGGTGCCGTCAGCGACACCTGCTTCTTTCGCTATCTTTGAAACCTGGGATTGATGGTAGCCATGTTCTGCTATCACATTTACAGCCGCATCAATTATTTTTTCGTATTTTGGACCTTTACGTTTCATTTCTATCGCCTCTTTTTGTATAACACAATCACCGTTTCAAAAATGAATGATTGTTCATTCATAATTGTAAAACAAATCTTTCTTTTCTGTCAATTTCATTATGTCATTTTTTCTATACATTTTACAAGTTTAACTTGAAGTTAACGTTTTTCATTTTTTCGTCGAGTGATATTCTTACATAGAAAAAGCCGCCAGGTGGCAGCTTTCACGAGCTTTGCTTTGCTTTTTCTCGTTCTTCTTCCAAAAGAACTCTTCTTAAGATCTTACCTACCATCGTCTTTGGCAGCTCTTGTCTAAACTCATAGAGCCTAGGCACTTTAAAGGATGCAAGGTGTTCTCGACAGAATTTATTTAACTCTTCTTCCGTACATTCTGCTCCTTCCTTTAGCACAACAAAAGCTTTAACCGTTTCTCCTCTGTATGCATCAGGCACACCAACTACTACAGCTTCTTTTACTTTTTCGTGTTCATATAAAACTTCTTCTACTTCACGAGGATAAATATTAAATCCTCCAGCGATAATCAAGTCTTTCTTGCGATCTACAATGTAAAAGTAACCTTTTTCATCCATATAACCCATATCTCCAGTAATGAGCCAATCCTCTCTAAAAACAGATGCGGTTTCTTCAGGTTGGTTCCAATACCCTTTCATTACTTGAGGTCCTCTTACAGCTAACTCTCCGATCTCACCTGGCTCTGCCCATTCACCGGTCTCTGCTGAGATGATTGCTGCTTCAGTGTTCGGCCAAGGTAACCCTATACTCCCTCTTACCTGATTGCCATAAATGAGGTTCGCATGTGTAACAGGAGAAGCCTCTGTAAGTCCATACCCTTCTACTAATGAGCCTGAAATGACCGCCTGGAATTTTTGTTGGACTTCAAGCGGTAGGGCAGCCGATCCGCTTATACATGCTTGAATGGATGAAAGATCGTATTTTTTTAGATCGGGATGATTCAGAAGTGCGATATACATAGTCGGAGCGCCTGGAAATAGCGTTGGTCGTTCCTTATGAATCGTCTTCAATACTTGCGCTGGATCAAACCGCGGCAGTATAATCATCTCTGCTCTCGTTATGATGCCAAGGTTCATCACACACGTCATACCATATACATGGAAGAAAGGCAGAGCACCGAGGATCTTTTCTTTTCCCTCCCTGTTTTTATACATCCATGTATTGCACTGCAACGCATTCGTGACTAGGTTTTTGTGAGTCAGCATCACACCTTTTGCTGGCCCAGTTGTACCTCCAGTGTATTGCAGCAACGCAAGATCCTCATCAGGATCAACCTCTACTTGAGGCTTCACTGGTTGAGAGCGTTTAAGCAGATCTCGAAACGAATGAACTTCATGATTGTACGTAATATCAACAACTACTGTTGGATTCTGCCTCTTTTGAATAAATGGATAGATCAAATTCTTAGGAAAAGGCAGATAATCTTTCACAGACGTCATGATTATGTGTTCAATGTTCGTATCACCGCGAACGGCTGAAATTCTTCCAAACAAAAGATCTAATCCTACAATGACTTTTGCCCCGCTGTCTGATAACTGATGGCGTAACTCTCTCTCCGTGTAAAGTGGATTCGTCTGCACAACAATTCCACCTACAAAAAGCGTGCCATAATAGGCGATGACTGCCTGTGGGCAGTTGGGCAGCATGATGGCAACACGATCACCTTTTTTTACACCTAGCGTTGTTAGAGCATGTGCAAAGCGTAAACTGCATTCATGAAGCTCGCCGAATGTTAATGTCTTTCCTAAAAAGTGTACAGCAGTTTTATCTGTTTTTTCTTCTGCTGCGGATTCTAAATACGCGAATAAAGGTTTGCTGTCGTAATCAAGATGTCCCGGAATCTCACTAGGGTAACTGTTGAGCCACCGTCTTTCCACTTGCATCTCCTCCTTTAATTCACGCCTTCCTTCAAAATTTCTATATCTTTATTCCTATTATATTGAAAACGTATACAATTTTATATACTTTTTTAAAAATTATAAATAATTCAATAATACGGTTCTAAAAACTGTTTTTGAGCATAAGAAAACTTAAAAGCTGTTTATTCAGATTCAATGATGCTCTTTGTAGTAGTTGATTTCCGCTCCAGGTTGCTCGCTTTCCGCGGGGCAATCGGTGAGCCCCTTGCCGCTTCGCGCCGTTAAGGGTCTCACCTGACCGCTTGTCCCGCAGGAGTCGGCAACCTTACGCTACAATCAACTAGCACAGAAGAGAAATAGAAATAACAAAAACAACATTCATTTTTAAGTAATACTAAGTAAAACAATCATTAAAGATTAATAACAATTACAGAACAGTCTTAAGGAAAACAAAAAACCAGTTCTCCGAATCGAGAACTGGTTTTGAAACTTAAGCAAAGAAAAATAAGTAGATAAGTCCTGCAGCGATGAATACTCCGCTTAATACAAACAACACTTTAAATAATGTTTCCATATCTTTTCCCTTCAGCTATTCGATTCCTTCACCGATTACAAATGATAAACCAATTGAGATGATCATCGATATGAAACCAACTGCTCGGTTATCGTTCTCGATCTCTTTATCGATCTGAAACTTTGGGGTTAAGAATTCGAAGATAAAATAACCGATCAAAAGCAGGATGAATCCATAGGCACTCCACGTTATCATCATTAGTATAGAATCATTTTGAGCGATCGAGTAACGAAAGATGTTCGCGATACC
Organism: Fictibacillus nanhaiensis; assembly: GCF_036213205.1. Taxonomy (GTDB): domain Bacteria; phylum Bacillota; class Bacilli; order Bacillales; family Fictibacillaceae; genus Fictibacillus; species Fictibacillus nanhaiensis_E. The sequence continues at coordinate 58,175 of NZ_JARMFC010000001.1, forward strand.
GAAAATCTTGCCCCCAGTTGCCATAGCAACAGAAAAGTTTCCTTTCTTGATCTCGACCCAGTTTTTATAACGCGTAACCAGTTCAAACACAGCCAAAAAAACGACTAAACATAGCACGACAACGCTATAGTTAGCTGCTGTTTTAATAAAAGCGTTACTCATAAAATCCATTCAACAATACCCCTTTGTAAACGGCTTGGTTTAATTCACTATACTATTTCAATACAGCGACTGTTACTCCGCCTCCGCCTTCACCAGCTGCACCCATACGAGTGGATTTAACATTTCGATGCGTTTTCAACAGCTCTTGAACACCTTTTCTAAGTGCACCTGTCCCTTTACCATGGATGATATACACTTGGTTAAAACCAGCTAGAAGTGCTTCATCCAGATATCGATCCACTTCTAACATAGCATCTTCATACCTTTTTCCTCTTAGGTCAAGTTCTGGGCGAGAAGAATCGGAGTTTCCTGATACTTTTACGAATGAACGCGGTTCAGGTTTCGGTTTACTTTGTTTTACCCACTCTAAATCTTTTTCAGACACATTCATCTTTAAAATCCCTATTTGAACTTGATATTCATTGTTGCTTACTTTTTCAACAATATGTCCTTTTTGACCTACTGTAAGTACTCGTACCTCGTCACCTGGAACATACTCTTCCTTTGTAGATACTGCTTTTAGCTTCTTGTTTTTGGCTTTTGATTTCGGAACAGCCTCTTCTAATCTCTTTTTCGCTTCGATCAGTTTATGTTCTTTAATCTGTCCTCCAGATTTTTGAAGTTCACGAATCTCAGTAATGATCTCTTCTGCTGTTTCACGTGCTTTTTCAATCGCTTGTTCCGCTTCCTGCTTCGCTTTTTCATACAATCGATCTTTTTCATTCTGAAACAGTTCGAGTTCTCTTTCTAGATCACCCTTAATAGACTCTGCTTCTTTTCTTCTGTTCTCTGCTTCTTCCATCTCTTTTTCTGCTTTTATACGATTATCTTCTAAAGACTTTATCATATTATCAATCTTATTCTCATCTTCACTGATCTGAGAACGAGCTGAATCAATAATATCTTGACGGAGCCCAAGCCTTTTAGAGATCTCAAACGCGTTACTTCTGCCTGGCACTCCCACTAATAATCGATATGTAGGTCTTAACGTCTGCACATCAAATTCTACAGAAGCGTTCATAACACCAGGTCGGTTGTATGCATATGCTTTTAACTCACTATAATGGGTTGTAGCTACGACACGTGCTCCACGCGCAAAAACGAAGTCTAGAATCGAAATAGCTAGGGCTGCACCTTCTTGAGGATCTGTCCCTGCTCCAAGTTCATCAAAGAGAACGAGTGATTCGAAGTCAATCTTGTTTAAGATGTCTACGATGTTAACCATATGTGAAGAGAATGTACTCAATGATTGTTCTATAGACTGTTCATCACCAATGTCAGCATAGATATTCTTAAAGACAGCCATTTCTGACTCTTCTCCAGCAGGTATCTGCAGGCCACATTGTGCCATAAGAGTAAGCAGTCCGATCGTTTTTAGGGTAACCGTTTTACCACCTGTATTCGGACCTGTTATAACGAGTGATTGATACTCTCCACCTAGCATCACACTTGTTGGAACAACCGTTTCTTGATCGAGTAATGGATGTCTGCCGCTATTCAGTGATATAAATCCTTTGTCATTCATAATCGGACGCGTACATTTTAGCTCATTGGCGAATCTAGCTTTTGCTAGAATAAAATCCATCTCTGCTAAAATATCTACGTTCAACAAAATATCATCAGCATGTTCTGCGACTTCAGCAGTTAATTCTCTTAAAATCTTTTCTACTTCGCGCGCTTCTTTTGCTTTAGCTTCTTTCACTTGATTGTTAACCGTCATAACTGATTGAGGTTCAATAAACAAAGTCGCTCCACTCGCTGATTGATCATGAACCATTCCACCAAAATTACCTCTGTATTCTTGTTTAACGGGAATAACGAATCGGTCGTTACGAATTGTTATGATGGAGTCAGATAACATTTTTTGATAGCTGGATGATCTGACGATTGATTCCAGCTTTTCTCTTACGCGCGTCTCAAACGTACGCAACTGCTGGCGAATCGCACGAAGTTCAGGACTAGCGCTATCCATCATATGTCCGTTGTCATCGATACAGCTTTTGATTTCCTGTTCTAGCTCATGTAGAGGAATGATGTTTTCCGCTGCATTCTTTAAAATACGAAGTTCTATACCATCCTCTACCAAGCCCTCGATAAATCGCTTAAAGCGTCTACCACCATAAAGAGTAGAAGCGATATCCATCAAATCTTCTTCATTTAGAAGACTGCCAATCTTTGAGCGTTTAACATTTGATGAAACATCAAAGATTCCGCCGAATGGAACTTGTCCTTTTAATCGGAGAACTTTTACCCCTTCATCTGTAGCATCTTGAGCTTCGTTTACTTCTTCTAGGGCTGTAAACGGCATTAGAGAATCTATTTTATTTAGTCCAAGTGAGCAGCTTGCATGCTTTTTTAGACGGTCTATCACTTTTCTTAGTTCTAAAACACGCAGCATTTTTTCTTGCATATATTCTTCCCCCTGATCCCAGGATTTAGAGCAATCTGCGGTTTAAATAGGTTTCGAGTTCTTTTAAAGTCATTGTGTTTAACACATTGCTTTTTTGAATGTAACCTTTTCGGGCAACCGCTGCTCCAATCTCCATATGTTTCATCGTGTCTTTATAATGTGCATCTGTATTGATCGCTACCTTAACATCTAGTTCTTGAGCTTTCTTAAGCCATTCAGGTGCAAGGTCCAGGCGATTCGGATTTGCATTCAACTCAACAGCTGTACCTGTTTCATAAGCAAGTTGCAGCAGTGTTTCAACATCCACGTCATATCCTTCTCTGCGTCCGATCAAACGGCCCGTCGGGTGGGCGATCAGATTAACTTTCTTATGTGTTAACGCCGTCTTTAAACGATCCATGATTTTGCTTTGATCTTGAGAGAACGCAGAATGGATGCTTGCAATGACAAAATCCATTTCTTCTAACAATTCATCATCATAATCAAGTGTACCATCTGGGAGAATATCCATCTCGATTCCAGCGAGTATCTTAAAATCAGTATACTTTTTATTTAACTTATTGATCTCTTGCCGTTGCATACGTACTCTCTCGGGAGTTAGACCGTTCGCTACTCTTAAATATTGAGAATGATCCGTGATCGCCATATATTCATAGCCTTTGCTTCGTGCTTCCTCAGCCATTTCTTCGATCGAGAACGCCCCATCGCTCCAAGTAGAATGCAGATGAAGATCGCCTTTTATATCGGATAATTGAATAAGGTCATGACCATCCTTAAATAGCTCTATTTCTTCACCAGTCTCTCTCGCTTCAGGCGGGATCCAACTTAACGAGAAATGAGCATAGAAATCCTCTTCCGTTTCAAACGTAAGAATTTCACCTGTCTCTACATTTTCCACACCATATTCACTGATCTTTTCGCCTCTTGCCTTTGCAAGCTGACGCATTTTAACGTTATGCTCCATCGAGCCTGTAAAATGATGCAGTGTAGTAGCAAACTGTTGGGGTTGGACAATACGAAAGTCTACGGATACAGAAAACTTCTCATCTAGTACGAGGGAGACCTTAGTATCCCCGCTGGCAATCACATCAATGACTCCATCAAGTTTCAATAATTGCTCTTTTACTTCATTCGGATGTTCACTTGAAATAATAAAATCCAAGTCTTTGATCGTTTCACGGTATCGCCTTAGACTTCCTGCTCTAGAGTATTTCTCAATACTTTTCATTCTTTTTAACTGAGATTCTATTTTTTCTGCAATCGGCAACATGTATGCTATAGGAAGCCTCTCCGGTCTTTTCCCTAAATCTTTTAACGATGCTAAAATCTTCTCTTCTGTTTTAGCGCCAAACCCTGCCAATTCTCTTACCTTACCATTTTCACATGCTTCTTTTAGAGATTCAATATTCGTTACACCTAACTCGGAATAAAGTTTAGCTATTTTCTTACCTCCGAGATTTGGAACTTGTAGCAGTGTTATCAGTTCAGACGGAACTTTTTCCTGAAGTTCACCTAAAAGGTCCGACTCACCCTTATCTATCATTTCTATGATTACAGCAGCTGTACCTTTGCCGATTCCTTTCAGTTTCGACACATCACCGATCTCATCCATCGTTCGCTCATCACTCTCAAGAGCATTCGCTGCTTTACGATAAGCGGAAACTTTAAACGAGTTCTCTCCTAAGATCTCAAGGTACAAAGCAATCTGTTCAAGTGCACGTACTACCTCTTTTTTATTTACCATAATGAGCTCACCTCAACTATTCATTGTAATGCTAGTAAGTATGATAATGGCTTTTATCATTTGTGTTATTATCCCCATAGCACCATATCCTCTTGCTTCATCGACCAAAGTTGATTGTAGCGTAAGGTTGCTGACGCCTGCTCCGCGGAAAGCGAGCAGCCTAAAGCGGAAATCAACTACATTCAAGATCAACTCAGTATAAACAACAAAGAAAAAACTTCTCCGCGTTGGGAGAAGTTATGCCATATGTTTCATCCACATTTCCTTTACTGACTCAGAAAATACGGGGGTGTTTTTGACCATTCCCTGTGCGATCCATGAATTTTCATAATGAGCTTGAAAGGCTTCGATCGGAACTAGTGTTGCAATATACAATAATATAAATACGATTAAATAAACTTCTACAAAACCTAGTAAGCCACCTAGCCATCTGTTAAATGTATGAAGAATCGGTAAGTTTGCAAGAAAATCAAGCATGGATCCGAGAATCTGTAAAATAATCTTAGTGGCGAAGAACAGGATAGCAAAGGCAATCGCATTATAATAAGCTTGTTCAAGTGATATGCTGTTCATTAAAAAGGTTACTGAACTATCATTTGAAGAAGGGTATGGAATCCATAACTCTAACTTTGGAGCAAGTTCATCGTAATACAGATAAGCCACGATATAGGCTGCGATGAAACCAACCAAATGAACGAGCTGCATGATGAAGCCTCTTTTTAAACCGATTAAAAATCCACCTGCTAATACGATAATTAAAATCAAATCCAACATACTAACTTTCCTCTTTTCCAATTCGCTGTTGCAATTTTTTCAGCTCTTCTTTAATCTTTAAATATTCGTTCATTGTATTTACTGCTGTAAGTACAGCTAGTTGTTTCGTGTCGAGAAACCGGTTATGAGATTGAATCTCTCTCATTTTCAAGTCTACTTTATCAGCTACTAAATGAATGTGGCTGGAGGATTCGGTCCCTGCAATTACATATCGTTGTCCATAGATTTCGACCGTCGTACGGTTTTTCTTTTTCTCTTCCGCCACAAAATAACCTCCTTAACATACAAAGGATCATTCATTTAATGAATACTCTAATCTTTATCTTATCAAATATCGTTCATAGTTGAAAATATTTCTGTTCTATTGTAGCGTTTTTTTGATATATTTGGAAATCTCTTCATTATTAGGAGGATCATTATCATGTCTCACGTTGTTAAAAAGATGACAAATTCAGAAATACTGAAAATGAAAAAGGAACTCTCATCCGTTCTATCAGCTAAAACTCCACCTGGAGCCGTTTTTTCAGCAAAACTCTCAGATTGCACCGTTACAGCATACCAGTCAGGAAAAGTCTTGTTCCAAGGGAAGGGAGCTGAAGCTGCTTCGGAAAAATATTCTGGTGAAGTTTCCGTCCCAAAAGCGAGGAGCAAAACAAATAAGCCGCCTCATCAGTATGCTCCACCACAGAATGCAGCACAATTGTCGATGATCGGAAGTGACGAAGTTGGAACAGGAGATTATTTTGGACCGATGACTGTTGCTGCAGCATACGTTTCTAGGGAAAATCTAGAACTTGTAAAAGAACTAGGTGTGAAAGATTCTAAGCACTTAAATGACAAACAGATCATTCAGATCGCAAAAGAACTTATTCATACCGTTCCATACTCACTTCTCGTACTGAATAATGAGAAGTATAACGAACTTCAACAAAAAGGTATGACCCAAGGTAAGATTAAGGCTATTCTTCATAACCGAGCTCTGCAAAATGTAAAAGCAAAAATTGAAGGTGAAGAGATTGAGGGTATATTAGTCGATCAGTTCTGTGAACCTGGTGTGTACTTTAACTATTTAACAAGAGAAAAGAACCTCTTAAAAGAGGGGCTTTATTTTGCCACAAAAGGTGAATCGATTCATCTTTCTGTTGCTGCTGCTTCCATCTTGGCGAGATACAGCTTCTTAGCAGAAATGGATAAGCTCGGGCATCGTTTCAATACTGTAATTCCAAAAGGGGCAGGTCCACACGTGGATGTAAAGGCTGCTGAGCTTGTTGAAAAGTATGGAGAGACTGTATTTGATACCGCCACAAAGAAGCATTTTGCAAATACACAAAAAGCCTTGAAGCTGTTAAGCAAAAAACGAAGTCAGTAGGAGTAGATGGTATTAAAAGGCTGTTTCTGATTTGGGAGTGTTGATTTCCGTTCCAGGATGCTCGCTTTCCACGGGGCAGGCGGTGAGCCACATTCGTACGTTTCACTTTTAAGTGTCTCACCTGAGCCGTTTCATAGAAGTATTCTTGCTCCTGCGTCTACAAGTTAATGCTACCGCAGTTAGCTTCCTCGTCGCATGCCTTGCGAGAAGCATCTCAAGTAGTTGGCACGCACCTTCCACTCCAATCAACTGTCAAAGAAGTTAAAAATAAAAAGATTTTAAGCAACAATCTTTTAGAAAACAGCCTATTAAAAAAACCGGTTCATCCATGGATGAGCCGGTTTTTGTGTAATTTATTTTCTTAGCTGAGCGCCAAAGCGTTCTTCTAAGCTCTTTAATACGCGGTTATGTGCCGTTACTACTTCTTCATCTGTTAACGTTCGTTCTGGATCAAAATATTTAAGTGAGAATGCAAGTGATTTCTTACCTGCTTCCATCTTATCACCTTCATACAGATCAAAAAGATTTACTTCTTTTAATAATTCTCCACCTGCAGCTTGAATCACAGTTGTCAAGTCTCCTGCTGGAAGTTGTTGATCTACAACAAGAGCAATATCTCGTGTAATAGATGGATAACGCGGTAATGTTTGATAGACCATCTGATCTGTTTCCTTCTCTAAAAGACTAGTTGCGTTCAACTCGAACACATACGTATCTTTCACATCCAACTCTTTTTGAAGAGCGGGGTGAAGCTGACCTACAAATCCTACAGAAATACCATCGAGTTTCACAATCGCTGTTCTTCCTGGATGCATGTTCTCGATTTCTCCAGCTTCATACGTGATACGCTCAGAAAGATTCAATTCACTCATTAGACCTTCTAAAATACCTTTTAACACATAGAAATCAACAGTCTTTCTTTCTCCTTGCCATAGATGCTCATTAAATACACCCGTGACAGCACCAGATACGAAGACGTACTCTTCAGGAAGATCTGTTAATACTTCTTGACGATTGATGAAGACGGATCCCATCTCATAAATAGCGAGATCTTCCATCGAGCGATTTCTGTTGTATTGAAGCACTTCAAGAAGCTGTGGCAATAAACTCATTCTTAACGTACTGCGCTCTTCACTCATCGGATGTGCGACAGAGATCGGATATACCTTCTCCTGGCTGAACGAAAAATGGGTAGATTTTGCCGGAGTAGTCAATGCGTAAGTTACAGCCTGATATAACCCAGCACCTTCAAGGTACGTTCTAATATTACGTCGTTGTGCCTGATTCTTTGTTAATCCACCAGGACGCGCTTCGGATAAAAGATACGTAGTAGGAATGCGATCATATCCATAGATACGTCCTACTTCCTCGATTAAGTCTGCTTCTATCGTTATGTCTGGTCTGCGGGAAGGCACGTTTACTTCGAACTGTCCGTCAGTCTCTTTATATCCAAAACCTAAACGGTTAAAGATAGACGCAGCTTGTTCAGATGAAATCTCTGTTCCTAAAAGGTTATTCATTCTTGAAACATCCATCTTCACACTGTATGTGTTAACTTCGCGTTTACCAGCTTCAACAATTCCTTCAGCCACTTTGCCTCCAGCAAGTTCAGCCATAAGGCTAGCGGCTCTCATTGCTGCTGCATACACTCGGTTACGATCGATGCCTTTTTCATATCTCGAACTCGCTTCACTGCGTAAACCAAGGTCCTTAGAAGCTGCTCTTACACGACCTGAAGTGAAATACGCTGCTTCTAAAAGTACGTTTGTTGTGTCAGATTGGACTTCACTTGTGGCTCCGCCCATAACACCTGCTACTGCAATTGGATCTTTTCCGTTTGTGATCACTAAGTGAGTTTCTTTAAGCTTACGATTCTGATCATCAAGCGTTTGAATGTTCTCACCTTCTGTAGCACGGCGGATAACGATCTCTTTAGAACCTAATCGGTTGTAGTCAAATGCATGTAAAGGCTGACCATATTCAAGAAGTACATAGTTTGTGATATCAACAATGTTATTGATCGGACGAATGCCTGATGCCATCAGTCGATTCTGCATCCAAAGGGGAGAAGGACCAATTTTAACATCACGGATGATCATCGCTCCGTAATAAGGGTTATCTTCAAACGAGTCAATGCTTACTGAAATAAAATCTTCCGCTTTTTCTTCAGTGGTCTTAATCGTTGTGTTTGGTAGTCTCACTTCTTGCTCTAGAATTGCCGCTACTTCATTCGCTACACCGATCACATTCAGACAATCAGCTCGGTTCGGTGTAAGTCCAAGTTCCAATACATGGTCATTCAGATTTAAATATTCTAAAGCATCGCTTCCAGGCTCTGCGTCAGATGGCATCACAAAGATTCCAGTAGAATATTCTTTTGGTACTAATTTTGTATCTACACCTAGCTCTGTAAGTGAACAAATCATTCCGTGAGATTCTTCACCACGAAGTTTTGCTTTTTTGATTTTAAAGTTACCCGGAAGCACGGCACCAGGGACAGCAACAGCAACCTTTTGTCCTTCTGCTACGTTTGGTGCACCGCACACGATCTGTGAGACTTCACCTTGACCAACATCTACTTTACAAACTCTAAGCTTGTCAGCGTTAGGATGCTGAATGCATTCTTCAACATATCCAACAACTACTCCACTGATTCCTTTATTTAATGACTCGACCATCTCCACTTCAATTCCGCTTTTTGTAATCTTATCTGCGAGCTCAGATGGTGAGATTTCTACGTTTACATATTCTTTTAGCCAGTTATAAGAGATTAGCATTTAATTCCCCTCCTCAAGTTATGCATTTTTAAATTGTTTTAAAAACCGGATATCGTTCGCATAGAAATGACGAATATCATCAATTCCATATTTAAGCATCGCGATACGCTCAGGTCCCATACCAAATGCAAAACCTGTATATTTCTTCGAATCGAATCCAGCCATCTCAAGCACGTTCGGATGAACCATACCTGCTCCTAAGATCTCGATCCAACCTGTTTGCTTACAGATCGAACAGCCTTTTCCGCTACACTTAAAGCAAGAGATATCCATTTCAACCGATGGTTCTGTAAAAGGGAAGAAACTTGGACGAAGACGAATTTTTCGATCTTCACCAAACATTTTTTTAGCGAACGTTTCGAGCACACCCTTTAAGTCACTTAAACGAACATTTTGGTCAACAACTAGTCCTTCGATCTGCATGAACTGATGAGAGTGTGTAGCATCATCATTATCTCGTCTATAAACCTTACCTGGAGAAATAATTTTTACAGGTCCTTCTCCTTCATGCTTTTCCATCGTACGCGCTTGAACAGGTGACGTTTGTGTACGAAGAAGGATATCTTCTGTAATAAAGAATGAATCCTGCATATCACGTGCAGGGTGTCCCTTTGGCAAGTTCAGAGCTTCAAAATTGTAATAATCAGTTTCTACTTCTGGTCCTTCAGCGATCGTGAAGCCCATGCTTAGGAAAAGATCTTCAATTTCCGTAACAACAGCTGTTAACGGATGCGGATTTCCTTTCTTTACAGGTCTTCCTGGTAATGAAACATCGATCGTTTCGTTTGAAAGTTTTTCTGCGATCGCTGCATGCTCAAGCTCACTTTGTTTTTTATCTAATTCCTGTTGGATGCTGTCACGAACTTCATTGGCATAAGCACCAATAACAGGTCTTTCTTCAGCAGACAATTTCCCCATCCCTTTTAATACCTCAGTAATGGGACCTTTTTTTCCTAAATAAGCTACCTTAACAGCTTGCAGATCTTTTAAATCTTGAGCTTCTTTGATCTGTCCGATCGCTTCTACTTTTAGAGCTTCTAAACGGTCTTTCACCGTGCAACCCCTCCTTAAAAATATAAAAAACTCCTCATCCAATAAGGGACGAGGAGTTCGCGGTACCACCCAATTTAACAATGAAAAAACACTGTTCACTTCATTTTAATAACGGCTCTTCGCCGGTCAGCCCTACTTAACGTTCAGGTGACAACTCAGGAGTGAATTCAATAACACCTACCAAAGAAATGCTCACAGTCCAGGACATTTCCTCCCTTTTTGGCGGAATCATTATCTACTTTTCTCCATCTTCGTTTTTAATATCTATTCCATTCATCTTTTACATTATATATGAAAAAATTCTATAATTGCAACGCTATGTCACAAATTACATTCGATTTCGCTGTAATTCATACAATAGAATGCCCGTTGCAACAGAAACGTTGAGAGACTCAGCACTGCCGAAGATTGGAATCTTCACATTCAATGTTGATTTCTGTTGAAGAATCTCCTGCACACCTGCGCCTTCATTGCCCATGATTAATGCAAAACCCTCAACTTCAGGCGTTTCTCGCATATCCACAGAGTTTTGAAGGGATGTAGATAATACGGGTAGATCATGTTCTTTACACTGCTCAATCACATCTAGAAGGTTCGCTTTAACGACCGGCAGATGAAACAAAGAGCCTTGCGTTGATCGAACGGTTTTACCATTATAAAGATCCGCTGTACCTTCACCTAAAAATACGCCATCAAGGCCAGCGCTATCAGCTGTTCGAATAATCGTACCAAGATTTCCTGGGTCTTGAACGCCGTCAATTAAGAGGTAACGTCCGCCTTTTTTAATAAGCTCTTCAGATTGATCCACCATTTCACAAACGGCAATGATTCCTTGAGGTTTTTCCGTTTCGGAAAGCTGTTTCATCAATTTAGTTGGAACAGACCAGAGGGTGAATTTTTCTTTTAACCATGTTTCATTGACTTCAAAATTTTCTTCAATAATTACATGCTGAAGTTTTGCACCAGACTCGATTGCCTCTTCTATAAGATGAGGACCTTCAAGTAAGAATGTCCCTGATTTTTCTCGTTCTTTTTTTGTATGAAGTTTTTTCCATTGCTTCAAGGAAGCGTTGGATTCTGATTCAATGTGCTTCATTTTCAAGTGTTCTCCTTTTAAATCATAAATATTTTAATTTTTTCTCATAAAACATGCTCAAAACGTACACAATAAAAAAAGAAAAAATTAATAGAGGTGCATATCCATGAATCTAGACCTAAGAAAAGCTGTATTGCATAACGTTACTGGCAACAATAAAGAGCAGTTACAAGATACGATCGTAGATGCCATCGAGAGTGGAGAAGAAAAAATGCTTCCTGGTCTTGGCGTTCTTTTTGAAGTGATCTGGAAAAACTCTGATCAGCAGAAGAAGGAAGAAATTTTAAACACACTTTCAGACGGCTTGAAGTAAAACCCGGGTTCCCGGGTTTTTTTCATTAGAGCCTAAAGATGGTCTCTTATTAATAACCAGTATCTTGACGTTCATGATTCACTGCATTCTTTTTAAAATAAGCAGCTTCAATCTCTTCAAAAGTAAAGCTGAGCTTCACACCTAGTCCTAAAAATGTATCAAAAAACCTTTGAAACTCATCGTTTGCTAAGGTTCGAGAACCGTGTTGATAAAGAGTTAAAAATATAGAATTTATATCTATCTTGTCCATCTTCTCGCCAAGATCAACCTCATTCGTCACCTTAACCTCATTAAAGCCCAAATCTAAACCAATTGATAAGACAAAATGTAGCCCGTCTACATATTCTTCTAAGATTACTTCTTTTTCAGAAGCAGGACGTTTACTCCAATATTTAAAGCATCTTGTTTCATTCGCCAGTTCACCAAGCTCAACAAGAAATGCTAATTTTCTTTGTTCAAATAATGATGAGTTATCAAGATTATGTTCTTTTACTATGCGCATGTTCAATTCGTTCTGCATGGAAAAGAGTTCTTTAATTTTCATGTCTATCCCTGCCTTTCATTCCTAAGCTATTATAACGTTAACTAGTCCTACATTCGAGGGTGAATTTTTGATTGTTCTTTATACAAAGGAATTCCAGATTAAGAAAAAGCTTGTATTTAAGATGGGTGCTCTGATTTTATTACTAACTTCATTTGCAAGTTGGTTGGAATGGAAGGTGCGAGACTCCTATGGGACGAGCGGTCAGGTGGAGACTCCTAAAGGCGCAAAGCGGCAGGAGGCTCACCGTTCGCCCCATGGAAAGCGAGCAACCTGGAATGGAAATCAACTCTACAAGGGCTACATCATACGCTAAAAAAATTCTGAAAAAAAGCACACCTTATGCAGGCATGCGTTGTTTTTGCTGCTCTTCTTTCTCTTCCTCAAAAAACTCACTCCATTTGATCACCCATTCTTTCCTTCTCAATAAATAAAACAATACAGACAACACAATAATGATAGCTGCAGAGGTTACGAGCGAAAGAGAAAGCAACACCGAGCCGAACGAAGAATAAAGAATAGCAATCGGGACGTTTGATATGATACTTGCTTTTGTATACTCTTTAAAATTTGACGAAATCTCGATCAAGCATAGACTCAACAAATGAAAATGCATAAAGGGTATCATTTTTAAAATAGCAATCTGACCTACCGAGAACGGCATTCGTTTTCCAATCCACTTTTTTTGCAGTTTTTTTACTTTTTTCATCAATTTAGGCATACTCTTCATTCCCCAGTAAAACAAAACACTTGAGAGCGTAATACCTATGACTGAATAGAATGCGCCTGCAACTGCACCAAACAAGATTCCTCCTGTTAGACAGATCAGGCCGACCGGAAGAAAAAAGAACTGTCGAAACGCTTGAAGAAGAATGAACAATAAAGGGGCAAAGATTCCACTGAACTTGAGCACCTCGATGAACACACTACTATTGTCTAACACGCACTCACCCCCCTTTAAGTCAGCATATGACAGAAGACGAGCTCTGTATGACAGAATGTTCGTATGCATAAACCCCACTTCTTTTTGACACCTTAAATATAGATTGTTTGCTTACATAGTTCTTAGTTTCTTAGGAGGAGTCCATCATGGATACAGTTGTACTTGCGAGAGCGTTCTTTGGTACATCACTAGGTTTTCATATTATATTTGCAACACTTGGTGTTGGTCTTCCTTTGATGATCGTTATCGCCGAAATCATACATCAAGTGAAAGGTGACAATGATTATGCCATTATGGCTAAGCGCTGGACAAAGGCGTTTGCTGTTTTATTAGGAGTGGCTATTCCATCAGGTACGATCGTCGGCGTACAATTATCTTTATTGTGGCCAGGATTTATGGAGATTGTAGGAAAAGTTATATCTCTTCCCTTTCAGATTGAGATTTTCGCTTTCTTTTTAGAAGCCTTGTTCATGTCTATTTACGTTTATGCTGCTGACAGATTGCCAAGATATTTCCGTTTGATATCAGTATTCTTTGTAGCACTTGGAGCTGTTGCGTCGGCCATCTTAATTTCTGCAGTTAATACGTGGATGAATACTCCGGATGGATTTAAGATCAAACCAGATGGGACGATCTATGATGTCTCCCCTTGGGATGCTTTCTTCAATCCTAGCTTTCTATCCTCTTCCTTTCACGTTGCCATAACCGCTTATATGACCGGAGCTTTTGCTGTTGCTTCTGTAGCAGCTTTTAAACTTTTAAAGAAGCGACCTGAACTCGAACGAGCTTATCACTTAAAAGGGTTGTTCATGTCTCTTACTGTCGCTCTCTTGATGAGCTTTGTCTCAGCAGTTTCGGGGCATCATTCAGCCCAGATTTTGCACCAGCATTCTCCTGAAAAACTAGCAGCTGCTGAAGGTCTTTTTGAGACTCAAAGGTATGCACCACTTGCCATTGGGGGTTATACAGATCCTAAGACTGAGGAAGTAAAGTACGGAATCGAAATACCTTGGGCACTCAGCTGGCTTGCGGCTGGAAAATTCGATACAGAGGTAAAAGGATTGTACGAGTTTCCTCGAGAAACATGGCCACCTTTTTATGTTCACACGCTCTTTAATTTGATGGTAGGGATCGGAACCCTTTTATTAGGCCTCGCAGCAGTGGCTTTAGCCTACTGGTGGTTCTTCGTAAAAAGAAAAGGAAAACCATTCCCCAAATGGCTGTTGTGGTCGCTTGTTTTATCTGGTCCACTCTCTATGCTTGGCATCGAGTTCGGTTGGGTTTTCAGCTGTAGTGGTAGACAGCCATGGACCATATATAGAGTGCAAACGACGGCCGAAGCTGCGACTAAGAATGAAGATCTTGGTGTACTCTTCCTGTTATTCTTAGGCTTATATGCTTTACTCAGCGTGTTAACCGTACTGATTTTAACGGCTTATTTCAAACGAAACCCTGTTTCAAAGGATATGGAAAAACTTCAGAGTTAGAAAGGAGGAATGAAGGATGAGCGAAGAAGTTTTAGCGATTTTGATGATGTGGACCTTTATTTTTATCTATAGCATTTTCGGTTCGATCGATTTTGGAGCTGGATTCTGGGCGATGATCTACAACAACCATAAAACGATGGCAGGAAGGATTGCAAATCGTTTCTTGTCTCCCACTTGGGAAATCACAAACACGTTCTTAGTACTTTTAGTGGTTGCGTTTGTTGGCTTCTTTCCTAAAGGAGCTTATACTCTCGGAACAGTCATGCTCGTTCCTGTTTCTTTGATTCTCTTCTTGCTTGCTATCCGAAGTGCTTTTATGGTGTTCTCTTATTCTGTTCAAGGCTATCGCAGAACGATGTTTGTCATCTCAGGTATCTCTGGCCTTCTCATACCCTCCTTGCTGATTGCCGTGCTTCCTATTTCACAAGGTGGTTTCATCGCTGTTGACGGAGACACTCAGAGCCTATTGCTTTCTAAACTTTTCACAAGTCCAACACTGTATTTGTATGTGCTTTTCGGCCTTACATCTGAGTTGTATCTTTCTTCATTATTTTTAGCGGATTATGCAAGAGTTTCAAAAAAAGAGGATGCATACAGGTTATATCGTAGCAATGCGATTATGTTAGGACCACTAACCCTGCTCGCCGCGCTCTTCACGCTGTTGTTTATTACACCAGAATCGCGCTGGCTCATCGACAATCTCATGGACCAAAGAATTTGGTTTATTCTTTCTTTGATTGCGTTTTTTGTTGCATATGCTTCTCTTTGGTGGCCAAAACAAAACCGCCCAGGAATTGGACGGCCGCGTCTTACACTATTAGCAACTGTTTTACAATATGGTCTTGCAAGCGTTGGTTATGGATTAGCTCATCTGCCTTACATCGTGTATCCTGATTTAACGATCTATGAGGCGTTTACTGCACCAGAAACGTTCTACTCCTTAATGATTATGTATATCGTTGGTCTCGCCATTTTGGCACCAGGTTTCTATATTTTCTGGAGGTTGTTCCTAAAAGACAAACGATACCTTCAACAAGAATAGTTACTATATAAACCAACCCGCTAGAACCGTTATAAACATACTTAAAAGAGGCAACCCGTAGCGAAATGATGGATGTTTCGTCTTATGACGTAACTTTTTCATAGCAAGCCACATACCGGGTGCTCCACCAATAATAGCGATCATCCAAAGTCTTGCTTCAGGTGTACGCCATTCGCCCTTTTTGGCAGATAACTTGTCTCTTTTCATAACATAATAGGCGGCTACGTTTAAAATGATTAAATATATGATTAACACCTTGTTGTTTCCCTTCAGAATGAAAAAAGATCATCTCCATCAAATGAGGAAATGATCTTTTCTTTTTTTACTTAAGCTTTTAGGCTGTCTTTTGCTTTTGAAGCTAGTTCAGCGAAAGCTTTTTCGTCAGTAATAGCAATCTCAGAAAGCATCTTACGGTTGATATCGATACCCGCAAGTTTAAGACCGTGCATTAAACGGCTGTAAGAAAGACCGTTTGTACGAGCAGCAGCGTTGATACGAGTGATCCAAAGCTTACGGAAGTCACGCTTCTTTTGACGACGGTCACGGTAAGCGTACATAAGTGATTTGAATACTTGTTGTTGTGCTACTTTAAATAATTTATGTTTGGAACCGAAATAGCCTTTAGCTAGTTTAAGAACTTTTTTACGACGACGACGTGTTACATAGCCACCTTTTACTCTTGGCATATTAAAAACCTCCTATTTTTAAATCGATTAATGAACGATTAACGTTTTTTGTAAGTTAACAATGTGCGGATACGTTTGAAATCACCGCTGTGAACAAGTTTTGCTTTACGAAGCTTACGCTTAGCTTTTGTAGACTTGTTAGCAAACAAGTGACTAGTATAAGCGCGAGCACGCTTCAATTTACCTGATCCAGTTTTTCTAAAGCGCTTCGCAGCACCTTTATGAGTTTTCATTTTAGGCATAATGGTTATCCTCCCTGGTAAAAATTATTTTTCGGCTTTAGGTGCAAGGATAAGGAACATGCTACGACCTTCCATTTTCGGTTTTGTTTCAACCGTAGAAAGATCTTCACATTCTTTCGCTAACTTTTCCAATACCGTTTTTCCGATTTGAGAATGAGTGATTGCACGTCCACGGAAACGAATACTTGCTTTTACTTTGTCGCCTTTTTCAAGGAACTTACGGGCATTTCTAAGCTTTGTATTAAAGTCGTTTTCCTCAATTGTTGGACTTAAACGAATCTCTTTAGTCGTAATGACTTTTTGATTTTTTCGTGCTTCACGATCTTTACGCTGTTGCTCGTATTTAAACTTACCGTAGTCCATGATACGACACACTGGCGGTTTAGCAGTTGCAGCAACGAGAACAAGGTCAAGATTTGCGTTTGTTGCAAGGTCTAAAGCTTCCTGTCTTGTTTTAATGCCAAGCTGGCTTCCATCAGGACCGATTAAGCGAACCTCACGAGCACGAATACCTTCATTGACAGACATGTCCTTACTAATAGTAAGTCACCTCCAAATTTTTTCAGTGAGCGTTTCAAAACACTCGACTTGTTATTTCTGCAAATAAAAAAAGCGTCGGCGCAACGATCACCCACACATAGTAAACCGGCTATGTACATTTTGACATGCCTGAATATCCATCTACCCATCAACAGTCTCTAAAGACGTCGAGTCAGGTGAGAAGCGGGTGCTTCTGCTTGTTTGATGCTTTGCTTATTTTATTAACCTTACATACTATAACACATTGGAGACATCCGTGTCAAACAACGAATGTAATAACAGCAACGAAATTAATTTTACTTCGTTTACGAAAGGAATGCAAGAGTTTTTTTATTCATCTCTTACGTTTTGTTGTTTTACTGTCCATTTTAGAATATTTACTGTCTACTTTTTCAGATTTACTGTCCACTCTTGAGTATTTACTGTCCAATTCCAGTAATTTACTGTCCACATTGAGCATTTTACTGTCCACTTTTCATTTCACTATAAATAAAAGAGGGCCAATTCAGCATTGGCCACTCTCATTAAATCCTTATCTCTTTTCGTTAATCTGAGCTAAAATCTTATCTCGGAAATCTTCATAAGAAACCGTCTCTGACTTTTGCTCACCATACTTACGAACGTTTACTGCATTGTCCTCAATCTCTTTGTCACCTAAAACAAGCATGTAAGGAATCTTCTTCATCTGGGCTTCACGAATCTTATAACCCATCTTTTCATTTCTAGTATCGATTTCAACACGAACAGCATGCTTCTTCAAATCTTCTTGAAGCTTATAAGCGTACTCGTTATGAACATCTGATACAGGAATTAGTTTCACTTGAACAGGTGCTAACCAAGTTGGGAACGCTCCCGCAAAGTGCTCAACTAAGATTCCTAAGAAACGATCGATCGAACCATAGATCGCACGGTGAATAACGACTGGACGTACCTTTTGATTATTTTCATCTACATAAGTCAGGTCGAACTTTTCTGGCATCTGGAAGTCCAACTGAATCGTTGCACACTGATGACTTCTCTTAAGTGCATCTTTAATATGGAAGTCGATTTTAGGACCGTAGAACGCTCCATCTCCCTCGTTTAGGTGATAGTTCATTCCTAAATCTTCTAAAACGTTTTTCAATGCACCCTCAGCTTGTTCCCACAGGCGGTCATCACCCATAGAATCTTCTGGACGTGTAGAAAGTTCTACAGAATATTCAAAACCAAACGTGCTGTAGATTTTATCAACTAACTTAAATACGTTCTTGATTTCACTTTCGATCTGCTGTGGAGTTACAAAGATATGTGCGTCATCTTGGCAGAACGTACGAACACGAATCATACCGTTCAGTGCGCCACTATATTCATGACGATGCACTTGACCGAACTCAGCCATACGTACTGGAAGGTCTCTATATGAATGTAATTTGTTCTTAAAGATCAGCATGTGACCTGGACAGTTCATCGGTTTCATCGCAAACTTTGTATCGTCTACTTCAGAGAAATACATGTTTTCATGATAATGATCCCAGTGCCCTGATTGCTCCCATAGTCGTTGGTTCATCATAAACGGAGTACGTACTTCATCGTAATCCACTTGGCGTTGAAGTTCGCGTGAGAAATTCTCAAGCTCAGTACGGATTGTCTGACCGTTAGGAAGATAGAACGGCATTCCTGGTGCTTCTTCTGAGAACATGAATAACTCTAATTCTTTTCCTAGTTTACGGTGATCACGTTTTTGAGCTTCCTCAATAAAGTGTAGATACTCATCCAAGTCTTTTTGGCTTAAGAACGCTGAACCATAAATACGTTGAAGCATTTGGTTGTCGCTGTCTCCACGCCAGTAAGCACCTGAGATGCTCATTAATTTATAAGCTTTGATTTTCCCAGTTGAAGGAACGTGCGGCCCACGGCAAAGATCAAAGAATTCACCTTGCTCATAGATTGTGATCTTTTCACCTTCAGGAAGGTCTCGGATCAACTCAAGCTTTAAGTGATCGTTCAATTTTTCATAGATCTCAAGCGCTTCTTCACGACTAACTTCTTTACGAACAATTGGAAGGTTTTCATTTACGATCTTCTTCATTTCTTTTTCGATCAGAGGCAGATCTTCTGGTGTTAAGTTATGGGACATATCTACATCATAGTAGAACCCGTTATCGATAACTGGTCCAATTCCAAGTTTCACATCTGGGTAAAGTCGCTTAAGGGCTTGAGCTAGTAAATGGGCATTCGAATGTCTTGTCATTTCAAGACCTTCTTTAGAATCCTGCATCACGATCTCAATCGATGCATCTTCTTCGATAGGACGTGAGAAATCAAATAACTGTCCGTTTACTTTCCCTGCAACTGCTTTTTTCTTCAAACTTGGGCTGATACTCTCTGCTACTTGTTCAGAAGTAACGCCTTTAGGAAATTCCTTGACTGAACCGTCAGGGAACTTGATTGAAATTGACGACATGTAAAACATCTCCTTTTTACTTTGGGGTCTTATCTGATTGAAAACAAAAAACACCCGTCCCTATAGAAGGGACGAGTGATTATCTCGTGGTTCCACCCTTGTTCCGATAACTTTTAACAAGCCATTCGGCACTCGGACAGTGTAACGGACTGCGACCGTCAGCGATTACTAGAGATTTTCACCGCTGAAGTTCCAAGGTGGTAAAGCATTTTTCCGTGTTAGGAAGCTTTCAGCCATGACTTCCCTCTCTATGAACCGTAAAAATATGCTTCGTGTCCTTATCAATACAGATTGAATGATAAAATTATACACCTATTATATGCAGTCGTTTTTCAAAAAGCAAGAGGACTCTGTAAGTTTATGACTTTTTTTTACGATATGACCGATGATCCTTATAAGACATCCTTTCAATTGGAGTGATTGTTACCTTTTCCTGAAAGATGTTCCTCACAGTTTGAAGTAATGGATGATCGATATCATAAGCATAGATTCTAGCGGAATTTGGAGATAGTCCAACTAATGGGCCTAAGAGTCTTTCATCTAGATTCGTTACATTTGTTAGCCGGAGTGCCTTTTCATGGAACATCATTAATTCAGTATGAGTTAATTGGTTTTGATGTTCATCAAAAAGAAGAATCTGCTCTTGTTCAAAAATAATTACGATATCTGCTGAAGTAAATGTTCTTTGTTTCGTTAAGCACGTTCTTAATTGCTCCACGAACATTTGGTACTCTAGTTCTAGCTTGTATTCATCAATGGCACATTCAACAATCTTCAACAAAGTTGCTAAATACTCTTTCAGCCTGAATTTTATAAATGATTCAAACTCTAAAAAGTCTGTCTTGGCTTCTAGAATCGATTCCCATTGCCTTCGGATCACTTCATTTAAGTTTGGTAGGTGTTTAACATCCGGTATTCCTTCAATCTCACCTAGTATGATACTTTTTGTGATAGATAAGATCTCTTTTTGCTCTGCTGAATCACTGTAACAAAATGCTTGTTCAATCATTTCCTTCAAACAAATATCCTCTACTTTGTTTCGAGTAAATTCCGTTAACACATCCAATACGAATGATTTTTTCTCATGTATGTGCAGTTCAAGAATTTTTGAAGAAGCTTCAGATAATTTGGCAAAGGAAGGGTTTATTCTATGCTCAGCTGCCATTCTGATCATTCTCTTCAAAACAGCTATACCATCTGATGGGTGTGAAAAAGCAATCGCGACCAAATAAGTCCCCCCCATATAAAATCCTCAATAATACACTATATGGGACGAGGTCCTAAAACATGTTACTTACAAAAGAAAAAACAACCCTGTAGGTAGGGTTGTTTTTAATAAACAAATTTGCGCTCTATTCTTGATAAAATAAATGCCATGCCTAGCGTTAGGATTAAGTACATTAGAGCAGCTGTCATGTATGGCTCCCAAGGTCGGTAGTATTGACCCATCATCGCCCTCGCATAATACATCAATTCAGGAGTAGCAATAATGGAAACTAAGGAAGAATCCTTAATAAGTACAATAAACTCGTTGCCTAGAGGAGGAATCATTCTTCTAGATGCTTGTGGAAGAATAACATGTTTCATAGCTTGTACATGATTCATGCCCAGTGAACGCGCCGCTTCCATCTGCCCTTTATCAATCGATTGAATTCCTGCTCTAAATATTTCTGCAATATAGGCAGCAGCGTTAAGCGAAAGAGCTAGTACGCTTGAAATGAACACGTTTGGCGGCTTCATAAAGAGCGGCATAAGTGCTGAATGAATCAACAGAATCTGAACGAGCAATGGAGTACCTCGGAAAAAACTGATATACCACATGCACGGAAGATGAATAAAAGGATTCTTTACCATTTTGCCGAGCCCAATAAATAGTCCTAATAGCGTACCAAATAGAATCGCTAAAAATGATAACTGTACCGTCACCCATGTTCCTTTTAAAAACAAAGGCATGTAATCACTGATAATCTGTAAAGAATATTCCATGTAGACCTCCTGAGAATGTTATTGTTTCAGCACATCTACATTTGGTTCTTCACCAAACCATTTTTTATAGATTTCAGCATATTTCCCATCATCGATGACTTTTTTCATCGCTTTGTTGATCTCTTCTTGATGTTCACCGTCTTTAGGGAAGATGATTCCGTAAAATTCGCTATCGAAATTTTCTTTATCGCTGATTGTTACTAGTTTTTTATCTGGATTGTTCTTTTCATATTCTTGCACTACGGCGTTATCTGCTACAACTGCTTCTACTTCACCGTTTAAAAGTGCTTGTATCGCTAATACATTGTTTTCATACTTCTTTATGTTTTCACTCTTACCAAACATTTTTTCTAGTGCCTCTTGACCAGTCGTTCCGTTCTGCACACTAACCTTCATTCCCTCTAAGTCCTTTGCACTCTTAATCGACGTTCCTTCTTTCGCTAAGATCATGTTAATCGATTCAAAGTATGGTGAGGAAAAATCATAACTTTTCTTACGTTCGTCATTAATCGTAATAGCCGAAATCCCTGCATCAACTTCTTCATTCTGAAGAGCGATAAATAAAGGATCCCATCCTTTATTAGTTAATTCATAATCAAGCCCTGCTTCTTTCATAACTGCATCAAGCAGATCTACATCAAATCCTACAATTTTTTCACCGTCTAAGGATTCAAAGGGGGCATATGCCGCATCCGTACCAACCGTCAGCTTATCTCCAGAACCCGAAGAGCAAGCTACAAGAAACGCAGCAGATAAACCTATTAGTCCCATTTTCATTTTTCTTTTCATTTCCATTCCTATATTTCCCCCTTTATTCTAAATATTCTTATATTATACACAAAATTTTAAATATAAGGAAAATTAAGATAATTATTTTTAATACAAAAGTCATAGCTGAGTCTTTTTCACTCTAGGTTAAACAAAATAAAAAAGCACTCGACATAAAAATGCCAAGTGCTTCACTGTTAGTTTTGCATCACAAAATCCTTATCAGCTTTTTCTTCATTTTCAAACACACGGAGTGTTTCATATTTTGTATTACGTTGAGCAGGGATTTTACCTGCTTCACGAATCAATCTTAATGTCAAATTCGTGTTTACTTTGTGAGTCGTTCCTGCTGCTGAAACAACATTCTCTTCCATCATCGTACTGCCAAAGTCATTGCAGCCATAATGAAGAGATTTTTTACCAACTTCTGGCCCCATCGTAACCCAAGAAGATTGGAAGTTAGGAATGTTATCTAGGAAAATACGAGAGATCGCAACATTCTTCAGATACTCTCTTGGAGTCGTCTTTTCAGCCTTCATATTCGTGTTATCCGGCTGGAATGTCCAAGAGATGAAAGCCAAGAAACAATCCGTCTCGTCTTGCGCATCACGAACACGCTGTAAATGAAGCGCACGTTCTTCGAATGTTTCTCCAAATCCGATAACCATCGTAGCTGTAGAATGCAGACCAACTTTTTTAGCTGTTTTCATACAATCGATCCACTCTGTCCACGAGCCTTTAAGTCTGCTAATCTTCTTGCGAGTGCGGTCATCTAAAATCTCCGCTCCTCCACCTGGAAGGGAATCAAGTCCAGCTTCTTTCAGTTCTCTGAGCACTTCCTCTAGAGACAGACCAGATACTTCAACCATCTTCCATACTTCTGCTGGAGAAAATGAATGCATTGTGATGTCAAAGCGCTTTTTGATCTCTCTTAATAAGTCTGTATAGTAGCTGAATGGCAAGTTAGGATTTGTTCCACCTTGCATAAGGATTTCTGTACCACCTACATCAACTGTCTCTTGTATCTTTTGGAAGATCACATCATCATCCAACACATAGCCTTCGCTGCTTCCTGGAGCTCTATAGAATGCGCAGAACCTGCAATATGTATCACAAAAGTTTGTATAGTTTACGTTACGTCCAATTACGAATGTGGTAATCGGTTCAGGATGCCACCTTTTCATAATAATATCCGCAACTTCTCCCATGCGTTCTACTTCATCACTTTCATAAAGTTTAACGGCATCTTCTACCGATAAACGTTCGCCATCTAAAGCTTTTTGTAAAATAAATTCTATACTCATCGGTAACCTCCGAATACATTGTCTTAAGATCTTGGTCTTCTTATCCTATCATATTTTAGTAGAAGAGACAGCTTTGGGTTTTCAAGAAAAAAGCTTCTGCCCTTTAAAAGAGCAGAAACTATATTAAAAATCTTCTCTGAAGTTTTTATTACCACCCATAAAAACTGGAGTACTCAAGTGTTTGATTCGCTCCATGATTCTGAGGGCTTTCAGTTCATCAAGTCCGCCTTTTTGAGAATACGATAGATGTTGCTGCAGCATTTCAAAATCACAATTAGACGTGTAGAGAGTAGGCAATTTTTCCATCATTCGATATTGAAGGATGACTCCAATAATCTCATCTCTGACCCAGTTCGTCATATTTTCAGCCCCAAGATCATCAAGCATTAGTACTGGAACGGTCTTTAACAGTTCCATCTTAGAGTCAAATGTACCGTCAGAAAGTGAAGATTTCATTTCACGAAGAAACTCTGGTGTATGAATGATCAAAGAGTGGACGCCTTTCTCAGCTAATCCATTCGCGATCGCGCCTAAAAGATACGTTTTACCAACACCGAATTTTCCATAGAAGTAGATTCCTTTTGATTGTTGACCCGAACCTGCCATCTGGACAAATTCATAAGCCTTCGAGATCGCATTACGTCTTGTATCATCAATACTATGCTTGTACAAACGATCGAATCTCGCTTCTAGTATCTCTTTAGGTATAAAGTAGCTCTTAATCAATGAAGTCATGGATTTCTTTTGCTCATCAATAATTTTTAATTCACATGGCTTGTATCTAAGCTCTACAGTATGTCTGACTTTTGTTAGTTCAGAACGATATCCTTGCATGAGGTTCGGACACTTCTCTAAACCTGGACAGTTACGGCAAGCATGCTGTTCGTTCTTAAAGGTGTAGAAACTGGACAATAATTTTTCCGCATGGACATCTGATATGTCAGGGTTCTCTCTTAGAAAACGCATGACCCCTGGATCTGTAAGCACTTGTTGCTTCATTTGCTCAAATCTTTCCTGAAACTTATCAAACCCCGGCATATTCTTAACAGATTCCTTTATGGATTCCATATTATTTCCCCCCTTTATTTCGAACTATTTAACAAACTCTCAAGCCATTTACGGTTCTCATCCTCTGTAGCATCAGTTCTAGAATCATCAGTCTGACCCGATGACACTTTATCCTGTTTAAGCCATTCAGGAACAGTCACGTTACTCTTTTTATTACCCTTATTGTAAGAACCTGAATTTACCTTCTTGTCTTGCCACTCTTTATATTTACGTTTTTCGTCTCGAGCTAAGGACATCGCATCCATAACAGTTTGTGCTCTTTTGCGAGCCCAATGTGAAGCAATCCGTTCGATCAATCCTTTTGCAAGCTTCATATCATTCTCAGATAAAACGTAATCTAACAGAACATTCGTAACACCTGGCGTTAAATTCTGATCGATCATACAATACGCAACAAGTTTAAGGTCCACTTCTGAAGGTGTTGTACCTGAATAATCTTCTAACAAACGATAAGGTGACACTTCTTCAAAGTATTTGATTAGTTCTTCTTCTTTTGATTGAGGTTGCATGCCATGAAGAGCCTTTAAAGGAACTGGCTGCGTTTTTAACGCTAGAACAGGTAGAACTTCTTCATGTTCAAATCGATACCATTTCTGAATTTCTTTCCTTAAGCTCTCTGCAGAAATTTCTCCTGTTGAGTAATACACGTTTTGAATCTGCTTACTCATATCCATCGGTTGTAACTGATAGATATATGCCAGCTTAAAGATGGCCTCCTTTAATTTAGGAGTGATAACCTCTTTAGGTACGATAAAAGATGAGATTTGATTTACCATCGCTTCAAAATCAAAGGTAGATTCACTTAGTACAACTTTCCCATGATTGCCTTTTTCATGTAAAGAGACATCTTTTGGAAGAACGTTTTCGTGAATCTCTGCATAACTCTTTGATGACATTTCAGATGGGTGCAAAGAAGTAAACACGTCACTGAATGAAGCGGTCACATCTTTATATTCTGACACATCAGTTTGAGAGATATAAAAGGATTCTCTTATTTCACTGAACTTCGATTTTCCTAAACGATTATAGAGATATATACTTAAAAAGCCATCTGTAAAAAAAGCGTTTGGCGAAAGGGGGAGCTGAAGCTCATAAATATACTCCCTAGAACTATCACCGTCTTTTTTAAACGTCTTCAAGAGACCGATCGCTTCTAATTTCTTTCTACCCGATAAAATATCTTTTAACGAGAACTGAGTAACGTTCATGAGGTGCTGATGTTTTTGTGTCTGCCGATCCATATTTACTTCGCACCACAATGTCATGTATAAACTATGTGCAAATGCGCCAACCAACGGCTGATATAGCATAGTAAGAACCTTATGATCTATTTCATGCAACATACCCTTGCACTGGACGGAATACGTATCAACGGGCACAACTTCCTGAAAATGTACCGTCATCGTTTTCACCCTTTGTTTAAAAGTCTTAAAAATAATGTGGCCGACGGATGTTAGTATCGTCAGCCAGATTACTTCGTTCATATATATTAGCCGTTTCCTAAAGTGCAGAATACGGATAGAGATTGGAATAAAAAAAGCGTTGCAGCAGTTTAAGATACGCTTTAACGCTCCTCCTTGTTAATTAGTTCTTTCAGTTCCTGTATAAACACATTGATATCTTTGAATTGACGATAAACAGAGGCAAATCTTACATAAGCAACTTCATCTGTTTTAGATAGATGTTCCATCACCTGTTCACCAACTGCTGTACTTGAAACTTCAGAAGCACCTGAGTTTCGCAATTCTTTTTCAATACTATCTACAATATTTTCAAGTGTTTCCAAGGGGACAGGCCTTTTTTCGCAAGCTTTAATAAGACCTCTAAGGATCTTTTCACGGCTGAACTCTTCTCGTTCTCCGCCCTTCTTAACAATGATAAGCGGTGTTTGTTCTACCGTTTCAAATGTAGTAAATCTATAGCTGCAAGATTCACATTCCCTTCTGCGGCGAATGGACCTTCCGCTATGTACAGGTCTTGAATCAAGCACTTTTGTTCCGTTGTGCTGGCAAGTAGGACACCTCATTGTAATCATCCCCAAAAAATTTTCTATTCTCTATCTATCTTAAAGAAAAGGGAGGAATGTGACAAGCTATTCCTACAATTTTTCAGCCATTGACGTTCCAACAAACGTTAGTTTTTCTTTTAAGATTTCATAAATGTTAACGATTAGTCTTTGATTATTGCCAAAATTAAAAGGAAGAGCAGATTCTGTTGAAACGTTCAAATCTACAGCAGTTCGATTTGCTTTAACTGTTATAACACTAATAACGACAAACGCACTCTTAGGCTGTCTCACTTCAAACGTTACTTCTCCCCTTTCTTCAGAAAAACCTAGCTCATGAAAATTCATGTCTTCATCTAAAATCTGTTTAATCACATTCATTACTTCAGGTTTATTAGCTTTAAAATAATGGGTTCTAAGTCTTTCGTCCACATGCTGTTCACTCGTTTCCGCATGATTTTCCATTAGATTTTGAAGTTTTCTAAACATAGTAGTCCTCCAAAGCAATATAATTTGTGTCCTATTATTCCCTATAATGAGTGAAATAAAAAAGAGGTGTGATTTCTCACACCTCACGTACATTCTGTTTTTGATTATTGAGCAGTAACTTTTGATTTGGCAACAGAAATTGGACCCATTCCACGAGGAACTTCCAAGTTTTCGCGCTTTT
This sequence comes from Fictibacillus nanhaiensis, assembly GCF_036213205.1. GTDB lineage: Bacteria > Bacillota > Bacilli > Bacillales > Fictibacillaceae > Fictibacillus > Fictibacillus nanhaiensis_E. The sequence continues at coordinate 85,598 of NZ_JARMFC010000001.1, forward strand.
TAGCGCCAAGTGCCTCTGAAATGTAATCAGCAGCTACGTTAGGATCAATTCGATCTCCACACGTATATACATCAATACTTGCATAACCATGCTCAGGAAAACTGTGAATAGTTAGATGAGATTCAGAGATAATAACAACTCCACTTACACCATGTGGAGCAAATTTATGAAAAGCAACCTCGCGAATTTCTGCACCTGCTTTCAATGCAGCGTCAACGAATGTCTCTTCAATAAATTTCATGTCATTTAATTTTTCAGAATCACAACCCCATAACTCAGCAATTACGTGTCTTCCCATTGTATCCATTAGCATAGTCCCCCTTTTAAAAATAATCATGCCTTCAAGCATGCGGTATCGAATATCTACCACGGGGGCAAGTTAGTCCAAAGAGGTCCTAACCCTTTAAGTAGCATTCAATGCCTTAGTTTGCTTTATTTGAAGTTCACGAATCATAGTATACTTCTTTTAAAATTTATTTGCAATAACTATAGGCAAATTTTTTGTATCAATTTTATATTGTACTTTAAGGATAAGGTCAATTGTAAAATTAATAAGATTACTAAAACACAGAAAAGAGCTGGTGTGTAATCCAGCTCTCATCTTCTATCTATTTTTCATGAATGTTTTTATGATACAGAAACATTTTTTTCTTGTACCGGCATATTCAAAGCAACACTTACATGTTTAGCTAGATCTACTACTCGGCAAGAATAACCCCATTCGTTGTCGTACCAAGCCAGGACCTTTACTTTATTTCCGTCCATCACCATGGTTGACAAGCCATCTACGATTGAAGAGTTTTCATTTCCATTATAGTCAATTGATACTAGCGGCAAATCGCTGTATCCTAAGATTCCACGCATTGATCCTTCTGAAGCGGATTGCAGAGCATGATTGACTTGGTCTTTAGATACTGAAGTCTTCAACTCCACAACAACGTCAACCAAAGATACGTTAGGTGTTGGAACACGTAGTGCCATGCCATTCAGTTTACCTTCTAAATGAGGCAATACTTTCGCAATCGCTTTTGCAGCACCTGTAGAAGTTGGAATAATAGAGGTGCCGCATGCACGTGCGCGTCTCAAGTCTTTATGAGGGTTATCAATATTTTTTTGGTCATTCGTATATGCATGTACAGTAGTCATCATTCCAGATTGTACTCCGAACTGATCATCAAGCACTTTTATCACTGGAGCTAAACAGTTCGTTGTACACGATGCGTTAGAAATTATATGGTGTTTCGAGGAAATGTAATCGCTATCATTTACTCCCATAACAATTGTAATGTCTTCATCTTTCCCAGGCGCAGTAATGATTACTTTCTTTGCCCCTGCTTCAATGTGAAGACCCGCAGATTCTTGTGAAACAAATTTCCCAGTTGCTTCTATAACAATATCAACGCCTAACGTTCCCCACGGAAGTTCACGAGGATCGCGAGAGTTAACTAATTGAACTTTTTTTCCATCAACAAAAAGGGCATCTTCTCCAGCAACAACTTCTCCAGGGTACGTCCCATGTATAGAATCGTACTTAACCATGTGAGCAAGAGTTTCTGCTGGATAGCTGGCATTAACAGCTACAACCTCAAATTCATCGTTCTCCATCATTTTGCGGAAGACCATTCTTCCTATTCTCCCCAAGCCATTAATTGCGATTTTTGCTTTCATGAAGCTGCTCCTTCCAATGTGTTATACTCTTTATCGTATCTATCTGTAATTAGTATATCATATTAACACTTGAAAAGAACATACTTTTATTAAAATTAGGCTGAAAAAGGGCTCATATAAGAAAAACAGACCTGAAATGGTATCAGGCCTGCTTTTTCGTTTGTTCTAACAATGAAAGAACATCATTCTCTAACTCTAAAAGTGATTGATTATTATTGATTACAACATCAGCTAATTCTTTCTTTTCATCAATCGGCATCTGTGATTGGATTCTAGACATCGCTTGTTTCTCTGAAAAATCATCACGTTTGATCAATCTTTGTAGTTGTATTTCTGGCGTAGCATATACTAGCCACGTTCGATCTACCATATGTGTAAGCTGACTCTCAAACAAGAGAGGTATATCCATAACCACTATAGACTCTCCTGAACGAAGATAAGCATCAGCTTGCTGTCTCATTTCTTCTCTAACAGCAGGGTGAACAATGTCGTTTAGCATCGTTCTTTTTTCTGAATCGTTAAAAATGATCTCTCCTAATCCTGCTCTGTTTATCGTCTTGTCATCATTTAATATTTGTTCACCAAAACAAGCAACGATTTTCTGATACGCTTCTTTCTCTGGCATAACAACTTCTCTAGAAATGATATCAGCATCAACTACAGGAATTCCTTGACTCCTAATGATGTTACTGACTGTTGATTTCCCAGTTGCAATGCCTCCTGTTAATCCAATAATCACAAGTTATCCTCCAGTGTTACATTTTTAATAATCCCATTACGATCAACAAAACGCCTGGCAGGATTGATAATCCCTTCATCCAGTTTGTTTTATTAAAAAGATATAATCCTAAAACCATACCACCCCATAAGAATAAAGCGCTCATCATCGCAATTGTAATAGTTGTTAATGAAGGGGACAAGTCGATGAGTGCAGCTCCTATTCCCGCTCCAAAGGCATCAAGCGATAATGCTATTCCAAGCAGAACGGCTTCTAAGCCGGTAATAGATCCAGACTTATCGATATCTGCCATAACTGGTTTCTTAAGGATGTGTATAACAATGCCCAACGACTTAATTTCAAAAAGCACAATGTTCTTAGGTTCTTTTTCCACGCACTCAATGTTCTCTTTCTCTGGTAAGAAAACCTGCCATAGAGAGTAGATTCCGATTCCGAGAAGAATCACACCTCCCAAAATCTCACCTGTCTTGTGTGAAATAAATTGTTCTAATGTAAATCCAAGCAACATTGAAAGTAAAAAGGTAACAGCTGAACAAATTGCGATGATGATAATGGAGCGAAAAGGAATTTTAATGGATTTCATTCCATACGTTAATCCGGCTCCAAAACTGTCCAGGCTGACGGCTAGTGCCAGTAAAACAAATGAGTAAGCCACCATTGTTCCTGTACTCCTTTCAGTTAACGGTAAACGTAGTATATGAAAGGAGCTCAGAAATGGTTTATTTTTGACAAGTCTTACAAATGTGAGTCCCTCTTCCCGCTACAACCAATCGTTCGATCTCAGTACCACACACACGACATGCTTCATTTTTTCTCCCGTATACAAACAAATTCAGCTGAAAACCACCCGTCTCACCAACCGCGTTTGTGTAAGAGCGTATCGAGCTTCCGCCGTGCTTCACAGACTCAGAAAGAATTTCAGTAATTGCAGTTTTCAATTTCTTTAACTTAGGCTGTGTTAATTTATTCGCTGGTGTCTCTGGATGGATTCCTGCCTGAAACAGAACTTCATCTACATAGATGTTTCCTAAACCAGCAAGAAGAGTCTGATCAAGCAATACCGATTTTATGTTGCGTTTTCGATTAGCAAATAGCTTCTTTAGAAGAGCGGCTGTTAAAGAATCTGATAGTGGTTCTATACCTAAAGTTTTTAAGGGCGCATGACTTTCCTCTGTTCCTTTTGGATACAAATGCATGGTTCCAAACTTTCTCACATCTCGATATCTAAGTTCAGTTCCATCAGAAAACTGAAAAATAACATGTGTATGCTTATCAAATGGCTCATCACTTTGATTCAATCCATATTTTCCTTCCATCCTAAGGTGAGACACTAATACATCTTCATCAAGATGAAAAATTAAAAACTTACCTCTTCGATACACATTTTGAAAGGTTTGACCCTTTAACTTCAAGATGAACTCTTCCGTTCCTGGATGTTTAATAATATTTTCCCAGTATATTTTCACATCTGTAATCAACTTCCCCGGAAGAAATTGATTCAGTGTGTTTTTGACATTTTCTACTTCAGGTAACTCAGGCATGCTTTCACCAACCTTATTAGAAAAACAGCACCCTGATCTATAGGATGCTGTTCATTATTATTTTGCTTCGAACCAGGAATCTCCCCAGTTTACATCTACTTTTAATGGCACATCAAGTTCTACTGCTGATTCCATCACTTCGCAAACGATCTCTTCAAGTTTTTGCAGCTCATTTTCTGGCACTTCAAAAATAAGTTCATCATGTACAGTGAGCAGCATTTTCGCTTCTAGTTTTTCGTCTGTTAACCGCTGATCCATATCGACCATCGCTTTTTTTATGATGTCTGCAGCTGTCCCTTGAATCGGAGTATTCATAGCTGTTCTCTCTGCGAAACTTCGCAGGTTAAAGTTTCTGCTATTGATTTCGGGCAGATAACGTCGTCTATGAAGCAGGGTTGAAACAAAACCATTTTGTTTTGCCTCAGAAACACTGTCCTTCATGTACTGCTGAACACCAGGGAAACTATCCAAATATGACGCTATAAATTCCCCAGCTTCTTTCCTCGTGATACCTAGGCTTTGTGATAGACCATAGTCACTGATTCCATATACGATACCAAAGTTAACGGCTTTGGCGTGTCTTCTCATTTCAGAGGTAACTTCACTCTCTTCTACATGAAAAACATCCATGGCGGTTTTCGTGTGAACATCCATCTCTGTCTTAAATGCTTCCATCAAGTTTTCATCCTGAGAAATATGAGCCAATACGCGCAGTTCAATCTGCGAATAATCAGCGGCAAGAATTTTCCAGCCAGGCTGTGATGCAACAAATGCATGTCTGATCTTTCTTCCCGCTTCTAAACGGATCGGAATATTTTGAAGGTTAGGATCAATAGAGCTCAGCCTTCCCGTTTGAGCTAGAACCTGATTAAAGCGCGTATGAATCTTACCCGTATCTTCTTTTACTACTTTCAACAGACCTTCAATATAAGTTGATCTTAACTTACCAAGTTGACGATAGATTAGTATCTTATTGATGATTTCATGCTTTCCTTCTAATTTCTCTAATACATCTACTGAAGTCGAATACCCCGTCTTAGTTTTCTTAATTGGCGGCAAGTTAAGCTTCTCAAATAATATTTCTCCTAATTGTTTAGGGGAGTTAATATTAAACGATATCCCAGCAAGTTCGTGAATGTCTTTTTCAAGTGTTGTTAACTGTACATCTAAGTCAGCACCCATTTTTTGAAGTGTGTCTGATTTTACTTTTACGCCGAACTCTTCCATTTTTGCTAATACAAGAGCTAATGGCATCTCTAACTGATAGAACAGATCACTCTGTTCATTTTCTTTTAACTTCTCATCCAGAAGGTCACTTAACTGAAAAACAGTATATGCTTTTCTAGAGAGGTGCTCAGCGAGAACAGCTTCATCTTCTGGCAGCTTTTTCTTAGCACCTTTACCGTATACAGCTTCATTTACGTCAACATTAGACTTGCCATACTGCTTCGCAACATCTGCTACTTCATCTAGGGATTCAGATGGATTAAGCAGATATGAAGCGAGCTGAATATCAAATTCAATACCATTTAACACAATTCCTTGCCCATGTAATGCAACATGTGCTCTCTTGGCATCAAACATCCTCTTCTTTTGGTTTTCATCTTGCAGCCATTCCTGAAATTCTTCTGATTGATCTGCAAGACTTGAAGGAATATAAAAGGTCCCAGCATCATTACTTAAAGCGAAACCATGAATTTTAGCTTTATGATAATCTTCAGTTAACGTTTCAACAATTAAAGAAGAAGGGCTTCTTAACATATCAATTTCGATTTTAGTTACCGTTTTAAAATTGAGCTCTTCTTTTTCTTCATCCTGAAAAATTTCTTCATCACTACCCAAGCGTTCTAGCAATGAATTAAATCCTAACTCTTTGAATAGAGGAAATACAGAAGACGTTTCATAACCATCGTAATTCGTTTCTTCCAGACTGACTTCAATAGGAGCTTCTTTCGTTATCGTAGCAAGCTCTTTACTCATAATGGCCTGTTCTTTATTCTCCGATAATCTCTCTTTAAGCTTAGCACCTGAGATTTCATCAATTGAATCAAGAACTTTTTCGATCGTTCCATATTGTTTGATTAATTTGATCGCAGTCTTTTCTCCCACCCCAGGTACTCCCGGAATATTGTCGGAAGGGTCTCCCATTAGCCCCTTCATATCAATGATTTGGTGCGGCGTAATCCCGTACCGCTCATTCACATGTTCAACGGTATATGCCTCAACCTCAGTGATTCCTTTTCTTGTCAACACCACTTCAACATCAGGCGTAACGAGCTGAAGTAAGTCTTTATCACCCGTGAACACTTTCACATCCCAGTTTCCATCAGCAGCATATGAAGCAAGGGTTCCAATAATGTCATCTGCTTCATAATTTTCAAGCTCATAACGTTTGATTTTAAATGCATCTAACAATTGTCGGATAAAAGGAAACTGCTCTGACAGTTCGGGTGGTGTTTTCTGACGACCGCCTTTATATTCACCAAATGTCTTATGTCGGAATGTTGTTTTCCCTGCATCAAAAGCAACGAGGATATGAGTAGGCTTTTCATCTTCTAAAATTTTCAGAAGCATCTGAGTAAATCCGTATACTGCGTTTGTATAAACACCTTTATCGTTGTTTAAAAGTGGTAGAGCAAAAAAAGCTCTATACGCAATACTATTTCCATCAATAAGCACTAATTTATTTGTTTTCGCCAAGTCCATAACCTCCTGAGGACATTTCTTCTATCATCTATTGTATCACGATGACAACCAGAAACAAAAAAGTAGGAACAGAAGAGCACTTGGACATAAAAAAAGGCGAGAATCCATGAAGGACTCTCGCTAAGGGGGTACTGAAAAAGGATACTTTAATCATAAGATTGAACTATTAACTTAAGAAAACAAGTGTGTAAAGGAATTGTAAAACTTACAACTTAAATTTCTTCGGAAACAGAATTGTAAATTGTGAACCTTCACCTGGTTTACTTTGAACTTCAATTGTTCCGTGATGAGCTTCTACTAGGTGTTTAACGATTGCAAGCCCTAATCCAGTGCCTCCTGAATTTCTGCTTCTGGCTTTGTCCACACGGTAAAACCGCTCAAATATTCGAGGAATCTCACTTTCTTTGATACCGATTCCTGTATCTTTAATAAGCAGCTTCACATGGTCTGTAAGTTCTTCCACTCTAACGTTTACACGTCCACCAGCAGGGGTGTAGGTTAAGCTGTTCGATACAAGGTTGATGATGATCTGCTTCAATCGAGGTGAATCTCCATCCATAACAGTCTGCCCTGTAACTTCAACGGATAGAAGAATACCTTTCTTTTCAGCTTTTGGCTGAAGAATCTCAAAGGTCTCGTTAACTAAAGAGCCTAAATCAATAGATTGAGTTTCTAGACAGAACCCTTGCTCACTTTTAGAAAGATCTAACAAGTCTTGGATAAGCGCCTGTAACCTATCACTTTCATTTAACATAATCGTTAAAAATTTATTTCTAAACTCTTCATTTTCACCTGCACCATCTAATAAAGTTTCAGCAAACCCTTTTAAAGAAGTGATCGGCGTTTTAAGTTCATGTGATACATTAGCAACGAAATCTTTTCTTACTTGCTCGAGTTTCTTAAGCTCAGTTATATCGTGAAAAACAAGCACGATCCCTTTAAGTTTACCTCTCGCGTTCATGACAGGCGCACTATAGACATCGAAATGTTTTGTATCGATGTGAATAGGAATAACTGTGTTTCTTCTCACTTTTTTCTCTGTTAGATAAGTTTCTTTTACTATATCCTTGATGGATGTGTAAGGAAATACTTCATAGAAGAGATGACCCGTCCAATAATCTGTGTGTTCTTTAAACAGTTCTTTGAACGTTTTGTTTACTAAGTTGATATAGCCATTTTTATCAATTAGAATAAGTCCGCTTCCCATATTTTCAATTAATGTTATCAAGCGATCATGCTGTGATTCCTGAGATTTTGTCATCTTTTCTAGGTTACGGGCTAATACGTTTAATGAGTAGTTCAATTCACCAATGTCTTCCCCAAAATATTCATATGTTCTCGCTTTAAAATTACCTTTAGCAAGCTCTTTCGCAGTCTGAGTAGCCTCTTCTACAGGTCTAACGATCTTATGAATCACCTTAAGAGACACGTAAAGAATAATGATAAAACAGATAAGGAAGCCAATCGACATAATGATCCATATCGATCTTTCTTCAGATTCGGCAGCACCCTCAGGAATGGCAAATTGTATAAATCCCGTTTCATCTTTCTTTTTTAACGTATAGTACAATCTTCCGTCTTCATTCTTTAACACAAGATCTTGATCATTCGTTTTTTTACCTTTTGGATAATACAAAGACATGTTACGTGGACTGTCTCCGTCAGATGTGTATATTACGTTCCAATCTGAATCGAGCACATAAATCTCACCCTTAAGATCTTTAGAGGCCGTTCTTAATAAGTTGGTTATCGTTGACTTTGATTTTTCTGTATTAAGGACTTGTTCGATTAGGCTTAATTCACCTTTATAAAATTCCATTCGCTTATCTTTCACACTATGGTGAACAATGTTCCCCATAATAAGAGCTAGCAATATGAAAACCAGCAGTATACCGAGCAGGAAAAAAGTAAGGACTCGGTTTTTAAAATCATGCATTATTGAGGCTCCTCTAGCTTATATCCTAATCCCCTTATGGTTTTAATATAAATTGGCTTACGTGTATTATTCTCGATTTTCTCTCTTAGATGACTGATATGAACATCAACAATTCGTGTGTCACCTACAAAATCATAGTTCCAAACGGCGGAAAGCAGCTGTTCCCTTGAAAGAACCCGACTCTTATGTCTAGCAAGATAAACGAGCAGTTCGAATTCTTTCGGTGTAAGCTCTAGTGCTTTTTCCCTGAAATATGCTTCATAGTTTTCTGGATAAATATCAACTTCACCAATTTTAAGATGTTCCACTTCTTCTTTTTTCTTTTCCGAATCCGTATTAGCTGATGATGATCTGCGGAGGATCGCCTTCACCCTTGCTACCACTTCTCTTGGACTGAACGGTTTAGTCATATAATCGTCCGCACCTAACTCAAGGCCTAACACTTTATCAAATTCATCATCCTTAGCCGTTAACATGAGAATAGGAATATTTAATTTTCTTAGACGGAGTTCTTTACAAACTTCTATTCCATCCATTTCCGGCAGCATAAGGTCTAATATGATTAGATTAGGTTCTTCGCTTTCCGCTTTTTCTAAACCACTCTTGCCATCCATTGCCGTAACTACTTGAAATCCTGCTTGTTCTAAGTTAAATTGCAACAATGTTGAGATCGAAATTTCATCTTCTACTACGAGTAACTTTTGGCTCATCATATTCCCACCTTTTTACGACTTGTACAAATTTATCATACTATTTTTTTTATAGTGTGTACAAAAATCGCAAAATTTTCATAGTGACTTTACATATCCTTAACATTCCCTTTACATTGATAAGATTTTTTTATGTTTATTGTTCTAATTGGGATAGATAAATCGAATAAAAAATTTTATATACGTAATTAATCGGTAGTTTTACGGATATATGGCTCTCATCTACGGATATAATGATGTTTACCTCGTATAAAATGCTCTTGTACGCCTCCTATATACATTTACAGCATATTTGTATATGTAAAGAGGACATATCAACTTTATTAGAGCAAAAAAAAATAAACCTTTCATAAGAAAGGTTTAAAAATTTTCCATTGTATTAGATGTAATCGATTTTGGAACATATGGAGGACAAACGTGTAAATTACTCTTTAACACTTCGATTCCTTCCTCATTCTCTGCTCTAACGTTCATATGCACCATATGCTTATCTCTATTTACTTCTGTAATTTCAAATAAGAAGGTTAATTTGGAATAATGATAAACGGGTTTGATAAATGTGAAACTTGATTCAACAATCGAACTTCCGGGACCCGGTAAATATTTTGATATTGCCGAAGTTATCATACCCATCAACATGACCTGTGGAACGACAGGCTTTTTATAAGGTGTCAATGTTGCATAATCGTGTTGGATGAATAGTGGGTTGTTATCGTTTGTTAAGCCTAAATACAAGAGAAGATCTTTGTCTTCAATTGTTTCTTGCATCTCTAATTTTTCCCCAGCTTGGATCTCGTCTATTTTTCTTCCGAGTTTTCGTTTTTTTCCGATCAGCATTTAAAGACCCCCCTCTTGATGATAACGCTTTCATAAATATCTGGAGAAAAGATTCGGGGATTTGCCCGAATCTCTCACACGCTTATGCTAATACTTTCATAACTGATTTGACAGATTCAGCCGATTGATCAAGCGCTGCTTTCTCTTCTGCCGTCAGCTCAAGTTCAATGATTTCTTCTAGACCGCCACCGCCTAAGATCGTTGGGACGCCGAGACAGATACCATCGTATCCATATTCACCTTCTAAAAAGGCGATTGAAGGAAGCACTCTGCGTTGATCTTTTACAATCGCTTCTACCATCTCAACTAAAGATGCAGCTGGTGCATAATAAGCAGATCCGTTACCTAAGAGATTAACGATTTCCCCTCCACCTTTACGTGTGCGCTCGACAATCGCGTCTAAACGCTCTTTAGAGATTAATTTCTCTAACGGAATTCCACCTGCATAAGAGTAGCGTACGAGTGGCACCATATCGTCTCCGTGACCGCCAAGAACAAAACCAGTAACATCTTTTACAGATACGTTAAGTTCCATAGCAACAAATGTACGGAAACGTGCAGTATCTAGTATTCCTGATTGTCCGATTACACGGCTTTTAGGAAAACCAGATTCTTTTAATACCGTGTATGTCATGGCATCAACTGGATTTGTTAAAACGATTATCGTGCAATCAGGAGAATGTTTAACGATCTCCTTCGTTACGCTTTTCATGATTCCGGCGTTTGTGTTTACAAGATCATCACGACTCATACCAGGTTTGCGAGCAATTCCTGCTGTTATAACAACTACATCAGATTCTGCTGTATCTGCATAATCGCTCGTACCCGTAATCGATGCATCAAAACCTTGAACAGGACTTGCTTCCATCATGTCTAGCGCTTTACCTTTTGTAGGGTTTTCCATTTGAGGAATATCAACTAATACTACATCCCCAACTTCTTTTTGTCCTAAGATAAAAGCCGTTGTTGCTCCTGTAAATCCTCCACCAATAACCGAAATCTTTTTTCGTTTGTTAGCCATGTCTTTCCCTCCAGGAACAGTTTAAAAAAACATAAAATATGTTGAGAAGACCCCTTATAAAAAGGGGTCAGTTAGATTACATGTTTTTGATTAGTTCGTCAGCAAACTCAGAACATTTAACTTCTGTAGCGCCGTCCATCAAACGTGCAAAGTCGTAAGTAACAACTTTACTTTCAATTGTGTTTTCCATTGAAGAAAGTACTAATTTAGCAGCTTCTCCCCATCCTAGATGTTCAAGCATCAACACACCTGAAAGAATAACAGATGATGGGTTTACTTTATCAAGACCAGCATATTTTGGAGCAGTACCATGAGTTGCTTCAAAGATTGCATGTCCTGTTTCGTAGTTGATGTTTGCACCTGGTGCGATACCGATACCGCCAACTTGTGCAGCAAGAGCATCAGAGATGTAATCTCCATTTAAGTTCATTGTAGCTACTACATCAAACTCAGCTGGACGAGTTAAGATCTGTTGTAAGAAGATATCAGCGATTGAGTCTTTAACAATGATCTTACCTGCAGCTTCTGCATCTGCTTGAGCTTTGTTCGCAGCATCTTTTCCGCTTTCTTCAACGATGCGGTCATACTGAGCCCATGTGAATACTTTGTCACCAAACTCAGCTTCAGCTAGCTCATAACCCCAGTTCTTGAAAGCACCTTCTGTATATTTCATGATGTTTCCTTTATGAACAAGTGTTACACTCTTACGTCCTTCGTTGATCGCATACTGAATCGCTGCACGAACTAGACGTTGAGTACCTTCTGAAGAAACCGGCTTAATACCGATACCTGAAGTTTCTGGGAAACGGATTTTGTTAGCACCCATCTCATCTTGTAGGAATTGAATCAATTTTTTAACTTCATCAGATCCACTTGCATACTCGATGCCAGCATAAATATCTTCTGTATTCTCACGGAAAATAACCATGTTTGTATCTTCAGGGCGTTTTACTGGTGAAGGAACACCTTTGAAGTATTGAACTGGACGAAGACAAGTAAATAGATCTAACTCTTGTCTTAGTGCAACGTTTAAAGAACGGATTCCTCCGCCTACTGGCGTTGTTAAAGGTCCTTTAATCGCAATTATGTAATCGCGAATTACATCAAGAGTTTCTGCTGGAAGCCACTCACCTGTTTGGTTGAATGCTTTTTCTCCAGCTAAAACTTCTTTCCATACGATCTTTTTCTCACCGTTATATGCTTTTTCAACAGCAGCTTCTAGAACACGTGAAGCAGCAGCCCAAATATCAGGACCAGTTCCGTCACCTTCGATAAAAGGGATCACCGGTTGATTTGGTACGTTTAATACACCATTGTCGACTGTAATACGTTCTCCGTTAGACATTTCTAAATTCCTCCTAATTCTTGTATTGCATGTACTATACTAGTCTACTAAAAAACATAGGGAAAAGAGAAGAAGAATCCCTTCTCTTTTTAAGATATAACCCATAGTTTTTATATTATCTTTGTTCTAAAGCCACATATTGCTGCATGTCAGGTCCGATATATTCAGCACGAGGGCGAATTAAACGGTTGTTCTCATATTGTTCTAAGATATGTGCAATCCAGCCAGAAACACGGCTGATCGCAAAGATTGGCGTGAATAGGTCATGATCGATACCTAAGCTGTGATAAACACTAGCAGAATAGAAGTCTACGTTTGGCAACAAGCCTTTCTTCTGCTTAAGCGTATCATCGATCTTTACGCTCATCGTGTACCATTTTTCTTCACCTGTAATAGATGTAAGCTGTTTAGACATTTCACGCAAATGTTTTGCACGAGGATCGCCGTTCTTGTAAACACGGTGACCGAAGCCCATGATCTTTTGTTTGTTCTCGATCGCGCTGTCCAAGTAAGATTCTACGTTTGATTCTTCACCGATCTCAGAAAGCATCTTCATTACTTGTTCGTTTGCTCCACCATGAAGTGGTCCTTTTAAAGCACCGATCGCTGCTGTAATTCCTGAATAGATATCAGAAAGTGTAGCCACACAAACACGTGCAGTGAACGTGGATGCATTTAGCTCATGGTCAGCATGTAAAACTAATGCTTTGTTAAAAGCTGTTTCAGAAATTTCATCAGGCTCTTTACCTGTAAGCATATATAGGAAGTTAGCAGCATAGCTAAGTTCTTTTTTAGGAGCAATTGGATCTTTTCCTTCCCTAATACGTGCAAATGCCGTTACGAGTGATGACATCTGAGCTTGAAGACGGATGGCTTTTTTGTAGTTTCCATCTGTAGACATATCCTCTGCTTCTGGATCATACATCGCTAATGTTGACACGATTGTACGCAGTACAGTCATAGGATGTGTATTCTTCAAAGGAAGCGATTTCATTTGTTCCAACAATTCAACAGGCAGCTCACTAGCCTCAGCAAGTTCTGATTTAAATGATTCTAGTTCAGATTGGGAAGGCAGTTTACCATTCCATAGCAAGTATACAACTTCCTCAAAAGTTGCATGTTCAGCTAAGTCATCAATGCTATATCCTCTATAGGTTAATACATCGTCAATGATAGAGCTGACAGAAGAAGTCGTTGCAACAATTCCTTCTAATCCTCTTGTAGCTGTCATGGCTATCTCTCCTTTTTTTCTGTTATTCTCTCTTCTCCTTTAATTGTTTCACTTTTTAAAAAATAGAAAGAGCTTACATTTCCCTTTTAATAAAAAAGCTGGATTCAAGGTTACATTCCCAACTTTTTTAATCTCGAAACTGAGACTTGAAAAATGAAAGACTATTTAAAGGAAATGGGACATACACATCAATTATAAACAATAATCTGATATTTGTGAACGGATATCACTTAATTCGTGCGGAAAGCGTCATGAACCTGAAAACATTCCTACTAATTTCATGGCCATATAAGCGATTCCTGCTCCGATCAAAGGTCCTACAGCCACTCCTTGAAAAAGAGCAACAGCAAGTATTGTCCCAAAGACTAATGCAGCCGTAATATGAGGATCATTTTGTAACAGATGAAGTCCTTTACTTGCGATTATTGCTACGAAAATGCCTGATAATAAGGCGACCCACGCATAGTAAGAACGCAATGAATCAGACAACTGTTTAAACCCGATCTCACCGGATGCTATCGGTACTAATACGGCAATTGTGATAATCGTCACGCCCCAATTTATTCCTTTTTGCTGGATAACAGCAAACCATTTATCACCCATACCGGTAAATTTTAACACTAACAAAAATGCAACCGCGACAATTAAAGATTGATTTTTTGCCAGTAAGCCAATGATTAATAATCCGAATAAAAAAAGTAAAGGTTCCAAATATTTTCATTCCTTTCTCACTAATTAGTATGTACGTAAAGGCAGGTGTAAAATTTGTATGCTGAACTGACACATCGTTTGTTGCGTATTGCATTTATTTTATCCCTCTCAGTTGCCCTTATTTTTTCTGTCTATTATGTTTCTGCTATTCTTTATCCATTCATTGCAGGAGCGATCATAGCACTTATGATAAACCCCTTTGTAGATTTTATTGTGGATCGGTTCAAAGTAAATAGAGCAATTGCCGTCATTCTTTCTATATTAGGTCTTTTAGGTGCAATTGTCTTGTTACTAACCTTGCTTATCCAAGAGATGATGACTGGTTTTGCCTATATTGCACATGAGTTGCCTGCTTATATTCAAGAATTGGTATTTTACTTTGAACGATCATTTAAAACGAATGTTCTCCCTTTATATCAGGATTTACTCTCCATCTATAGCAAGTTGGGAACAGATCAACAAGAAACGGTAATGGATAATATCGAGAAGATCGGAACCGGGATAACCACAAATGCTTCCAGTATGACACAGACAGTAATTAATAGTGTCTCTCTAATGATTGTAAGTCTTCCAACTTTTTTAACGGTTTTCGTCTTTTCTCTACTCGCATCCTTTTTTATAAGTAAAGATTGGTATCGATTAACTGGTTTTCTTAACGCTATCTTTCCTGAGAAGTTAATCCATACCATAACAACCGTGTATTTGGAGCTAAGAAAAGCTTTATTCGGTTTTTTAAAAGCACAGTTAACCTTAATCTCGATAACAGCATGTATCGTTCTAGTAGGTCTTTTGTTGATGAATATTGATTATGCAGTTACCATTTCTGTTCTTATCGGAGCAATTGACCTTTTACCATACCTCGGAACAGGTGCTGTCTTTCTGCCATGGATCGCTTATTGCTTTTTAACAGGAAATTATACACTCACAATCGGACTATCAATTTTGTACGGTGTTGTTGTTATACAAAGACAAATCATGGAACCAAAGCTTCTATCAAAAACGATCGGACTCGATCCTCTGGCTACTTTAGTCTCTCTTTTTGCAGGTTTCCAGCTTCTAGGGTTTGTCGGTTTAATCATCGGGCCAGTTATCCTAGTAGTGATTCGTGCGCTGTACGAAGCAAAGTTCTTTCATGAACTCTATCAATTTGTTATGAAGCCTATACACAAATAAAAAGAACGAATGCTGAAAGTGAGCATCGTTCTTTTTGTTATGTTTTTGTATTCATTGGTGATTCTGAAAGTAGTTGATTTCCATTACAGGTTGCTCGCTTTCCGCGGGGCAGGCGGTGAGCCCCTTGCCGCTTTGCGCCCTTAAGGGTCTCACCTGACCGCTTGTCCCGCAGGAGTCTCGCACCTTTCACTCCAATCAACCGTCAAAGAAGAGTACATAAGCAGACTTGAAAGCAAAAATCTTTTAGAAACTGCCTCATTTGATCTGCTATGTTGACTCTGGCAGTAAATAGTGACTTTACCTTCTTTTTATGAAGTAAAACTGTCCTGATTGCATCTTTTGGAAGAGTTTCGCTTTCACCCACAACTTCACTGGTTTTCTTAGTGGAGGGATAAGCAAAAAGAAACCTATTATGTCAGTTAGAAATCCAGGTGCTAAGAGTAATGCACCGCCGACTAGAATACAAGCGCCATCAAGAACTGCTTCTCCTGGCATCTGACCGCTCTCGAGCTGCATCTTCACGCGTTGGAGCGTCTCTACCCCTTCTTTTTTTGCTAGATAAGCACCTAATATACCGGTAAAAAATATTCCAGCAATCGTTGCAGGAATCCCTATATATTGCCCAGCCAAGATAAACAGAGCTACTTCAATGGCAGGAATAAGAATAAAGATAGGTAATAGCTTACGAAACACTTAAACCACCGCTTTCGTTAAACAAATAATAAGAGATTTATTCTATTCCAATTAATTTACGAATCAAAAAAGAGAAGGTTTCACCCTTCTCTTTTCGACAATTAGATAACGTTTTTTCTTCCGTCATAAATATATCCAACAGAAGCATCTATCGTGATTTCTTGTCCATCTTTAAAGATTTCTGTGGCATTTTGTAAGCCAACGATAACAGGAATACTTAGAGATACTCCACATACTGCAGCATGGCTTGTCAATCCGCCTTCTTCTGTAATAACAGCTGATGCTTTTTCAAATGCAGCAATCATATCACGATCAGTTCCAACTGTTACAAGAATTGCGCCTTCAGTCATCTTTTCCATCGCTTCTTGAGCTGTTTTAGCTACAACTACTTTTCCTGAAGCTGATGATTGTCCAATCCCTTGAGCTTTAGCAAGCACATCACCAATAATGTGAACTTTCATTAAGTTTGTAGATCCTGATTCACCTACTGGTACACCTGCAGTGATTACGACAAGATTTCCATGTTGAACAGCTTCAGCTTTAAGTGCTGAATCAATCGCAATTTGGAACATTTCATCTGTTGTTCCAGCTTTTTCACCTTTTACTGGTGTTACTCCCCAAACAAGTGCAAGCTTACGGCATACATCTTCGTTGCTTGTTACAGCGATAATAGGAGCTTTTGGACGATATTTTGAGATCATACGAGCTGTTTGTCCTTTTTCAGTTGCCGTAATAACAGCATCTGCATCAAGGTTAAGAGCTGTAAAGGAAACAGATTGAGAAATCGCATCTGTGATGGTCGTTTTGCTCTCTTTGCTTCTTGAAGATAATAATGTTTTATAGTTCAAAGAGCTTTCAGCACGGCTAGCAATCTTATGCATTGTAAGAACCGCTTCAACTGGATATGTACCAGCAGCTGTTTCACCTGAAAGCATGATCGCATCTGTTCCATCAAAGATCGCGTTTGCTACGTCACTTGCTTCAGCACGTGTAGGACGCGGGTTACGCTGCATGGAATCTAACATTTGAGTTGCTGTAATAACTGGCTTTCCAAGCTCGTTACACTTCTTGATCAGCATCTTTTGTACAAGAGGTACTTCTTCTGCTGGAATCTCAACACCAAGGTCACCACGCGCTACCATAAGACCATCAGAAACAGCAAGGATCTCATCGATATTATCTACACCTTCTTGGTTCTCGATCTTCGGGATGATTTGAATATGGTTTGCATTGTGTCGATCTAAGATTTCACGAATTTCAAGAACATCTGTTGCACGACGTACGAAAGATGCAGCAATAAAATCAACACCTTGCTCGATACCAAACTCGATATCTTTTGCATCTTTGTCTGTGATACCAGGAAGTTTCACACTAACGTTAGGTACGTTCACACCTTTTTTATTCTTTAATGTACCGGAGTTTAAAATTTTTGTAGTCAATTCTTTTTCGCCGATCGCTGTTACTTCAAGTTCGATCAGTCCGTCATCAAGAAGGATTCTTGATCCTACATGTACGTCTTCTACAAGTCCAGGGTATGTTACAGAGATCTTTTTGTCGTTACCAACAACTTCCTCCATTGAAACGATTAATTCGTTTCCAGCTACTAGTTCAGCAACTCCGCCTTCAAGCGTTTGTGTGCGGATTTCAGGACCTTTCGTATCTAAAAGGATTGCAACTGTTTTTCCAAGCTCTTTAGATGCCTCACGAATGTTGATGATTCGTTGACCGTGCTCATCAAAGTCACCGTGTGAGAAATTTAGACGGGAAACGTTCATCCCTGCATTCATCAATTCTTTCAACTTATCAATACTTTCGCTTGCCGGACCTATCGTACAAACGATTTTTGTTTTGCGCATCATGTAAATGGCCTCCTGATTTTCTTTTTTCGCAGAAAGGCATCGTAAGGCTTCTGCAGTTATACCGCAGCCGTACGATGCATTAAGCAGATTATATGGATAATTCTTGTGATAACTTATACATTTGTCTATCGATAGAATGTTTTCTAGATAATACTTCTGTAATGTCATAATCAACAAGTTTGTTATTTTCAATACCTACTGTACGCCCAGCTTTCCCTTCTAATAGAAGTTCAACCGCTTGCGCACCTAGACGGCTTGCTAGTACACGGTCAAAAGCTGTAGGGGAGCCACCACGTTGAATGTGCCCAAGAACCGTAACCCTTGTTTCGAAATCTGTGAGCCTTTCGATCTCTTTAGCAACATCAACGCCGCTTCCACAACCTTCAGCGACAATAATTATACTGTGTTTCTTACCACGCTCGTGTCCTCGTTGAAGCTTTTGTACAACTTGGTCCATCTTATGGTCTTCTTCTGGAATGAGAATTGTTTCAGCACCATCTGCAAGGCCAGCCCATAGAGCCAAGTCACCAGCGTCACGCCCCATAACTTCGATGATATACGTACGCTCATGTGAAGTAGCTGTGTCACGAATCTTATCGATAGCATCGATAATTGTATTTAATGCTGTATCAAAACCGATTGTGAAATCTGTTCCAGGGATGTCGTTGTCGATCGTACCTGGTACACCAATCGTTGGATAACCTTGCTCAGACAATTTCTTAGCACCTTGGAAAGAGCCATCCCCACCAATAACGACTAATCCTTCAATACCGAATTTTTTTAACTGCTCGATACCTTTTTGTTGTCCTTCTGGCGTTTTGAACTCTAAACAACGTGCTGAGTGTAGCATTGTGCCCCCACGATGTATAATATCTCCAACAGATCCTAATTCTAGTTTCTTAATATTCCCTGAAATTAGTCCTGCATAACCATTGTATATCCCATAAACTTCTAAGTCATGGTAGATTCCTTTTCGAACAACTGCCCGAATCGCAGCGTTCATGCCTGGTGAATCGCCACCACTTGTTAGAACTCCTATCCGCTCCATGAAACATTTCACCTCTCTAGTTCTCTCGTCTTACTAAAATATCATGTTCAAATGTTGAACACAATAGACAACAATAGGCAAAAAAATGCGCCTTTCTACAAGCAGAAAGGCACATTCCTTATTTAACAACAATGGAATCGTTTACAAACCCAAATTGTCCGATTTTTTTATATTTTTCATAGCGTTGGTTTATGAGCTCTTCTTGGGACATAGACAACAGAGAATCTAGAGAAGTTTCCAAAACCTGGTCGATCAATTCTGCTTGATGCTTAGCGTCTTTATGAGCTCCGCCCTTCACTTCTTCAATAATCTCGTCTATAATTCCTAACTCTTTTAAGTCTGGAGCAGTGATCTTCATAGACTCTGCCGCTTTTTTTGCCATTGAAGCATCTTTCCAAAGAATGGCAGCTGCACCTTCTGGAGAAATTACAGAATACGTGGAGTTCTCGAGCATGTGCACATGATTTCCTACACCTAAAGCTAGTGCTCCTCCACTTCCCCCTTCTCCGATCACAACACAAATAACAGGAACAGTTAATCCAGCCATCTCAACTAGGTTACGAGCGATCGCCTCACTCTGCCCTCTTTCCTCAGCTGCTTTTCCTGGATAAGCACCTTTTGTATCAATAAAACAGATAATAGGTCTATTAAACTTTTCCGCTTGTTTCATTAAGCGAAGCGCCTTACGATAGCCTTCTGGATGTGGCATACCAAAGTTACGACGAAGGTTCTCTTTTGTATCTTTCCCTCTTTGGTGTCCGATGATCGTTATAGGAAGATCCTTATAAAAAGCTACGCCACCAACAATCGCTTCATCATCACCAAAAAGACGGTCTCCGTGTAATTCGATGAAATCCGTAAATAGAAAGTTGATATAATCAAGGGTTGTTGGGCGTTCAGCATGTCTGGCAATTTGAACACGATCCCAAGGTTTCATCTCTGAATACGTACTGTTTTCAAGATTAGATAATTTTTCTTCTAGCCTTTTGATCTCGTCAGTTAAATCAATATCTTTTTCATCCATAAATGACTTAAGTTCTGCGATCTTTTTCTCCAGTTCGTGTATCGGTCTTTCAAATTCTAGTTCTGCCGCCATGCCTTATACCCTCCCTTCTGTATGAATCTTTAATAGCGTACTCAATGTTTTCTTCATTTCACTTCTATGAATGACTTTGTCTAACTGCCCATGCTTTAATAAGAACTCAGCAGTCTGGAAATCATCGGGTAGTTCTTGACGAATCGTTTGCTCGATGATTCTTCTTCCAGCAAACCCTATCAACGCTTTAGGTTCAGCGAAATTGTAATCACCAACAGATGCGAAACTTGCAGATACTCCACCTGTTGTCGGGTGTGTCATGATAGAGATAAACAACAACCCTCTGTCACTTAATCGTTTAAGAGCTACACTCGTCTTAGCCATCTGCATCAAGCTTAATACGCCTTCTTGCATTCTAGCCCCGCCTGATGCTGTAAAGATAATAAACGGAGTCTCTTTTTCGATCGCGTGCTCGATCGCACGTGTGATTTTCTCACCTACAACAGAACCCATGCTACCCATTCTAAAGCGAGAATCCATAACCGCTAATGTTACATCAAGGCCATCTATCTGACCTGCACCTGTAACAACAGCTTCGTTAATTTTGGTCTTCTTTCGGTCGCCTTCAAGTTTCTCCACATAATCTGGAAACTCTAATGGATTTCCAG
This sequence comes from Fictibacillus nanhaiensis, assembly GCF_036213205.1. GTDB lineage: Bacteria > Bacillota > Bacilli > Bacillales > Fictibacillaceae > Fictibacillus > Fictibacillus nanhaiensis_E. The sequence goes on from NZ_JARMFC010000001.1 coordinate 106,520, forward strand.
AAATCATGTCTGCATCATATTCTGTAAATGTTCCCTCATCAATTAGTGAAGCTATTCGTTCCTGTGATGACATTGGATAATGGTATTGACAACCTTGACAAACAAGCAGGTTTTTTCTTAGTTCTTTTGTTACCATGATGTGCTTGCACTCAGGACATTTACTCATAATTCCTTCTGGAACGTCTTGTTTAACTTTACCAGTCGGTATTGTGGCATACTTTTTCTTTTTTACAAACAATCCTTTTATCATAAATGAATAACACCACCTATTCGATTGCGTTTAGAGCATCGTTTTGTTTTGATAACAAATCCGTCAGTTTCACAGCGTCTTTTTTTTCTAAAAGAGCCAAAACTTCCTCACATAATGTACGTGGCCAATACGAATTTGCTCGTTGCAATGAAGACCCATAACCCGTTAGTTCTACATATAAACGATAAAGAAGATGATTGCCACATGCTTGAATCACAATCTTTTCAAATTGCTTGCAAACTTCGTTAACTTGCTCTTGTTCGTTAGTATCCATCTTCTTAATAAGATGTGTAAGTTTTGCGATGGTGGAAGATCCACATCTACGGACAGCAAGCTCTACACAGTCTTTAATAACAATATGTCTTGTTTCCTGAAGATCGTGTCTCGCTTTATTGTCATTTAAAATGAAAGAAGCTAGCACTTCAACAAGCCGATGTCCGGTTGCTTCACGTATAAAGGTACCTTCGCCTCTTCTTGTCTCAATCAGACCAAGAAGCTCTAGAGATCGCAATGCTTCACGGACAGATGATCTTCCAACCTTCAGGCGGTCACTCAGCTCCCTTTCAGAAGGGAGCTTGTCACCTGCTTGAAGACCGTCCTCAACAATAATAGCTTTAATTTGTTTAAGAATTTCAATATATACTTTTTCGGTAGGCTGGACAGACATTCCTCTCTCCTTTACCGGTTTCATTCATCTTTTCCGATGATAGCTAGTTTCTTAGTCTTTTCAGCAATGTCTTCAGGATTCACACGTAGTCTTGCAACGCCTGTTTCCATGGCAGCAGTCGCTACAGCCGCCGCTACAGCAGGTGCAACACGCGGATCGAATGGTGCAGGGATTACATAATCAGCTGTCAATTCTACTGGATTGACTAGATTTGCAATCGCATGTACGGCTGCAATTTTCATTTCTTCGTTGATGTGTGTTGCACGAACATCAAGAGCACCTCGGAAAATACCAGGAAACGCTAACACGTTGTTTACTTGGTTAGGAAAATCAGAACGACCTGTTCCAATGACCATAGCACCTGCTTCACGCGCTTCATGAGGCATGATCTCAGGATTTGGGTTGGCCATAGCAAAGATGATCGGCTCTGGATTCATTGACTCAACCATTGATTTTGTTAATGCACCTTCTACTGAAACACCGACAAAAACATCTGAGCCACTGATTACATCAGCAAGTGTTCCCTCTTGTTTTGTACGGTTCGTAAAGTTTGCAACTTCTTTTTTTACAGAGTTCATTCCAAACGGACGACCTTCATAAATCGCACCTTTAGTGTCACACATGATAATATCTTTCACACCAAAACGGTCTAGCAATTTAATAATAGCTATCCCAGCTGCCCCAGCTCCATTAACAACGACCTTAATCTTAGACATTTCACGTCCTGTTAATTTAAGCGCATTAACTAGACCAGCTAATGTAACAATGGCAGTGCCATGCTGATCATCATGAAAAATTGGAATGTTGGTTTCTTTCTTTAAACGCTCTTCGACAACGAAACAATTCGGCGCAGCGATATCTTCTAAGTTCACACCACCAAATGTAGGTTCAAGCAATTTTACTGTTTCAACGATCTTGTCCACATCTGTAGTATTCAAGCAGATTGGGAACGCATCAACACCAGCAAAGCTCTTGAAAAGTACCGCCTTTCCTTCCATTACAGGAAGTGCAGCTTCAGGTCCTATATTTCCGAGACCCAACACAGCTGTCCCATCAGAAACGACAGCTACAGTATTACCTTTCATCGTATAGTCATAGACTTTCGTTTTGTCATCATAAATATCTTTACACGGCTCTGCCACACCAGGAGAATACGCTAAGCTCAAGTCTTTCGCGTTACGTACAGGTACCTTTGATTTCGATTCTAATTTCCCTTGATGTGTGCGGTGCATGTGTAGTGCTTCTTCTCTTAATGTAGACATTTTTTCATCTCCTAATGATTTTAAATTTAAGGTTGATGAGCCAATTAGGAGGTGGTCAGACCACTATTATTGACTCATCCATTATAACAAAAGTTAACAAGCTGTAAAGGTTTTTAATTTCTTCTAAATACGACATTACCCTCACCAATAACAGATTGCAATTCTAACAACAAATTTTCAGAAACATTTACTTTTTGAGAGATCTGGACCTTCTGTCTATTTTCTTCATAGATAAGAACAACAGATGTACTTCCTTTTGATTCATCAAGAATCGCTTTCACCGCATTTAGATGCTGAGGTGACTTATGGTCTTTATCTATTTTAATAAAAAGAGTTGGCTGTTCGTTCGACTTCAAATCTTGTAACAGTTTACATTTATTCACAAGTATCTGTAATGCTTCGTTACGAAGCTCGACACTTCCTTCTATAAACAATTGTTGTCCTTTCTGCAAAAGAGAGTGATGGACTTCATAGACTTTTGGAAAAGCAACGGCTTCTATCTCACCACTTTCATCGCTAATGGTCAAGAAAGCCATGAGTTCTCCTTTTTTTGTTTTAATCGCTCGTACTTTGTCTACTAATACACCTAGACGAACGAAAGATCTTTTTTCGTTTAATTCATTTATGTGTACGGCTTTCCAGCTGCTTAACGTCGTTCGGTATCGTTGAAGCGGATGTGAGGAAAAGAAAAAACCTAGAGCTTCCTTTTCAAACTTAAGCTTTTCACTTTCCTGAAAAGATTGAACGGAAACGTAAGAAGGTTTAGGTAGATTAATATCATCATCAAAAAGATACATCTGATTCTTTCGAGAGATCTCCTGAAACTCTTCTCCATATTCAATAGCAGTTTCTAATGAAGCTAGCAACACCGCTCTATCTTGTCCCAATTCATCCAAGGCTCCTGCAAAAATTAATGATTCAAGTGTACGTTTATTCACAACTTTTTGAGGACAGCGTGAACAAATGTCGAACAGATCTTGAAACGGTTCTTTTTCATTCTCTTCCATCAGCATCTTAATAGCATTGTATCCAACATTTTTTATAGCCAATAACCCGAATGAAATATGAGATCTTTTTGAAATAAAAATTTCGCTTCCCTTTTTTATAGATGGTGGAAGAACAGGAATGCCTCTTTGTTCGGATTCTTTAATATATTGATTTACTTTATCATGATTGCCGATAACGCTTGAAAGCAGGGCGGCCATAAAGTAGGCAGGATAGTTAGCTTTTAAGAATGCAAGCTGATAAGCGATGACACTGTATGCAACAGCATGACTTCTTGGGAACCCATAATCAGCAAAACGAACAATTAAGTCATATAATGCATCTGCTGATTTTTCATCATAGCCTTGCTTTAAACAACCTTCAACAAAGTGTTGCCGCTCACGAAGAAGAATGTCCCGTTTCTTTTTACCTACTGCTCTTCTCAACAAATCTGCTTCACCAAGTGTGAAACCAGCAGCTTTTGTTGCAATCTGCATAATCTGTTCTTGATACACTATGACACCGTACGTTGATTTTAAGATCGATTCTAGATCAGGATGCATGTAGTGTACGGTCTTCTGACGGTGCTTGCCCGCGATATAGTCAGGAATATTCTGCATCGGACCTGGTCGATAAAGAGCATTTACGGCCACGATATCTTCAAACTCTGTCGGTTTAAGCTGCTGAAGAACTTTTCTCATCCCATCAGACTCAAGCTGAAACACACCTGTAGTATCCCCTTTTGCAAGAAGCTCAAATGTTTTCATGTCGTCGAATGGAATTTCATTTAGATTAATCTTCACATTTTCATTTTCTTTGATCGCCAATAAAATATTTTCAATGAGCGATAAGTTCCTCAAACCCAAAAAGTCCATTTTCAATAGACCGGCAGCCTCTAGCCACTCCATACTGTATTGTGTAAGCGGTATACCTTCATGACCGGTTTGTAAAGGTACCTTTTGAACAAGTGGAGCTCCTGACAAGACTACTCCTGCAGCATGAGTTGAAGCGTGCCTCGGTAACCCCTCAAGTGTCATCGCGATCTCAACAAGCTTTCTCACATCAGGCTCTGTTTTGAACGCTTGTTGAAGGCTAGCAGATTCTTTTAGAGCAGCCTCCAACGTGATTCCTGGTCTTGATGGGATATTCTTTGCGGTAAGGTCGATGAGAGCTGGGGCAAAATCCATCACTCTACCCGCATCCCTTATCGCCGCTCTGGCTGCTAATGTACCAAATGTAATAATCTGCGCGACATAATCCGTACCATACTTTCGCGACACATAACTTAGTACTTCATCACGACGGTTATCAGGAAAGTCGATATCAATATCCGGCATCGTAATCCGTTCAGGATTTAAGAAGCGCTCGAAGATCAACTGATGATGAATCGGGTCAACGTTCGTAATCTGAAGAACGTAAGCCACTAGTGAACCTGCTGCCGAACCCCTCCCTGGCCCTGTTATCATCTTTTCGTCATGTGCAAATTTCATAAAATCCCAAACAATCAAGAAATAATCTTCAAAGTCCATGTTTTTAATAATGTTAAGTTCGTATGTTAACCGTTCTTTAATTTCAGGAGTTATCGTATCATACCGATTCAAAAGGCCTTCATTACAAAGCTCAGTCAAATATTCAAAGCTGTTCTTATTGTCAGGAACAGGATATTTGGGCAAAGCAATGTTACCCAGATCAAGCTGGAGCATACACCTTTCTGCCAGTTTAACCGTTTCCTCTAATGCATCCTCTGCATGGGAAAATTGACGTTCTATCTCAGATGGGGATTTAAAATAAAACTCATCGGTCTGTAGTTTAAATCGATCACGATTGTTTTTTTTCTCACCTTGTTTAATGCATAGCAAGATATCATGTGCGTCTGCATCCTCTCTTTTCATATAATATGTTTCATGCATACACACGAGAGGAATGAGATATTTCCTTGAAAGGTTTTGCAATTGGAGATTGATAGTTTTCTCTAAACCTGTCCCATGATCTTCTAATCCAAGGTAAAAACGGTCTTTGAAGTACGTTTTATATAAGTGAAGAATCTGATTTAATTTTTGATCGTCGAGATTTTCACGAGTAAGATATTGTTGAATCTCACCTTCCATACCTGAAGAAACAGCGATTAGACCCGCTGCATGTTTTGATAATTCATCATAAGAAAGGGGTGATACTACTCCGTCCAGCTTTGTCTGCATAAGCGTTGTAAGTTTTAATAGATTCTCATAACCTTCTACGTTCATCGCATACAAAAGAAGTTTATTAGCTGAACTTATCTTCTCTTTTGTACCTGCATGATGGTTTCCAACTTCTGCTTCCAACCCAATGATAGGTTTAATGCCAGCTTTTACACATGTTGTATAAAACTTTAAGGCACCATACATGTTTGATTTATCAGTTATTGCTAAAGATGTATACCCAATCTCTTTTGCATATTGAATAAGCTCTTCGATCCGACAAGAGCTTTCAAGAAGCGAGTATTCACTATGTATATGCAGTGGGACAAATCCCATACCATCACTTCCTTTACGCACCTGTTTGCATTCCATTATAGTACAGAAGTTCGCATGTGTTAATGAAACAGTTATCATTGGTCAAGTTTCTTATTTCAGGATGTTTCTAAAATGCTTTGAAGCAGTTGATCTCTGCTCCAGGTTGCTCGCTTTCCACGGGGCGTGCGGTGAGCCACCTGTCTAGTTGCAGTGACTTGCCCCTCGAGGTCAAAAGATAAAAGGCGGATGATGAGCAAATTGCGCCTTCATAGCCCATTCAACTTTTGCTGGTCCGGGCTGAACGAGACACTTCCACTTTTAGGATTGACCGCTCGTCCCTTAGGAGTTTCACACCTTGCACTCCAATCAACTTGCAATGAAGAAAATAATAAAACATCCTAAAGCAACAATTCTATAGAAAACAGCCTTTAATATAGATATTATTTTAAAAATGAAACGAGCATACACTCCACCCATTTCCCATACATTGAGTAAGAGGGGAGGTTGTCTCATGGTACGTGAATTTTTTGCGAATATCATATTGGATTTTGCTATTGCTTTCGGTGTTTTGTTAGGAGGAGCGTTAATCGGCGGTCTTGCTGCTTTTCTTGTAGGAAAAGCACCTATCCTAGAGATGATGGAACTTGCGAAAAGACTTAAAATATGGGCAATCGTCGCTGCTATCGGCGGTACATTCGATACGATCACAAACTTTGAGCGAAGTTTTGAAAACGGCGCTACTATAGAGATTTTCAAACAACTAACTTATATTTTCGTCGCGATTGCTGGTGCTAATTCTGCCATGCAGTTGATTCAATGGCTCAGCCAGGAGAACATCAACTGATGAGGATCCCCCCGCTATATCAACGAAAAGGCTACCAGCGTTTTTTTGCTGGGATAGCGATTGGATTTATTATAGGCTGGGCGTTTTTTTTAATACAAGGGGGCTTAGCTCATGAACGGCTAGTTGTTAAAATTAAGAAACAACAAGTACAAATAAATGATTTAGAAAAAAAGAACGAAATCTTAACCTCAGATGATGAAAAAGCCAACAAAGAACTTGCCAAAAAGTTTAAACTTCATGAAGTGAATGCAAGATTTTCAAACCAAGATTCTTCAAAGTTATCAAACTTAACAAGGCTGCACTTGGCGAAAGCAGTTGAAGACGACCTAGAGCATCTTATAGGAGAAGACACAGAAACACTCGCTAAAAGCCATTCATTACTCGTACAAGCTATTGAAAATAAAACGTACCGACTCGATGACGATGAGCAAGCTTTTGAAGTCAAGATCGACCATTTGTATTTATACACTGGTGTTCTTCGAATCTATATCTCAGCCAAAATCAGTGAATGATTATGCATAAATAATGGTCGAAATATTACGTTTTTATGAATCTTTGGGCAAAGAAATGGCAATCCCTCCTTCATTTGTATAAAATATGTGTAAAGAATAATTTAAGAGTGATTATTGGGGGGGAAACTACATGATTATTAATCGAAAAGAACTTGCCCGTGAAAAGGTAAAGGAATTACAGAATGGCTTTTCTGCTTTTGCAGAAACGAAAGAAGTAGCAGACCTAATCAAAAGAGAGCTTGCAAAATTAAACTTAAAAGTGCATGAAGATGTAACAGATGTTGGCTCTTGGTTTATCCCTGAAAAAGCTAACTAGATCATTTCATGCTAAAGCATAAAAAGGCCCCCCGATGAGGCCTTTTTTATTTGGTTTTATATTCTTTACAGAGATCTCGAAGTTCAGCAAGTACAGACATCGTTTCATCTTTTGTATATACCGTTGCTCCTGATGCTCTTGGATGTCCCCCGCCATTGAATTTAGCTGCGATCTTATTAACCACAGGTCCTTTCGATCGCAATCTAACTCTGATCTGATCTGGTTCATCAACAAAAAATACCCACGCTAACAAGCCTTCAACATGCGAGAAAGAATTTACTAACAGTGATGCTTCACCTGCAGAAGTGCCAAACTTCTCTAACGTATCTTTCGTTAAATGAATATACCCTACACAATTGTCTGCAATCGAAAAGTTTTGAAGAACATAACCGTTCAGCCTAACTAGTTTTTCTGATATTTTATAGAGGTTTTCATGAATTTCTGATGGTGAGAATCCTGTCTCTAATAACGCAGCTGTATAATGGTGTGTTTTTTGAGTCGTGTTTGAAAATAAGAAACGCCCAGTATCACCAATAATACCAGCATAGATAAGTCGGGCAGCATGTTCATCAAGTTTAAGTCCATATGTTGATCCACAAAGATAAAGATCCATAATCATCTCTGATGTAGAACTTGCATTTGTATCCACCCAGATCAGGTCTCCATAGGGATCTTCATTTGGATGATGATCTATTTTAATGATAAAATCTCCTAGTGAATAACGATGATCACTGATGCGAGGTGAGTTCGCTGTATCGCAAATAATGACTAAAGCACCTTTGTAAACATCATCCTCTATGACATCCATTGCGTTTAAGAAGGTTAGTTCCGATTCCTCTTCCCCTACAACATACACTTCTTTTTGAGGATAGCTTGCCTTTAGGATGGCAGAAAGCCCACCTTGTGACCCAAGCGCATCCGGGTCTGGTCTGACATGTCGATGAATGATTATTTTTTCATACTGTTCAATCACTTGTAAGATTTGTTCTTTCATAGCAGACTCCTTTTAGATGTCGTTGTGGCAATTATAGTTTTAAACGTTTACAATATAGTGGAGTAAATACGTGGGGGAATTTTCAATGCCTATTTTTATTATCCTAATTATACTTTCTTTTGCTCTATATGTGTTCTATAAAGTTTCTGAAGTACGTGCAAAAGAACCATTCTTAAAGCGATGGACAGGTACAAAAGCAAAAATGGCTCTCGGCTCGTTCTTAGCTTCCTTCGGTCTGAACGAACTAACAGCAGTTGAGGGACGTGTACAGCTTTGGGTGGCACTTATCTTCTTAATTTATGGTATTGTTCTTATAATCATGAATTATAAAATGTACAAGCATTTCTTGACGCTCGCACGTGAAGAAGCACAGAAAAATTAAATACGTATTGATAAAAAAGTCCCTGCAGAAGGGACTTTTTGTATTTTTTTAGGTGCTTTTTCTAAAGGTTCTTTCTCTAAAGGGGCAAGTGGCCTCACTCGTCGCCCCGCGGATAGCGTAGCAACCTTGAGCTGAAATAAACTACATTTAAAGGCTGCGAAGGTAATTAAAACAGTTATTACGAACGATGATCAAGCAACTGTGCCATCATCATTGCTTTTCCAACAATCTTTCCATCATGATGGATCTCCACATCTACTTTTCCGAATTTCCTGCTCACTTCCAGCACTCGTGGGATCAGTTCGATATCACTATCAATCTGTACTGGTTTAATATAGTAAAACGTTACATTCTCCACTACAAGGTCACCTTTTTTAATTTTCCTCAATGCTTTTCGCGCAGTCTCCGTCACAATCGTCATTAAGACACCGTAAGAAACAGTACCAAGGTGATTGGTCATCTGTGGTGTAATTCTACAGAAATACGTTGTCTCATTATCTGTCTTGTGCTCTTTTAACTCTGTTGTAATCAGATCATCAAAGGTTGCACCGACTTGAGGCTGCTTTTGCATCATCTGCATCGCTTTTAATACATCTTGTCTTGTCAAAATTCCGATTAATTTATGCGAAGTACCTATAACTGGGAGCAGTTCGATGCCTTCCCATATCATCATATGTGCACAAGCTGCAACAGATGTTTTTTCCGTAACAGTTAAAGGTGCACGAGTCATTACTTTTTCCACTTGCATGGAAACAGGAACACCAATGATATCTTTTGAAGTGACTACACCAGTCACGCGATTACCTTGATCTACAACCGGATAACGGCTGTGCATCGTTTGTTCATTCAGTTCGTGCCATCTCTCTACTTTATCGTGTTGATAAAGGTAATGCGTTTCATCGATAGGAATTAAAATATCAGATGCTAAAACGATATCCTTCTTGATCAAACGGTCATGGATTGCTTTGTTAATCATGGTTGCTACAGTAAAGGTATCATAGCTAGTTGAGATAACAGGAAGTTCAAGCTCGTCAGCGAGTCGTTTCACTTCTTCATCAGTATCAAATCCACCTGTAACTAAGATTGCACTTCCTGCTTTTAGTCCCAATTCATGCGCGTTCACACGGTTACCAACGATCAACAAACTTCCTGCATCAACATAACGCATCATCGCTTCAAGTTTCATAGCACCGATTACAAATTTGTGCAGCGTTTTATGAAGACCAGCGCGCCCTCCAAGTACTTGTCCTTCAACAATATTAACAACTTCAGCAAACGTTAACTTTTCAATATTACTCTTTGCTTGTCTTTCAATACGTATCGTTCCAACACGTTCAATCGTGCTGACGATTCCTTGATTTTCAGCTTCTTTTATTGCACGATAAGCTGTTCCTTCACTAACCGTCAGATCTTTTGCAATTTGCCGAACGGAGATTTTTGATCCGACATCAAGATCTAATATATGCTGTAATATTTGTTCATGCTTGGTTAGCATTACATTCACCGTTCCTTCTACCTGTATCTATCTGTTTTATAACTTTGACTAATACAGATTATACAGGCATCACAACAGAAACTCAACTTTCCATATGCATCCCTTTTTTCATTTTAGGATCTAATGTCATACTTTGTTTTTTAACAGCCCTTTTCGGAGCCGTATCCCTTTTAAACAATAAGCTGACCAAAAGCATACTGGCAAACCCTATCCATGCTACTGAGAAAAGTTGTTGCAGAAGCGGGCCGTCAAACGATATAACAGGTATCGCTACATAGAAAAGCACCAACAACATTAATACTTTTGCCATTTTTTCTTGTCTCATAAAAAACACAACCTCCCTTACTATCATTCGTATGCATTGAAAGGGAGGTTAGAATCATTATACGTTTAAGCTTTCACCGCTTTTAAGCACTTTTCCTTTGTTTCCGAGTTTAGATGTGAATGAAGTTTCTGGATCCTGCTCGATCACAGGAAACGTATTGTAATGGATTGGAACGGTTACCTTAGCACCAATCCACTCTGCTGCGATCAATGCATCCTCTGGGCCCATCGTAAAATTGTCACCGATAGGCAAGAAAGCAATATCGGGTTTTGCAAACTCTCCAATTAATTTCATATCAGAGAATAGAGCCGTATCTCCTGCATGATATAACGTTTTCCCACCATGTGAGAATAAAATTCCTGCTGGCATTCCTGTATACACGACAGTGCCATCTTCTTGTGAGTAACTTGATCCATGAAAAGCTTGAGTGAATTTTACTTTTCCAAAATCAAATGTACGGCTTCCACCTATATGCATAGGATGCGCCTCTACTCCAAGTGTTTGTAAGTACTCAGCAAGTTCAAATGGCGCAACAACCAAGCTGTTATTTGCTTTTGCGATCTCAACCGTGTCTCCTACATGATCGTTATGACCGTGTGTTAAAAGAATCACATCAGCTTTTACGTCCTTAACATCGATCTTAGCTTGTCCATTTCCGTTAATAAAAGGGTCGATCCAAATGGAATGTTGCTCTGTTTCAATTTCAAGTACAGAATGTCCGTGATATGTCACTTTCATAAGCGCATGCTCCCTCCTCAAATTAAACGCTGAAACCATTACTAATGTTACATACCCTATTATAGAACAGAAAAAAAGTCCGATTCCAGAGAAAAGGAATACGAACTTTTTTTTGAGTTTTCTATTTGTTCGAATTTAGAATAGATACAGCATCTTTATAGTCCAGTTGATGCGACTCAGCGACCGCTTTGTATGTTACGAAGCCATCCAATGTATTGATACCTTTTAGTAGAGCTTCATTATCTAAACACGCTTTAACATAACCTTTGTTTGCAATTTGAAGAGCATACGGTACTGTTACGTTAGTCAGACCAATCGTTGAGGTTCTCGGAACAGCTCCTGGCATGTTAGCCACAGCATAGTGGAGAACTCCATGCTTTTCATATGTTGGATTATCATGTGTCGTAATTCGATCAACCGTTTCAAAAATCCCACCTTGATCGATTGCAACATCTACGATTACAGACCCCGGCTGCATGCCTTTAATCATTTCTTCAGTCACAAGCTTAGGTGCCCTTGCTCCAGGAATTAAAACAGCCCCAATAACTAATGCTGATTCTTGAACGGCGAGAGCTATATTTAGCGGATTGGATATGAGCGTATTGATCTCAACACCAAAAATATCATCGAGCTGACGAAGACGTTCTGGGTTTAAATCGATGATTGTTACATCTGCTCCTAGACCCATAGCGATTTTAGCCGCATTCGTCCCGACCACTCCGCCTCCGATAACTGTTACTTTACCGCGTCTTACACCAGGGATTCCACTAAGAAGGATACCTAGACCACCTTTTGGCTTTTCTAAAAATTGTGCTCCTATTTGAGCAGCCATTCTTCCTGCTACTTCACTCATCGGTGTAAGCAAAGGTAGTGTTCCGTTTGGCAACTGAACTGTTTCGTACGCAATGCCAACTACTTTATTATCTGTTAATGCTTTCGTTAGTTCCGGCTCTGGTGCTAGATGTAGATAGGTGAACAAAATTAAACCTTCACGAAAAAAACAGTACTCCTCAGGAAGTGGCTCTTTCACCTTCATAACCATGTCCATCGACCATGCTTGAGTTGGTGTTTCTACGATTACACCACCAGCACTTTCGTATTCTTCATCTGTAAATCCTGATCCGATTCCAGCGCCTTTTTGGACAAAGACCTCATGACCTGATGCCACAAGATTCAATACGCCTGCTGGTGTCATCGCTACACGATTTTCATTATTCTTGATCTCAGTTGGTACTCCTATTTTCATGTTGTACCCTCCCTTAATTGACATGGAAATTTTTTCTTTATTCTATAGTTAACATACCACCAAAAATCCAAAATAAAAAGTTGAATCTCAATAGAATATGAATAAAGTCAAGACAGCTATAAGGTGCCCTAAAAGGAAAAAGAACATTCTCGTTTTTGGTTGAAGAAAAATTCTGCCTTTGTTCGTGATCGCAAGAGAATAATAAAAGGATAGCTCGTGTAGTTGAGCTATCCTATACTTGTGTTATGAGAGGCTTTCTTCTTCATCAAGTTTTGTTCTTTGCTGTCCTTGATCTACTTTATCAACAATTCCACTTTGATAAGCTTCTGTTATCTGCTGATGAACGGTCATTTCACCTTCAGCATCATATTCAAGCTGTTGATTTGGACGTTTTTCATTCTCCATCATCTTTCCTCCTTCGCTTACAAGACTTTAACCATAGTTTTCGTCTTCTGAGGAAAGTTCATTTGAGCTAATTATTGGAAACGGCCATTTTTGTTTGAGCTACCTTAATCTGCTGACGAACGGCTTCAAAACCAGTTCCGCCTTCTGAATTTCGTCTTTCTACCGCGGTTATTGGAGATAGCGCGTCAAACAGATCATTTTCAACGAGCGGACACCATTCTTGATATTCCTCTAGTGACACATCTAGGAGATAGCAGCTGTTTTGAATGCAATGAAGGACCATCTGTCCCACTAATTCATGTGCTTCTCGAAATGGAATTCCTTTTTTCGCTAGGTAATCTGCAAGCTCTGTAGCATTAGAAAAGTCTTGATGAACGGCTTTATTCATCTTATCAACATGAATCTTTACTTCATTCATCATGCCCGTCATGATACTTAAGCATCCTTTAACGGTTTTTACCGTATCAAATACAGGTTCTTTGTCTTCTTGCATGTCTTTATTGTATGCAAGTGGCAATCCCTTCATTAAGGTAAGTAGGGAGATTAACGAACCATATACTCTCCCGCTCTTCCCTCGAATTAATTCAGCCATATCAGGGTTCTTCTTTTGCGGCATCATGGAGCTTCCTGTAGTGAAGCTATCACTGATCTCAATAAATCCGAACTCTTCTGAGGACCAAAGAATCAGTTCTTCACAAAAACGAGACAGATGCATCATGATCATAGATGCATTGCTGCAGCATTCAATCGCAAAATCTCGATCACTTACAGCATCTAAGCTGTTGAGATACTTATTTTTGAAGCCTAGCTCGTTCATCGTAATGTTGCGGTCGATATCAAACGTTGTTCCTGCTAGAGCACCAGCACCAAGAGGCATCATATCACTACGCTTTAAACTATCTTGTAATCTTCCTTTGTCACGGTCGAGCATCCAAAAATACGCTAAAAGATGATGAGCAAAGGAGACTGGCTGAGCACGCTGAAGGTGTGTGTACCCAGGGATGATCGTTTCTACATGTTCTTCTGCAAGATTCAACAGAGCTTTTTGCAATTCTTCTATATGATTAATAATCAATAAAGTTTCTTCTTTAACATAAAGGTGAAAATCTGTTGCGACTTGATCATTTCGGCTCCTTGCCGTATGAAGTTTGCCTCCATCCGGGCCAATCTTATCGGTTAATAATTTTTCCAGGTTCAAATGGATGTCTTCATATTTAACAGAATACGTAAGCTCCCCTTCTTCCACCTCTGACTGTAGAGAAAGCAAACCATTCTTAATATTTTCATAAGCACTCTCATCAATAATCTTACATTGATAAAGCATCTTAGCATGAGCCAGACTTCCTTTAATGTCTTGACTCGCCAATTGCTGATCAAAAGAGATGGAGGCTCCAAATTCATCTACCCATTCTTCAGGCTGTTTTGAAAAACGTCCTCCCCATAACTTCTTCACACTTTCACCTCATTTTTTTGAACCATGCTGCTTACTTTTGTAGGAAGTCCCCATAAAGAGATAAATCCTTTCGCAGCTGTATGATCAAAAGCATCATCTGATGTATATGTTGCTAGTTTTTCGTCATAAAGAGAATAAGGTGATTTTCTTCCTTCGACGATCGCATGACCTTTAAAGAATTTAACACGTACAGTACCTGTTACATGTTTTTGTGTTTCATCTAAAAAGGCTTTTAATGATGCGTTTAATGGTGAGAACCATAAACCTTCATAGATCAGTTCAGTCATCTTCTTTTCAATAATCGGTTTAAAGTGAGCGACTTCTTTAACTAATGTTAGGTCTTCAAGCTCTTTATGTGCTTTGATAAGCGTTGTTGCCGCTGGGCATTCGTAAACTTCACGGGATTTGATACCTACTAATCTATTTTCAACATGGTCGATTCGTCCAACACCATGTGCGCCTCCCCATTCGTTTAACTGATTGATCAGAACATCTAAGGTAACATTTTGACCGTTCAGTGATACAGGAACACCTTGTTCAAATCCAATCTCGACAATCTGCGGCTCGTCTGGCGTATGTTCGAGAGCAACAGTCATCTCATAAGCTTCTTCTGGCGGAGCAGCCCAAGGATCTTCCAAAATACCACATTCATTGCTTCTTCCCCATAAATTTTGATCAATTGAGAACGGATTTTCCTTTTTGATTGGTACAGGAATATCATGTTCTTTTGCATATTGAATCTCTTCTTCTCGCGACCAGCTCCATTCGCGAACTGGTGCAAGTACCTCAAGATCAGGAGCTAGTGCAGCGACAGAAACTTCAAAGCGAACCTGGTCGTTTCCTTTTCCGGTACATCCATGAGCAACGGCAGTAGCTCCATATTTTTTAGCAGTTTCAACTAACTTTTTCGCGATCAACGGTCTGCTTAATGCAGAAATGAGCGGATACTTTCCTTCATATAATGCATGTGATTGTAGCGCGATTAATGCATATTCATCAGCGTATTCCTTTTGAACATCTAGTACGATCGATTCCGATGCTCCGATTGATAGCGCCTTTGATTGTATAAAAGGAAGGTCTTTCCCTTCACCAACATCTAAGCATAATGCAATAACTTCGTATCCTTTATCCGCCAGCCACGGAATCGCAACTGACGTATCTAATCCTCCTGAGTAAGCTAAAACTACCTTTTTCCCCATATGAAATCTCTCCTTTTGTTATAGACAAAAATGAATATTTATTTATTTTTATACATTTTTGTTTATAAAAATACCATTTATGATAGTTCATACTATAACAAAAACATCACAGGGATTGCAAGGTTATTCTTGAAAATGAATAAAAATAACATTTGAACTTTTAACTACCATCAGCACCCACCCTTTTGTACAATAAGAATAGAGGTGATTTCAGTTGCAGAATGACTTTGTTTGGGATGAAAGGCTTGGAATCTTTGTTCCACATTTAAATAAAGTATGGGATAAGTACGATAGATACACTCAAGAAGCGATTATGTTGCATTGGGAAAGGATAAGAGGAAGAATTCCAGACCGAATCGGAGAGATTGAAGAGAAAATTAACGAGCTGCAAGATCAATTATCGACTGAAGAACGTTTTGAGGTCTCTTGCGAATTGAACAATAAAATTGCAAGCCTGGCATCTGTCATCAACGATCTTTGGTTATGGTATAGATTGAATCAGGGTATAACATCAAAAATACACGATTGAATCAGAGTATTCATAAATGGTTACTCTTCTTAATTAGAAGTCTTCACATAAAAATAAAGAGGATGCAAAGCCCAAATGCATCCTCTTTATTTTGTGCTGTTTTCGTATACATTGTCACTCTTTGAAAATAGTTGATTTCGCTCTTTAGAAAACAGTTTTATTTTTTTAGCTGTTGAACTACATGTGACAGCTCGGGTAGGATCAATTTTTCCATGCCAAGTTTTACAGCACCTGACGAACCAGGAAGTGCAAATATCGCTGTCCTATCCTTAACCCCCGCTACTGCTCTGCTTAGCATCGCACTAGATCCAATATCGTCTGTATAACTTAACATGCGAAAAAGCTCACCAAAACCTGGGATCTCTTTATCAAATAAAGTCGTTAACGATTCGATCGTTACATCTCTAGAAGCTATCCCTGTGCCTCCATTAAAAAGGACAACATCAATGTCTTCATTCTGTATGCCGTATTCTGCAGCATCTCGTATAGATTTCGTATCATCTTTTACAATTCTATAATCAGAAATCTTATGATGATCATTCTCTAAAAAAGCATGTATCAATTTACCGCTCTTATCTGTTTCTTCATTACGTGTATCACTAACGGTTACGATCATGCATCTAACAACTTCTGGAGCTTGAGCTTTATGTTCTTGAACACTCATGGATGCAACACCTGTTTCTTAATATTTTTCGTAAAGATATCTTTTTTGATAAAACTTGTGTGCAATTTCTGTAATTTTTCTCGACTGTTGATAGTTCATGATAGCCCCGAGTGCCATACCAAAGATCGGCAGACCTTGAGTAAGTTTCTTTCTAAGAAGGAGGATCGCCATCATCTTCACAGCTTGCTGTATCGGATGAGACATCCAGGACACATCTGCGATCACATCTTTTCCTGCATAAAAAATCGGATCTTCTTCCTCCCTGATCTCAACCATCAGTTCGTCCCACTTTTCCTGCTGAAAACGCTTTGGCATCGTTGCTGCATGATAAACTTTTAACGAACGCATCATTTCTGCAGGTCTCTGTATATCATATCCATAGTGCATCGCGATAGATTGCACAGAGCGGATTCCTAGAGCAACCATTGCAGGCAGGTCTGTACCTAAAAAGAGAAGTCCTCCTGTTCCCGCGAGTCCTCCTTGAGAAAATGACAAGAGTCTGTTTCTTGCAATCTGCTGGTCTGCCATATACGATAACTGATCGATCGAACACTTTTTTAGATCTTCAATTTCATAGATATCATCTCTAAAGACTCTTGCTTCAGACAACAGCCTTTGCTTCGTATCTAGTTGGAATTGAGAATTTTGAATAAGAGCATGAATATGAAACAGTGCAGAATCTACATACTCTCCTATCGTCTCTTGCATCTCGTCGGGAAGAAGGTCCATCTGCTTTGTTGCCCATTTTTCGTAAGTGCGGCCAAAATCCGTTGGTTCATATGTAAAAAAATCTTCTTCCCACGCATTAATTTCCTGCCAGATCTGTTCTTCACGCTCTGTTAAGGCCATACAATATCCTCCTTTAAAACCTTTTAAATAGTGTAGTATAAATCTCTCTTAAAGTAAAAAATCTAAGAATGAGCAAACTTACAGAAAAGGATTTTTCCATTCCATCAATAAAGCATGGTTAGACGATTCTTCATCCTCTATATAATTTGGTATAAGCATCAACGGAGTTCTACCACAGCGCAATAGGAAAGAAACGACTGGATCATATAGCTCTCCGGAAATCACTTTATCTGCATACTGTTGAGGGGAAAGAAGATGGGAAGCTTGAGAAAATCCGGGCATCCTACTTCCACCCAACAATCGCTCCAATTTAAGGTGAACGACAGTTTCGTACAATCCCTGCATAAGAAGCTTGCCTAAATTTAATTTTCGGTGTGATGGCCGTATACAAATATCTACAACATAAAGTGTGTTCCCATTTTGATCATGATTCGTAATATTGCCATTACTCGTTATCTCTTCCCAAGTATGCATTGGTTGATTCAAATCATAATTAACGAGTAAGCTTGTTATGGATCCAGCAATGACTCCATCGATTTCTACACATAGAGCTCCATCTGGAAAGAGCGAGATATGGTTATGCAACTGTTTATCATTCCATAATAATTCTTTTGGAAACGGAGGAGGAAAGCTTTCTTTTTGAATCGTAAGGAGTTCAGCAAAATC
Organism: Fictibacillus nanhaiensis; assembly: GCF_036213205.1. GTDB lineage: Bacteria > Bacillota > Bacilli > Bacillales > Fictibacillaceae > Fictibacillus > Fictibacillus nanhaiensis_E. The sequence goes on from NZ_JARMFC010000001.1 coordinate 124,792, forward strand.
ATTTTGTTCATAATTTCGAACTACAGCTTTTATAGTTTGATTGTTCATGTAAAGATATTGTTCCTTTATGTACATATTTGTCCTCCATCTTTTGAAAGGTGAACGCTAATTTTTTGCTCATTAGATGGTTTACGCTAAACACCTCTATATTCCTCCTTTCACCTGCATATCTAAACACAAAAAAACAGCCTTTTCCGGAAAAAAGGCTGTGTCTAAAACTACATCGCATAGCGCATTGTATCACGCGCGATCATCACTTCTTCATTTGTAGGAATTACGATAACTTTTACAGGAGAGTGAGGATAGCTGATAAATGCCTCTTTACCACGAACTTGGTTAAGAGCAGGGTCCCAATATACACCCATGAACTCTAGGCCACGAAGTACGCGCTCACGAACTGCCGTACTGTTCTCACCAATACCGGCAGTAAAGATGATCGCATCAATACCTGCCATTCTTGCAGCGTATGATCCAATGTATTTATGAATACGGCTAGCAAAAACTTCTAAAGCAAGCTCAGCACGTTCGTTACCCTTTTCTGCCTCACTTTCAATATCGCGAAGGTCAGAAGAGAATCCAGAAACTCCAAGCATTCCACTCTTATTGTTTAATACATTGATTACTTCTTCAGCACTTTGACCTGTCTTTTGCATGATGTAAGGAATCAATGACGGGTCAATGTTACCTGAACGAGTACCCATTGTAACACCTGCTAATGGTGTGAAGCCCATTGATGTATCAATCGATTTTCCGCCTTCAATGGCTGCGATACTTGCACCGTTACCTAAGTGGCATGATAAAAGACGAAGTTGTTCAACCGGACGTCCAAGAAGCTCAGCAGCTCTCTCTGAAACATACTTATGGCTTGTTCCATGAAATCCGTATTTACGAATTCCGTACTCTTCATAATATTCGTATGGAAGGCTGTATAAGAATGATTTTTCAGGCATGGATTGATGGAAAGCAGTATCAAAAACAGCAACTGCAGCTACGTTAGGCAGTACATTTTTGAATGCTTTGATTCCAACAACGTTGGCTGGATTGTGCAGTGGTGCAAGATAAGAGATCTCTTCAATTTCATGAAGAACCTCATCAGTGATTAGAACAGAGTCGTTAAACTTTTCTCCACCATGTACAACACGATGACCGATTCCTTCGATCTCATCTAGAGAAGAAATAATGTTATGTTTTACTAATTTATCTAAAAGCATCGATACTGCTTCTGAATGATCTTGGATATCTTTAATTTCTTTTACTTTTTCACCAGACACTTCGATAGTGAAAACTGAATCATTTAATCCGATACGTTCTACAAGTCCTTTAGTCAGTACTTCTTCTTCAGGCATTTGAAGCAACTGAAATTTTAAGGACGAGCTTCCGGCGTTAATTGCAATAATTTTAGCCAAAATAGCCATCTCCTTCATATTCAATGAAATAGTAGGTTGTGGAATCACACTTACATTTCACTCGAAACTATAATCCTTCCTTATTTAAACATTGACCCTTATTAATATCAAGGTTGTAAAACGCTTACACCTTATATTCATGCAATTCAGACTTGAATCCGTTTGCAAATCCATGAAAAAAACAGCATAGGATAGACCCACGCTGTTATTTTTCACGTTCCCACTCTGTTTTAAACCATTCATTTATCTGTTCCATAACATTTCCTAATCCATTCTTATTTGAGAAGGATGGAAGCTGTGCCAACATCGCTTGTTTAGGCTTTATCACACCTTCTCCATTCTTTTGAAGAATTAGGATGCTTTTTGCATGCACGGAGGACTTGAATAATGATTCAGGTAGTTGAAGAAGACCAAGTACGGTTACTGATTCCTTCATCCAACCTGTGAACAAATCAGCTTGTTCACTTTCAAATAGGTTGTTCGGCACGATAAAAATCCCAATTCCTGTTTCTTTCAAGTGATGAACCGCTTGCTCAATGATTAAGTGATGTGCATAAGTATGTCCTTCTTTTTCATGAACTTTAAAGGCTCTTGCTGTTTCGTCGTCTGGATAATATCCTACAGGCAAGTCGGCTACTACCACATCAACAGGATCTGCATAAAGTGGTTTTATCACATCTTGGTGAAAAAGCTCTAGTTTATGTTTTTGGATATTTGCATTGACCCACGCTAAACGTAAAAGAGTTTCGTCCACTTCAACTCCAAACGATACACACTCTTTGTCCTTCAACTGATTCATAACAGCTGTTAACAAGTTACCTGAACCGACTACAGGATCTAACAATGTAAGGTTTTCGGATTTTTTCATGAATTTTTGAACGAGGTATCCTGCAAAAAGTGCAACCGCATCTGGCGTCATCGCATGATGGGGCTGAACAGCTTCTTTCATACCTTTTAGTACAGCCAACTGAAAGGCTTTACGCGTTTCTTCTTTGCCGAATTCGGTAACATTCACTTTTTTGTATTCATCTGTTAATACAGTTGATAATTCTTTCGGGTATTCTTTTGGTATCTCCTGAAAGAACAGATTTTCTCCTGATTCTACAAGAGCGTCTAAATAAGGCAGTTCAAGTTTATCCTTAATTGCCGTAGCTGTGTTATCTAGAACAACAAATAGCTTTTCTACATCTTTAAAAGAACTCATCTATAGCTTCCTCCTAAGTTTTCACAGGAAACATTTTAGCAAACTACGTACGGTATATACAATCATTAACTTCTACCATTCATAAAATGGAAGGTATGAGCAGAAAATGAACAAAAAAATCTCCGGTAGTTGAAAGCTGTACCGGAGATGTGAGAATACTTATTTTGCTGCTTTTGCTGCTTCGATTGCTGCTTCGTAGTTTGGATGGCTCGTTACTTCGTTCACATATTCTACATAAGTAACTTTATCAGAGCTATCAATAACAAATACGGAGCGTGCAAGAAGACGAAGCCCCTCGATCGCAACACCGTATGCTTTACCGAATGAAAGATCACGGTGGTCAGATAGAGTTTGAACATTTTCAATTCCTGCTGCAGCACACCATCTTTTTTGTGCAAAAGGCAAGTCCACTGAAACCGTTAATACTTTAACGTTATCAAGCTTAGATGCCTCTTCATTAAAACGACGAACTTCAGCATCACATACGCCTGTATCTACTGAAGGAACAGCAGCGATCAAACGTACGCTACCTTTTGAATCTGCAAGACTAACTTCAGACATGTCATTTGCCAACACTTTAAAATCTGGAGCTTGGTCCCCTACTTTTACTTCATTTCCTAGTAATGTAACTGGTTTTTCTTTAAATGTTACAGCCATGCTTACTCCTCCTTTAAGGTTAAATTATGTACTTCCCCTTTCATCTTAAAGCAAGCCAGAAAAAAAAGCTAACGAGATGTTAGCTTTTTTAAAACTCATGTGTTTGTGTACTTGATGGCCCATGATTGTTCTTGTTCTTGCTCATAAGATGCTGCAGCTTGTCAATCACACCAGGTGCTAGATCTAAGATTCTTTCGTAAAGGTGCGTACTATTATCTAAGTGAATCGTCTTGATCCCTGTATTACTTACTACTAAAAATGCAATCGGAGTGATGGAAACCCCGCCTCCACTTCCTCCACCAAAAGGCATCTCTTTTGATTGACTAGAAGAACCTTGCTGTGTAGATGAATTACGGGATTCTTCCTGTCCTCCGAATTCACTTCCACCTGCAGCAAATCCAAATCCAACTTTTGATACAGTAAGTATGACACTGCCATCTGGTGTCTCCACAGGATCACCAATAATCGTATTTACATCAATCATTTCTTTTAAGTTTTCCATCGCGGTTTTCATTAAACCCTGGATTGGATGTTCACTCATTTTTTACATGCCTCCAGTCATATATTCAGAATTCACCTTAGTCGAACGTCTTACTATTCGCCAGGATTTTAAGATTTTTAACATAACGACAATAGCATGCCCGATTTTGAATGAAATCATACAAGAAAAGCGCGTTTCACTATGCATTCCCTGAAAAACAGGTACAACAGAAACATTCGGAGATTCTTCAAGTTTAAAAAACGTATTCATCACTTGTATCCCTATCCCTTTGAAACTCCATAACACACCTGCTGCTATGGCAGACGAAGATGCTTCTCCGAGTCCGATTGCACTGTGCCATTCTACTTTCTTCACTCTCATCTTCTTCAAAAATGCTGCAAATATCTGATAAAAATGGTTAATATGATTTAACATCTGTTTAAATGATTTATATTGATTTTTTATTTGTGAGAACGTAATCTTCTTCTTTTCCTTTTTCTGTCCAAGTGTCGTTTGTTTTTCTTCTCTTATCTTTAGGGAGTGATCTTGAGCATCCACCATTATTAATGGCACATTCAATTTATATTTTAAAAAATGATACATTTTAAAATTGATTTGAATGTTAGTATTATCATTTCGATGAACGAAATAAATGGAGATGTGGATCGTAGAAAAACTTATCACGATTAATAAAAATAGTAAGATACCAATTATGATTGTAACCCAAACCATACATGCTCTCCCCTTCTGTTATCTTTTCATTATGGGCAGAGGTCATTCAATCTAAACCTTATGATGTCTGTCTGTTACAATGGAATTAAGAATTTGATCTCATCACTCAGAACAAAATAGTGAAGCAGAGAAATTTAAGGGAGGAAAGCAATTATGGCGGTTCGTAATAAAATTTTCTTTTTTTACAAAAAAGAAGAACGCACTTTAGAAAAAATCAACTCATTACTATCATTAGCCATAAAAGAGGGATTTGAAGTAGTGGAAGATGATAAAGAAGCAAACATCATAGCTAGCATCGGTGGTGATGGCACCTTCTTACAAGCAGTCCGTAAGACTGGTTTCAGAGATGATTGTCTTTATGTAGGTGTCAGCACACTTGAGAATGAATTTTATTGCGATTTTCATATTGATGATCAAGCAGGTATGATAAATGCGATGAAAAACGAACAGGTCGAAGTGCGAAAATATCCTGCACTATCTGTAACCATTGATGGACAAGGGTCGTTTTTCTGCTTAAACGAATGTTCTCTTCGTTCTTCTATTATTCGAACTCTAGAGATTGATGTCTTCATCGATGATCTATATTTTGAAACCTTCCGTGGGGATGGAATGATCATATCGACACCTACAGGTAGTACCGCATATAATAAGTCAGTTAATGGTGCGGTCGTTGACCCGATGCTCGCATGCTACCAAATCAGTGAACTCGCTTCATTAAATAACAATCATTATCGTACGCTAGGTTCATCGTTTATACTCAGTGATAACCGGAAAATGACATTAAAGATAAAGCATGATAACAGCCACTATCCAATCATCGGTATGGATAATGAAGCAATGAGTATTAAACATTGTGAAACCTTGAATTTTGAACTTACGAATAAAAAGATTAAGACCGTAAAATTAAAAGACAACTCATTTTGGCATAAAGTAAAAAGAAGTTTTTTGTAGAATATAAAAACCAGAAAAAACAGCCTGCATTTAATTTAACAGCAGACTGTTTTTTCTTACTCTATTTTATGATTTGTCGTTCTCACCGGTATTCTCATAGACGATATCACCGTCCACAATCGTAAACATAACCTTTGACTCTAAAATCTCATCTTCTGAAATAGAGAATAGATCTCGATCTAGAACCGTAAAATCAGCGAGGTATCCTTCTTTAATCATACCTTTAACATGCTCTTGCATGATGGCAGAGGCACTTCCGATTGTATATAAAGATATCGCTTCAAACATCGTTAATTTTTGCTCTGGGACGTAACCTTCATGAGTCTCCCCTGGCTTTCTTCGGGTTACTGCAGCAAATATCCCAAGAAGCGGATTCACCGGTTCAATTGGAGCGTCAGAGCCCCCCGCACAAATTAATCCTTCATCAAGCAATCTTCTGAAAGGAAAAGCATTTGGAATTCGTTCCGTACCAAGACGTTCAATCAACCATGGAAAGTCTGATGCTACAAATCCTGGTTGTATATCTAATATGGCAGGTAGTTGTTTCATGTCAGCAATTAATTCATCGTCTACAAGTCCAACATGAATAAGACGATCTCTACCTTCCTTTGCTGGTTTGTGCTTTATCGCTTCAATCGTTTGCTTCAATGCCATATCACCAATCGTATGTACAGCCACATTCATATGATGATCCCTCGCCTTTTGAACAAGTTTTGCGAGTTCGTAATCTCCATGTATAGACACTCCTGAAGTTTCCGGCGCATCATTATATGGGTGAGATAGCCACGCGGTTCGCCCTCCAAAAGCTCCATCTGCAAATATTTTTAAAGCTCCATATTCAACAAAAGGCAGCTCATACTCCTTTTTAACATTCTTAAAGTCTTCAAAAGCTTCATGATGAACCAATAGATGAGCTCGAAACTTAATCTCTTCTCCATCAATGACAGATCGATAAGCACTCAACGGTCTTTCTACATACCCGTAATAGCTTAAGTCTTCCGAATGACCTCCAGTTAATCCTAATGAAAGCAAATGCTTTATAGAGGTTTTTAAGGCTTGATTCAAATAGTTCTGTGAACCCTCTGGCACAACTTTCTTTACAAGTTCTGCGGCACTATCATGTAAGAGCCCTGTCGCTTCTCCATCTTTATCTCTTACGATAATCCCACCTGGGGGATCGATCGTCTCCTTAGTTATACCTGCCAATTCTAACGCTTGTGTGTTCGCTAGAAATGCATGCCGACACACTCTTGATAAAAGAACAGGTCGTCCTCCTGAAATCTCATCTAATTCTTGCCTATGAAAAATCTTACGGTCAATAAAATTGTTTTCATTCCATCCTTCTCCGATCAACCATTCATCCGATGGAAGTGTATCCGCTTTTTCTCGAAGTGCATGTTCCATCTCTTCAGCAGAAGTCAATTCTGAGAGATCAAGTTTTATCAATTTTTCACCATGACCGATCAGATGCAGATGACTGTCCACAAATCCCGGATACATGACGTTCCCATTTAGATCAATCCTTTTTGTAATATGCTCACTAAACGTATCTGATAAATGTATTTCCTTTCCTGTTTTAATGATATGACCATTCTCCACGTAAACAGCTTCAATATATTCACCTTCGTTTGCCATCGTATAGATTTTTCCGTTATAAAAGAGAGTCCCCAATTTATTTGACCACCTTTACCCATCTTCTTTTAAAAGTAGTATAACTTAAAAACCAAGCAAAAAAGCAGATAAGGTATCTGCTTTCTCCTTAAAAATCATCTTGATTTCGATGCTTCTAACTGACGTAGCTCGATACGTCTAATCTTTCCTGAAGTTGTCTTTGGAAGATCCTCAACATATTCTATGGATCTTGGGTATTTATATGGAGCTGTAAGTTCTTTTACGTGTTCTTGAAGTTCTTTTGTTAAGGCCGCGTTTTTCGCTGATTGATCTCGTAACACAACAAACGCTTTGACAATATGACCACGTATTTCATCTGGACTTGCTACTACCGCACATTCTTTAACAGCTGGGTGTTTAACAAGCGCATCCTCTACTTCAAAAGGACCAATCGTATACCCTGAGGAGATAATGATATCGTCACCTCTGCCTTCAAACCAAAAATAACCTTCAGCATCTTTTTTCGCTTTATCACCCGTCACATAATAGTCACCACGGAATGCCATCATCGTACGATCTTGGTCTTTGTAATATTCTTTAAACAAAGCAGGACAGTTTTTATGAACGGCAATATCCCCAACTTCTCCAGCTGAAACTGGTTGTCCATTCTCATCAATAACATCAACATCGTTTCCAGGAGTTGGCTTCCCCATTGAACCTGGCTTGATCTCCATTCCCTCCATCGTACCGACTAATAACGTATTCTCTGTCTGCCCATACCCATCACGCACTTTGATGTGGAAGTATTTTTCAAATGTATCGATCACTTCACGGTTAAGCGGTTCGCCTGCCGATACAGCACTTCTTAGATGCGGTAACTTGTATTGATCTAAATTGTCTACTTTGGCCATTAAGCGGTACTCTGTAGGTGTGCAGCATAATACAGAGATCTGTTGGTCTTGCAATAGTGTTAAATATTTGGTTGGATCAAACTTACCTTGATAAACAAATCCGGTAGAGCCTGTGCCTAATGTTGATAAGAAAGGGCTCCAGATCCACTTTTGCCAACCTGGTCCCGCAGTTGCCCAAACTTTGTCACTTTCCGAAATGTTTAACCAGCTTTTAGCAGCAGTACGAATATGAGCATATGCCCATCCGTGTGTATGAACGACACCTTTTGGCTGACCTGTTGTACCAGATGTGTAAGATAAAAAAGCCATGTCATCCTTTGCCGTTTCAGGAGCTTTATAGGAAGCGCTTACATTATTCGTTATCGCTTGCAAGCTTAACCAGTTATCTGTTTCCCCGTTAGCACTAATTTTGTATGTAAGAGTAGGCAGCGTATCTTTGATTTCATTAACTTGTTTTGTAAATCTGTAGTCGGCAATAATTGCTTTCGCCTCACTATGTTGGACGCGGTAGCTTAGGTCCTTTGCTCGTAACATTTCAGAACAAGGAATTACAGAAATTCCTGCTTTCAAACAGGCGATATACACAGCATACGTTTCGATTAATCGAGGCATGATGATTAGAACACGATCACCTTTAGCCAACCCTAATTCTTCAAGTGAATTCGCAATTTGATTGGCTCTGTCTAATAAATTTTTATATGTAATCTCCTCGATCACGCCTTGTTCATCCATCCAGATTAACGCCTTTTTTTCTGGATTTAAAGCATACTTTTCCATTTCTTCTGTTAAATTATAAATGTTTGGAGCAATCAAATTCATTTTCTTCACCCTTTCGATTGTTTCATGTTGATTTTCTCCATTATAATATATTTTTGAAAATTTTTAAAATTTAGTCATACTACGACAAAAATAAAAGGAGCGGGGACAACCCGCTCCGTTAGCCATTTACTATTTATTTAGAGTATCCACCTAGAGCTTGAGCTACTAGACGCTTAGTGATTTCTCCACCTACAGATCCGTTAGCACGTGCAGTTGAATCTGGTCCTAGGTTTACACCCAATTCAGAAGCGATTTCATACTTCATTTGGTCTACAGCTTGTTGTGCACCTGGTACTACTAATTGGTTTTGGTTTGCCATGTTGTTTCACCTCCTTTGTACTAATAAGATGTGTCTAAATGGCCGATTCAATTCTTGGAAATTGTTGTGTGTGTTGCCATTTTAGAATATTAGTTAGGAAGAATGCTTATGAAAGTAGTTGATTTCTACTCCAGGTTGCACGCTTTCCATGGGGCGAACGGTGAGCCTCCTGCCGCTTTGCGCCATTAGGAGTCTCCACCTGACCGCTCGTCCCATAGGAGTCGGCAACCTTGCGCTCCAATCAACTTGCCAAGAAGAGACAATCAAAATGTAACAGCAACAGCTCTTGAATGAAACCGAAAAAAGTCTACACAATGTGCAGACTTTTTCACCTGGGTCATTTCTTTTCTCTTCATTGACAAGTTGATTGAAGTGGAAGATGCGAGACTCCTGCGGGACAAGCGGTCAGGTGAGACACTTATACGTGAAACGTACGAATGTGGCTCACCGCCTGCCCCGCGGAAAGCGAGCATCTGTAACGGAAAACAACTACTTACATGGACAAACAAATTAAGCTATAAAAATGACCTCTAGAGCAAATCATCAAACGTTTCGTCCGTTGATTTCCCTTCTTCAAGAATCAGCGTCTCAACGTCATTAACCGCTTCTTCGATCAACTCTTCAAGATTTTCAATATTTTTCTCAAACCGAATAGCTTTCTCACGTTTCGGCTTAGTTTTTGGTGCAGATGGCAAGAAAATTGTACAGCAATCTTCATAAGGACGAATTGAAATATCATATGTTCCAATTCTTTGCGATATATTCATGATCTCAAGCTTATCCATTGTAATAACGGGGCGAAGGATCGGCATGTTTGTTACTTCATTAATCGCATACATGCTATGCATCGTCTGACTTGCAACTTGGCCAAGGTTCTCTCCGTTCGCAATAGCCATCGCATGGTTGTTTTCCGCTAATCGTTCAGTGATCCTTAGCATGACCCTTCTCATGATCGTCATGCTATAACTAGATGGAATTTTATCCTTGATCGTTTGTTGAATTTTTGTAAAAGGTACAACATGAAGCTTGATCTTGCCTCCGCTATAGCGAGTGAGCTCTTGCGTCAGATCGACTACTTTTTGTTTTGCTCGTTCACTTGTAAATGGCGGACTATGAAAATGAACACCTTCAATACGAACTCCACGCTTCATTGTTAAATATCCAGCTACTGGACTGTCGATACCACCTGAAAGCATAAGCATCGCTTTACCGCCCACACCAATCGGCAGACCGCCAGCTCCTTCAAAAGATTTTGAGCTAATGTAAGTTCCTGTATCTTTTACTTCCACTTTTACATTTACATCTGGTTTATGAACATCGACAGTTAACCCTTCCGTGTTTCTTAGAAGGTATCCCCCAACTTCTTGGTTAAGCTGCATCGAATTAACAGGGAAAGACTTTAAAGAGCGTTTACCAGTAACTTTAAACGTCTTCTTTCCTTCCATCGCTTCATTAAGAGCGATTAACGCTGCTTTCTGGATCGCTTCTAAGTCATTTTCAGATCTTACAGCTAAACTGATAGAATGGATTCCGAATATATCCTGTAGTGTTTTGACGATCGGCTCATAAGATTGTCCGTTTAACTCAATCACAATTCGGTCAAAATGTTTTGCCATATTTAAACCCTGATATGGTCGCATTTTTCTTTTTACTGTTTCAAAAAGCTGTGATTCGAAATGTCTTCTGTTTTTTCCTTTTAGTGATAACTCACCATAACGTACGACTAAATGATCATAAATCATCTTCATTACCTCATTACCTTCTTAATATTTATTAGTTCTTCTTTTAATATCTCTAATGCCAGTTCTGCTTCTTTCAATGTGTTTCCATAAGAGGTACTCAAACGAATGGCCGTTGAAGCACGATTTTCTCCTAACCCCATCTCTAGTAAGATACGGCTAGCTCCACCTTGTTTTGACGAACATGCAGATCGAGTAGATACATACACATCTCTTTTATCAAGGGAATGGATTAACACTTCTGGTTTGATACCCTTCACTGAAAAATTAATAATGTGAGGAGCTGAGTACTTCATAGAAGTATTGATGTCTATTCCATCTATGCAATTTAACTCTTCAATTAAGAACTGTTTAATCTCAAATAAATTTTCTTTCTTTTCCTGCATCTCTTGAAGAATTAACCTTAACGCTTTTGCCATAGCTACAATACCTGCAACATTTTCAGTTCCGGCTCTTTTCTTTAATTCTTGTTCCCCACCAGTGAATAAAGAAGAGACACTCACACCGTTCTTCAGGAACAGAATTCCATTTCCTTTTAAACCGTGAATTTTATGTGCAGATATCGTGCATAGATCAATCCCCCACTCTTTTAGTGGCAGGTCAACCTTACCGACACCTTGAACATTGTCGACATGGAAAAAAATCTTCGGATGCTCTTTCAAGATCTTACCTATCTCTTGAATAGGTTGAATGGTTCCCGTTTCGTTATTTACATGAATAAGTGAAACAAGAATCGTATCTGGCCGGATCGAACGCTCCAGTTCTTCTAATGAAATCAAACCGTTGTGATCTACTGGAAGATACGTTACTTCGAAACCTTGTGATTCAAGATATTGAAAGGATTCATGACTCGATGCATGCTCAACAGAAGATGTTATAAGGTGTTTACCTCGATTTTGATGTTGAAAAGCAATCCCTTTGATCGCAATATTGTTGCCTTCTGTACCACCAGAGGTAAAAACGACTTCTGTTGACGCAACCTCCAGTAACTGAGCAATTGACTTTCTGGCCTGACCAAGCAATTTCTCAGCTTCGCCTCCTTTTGAATGAAGGGAAGATGGATTGGCAAAATACTTTTCTGACACCGTAACGAACGTATCAAGTACTTCCTTATATGGCTTTGTTGTTGCACTATTATCCAAATAAATCATTGTTGAATCCTCCAATTATCCATTCCAAACCGTTCTAAAACACACATTTCATTATCATACCATAATTTAGCTATCGTGCACATCTCCACTTACTTCCTAGTTTTGTTAACTCACTAAAATAAATTTCTTTTAAACAGCAAAAAAACTGCAGGAATTGAATCCTAACAGTTTTTATACATGTGACTTTAAATTGATTTCCATCTCTTTAAGGATTCCAGGTCTAACACTTTCTATCGCAGAAGCTGCAATCTCAAGAGCATCTTCATACTGATAATTTCGAAAAGCGATCTCTGCTTCAATCAATCGAACGGAAACAGATTGATAAGAACTTCTGAATCTATTTCCGTACTGTATGAGCTTCTCTGCTAAGAAAGCATTCTCAATCATCTTAGAAGTTTCATCGTAACCTTCGTTTACTGCTTCGTGAGCTTTGTTTAGCACATAAGAAACATCTGACATTTCAAGAGGTTTCTCATCCAGCTTTTTAGAAACTTCAATGATATATTCTTCTGCCTTCCCGATGGTGATCAAGTAGTGTTCCGGTAGTCCAGGAAGGTTGCTCTTTTGTACCATTCTTCTTGCTTCGAGCAATTTCTTTCTTAGCTCTCTTAAGCTTTGTTTCGTTTCAAGCTCATCTTTTCTTAAGTTATGAAGCATTTCTTCATATACTTTTTGAGAACGTTGCAGCTCTTCCATCTGTTTTTGCATCTCTTCCATCATTTCGCGGATAACAGAATAAGACTCTCTTTTTTCGTCTATTGAATCTTCAATGATTAAGAAACGGCTCTGTAGCTTATGAAACAGTTTTTCAATTTTCTTTTGCATCTCTGCTTCATTTTGTTCGATTAAATAAGTTGAAGAAACAATTTGAGTCTCTTGCTTTAAATTCTCAATTCTATCTTGTAGATCTTGAATAGAAGTGAAAAACACTTCTCTTTCACTGATTACAAATTGTTTAGAGTGCACTTCGTTCTCAAGCATTTCATAGAGCTGATCCATTTTCTGTACCGTTTCGTCCATATCTTTTTGAGCACTCTCAAGCTCCAGATCTAACACTCGGTTCAGTGCTTGTTCGTTAAGATCTTTCAAAGAACTGATTTCTTTTTCGATACCGATATGATGTAGAACGTAGCCTTGCTGTTCCATCTCAGTAAAACCTGCGCTTAGTTCTTTCAGTGAATTTGGTATATCAGACTGCAGGATCACAAGAAGTTCAGGAACACCCTGCATCTTTGTTTTACAATCTGAAATACGATTTAAACTTTCTACAAGTCTTTGTCTAGCCTCTAGATGGCTTCCTTGTACAGTTAATGATTCAAAGGTTTCAATCAACGCTTTGATCTCGTCCAGCTCTTTGTCAAAAATAGGTGCTGTCTGTCCAAGAGCACGGATATGTGTTAAATAGTACTTCTTTGTTTCTTGAAGTTTTTCTTTCGCTTCAACGATTTCTTCTCGATTCAGTTCCTCACTCGTAACTAATTCATTGATCTCAGAAGTAATCTCTTTAATTCTCATATCAACTTTTTCAAGTGATTGAGTTACACCAGCTAAAATAGATTTAGCTTTTTTAAAACGATACTTATCTGTATACTCCTCAGCATCAAATAAATCTTCTTCTAAATTAGGAAGTTGAGTCGTTACCATCTCATCCCATTCTTGACGCCACATTTCAAATTTTTCTTCCGTTTCACCAATCATCGCCATACCCTTAACTTTTGAAATTTCTTCTGTTAATGGGCGATTCATAATTTGCATCTTCCATGCTTCAAGTCGATCTATTTCTTTATACACTCTTCGGCGTGACATGGCACCGTACAGGATCAATGCTAGGAATGTAACGATGGCAATGACTATGTATATCATCAGAGGCACCCTTTCTATCTGTTCAAATTCTATATTGCCTATATTATGTATTCGTTTGTTTATATCACTTTAATGATTATATTTAATTTTTATTTCTATAAAATTGCAGTTTAATGCTTTTATGATAACATGTAAACAAACATTTGACGCAAAAAAATTGCATAATCTGATAATTTTTTTCCAATTTAATGAAGATTTTGTCGAAAGGAGGAGTAAGAAAGATGTACTATGATGGACATGTCCACACGCCTTTTTGCCCGCATGGGTCTACAGACACATTTGAAATGTATATCGAAAGAGCTATCTCTTTAGGCGTGAAGGGTATTACCTTTGCAGAGCATGCACCGCTGCCTCTTTCATTTAACGATCCTGCTCCAACGAAAGATAGTAGCATGACATATGAACAACTAGGAAGATACTTTGACACGTTGAGGGAAGTTAAGAGGTATTACAAAAGTAAAATTGAGATATTTACTGGTTTAGAAATAGATTTTATCGATGGATATGAAGAGGAGACAAACACGTTTCTTAAAGAAGTTTGGCCAGAGCTCGATGATGCCATTCTCTCTGTTCATTTTCTTAAGGTCAAAAATAAGCACTTCTGCATGGATTACGATGAGAACGTTTTTAGAGAATTGATTGAACAGTCAGGTAGTCTTTCTGCTGTCTACTCCCTCTACTTTCAAACTGTTAAAAAATCAATTAGTCATTCATTTGGAGTGCACCAGCCAAAAAGGATAGGTCATATCACATTAGCGAAGAAGTTTCAGACACTTTTCCCTCCAGATTTTAGTTATGAAAAGGAAGTAGAAGAAATTTTAACAATCTTGACTGAACGTAATATGTATCTCGATTATAACGGAGCAGGCGCAGTTAAGCCTTATTGTTTGGAGCCTTATCCTTCTAATTGGATCGTAAAAGAGGCACAAAAAAGAAAGATCCCTCTCGTCTATGGGTCTGATGCCCACAGTGCTAAGGGACTCGGTCAAGGATTGGATCAATTAGAAACAACAGCAACTTTAACTTCCCCATTTCTCTTGAATAGAGCCAAATAAAGGCTTTTGAACAGCAGAAAGTAGGGGGTTTTTTCTTTCAGGAAGACAAACACATTTATCAAACCAGTTCATCATCCATTTTTTATAAGGTTGAATGAACGTCTCTGTTTCAGCATTTATCTGATACACCTCAGCTAAATATAATGGATGCAAGAACGGAAGCATCATCATATCCTTGAACTGAATGCTTAAAAAGTCCACAGGCTGCCTTCTGAATTCCTTTTTCTTCATCCCTTTTTCGAACAGAGTTTGCAAAAAGTACTTTTCCTTAATTAAGTAAGTTGACATGAGTTCACGAACTAATGTTGAATCAAGCGTCATTTCGCGATAAACAAATCGTGCTAGAGGAAGGTTTCTTTGTTGATAGATCAGCAAAGCTTCTACCACTTCAATAAAACTTCCTTTAACCGTTGGGGAACTCGAAGTATGATATATGATTTCAATCCTTCTAATATAGCCTTCAAAAAATGAAGTGATCAATTCTTCGAGAAGCCCTTTTTTACCTCCAAAATGATACGAAATTAATGCTAGGTTGACTCCTGCTTTTTTAGCTATTTGCCTAACAGTCGTTCCTTTGAAACCTTGGCTTGTAAAAAGAGCAATCGCTGCTTCCGCTATTTTAAGTTTCGTTTCCATCGGATCTGCCTTCATTTTCTTCCACCGTCCTTCCCTCTTGTATAAAATTCTTGGACGAGAGACATAAACCTTTAATAATCGCTCGACAAATAAGGGCTTTTGGGTGTATAGTTCAACATTATTTGATAGGATAGAATAAACAATTTATCAAGTTAGGAGGAATCTTGATGTTTTCCGTTCAGCAATATAGCACAGACAGAAATGAAGGGTATTCTCTTCTGTTGAAACAACTTTCTGCTTTACTAGAAGGTGAAAGAAATACGACTGCAAACCTTGCAAACGCCTCTGCTTTATTGAATCAATTCTTAGACAGAGTAAACTGGGTTGGTTTTTATACTCTTGAAGAAGAGACGAAGCAATTAGTTCTTGGACCCTTTCAAGGGCTGCCAGCTTGCGTAAGAATACCGCTTGGAAGAGGAGTTTGTGGAACTTCCGCTCAAAATCAAGAAACATTAGTAGTAAAGGATGTTCATGAGTTTCCTGGACATATCGCCTGTGATGCAGCTTCTCAATCCGAGATCGTTGTTCCGTTAGTTAAAAACGGACAGCTGTTAGGTGTTCTAGATATTGATAGTCCAGAGAAAGAACGATTTGATGAGATCGACAAAGAGAACTTAGAAAAGTTTTGTGAGGTTTTACTTCGATATATCTAATTTCTCTTACCTATTAACGAAGCCCCGCGCCAATATGAGCGCAGGGCTTTTTTTATAAAGAATCTAAGCTTTGTTCGATATCATCCCAGATATCTTCCCATGCTTCTAAGCCAACCGATAAGCGTAGAAGCTGATCGCTGATCCCCATCTGAATACGATTCTCTCGAGGTACGACAGCGTGCGTCATCGTAGCAGGATGCTGGATAAGTGTTTCGGCATCACCAAGACTAACCGCGATCTTAATCAGTTTTAATGTATTCATAAACTTTTGAGCGACCGCTTTATCTCCTCTTATTTCAAAGCTGATCAGACCACCAGCGTTAGACATTTGTCTGTTCGCAAGCTCATATTGTGGGAAATCAGGATCACCTGGATACACAACTCGTTTTACTGCAGGGTGTTTCTTTAACAAGTCTGCAAGTTTTTTCGCATTCTCACAATGACGGTCCATTCGAACAGGGAGAGTTTTGATTCCTCTTAAAAGCAGCCAGGCATCAAATGGAGACATTACTCCACCTATATCCTTTTGGGTGGTCATTGCAAGATTATTCATCATGTCTTGCTTACCTACCGCTAGACCTCCGATGACATCCCCATGACCACACAAATATTTCGTCGCACTGTGCAAAACAATATCGCAACCTAATTCAAGTGGACGCTGAAGATATGGCGATGAAAATGTATTATCAACTACAACGGGAATGTTATATTCTTTTGCAATTCTTGCCACCATACTTAGATCAACAAGTTTCATCGTCGGATTTATCGGAGATTCAATATAGATGACAGTAGTATGATCGTTAATCGCTGAACGTATCGACTTCTCATCGTTCATAGGATGAAAATTGTGTGTAATATGATACTTTTCTTCCATAAGCTGTAGAAGGCCAAATGTACAACCATATACTCCTTCTGAACAAAGAATATGATCACCTGTTTTCGTTAAGCCGAGCAGAATAGCTGACACTGCTGCCATGCCAGATCCAAACGCTAGTCCTTTCTCCCCTCTTTCCATCGCTGCAATCCGCTCTTCCAACATCGCAACGGTAGGATTGCTGAGTCTTGAATAGATATAACCATCCTGCTCGCCAGCAAATCGTGCAGCACCCGTTTCTGCGCTATCAAAAACAAAAGTTGAGGTTTGAAATATAGGAGGAGCTAAACTCCCATTATGTTGTTCTGCGTTATACCCTTTATGAATCACATCTGTTTCAAAGCGTTTCGTATCCATTTTTACTTCTCCTTTAAAGGCAATATAAATGTAAGCGCTTTCTTAAACATATCATATATGAATTTTAATGTTTTTACAATTTGTCCCTGAAAATGTTTTATGTATTTGTAGATATAGTTGACACGGTATAACCAAAAAGCTTATACTATTCTTTGTGTAAAATAAGCGGCACTGTGTCCATCATCAGTTTTTATTTTGTACTTGGGTTTTTATTAATTCGGGAACATCACGTAGCTTCATAGGCTGCTGAAGTGAAGATGTTTTTTATACAAAATATGCTTATGAAAAGGTCATAGTCACTGTTGTTGTTTTAACACAAACAAACATGTGAAGGAGGAGTCTATAATGGCTCGATATACAGGTTCAACATGGAAAGTTTCTCGTCGTCTTGGAATTTCTCTAAGCGGAACTGGGAAAGAACTTTCTAAGCGTCCATACGCACCAGGACAACATGGTCCAACTCAACGTAAAAAAATCTCTGAATACGGTTTACAATTACAAGAGAAGCAAAAGCTTCGTTACATGTACGGTGTAAACGAGCGTCAATTCCGCCGCATTTTTGATGATGCTGGTAAAATGACTGGTATCCACGGTGAAAACTTCATGATTCTTTTAGAATCTCGTCTTGACAACGTAGTATACCGTCTTGGTCTTGCTCGTACGCGTCGTGCAGCTCGTCAATTAGTAAACCACGGTCACATCACAGTAAACGGCAAGCGTGTTGATATCGCTTCTTACCGTCTATCTGCTGGCGATGTAATCGGTGTTCGTGAAAAATCTCGCAACTCTTCTGCTATTAAAGAAGCGATCGAAGTAAACAACTTCGTACCTGATTTCTTAACATTTGATGAGAACAAATTGGAAGGTACTTTCACTCGCTTACCAGAGCGTTCTGAACTTCCAGCTGAGATCACAGAACAACTTATCGTTGAATTCTACTCTCGTTAATAAGAGTAAAGAAACCCCTATCCTTTTTAAAGGAATTAGGGGTTTTTCTTATTTTAGCGTTATTCTCACACAAGATAGCATTCAATTACCTATCTGCTTTGATAGTTGATAGGAGTGAAATCAGACTATCTTATCATTTTATAAAAGTTCCTTAAACTTACTTGCCTGTGACTCTAATTGTCGCGCAGCAGTTTCAATACCTAAAAACTCTTGCATCGCTTGTTCAATCAATTGCTTGTTATTCGTTATACCTTCTTGAGATCGGTGAGTCACATCATTGATCTTGTTGATCTCGCCTGTAATTCCTGAAATATGTGCATTTACTTCTTGAATGGAGTCTTGCACACGATTAGCAAGTTTTCTCACTTCGACCGCTACAACATTAAATCCTCTTCCGTGATCACCAGCCCGAGCAGCTTCTATCGCTGCGTTTAAAGCTAACAAATTTGTTTGTGCCGCAATTTCTCGAATCGTCTTAACAATATCTTCAATGGAAGTAGCTTGTTTTTTCAGAGAATCTAAAATCAATAAATTTTGTTTGGATTCAGATACTAATTTTTCAGTTGATATAGAGATCTCATTACTTTTATTTATTCCTTCTTCCGCGCGTGTAAGCAACTCTAGGGACATTTGTTGAAGATCAGATGCCACCGTGATCGTATTATTTTCTCTTTTCGTAATATCTGTTGCGATCTTAACTACAGCTGTCACTTTTTGATTCTCGTCCAAAACAGGGGTATATGTAGCTTCCAGCCAGATTAAACGATTTGATTTGGTTACACGTTGTATCTTTTCTTGAAATGTTTTACCTTCTCTAAGACTTCTCCAAAAACGATCATATTCACCGCTTCGCAAGAACTCTTCTGTACAAAATTCTTTATGTATCAATAACGGCATCTCATCAACATTGTATTCCATCGTAGTTGCAAAATTTTCATTTGCCCATAGTACTTTTCCATGTGGGTCAAATTCAATCATAGCTACAGATCGATCGATTGCTGCTAGTACAGCGCTTTCATTCAGAACTTGTGTACTCTTCGTAGAGCGGTTATTGCTTAATGTTAACATTGTTGCATCCCCATCTTTTAATATTTATTTCTAATATTATACTACTAAGGAACTAATTACTAATAAAATGTTCTATAAATATAATAAAAAAATCCACACAGCATCTGTGTGGATTTTGGATTAATATTGTATGTTTAAAGTATAAATCAATCTACTTCTTTACCCATACTTTCTTGTAAAATATAGAACCACTGCTCGCGTGTTAGCGGTAAGTTCACTGCATTTATCGCAGCTTCAATACGATTCATTTTTCCGCTACCAACAATCGGCATAATCTGTGATGGATGCTTCAACAGCCACGCATAAGCTACCTCATCTATGGAAGAGGCTTCTGTTTCACGAGCAACTTTTTCTAAAGCCTTTTTCACTCGTACTGATTTTTCATCGTTTCCTTTAAATAATCTTCCTCCAGCAAGAGGTGACCAAGCCATCGGTCTAACTTTCTCTTTTTGAAGGTGATTGATCGTACCATCAAAGAATGGCTGTTCATGAAGAACGGACAACTCGATCTGATTCGTTACAAGTGGTCCATCATACTCACTCTGCAGCATTTCCATTTGTTTAGGAGTAAAGTTAGAAACACCGAAATGTCTCACTTTCCCTTCTTTTCTTAAAATGTGAAACGCCTCTGCTGTTTCAGATGGGTCCATAAACGGATCTGGGCGATGAATCAACAATACATCTACATAGTCTGTATTCATTTTTTGCAATGAATTTTCTACAGAAGAGATGATATGTTCTTTACTCGTATCATAGGATTTTATCGTATGTTGAGGACGATTTTCAGATATGAGTTTAATGCCACACTTAGTTACGATCTGAATGTCTTTTCTTAAAGAAGGTTTAAGAGCTAGGGCTTGTCCAAAGAGTTCCTCACACATGTAGTTCCCATAAATATCAGCATGATCAAACGTTGTAATTCCTGCTTCTATACATCTTTCCATAAGTGTAACAAGCTCTTCAGGAGAGAGATCCCATTCTGCTAAACGCCAATGACCGTGAACGATCTGTGAAAATTGGAGGTCTTCTGCCAATTGAATTTTCTTCAAAACAAACACATCCCTTAATAAAGTTTAAAGAGGAACCCCTCACCAAAGGATTCCTACTCTTTTTAGTATCTGATCAACGTGTACTTTTTCTTACCGCGACGAATAATGACAAACTTGTTTTCTATGCGGTCATTCTCACCAATCATATAAGCTGTATCTTGAACCTTTTCGCCATTGATCGATACAGCACCATTCGTTACATCTTCTCTCGCTTGTCTTTTAGAAGGTGAAATCTTTGCATCAACAAGAAGATCTACAATGTTTACGTCTTCTGTATTTGAAGCCATGAAAGAAGGAACATCCTTAAATCCTTGTTCGATCTCAGCAGCTGTTAAGTCAGAAAGATTTCCACTGAAAAGTGCTTCCGTAATCTTTACTGCTTGTTTGTAAGCTACCTCACCATGAACTAATGTTGTAACTTCACGACCTAACGCTTTTTGCGCTTCACGCTTTTCTGGTGCTTCAGTTAATGATTTTTCAAGTACTTCAATTTCTTCTTTAGATAAGAATGTGAAGTATTTTAGCCAGTTTATCACATCCGCATCGGCTGCGTTTACCCAGAACTGATAGAACTCGTATGGAGTTGTTTTTTCTGCATCTAACCAGATCGTTCCAGATGCTGTTTTACCAAACTTCGTTCCATCCGCTTTTGTGATTAACGGAATCGTTAGTCCAAAAGCCTTTTCTTCTTCGCCAGAACGACGAATCAATTCCATACCAGCTGTAATATTCCCCCATTGGTCACTTCCACCTATTTGAAGTTTTACGTTTTCTTTTTGGAAAAGATTAAGAAAATCATACGACTGTAAAATCATGTACGAGAACTCGGTAAAAGAGATCCCCGCTTCTAAACGAGAGTCAACTGAATCTTTGGCAAGCATGTAGTTAACTGAGAAATTCTTTCCAACGTCACGAAGAAACTCAATCATCGTAAGTTGACTTAACCATTCATAGTTATTCACTGTTCTCGCTGGATTGGTTTCTCTTTCAAAATCAAGTAGCCTTGAAAGCTGATTTTTAATCTTGTCAGTCCATTGAACAACAATCTCGGCTTCATTTAATGTTCTTTCTGTCTGTCTACCACTTGGATCCCCAATTAAACCTGTTCCACCGCCAACTAGCGCAAACGGCTGGTGTCCAGCTTCTTGGAAACGTTTGAGTGTAAGAATCGGTAACAGGTTTCCAATATGAAGACTGTCTGCAGTCGGATCAAATCCGCAATAAAGCTTTACGATTCCTTTTTCAAGTTCTTTTTGCAATCCCTCTTGATCAGTTACTTGATTAAGAAGACCTCTAAATTCTAGATCTTGTAGAATATTCATGCCTATCTTTCCTTCCGTTGTTTAATGATGATGTTTAATGACAATAAAAAAAGTCCCTCTCCTGTTGGAAAGGGACGTGATGACAATCTCGCGGTACCACCCTAATTAAAAGCCAAAGAAAAGGCTTTTCACTTCATTTCGTAACGGTTTTATCCGTTCTCTGCTACTAAACATTCACAGAGACAGCTCCAGGAGGTAATTCACAGCATGCCTTTATACTGGTTCGCATCAACCACCAGCTTTCTGAAACAGGGAGACACCTGCTACTCATTCCTATCTTCGCTTTCAACATATAATAATCTTCATTTATTTTTACCACATAGTTGAATTTCATGTCAATCTTCATCTTCAAAAACGGTGTTCTATCATAAATCGACCTTATGTTATAATACACGAGGGGGAGGGATTACCAAATGATGTCTCGTTTTGATGAATTGAAGCAAAAATGGGAGAAATTTGTCCACTTTTTGAAAGAAAAAGGAATTATTCGAACAGCACGAATTACATATAATGTCACATGGAACATGTTCTTGATTGTAACTGTATTACTTATCCTCGGTGGTGTTTTCGCAGCAGGTGTAGGAGCTGGTTTCTTCGCTTCTCTTGTAAAAGACGAACCCGTGCGAGCTCACACTTCTATGAAAGAAGATATTTATAATTATGAAGAAACGAGTACCGTATACTTTGACAACGATCAATACATGGGTAAACTTCAATCAGATTTAGATAGACAAGAGGTTAGTTTAAAGGAAGTTTCTCCTTTTGTCATAAAAGCTGTCATATCTACAGAAGATCAATACTTTTATGAACATGAAGGTGTTGTTCCTAAAGCAATCTTCCGTGCCATGTATGAAGAGTTTTCTGGTGCACCTATTGTTACTGGCGGAAGTACCTTAACTCAACAACTAATTAAAAATCAAATTCTAACAAATGAAGTTTCTTTTGATCGAAAAGCAAAAGAAATCTTATTAGCCATGAGACTTGAGAAAGTACTTAAAAAAGATCAGATTTTAGAAGCTTACTTAAACATAGTACCGTACGGAAGAAATTCTTCAGGGCGAAATGTAGCAGGTATTCAAGCTGCTGCAGAGGGAATTTTCGGGGTACCAGCTTCTAAGCTAAATCTAGCTCAATCAGCTTATTTAGCTGGACTCCCAAAGAACCCATTCGTATATACCCCTTTTAGTAATGGGGGTGTTCCTAAAGAAGACATCTCTGCTGGAGTTAAACGAATGCAAACAGTCCTAAATAGAATGCTATCTGAAGGCTCTATTACGCAAGCAGAATATGATGAAGCGATAAAATACGACGTTAAAAAGAATCTTACGACTAAGCAGCAATCTTCTTATGAGAAATATCCTGCATTAACGGTTGAAGTTCAAAACCGTACAGTTGAAATTTTGGCAAAAATTCAAGCTGAAAAAGACGGTAAGAAATTTGATAAACTAGCACCTGAAGAACTAAAGGAATACAAAGACAATGCTAGAATTCAAGTTCGTCAAAAAGGGATTAAGATTCATACGACGATAAATCAAAAAATATACGACGAGATGCAAGCAGTAGTAGCAAATGATAATCTTTTTGGTCCAGCTAATGAATATGTTAGAGGTAAAAAATTAGATAAACCAGAACCCGAAGAAGTAGGAGCATCTTTAATAGACAACAAGACTGGTAAGATTATTAGTTTCGTTGCCGGCCGTGACTTTAATCGTGAGCAAACAAATCATGCTACGTATATGAAGCGACAGAACGGTTCCACAATGAAGCCATTGCTAGCCTATTCTCTAGCTCTTGAAACAGGTAAGGTGCAGCCAGGGTCAATCGTTCCTGATACACCTATCCAATCTGGATCTCACTCAATTGGTAACTGGGATGGTAAATACGATGGACTTGTTTCGGTTAGACACTCTTTAAAATGGTCAAGAAACACACCTGCAATTAGAAGTTATTTGAGAGTAAATACAGATGAAGCTCTTAACCGACTGGAAAAGATGGGTTTTTCCTCTCTAAGCCCAAATGATAGAGGAGTACCTGTACTTGCTATCGGAGGAATGACCAATGGTGTTACTGTTGAAGAGAACACAAATGCATTTGCGACGTTTGCAAACGGTGGTAATTTCGTAGATGCATACATGATTGAAAAAATAGAATCAAATAATGGTGAATTAATATATCAGCATAAAGCAAATCCCGTTCAAGTTTACTCACCTCAAACATCTTACTTATTGCTAGATATGATGCGTGACGTTGTAAATGGTGGTACAGGAAATAATATTAACCGTTATCTTTCCTTTAGCACCGATTGGGCAGGGAAATCAGGTACGACGAACGATGATATTGATTCTTGGTTTGTAGGAACAAATCCTAACGTTTCCCTTGGAGTATGGATAGGATATGATACGCCTGATTCACTAGCTAAAGGGAACGGCGGTACTGGGAAAAGAAATCAACGAATTTGGTCCCTACTTGCAAACGCAGCTTATAAGCATTCACCACAATTAATGGATCCTGACAAGCAATTCGCGATGCCTTCAGGAATCGTGCGTCGTGAGATTTGTGGAATATCGGGTAAACTGCCTTCTGATCTTTGTAGAAGTGCTGGACTCGTTACGACTGATCTCTTTAATGCGAAGTTCACACCTAATGAAGTAGACGACACACTCACTAAAGGTCGTTATGTGCTTGTAGGCGATGCGAAGTATAAAGCACTTCCTTCAACACCACAAGAGTTCACAAAAGATGGTGTTCTGATCAAGGAAGAG
Source organism: Fictibacillus nanhaiensis (assembly GCF_036213205.1). Lineage (GTDB taxonomy): Bacteria > Bacillota > Bacilli > Bacillales > Fictibacillaceae > Fictibacillus > Fictibacillus nanhaiensis_E. The sequence continues at coordinate 149,360 of NZ_JARMFC010000001.1, forward strand.
TTCCTTCGCGAGCTTGGTTTAGAAGCACTAAACAAATTAACAAATACAACGAATTTATTGAACAACATTGTTCCTGAAAAAGAGTTAAAAGAGAACGGCAAAGTTCCTTCCGCTGTTGCAGGTGCGAAAATGTCAGATGGCGTGCTATCTTGGGCATCACACGGAGAGAATGATGTAATCGGTTATCGCATCTATCACTCATCAGATGGTACATCATTTATGAAAATCGGCTCTGTAACCGCTGATAAAACTTCTGCCAAAGTACCTCCTGGCGTCGTTTATGTTACAGCAGTGGATATAGCAGGTAAAGAATCACCTGCACAAACAAAAGTTCAAGTTGGTGAAAAGAAACCACCAGCTGAACCACCAGCTCCACCAACAGATGGAGCTGGTGGTAAGCCTGATGAGCCACAAGATCCACCGCCACCAACTGAACCTGCAGATCCTGGCACAGGTGATCCGCCTCCAGCAACAACACAAAACCATAAGAAAAAACCCTCGAATTGAATTCGAGGGTTTTTTCATCGTTAGAATTAATCTTCCATCGTAGAGAGATCACCTGTTGGAAGATCAAGCTCCCAAGCTTTAAGAACGCGACGCATAATTTTACCGCTTCTTGTCTTCGGCAGCTTATCACGGAATTCGATCTCACGCGGCGCAGCATGTGCAGCAAGACCAGCTTTTACAAAACTACGTATTTCTTCAATCAGTTCATCACTTGCTTCATAACCAGAACGGAGAGCGATGAACGCTTTAATGATCTCTCCTCGAACAGGATCTGGCTTTCCGATAACACCAGCTTCTGCAACAGCTGGGTGTTCTACTAGCTTGCTTTCTACTTCAAACGGCCCTACTCGCTCCCCAGAAGTCATGATAACATCATCAATTCTACCTTGGAACCAGAAGTATCCATCTTCGTCCATATACGCGGAATCTCCGGAAACATACCAGCCAGCTGGCGTAAAATATGAGTCGTATTTTTCAGGATTGTTCCAGATTGCACGCATCATGGATGGCCATCCTTTTTTGATAGCAAGATTGCCCATTCGATATGGAGGTAATATGTTATCTTGGTCGTCAATGATCGCTGCTTCTACCCCTGGGAACGGTTTACCCATAGAACCAGGCTTAATTTCCATCGCTGGGTAGTTGCTGATCAGCTGACCACCTGTTTCTGTCATCCACCAGTTATCATGTATGCGTAAGTTAAACACCTTCATGCCCCATCTAACGACCTCAGGGTTAAGAGGTTCACCTACACTTAAAATATGTCGAAGTGAGGACATATCGAATTTCTTTACCACTTCATCACCAGCGCCCATCAACATACGAAAAGCAGTTGGAGCACTGTACCAGACCGTTACTCCATAATTCTCAATCGTTCCATACCAGTCTTCTGGTGAGAAACGTCCACCACGAATGACACTTGACGCGCCGTTCAACCATGGACCGAATATTCCATAAGAAGTTCCTGTCACCCAGCCAGGATCAGCCGTGCACCAGTACACATCGTCTTCTTTTAGATCAAGAACCCATTTTGCAGTTTGGAAATGTTGAAGCATCGCGTTATGAACATGAAGTACACCTTTTGGTTTGCCAGTCGATCCAGACGTATAATGAAGAATTAATCCATCTTCGCGATCCACCCATTCAATAACTAGATCCTTTGATGCTTTTTTCATTCGGTCAAAATAGTTTACATATGGCCCCTTTTCTTTAACATCTTCTCCTACCAAAATAACATGCTTCAATTTCGGTAGTTGATCAACCGGGACACGCTCTAAAAGCGCTGGCGTGGTAACAAGCACTTTTGCCTCACTATCTTCAAGTCTGTCTCTAACTGCCCCTTCCATGAATGCTTCAAACAATGGGCCAACGATCGCTCCAAGCTTGATCGCGCCAAGGAACGTAAAGTAAAGTTCAGGTGAACGCGGCATGAAGATAAAGACACGATCTCCTTTTTCAACACCTATTTGACGTAACATGTTACCCGCTTTGTTAGACATCTCTTTCATGTCTTTAAACGTGTACTTCTCATCTCTATTTTGATCCGAGAAGTACAGCGCTACTTTATTTTTACGATGGGATGCTGCATGACGGTCTATAGCCTCATATGCCATATTAACTCGTCCTGTTTTGTGCCAGGAGAATTCTTTTTCAATGTCTTTCCAATCAAATGCTCCGTATGTAGCCTCATAATCTTGTAGATTAAAATCACCTTTTATTATCGGAAGCGCTTCCAGTTTCATTGCCAAATCTCCCTTCCCTTTTGAATATCTCTCTAATTATATCATATTATCTAAATTTTTTAACTTATTAGAACTATCTATAAAAACCGCTATGTAAACCCTTACAACATGATTTTATAATGTATAATAGAAGTTGGAAACCAACCTAGGTGGTGTAAAAATGAAACATACAAAAACATACAACTGTGTAGCACTAAAGACGAGTCACGGAACCATTACGGTCGAAGGACCTGTATCAGCTGAAACGTTAGATGGTCTTTCCTTCCATGAAGATTTAAAAGCATTCAGGCCCGCCAAAGAGCAAAAAAAAGCAGTAACTGAAATCGCTAGACTACCTGAAGGAAGAATCATAATCGCAAGAAATAAGGATACTGTTGTCGGTTATGTTACATACGTCTATCCAGATCCGTTAGAGCGATGGTCTGAAGGAAAAATGGAAAATTTACTTGAATTAGGTGCGATCGAGGTCATACCTGATTATCGCAACTTTAAAGTCGGAAAAACGTTATTAAAAGTTTCCATGATGGATGATGCCATGGAAGATTATATTATTATCACGACAGAATATTATTGGCACTGGGACTTAAAAGGAACGAAACTATCCGTTTGGGATTATCGAAAAGTCATGGAAAAGATGATGAACGCAGGTGACCTGGAGTATATGGCAACAGATGACCCTGAAATCAGTTCACATCCGGCCAACTGCTTGATGGTCCGTATCGGAAAAAGGATCGACTTAGACACGATTCAACAGTTTGACCGACTACGTTTTAAAAATCGTTTTATGTACTAATCTAATCGATAGACGAGAGAGAAAATCAAATGGGAGTGTTACGATATGATCGTTCAAAATATGATGCAAAAAAATGTTGTAACGATTCATGAGAATGAAACGATCGGTACAGCTATTCAACTAATGATAGATAAAGACGTTCGAAACTTGCCTGTGATCGATAAAAATGGAGACTTACTAGGGCTGGTAACAGATCGTGAAGTAAAGGATGCGAGTCCATCTATCTTTCATCAGAATGAGCATCCAGAAGATTTTGAGAAGCCCGTTTCAAGCATAATGAAACAATCCATCTTTTCAGCTCATCCTTTCGACATCGCAGAGGAACTTTCCACGATTTTTTATGAACATAGTGTAAGCTGTATTCCAGTACTTGAAGAAACGAAGTTAGTCGGTCTAGTAACCGAACGAGAGATGCTGCATGCTTTTATCTTATTAACAGGTACTCATCAACCTGGGTCTCATTTAGAGGTGGCCGTTCCGAACGAAGCTGGTGAACTGGCTAAGGTTGCTAGTGTATTGAAAGATTTTCACTTGAACATCAGCTCTGTTCTTGTCTATCCTTCTCAAAATGAGCGAGAAAAGATTATCGTTTTTCGTGTTGGAACGATGAACCCGCTTCCGGTCATTGAACACTTGGTAGAAAACGGCTATGAAGTGAAGTGGCCACCTGTTCCGGGTGAACGCGATGAAAAATGATTCTGTTTTTGTTTATTCACCAGAACTTCTAGGATATAAGTTCAGTGAGACGCATCCTTTCAATCAGCTCAGAGTACAGCTAGCTTATGAATTGTTAAGAGATTCAGGGTGTTTGGATGAAGATCAGATTATTAAGCCAAGACAAGCTACAGATGAAGAGATCATGATGATTCATGATTCAGGGTATGTAGAAGCCGTAAAGCAGTCTGGAAAAGGACAGCTCAACCGAGAGATCGCTCTAAACTATGGACTTGGTACAGAAGATACACCTATTTTCCCAAACATGCATGAAGCAAGCAGCTGGATTGTAGGAGCCACTCTTACTGCAGTAGATCATGTGATGGAAGGGAAGTCCAAGCACGCTCTTAGTCTCAGCGGAGGGCTGCATCACGGTTTTCGAGGAAAAGCTTCTGGATTCTGTATCTACAATGACAGCTCAATCGCGATTGAATATATGAAACGAAAATATAATGCACGTGTTTTATATGTCGATACGGATGCCCATCATGGTGATGGTGTGCAGTGGGCTTTTTATGATGATCCAGATGTTTGTACACTTTCCATCCATGAAACAGGACGATATTTATTTCCTGGAACAGGCTCTATCCATGAAAAAGGTGCTGGAAAAGGCTATGGCTTTTCCTTCAATGTTCCTGTTGATGCCTTTACAGAAGATGAGTCCTTTATAGAATGTTATGAAAAGAGTTTGTGGGAAGTTGCCGATTTCTTTAAACCTGATGTCATCATTACACAAAATGGTGTTGACGCTCATTATTATGATCCTTTGACTCATTTGTCTGTAACGATGAAAACGTATACTGAAATTCCAAGGATTGCAAAGAAAGTCGCTGAAAAATATTGCGGCGGCCGCTGGATAGCAACAGGTGGTGGAGGTTATGATATTTGGCGAGTCGTTCCGAGGGCTTGGTCTTATCTTTGGTGTGTGATGAACGATCAGGCACCTTCAGGTCAAATCGCAGAAAACTGGCTAAAGCGTTGGACGAACGAGGCGAAGCATCCTCTTCCACATACATGGGAAGATGAATCTGGAATCTATAAGCCGATTCCAAGAAAAGACGAGATCACGTCAAAAAACAGAGCAACATTGGAGAAAAGCTTGTACTCCATTAAAAAGAGTTCATAAAGAAAGAGGACTAAAATTTTTTAGTCCTCTTTTCTATGCTTATTTGCCTAATTGCAGTTGTTTGAGACCTTCTAATCCATGTGCAAGTTCATAATTTCACGGTAATCATAAATATATCCACGGTAATCTGGTTTAATTTCACGGTAATTTAAAATAATTTCATGGATAAAAATTTCAAACCACTTTTCGACAAGAATCAACAATACCCACCACAACCAAAAAACTGACCCATCCATTTGACGGGTCAGTTTTCCAGAGTCATTCTATAATGATTCAATAATGCTTTCGACCATGTCTGAAGAACGGCGTGCCGCTAGTGCAGTGAATTCAGCAAAACTAGCTGGCGCTTCACCGTTTGCTTTATCAGAGATCGAGCGTATGATCACGAAGGGTACTTCATTTAAGAATGAAGCCTGAGCTACTGCTGATCCTTCCATTTCGATGCAAGTTCCTTGGAAAAGAGCAGAATATAATTCAACAAGTTCACGATCTGCTATAAACTGGTCACCACTTAGTACTTTTCCGATTTTCACTTTAGGCCCTTGTAATCTTTCTGCCGCAGCTTCTGCCAGTTTTACTAGCTGAGCATCTGCTCTAAACTCAGAATCAAACGGAAACATTGGAATTGTTCCTTTAGGAAAATCTGGACTTAACGCAGAGGCATCCATATCGTGCTGCATTGCACTTGAAGAGATAACGATATCTCCTACTTCCAGTTCAGGATCAAGTGCACCTGCTACTCCTGTAAAAAGAACATGAGTGACTTGAAAGCGATCGATAAGAATCTGTGTGGTAATCGCTGCATTTACTTTCCCTACGCCAGACTTACATAAAACGATCTCTTTATTATGATGTGTACCTTCATAAAATTTATTTTGAGCAAAAACACTTTCCCCATAAATATCCAGTGCTTCTTTCATATAAACGATTTCCTCGTCCATCGCACCGATGATGCCAATCCTCACTTCGCCCACCTCAACACTTCGTTATTGTTTTGTAGAATCTCTAAATTGAATACGATGAGGTAATACTACCGTATGTTCTTCAACCGTCTCTTTGTTCATCAGTTTTGTTAATAAGCGCATCGCAACAGCTCCGATATCATACATCGGCTGAACTACCGTAGATAATGTTGGACGAACCATTGTTGCCAGTCTTGTGTTATCGAATCCAATTACTTCAAGGTCGTCTGGTACGTTCAAACCTCGGTCTTGTGCACCATGGATCACACCTAATGCCATTTCATCCGTACCTACAAATACAGCTGAAGGCTTATTTCCACTGTCCAAGAAGCTTTCAACCGCTTCAATTCCAGAATCATATGTGTATTCACCAACGAATACTTGGCTTTCGTCAACCTTCTTACCATGCTCTTCTAAAGCTTTACGGTAACCATTAAACTTATAATAGCCATTGATTGGGTCTTCCAATGGTCCTGTTACCATCGCAACAGATGAATGACCTCTTTCAAGCAAGTGAGAAACGGCTTCATAAACAGCATTTTGATAGTCGATATTAACTGATGGTACTTCTTCGTTCATATCAACAGTCGCTGCCATAACGATCGGAACAGCCGCACGTTTGAATTCCTCTACATGCTCTTCTGTAATCTTTCCACCCATGAAAACAATTCCGTCCACTTGCTTACCTAGTAAAGTATTTAAAAGGTGGATCTCCTTTTCTTTGTTCTGATCAGAGTTACAAAGGATAATATTGTATTTATACATGGTTGCAATATCTTCAATCCCACGAGCTAATTCTGCAAAAAAGATGCTAGAGATATCTGGGATGATAACGCCGACCGTTGTTGTTTTCTTACTTGCTAGTCCTCTTGCTACAGCATTCGGACGGTAACCTAATCTTTCAATCGCTTCAAGTACTTTCTTTCTAGTAGATGGCTTGACGTTTGGGTTTCCGTTAACAACACGAGAAACCGTTGCCATTGAGACACCGGCCTCACGAGCTACATCATAAATTGTTGTATTCAAAAAAAATCCTCCTTATATACTGCATATCCGACAGCTATGTAATGCTATTATCATACGATAAAGTAGTAAAGTAGGCAACGAATAGAGACATGTTTCACTATTTATTCATACATTAAAAATAGAATAAATTAAAATGCACCTATTTTACTTATTTTTGGCGAAAAAAGGCAGAATCATACGCATTTTCACAGTTGTTATTCCTATACAAAAAACCGGCAGTTACATCCATAAGCTGCCGGTTCTGTATTGACCACATGTTAAACCATTTGATTTATTTTAAGAAAACGAGAGGAACAAGTTCTTCAACAAAGCTTTGAAATTCTTCGATGTTCATCTGCTGTGCAGCATCAGATAAAGCCACTGCTGGATCAGGATGTACTTCTGCCATCACTCCATCCGCTCCGATAGCAAAAGCTGCCTTTGCAGCAGGAAGGAGCAAGTCTTTCCTTCCTGTTGAGTGCGTTACATCAACAAATACTGGCAGATGTGTTTCTTGCTTCAAAATGGGCACTGCTGTAATATCCAACGTGTTTCGTGTTGCTCGTTCATACGTTCGAATACCTCTTTCACAAAGGATGATCTGACCGTTTCCTTGTGACATGATATATTCCGCAGAATTAATAAACTCATCAAGCGTTGCTGCGAGTCCTCTTTTTAATAGAACAGGCTTATTGAGCTTTCCTGCTGCTTTTAATAACTCATAGTTCTGCATGTTTCGAGCACCAATTTGAATGATGTCTAAATACTCACATGCCATTTCCAAATCTTGTGGATGCACAATTTCACTGATCACAGCACAATTGTATTCATCTGCTACTTTTTTTAGGATCTGAAGTCCTTCCACACCTAATCCTTGGAAATCGTAAGGTGACGTTCGAGGTTTAAACGCTCCGCCTCGTAATAGTCTTACTCCTCTTTTCGTAACAGCATCTGCTACAGAAGCCGTTTGCTCATAACTTTCTACAGCACATGGACCAGCAATTAGAATAGGATTTCCGTGTCCAATCTCCATTCCTTTAACAGAAATAACCGTATCTTCAGGTCTTTGCTTTCTAGAGACAAGAAGCTCCTTTTTGTGATCTACTTCCTGTAATTCTAGACCTGCTTTAAATATTTCTTTAAAAAGATGGTGAAGTGTACTTGTTTCAAAAGGACCTTCGTTTTCTGATGAAACGAGATCTAACATATGTCTTTCCCTGACAGGATCATACTTCTTCATACCTTGATCAGATTTAATCTTACCGATACGCTGAACAAGCTCACCACGTTTATTGATAATCGCTAATAACTCTTTATTCACATCATCAAGTTCTGCTCGTAACGTGTTTAATTCTAGATGATTCATATCTTAGCACCTCAGTATTTATATAATGTAAGAAATATGATACATTTCTAATAATTAGGACGTTTTCTATCACTTATAGGACTACCTATACATCTATCGTAACAAAAAGAGGTGCCTTCGTGGACAAAAATCTTTTATTCGCACTAGATATCGGGACACGTTCCGTGGTCGGTATGATTTTAAAACAGCATGAAAACGGAAAGTATGAGATTTTACATAAAAAAATGATCGAACATGAAGAACGGTCTATGCTTGATGGCCAGATCCACCACATACCAGCTGTTGCCAAAGTAATCAGGACCATAAAAGAACAGCTCGAACTTGAAGTGGGTTCACTTACAAAAGTTTGTGTGGCTGCAGCAGGACGAGCTCTTAAGACAGTAAGTGGCCGTGCTGAAAAAGACCTTTCACTTGGTGATATCTCTTCTCATGAAGAAGTGATCCAAATGGAACTTGCAGCCGTTCAGCAAGCTCAATTTCAGTTAGCCAGCCTTTTAGATGAAAAGACAAATCTACTCTACGATTGTGTTGGATATTCTGTCCTGCATTATTATCTCGACGAGCAGGAGATCGGGAGCTTTATCGGGCAGCAAGGAAACAGAGCTAGTGTAGAAGTTATTGCTACATTTTTACCAAGAGTGGTTGTAGATTCTTTGATGAAAGCTCTACGTGAAGCTGGACTCGAGATGGAAGCTCTAACGTTAGAACCGATCGCAGCCATCAATGTGCTGATTCCACCTTCTATGAGAAAGTTAAATGTAGCTCTTGTTGACATTGGAGCAGGTACTTCAGATATTGCGATAACCGCTCAAGGGACAGTCATTGCGTATGGAATGGTTCCCGTTGCAGGAGATGAAATTACAGAAGCAGTCAGTTCTGCGTTTTTGCTGGATTTTCCTGTAGCTGAGCAGATTAAACGTTCGTTAACGGAAGAGGCTGTTGTAACTTACACAGACATCTTAGGCTTTCCATCTGAGAAAAATACATCTGAAGTCATTTCGAATATCTCGTATTCGATAGATAATTTGGCAGAAGGGATCACAAATGAAGTCCTTCGATTGAACGCTAAAGCACCACAGGCGATCATGCTTGTAGGAGGAGGCAGTTTAACACCTCAATTACGTGAGAAAGTGGCTGAAAAGCTTAATCTGCCTATTGAGCGCGTAGCGATTCGTGGGCTTAACGCTATCCAATCCTTGATCCCTTCCTTAAAAGAAGAAGGTCCTGAACTCGTAACACCTGTAGGTATAGGAATAGCCGCCAAAGAAAATCCCGTTAAATATGTAACGGTTTCTGTGAATGGAAAAACTATACGCTTGTTTCAAGTAAAAAAACTTACAATCGGTGATGCTTTGATTGCCGGTGGAGCTGATCTTTCAAAACTTTACGGTAAACCAGGAATGGGATTGATGGTTCAGTTGAATGGTGAAGTAAAGATGTTTAAAGGAAGGATTGGTTCAACTCCATCAATTGAGATGAATGGCGTTCCTTGTACACTTTCAGATGAAGTCTCTGAGGATGCATCGATTCATTATGAACAAGGAAGTAATGGCGAGGATGCAGAGATCACGGTAAAAGAGGCGTTTGGCGACCACTCTGTAAAAACGTTATGGGTGAACGGCAAAGCTGAGACGTTTGAAACACATTATTATGTAAATGAACAACGTGTAAGCGCTAATACGTTATTATCTGATAGAGATGATTGTTATTATCGCTTCCCTTCGACCCTTTCAGATATATTTGATCTAAAAAAGTGGAGTAGTGAAACAAAGAATTCGGATTTTACTATTTTTGTAGATGGTAATCCTCTCTCACTTCCTACTACAATCACGAGTAAGGTGCAACTTAACAATCAAAGTGTTACCCTTCATACAACATGGAACGACGGAGATAAATTAGCTTATCAACGTTCTGAAGCAGAGCAAATAACTTTGAAACATGTAACGAATGCACTTGACCTAAACCTTTATCAGTCATGTACGGTTATTTTTAATGAAGAAAAACTTACTCTTGTACGACCACTTTATACATTTTACCGTGATGACGAAAAACTGTGTATCGATTCGGTTCTTCATGCTCAGGAAAGACTTGTTATGAAGAAGAGAGATCTACAACCGTTTATTTTTCAAGATGTTTTTACAGAAGTGGAATTTACACTACAACCAAAATCTGGTGAGAGCTTGATTTTGTTAAAGAACGGGGAAAAAGCCGGCTTTCAAACCGAAATCCAAACGGGTGATCATTTACTATTAAAATTCGAAATCCTTGTTTAAAAATCGAAGAAAAAGCGTAGCAATTTCTGCTACGCTTTTGTTTTTTCATTCGCTTGTGCAAGCTTTTTATTTGTGATGTTCCAATGGGAATCATGCCAAACCACCTTATCACCATCGAAAATCAATACTTGAGGAGATTCGTGCTTCACTCCTGTTTGCTCAGCAATCGCATTGCTGAGCGGTCGTGAATCTTGAACGTTCAAATAATACAACGTTTCGTTCTCGTTATCCGCTGCAAACTTTTGAAATTCTTTAAAAGCTTCATGACTTACAGGACATGTTGTACTGTTTTTCATTAAAATAATGCGATTTCTTTGTTCTTTGACTAGGTTCCAATCTTGTTCGTTTTGTAATTGAATGAGTGACATATCGATTTCTACCTCCATAATAAAAAGAAAAGAAAAAGAAACAAGTTCTTTTTCTTATCTTTTCATATTCACACCATACTTATCAATATTTTTGCTCTACTAATTCTTGCTCATTTGCATGATCATAATCTAACTTACCTTCATCTTGTAAATCGTCTGTAATCTCACCATACAGTTCAGACGCGTTTTGTTCTTCTTTCGCACGCCACTTATCAATATCCTTGCGTAAGTTTGAAGTAAGATCTTTAACCTTCGTAGCAACTTGGTTCGATTGCTCAGATACGGTCTTAACAATGTTTGAGGATTTTTCACGAGCCAAATGAGAGATCTCATTACTCTTATCCTTTAAATAGACAGCTTGTTCATTCAGATCGCTTCGCAATTCCTTCCCTGCTTTCGGCGCTAATAATAGCGCAGCAGCAGCCCCTAACATACCTCCAACAAGAGCACCGATAATAAAATCTTTGCTGTCGATGTTTTGATTGTTGTTGTTGCTCATTTACACTCCTCCTCTGGAATATTGATTTGTAGCTGTGTCAACATTGGATTTTTTGAGTTTGTATTTTTCCCATAAATTCAATGCTGCGTTTCCCCATTGAACCGCTTGCGATATTTGTTTAGACTGTCGCTCTGTTTCAACCGTAATCTGGTCTGTTACTTTGCGGACAGATTGGTTCACCTTTTGAACGGATTGACCGAAATCTTGAACTGCAGAGAACACGTTATTAAGAGAATCTGATTTCTTTTGAACATCCTCGGCTAACTGGTTTGTTTTATGTAACAAATCGGTTGTCTCGCGCGTTACGCCATCTAATTGCTTCTCTAGACTTTCTAGCGTTACCGCGACATGATTGAGGGTGATTTGTAGAGATTTTAAAGCCCCTGATAAAAAATAAACGAGTACGACAAATGCAACTGCGACTAATGCTACACTGATTGAAATAATGATATCCATTATTCGAGACACCTCCTGAAAGTATATTATTGCTTTTTCCCGAGTTTTTATCAAAGAAAACGTGTTTTTTATAGTATTCTTTACCACTTCATTAAAATCCTTTTCTAGAACATTACAAATTGTTTAAATTAAGTTAAAATAAAGAAGATATCAAATATATAGGGGGCTTCTTCAACATGAGAGATCCAAGAATCCAACAACTAGCAAAAAACTTGATTACATATTCGGTAAACCTGCAAAAAGGTGAAAAAGTATTGATTGAAAACTTCGGGCTGCAAAAAGAACTAGTGAACGCACTTGTTCAAGAAGCATATGCTGCTGGCGGTTTCCCATTCGTTTTACTAAAAGACCATTCAGTAATGCGCGCTCAATACACACAAGCAACAGAAGAGCAGATGGAGATAATCGCGAAGCACGAAGGTGAGCTTATGAGCCAGATGGATGCTTACATCGGCCTTCGATCTGGTGACAACATCAACGAAATGTCTGATGTTCCTTCCGAAAAAATGGCACTTTACGAAAAAACAATCTTTGCAATGCACCGTAATATTCGTATTAAAAAGACGAAATGGTGTGTACTACGCTATCCAAACGCTTCTATGGCACAATCTGCTAGCATGAGTACAGAAGCTTTTGAAGACTTCTATTTTGAAGTATGTAACCTTGATTATGGAAAAATGGATGATGCGATGACCGCACTAAAAGATTTGATGGATAAGACGGATAAAGTTCGTATCACAGGACCTGGAACAGATCTATCGTTCTCGATTAAAGATATTCCATCCATCAAATGTTCAGGACAAAACAACATTCCAGATGGTGAGGTGTTTACAGCTCCCGTTAAAAATTCCGTTAACGGAACGATTCTCTATAACACGCCATCTCCATATAACGGTTTTACATTTGAAAATGTGCAACTAACGTTTGAAAACGGGAAGATCGTAAAAGCCACAGCAAACGATTCTGAGCGTATTAACAAGATTTTTGATACGGATGAAGGTTCTCGTTATGTGGGTGAATTTGCAATCGGTGTAAATCCGTTCATCAAGCATCCGATGAAAGATATCCTTTTCGATGAGAAGATCGATGGAAGTTTCCACTTTACGCCTGGTCAAGCATATGAAGAAGCGTATAACGGTAATGAATCAAACATCCATTGGGATATGGTTATGATTCAACGTCCAGAATACGGTGGCGGGGAGATTTTCTTTGACGATGTGTTGATCCGTAAAGATGGCGTTTTCGTTCTACCTGAATTAGTGCAATTAAATCCTGAGAATTTAAAGTAATACTAGTAGAAAAACCTCATGTAAGTAGTTGATTTTCGTTCCAGGATGCTCGCTTTCCGGGGGGGCATGCGGTGAGCCACCAGGAGTCTCCCACCTTGCACTACAGTTAACTTGTCAATGAAGCATAAGCCTTCACAGGTATAAACTTTCACGAATTAATCAAAAGAAGATACAAAAAAGACTTGCCAGCCGGCAAGTCTTTTTTTCTTATGGTTTAGCAGTTAGTGTTTCCTCGTAAGCTCTTTGGAACTTCTGAATATCTCCAGCTCCCATGAACAATAAAACACCATCTTTGTATTTTTTTAATACATCAACTTTATCTTCTGTAATGAATTGAGCGTTAGGAATTTTTTCTATCAAATTCTCAATTGAAAGATTCCCAGCATTCTCTCTTGCAGAGCCGAATATATCACAGAGATATACATGATCTGCTTCACTTAAGGCTGCTGCAAATTCATCTAAGAACGTTTTTGTTCGTGTGAATGTATGCGGTTGGAAGATCGCTACCACTTCACGATTTTTATACTTATATTTTGTCGCTTCAATCGTTACTTTAATCTCCGTTGGATGATGAGCATAGTCGTCAATCAAGATTTGATCGCCAACTGATTTTTCAGAGAAACGTCTTTTAACCCCTGTGAAGCTCTTTAATTGCTCTTTGATAATATCCATAGGTAATGTTTCATAATGACAGATCGCAATGACTGCAAGTGCGTTCAATACGTTATGTGTGCCGTATCCTGGAATCTGGAACGTCCCATAAAACGTGTTGCGGACAAACACATCAAATGTTGTCCCTTCATCACCACGATTAACGTTCTTGGCTTGGAAATCATTATGATCACCAAAACCATAAAATACAACTGGCACTTGTGCATGAATCTCTTGAAGATTTGCATCATCACCGCATGCGATGATCGCTTTTTTTACCTGCATCGCCATGGCTTGAAATGCACTGATTACATCTTTAAGATCAGAAAAATAATCAGGATGATCAAAATCAATGTTTGTGATAATCGCGTAATCCGGATTGTAAGATAAGAAATGTCTGCGATACTCACATGCTTCAAACACAAAGTATTCGCTACCCTTGCTTCCTTTTCCTGTTCCATCACCGATTAGATAAGAAGTAGGCTTTGCTGCTCCTACAACATGTGCTAATAATCCCGTTGTTGACGTTTTTCCGTGCGATCCTGTTACTGCAATCGATGTAAAGTTAGATAGATACTCTCCAAGAAAATGGTGATATCTATGAATAGGTATATTTTTCTCATTTGCAGCTTGAATCTCTTCATGCTGTTCGCCAAAAGCATTACCTGCGATAATCGTTTGACCTTCTTCAACGTTGTTCTTGTCAAACGGTAACACTGGAATATTCTTCTCTTCAAGTGCTGTTTGAGTAAAGATATATTGCTCAATATCAGATCCTTGAACATCATGACCAGTGTCATGAAGGATTTGTGCCAGCGGGCTCATTCCTGTCCCTTTAATTCCAATAAAATGGTATTTTGTCATGTATAGCCCTCCACAAAAAGAACACCTTCTAAAAGGCCTATTTGTATTATTATATGCCTGCTGAATGAAACGGTTATTTATGCACAGTCAGGCTTGATTCGGAATACTTGAACCATTATAGCAAAGTTGTTGTCCCATCACCATGATAGACAAATGATAAAAGTCTAATAGAGCTGTTTATCTATTTTTCCCAACTTCTCTAAAATAATGATATGTTATTCCACTAGTTCTAGTCTTGGATTATGGCGATAGATTCTTCCAGCTTTTGCTTGATGCTGTTCGTTCATCATAACGTTATCACCCGTGAACCCAATATTGATCTTTAATAGATTGCTGCCTACCCCATAAATATCTACGGGTACTTTCTGTTCCTCAAACTGCTCGATTCTTTCTTTTTTGAATCCACCGCTAACTACAATTTTAACATGTTGGAAGCCTTCTTCATCCAGCGCTTTTCGAAGTGCAAAGATCAGTTCTGGATTCACACCCCTAGGATCAAACGACCCTAGTACATCAGGGTTTCTGAAGAAATATTGATCGACCATCGTTCTTGAAGTATCAACCCTTACCCCTTTTAAGGTCTCTCCAAACTCTCTTGCAACTTTTAAAGCATCTGTTATCACATCATTGTTGTAATCAACGAGAGAGATCAGATCATCTTCCGGGTATTTCGCGTGATAAGCTTTCGTAGCTTCTACAATATCCCCATTAAAGATTTGAATGAGGGCGTGTGGCATCGTACCCATACCTTTTTTGCCCCACCATTCATTCATCGCATGTGTAGCCTGAGCAGTTGAGCCACCAATATAAGATGCATAGCCATCTCCAGCTTGCTGTGCGAAATGATCGTCTCTGTCTCCCATAAAAATGACCGGCTTCTGGATACCAGATTTGCTAGCAGCTTTTACAACATTATAAACATTCGTAGCAACTGATGTTCTTCTGGCTAGAATTCCATCAATCATTCCTTCTAAGAAACCAAAATTTTGATAAGGTCCCTTTATCGTTAAAACCGTTTCAAACGGAGAGATTTTATCTCCATCTTTTAAAGAATGAATCTCTAAAGAATCTACATCCTTAGCAAAGGTTTTAATTAGCGCGATCGCTTCATCTGAACCGCACAAGACGGCGTCACTTTTTTGAAAGAATTGCATCGTTACGATATTGTCTGGTTTAAATGATTCTACAATTTCACAGGTTTTAAGAAAATAAACAGCAGAGAACCAGCCTTCTCTGATCCGTTCATCAAATTTAAATGTTTTATTCGTGAGCCGCTTGATTTTTCCTTGCAGCTTTAATTCTATCTCTTTCATTAATTTACTCCTCATGACTTTTTCCAAGGTATAAAAGAAGGGAACTATTCCCCACACTATAATAGCGAACAAGGCACAATAACTCAAGAAAATCATTTAATAGAGTATTTTAGAAAGTGACCAGAAAGTTAAAAAAAATGATAATCAGCTAAATTTGCCGATATAATCGAAATTTTGCCTATAAAAAGTTTTTTTCGCTGATATAATCTGTTTCTTGGCGATATAATTTTAATTTTGCCGATACCCTTACTTTCTGTTAAATCGAGACTAAGCCAATCTGCTTACAAAAAGAAAGAGCCGATGTAAGGCGTCCCCTATAATCAGCTCTTTCCTATAAATTTATTACTCAACACCGCTATATAATCGATTCTCTAGTTCTTCTTGTGTAAGAAGAACATGTCTTGGTTTACTTCCCATCGTTTCAGAGACAAGACCGAAACTTTCCATCATGTCTACTAATCTTGCTGCTCGGTTATAACCGATCCTAAATCTTCGTTGCAAGCTAGAAGATGACGCAGCGCCTACTTCGATTACATAGTAACACGCTTCTTCAAAAAGCTCGTCCTCTACTTCTGTTGTTTGCTGATGCTGAATCAGTTCTTCACGCGTAAAAAGATATTCTGTTTGATACTCTTCTTTTACGTAGCGTGTCACTTCTTCAATTTCTTCATCAGAAACAAAGGTACCTTGAATACGGACTGCTTTGTTCGATCCATTCTCCATAAAGAGCATATCGCCTCGCCCTAATAAGCGCTCTGCACCACTCATATCTAGAATGGTACGAGAATCGATCGCGGACGAAACTGCGAATGCCGTACGAGTTGGTACATTGGCTTTGATCAGGCCAGTGATAACATCGACGGATGGACGCTGTGTTGCGAGTAGAAGGTGGATTCCACATGCTCTTGCCTTCTGAGCAATTCGGCAGATCGCTTCTTCAACCTCTTGTGGTGATACCATCATAAGGTCAGCTAGTTCATCAATCACTACAACAATATATGGCATCTTGTTTTTATAATGTTGCTCTTCTTCCATCTTTTGATTGTAACGCTTGATCTCACGTACACCTGTTTTTGCAAACTCTTCATAGCGGCGTTCCATTTCTTCGACCGCCCATTTTAATGCAGCCGTAGCTTCTTTTGCATCTGTAATAACAGGGGTCACTAGATGCGGAATATGATTGTATGGTGCGAGTTCGACCATTTTAGGATCGACAAGTAAAAGTCTAACATCTTCCGGCTTTGCTTTATACAGCAAGCTCACAAGTATAGAATTGATACAAACGCTCTTTCCTGATCCAGTAGCTCCTGCTATAAGTCCGTGCGGCATCTTTTGAAGATCAGTCACCACTGGTGCTCCAGAGATGTCTAAACCGAGAGCCACTGTTAAGGAAGATGCTGAATCCTTAAACACATCATCTTCAATAATCTCACGTAAATAAACAGCTCTGCTATGCTGGTTCGGCACTTCTATACCGATTGCATTCTTTCCTGGAATCGGGGCTTCAATTCTTATATCGCGAGCAGCCAGGCTAAGTTTTATGTCATCTGTAAGATTTGTAATCTTGTTTACCTTAACGCCTGGAGCAGGTTGAACTTCAAAACGTGTAACAGCAGGACCTTTTGTCATATGAACTACTTTTGCATTCACATTGAAGTTATCTAGTGTTGACTGTAGTGTATGCTTTTGTTCGTTCAACCACAGATCATCATCTTCAAGTGAAACCTTCGCTTTATTCAATAATGACAATGGAACAAACAGCTGATTGTTTACAGATTCAGCGCTTTGATGAGTGTTTAGTTCTGTTCTTGCGATTTGTCTGCTTTGTGGCTGACGTATTTCTGAATTTGAAGCAGGTCGTGCTAGCGACTTCCTGTCTTTTTTTAGCATTAGCACATTAAAAGGAACAAATTGTCCGCCACTTTTTGGAGCTTCTTTCTTCGGCTGTGTTTGTTCAATTACTACATTTTCTCGTTCTTGCTTTTCTTCAACCTTAATAGGAGTTATCTCTTGAACATGTTGCGCTTCAGGGTTTTCCGTTCGTTTCTCGGCAACTTCAGACACATCAACAGGTTCAATCATTTGGTGCTGTTTCTCTACGTTCAAAGAGTAAACCTCGCTATTATCCTCCGACACATACAAGTCTGGTGATTCAGCAACCATTTCAAGCGACTCAATGTGCTGTTCTTCTTGGGATACTACATCCTGTCCCAAGATTACTTCATCTTCAACAGGTAATTGTTCTGATTTAACCATACTTTGATTCAATTCTTGAAATTGAGAGGTCTCACGCTCAATCTCTTGTATACCCATTGAGCTTTTTGTTGTTGCAGCAGGTAACACTTCTTCAACAGTCTTTAAAAGTTCTTCTGTAACAGAATCCTTTTCAGGTATATCTCTACCGATGAACAATATACCTTCTGGCTTTCTCTTTCCATATCCGTATACAGGGGATGGTACATCTGTTGGCGTAAACCGAGATTTAACCTCAGGAGTGGTCTCCTTTTGTTCTGGTTTAATCTGAGCATCACTCTTATTTCTTCTCTCGTATCCATAAACAGGCGATGGAACGTTAGATGCTTTAAATGCTTGACGTTTTGGTTCTTGGTTAAAATTAGTGGATTTTGCTTGAGATCTTCTGTTGTCATTTTGAAAAGATCGTTGCTCACGAACAGGGCGCTCTTCTCGATATGATTTTTCTTCCCTGACAGGGGTATTAAATTGTTGTGTTTCTTTCTGTTGATATGTATGACGTTGTGCAGCTGGTTTTGAGTTTTTTTCATCAGGGATTACAGGAAAACGAAATGGCGCATTCTCAGGATACTTATGCAGCATTTTCGCAGGATGCTGTATATTTGATTGAGACGTTTTTCTTCCATTGCTTGCAAAAGGAGCTGGTTTCGTTTTCTGAGTATTTTCCACTCTTTCAATAGCTTGCTGTTTTTTAACAGGCTCTTGGCTTCTGGTTCTCTCTTCCTCATAGTAGGAGTCATCTTCATTTTCATCGTCAAAAAACGTGTTCATTAATTTTTTTATCCAACTCATCTTCTCACCTATTTCTGTTGGTTGTTTCTTTATTGTAGCGAAAATAGAAGAGAAACAATAGTCTAAATATTCATCTATAGCACATGCGTGTAAAAAGATAAGAAATAAAAACCACTAGATGTTTCTAGCGGCTTTTATTATAAATCAATCTGTTGTTTCCTCTTCTACTGGTTTATTCTTGGCTAAAATAAAGATTGGTTCTAGCTCTTTGTTTTCATACACAAACGGTAAAGCTGTAATTGGCACTCGTCCGTTCATGAAAAATTGCATCGCCATCTGAGCCAAGATATCGTATCCTTGCTTATTTTTGATATCTGCAACGATCAGTACGTCTTGATGTGGTATGGCAACCGCCATTTCTCCAGAGATATTTTTCTTCATATCTTCTAAGAAATTAACGTTTAGAATTCTGCTAGCATCGTAGCCATCATTATGATTTAAAAAGTAAAACGTATTTCCAGCAACTTGGTCTTCTTTATGATCTGTTGATAACCTTTTAACATTGAACCTAGCAGCATCAAGTATTTGAGACTTTTCTACCTTCAACTCCCTCATCTTATTATTCGTTAGAAGTTTGTAGGTTTTGCCTAGGTCTAAAGCATAATAAATCCTTGTTTCTGCTGTATGCTCTTGATAGAACAGTTCTTCTCCTTCTTGTGTTTCTGTAGGGAAGGAAGCAGAACGTATGACTGGGAAGATGCGTGATAAGCTATTAGAACCTTCTTCTTCATGAGAAGCGGCGTTCAACCCTTCTTCTACGTAATAAACAAGTTTATCGATAAGTTCATCTTTTTCTTTCGACCAGCGCGCACTGAGTCCTCCGAGAGATAAGGATACACCTTTCCCCGTTACCTTATTCGTAATTCGAAGTGTTTCATCTTCCCTATCATATGAAAATTCTCGGGTTGGACTCATAAGTCTCTCTTGTAATGTTTTCTTTAGTTTAATGGAACTGCTCATGTATGAATCCTCCTTTCTTAGACGACCGTTACTCGTAACGTGAAAAACCTCCTAATGGAGGTTTTTGTTCGTTTACTTGCTGTTTTCTTCTTTATATTCTACTACTACTTCTGTTCCTAATCCGCCACGCGCGTTCCAGTTTCCAACTACTTTAATATATTTTGGTTTAAGGAGCTTAACTAGATCTTCCAAAATACGATTTGTAGCATGCTCTTGGTAGATTCCAACGTTACGATATGAAGTTAGATAATACTTCAAAGACTTCATTTCTACTAGATCTTCATTTGGAATATAGCTGATGATGATATCAGCAAAGTCCGGAAGACCTGACCAAGGACATACAGATGTAAATTCAGTCGTAGGAATGGTTACCATTGTATCTTTTCCTACATACTCATAAGGAATTGTTTCTAATATATCAACAAGGATTACGTTCTCATCTTGGATGTCAAAACGAATACCTTCATATTTGCTGTGATTTACTTCAACTTTAGCCATCAAAAAACTTCCCTTCACCTAAAAAAATCATTTTTTTGTTATTATAACATACTCTTTTGACCTATTTTGAAGGAATGTTAAGCTCTTCTAAAAAGGCAACAATCTGCTCTTTTGTTTTTCTCTCTTTATTCACATATCGTCCGATCTCCTCGCCATCCTTGAAGGCTAAGAAGCTTGGAATACCAAAAATATCAAGCTCTTGACAAAGTTCGATCAGTTCATCACGATCCACATAGACAAATTGATAGTTTGAGTATTCTTCTTCAATTTCTGGTAGAATCGGCTTAATTACCACACAATCTGGACACCAGTCTGCAGAAAAAACAGCTATTGTAACATCCTTTTTGATTGTTTCATTAAATTGTTCGATCGATTTGATGTTTTCCATTTAGACCGTCTCCTTATTGATTCAGCTTCATATCGCCAAATTTAATATATCCTTTTTTTCTTAACCATTCTGAAAGTATCAGACTTATGATAATTGGTCCTATAAAATGCAAAATAAATATAGCAAGAAACGTTTCAAAGGTAAAGCCCATCGTCCTGAGCGTCATAATTTGCCCTACGAGACCACTCGTTCCCATTCCTGCTCCGGCTGAAATGTTCTTCATTTGAAAATAAAGAGTTCCGATCGGTGCTAGTAGTATGCCTGCAACCGTTGGCGGAATTAAGATATACGGATTTCTTACCACATTCGGAAACTGCAGTTTTGATGTTCCGATCCCTTGTGTTAGCCACCCTCCAAATCCATTTTCCCGGTATGAACTTGTTGCAAACCCAATCATTTGAGCTGCACATCCAATTGTTGCTGCACCAGCGGCTAGACCCTCTAGGCCTAGCATCATCGCAATTGCGGCTGAAGAAATCGGACCTGTTAGCGCAAAGCCAAGCAATAGAGCTACTAATATCCCCATGATCAATGGCCTCTGATCGGTTGACCACATAACAAGCTGACCAAACGCCTTCATGAATTGATCAATTCCCGGTCCAATAAATGTAGCAATCGTATAACCTGTAAAAATTGTAACTGCAGGTGTAATTAAAATATCAAATTTTGTTTCTTCAGATACTAGCTTTCCGGCTTCAACAGCAATCAATGCTGCTACATAACAGCCCGCAACACTCCCAAGATCTGCTCCTGCTGCCCCCGCTATACCTGCTGAAAAAATAACGAGTGGGGGTGCTTTCAATCCGTACGCCACTGCCGTACCGATCACTGGACCCATCAAAGTCATCGCTAGCTGTCCCATCTCTGTAAAAAATGGAAGCGAGAGTTGTTCACCGATCGTCTTTAGAATCAGTCCTACGATAAGCGATGCCATCAATCCTAATGCAAAATATTGAAACCCCGTAATAAAATACGTTTTGGGTGATAGACTTACCCCTTTTTTATATAAAAATTTCCTCATGTGAAATGACTCCTTTAGCTGTTCTGTTAAACATGTCCCTCAAACATTATAACTTGTTTTAAACTCATGTAAAGACAGGTGTAAAGTTAATTAGTTTTACATACAATTCTTTTTACTTCGAAACTTAAAATAATTCAAAAAAGACCGATAAAATGGCAGGGGGGATTCATATGAACATGTCGATACGAAGAAGAGTGCGACTGATGCTTTTCATCAGTTTAGCCGGAATGGTACTAATACTTGCATTTATTGGATTATTTTTATGGCAGAACACCCAAATGGAAGAAGAAAGAGATTCAGTACAATTAACATTACGGTCTAGTAATGATATTCAGAGTGCATTTAATGAAGTGCGTAAACTTGAACAAGAGTATTTAAGAGACCCTAACACAGAGTCTAAAGAAAAGGTTCTATCTTCATTAAGTGACCTACAAAAAGAAACGAGTAAAGTAGCTAAAGAAACGAAAAATTCTTCAATTAAAGGAATAGAAAAAGACTTGTCTGCTTATCAAACGTCATTTAATTCTGCTACAAGTCTTACCACTCAACTTAACTCATTAAAGCAGATGATGACAGAAACATCTAACAACTTTTATGAATCAGTGAAAGCCATGAACGACCAAACTTTATTGATCACACTGCTGCAAATGCAAACTTATGAAAAAGATGTTCATATTAAGTATGACAGCACGACGGTTGAAAGCTTTAAAGAAAGTGCTCAAACGTTTGATCGAATGTTAGATGAGAAAAACCTGCCTGCCGATCAGTTGTCTACTTTCAAATCGAATTTATTAAAATATACAACTTCTGCAGATACGATCCAATCGATCACAAAAAAAATCGGGGATGATATTTCGACTTTTGAAAAGATCGCTAATGTTGTAGATCAATCAACGAAAGATGCAGAAAATAATTTGCAGAAGGAAAATGTAGAACTAACTAAAAACCAAAAATCAGTTAAGTTTTGGCTAACGATCAGTTTAATTGGTTTAAGTATCGTAATCTTATCGATATTAAGTGTAATCGGTGTTTGGCTATTACGATCTATTCAATCTTCTATCTCCGTTCTAAAAGAAGGTGCTTCCATTATTGGTGATGGGGACCTCTCTTATCGAGTAGAGACAAATTCTAAAGATGAAATGGGAGAACTAGCTCAAACCTTCAATCGCATGGCAGAAAAAATGCAAAGATCAATGAACGAAGTAAAGGATGCAGCGGAGAAACTAACGAGTTCATCTCAAAACTTAGCAGCCGTATCAGAAGAAACCACAGCACAAAGTGATGAAGTGACAGAAGCGATCTCACAAGTGGCAACAGGAGCTCAAAGTCAGGCTGATCACTTGCAGGAATGTACACTTCTGCTTTCTGATGTGACTGGATATATAAAAGAAACCGCATCGATCAGTGACGAGATTGCTTCAGATGCTATGCAAGCTGAAAATGACGGAAAAGCTGGCTCCAGCATCGTCCATCAACTAAATACACATTCTGAGAACTTTTTAGAATTAGCTCAAAGCCTTATTTCAGAAATCCAAGACGCGAGCAAACAATCCAAACAGATCAATTCAATCGTTGAAACGATCCAAGAGATAGCTGGAAGCACAGACCTTCTTGCACTTAATGCAGCCATAGAATCTGCAAGAGCTGGTGAGGCTGGAAGAGGCTTTTCAGTTGTTGCCAGTGAAGTTCGAAAGCTTGCTGAGCGTTCTAAGAATGAAGCACTAAGAATTCAGCAGCTGGTAAAATCCATGACAAATCAAATGGAATTGTTATCAAAAGAAACGGTGCGCTTTGAACAATATCGTGTTGATCAAGTAGAATCCGTTCAGCAGACAGAAAAAGCGTTTTCAAGCATCATTCAAAATGTTTCTCAAATTAACGGAAGAATCTCTCAAGTAAAAAGTGCGATTGATCGTGTTGAATCGGCTAATGAAAACTTATCTGAAAAGCTCTTTGAAGTAAGTGCGATATCTGAGGAATCTGTTGCTACAAGTGAACAAGTTAGTGCTTCAAGTATTCACCAAAAAGAAGCCATCCACCAAGTAAACGTTGCTGCGACAGAACTCCAAGAAATTGCGCTTACTTTACAAGAAGAGGTAGATCAATTTTCTTTAGGTGAAAGAGAATCTCTAACCACTGATGAAGAGGTAGAATTTATGGATACTTACCATGAAGCTGCAGCTACAGTTGATGATAGTGATGTAGAAGAGTTTGTAGTTCAAGAAGATGAATACCGAGAAGAAATGGAAGCAGACAGAGAAATAGCTCCTGTTCACCATGTTGACGAAGAGGAGATACAAGAGGAAATAGAGAATATCACGGAGACTGATCATTCTTTAGATCGTGAATCTAAAAAAGAAGACTAAGTTATAAAACCCGGTGATCACCCACCGGGTTTTAATAATTTCCACTCAATTGAGTATATTTTCTATGTTGTTTATACGTTTTTGCAAAGAAATGACTCCATGTACCATCCTGTTTTGCAACAAAGTAATAATAGTCATGATCTTCTGGATCGGCTGCTGCCTTTAATGAAGGAAGATCCGGACTTGAAATCGGTCCTGGTGGTAGACCACTGTTGATATACGTATTGTATGGACTTTTGATTTTAAGGTCTTTTCTTCTTAATGTTGCTTTTGGTTTTTCAAGCAAATATTGAACGGTAGAACATGATTGCAGCTTCTTCCCTTCTTCTATCCTATTCATAAAAACACCAGCGATTTTACGCTTCTCTTCATTCAATAGTGCTTCTTTCTCAATAATTGACGCTAATGTTATCATTTCATAAGGAGTGTGATCAGTAGTAATTGAGATTTCCTTTGTTTCTTCAATCATCCTTTGAATCATTTGATGAATCACTTCATCTGCATTCATTTTCTTCTCAAAATAATAAGTGTCTGGAAAAAGAAGTCCTTCAACTGCAAATTTAATATTGGATTTCTTGACTTTATTATTAATTCCTAATTGTTCTTGTTGATCTTCAGTTAATGTTTCCCACGGTTTTGCTTCATTAAGGAATTGCTTTCTATCCACAACTCCCACTTTATTTAAACGTTCTGCAATCTCTAATACAGTCAATCCTTCTGGAATAATCACTTCTAAGGCTTCTGTTTCATTTGCTAAAGTAGAAAGATCTTGTAAGATCTCTTTATACCCTTTTCCTTGTTTAATCGTATGTTCTCCTGCTACAACGCTATTTTTCTTCCCAGTAAAATTCGCATAAACTGTAAATAAAAAAGGGCTTTTAATAAATCCATTTTCATTTAAACTTTTGGATACTGTTTTAAAATCACTGTTCTCTTTTATAACAAAAGCCTTCTCCGCCGTACCGTCAGGGGGTGAAACTTCATATATGATCCACCCTGCACAAAAAGCGATGAGGATAACAAAAAAGATCAGCACTCTTTTCAAATATAAGTTCAAAGTTAAAATCCGCCTTACGTTTTTGTTTCTAATTTTCCCTGATTATTCTTATTCATTCAAAAAAGGTTGTTAGGTAAGGGGTACAAACCTTACTAACAACCTTCTTGTTGAAAGATACACGCGCAATAGAACGCACGCTTCTATTTATTTGTTTAAACTATATACATATTGCCCCAAAAGAATCGTGGAAATATGCAAAAACATCTCACTCCTAGATAGCATGCCACTAGTGAAGACACCTATCGCTCCATCCTTTTTTCTAATCTCCGGGTCCTTTGTTAATTCACCCATTAATGTTCCAAGTTCCTTACCCTGCTTCAGACCTGTTACGATTCCCGATGGTAGTAGAATGCGCGCTCCTGCAGCTGAATAGACGTTTCCATCTTGGTCAGCCACCGCTCCCCAGTTACATAAATACATGCCATCTTCCATCTCCATAACACCGCCTTCAAAACCAATACCGATGTCCGCTCCTTGCTTTACACAATCATTTGCACGGTTGATTGCACCGATCTTGGTTTCCTCATCAGAAAAAGGCTGTGCAGAAACTAATGATTCCGATGAGTAGGATACGAGTTCTGATTCCTCAAAATGGGTAATAAAAGGATGAGCTGCCCTAATTTTTGCAGGGTTAGATGATCCAATTCCGATTTTCATTGTTCGTTCATCCTCAGCTATTTTCTAAGATTGTTCTTAATGTGGATTCATCTGCTGTTTTAACAAGTCGAATAAGCAATTCTTTTGCAGCGGCATAATCGTCAACATGTATCATTGAAGCATGCGTGTGAATATAACGTGAACATATCCCTATCACTGCGGAAGGTACACCATTTCCGGAAATGTGTACGCTTCCAGCATCTGTTCCACCTTGAGAGATAAAGTACTGGTAGGGAATTCTATGCGTTTCGGCTGTATCTAAAATATATTCCTTCATTCCACGGTGAGTTACCATCGTTCTGTCTAAAATCCTTAATAATGCACCTTTCCCAAGCTGCCCGAACTCACTTTTATCCCCCATCATGTCATTCGCTGGACTTGCATCTAATGCGAAAAATAGATCAGGTTGAATTAAGTTAGCTGCTGTTTTGGATCCTCTAAGTCCTACTTCTTCTTGAACCGTAGCACCGCTATACAATTCGTTAGGCAACGTTTCATCTTTAAGTTCTTTTAATAGTTCAATCGCTAATCCTACACCATATCGATTATCCCATGCTTTAGCCATGATTTTCTTTGGATTGGCCATCGGTGTAAACGGACAGATCGGAACGATTTGCTGTCCAGGTCTTACACCTAGGTCATGAGCTTCTTGATCGTTATCTACGCCAATATCTATGTACATATTCTTTATACCCATCGGTCTGTTTCGCTGATCTTCAGAAAGAAGATGAGGTGGAGTCGAGCCGATAATACCTGTAATAACATCACCTTTATCCGTGTAAATATTTACACGTTGAGCTAACAGAACCTGGCTCCACCAGCCACCTAACTCTTGAAATTTAAGCATACCGTTCTTCGTAACCTTCGTAACCATGAAACCGACTTCATCCATGTGCCCCGCTACCATAATCTTTGGACCATTTCCTTTTTTAACACCAAAGATGCTGCCAAGACCATCTTGAATAATTTCATCGGATACAGGTTCGATCTCTTTTCGGACAAACTTACGAACATCTCTTTCAAAGCCTGGTGCTCCTGGCAATTCAGTCAATGTTTTAAACAAGTCGAGTGTTTCTTTATTCATATAAAAACAACCCCTTCTAATTAGTCACATGTACATTTTTATTGTACACCTTATAAGAAGGGGTTTTCTATACTTATGAATGTTCTAGATTTCGTAAATGATCGGATCGACCGCTCCTGCTTCTTTAAAACCTTTTAAACGTAATACACAGCTGTCACATTGTCCGCAAGCTGCTTCTTTCCCATTGTAGCAAGATGTTGTTAGATCATATGGCACTTCAAGAGAAAGACCTTTTTCAATCGTTTCCTTTTTAGATAAAGAGATCAATGGTGTTTCAACTGATATATTTATTCCTGTCACACCCGCTTTTGTTGCTAGATTAATCGTTTCTTCCATGCTCTGAATAAATTCTGGACGGCAATCTGGATAGCCGCTAAAGTCAACCGCTGAAACACCTGTATAAACCGCAGTGGCTCCAATGACTTCAGCATAAGCGCTTGCGAGAGATAAGAAAATCATATTTCTAGCAGGCACATATGTTACAGGAATTCCTTCTTCTGCCTCAGTTGGAACATCTACCTTTTCATCTGTAAGGGCACTTCCGCCAATATCTTTTAAGAAAGTAAGATCTACAATTCGGTGATCTGCTACACCATAAAATTTACCGACTTCAATGGCTTGTTCAACTTCTCGATTATGTCGTTGCCCATAGTGAAAGGTGATCGGGTATAAGTCATACCCTTCCGCCTTTGCAATTCCCATGCAGGTTGTGCTATCAAGTCCTCCACTTAAAACAATAACCGCTTTTTTGTTCATGGGTTAAACCCCTCTCTCTTCCGGATGCCAAATTACTTTATGAAGCTGAAGACTGAGCTTCGCATTTGGTAGTGGATTCTCCAATAAAAGTTCAACAAGACGTCTCGGAGGCATACTTTCCCATACCGGACTTACACAAATCTGACCATTTCTGTAATGTTTAGAGACTACTTGTTTCGTTATCTCATAATCGTTCTCTGATCCAACTACGAATTTAATCTCATCTTGGTGTTGAAGCTCTTTGAAATTCTCCATGTGCATCTTGTCCATCTCACCTGAAGCTGGGAGCTTGTAATCCATAACGAATCTCATCTTTTTTTGTAAATCATGGTGAGAGTTGCGCAATTGCTCAAATGGCTGTAAATCAATAGCTCCATTCGTTTCTATATGGATATTTACAATATGATCCAAGTCAGCCATAGCTAGAAGTAAGGCAGCTGACTTTTCTCTATGGATTAAAGGCTCTCCACCTGTGAAACAGATTCGTTGTGAGCGGAACGTCTTGATCGTATTCACAATCTCTTCTATCGTTGCTTCAAACTCTGGCTTAGCAGGCGCATAACTATATGTCGTATCACACCATGTGCAGCGAAGATTGCAATGAAAAACACGAACAAAGACTGTTGGATACCCTGCTTGTAACCCTTCACCTTCAACCGTTTCAAAAATCTCGACCATAGGAACTTTCCAGTGTTTCCAAACGTCTTTAGACGGCAGATTAAACATCATCCTTTTCCACCATCCATTCTCTTTTCATTACAGCATAGCTAGTAGGTGTCTCATACAGTTTAAGTTCTTCTAACCTGTGACCTTGTTCACTTAGACCTCGTTCGTTTAGTTCATGATCTATTTGCTCCCAAATCCAAACTACCATATTTTCTGCAGTCGTATTCATCGGCGGAAGAACTTCATTTAAATATTGATGATCTAATTTACTGTCAATTGCTGATTTAAAGATTTCTTTTATCTCTCCAAAATCCACGGCAATGCCGATTGAATTTACAAATCCGCTCATTGTAATAACTAGTTTGTATGTGTGACCATGGAGATTTTTACATTTTCCATCATAGCAATGCAGATGATGAGCCGCATCAAACGTAAACTCTTTGCATACTGCAACCCGCTTATTATGGTACTTTAACTGATCGCTCTTAATGTCGCGACCCAGTATTTGAACATCTGTTGGAATTTTATAAGTCATTCCAGTTCATCCTTTCGAATGGAGCACGAAAACAAAAAAACTCTGCTAATAACGCAGAGAGTGTAAATGTTCATTCTTCACGCTCCCTAGTTTTGTTTTAAGAGGGGTGGGAATTTCGAACCCTCCAGCTTTATCAAGTGTATCTTATCAAAAAAGCCCAAGAAAAAGAAGGCTTTTCTTTGTTATACTGATAATGAAGGAACTATATGATTTGAAAAATGTATATACATAAGGTGGGAATAGTAATGAATTGGAGAAACCTGATTCTAGCAGGCCTTACAGGTGCTGCAATCGGTTATGTTGTTACAAAGAAACAGACAGAAGCCATCACACCAGAAAAAGCGCTAAAACAATTTAAGGAAAAAGCAAGAGATCATTACACAATCTCAGGAGCCTGGATCATGGTTAACTCTGAAGAAAAGAACGTGCATGGCCTTCCATACTCTGTATTTAAGGGTGGCTTTTCAAACTCATCACCTGGAAGGGAAGCGTCGCATTTCGAATTCTTAATCGATGCTTCAACTGGAAGTCTGTTAGAACTCGTTCAAAAGTAAAGAAAACCCTTAGGACATTTTTCCTAAGGGTTTTCTTATAGAGATTAACGATATAATTTTGTTTGGTCGTAAAGATTGTTATCAATCTTAAATTTCGTAGTAAGATACTGACGCTTTTCCCAAACAGTTAAAATGAATAATGGAACTAGAATTAAAACAAATAGTAGTGCTGTAACAACGATCCAATCCATATGTGTTCCAAGATCTGATTCGTGTGCTTTTTTATAATCTTTAATTTGAGAATTTGCTTTAGCAACTGCCGCTTCAGCTAAAAGTTCGTTCTTGTCAGCATCATAGAAAACAACTTCTGTGTGATCGAAGTAAAAGATGTTATCTCTGACTGTGTCATAGTTAGCAATAGCAACTGTTACTTCTGATGCATCTAATTCTGAGTCTTGATTTGGGTATGTTTCAATATCTGTTAAAGTTAGAGAACCCTTTTTTAAATCTTTGTGCTTACTTTCAATTCCCTTTTCAATCGTCTTCTTCATTTCATCTGTAGCTTGTTCAGCAGATACGAAAGTACCCATGGATAAAAACAGTGCTAAAACGGTAAAAATGGCAACTAACTGTTTTTTCATTTTCAAATCCCCTCTCATTTTTTACCCTTTAAGATATAAATAAAGTTCATAAATACATGCCTCTCATATTTTAACATATCCTGTCGATTTCGACATTCACTTGAAAATGGAAAATATGTGACGGTTTTTTTACATTTTCGGGGAACGTGGTATTCTTTCTGTCATGTCTCCTTTTTCATCCCACTTAACTGCACGATAAATGCAATCATGATAAAAGAAATACCATGTATCAGGCTTTATCCACTTTTGTTTTTGAAAGATCGAAGTCATAGGATAATCATCATAAGCAAGCACCCATAATGGGTTATGATGTGCATGCGTTGGCATGATGTCACCGATGTGATAGAGCTTTTCTCCATTCTCTATCGTTAGCTCGATCAGCGAATGTCCATCACTATGACCACCTGTATGAACCATTCTGATACCTTTCATAATCTCTATCTCTTCTTTAAACGTCCTTACTTGTTGCTGAATAGGTTCCCAATTTTCTTTCCAGTATGTATTCTGAGACCTGATATTTGGATTCTTTAGCTCATTCCATTCTGTTTCAGAAGTATAAATAATAGCGTTTTCAAAAACAGGTACTAATTGATCATCTTCCCATCTTGATAGCCCTGAAGCATGATCAAAGTGCATGTGTGTCATAAGAATAATATCAATGTCAGCTGTTGTTAATCCTTCTTTTTTTAAACTTTTTTCTATAAGGGATTCTTCTGTAACGCCATAGTTTCTTTTTTGTTTTTCTGTTAATTTTCCATAACCGATCCCAGACTCAATCAGTATGTTCTTTCCTTCAAAACCCTTAACAAGAATAGGTTCAGTTCTAAGCTCAATTTGATTCTTGTCGTTAACAGGATATTTTCTTTCCCAAAGCGGTTTAGGAACGACTCCAAACATAGCACCGCCATCCATATGTGTGACCCCGCCATCCAACCATGTTAATGTTTTCGTACCAATTTTCCACTGATCCATATTTTCTGTCTCCTTTCATTTCGATCTCTGTTCAAGTGTATCATAAGAAACAAGGATGGTATGAAAAGAAAAGACCCAAGCATATGCTTGAATCTTTATGAACGGAATTGTGCTTTATGAACGGAATTGTGCTTCCATACGGTAAATTCGATATCCTTTTTCTGAGAATTTCTCTTCATATTCTGTCATAACGTTGTCTTGCATATCACTTTTATGAAGATCTAGACTTACTTGGTTAAAGAACATACCATAGGTTGACATGCTATGAAGTGAATACTCAAACAACCCTTGATTATCCGTTTTAAAATGAATTTCACCCGGTTTTTTTAATACCGTCTCATATCTCTTAAGAAAACTTTCATGCGTTAATCTTCTTTTTGCATGCTTGGATTTTGGCCAAGGATCTGAAAAGTTGAGGTAAACACGCTCAATTTCACCTGGCTCAAAGTAATCTAGCATTTGTGATGCATCTGCTCTAATCAGTTTAACGTTTGGTTTTTCGTCTTCTAGAATACGGTCCAATGCAGTGATGATGATGCTGTCGTAAAGCTCCATCCCTAAATAATTTATAGAAGGGTTTTGTTTAGCCATACCATTAACAAATTGTCCCTTACCTGTTCCAACCTCAATATGAATCGGATTGTCGTTCCCAAAAAAAGAGTGCCATTTTCCTTTCATCTTTTCTGGCTCTACTGAAACGTATTCAGGATGATCAATTAATTTATCTTTAGCCCAAGGTTTAAATCTTTGACGCATATTTTCTCCCCACTTTTCACACTTTTATAAACAATAACACTTGTTTCTTATTCGTCTAATGAAGGATATTTTTTGGCAAAATCCATATGCTATGCAATGAAAGGATGTGCAGCAAAATGCCATTAAATCATAACGATCAATTGCATATCATTAGAGATCTTCTTCAAGACCATTATACCGATTGTGCTGGTTCACCATCCGAATGTGCTCAATTAGAACGTCTTGCTGCACATTTAATGGAGAACGGTGCAGTTCATGAAGAAGTACGAAGCATCTTATCCAATATTAACGAATATAGTCATACCGGATTTTCACATCAGCATTTAGAAGAACATATTACTAATCATCGTCCTCATTTAGAAACATGGATCAACACGATTCAAACACATCATCCATATTAAGACACTATTCCCTAGGAAATAGTGTCAGATGAACTTATATATTGTCAGTGTTAGATCGAACCAGCAAGTTTCTTAATACTTTCTGCAAAATGGGCAGTCTCTTTAGACTGTCCTTTTTCTTTATACCAGAAAAATGAACTTATGGTTTGTGCCAAAACATACCAATGCATTCTTCTTTCTAAATCATCATTAAGTGTTTCCCCATATTTTTCGAGCCATTCTTCCCATTTTTCGTAAGGAATATAGCTATAGAGAAGCATTCCAAGATCAAGAGCAGGATCAGCAATCATGGCTCCATCCCAATCGATCAAATATAATTCATCGGAATCGCTTAGCAGCCAATTGTTATGATTAACATCACAGTGGCATACAACCAAATTATCGACTTCTACCTCAGACGCCGTCTCCATTAAATAAGCGAAGGAATCATTGATGATTTCTAGATAGTCTTTCTCTTTACGCATCTGCAATTGTATATCGTTTAAAAGGTCAACCGGCGTTAATCTTTTTTTCTCTAAGCGATTCATCATGCCCAGCAGTTCTTGAGATCGGTGAATTTTTGCCAGAAGTTCGGCTACATTCTCACTCTTCATATCTGCTGCTTTCAATTCACGACCGTTTAGCCATTGTTGAGCTGTTATTACGTCTCCATTCCCTAATCTTTTCGTCCATAAAAGTTTAGGAACAATTCCTTCTGCAGAA
The DNA here is from genome assembly GCF_036213205.1 of Fictibacillus nanhaiensis. Classification (GTDB taxonomy): domain Bacteria; phylum Bacillota; class Bacilli; order Bacillales; family Fictibacillaceae; genus Fictibacillus; species Fictibacillus nanhaiensis_E. The sequence continues at coordinate 182,287 of NZ_JARMFC010000001.1, forward strand.
AGAACAGCTAAAAACGGAGAGGAATTACGCTTTAAAAACAGTTTTTGGTTCCCATATTCAGCTATATATGCTTCTCCCGTCGCTCCGCCAGCAGGGGAAACCTGCCAATCTTCTCCCAAAATCTGTTCCAAAATGTTCACCTTCTTGTCTAGTTACGAAATCCGTTTTTTTATAGTTGTTCTATCAAAAATAATAGCATTTCCGTATCAAATTAAATTACTGCGAAGTCATTATTTTAACACAAAAAATGTAGAAAAGCACTTGATTCTTGATTCTTTACAATTCTAAACAGAATAAAGTAAAGAAAAAGATAACGACTCTAATCTGTACAAATCCTTGTTTAAAATTTGATTAGTGTATTTAACATCCTCAATAGCTATCGTCCATCTATTTTGTTCTATAGGTATGCTTATTGGTTTAGCTGTTTGGTTGAAGAGTAATAAGGCTTTGCTCCAATAAGAAGAACCATTCTTTATATCGGTGGAAGGAAGGTGCAACTTAAATCCTAATCCACCATCTGGTACCACCCATTCTAAAAGCTCAGCAGAGTTATCACGAAAGATAGGCTGTGATTTCCTTATCCTTATCAGCTGTCTAAAATAGTCAACTTCTTGATGGAGAGACTCAACAAGGTTCCAGTCGATCGCATTGATCGTGTCAGGGAGGTTATAGCTGTTCTCTTCTCCTTTTTTCGTTCGAAAACATTCTTGCCCCGAGTGGATAAATGGGACACCTTGTGCAAAAAGAGTAAACGCTAACGCAAGCTGTTGCCTTTTCCTTCTCATTACATCACCTTCAAAGGGGTGCCTAATGTACAAAAGGTCGTACAATGTGTGATTATCGTGGCATTCTGTATAATTAATGCTTTGTTCTGCTTTTATAAACGTAACATGATGTCCTGCATAACCCTTCATCACATGAATCATCTGATGTTTGATTCGTTCATCTTCATTACCATTAATAAACCCGCTTTGACCCTCAGGAAAGATACTGCCCTTAACATGTTCACGAAACGCATCATTAAAAAATGAATAAGATGGCATCTTCTTGGCGGATGCGAGAGTAGCTTTTCGTTCCGGCTCTAAATTTGTATTTAAATCCCAGCCTTCTCCAAGTAAAAATACGCCTGGGTTCATAGATTTTAACTTTTCTGCTGCCTGATTCATTGTTTCAACATCATGAATCCCCATCAGATCGAATCTAAATCCATCCACCTTATATTCACTCATCCAAAATATTAGCGCATCTAAGATGAATTTGCGCATCATTTTCCTTTCGGATGCAGTATCATTTCCTACGCCCGTTCCATTAACTGGGTTACCACCATCGTCATAGCGAAAATAATAGCCTGGCACAAGCTTTTCAAATGATGATTCCTCACGTTTATAGACGTGGTTGTAAACTACATCTAGAATGATTGAGAGCCCATTTTGTTGCAGTGTTTGAATCATTGTTTTAAGTTCTTTTATTCGACATATCGGATCATAAGGGTTCGTAGCGTACGATCCTTCTGGGGAAAAGAAATGAACAGGATCATATCCCCAGTTGTACGCTGAATTAGGATTTTTTTCATCAACACTTCCGAAGTCTGCAACAGGCAACAGCTGAACATGAGTTATTCCAAGGCTTTTTAAATAATCCAATCCCGTAGGATATCCATTAGATGTTTTTGTTCCATGTTCTGTTAATCCTAAATACTTTCCTTTATTTAAGACACCACTATCTGTGTGAATGGTTATATCCCGAACATGAACCTCATAAATGATACTGTCCGTTTTTGAACGAAGGTTGATCTTTTTTTCAGATCGATTCCAACCTTCAGGATCTGTTTCAGGTAGATGGATTACAACAGAATGTACTCCGTTTGCAGTAACAGACTTAGAATAAGGATCAGTTGTATCTACCCATTCATGATTTACGTTTACAGCAAACATATATTCTGTTAGGTGATGATCACCCTCTAACGTAACTTGCCAGACTCCTCTTTCAGTCCTTAACATCTTTTGTTCAATAAAGGCATTAGAATGCTGATGTTTATACTTGAGAATCATTGCAAAAGCAACAGGTGACCAAACTTTAAATGTTGTACTTTCTGGTGTGTAATTCGCTCCTAGACTACTTTCATCATAATAGAGGCTATCGAACTTTGCTGTACGAACAATGCTACCAATCTTTAAGGGAATTCTTTTATCGTAATATGTTACCCAATATTGATTTTTTAGATCGATTGGCATTCTTGTTCTACATTTATAGATTACCTGATCATGATAGTGTTCTTGTTTATCGATGGTTAATGGCTGCAATACCTTCTTATCATCTACCAATGAAAGAGACGGGATGATCGAAAAGGGCTTATTAACTACAATGGTTATCATCGAAAAATCATCGATATATGCGGACATTGAATTGTGATCACTTTTCAACGAACTCACCCCTTTTTATCGCTATTACATCATATTGAACGTAAAATGAATTTGTTATTCCTTTATATAAAAAAGAGGCCCATCCCAAAAGTAAGATTGGATTACTTTAGGCAGCCTCACACTTTTGGCGAAGATAACCAAAAAGAGTTTTTCATTTTCACTCCGCATTTAAATATTTATTCTTCATGATTCTTCCGGCAATAACAATTGCCGCGTAAACGATGACAGGTACAACAATTCCAAGAATTAGATGGTCATTGGTTACATCTAAAATCCAATTCTTCAAACCTGACTTCTTTTCAATCAACATAACCCAAAGGAATGCAAAAAGAGCAATATTAAAAAAATCTGTCCATTTCATTTTTATCCCCACTCATTTTTAATAATTTATATTTTAACTGAAACTGTACCCGGTTGAACGTCGATACGAACTGGAGTAGTCCCTTTATATTCACCATCTGCATGAATAGCTACTGATCTACGTGTTATCACTTCAATCTCTTTACCCGTAAACTGAGATACACCTTGTACGTTAACATGACCACCCCAAAATACAGAAACAAAGAGCAATAAAAGTTTGAAGAGAGATAGATCATGTACAACACAAACATCTAAAACTCCATCATTACATTTAGCTGAAGGACAAATTTTCATGCCCCCTCCATAGTAGGGCATGTTACCAACAGCTACAAGCCAGACATTCGTAAACTTATGTTCTTGTCCATCGATTCTAATTTCCATGGAGTCAGGCACATAAAACTTTAGAACCTTAAACAATGTAAAAACATATGCTAGTGAACCTAATCTTAGCTTATGTAAATACTTTTTATAAGACGCTTCATTTGTAACCTTTGCTACTTCTCCATCTAAACCTATACCAACAGCACTTATAAAAGACTGGATTTTATTTTTTCTTCCTAAAAGTTGAAGACTTCCCGAGTCAGTCTTGACCATTCGATTGCGCTTTAAATATTCAAGTTGTTTTCTTAACCCCCTAACATCCTTTGTTAGTACTCGCACGATATCATTGCCAGATCCTCCAGATATAAATCCTAAAGGAATGCTAGGATTTTCTTTCATACCGTTTAAAACTTCATGTATCGTACCGTCTCCACCTACAGCGATAACAGCTTTAATATCATCTTTGTTTATGTATGTAATCTTCTTCGCAATTTCTGTGGCATGACCGCTATACTCTGTATAAAACGTTCTATAGCTTATCTCTTCCTCGTCCATTGCCTTTTTTAATTGATCAAAAGTATAAAGCGCTTTTGCGTTGTTTGTGTTGATGATAAAGAAATATTTTTTCATTCAGTGCGTCCTCAATCTTATGTTTTTAGAAGTATTTCGACAAAATCTCTCAAATACCTTCAAAATGAAACTCAGACTCACTGGATAACGGATCTTTTCTGTATAAAGATTTTGTTACGCCTCGTTTGAGGAGATCAGACACGAATTTTAATTGCAGACCTTTAATGGGTGCCGGATTTTGTTGCAGAAGTGCATGCCACTCATTAAAATTACGTTTATCTACATATCCTACTCTTCTCCAATCACTCGTAAAATCAATAAATGAGTCAGGTGCAACAATACATGACTTTAAGGACAACTGTTTTTGATAGGATTCCAAAGTTTCTCGTACTAAAGATTGCATGCGTTCGAGTCGAATAAAAGGACTTAAAACGGTCTCCTTTTGCTCATGTCGAACATTTTTCCAGAAACGTTTGTTATCTGCTTCTTGCCAAATTCCTTCTCCATTCATCCAAACGATCAGCCACACCTCTGTAGGCCCTACTAAAATTATATTTAGTTCCACTCCTGCATTCTTCACTTGAAAAACAGGTTCATAGAACAAAAAGTAGTTATCAGGAAGTCCTTTAATGAGCAACTTTAGCGTTTCATCAAAAAGATATTTTTTATCCCAATTTGAGATCTCTTTTACAGTCGAAGTCGCCCAGTTCATCTGATGATGGAATAATTTTTCTCGAAATTCTTGATGTGAGCGCTTGCGGTTGTCAGTTTCGTTTTGTTGTTGAAATGCTTTCCAGCGATTTTCTTTAATTCGCATAAATAGAGATTGATAGTGATATAAATTGTTTTCATATCTTGATACGTAATCAAGTAATTTTACCAGTTGCGCCATTGGATCTCCCCTCTGTTTCATCTCTAAAAAGAATATGAGTGTATAACGTGGTATTTGGGCTGTTTATCAACATGTGTTTCATAGAGAACGATCTCGTCTGCTATGAATGATACGTTCTCGCCATAGCAATTCCACCATTGTTGTGAATCCACCGCAATATGATCTGACTCTATATGCTTTCTTGCTAAGGTAATGTGTGGAGCATAAGGTCTTTTATCAAGTTGAAAACCTACCTTCTCACATACATAAGCAACTTGTTTTTGCAGATTATATAAACAGTGTTCTTCTTCAACACCTGCCCAAAAGATTCGTGGGTGTTGTTCGTTTCCGAAAAAGCCGAATCGGTTTATTTGAAGAGAAAAATTATTCTCTGTAATACTTAACTCTTCGTTAAGTAACTTATGAAGAGTTTGAAGCTGTTCTGACGAAGCAGCACCTAGAAAAGCTAAAGTGATATGAAAGTCCTCTGGATGTACCCATGTTTTAAAGTGATGTTCATTCTTTGTACGGTTACAGATTTCAGCAAGCTTTAATTTAATCTCATTAGTAAGCTTGACTGCCAAAAAATAATGTCTTTGCATACTTCTCACGCACCTTCATTTATTTTATCAAAGAATAACTATGATACATCTGCTTTTTTCCCGCGTGACTTATTTGTTATAATTAAATCAGCAAGGAAAAGGAGTGCAGTTTATGAGAGTTGTTACAAATATCGCGGATTTAATCGGTGATACGCCTATCGTAAAGTTAAATCGACTTCCTCATCAAGGAGGAGCGGATGTCTATGTAAAACTAGAATATTACAATCCTAGCCGGAGCCTGAAAGACCGAGCTGCTTATAATATGATCATTGATGCAGAACAGAGAGGCATTTTAAAAGAAGGCTCTACGATTATCGAACCTACTTCAGGAAATACAGGGATCGGACTCGCTATGAATGCAGCCGCTAGAGGTTATTCTTCCATAATTGTGATGCCTGATACGATGACAGAAGAAAGAATTAATCTTTTAAAAGCATATGGAGCAAAAGTGGTGTTAACACCTGGTGATGAAAAGATGCCTGGAGCAATAAAAAAAGCAAGAGAGCTTGCTGATGAAATTCCTAACAGCTACATGCCTATGCAATTCGAGAACCCTTCGAACCCGGATGCACACAGAGGAAGCACAGCGATTGAGATTAAAGAAGCCATCGAAGAGTTAAACAAGCCCTTTACGGCTTTTATCGCACCTGCTGGTACAGGAGGAACGATTACAGGTACGGGTGAACAACTTAAAACGTTTTTTCCGAATTTAACTGTTCATGTCGTAGAGCCTAAAGGGTCTCCTGTTCTTTCCGGTGGAAAGCCTGGGAAACATAAGCTTGTAGGTACAAGTCCTGGTTTCATCCCTGCTATCTTAAATCAAGAGGTTTATGATGAGATTGTTCAAGTTAATGATGAAGACGCATATACAGTTACAAGACGTCTTGCTTCAGAAGAAGGCATCCTGGTCGGTCCATCATCAGGAGCAGCTGTTTATGCCGCTTTAAAAATTGCGGAAAGACGTAAAAAAGGTGAAGTTGTAATCTGCATGACGTGTGATTCAGGTGAACGTTATTTATCGAGTGATCTATTTCAATTTGAATAAAAGACTAAAGCATCCCAAACAGAATTGGGATGCTTTTGTTGTACATTATTTCAGATTAGGGTGGTTACTTTCCACTTCAGGTCAAAAAAATTTTTACAGAGATCTTTGAATCAGTATTCGACCTTGCACTTCCATCTTTGTGAGGATTAACACCATTATCAGTCCTATAAACGATAAAGCGCCAAAAAATAAATACGTATAAAAGATGGTGTATTTATCAAAGATCACACCGCCTACAAACGTACAAAACCAAGAGCCTAAGCCATTCCCTACAGCTGTGTATAGGGAAACTGCGGTTGCTCTCACTTCTACTGGTGTATAGGTTCGAACATATTCCATCGCTGCTGGAATAAACAACCCGACTGAAAATCCTTGTACGATGGTTGTCATTAGTACGATCTGGTACGTTGGTTCAAAGAAATAAAAGGTCCAACGAACAGCAGAAACCGTCGCTGCAAAGACCATAATATGCATCATTCCCCACCTTTTTATGGTGAGTCCAGCAAATTTCATAAACGGAGCTTCACTTCCAGCAGCGATCAAGAAGGCTAGTCCAACACCTGCTAGAGTTCCGCCTGTTTCTTGAATATAAAATCCAAAGTAAAAATTATTAGCAAAGATAGGACCAAACACCAAAAAAGTAGCAGCGAGAAAAACTAGGTAGGAAGGCATCCTGACTAGCTGCCCAATCCCCCTCCTTAGATCTGTACGGAGCGATTGGTTATCTTTCGGCATTTTGATTACAAATAAAATACAGAGAAGAAGAACGGCCGTAAACATATAGAAAATCACTTGAATTCCAATGGAATCTGAAAGTTTTCCAGCTATATATACAGCTACTGCAAACCCAACCGCCCCAAAAAGTCTGTAATTTCCATACTGCTTGTTCTCTTTTTGTACATAATTCAAAAGAATACTGTCAGAAACAGGGACTAGAGCACTCTGCATAAATGAAAACGCGATAAGTATCCCGATCAACCAAAAATAGGACTCAAACAGGTAGATACTATACCCAAACCCAGCTGTTAACAGTAATGATAGAACTAACACAGACCTTGGACGCCTTGAATAGTCTGTAACCACACCCCATAGAGGCTGAGCAAAGATCATGACGACTGGACTGATGGACATTAAGGTTCCAATTTCTGTCCCGCTGAGACCTACTGAATCTTTAAAATAAACACCTAATAACGGAAATAAACTCCCTAGACCAAAAAAACTTAAAAGATAAAAGCCTTTTAGACTGATAGAGGTTTTATCGGACGTATTAATCATGATGTACCCTCTTTCACTTGCTATTTAGCTAGTTCGTAAATCGCTTGAGCGTATATGGCAGCAGCAAGAAGTAAATCCTCTACAAACATGTGTTCATCCTTTTGATGAGCCACATCTTCTCGCCCAGGGAACAACGCTCCAAAAGCAACTCCTGTTTCCAATGACCGAGCATAAGTACCACCGCCAATAGCCATCAACTCACCTTTTTTCCCGGTTTGATCTTCGTAAACCTTTTGAAGTGTTTGAATCAATGGGTGACTTTCTTCAACATAGTTAGGTGGGTTGTTTTCAATAATTCTCACCGACCAATGATCAGTCTTCGCTCTTGTCGATAAAGCATTTTCGATTTTCTTGCTATCATGTGTAACTGGATAGCGTATATTTAACCCTACTTTTCCGCCTTTTGCTTGATCATACGACAGGATTCCCGCATTGACTGTTAGCTTACCGCTCGCCTCATCTTCTGCAGCGATATCTAGTTTATTTCCAGTATATTCGCCTGTAAGTTCGTCCAACAAGCGAAGAAATGACTTAGCGTTTCCAGTGAAAGGAAGAGAGTTCAAGAATTCACCAAGAATAAGACCTGCATTCTTACCCATATCTGGTGTACTACCATGTGCAGATTTGCCTTTAACTTTTAGAGTTAAAGCATCACCTTCGATTTGAGCTTGATATTCTATTTCAGATTTCTCACCAAATGCTTCAAATGAAAGTTGAATTTCGTCTAAATCGCTTCCTTGAATTTTAGACTCCGCGTAATCTGGAACCATATTTAAACGTTGACCCGATTTAAAAGAAAGCAATTGAAGGCCACTTGTTTCTTCCTTTTGATTGTTGTCTAGGCGAAACTCTACGTCAAAGATACCTTTTTCTGCAGAGATGATCGGAAAATCTGCATCGGGTGCAAAGCCAATCGCTGGCATTTTTTCTTTCGTAAAGTAATGTCTCACACATCGCCAGTTGCTTTCTTCATCACAACCAATGATCATGCGGACTTTCTTCGAGAGTGGAAGCTTTAATTCCTGGATGATTTTCATACCATAAAAAGCTGCCATTGTAGGTCCTTTATCATCAATTGCACCTCGTGCAAAGATCTTCCCATCTTTCACTTCTGCTCCAAAAGGCTCTACAGACCAGCCGTCACCGGGTGGTACTACGTCAACATGACATAGAACACCTACGATGTCGTCTCCACTTCCAATCTCGATGTGACCGGCATATCCATCCACATTTTTTACAATCATTCCACTTTCTTTGCCAAGGTCTAACATATAAGACAAAGCTTTTTCTATTTCCGGACCAAATGGAGCTCCTTCTTTGGCATTTTCTTCATCGAGCAGACTAGGAATACGTAGTAAGCCTTGTGAATCCTCCATAAGGTCTTTCTTTCTCAGTTCAACTTCTTCTTTCCAATTGATCTGATTCATCACTTACATCCTTTCAAAAGAAATTGTTCATTACGATTATCTTTTCAATCACCGTTATATGATTGATTCGTATTCATCTTTGCTGCAGATAATATAGAGACGTGCATCATCAGGAATTGTCTGATCCAACTTTTTGTTAATCGAAAGATCGTTGCCGTCCGCAATTAGTGTAGCACCCTGTTTCAGCAAACTGTCAAAAGCGTCTTTATACGTTACCCATTCTGATCGTTTTCGCACCTCAAATAAATTTTCTCCTTCTTTATGAGAAAGAAGCTGTGTGTAGATTTCTGTAATACCTTTAGAAAAGGCGGATCGCACAGCCATACGGGAAACGGTTTCGTGACTTAAGACAAACTCATCTACTTTAGCATGCCTAAAGTTTTTAATATGTTCCTCTTTTTTGATTTCAACCGTACTATGTATGTGTGGAGTTAAGCGTTCTACGGATGTGACAATCAAAAGAGTTTTTCCATCAGCGAGTGCTGAATCATGAATTGAATCATCTGAAAACACAAGTACTGATTTTGCTTCTTTTAAGTTAGCTTGTACGAGAGTGCCTTCTATAGAGGGATCACCTTGAACGTAATATACATTATGGTGTGTGATCGGTGTAACAGGCAAGTTATCAATAAGTACGATTTCAATATCAGGATGAGTCTCAATAATCTCACTAACCGCATATTTTGCTTTTTCAGACCATCCGATAATTACAAAATGATTTCTACCTTTAAAGCTCAATCTTCCTTCCTCCTTACGCTTACGATGAGCGCTTAATGCTTCTACCAGTTTCCCAATAGCCAGACCAGCAATACCGATACCGATTAAAAAGATAAAGATCGCATAGATTCTACCTGCTGTGGTTACTGGATAATAATCACCATAACCGACTGTAGTAACAGTGGTCATTACATACCACAGGGCGTCAAACCAGTTAGGGAATGTTTTTGGCTCTAAAAAATGCATAACGACTGACGAAAAGATAACGATAAAAAAGGTAAACGAAAAAATTCCCAACTTATTCAAAACGATAAGTTTATTCATCAGCTTTTGTAATATATACACCTCATCGCTCCTAACGCAATATAGTTTTTAATGACCTTATTATTGTACCTTATTCCCACTAAAAAGGTTAGATGAATTGGCTTACTCGGGATTTATGGGGTATTGACAAATAGATATTTTAGTGTATAATTGTGCCAAACAGGAGGTGTTGTGTGGGTTAACCAACAATTTTCCTCTATATCTTTATATTTAGGATCATATGTTCGTTATGAGGTTTTGCTGCCTAGCCGCACAGACATCTTTTTGAACGTTTCTACTACATCTAATGGCTTAAGCAGCGGAGAACCGATACGGATTCTTCGCTATTTTTTTTAAAAAGGATGGGTCTTAAGAATTAAAAAGAATGTAATACAACGTTCATATTTCATTAACTTTAGACTGGTATCATATAGTGTGTTAACAACTATCTAAATAACAAGGAGTGGTTTTTTGAGTCCTTCAACTGACAGAATGTTGAATCGTGTGAAAGCCCTGTATTTGTTTATTCGCAAGAAAGGTACTGTAACAACACGAGAACTAGTTGAAGAATTTGGAACTACGCAGCGTACCATCCAGAGAGATCTTAACGTCCTCTCTTATAACAATTTAGTAACCAGTCCTGCCCGAGGTATGTGGGAAACAACAGGAAAAAAAGTAAAAGTATCTTAAAAAGATAAAATAAAATTTCGGATAAGTTCTTACATTAAATAATCCCCGCTAATTAATTAGCGGGGACTTTTTTTGTTATTAACAAATCATTTTAAAGTTCATCCTTGTTGTCTTTTAAGAGCAGATCAGGCGTTCTTTCAATATTCCATTCACGGTTTTCCCAATTTGGCGTTCCTGAAACTGGCATATACTTATCATCTTGCCCAAATAAATTTTTCCAAAATCCTTCCGAAAGAGAAAAACCGATGATTTGCTGACGATCTGTATCAATGATTAAATCTTTTATCTTTCCGATTTTTTCACCATCTTGATCGATAACAGTCCAATCTTTTATAGCCATATAAGAATAACACTCTTTAGGTTCATCTCTTTGTAACTCATTTCCAGAAAAAACGAGTTTATCTTCATCAAATTCTTTTACTTGATGCCAAGGGATAAAAAAGGTTTCTTTCGTATAGTTCTGATTAGCAGCAAGATTGGAATTTCCTGTAAATGGAGTATGTTGTGTACCGATGCCTGAAGTGGCAGCTACTACTGTTTCCATATGTTTATCTGAGGGAATCTCTTCACGCTGATTAATTCCGTTGTCAACGGTGTACGTAAAATAACATAAACGATGGTCGTACATATTAAATAAAATATCGTTGATCTTATGCTCAGTTTGTTCAGTCGATGTCATATAATTTTGAGCTTTTGCACCCATTAACTTTTCTGCAGATAATTTCATAGGTATACATCTCCTTTTTATTGGAAGATACCCCTTAAATATTATTCAAAAACATCCTCTTTTACAGAAAGTAAGGTTAGTTCTTCTTCTGTAAGCTCTCGATACATTCCAAACTCTAGCGTTTCATCAAGCTTAAGTTGGCCCATCTGAATTCGTTTTAAGTAAACGACCTTTCTACCGATTGACTCAAACATTCTTTTTACTTGATGAAACTTCCCTTCAGTTATCGTTAGCTCGATCTCAGATTCTTTGTCATTATTGGTTAGGATTTTTAAAGAGGCAGGCTTTGTTTTATACCCATCATCTAAGATGACACCTTCTTTAAAGCTTTCGAATGCATCGTCTGGTATCGATCCATTGATTTTGGCGTAATACGTCTTAGGAACATGTTTTTTGGGTGATAACAAAGAGTGTGACAACTGGCCATCATTAGTCAAGATCAATAATCCTTCTGTATCAATATCTAATCTTCCAACAGGGAACGGTTCAAAATTCTGATCTTCCATATAAAGCAGATCAATTACCGTTTCGTGCCTAGAGTCCTCAGTCGCTGAAATTACTCCTTGAGGCTTATTCATCATCAAGTAGATAAACTCCTTATATACAGCTTCTTCACCATGCACCATTACACGATCAAGATCAGGTTTCGCTTGAGTTTTTGCATCCTTTATAATAACACCGTTCAACGTAACTGCACCTGATTTTAATAGTTGTTTTACCTCTTTTCTGCTTCCATAACCTGTATTTGATAACCATTTATCAATTCTCATAATAAAACCTCCTAAATTAATGATCTTTTTTTCCTATATTATTGTAAAAAATTGATTGATTTTTGAAGAAACAGGGTAGTTTAGTACTATAGGAGGAATTGGAATGAAAAGGAAAATAGGTCTTCTAGCAACTGCACGAAAAAAAGCATCTACCCCTTCTGCAGCTATAGATTTATACATAAGTCCCTTATTCGTTAAGTCTGTTCAATACGCACAAGACCATTATGATGATTTTTACTTTTTTAGTGCAAAAGAAGGACTAGTAACGAAAGACCAATACATTGAACCGTATAATGTTTCTATCAAAAATTTTAAGACATCTGAAAAACGGGAATGGGCTCATCACGTTATTCAAGACCTTGAACAAATCATCAAGCCCTCTCAATGTAAGATTTATATTCATGGTGGTTGGGTATACCGAGAATTTTTACAGCCCGCGCTTGAAAGAGCAGGTTTTCAATTTGAAGTCCCGCTCGAAGGCTACAGTATCGGTAATCAACTTAAATGGTACGATGAACAGAATAATCAGAGTAAATAAAGACTATCGCAGAAAAAGAAGGCCTATAATCAGCCTTCTTTTTTCTTATGCTTATTTTCTGCGTTTCAAGAAAGGAATGCGATCTCCTAATATGATATTTAATAGTCCTGATCGGTGACTTAAGAACACGTACACCGCTCCACCAGTTAAAATACCCATCGTTAATGTAATGATCGTATCAAACCTTGTTTCTGCCTCTCCTAAAAGCGTGGATACAATCATAACGGTAACTGCCATCGCTGCACAAAATAACGTGATCAGAACAGCTCTTCGATATACCCACTTAAATGAGAATCCGCTGTATTTTTTGATGATATACAGATTAAACAAGATAGAAAGTGTATATCCGATGTCTGTCGCAATGACAGAGCCAGTCCCACCGAACAGCAATAATAAAGGCTTGTTTAATATTAATTTTGCTAAAAAGCCAGCGGATAAACTGATAAACGCATAACGTTGCTGATTAAGCCCTTGTAGTATTGCTGCCGTAACTGTAAACATCGCAAACCATAACGCAGTCGGCGCGTACCATTGAAGATAATAACCACCGGTTTCCATAGACGATAACCCAAAAAGTGCTCCATATGCAGGATACGCAAGTACCGTTAACCCGATCGCTGCTGGTGCAGTTAAGAACAGCACCATCTGAAACGTTTGCGTGATCTGTTTGTGAAGAATTTCATCATCGTTTTGAGTAAAAGATTTCGTAATCACAGGTATTAAGGTTAGTGCAAGAGCAGTTGCTAATGATACGGGAATCATAACAAGCTTATGGGCGATTTGTGTGATGATGGCAAATACTGATTCCGCTTCTTTTAGTGTATAATCTAGACTTTTATCAAGCGTGTTAACGATCGTAAACTGATCTACCATCTGATAGAGCGGTATAGCTAGACCAACAGCTACAAACGGAATCGCATATTTAATCGTTTCCTTATATATATCTTTTAAGGATATATCTGCAACAGGTTTACTTTCTCTATACATCTTGTCCAGATGCGGTTTTCTTTTTATCCAATACCAGATAAGAACGGCTAAGCCTGCGATTGCACCTAGTGTAGCTGCAAATGTAGAAAGCGCGACGGCTGTAGTGATTTCCCCGTTCATTAGAGAGATTACGACGAAACTTCCAACCAAGATGAACACAATTCGAACGATCTGTTCAACGACTTGCGACACCGCTGTTGGCCCCATTGATTGAAAGCCTTGGAAATAACCGCGAATCAGACTCATGGAAGGAACTACGATCAAAGCAGTACTTACCATCCGAATAACTAAAGTAATATCTTCGATGCTGTTACCTTGTCCACCCTTTTCATCAATGATCTGATTAGCAAGTATAGGCGCTAACATATACAAGATGACAAAAGCTAGAGTCCCTGTCAGTGTCATGACGAGAAGACCGGATTTCAGCAATTTTCTTCCTGCTGCATAATCTCCTAATGCATTATATTTAGAAACAAATTTGGAAACAGCAAGTGGAACCCCCATTGTGGAAATACTAAGTAATATGGTATATGGAATATAAGCATAGCCGTATAGAGCCATACCTTGTTCTTCTACTAGATTTGTAAATGGAATTACAAAGATCAATCCGATGAATTTTGAGAAAAACGTCGCAGCGGATAAAATCAATGTTCCACGAAGTAATCGAGACAACTATTTTCAGCTCCTACTAATCATCCTAAAAAACATTATTGATATTGTATCACATTAAAAGCGGATGTAACCTACTTTAACTTTTTGCAAAAAAGTAAGGATTATGAAACTTATAGTCTTTTTGATTAAGCTATGCTATTGTATGAAATGATTTTTATTGAACGTATAAGAAAGTTGGGATCGTATGATTTATGATTGTATAGTGATCGGCGGTGGACCCTCTGGCCTGATGGCGAGTGTAGGTGCTGCTACCAATGGTGCTCGTGTACTATTAATTGATAAAGGAGAAAAGCTAGGTCGTAAACTTGCAATTTCGGGTGGAGGACGTTGTAACGTCACAAACCGTTTGCCTGTCGAAGAAATTATTAAACACATTCCAGGTAACGGCCGTTTTTTATACAGTGCCTTTTCCGTTTTTAACAACGAAGACATTATTCAATTTTTTGAAGGACTAGGAATTCAATTGAAGGAAGAAGACCATGGACGGATGTTTCCAGTTACTAATAAAGCGACTGATGTTGTTGCTGCCCTTTTACAAAAAATAAAGCAGCTTGGTGTTACGATGCGAACGAACACCCCTGTAAAAACGATACATTTTGGAGAAGATATTCATGAGATCATTCTCCATAGCGGAGAAGTAATTCAAACGAAGTCGATCGTAATCGCCGTAGGTGGCAAATCTGTTCCACATACGGGATCCACAGGGGATGGTTATGCATGGGCAAAGAAAGCAGGGCACACAATCACAGAGCTCTATCCGACTGAGGTTCCCATCACTTCTAATGAACTCTTCATCAAACAAAAGACCTTACAAGGTATCTCGTTAAGAAATGTTGCACTCTCTGTCTGGAATCCAAAAGGCAAGATGATCAAGGCCCATCAGATGGACATGATCTTTACTCATTTTGGAGTATCCGGACCTGCAGCATTGCGGTGCAGTCAATATGTAGTCAAAGCGTTGAAGAAGTTCGATGTACCCTCTATCGAGATGAGAATTGATTCGTTTCCAGATGAAAATGAAGAAACATTGCTTAATTCCCTGCAGAAAAGAATAGATTCTGAACCTAAAAAAGCCTTTAAAAATGTACTTAAAGGATTGCTTCCAGAAAAGTTTCTTCACTTTTTAATCGAACGCGCTGAGATTGATGGTGACTCCATTGCTGATCAAGTATCCAAACAATACCTTCGTCAGCTTGTTGCACAAATGAAGAGTTTCTCTTTTTCGGTTAACGGTACGTTATCTATCGAAAAAGCTTTCGTTACAGGAGGCGGCGTTTCAGTTAAAGAAATCGCACCTCAAACGATGGCATCTAAGAAACAAGAAGGCTTATTCTTCTGTGGTGAAATCTTAGATCTGCACGGATACACAGGTGGTTATAATATAACCGTTGCTTTTGTAACAGGAAATATTGCGGGAACTAACGCAGCTTACCATGCATTGAGCTAAGCTAGAGCTAGAGCCTTACAAAATACGAGGAGTGACAACCAACATAGTGGTTGCTGCTCTTCTTTATTTAGGAGAACTTATTTTTTTATAGATGATCATTGCTGAAAAAGAAAACATCGTATCATCCTCTGAGTGCACATTATCACATACGGCTATTTGATACTTGATATCCACAATATTTTCAGGAGGAACGATACTCAAGAACTCATTCAAAGCGTTCTCTAAATCCTCTTCATGATCTTCATCAAAGACTTTTACTTGAATCATAAAAAGCATCCCCTTTTAGCCAAGAGTTTTGATACTCTTTCGGCCTTCGGAGATGCTTATCCTTTGTTGTGTTTTGACTAGTTTTGTCTTACAGATTTTCAAGAGCCGTTTGGATAGGTACCTCACCTTCAATCAATTCAAAGACTTTGTGTTTAACTTTTTCATTTCCAAGGCATGCTGCAAGTGTTCTTGCTACATCTGCTCGAGGGATAGATCCGCGCTCGTTCAGTTTTTCTTTGGCTTGGATCATTCCCATTCCATCTTCATCTGTTAGCGCACCTGGACGCAAGATCGTATAATTCAATGTGCTGTTAATCAATTCTTGATCGGCTTTTCCTTTTGCCTCTAAATAATGCTGAAGTCCTTCTGGTCCTTTTTCAGGAGTGTCTGCACCAACCGAACTTACTAGAATGAATTGTTTCACTTTATATTTTTCCGCTAATTGTATGGACTTTACCGCTCCTTCATAATCTACAGCGTCCGTGTTCTCGGGTCCTGTATGACCACCAGAACCAGCAGTGAAGATGACAGCTTCAATCCCATCATAAACATGTTCAAAATCCTGTTCCAAATCACCTAAAACGGCAGTAATATTCTCATGCTGAAAATGATCTTGCTGTTCTTTCTTTCTCACCATCGCTTTTACAGAGTGTTCTTGATCAGCTAGTATGTTAGACGTCATTTTACCAATATTACCGTTCGCTCCGATCACTAATACATTCACTACATATCCACTCCTTCTATTTGTCTACTTATGTAGTGTTTCACGAAATGAAGTTAATAAAACATTTAGTTGTGTAATTGAAGTATTGTTTATGGGTCAAGTTACGAACCTCTTTCGAAAAAAGAGACTTGATAATCAATTGAAAAGCTTAAAACATCGTTTTAACCACGGTGTTTTAAGCTTTTTGCTAATTCATAACAACATTGTTATGTAATTGTTTTTTGAGTTCATCAGCAGGAAGAGGTTTGAAAAGGTGATAGCCTTGTCCGTATACACACCCTTGTTCGATTAAAAAATCAATCTGCTCACGGCTTTCGATCCCTTCAGCAATTACACTAAAATCAAGATTGTGTCCCATATCAATTATCGTTTTTACAATCGCTCCTGCTTTTGAATCTGTTAAGATATCATCAATAAACATCTTATCAATCTTTAATGTATCGACAGGCAATTGTCTCAAATACGTTAAAGAGGAGTAACCTGTACCAAAGTCATCGACTGATATGCGAATTCCTTTTGCTCTTAAAGAATTCAATATAGGGAGAGCTTCCTCCATATTTTGCATCGTCGTACTTTCAGTTATCTCCAACTCCAAAGAAGTAGGAGGAAATTCAGTCTCAGCTAAGATACTTTCCACTCTCTCAATAAAAGCTTCTTCTAATAGCTGTCTAACCGAAATATTTACCGAGATTAAGAGGTCGCTATAACCATTTTTATGCCAACTCACACCTTGCAAACAGGCTTCTCTTAATACCCATTCTCCGATTGGTAGGATCATCCCCGTTTCTTCAGCTATCGGAATAAACTCCGCAGGAGAGATCATCCCTTCATCTTCTTTATTCCAGCGCAATAATGCTTCAACACCTAGAATTTTATTATTACCTATATGAACCAAAGGCTGATAAACGAGAAAGAATTCTTTGTTCGTTAAAGCTCTTCTTAAACCATGCTCGAGATTTAACCTTCTTTCCATCTTCCCATCACGTTGTTCTGCAAAAAATTGATAGTTGTTTCGTCCTTTTTCTTTCGCCTGGTACAAAGCAGAGTCAGCACGTTTTAAGAGTGTTTCACTGTCTGAACCATTCGCTGGATAAGTACTGATACCAATGCTTGGTGTTGTAAATACTTCATGTCCACTCAACTTAAACGGTCTTGTAAAAGCTCGAATGATTTGTTCTGCCTTTTGGTTGATCTCACTGATCTCTGTAAAGTTTAACAAGATCAGAAATTCATCTCCGCCTCTTCTATACACAGTACCGTTATAAGAAACCGTAACCTTTAACAGTTCTGCCACCTTCTGAAGCAACAGATCGCCAAAGCTATGTCCAAGGGTATCATTTAGAACGTTAAACCGATCTAGATCTACATATAAGAGAGCTAGATTTTGATTCTGTAGGTCTGCTTCTATTATTTGTTTTTCTATCGCCTGCATAAAGCCATTACGATTTGGCAGTCCCGTTAATTCATCATAATAAGCCATATGCTCAATCGTAATCTCAGCTCTTTTTCTTTCTGTTATATCAATAAGAATAGAGTTAAAGTCAACTAACTCGCTGTTCGCATTCAAAAAAGGAATTCCTCGATCTTGAATCCAGCGTATTTCACCGTTCGGTTTCATGATTCGATATTCGCTTGTAGTAATCAATCCGCTTTGAATCGCAATGCCTCGGTTTATAATGATCTCATCATCGTCTGGATGAATGACCTTTTTCCATAATTCTGAGTCATCATAAAAAGCTTGCAAAGGATAACCATATAATTTTTCAATCCCAGATGTGATCATAAGTTTATTCGTCTTTAAATTGTGAGACCATATCGCAACATCGATACTGTCGAATATATTTTGAAGCTTCACTCTGCTCGCTTCTAATTCTGCGAACGTTTCTTTGTGATTTGAAATTTCATGCTCTAAATTTATTGCATAGCTATCTTTTACGATTAACATCTTATAAATCAAAATTGCAAAAAGAACGACAATTCCTAGATCGATCCCATACATCAAATAGCTCTGATTGTACATTAATCCAATTGTGCTTACAGTATGTAACGTAAACAAAATCGCTATGATATAGGTCCATTTTTTAGTTTTTGCGTGTTTTAATGGCATTTGTAAGCCTCCAAGGCTAATAAGTATACCCTTTCTATCGGCTGTTTCTTGGAAATTTAAACATTCTTCAATAAAGTAAACTTAAGGATCAAAAAAACTCTCTGCTCAAGTCTTGAGCAGAGAGTTTTTTTTAGTTTTCATTCTTATTATATTCCAACATGCCACCTGTCATATTCTTTACCTTAAATCCATGATCTTGCAGGAAATAAGCTACATTCTCACTGCGTCGTCCGGAACGGCAAACGATGATGTGCTCTTCGTCTTTGTTTATTTCATCTAAACGAACAGGAATCTCACCCATTTTGATATGCGCTGCCTCTGGGATCTTCCCTTCAGCTACTTCTTCATCTTCGCGAACATCAATCAGAGAAATCTTTTTTCCCTCTTGGAGCAATTGTTTTACTTCTGTTGGTGAAATTTCTTTTAACTCTTCCATGAGCATATGCCTCCTTTAATTCGCAACGATATTCACAAGCTTACCTGGAACTGTAATGACTTTGCGAATCGTCTTTCCTTCGATGCTTTGTTGAACTGATTCATCTTTTAGAGCAGCTTCTTCCATGTCGGAGCCGCTGATGTTAGCGGCAATCGTCATCTTCGCTTTAAGTTTGCCGTTAACTTGAACAACAATTTCCACTTCATTCTGGACAAGTTGCGCTTCGTCCCATACTGGCCAAGATGCATATGCGATGCTGCCTTCTCCACCTAGCATTTCCCAAAGCTCTTCACAAATATGCGGAGCGATTGGTGAAAGCATCTTAACAAAACCTTGCATGAGATCCTTTGGAAGAACTTCTTGCTTGTTTGCTTCATTTACAAAAACCATCAATTGTGAAATGGCTGTATTGAAGCGCAGCCCTTCATAATCTTCTGTTACTTTCTTAACCGTCATATGATAGAGACGATTGAAGGCATCTGTGCCCTGTGTATCTTGAATGGAAGGGTTTATCTTCTCTCCATCTTCAGCAAGAAGCAATCTCCAAACACGATCTAGGAATCTGCGCGCCCCGTCTAAACCTGTTGTACTCCATGCGATGGAAGCATCAAGTGGCCCCATGAACATCTCATACAATCGAAGCGTATCGGCACCATGACTTAATACAATCTCATCTGGGTTTACAACGTTCCCTTTAGATTTACTCATCTTTTCATTATTTTCTCCAAGAATCATCCCTTGATTGAAGAGCTTTTGGAAAGGCTCTTTTGTTGGAACGATACCTAGATCATACATAACCTTATGCCAGAAACGAGCATAAAGAAGGTGCAACACTGCGTGCTCCGCACCACCGATATAAATATCAACTGGAAGCCAATGCTTAAGCTTCTCAGGAGATGCTAATTGCTCCTCGTTTTTCGGATCGATATATCGAAGGTAATACCAGCAGCTTCCTGCCCATTGCGGCATCGTATTCGTTTCACGACGTCCTTTCATTCCTGTGTCAGGATCAACAACGTTTACCCACTCTTCAACGTTAGCAAGTGGAGATTCCCCTGTACCAGAAGGTTTGATCTCTTTAACAACTGGTAGAAGAAGAGGAAGTTGATCTTCTGAAACCGTCGACATCGTGCCATCTTCCCAGTGGATGACCGGAATTGGTTCACCCCAATAACGCTGACGTGAGAACAACCAGTCACGAAGACGATACGTGATCTTCTTCTCACCTTTTCCGTTCTGTGATAGCCATTCGTTCATAGTTGCAATCGCTTTTTCTTTCTGCATGCCATTCAAGAAATCTGAATTAACGTGTTCCCCATCACCTGTGTACGCTTCTTCTGCCACATTACCGCCGGCAACCACTTCAGCGATCGGAAGTTCAAACTTAACTGCGAATTCGTGATCACGTTCATCATGAGCAGGAACTGCCATGATTGCTCCAGTTCCATAGCTTGCTAGTACATAGTCTGCAATCCAGATCGGTAATTTAGCACCTGTTACAGGATGAATGGCATATGCCCCTGTAAACACTCCAGATTTTTCTTTTGCAAGTTCTGTACGTTCAAGATCAGACTTTGTTTCTACTTGTCTTTGATAAGCGGTTATTGCCTCTTTTTGATCCTCTGTTACAATTTCGTTTACTAGTTTATTTTCAGGAGCCAAAACTAAGTATGTTGCTCCGAAAAGTGTATCTGGTCGTGTTGTGAACACAGTGATTTTAGAAGAATGTCCATCTACATCAAAGTGAACTTCAGCGCCTTCTGAGCGACCGATCCAGTTTCGTTGCATGTCTTTCAAGCTCTCTGGCCAGTCTAGTTCATCTAGATCTTCTAATAGTCTGTCAGCGTACGCTGTAATCTTAAGCATCCATTGTCTCATAGGTTTACGAACTACAGGATGACCTCCGCGTTCACTTTTCCCATCGATGACTTCTTCGTTTGCAAGTACTGTTCCAAGTGCTTCACACCAGTTCACAGGTACTTCGTCCACATAAGCAAGGCCTTTATTGTAAAGTTGGATAAAGATCCATTGAGTCCACTTGTAATAAGAAGGATCCGTTGTATTTACTTCACGGTCCCAGTCATAAGAGAAACCAAGCTCTTTAATCTGTCTGCGGAACGTGTTAATGTTTGTTTCTGTAAATTCTGCCGGATCGTTTCCTGTATCAAGTGCATACTGTTCTGCAGGAAGTCCGAAAGCATCCCATCCCATTGGATGAAGTACATTATATCCTTGCATACGCTTCATTCTAGATAAAATATCTGTCGCCGTATAACCTTCTGGGTGACCTACATGAAGACCAGCACCTGATGGGTATGGAAACATGTCTAGCGCGTAAAATTTCTTTTTATCATATTCTTCTTTTGTTTGGAACGTTTTGTTCTCATCCCAGAACTGCTGCCACTTTTTCTCGATTGTTTTGTGGTTATAATACATAACCGATCCTCCTTAAAAAACTGTACTTTTAAAAAAACAAAAAACCTCCCGCCCCTAATAAACATTAGGGACGAAAGGTTAGTTAACAATTTAAACCTGCCGCGGTACCACCCTGATTAATGCAAAAATCGCATTCACTCGGAACATACCTTAACGCGGCGAACGGCAAGTATTACTTCATTCACACTTGCAACTAAAGGGCGAGTTCAAAAAAGTCCGGGTTGACTTGCACCAGCCGTCAACTCTCTAACTTTCCATTCTTTTTTTACTACTCCCTATCATCGTTATTAAAAATTTAGATGCTAATTTGTATTTTATGAATAACTTCCTAAAATGTCAAGGTTGTTTAGAAGTATAATAACCTATTTTTACCACTTTAAAACATAGGTTGTATTGTTGTAAGCGTTATCTTGACAAACATTATAGAGCTGTTTAATGTAATGTTAACTGTTATTATTTTTACGTTAACATTTTAAAGGGGTGCAACAAACATGCATGAAAGCAACAAAAAACTGAAGATGTCACTTTACGCAGCACTTATGGCAGGAATTACAGCAATTCTCGCCCAACTAACCATCCCACTTCCAGTGGTTCCGATTACAGGTCAGACTTTAGCGATTGGGCTTTGTGCTACCATTTTAGGCCGTAAATACGGCACACTAGCTGTGATGATCTACGTCGCTATGGGTGCGATCGGTCTCCCCGTTTTCTCTGAAGCTAAAGGTGGGTTCATGGTATTGATCGGTCCAACAGGAGGATATATCGTTGGATTCATTATCGCCGCTTATATCACTGGCCTCATTTTAGAAAAGACAAGTTTTACTCTTATGCCAGCTATTGTTGCAAACATTGTGGGTATGGTGATCACACTTGTGTTCGGTGCCGTTCAATTAAAGTTCATTGCAAGCTTAAGCTGGGAACAAGCGATGAATCTTGGAGTAACTCCTTTTCTGCTTGTAGGTGTAATTAAAGCCCTTTTAGCAGCTGTTCTTGGTATTACGATAAGAAGAAGATTGATGTCTGCAAAACTTCTTTCAAAAGAAGAGACAAGAGCCGCTTAATTCAATAAAAAACGAAGAGATCGTGATCATCACATCACGGTCTCTTCATTTTACGTTATTTATAAACCTCAAGAAGCTTGTTGAGGAATTTCAGTCTGCTGTATGGCATGTCGACTCTTGCTGTATATGATCGTCAATATGAAAGCAAGCACCATCAAGCCGATAATCGTTTGAAACAATACGGATATGTTGAATAGATCAGCAATCATTCCTCCAAAGAGCGGACCGAGCATTCTGCCGCCTGTCGCTGTTGAATTTACAATTCCTTGATAGAATCCTGCTCTGCCTTCAGGTGCGAGTTCGGCTGCGATAGATGGAACGCCCGGCCACACGAGCATCTCACCGATAGTAAGTACAATCATCGCCAACATGAAGCCGCTAAAGTCCTTTGCATTTCCAACCATCACAAAAGAGATGACAAATATACAATACCCGACCAAAATTTGCGATGTTGTAGAGTGCAGCCACTTTTTTAAGAAAAGATTAACTAGCGGCTGACCGAGAACGATAAACACACCGTTAACAGTCCAAAGCAAGCTGTACATTTTTAATGTTACTCCTAATGATTGCGTATAAGCAGCAATCGTGGACTGCCACTGAACGTAGCCAATCCAAGCTAACAGATACCCGCCGCATAAAATCAATAGTGCCATGAAAGCTTCTTTGTTATGAATTCTTTTTCGTTGAGAAAAAACAGTCTGCACAGATGCTTCTTCTGTTTCATCAATGTCTTTAAAGCCGAACAACACAATAATAAAAAATACAAAAGATAAAGTAGAACAACTGATGAAAGATAGTGTGAAAGAATAAGACGCTGCAAAACCACCAAGAGCAGCACCGAGTGCTACCCCTACGTTCTGCGCAATATAG
Organism: Fictibacillus nanhaiensis; assembly: GCF_036213205.1. Taxonomy (GTDB): domain Bacteria; phylum Bacillota; class Bacilli; order Bacillales; family Fictibacillaceae; genus Fictibacillus; species Fictibacillus nanhaiensis_E. The sequence goes on from NZ_JARMFC010000001.1 coordinate 205,933, forward strand.
ATTCGGTTAAACGCCTTTCTTCCACCCTCTTTCCACATCGTACCTGCTAATGCATACATAGACGGAAAGACGATCCCCATTCCAAATCCCATAAAAACAAGAAGCACACTGTACATCCAAAAATCATGAAACCAGATTAATAAGAAGGAAGTTGTAAAAGAAATGGAGACTCCGAGCATAATCGTTTTGTAGCCTCCTAGTTTATCAAACAACAACCCTCCTGTTAAATTACCGATGATTCCAGCACCGGAATTTAACAATAGAACAATTCCTGCTACGGTAAGCGATTTACCAAGGTGTTCATGTATAAAAATCGTATTGATCGGCCACAAAAAACTTGAGCCCGTTACATTAAGCGCCATTCCAATAATGAGCAGCCATACTTTCGCTGGCATAAATATCCCCCGCTTGCTAACTAAGATGTCATAAATCCACTCTGTATTTTATTCCTTTTTCCTGTACTTTACAATTTGAAAGTACTGACAACTCGCTTTGCCGCTCACAGCGCGAACATGCTACAATGTCATATGGTGCTCATCACCGTATGAAGGAGTGAGAAAGATGACACACCTTATTGAAAAACCAGATTATTTTGGAGAAAAAAGATATTACACATGGAATCAGCATCTAAAGTCCCATTTCGGAGATAAAATTATTAAAGTGCCACTAGACGGAGGATTCGATTGTCCGAATCGTGATGGGAACGCGGCATTTGGAGGATGTACTTTCTGCTCTCAAAGTGGTTCAGGAGATTTTGCTGGGAACCGGCGTGATGATATCATCACACAATTTCACACCGTTAAAGAAAGAATGCATTCTAAATGGAAAAATGGTAAATATATAGGCTATTTCCAAGCTTTCACCAACACGTACGCTCCTGTTGAGCAACTAAAAGAGCTTTATGAAACGGTACTCGAACAAGAAGGCGTTGTTGGACTTTCCATTGCTACGAGACCTGATTGTTTACCTGATGATGTGATTGAATATTTAGCTGACTTAAATAAACGAACGTATCTTTGGATCGAGTTAGGACTTCAGACTGTACACGAGCGAACAGCTCTGCTCATAAACAGAGCTCATGACTACGCAACATATGTAGAAGGTGTTGAAAAACTTCGAAAACACAACATTAGAGTGTGTTCTCACATTATTAACGGATTGCCATTAGAAACTCCTGAAATGATGATGGAAACAGCACGAGAAGTTGCGAAGCTAGATGTTCAAGGAATCAAGATTCATTTGCTTCATCTTCTAAAAAAGACTCCTATGGTCAAACAATACGAACAAGGCATGTTAGAATTTCTTGATTTTGACACGTATGTAAAACTTGTTTGTGACCAGCTAGAGATTCTTCCACCTCAAATGATGATTCATCGATTAACTGGTGACGGTCCATCTGATTTATTGGTCGGACCAATGTGGAGTCTTAACAAATGGAAAGTGTTAAACGCCATTGAAAGTGAGCTTAAAAACAGAAATAGTTTTCAAGGGAAATTTTATAATACGTCTGAGGTGAACACAAAATGAAATTAGAGGGTGTACTCCCGTTTGCAAGAACGCTTCTTCAATCGTTTTGTGGAGAGGGCGATTTCGTCATTGATGCCACATGCGGAAACGGAAACGACACGTTGTTTCTATCCAAACTAGTTGGCAAAGATGGCCATGTATTTGCTTTTGACATTCAGGAACAAGCCATTGCCAACTCAAAACAGCGCCTGACCGATCAAGGAGCTGATCCTAACGTTACCTTTTTTCATGCCTCGCATGAAGAGTTTACAAATAAGCTACCTAGTGACCTTCATTCAAAAGTAACAGCCGCTATTTTTAACCTCGGCTATTTGCCTGGAAGCGACAAATCGATTACAACAACAGGATCATCTACCATCGGTGCAATTGAACAGCTCTTGCAACTATTAAAACCTGAAGGAGTAATCATACTCGTGATCTATCATGGACATGAAGAGGGTAAAAGAGAAAAAGAACTAGTCATGAATTATGTAACACAGCTGGATCAAAAACAGGCTCATGTTTTACAATATGAATTTATTAATCAAAAAAACAACCCGCCATTTGTAGTAGCAATCGAAAAAAGAGGCTGAATTCAACTAATTAAAGTTGATTCAGCCTTTTTTCATGTATCAGAAACTCGTCGTCATATATACACCCTAGGGTATTGTGCATCATCAATCCAGAAATTTGAGCACGCAATCCAGAAATTTCATCTGTTTATCCACGAGATTTGTCTCTCAATCCAAAAGTTTTTGTCCTTTATCCACGAGTTTACATTCCTCGACATATTGCGCACTCGCTACTACCTACACATACCCCTCTCCTTAAAGCGAAGCATCCTATATCGACAATCAACCACTTACAAGTGCAACAACTATGAGATAGAAGGTTTTAATCTTTGATATAATTTTCGATTCACATAAAAAAAGTAACTTGTCGCTCCTCCAACTTTAACGAGCTTTGCTGCCATCTTTTTAATTCCAGGGCTCTCAGACACCTTTTTGTCCGCAAGATAGATTCCTAAAAGACCTCTTTGAATCAAGCGATGAAACCTTGAGTTAGGCAGGTTTGCACAGCTTTTCTCGGCTTTTTCCGCAAAATAAACCATTCGTTCTAACATGTGCTGATCATTTTTATAATACGTACAAAAATTAAGATCGCCCTCTAACTTGTCCTCATTTTGATCAATAAAATAATCCAAAAGAATATGAAGACCTTGCAGCCATGGAAAATATCCTTTTTTTATTGTTGCAGCAGATTCTTTCGTGAAGTTTCCTTGAAACGCATAGCTGACTAAACAGAAGATGCCAAGCGTCGAACCTGCACAAGCTGAAAATTCGTACCAAGTAATATCTGGCAGAACAGATTGATACTCTCCGAACCAACTGATCAAACGCGGCTCTCTCTCTTGAACGATTACATGTTTATGTACTTGTAAGTCACAATAGATCGAAGCAAGTCCGATTAGTTCACTTGCGATATTCGGATAAGCTTTCATCTCTGACAATATGCTTTGGCACGTGTAGACTAGTTCGTTTAAATAACCACCGTCGTCCTGTTCATCTCTGTAACGATAATAATTAGTCGGAACAGCGCCAGGAGATAGGGCATGAAACATACTTTCGTGAAGTGCTCGAAAATCTTTTTCATTCAGTGAAGTGCTTCTGTCACACAGGTTATCTAAATAATCGCTGATTGTTTGGTACGCTACTACAAACTCGATCGCTTTTTTACGATGATTTCCTGCTAAAAGGGTAAGGATAGCTCCTCCTTCACAATGAAACATTTTATCCGAAATGCTGCTAACTGCCTGTCTTCTTAATTCTGGGTTCGGAATTTTTTCAGCTCTGTCATGCCATGTCTTAAGCAGATGACTGACAGCCGGAAAAATATGCGTATAAACGGAATACATCAATCCCCAAGGGTGAACCGGAACTTTGTTCATAAGATGGCTCCTTTTATTTATTTCTTCCTTACCTTTTTCTTTAATGGACATCGCTATGCAGAAATATAAATTTTTTTACATAATTAAACACATGATCTCTTTCAGGCTCGTTTAATACTTCATGATATAGTGATGGAAATTCCTTATACCATTTTTCTTCTAAGTCTACGGCGTTAAACCATTGCAACACTTTCATTTTGTCCACGATTCGATCATCCCCCGCTTGTAAAAGCATTAAAGGTACATTTGGGAATTCTTTATAATGATCGAAAGCATGTTTGATCGAACTAATCAACTCTCGATACCACCTAACAGAAACTTTCTTAACGATCAACTTATCTTCTCTATCACGAACACGTATCTCTTCGTTCCTTGTAGCACTGCCTTCAGGTAAGTTAGTCGCTAACCTTACACTCGGAGCGAGTTTGTTCAATAGGACAGAAACGGCTTCTTTGCCTTTTGATGGATAATGAACCAACCCTAAACAAGGAGAAGATAAGATAACCGCTTTAACGTCAAGCCTTTTCTCCATCAAGGTTCTGATTACAGCTAAGCCACCCATGCTATGTCCTAAAATATAAACGGGAAGGCCAAATTTCTCAGCTTCTATAAACCATTTTTCTATCGTTTGAATATAATCGCCGAAAGCATCTATATGCCCTCTTCTTCTTGTTGTCGTACCTTGACCCGGAAGATCTCCTGAAACACAATGCAAGCCCGCCTCGTTCAATTGCTTGATTACCCAATCATACCTGCCGTGATGTTCATTTGCTCCATGCACGACAACGATTGTTCCGATTGCATTCCTTTTTGTTTTCCAAGTCCACATTTCTCCACCCTCTTCTCTATTCATAAGACTTAATGATTTTGCTAAACTGTAGATAGATAAATAAATGATAATAGGAGTGTATAAAGATGATTTATCCATTCGGAGATAAACAACCTAAGATTTCAGAAACTGCCTTTATTGCAGACTATGTAACCATTACGGGTGATGTTCAGATTGGCGAATATTCTTCTATATGGTTTAACACATCCATACGAGGAGATGTTTCCCCGACCATCATCGGAAACTATGTAAACGTTCAAGATAATTCAGTACTTCACCAAAGCCCTAACCGCCCTCTTCATTTAAAAGATGGCGTTACAGTTGGTCATAGTGTGATTTTACATAGCTGTGTCATTGAAGAGAACGCATTGATTGGAATGGGTTCACTCGTGCTCGATGGAGCTCACATCGGACAAGGAGCTTTTATTGGTGCAGGAAGTCTTGTTCCACCAGGAAAAAAGATACCACCTAATACCTTAGCTTTCGGTCGGCCTGCTAAGGTAATCAGAGAATTAACTGAAGAAGATATCACGGACATGAACCGCATCCGACGTGAATATTACGAGAAAGGACAGTATTATAAATCACTAAAGCCTAAACGTTAAACTCGATCAGGTTACCATCAGGATCACTTACAAAAACCTGATGCCAATCTGTTTTGTTTGTTGGTTTGTTCACATAAGAAATATTATGCAAATCTAATGTTTTTAACAGCTTGTCCATGTCGGTAACTCTTATCGCAAAATGACCGTCTCTACTATCGATCTCTGTCGTATTTCTTCTAGCTTTACCTTTAGGATGAACGATCAAATGAAGCTGCGTATCACCGATATCATACCAAACGCCTGGAAAATCAAACTGCGGGCGTTTTTTATTTTGTTTGAAACCGAGAATTTCCTCATAAAAATATAGTGATTCTTTTAGGTTTGTAACAAGTAAGGATACATGGTGTATTCCTGCATACATGTACTTCCACCTCATCTCTCTGTATGTTCTGTATGTTTTGCCCATAATTTTAACATAGAAACAAATGATTTGAGATGAATTCGAACTACGAGTGCTCACAACGGATTAATTCTGGAGTGGAAATCTTAACAGAAGAACGTGACAGGAAAATATATTTCTAACCATTCTGCACTCGCAGGATGGATTTTTTATAATAATTTCATATTGTCTTCATGTTCCCCTTACAATTGTATTTTATTATTATAGTATCGAACACAAAAAGAATGTTAAGGGGGATATTCATGGCAAAAGTAATCGATTGGCTTTATGAAAAAGAGTGTACATTTTTCCGTTTAATTAATGGAAGACTGCACAGGAATTCAATGGATCATTTCTTTCACTTGTGGACGCACCTTGGTGGTGCAACAGCCACCATCTCAACAAGTATTCTGCTTCTGTTATTTCTCCCTATGCATTTAAAGTCTTGGGGAATCGTTTGTATGCTGTCATTATTGATCAGCCACATTCCTGTTGCGATTTCTAAGAAAATGTATCCGAGAAAGAGACCATATTTAAGTCTTCCTGATACGAACATCTGCGATAATCCATTAAAAGATCATTCATTTCCATCCGGTCATACCACAGCTATTTTTTCAATCGTCACGCCTTTGATACTATTGAATCCCTTTTTCGGAATATTTTTATTGGTCGCTGCCCTATTGGTTGCCATCTCTCGTATGTATTTAGGGCTACACTATCCATCAGATGTACTTGCAGGGATGATTCTAGGCATCAGCTCCAGCTTCTTTTCTTTATTTTTAGTGAATAGCTTTATCTTGCCTTATTTCTTATAAAAAGGAGATGAAGAAATGAAGCTTGCTCTTTTTTCAGATACGTTTCATCCACAAATTAATGGAGTTGCTCGTACTTTAAAAAGACTAACGGATTACCTAGAAATCAATGGTGTTGAATATAAAGTTATCATGCCTTCTTTTGAAGAGATGAATCAAGAAACAGAATGCAAACAATATTATGGAATGAAAAGCCTGCCACTCTTTCTTTACCCAGAGTGCAGGCTTGCCATTCCCCAGTTGAAAGCATTGGATGGAGAATTAAATAAATTCAAACCTGACCTCCTACACGTCGCTACTCCTTTTAATATTGGCCTGTTCGGAATGAGATACGGAAAAAAAGAAAACATTCCCATGGTTGCCTCCTATCATACACATTTTGACCGCTACCTAGCACACTACCATCTTGATTTTTTATTCCCCTTGCTTTGGCGATATCTACAATGGTTTCATAGACCTTTTGAAAAAATATTTGTACCGAGTGAAGAAACAAGGAAAGTTTTGTATTCAAAAAGTTTTACCAATATTGAAATATGGTCTAGAGGAGTTGACTGTGATATGTTCACACCTCAAAATCGCGATTATCATGTCCGTGAAAAATATAAAATCACAGAAAAGTATATCTTTTTGTTTGTTGGCAGACTCGCACCAGAGAAAGATCTAGATGTTCTACAAGAGATAATAAACAAATTGCCTACCACTTTAAGAGAGTGTGTTCATTGGTTGATTGTCGGTGATGGTCCTAGTCGAAACGTTGTCGATCATTGGGAGAAAAAACATTCAAATGTAACATGTGCAGGTTATCTATCTGGAGTAGAACTCGCGCAAGTTTATGCTACAGCCGATCTGTTCGTCTTTCCTTCTTCTACTGAAACGTTCGGTAATGTTGTTCTAGAAGCAGCTGCATCTGGGTTGCCTAGCATTGTATCAGACTCTGGAGGTGTTACTGAGATTGTTCAAGATGGAATTACGGGTAAGATCTGCACAGCTGGAGATGCTAATTCATTCATTCAAAATATCGTCTCTTTGATGGAAGACCCTTTGCTCTTGCAGTCTATGAAATTAAAAGCGAGAAACTATGCGTTGACTCAATCCTGGTCAGCTATTTTCGGAAACCTTTTGATGCAGTATGAGGAAGCAATTTATAAGAAGAATAAAAATAAAACGGTTATTGCGTAGCATGAAGAGAATAATCTGAATACGAAAATGAGGGGATATTTCAAAATTGAGATATCACTTTCTTAAAATTACATTTATATATACTTTGTATCCCTCCGATGAACATTAGCGATTCAGATGTTCATTTGGAAGACACACCAAAATTTTATACGAGGTAATCACAAATATATCCGGAGATAAGACACATTTATCCGTAAAAATGACGAATAATTCCGTACATAAAATTTTTTATCCGATTTTCAACAAAGATTGCTAAACTGACAGATTGCTTACCACATTAAAAAACCAGACTCCCAAAAGGAAGTCTGGTTTTGCTATCATTAAATATTCGCTTGTTTCTTAAGCTCTGCAGCTTTATCTGTGTTCTCCCAAGGAAGGTTGATGTCAGTACGTCCAAAGTGGCCGTATGCAGCAGTTTGCTTGTAGATCGGACGGCGAAGATCAAGCATCTTAATGATTCCAGCCGGACGAAGGTCGAAGTTGTTGCGAACTAGTTCTACAAGAACTTCTTCAGAAACTTTACCTGTTTCAAACGTGTTTACTGCGATTGATACTGGTTGAGCAACACCAATTGCATAAGCAAGTTGTACTTCAACTTTATCAGCAAGTCCTGATGCTACGATGTTTTTAGCAACATAACGAGCAGCATAAGCAGCAGAACGGTCAACTTTAGTTGCGTCCTTACCAGAGAATGCACCGCCACCGTGACGAGCATATCCACCGTAAGTATCTACTATGATTTTACGTCCAGTAAGACCAGCATCACCTTGTGGTCCGCCGATTACGAAACGGCCAGTTGGGTTGATAAAGTATTTTGTGTTCTCGTCGATTAGTTCAGCAGGAACAACCGGCGTGATTACTTTTTCTTTGATGTCTTTTTGAATTTCTTCAAGCGTGTTCTCAGGGTGGTGCTGAGTAGAGATTACGATCGTGTCGATGCGAACAGGCTTATCGTTTTCATCATATTCAACAGTTACTTGAGTTTTTCCATCTGGACGCAAGTATGGAATCTCTTCAGTCTTACGAACCTCTGTAAGACGGCGAGATAATTTATGAGCCAGTGAGATTGGTAGAGGCATAAGCTCTTCTGTTTCGTTACAAGCAAATCCGAACATTAGACCTTGGTCACCTGCACCAATTGCTTCGATCTCAGCATCTGTCATAGAACCTTCTCTTGCTTCAAGAGCTTGGTCAACACCCATCGCGATATCAGCAGATTGCTCATCGATAGAAGTTAATACTGCACATGTTTCAGAATCGAAACCATATTTTGCACGGTCATAACCGATTTCTTTAATTGTCTCACGAACAACTTTCGGGATATCTACATAAGTAGAAGTTGTGATCTCACCTGCAACAAGTACAAGACCTGTAGTTACAGATGTTTCACATGCTACACGAGCATTTGCATCATTAGCTAAAATTTCATCTAAAATCGCATCTGAGATTTGGTCACAGATTTTATCTGGATGGCCTTCTGTAACGGATTCTGATGTAAATAAACGACGACTAACTTTTTTGGACAAGTTAATATCCTCCCTTTAACTGCTTTTAAGTATGATACGGTACTTTATTCTTATCTATTTCACACAGTTTATGTTCTCAACCTGAAAAAGGCATAAAAAAAGCCCTTCCCTGTTTCACATACATTCATGAGGGAAAAGGTTTTAAAACCAAAATGCCTTCAACCTCTTATTGTCCAAGGTTATTTTCACCTTGCAGGTTAGCACCTTTTCATTTCCAGTGGCGTTATAGTTGCCACTTTCATGTCGGTTGCTGGGTTTCATAGGGCCTGTCCCTCCACCTACTCAGAATAAGAGTAGCCGTTCTCGAAATATGATAGCGTAATGCTCACTCTCTGTCAATAGAAAACCCTATGAATAGCAATAAGTTTGGAGTATTATATTCTATAGAATGAAAGCGTTTTAAATAAGATGGATAATTCACATAATTTTGTTCTTTTTTTCTGAAGTAAGAACTTTTTTGATGCACTTTCATAAAATAGTATACATTATTTAAATCAATGTGTTATACTAATTTTCGAATATATCACTCTAGGATAAAGGATGGTACTGTCTCATATGAATACTTTGGAATTTACGACAACCTTAAACGATCTTGTGACCCGTGAAACAACTCACCAGAACTTACCTGTTCCGGTTTTGGTAGAAAAATCTCTTCAACGCAACGAGGGCATCCTTACATCCACAGGAGCACTTCAAGCTACAACGGGGAAATATACAGGCCGTTCCCCTGAGGATAAATTTATTGTTGAAGATGCCTCCATTAAAGATACAATCGATTGGGGAAAGGTAAATAAACCATTTTCACCAGAAAACTTTGATAAATTATACAAAAAAGTACTCCAATACTTAGGAAATAAAGAAGAATTATTCGTATTCAAGGGGTTTGCTGGTGCAGACCGCGAGTATCGCCTTCCTATCCAAGTTATTAATGAGTATGCATGGCATAACCTTTTTGCTCACCAAATGTTTGTACGCCCGAACCACGATGAGCTAGGTTCTCATGAATCTCAATTCACTGTGATATCAGCACCAGGATTCCAAGCTAATCCGGCTGAAGATGGAACAAACTCTGAGACGTTTATTATCGTTTCTTTTGAAAAGAAAATTGTTCTGATCGGTGGAACAGAATATGCAGGTGAAATTAAAAAATCTGTATTCTCTGTAATGAATTATATTCTTCCTGAAAAAGGCATCCTATCTATGCACTGTTCTGCAAACGTTGGGAATGAAGGAGATGTAGCTTTATTCTTCGGTTTATCTGGAACTGGAAAAACTACATTATCTGCTGATCCGAACCGTCGTTTAATCGGAGATGATGAGCATGGTTGGGCTAACACTGGTGTTTTCAATATTGAAGGTGGATGTTATGCAAAAACAATCGATCTTTCTAAAGAAAAAGAACCACAGATTTGGAATGCGATTCGTTTTGGAAGCGTTTTAGAGAACGTAATGATCGATCCAGTTACAAGAGAAGCAGACTATAAAGATTCTTCACTAACAGAAAACACACGTGCTGCATATCCTGTTGATGCTATTCCAAACATTATTCAACCAAGTGTTGCCGGACACCCGAACACAATCATTTTCTTAACAGCTGATGCATTCGGTGTATTGCCTCCGATCAGCAAGCTTACTAAAGAGCAAGCGATGTATCATTTCTTATCAGGATACACGAGCAAACTTGCAGGAACAGAAAGAGGCGTAACCTCACCACAAGCTACGTTCTCAACATGCTTTGGCGCCCCATTCCTACCGCTACCTGCTACCGTCTACGCTGAGATGCTTGGCAAGAAGATCGATCAGCACAACGTTCAAGTATATCTTGTTAACACAGGCTGGTCAGGTGGAGAGTACGGTATTGGAAAACGTATGAATTTGGGTCATACACGCGCAATGGTGCAGGCTGCTCTAGAAGGTGAACTTGCTTCTGTTGAAACAGTTGTAGATCCTATATTTGGACTTCATATTCCTACACATTGCCCTGGCGTACCAGATCAAGTTCTTCAGCCGAAGAAAACGTGGAGTGATCAAGACGCTTATGACATTAAAGCGAAAGAGCTTGCAGGTCAATTTAATGCGAACTTTGAAAAATTCAAGTCTGTATCAGCAGAGATATCTCAAGCTGGACCACTCGTTTAATATACTGAATAAAGACCTTTCATTCTAGCAATGGAAGGTCTTTTTATTTTGCGAATATGCGCAAATTAGTTAAAGGAGCTGAAGCACTTATTTTAGCTCTTTTCCATGTCCTTTCATCCATTCACACAAAGCATATGTAATTTTCCGGTTCTCTTTTGGCGGAAAATAATGTGTATACTCAGGATAGATCCATGTTTCACATGGCTTTCCGAGCTCTTTTAGCCTTTTTTCAATCTTAAGTGTATGCTCTACGCTTACATTTTCATCTTTCATACCATGAATGCAAAGTAACGGTGTATCTAATTTCTCACAATTGTTAAGAGGTGAACGCCATCCATATTCTTCTGGATATTTCACAGGTGTTCCTCCAATAACTCTCTTCATCATCCTGCGCAGGTCTTCTCTCTCTTCATAAGTGATGGCCATATCAGTCACACCGCCCCATGTGACGACTGATCGAATCTCAGGAAATTTTATCGCTGTAAATAACGCCATAGGACCCCCGCGAGAAAAGCCAAACACATGAATGTTCTCTGAATCTACTTTAGGAAATTGCTTCAATACCTCGAAAGCTGCAAATGCATCTGTCCGATCCTCTCCAGCAAAATCTTCGTTGCCTTCTCCCCCTTGATTTCCTCGATAATAGGGAGCCATCACAACAAAGCCTTGTGAGGCAAACTGAATAATCCTAGCAATTCTTACCATGCCAATGGACTTGATTCCGCCTCTAAGATAAAGGAAACCTGGAAAAGGTCCTTTTCCTTCTGGAAGTGCTGCTAGTCCTTTTATTTTTAACCCATCATTTAAATAAGTAACTACATACAAGCGAATGGTAGGATGTGGAGAAGGAAATCGCTGCCACTCTATCATTTTTGCTTTTTTCATTCCTACACTCCTTTATTTTTGTGGGCAAACACACATTTGCACCAATCACATACATTATTACATAAAAGTCATGACTTCATCCCTATGTGCAGGAGGATCAACATGAAATATTTAAAAAGGAAACTAATGATACTTTTCACTTGTTTACTAGCTTTCTCCATGCTGCTGGCAGGGTGCAATACCTCAAGCCCCCAAAAAGAAAAAATCAGAATCGCCGAAGTAACACGATCCATTTTTTATGCTCCGCAATATGTTGCCATAGAAAAAGGCTTTTTCAAAGAAGAAGGTTTGGAGGTTGAGCTGACTACCACCTGGGGCGGCGACAAAACGATGACGGCCCTTCTATCTGATGGAGCAGACGTAGCACTCGTTGGTTCTGAAACCACGATCTATGTACACGCACAAGAATCGACAGACCCTGTTATTAACTTTGCACAGCTTACTCAGACTGACGGTACTTTCTTAGTTGCAAGGAAAAAACCGGAATTCTTTTCATGGGATCAACTAAAAGGCAGTACTTTCTTAGGCCAGCGTAAAGGCGGCATGCCTCAAATGGCAGGTGAGTTTGGTATAAAGAAACACGGAATCGACCCTAAGAAAGATCTAACAATGATTCAAAATATTGATTTTGCTAACATTGCAAACGCCTTTGCCTCTGGAACTGGAGATTACGTTCAACTATTCGAGCCACAAGCAAGTCTTTTTGAGCAAGAAGGAATTGGACACATTGTCGCTTCGTTCGGAGCCGAGTCTGGAAAGATTCCTTATACAACATTCATGGCAAAACAAAGCTATATGAAAGAAAACAAAGAAACATTAGAAAAATTTACAAAAGGCTTATATAAAGCGCAGTTATGGGTCGAGAATCATTCGGCAAAAGAGATCGCAAAAGTAATCGCACCTTATTTTGAAGATACCTCTGTGGAACTTATTGAAACGGTTGTAGATCGATATAAGAGTCAGCACAGTTTCGCTCTTAACCCGATATTAGATGAAGAAGAGTGGAACAATTTACAAACCATTATGGACGAAGCAGGAGAACTTCCGAAGAAAGTGGATTATACCATTCTTGTTGATACTTCAATAGCCAAGAAAGCCATTAAGTAAAGAAACAATACGCCTCTATATACAAACAAAGCTACCAAAGTGAGCTTCTTGTAGCACTTTTACACAAGAAGCTTCACAGGTGGTTTTTTGGAAGTCCAAATACGAGATCAGGAGGGATCGTCGTGGCTTTATTACAACTAAAATCAGTCGGGCAAACTTACTTTTCCAAAACGTCTGCCACAACGGCCTTAGAAGATATTACGCTTTCTGTACAAGAAGGTGAGTTTATATCCATATTAGGACCAAGCGGGTGTGGTAAATCTACACTTCTATCTATGATCGCTGGTCTACTAACTCCAACGGTGGGATCAGTAATGGTGAATAACCAACTTGTTACTTCTCCGCACCCAAAGATTGGTTATATGCTTCAGCAAGACTATTTGTTTCCATGGAAAACAATTCAGGATAACATTACCCTTGGTTTGAAACTGAGGAATCAATATACAATAGAAAACGTTCAATCAGCTGTTAGACTTCTTAAAGAGATCGGATTAGATCATACATTAACAAAGTATCCTTCAGAGCTTTCTGGAGGAATGAGACAGAGGGTAGCGCTAGTTCGAACACTCGCAACACAGCCTAAGATTCTATTGCTCGATGAACCATTCTCAGCGCTTGATTACCAAACGAAATTAAAACTTGAAGATCTCGTATCTTCTACTCTTAGAGAACATGGAAAGACAGCGATCTTAGTCACACATGATATCGGTGAGGCAATCGCGATGAGCGATACCGTTATCTTGTTATCAACAAATCCTGGACGTATTTTCAGGACATTTAAGATGCCTGAAACATTAAAGACTCTCCCTCCCTTTGAAGCTCGTCAGCATCCAGACTTTTCTGCAACCTTTCAGCAAATATGGGAGGAGTTGGAGCACATTGAACAAAACGATAAAGAGTAAGATACACAAAGAGTATCTGGAATCGATAAAAAAAGAGAATCGAAATATCCGACTTGTTCAACTATTTATCTTTATCAGCTTTTTCTCTTTGTGGGAATTATCATCTATACGAGGGTGGATCAATCCTTTGCTGTTTAGTTCACCAACAAAGATCGGAACTCTTTTTATTGAAAAGATTGGTGATGGATCACTTTATATTCACGTTATTTTCACTCTAGGTGAGACTGTATTAGGATTTATATTAGGTACATTGCTTGGGACTTTACTTGCCGCTCTTCTGTGGTGGTCGCCTTTTTTATCTAAAGTCCTTGATCCTTATCTTGTCGTTCTAAACGCCATGCCGAAAGTAGCGTTGGGACCTATTTTAATCGTTGCGATTGGTCCGAACTTTGGGTCGATCATTGCAATGGGCATTTTAATCTCGATAATCATTACAACACTCGTCGTATATACGGCATTTCAAAATGTGGATGCCAACTATATTAAAGTAGTTCGCTCTTTTGGAGGAAATAAAAAACAGTGCTTTAAGGAGGTTATCCTTCCAGCCTGTTTTCCGAATATCATATCTTCTTTAAAGGTAAATGTGGGGTTGTCATGGGTTGGTGTAATTGTAGGTGAGTTTCTTGTATCAAAGCAAGGCCTAGGCTACATGATCATCTACGGTTTCCAAGTCTTTAACTTTACCCTTGTACTCATGAGCCTATTGATCATTGCTGTAATGGCTACTGTTATGTACCAAGGAGTAGAATTTCTGGAGCGAAAACTTATTAAGCACCGCACATAAATTCATGGTTAGGCCAGGGAATGTTTGAGAGCATACTTCATGCTCTCCTTCAGCACCTGGTCTTTCATCATAAAACTGAACGTTTTATCCGTAGATACATCTTCAGGTAACTCACTCATAAGGACTGGCCCGTTCGTCTCAAAATAACGATGCTTTAAAAGGATTTTATCCACAGTAGCTACATAAATATTCTTAATGATCTTTCCGCCTTTTCCATCGACAAAGTACTGACCAATATATTTAAGATCTGATACTCTTCCACCCGTTTCTTCAAAAACTTCCCGAACGGCTGCTTCATCTGCTGTTTCTCCAGGTTCTACCTTTCCACCAGGAAATTCAATTCCACGTCTCGGATGCTCTGTCAGCAACCATTGATCTTTAAACTTACACAAACACCAAACGTGTTTTGGCGTATCCGAAAAGGGGTGGTCTGAAAACGACAATTGTACAGTGTTGTTATAGAAATCTTTAAATGTAATTATATCCATCACACTACTCCATCTCGACTGTTTCCTTTATTGTAAAGTTCACAACATTTGAAGTCCATTTATTTTAATTGCAGTTCTCCAAATGTAAGCGACTAGAGTTAACAATTTACCTCATATCTATTATGCAACAAACCTAGTCTATTCAATCTAATCGTAAAAAAACATGGGTGGTGACACCCATGTTTCAATCTACAGATGCAAATGTAATGATCCATTTTCCATCGATGTACTCATATCCTAGCGTAATTTCATATGATCCATATAGGTCAGACTCATTTTTTTGGTGAACTCTATAAGAATGATCTGAAAGCTGTTTAATAATTACCGGTTCACTTTCCTCCAGCCACGGTGGAAGCTCAGTTGGTATAATGTATAGAGAACTTTCGCGTTCCTCAAACAAACCATCCGTATAATAAATAGCTAGATCTTTTGACACAAAATTCGTTAAGTAAGTCATATATTCTTCTTTATTAGAATAATTTAAAACTCTATAGTTTTCATCCGTTTCTTGCTTAAGCGCTTCAATAAAGCCATTCGCCTGTTTCTTCGCGACTTCCTCAGAAAATACAGGTACAGTTTGCTTTTCTTTCTTTTCTTCAGCCGTTACTGGCTGAGTAATAATCTTGTCCGAAGCACCGGACTTTTCTTGAACGTTTTCAGGAATGTTAGGGACAATGATGAATGATAGCATTACAGCCAAACATAGTGCTAGAAAAGCTTTCATGACATTTCACCGCCTTACATTGTTTTCTTACTATAATCTATTCACTGATTTCGAAATTCTAAACCCTTTTTAAAAGATCGTTGTATGTGCTGCCATAAAAATTACAACAGAACTCATTAACTTGCTCTCTTATATTTTTTACTTTTCTTGCCGATCTCATACAATCCTGTTGCAGCCAATCCTGCTATTCCTCCAGACCACAATCGTAGTTCTACATTCATATCTGTCACAGGAGCAGCTAGCAATCCAATGATTAACCCCATAAAAAAACTAATAATTGGTATATATTTTTTCGGAATCGGGAAAGTACGTTTTAAGAGCTCCATCATAGCTGTAACCAAAGGAGCTAATAGTGATGAAAACATGAGTACTTGCTCCAACTGGACCACCCCCCTATGTCATTAGCACGACCTTCCTTTAGTAACTTAAAGATTCAAGCTTCATAACTTATTTCCTGCCAAAATAAAAAATTACTTTTTGTCCTAAACGTTAGATAACAGATTGCATAAAATAAAGTGCCATGATTTTTTTCGGTTATTTTATTGAAATGAGTCAATACTATTGGTAATGAAAGGCAAGACAGGAGTGAGTTTTATGGTAAAAGGCGACGATCTTTTTTTAATACGCTTAGAGGCAAACGAAATTTCTTGGTGGGAGTATGCTAGAAATGTCTCACCAGTTTCGAGACCTAAACAATATTTAACATATTGGTCCTTCTTAAAAAATAGAGGTAAACTGCCAAGAAGATTAGTAAAAGAAGCTGAATGGCGTATGGAAGCTAGAAGAAAAGGATTATTAGATACATGATACTTAACAAAAAAAGCAAATGACCCTTGAGAAAAGGTCTTTTGCTTTATTTTTTAATTATGTAATTTTTTAATAAGTGCGTTTAATCTTTTTACTTTTGATTCATAGCCTGGCTTAAGCTCGTATTCTAGATCCTTTAGCTCAGAATCAACAACTTCGTATGCATACCCTTGGCTCAACAATGCTTCAACTAACAATTCTTTATCTTCGTCTGTAAGGTTTACTTTCACTTTAGCTCCCAATTGTTAATCCCCCTCTCATTGATGTATTCATTATAACGTGAGGGTTCTGTGCTTATCCTTACTAAAAATTTGGAAATTTTAAAAATTCATTGTTTATTTTGTAATAAACACCCATGCGATAGCGCCTATGATGATTAGAATATTAGTAAAAACATCTATAATTCTGTTATCTTTTTTAAGCTTGTTTCCAGTGAAAAATAGCAAGAGCGCGATAAAAATAATGATTGCAAAATAAAAGCCAATCGCTGACCATGAAAAGAATAATAAGTGCTGATTCAATGATATCCCTCCTAAATGATTTTATAAATCGAAGGATAATTTCGTAAGGTAGCTGGCTGGCATATTTGCAAAATGAAGCCCCTTTAGCTTTGCGTCCTCACTTTTCAATGAGTTTGCCTTTATCAAACGATTTATGGAAATATGTCCTAGTAATTTTCAATACTCAAGACATTTTCCCTATTTAATAGGTATATTATATCAGAAAATAGTTAAAGGGACTCATTATTTTTTTACTATTTAAACGATTTAGCTTATATGGTTTTCTTGATCAATGAATTGAGCATTTTTCCATTCTAATTCGAGTTCACTTAATGTAAAATCCGTTAGATGCCTGTGATCTTCATACCCATATAAACCTCTATGAATCAGATGTTGAATGAGTCGTTGTTTACGTCCTTCAACCGCTCTTCGCAATTGCCCTTTATGGGAATCCATATAAAATCTTCTCCTTTTTGTGAGTCATTGTTATCCATTCTAACCACATAAAAGAAGATTCAAGCCTGATTAGCAAACAAAAAAGCTCCTTATAAGAAAAGGAACTTTAAACGAGTTTATTGCTAGTGTAAGACAGATTTACTCCATTGTTCATAAACCGAATTAGGGGCATTCCAGCATAGCCAGGAAACCATGGTTTTAATTCCATGTTGACTTACTTCCCAGTACTCCCAGCGTCGTTTGGAGAGATTTTCATAAATTCCTGTTTCATTCACCCAACCGTCCATATTAAACGCCTCCTATTCATCTGCTTTATAAAAAATATTCTTTTTTCTTTCGTCATTTCCTCTTTTTTAAGGTTTGTAAAACTTCGACAAAAGGAAACATAATTTTACATGAGCAAGAGCCTGTTGTTATTGTACTTAATAATAAAACATGTCATACATAGCTAGGAGAAGAAAATGAATTTATGGGAATTACCTACTCTAGAGCTAGCAAAAGAACTTTTAGGAATGAAATTGATACATGTCGATGATGATGGAATAACATCTGGTTATATCGTGGAAACAGAAGCCTATCTAGGACCTGAAGATCGAGCTGCTCATTCCTTTAACAACCGAAGAACAGATAGAACAGAAGTGATGTACAGTGAAGCAGGTACAATTTACACCTATTTTATTTATGGGATGCACGTTTGCTTTAATATCGTTTCAGGACCTGTTAATAAACCTGAAGCTATACTAATTAGAGCTCTACAACCAATAGAAGGAATAGAAAAAATGAAGCAACGAAGAGTGGGAATAAAGAACAAAATCCAGCTAACAAATGGCCCAGGTAAATTAAGCAAAGCAATGGGATTCACACTAAATGATTATGGTAAGAAAATGAATGAGGGAAATATAAGAATAGAAGAAGGAATTGAATTAGTACCGAATGAAATTATTTCAGGTCCTCGTATAGGTATACAGTATGCCGAAGAAGCCGTTCATTATCCTTTTAGGTTTTGGATAAAAAACAACCCTTACGTATCTCGTTAATACGCAGGGTTGTTTTCTTTGTTCGTTGAATCCATAACATTCTCTTCTTGCATGTAATCAACCGCTGTTGTCCGATTGGTATCTTGCATCCATGCCAGATGATGATACGTTTGTTTTTTCATAGAAACGTATTTAGTTTGCATAATGAACAGCCAAAAAAGGATGAACAGCGTTGTTTTTATTACATTTTCAGCAGTAAGTGCAGCTGCTTCAATCGGTAAAACATTCACTGAAATACTTGAAAGCAATCCAATTACAACTGCTCCCAAGATGAACAACGGCTGGTTCGCACGTAAAAATTTTAGCCTATACTGCAAGTAGGTCTGCAGGGATAAACGTTCTTGTGCATTAAACTGAAGGTATCTGCTTTTAGCTACTTTAGCATTTGCTACTAAACCTCTAGATCGATCTTTCTTCCAAAGAGATTTCATAAATAAGGTGAATTCAATATCATTAGCGGGTTCGTTATTCATTTTTCGGTGAATAAAATTGTGAGCTTGATAGAAGGTAATTGCGTTCTGTACAAGCTTCAGTAATACGTATCCTATGATGATCGTGAGTGAAAAAACAAACCAAAAAGAATTCATCGCGCTCTCTGTTAACTCGATGATAGGATTAATTACGGTTTGAATCTGTACCCATATGATCTTTGCTGCAAGCGTTAGTATCTCTAGCCATTTTTCCAAGAAGATCACTCCGAAATCTCATTATGTATTTTCTTATTTTACCATGTTTTTTCGTCAGTGCTTACATTTATTTACTCATAATTTGTAAACTAAGGAAATCGGCATATTAAAAAAGCCACAGAGGTTTTTAACCACTGTGGCTTTTTAGCATTTAATTAAGCACTAACTTCTTGTTCACGAGTTCCAAGATGCTTGTCTTCACCTTTATCAACGATAACCGCACAAGCAGCATCACCAGTAATGTTAACAGCTGTTCTAAGCATATCGAGAAGTCTATCAACACCTAGGATTAACGCAATGCCCTCGACAGGTAATCCTACAGAGTTCAATACCATCGCTAACATGATCAATCCTACTCCAGGAACACCTGCTGTACCGATACTAGCAAGGACTGCCGTTAAAATAACAGTAAGCATTTGTGTTAAACCTAAGTTAACATCATATACTTGAGCGATAAAAATTGTCGCGACACCTTGCATGATAGCTGTTCCATCCATGTTAATCGTTGCACCAAGCGGCTGTACAAAACCACTTATTGATTTTCGTACACCAAGATTCTCTTGAGCAGTTTTCATTGAAATAGGAAGTGTAGCATTCGAACTAGACGTACTGAATCCTACTGACATTGCAGGTGCAAACCCTTTAAAGAACCAGAGCGGGCTTTTCTTTGCGAATAGAGCAATTGAACCTCCATACGCGACTACAGAGTGAACGAATAAAGCTAGAATAACTACGCTCATGTATAAGCCCATCGCTTTAATCGCATCCATTCCTTGGCTACCTACTGCTGAAGCTATTAATGCAAAAGCGCCATATGGAGCAAATTTCATAATTAGGTTTACAAGATACATCATGATATCGTTACCTTGTTCAATTAAATCCATAATCCCTTTTGTTTTGCTCCCCAACATCGTTAGAGCAAATCCTACAAATACGGAAAACGCGATAATTTGAAGCATGTTTCCTTCAGCCATTGCTTGTATCGGATTAGTAGGAATAATGTTCAGCAACGTGTCAGTTACCGCTGGTGCTTCTTGTTGCTCAAACTTAGCACCTTCTGTTTTAAAATCACCTACACCAGGTTTAAAGACAAGTGCTAAAGCCATAGCGATAATAATTGCAATCGTTGTAGTTCCCAAGAAGTAGCCAACTGTTTTGGCACCCACTCTTCCAAGTTTCTTAGGATCACCTAATCCTGCAGTTCCAAGTACGATTGAGAAGAAAACAATTGGAACAACTAACATTTTAATAAGGTTTAAGAATAATGTCCCAACTGGCTTTAATACATATTTGTCCAGTGTTGAGAAAGCATCAGGCACAGCTAGATTAAGAATGAGACCAGCAACAACCCCAAGTGCCAGAGCGATCAAGATCTTAGTTGATAATTTCATATTAAAATACCCCCTTTGTTAAAATTTTCTTACTATTTTGTGTGAAGTAACTCTGAAGAAATTTATACTAATACATGCCCTATTTGCTGCATATAAAAACCCACCGAAAATAGAGAGGATTTTCCGTGGGAATACACCGCAACACATAGACTGAGCCCATGTATAGAGTTCTCTCTCCAAAAACGCTTACGAGGTTAGCTGTCGGATTAGGAAATTGAGAGTTGTCCCTTCTGTGCATGCACAGATTCATCCCGAGGCTTTAAAGCCATATCGTGGTTCCCCCGCTTCAGAATGTTCTATAGAATAGAACAACCGAATTCAGCGAATCATATATAATATGCTCTAATTTTATCAACATACATAAATTTTTGTCAAGAATACTCGCTATGCTTATTTATTCCAATTAATTGTTTCATGATGAATGTTTTTCCATATTCTCACTTCTACCCCATAAGCATATAGAAAAAAACGAAATATATATAAGGTTCTATTTCTCAGGGAGGTATTAATCAATGAAGATCGTATTTTATGAAAAAGGTGAATTAAGCATTATCGTTGGAGCATCCAAATTAAAAGGTGAACTTACGATTGAACAAATAAAGAACGAAAGTGAAAAAAAAGCAAAAGAACTAGGTGAGTTACTAGGACGGGAAATCGGATTTTTAATCGACATGAACGGTAAATTAGATAATCAATTCAAAAAATAAAAACCGGGATATCCCGGTTTTTTTTATACATATGCCAATGATAATTGTTCTTTATTACTTTTTAATACCATTTCTGGACGCCCTTCATCCTGTATCTTTCCATTGTTCATCAGTATGATCCTGTCACCTATAGCACGTGCATCCTCTTCATCGTGAGTAACAAAAATAGAAGTGATTCCAGTACGTTTAAGAATTTCCTGCAATTCATTCCGAATCTGTAGTTGAAGCTTAGAATCAAGATTGCTAAATGGTTCATCAAACATGATTAAAGATGGATTTGGGGCCATAGCCCTTGCTAGTGCAACACGCTGCTGCTGCCCTCCACTCAACTCATAAGGATAACGAGATGCATAGTCCTCCATTCCCACAATAGCCAATAATTCTTCCATACGTGCTTGTTTCTGTTTTCGATTCATTTTCGTTAGGCCAAATTTAATGTTCTTTTCAACAGTCATATGAGGGAACAAAGCATAATCTTGAAAAACCAAACCTACACCACGTTTTTCCGGCTGAACAAAACGGAAGTTATCGTTCATGACTGCTTGATCGATGAGTATCGATCCTTTTGATGGCACTTCCAGCCCTGCTATAAGACGAAGTAACGTACTTTTCCCACTTCCGCTTTCTCCTAAGATCACTGACACTTCTCCCTGCTTAAAGCTTAGAGAAAGGTTTTCAAACAAAGGTTTTTGCGAATTTTTGTAATGAAACGTTAAGTTTTTGATTTGAACAAACATTATTTTGGCTCCTTTTCTAAAACTCTGTGTAAAAAGAAGATGGAAAGTGCACTTATACATATAATTACCATTGATGAAACAGATGCTTCATGAATACGTTCATCACTAGCATATTGAAATGTTTTTGTAGCCAACGTATAAAAATTAAAAGGCTGAAGAATAAGAGTAAGAGGCAGCTCTTTTAAAATATCTACAAAAACAAGAATAAAACCACCAGCAATAGCACCTTTAATCATCTTAATATCCACTTTAAAAAACGTTTTCGTAACCGACATCCCTAGGGTTCTTGAAGCTTCAGTGAATACCGTTCCTACCTTATCAAAACCCGATTCAATCGAGTTAAAACCAACTGCAAGAAAGCGCACAACATAGGCAAAGATCAGCATACTAATACTAAGACTCAGTACAAGGGTTGGCTCTAACCCCAACCATTCATATACCGTAAATACCTTTTCGTCTAGTGAAAGAAATAAAGTCAGTACACCTATTGCTATTACAGCTCCTGGAATCGAATACCCTAAAACCGTTATTTTTGAAAAAAGCTTTCCCATCCATCCTTTTGATAGACGGCTAAAGTTGGCGATGATTAGGGCGACAATAATGATAATAACTGAACCTATAGCAGCAACAAAGATCGAGTTCCATATCAAGTCAACAAAAGCTGTATTTAAAATAACGTCATAAGTCATATACACCCAGTGTATAAGCTGTATGAAAGGAATTCCGAAAGCTAGAGCAAATAAAGAGATGAAAAAACTAAGCACAGCGAATTTTTTCCAACCTTTAAGTTCTTTAGGTTGTAAGGGGCGTACTTTTGAAGTGGAATAGCTATACTGCTTCCTGCCCCTTATCACTTTTTCTAGTATTAAAATCAACACTACAATCAACATCAAGGTACCCGCTAACTTAATAGCCGAATAGATATCTCCCATTCCAAACCAAGCTTGAAATATGGCGGTACTAAACGTTTGAATACCAAAATATTTAACTACTCCGTAATCGTTAAAGACTTCAAGAATCACAAGACTAACTCCACCAACGATCGCTGCACGTGACACAGGAAGTACGACTTGAGTAAACGTCATGAACGATCCTTTTCCTAACAAACGTGCATTCTCAATCAGTGATGATGACTGATTTTCTAAGAAACTTCTTGTAATGATATATACATACGGATAAAGAAACATCGTAAAAATGAAAACAGCACCTGGGATGTTCATGATGTCAAAAAACTTCTGATCTACTTTTATACCAAACTGGTTCCTTAATGTCGTCTGAATGACTCCCGTGTAATTTAAAATTCCATGGTACGTATAGGCTCCAATGTATGGCGGAATCGCAAGAGGTAGTATGAGACCCCATTTAAAGAAACGATGCATAGGAACTTTATATGCAGAAATTAGCCATGCCGCACTCACCCCGATTAGAACTGTGAAAAGACCTGTAAAACTTACAAGTGTCACTGAATTTACGATATAGTTTTTTAACATAAATTCTTTGATGTGTTCCCAATTCTCGTTACTCCCAGCGAATAATTGAACCATGATGAGCAAAGCTGGTAAAAGGATTAATATAGAAAAAATCACACTAAGCAAAGCCCAACTATTAAACTGTGATCTTATTTTTCGAATTAAATACATAATCTTCACCTTCTTTACTCATCAGCATTGTTCTTGTTGTTTGTTGTTACATGGAATTAGCCGTATCACAGATCGTGATACGGCATTTAATGTTTATTTCCAGCTAACTTCATTCATAATCTTAACAGCGTCTGCATTGTTTTCACCTAGCTCAGAGAGGTTAAGATCTTGTTCTTTAAATTTACCCCAAGATCTTAAAAGCTCTGAAGGTTCAACTTCTTTATTAACCGGATACTCGTAGTTTGCTTCCGCAAATACTTTTTGTACTTCTGGACTAGATAGATACTCCATTAGTTTAATAGCATTCTCTTTGTTCTTAGCATGTTTCGTAACACCAATACCACTAATATTAATGTGCGTACCTGTTGTTTCTTGGTTAGGGAAGAATACACTTAGCTGTTTAGCAACTTTCACTTCTTCAGGGTCTTCTGAGTTAAGCATCTGACCGAAATAATAAGAGTTCATGATGGCAACATCACCTTCACCTGCAACGATACCCTTTGCTTGGTCACGGTCACCACCTTGTGGATCACGAGCCATGTTGTTCACGATTCCTTCTGCCCACTTCTTTGCTTCATCTTTTCCGTTTAATGAAACAAATGAAGATACTAATGATTGATTATAAATATTCTCAGACGAACGGATCAATACTTTACCTTTCCATTTGTCCTCAGTTAATGCTTCATAAGTAGAAAGTTCAGACTCATCGACTTTTTTCTTATCGAATACGATTACACGTGCACGCTTTGTTAGACCAAACCATTGATTATCTTTATCTCTTAAATTCTCAGGGATATTATTATTCAATGTATCACTTTCAACACTCTGAAGTAGGTCCTTATCTTTTGCCCAGTGCAAACGGCCAGCATCAGATGTGAAGAAAAGATCTCCTTTTGTTGCTTTCCCTTCTCTAGAGAGACGCTCGATCAATTCATCTTCTTCACCTTTAATAAGGTTTACTTTAATACCAGTCTCTTTTGTGAAATCAGCAAAAATTTTATCATCAACGTCATAATGACGACTTGTATATAAATTTACTTCCCCGCTTTTTTTCTCTTCTTTTTTTGCATCGTTGTCACTTGAACTTGCACCCTCGTTAGATTTACCACAACCAGCTAAGACTAAAGCAGCTAGTAGGACCATTACTACAGCAGTGAAAATATTCTTTTTAAACATAAGTCAGTTACCCCTTCTATGTATAAGTAATTGAAAACGATTATCAACTTCACTTCTAATTATAATGATAATCATTCTCAAGTCAATCGTTTTTTAAAAATGATCTTCTCTAAAAGATTGTTACTTTGAAAACTTGTCTTCTTTGACAGTTGGTTGGAATGTAAGGGGCTTGCCTAACACTTAAGACACTTCTTTTACCTAATGCCGAAAAGCGGCAAGAGGCTCCCCGATCGCCAGAAAGCGTGCAATTGTGAGCGGAAATCAACAACTTTCAAAGAGCATCGATGTATAAATAAAAAAACCTCTTAGAAGTATAAGCTTCTACGAGGTCATTCCTGATTTAAAGGCTTCCATTGATTATAAACCCAGTTACCTAATCTGTTATATCCCCTTCTATTGGGATGTATAGAATCAGAAAAATACAATTCTTTCTCAACATTTTCATAGAGTTCAAAGGTGGAAATGTACTTAGTAAGCGTGCTTTCTTTGCTTGCCTCAACGATCGCTTCATTCCAAGTCTTAATACTTTCTGCAGCGGTTGGATCGTATTCTTTTCCGAAATAAGGATTATAAAGACCTAATACATAAACCGGGGCAAACGAATTGTTTTCCCTCACAACTGTCAGTGTTTTACTTAAGTTGTTTCTTAGCTTTTCTTTTCCGAGTGTTAATTTCTGCTGAGGCAACTGGCGAAAGTTCCAACTGGCAGCGTGGCGAAAGTCATTAGTACCTATAAAAACAAAGATATGATCCGCTTGTCTTAATGACTTGATCACGACTCCATTTTCCAATTGTCTTAACAATTGATCGGAACGCTGTCCACTGATTCCAAAATTATTAATGATTACATTTCTGCCTGTTTGCTGCTGAATATTTCTTTTAACGATTCCAATATAGCCTGTTTTAGATGGGTCACCAACTCCGTATGTTAATGAATCACCAAGAGCGACAACCTTTATGGTTTGTGTATCGCTCGCTCCTTCTGTTTCTCCATAAAATTGAAAGATAAGGAATAGTATGAGGGCTAGTCCTGTACCACCAATTAACCATTTTTTTGATACTTTCCGCACATCAAATCCTCGTTTCTGTTACAAGTTATTGTTATATTACTTTTTACCATAACGAGGGAAAATATCAAGTAATGAATGTGTTAATGGATTATTTCAAACGATAGTCTTCAGATGTAAGTGATGTATCTTCCCAAAGATTTTCTTGATCATAATGATAGGTATCTGTCTTCACAAAAGTATGAATTAACATAGCAACTCCTCCACACAATAGACTTGCGGGCACTAAGGTAATAAGAAAACCGATCATCTACATCCCTCCTGTACCAAACTATATGAGGGGCTATATATGTTTATGAAACGAATAAAATATTTTATTTCCTCTATATAAATAGAAAATAAGGGTATACAGGTAAAGAAGAATTTTAACGGAGGTGCCTTTGTGGGTTTTTTATTCACTTTGCTTTATTTTGCAATCATAGGAATTGTAATTGAAATTAACGTTCTATTATTCACACTTACTGGTCTTAAAAAAGAGATCGCTCGCTTTCAGGTCATCTCAATGTTTACCGCCACTGGATTTACGACCGGAGAATCAGAGTTGATCCTAGAACATCCAGTACGCAGACGATTAAGTACGTTTCTTATCTTGTTCGGAGTCTTTTCATTAGCGGTTATCATCTCATCAATAAGCAACATCTTATCAGATGAATTTCGTTCGATTGAACTCGGAATCATTATTTTAGTACTCATCAGTTTATATGTAATCTTAAGCGTCCCAAAGTTAAAACAATACATGAAGCGAACGTTCGAAAGTCACATGGAAAAAAATTATAACTTAGCTGATCTTCCTTTAAGAGATGTTATGTATTTTGAAGAAGATGATGTCGTAGTTGAGCTTCCCATACATAAAGATTCAAAAATAATGGGGAAACAATTAAAAGACATCATTGAAGAAGATGATGATCTGATTGTTCTTTTTATTAAGCGAGGAGATGTAACAGTAAGAAAGGATAGTTATACGACCAAAATCCAAGAAGGTGACATGCTCGTATTGTATGGCCACAAAAGTTGTTTACAAGAAAGATTTAAAAATGAGATGAAAGAATTAAAGACAAAAGAAGAGGTTGAGGTATATAAATAAGAAGTGAATCACTTCTTATTTTCTATTTCTACCCCCTAAAAAAATAACCTTCAGACGAATAAAAGTTTAGGCAGTAAAAAAAGAACCTCTTTAAGAAGAGATTCTCAATTAACCAACTTCTCTAACTGTATTAGGTACGAATGATAACAGTAAAGAAATAATGTTATTAATTTGCTCTGGAGTTATATGTATACCATCGTTTGCTAACAATTCCTCTTTAAGCTTGATTATTGAATCCACTTCCTCAAGTCTTGCATCCGATAAGCAATGGTCGATCGTGTTCAATAGTTCCAACAACTGATTGTTTTTATTGGTTATGTAATATGTAGTATCCACCAACAAACACCCCCTACGCTTACTATTATTATCGAAACTAAGGTCATTTTCCTACAAAAACAATTCGTCAAATGACGACATATCTTACTTTTTATGGATTTTACCCTATAATACCTACACATTTTTGTCGAAGGAGGTCGAAGGAACAGGAAATAAGTCCTATCGCGTCCATATGAGTAAACTATTTGCATTGAAAAGTTTACATTTAAAACTAAAATTACTTTAGTTAAATAACTTTGATAAGGAAGCAAAGGGTGATTCATTTACTTCCGACTTGGTTTTATATACTAGCTTTTCAGGCTCAAAAAGCTTTGATTCTAAAAACGAAGTCGGGTTTTTGACAAATTTGATCTTTCGATAGATCTTAGTGAGAATTCTAGCTGTATTCATGGCATCGTCTAGTGCTCTATGTTTAGATCCTTCATATACAAGTTCCATAGCTTGGAGTGCACGCGACAATCCATATCGAAATCCCTTTTCACTATCGTGTAGGATACTGAAATGAAATTGCAGATCATTATGATTGATAATCCAATCTGTGTCTGCTTTATGAAAAGTTGAATCAGTAATAAGTGCCCATTTATCTTCTGGTCCCCAAGAACAAAGATAATATTCTTCTAAACCGATCCAGGATCTAAAATTTTCAATAGCCTCTGTATAAACAGGAGCGGAAATTAAATCTTTTTTTGTGATACCAGTGAGATTTGTAATTCGTGTATTCAACTTATCCATTTTAGGTTGAACGAATGATTGAAACGTATCCAAAATTTTAAGTTCACCATCAACTTCGACCATTCGAATAGCACCAATCTCAATAATCTCTGAGAGCCGGTTTGTCATCTCTAAATCATACACAATATACTGCATCCTATTCCACCTGCCCTTCCGCATTCATGCTTATAAAATGGATGTCTACCATATATTGTAGTTGATTTGTTAACAAAATGAAATAATCGTACGTGTATTCGACTGATAATGAGTTCTTTCCTAAAAGTATTACTCAGCGCTTCTCCAGTGAAAGATAAGTACGAGATGTAAGCGGATACTTTCAAAACAAAAAAACGATAACAGCTTTTCATACTGAGAAATGTATATCCTTATTTTATGAAAATGAGGTATTTAAATGTCATTCTATTCTTAAATGCATATAAGTTTCTTCATTTGCCAAACTTTTCATTTTCAATTTTTATACTCTTTTGTTAACATTGGAAGTGTCTGTTTAACTATATGAATTACATAATGAGGGAGTATCATGAAAAAACTTATAACACTATTTCTTATAATTGGGTTACTTTTTGTAACAGCTTGTTCAAAGGATACGAAACAAAATGAACAAGGAAGCTCAGAAACAAAAGCAGAGAAGAAAGAATCTACTGATAGTTCCACATCTGATTTAGAAAAAGAAGACTCAGAAGCAACAGAGACAACAACAACTGAAGATGAAAACAGCACTGCTGAAGGTGAAGCAGAAAATGATGAGAGTGAGCAAAAGGACTATCTAACTAGCGAACATCAATTTGTTGCCAGTGAACTAACGAATTCTTCCGAAAAACAAATAAGTGACAGGTGGGGTAAGCCTAACCGGTCTGAAAAGATTCAGTTCCGCTACTCAGGCACGACTGAATTCGTTCCTGCTATTGTAAACTATTATCAAAATGATAAGTATGCTGTAACGTTTGTGGAAGGAAAAGCAGCTCGTCTTGTATATTCTGTAATAGATGAAGAAATCTTGTTTAATGAAGAAGAAATGACTAGAGCACTTGAACTTGCTGGTCTACCTGTAGATGTTGAAGAAACAACGGACACAGACACCGCTTACGTGTACAACGACCTTGGTAATGTATATGAAGTTACGATGTTCTCAAAAGGTGAATTCGTAGATTACTTATATATTATCTTAGATGAAGCATATAAATAGACTTCTGTTTGACGGCAACTCTCTTAAAATGAGGCGTTTATCACCGTTTCTATGCTCATCCTACTTGCATAAAATGAGCTGAGGAGAGAAATCGGCTTCTCACATGCAAGAAGAGGAGTGAAAATATGTCGTCAAGAAAGTACTGTTCTGATAGCTTTACGCTTTATGTGGTACTATTCGTGCTGCTCATTATTGTCGGAGCCGTCTCGTTTAATGGAAACTGCTGCGTATATGCTTACCCATGTTCCTATGGATACGCGGCAAACGTACCAGTAAGTGGTTATTGGAACGTATAATAAAGAAGTGACCACCATTTTCTTAAAAGAAGATGGCGGTCTTTTTTTTAGCTTTATAGCTTATCTCTCATACAATCCGCGATCGGTTCTACCTCTGATCCGACAACCACCTGTATATTTTGGTTATTAAGCTTAATTAACCCTTTTGATCCTGCTTTTTTTAGTGCCTCCTCATCAACTTGTGACAAATCTTTAATCTGTACTCTTAATCTAGTAATGCAGTTTTCTAGCAGTACAATATTGTCTTTTCCACCGAGCGCACTCAAATAAGCTGACGCTGCTGTTTCGTACTTTTCACTTGCTGTAGAAGTTGCTGCAGCTTCTGATTCAATGGATTCTTCATCTTCTCTGCCTGGTGTTTG
This sequence comes from Fictibacillus nanhaiensis, assembly GCF_036213205.1. GTDB lineage: Bacteria > Bacillota > Bacilli > Bacillales > Fictibacillaceae > Fictibacillus > Fictibacillus nanhaiensis_E. Next base: position 235,946 of record NZ_JARMFC010000001.1, read on the forward strand.
CAAGTTCAGTTTCACAATCAGAAAACGGAATATACCATAGTACAGGACAAAATAAACCGCTCCCATCGGAAGTAACAACCAACCGTTCTGTGAGATACCGATGTTTAAGAAGTAATCAATTGCTCCTGCAGAAAACGTGAAGCCATGATGAATATCTAATAATACTGCAACCGACATAGAAACAGCGGTTAATACAGCGTGAATCACATACAGTAAAGGTGATAGGAACATAAACGCAAACTCGATTGGTTCTGTGATTCCAGTTACAAAGGAAGTAAGTGCTAAACTTCCCAACATACCAGCAACTGCTTTCTTTCGATGTTTTTTTGCTGTATGAATCATGGCTAAACAAGCAGCTGGTAATCCGAACATCATTACTGGGAAGAATCCAGCCATATAGAAGCCTGCTTTAGAATCTTCGGCAAAGAATCTCCACAGGTCACCCGTAACCACCTTTCCATTTTCACCTGTAAATTCACCAAATACAAACCATAAGAAGCTGTTGAGTACATGATGAAGTCCAAGTGGAATCAATAAGCGGTTAAAGAAACCGAATATACCTGCACCAATTGCTCCTGCACTAGTGATCCAAGTACCAACGTTCTCTAACCCCATCTGAAGGTATGGCCAGATAAATCCAAATACAAGCGCTAGAAGCACCATCGTTCCGGCCGTTACGATTGGAACAAATCGTTTACCTCCAAAGAAAGAAAGCCATTCTGGTAATTTCGTATTATAAAATTTATTATATAAAAGTCCGGCTACGACCCCTGCGAGAATACCTCCTAGAACGGACATATCAAACTTTCCGTCATAATTCAGGTTTACTTCGGCAAATGTTTTCGCTCCTTCTGTTAATACAAAGTAACCGATTGCTCCTGCAAGTCCAGCAGCTCCACTTCCATCTCTTGATAGACCTACTGCGACGCCTATCGCAAATAATAGTGCTAGATGACCGAAAATCGCATTTCCTGAAGCAACTAAGAATGGTATGTCTAATAAATCGTCTTGACCAAAACGTAGCAAAAGTCCAGCTGCAGGAAGAACTGCAATCGGAAGCATGAGCGCCCGACCAATCCGCTGTAAGAAACCTAACATCATACCTACCCCTCTCACTTTTGAGTAAAATTACGTATTGCTTCTTTTAACTTTCCTTTATGCTGTTCTAGTTGTAATTTAGCTTCATGTGGAGTAACGCCTGTAACAAGCTGAAAGATAGCAGCCTTTGTGTTGCCACCTTGTTCTTGCAAAGCCATTTCCGCTTCTTTATCAGTTGCTCCAGTAGCTTCGATAATAATATTTTTAGCTCGATGTCTTAGTTTTTCATTCGTTGGTTGAACATCGACCATTAAATTGCTGTAAACTTTACCCCATCTCACCATGCTGGCCGTACTGATCATGTTTAACACGAGTTTTTGAGCGGTGCCTGCTTTCATTCTGGTAGAGCCTGTGACCACTTCTGGCCCCGTAATAACAGGAATGCTAATATCCGCAAGCTTTTCCATCGGTGAATTCAGAGAACAAACAAGAGCTGCAGTTAATGCGCCTTTTGTTTTGGCATAATTCATCGCACCCAAGCAATATGGGGTTCTGCCAGAAGCCGCAATAGCAACAACAACGTCTCTTTCAGTTATTTTTAAAGCTTCAAGATCGGATTGACCTAACTCTGCATCATCTTCCGCTCCTTCAATTGCATGCTGAAGGGCATAATCACCGCCTGCAATTACCCCTACTACTAACTTTGGATCTGTGCCGTATGTGGGAGGACACTCCGATGCATCCAACACACCTAACCGTCCACTCGTTCCAGCGCCGATATAAATCAATCGACCTTCATTTTCAAAAGCGGTGACTACTTTATCAACAACAGAACTGATTTCATTTAAAACAGGAGTAATGCAACTGGCTACTCCCAGATCGGCTTCGTGTATTTTTTGGATCACTTCTAAAGTTGTAAGTTCATCAATTGTTAACGTGTCAGGGTTTCTTTTTTCTGTAGCCAATTTGGTTAAGTCCATCTTGATCTCCTTTATTATGGTTGTTATTTATTTCACGGAAGAAGTCAGTAACACAAATTTCTTGCCACTTCCAACTTTCTTCATCAGTGACAAACTCTCTTTATTAACACGACCCGCTACATTCGTTTTTGAATCAGCAGGAATATCTTCTAAACAAATCTGAAGTTCGCCCGCATATCTACCATATAACTCGTTTTCAACCGTTATCGTTCCTTCATTAAATACATCTAATTCATGAGCTTCTGGTTGAAAATGAGAAGGCTGATGTCGTGACTCAACGGACCTGACCACATACTCTGCAGCATCCATTCTATTCGTATGAACCTTGTTATCGAATGTCTCGTATCCTTTGTTCAAATCGGCATAAAGAGGGACAGTACCTTCCATTAAAAACTTTAACTCTTGCAAAGTTTTGTTCGTCAGGTTTAAATCTCCTACACAGATTTTGTCCGTATTCATTTCTTGTAGTTCCAATGCAGCAAGTGCTGGTGATACATGTCTGTGATTCTCAATTGTAGGAAGCCCTAAATGAAGAGGTCCGCGTAATTTTTCATCACCTTGAATAAATCCCATCGTTTTGATTCCAAACCGATGAAACAGAGCATTTCTCTCATAAAGAGATTGCTTTGAGATACCTGTAAACGGTTTTGGATAAAAGTTGTGCCAAGCCTCTGTTTGATTCGGTTGAAGCCCCTCATCTATCAACTTCTTAAGCTGTTCTTCGTCAATGGTACTTGCGTTCAGGCCAACTTTCAGGTGGTGAGACAGCCAAGCGATCTGCTTGGCTGTAAACCCATAATCCATCCTGATACCCGAAATGCCCCAGTCTGTTAAGGACGGCAGTTCAGAGAAAGATAAACCCAACCGCTCAAGAGAAGCCGGTGATACATCAGCCATTACTTCCATATGAAACATTTGAGCCGTTTTCCCTAACCATTTAATTTGTTTAACGTAATCCACATCTTTTTCTTCAGGAATATGAAGAGAAGTAAAGATGTATTGAAAGCCACTTTTAGCGGCTTTCTCCATCCAGTTTTTATTAAAAGTGTCTGATTCACTCAGGTAAATTGAAATCCCATAACACAAAACGTTCACTCCTGATTCGTTAGATGTCTTTTGCCATACTCTCTTTAAATCCAAACGTCCATGTGAATAAGAATCCGAAGAAATAAGCAATTACTAAACCTACTAAATAGAGAACCATTTCATTTGCGTTTACAAGGAATACGAGTGGAATGCCTGACACACCGATGGCAATCGTAGCAACTTCATAGAATGCCTGGAACGCTCCACCAACTGCTGCTCCTAGACATGCTGTTAAGAACGGCCGCCCGAGCGGAAGGGTAACACCAAAGATTAGCGGTTCACCGATTCCAAGCATACCTACAGGTAATCCACCTTTGATAACTTTACGAAGACGTTGGTTCTTTGTCTTAAAGTAGATCGCAAAAGCCGCACCAACTTGCCCTGCACCACCCATGGCTAGAATCGGTAATAATGGATCATCACCGATCGTATTAATAAGCTCCATATGCACTGGTGTTAAACCTTGATGCAATCCTGTTACAACCAATGGAAGGAATGTTCCTGCTAAGATAAGTCCAGAGAAAATACCGCCAATATCAATTAAATTCAACAAACCTTTAGTAATTAAATCTGACAAAAATCCGCCTACTGGCTGAAGAACAAATAGCGTAGCAAAGCCTGTAATTAATAAGGCCAATGTTGGCGTAACAATAATATCAATTGAAGGGTGTACAAACTTTCTAATACGCTTTTCCAAAAAGGCGATTAAAACCGCGGCAAGCATTACACCAATCAATCCACCACGTCCTACTACAAGTGGATCTCCAAAGAGGGTAATATTCGCAAGACCCGGGTTAATAAGCAAAATACCTGCTGCTCCACCTAATGCTGGAGTTCCACCGAATTCTTTGGCAGTATTTATACCAACAAACACAGCTAGGTAACTAAATACACCCCATCCAATTAAGCTGAGCATCTGCATGATTGAAGATTCTGGGTCAGCACCACTTCTTACAGCTACGTTTGAAAATCCAGCTATTAAACCAGACGCTACGATTGCTGGAATCAGCGGAATAAAGATGCTAGCGATCTTGCGTAAAAACTGTTTGAAAGGTGTTGCATTCTTCTTGTTGATAGCATCCTTATTCATCCGGGCAATCTGTTCGAGGTCCATAGGATCCGTCTCATCAACAGATTGGATGTTCATACCCGTTTCCTCGCTCATCGCAAGCGTGACGCGATTAACGATACCAGGTCCGACAATGATCTGCAGTGTATCATCTTCAACGACACCCAACACACCATCTACTTCTTTAAGACCTTTTAGATCTGCCTTTGACGGGTCGTGTAAATTAACCCGAATTCTCGTCATACAGTGCATCAACGATTGGATGTTTGAAGAACCTCCAAGTTTTTCGATGATACCTTGAGCCATTTGCTGCTCTTTCCCCATGCTTCTTCCCCCTTTTAGTAAACGCTTTCATTTTTATATAAAACGCTTATGATCAGCGTTTCATATCGATCATAAATTTGTAGCGATCGCCTCGATACACAGACTGAACAAGTTCAAGTGGCCTACCTGTCGTTAAATAGGTTTGTCTCTTGATAAGAAGAACTGCTGCGCCTTTAGTAATCTCAAGTATCTCGCTTTCCGCTTCACGCGAAATGGACGCTTCTAAACTTTGTGTCGCATAATCTATTACAAAGCCTGCATTCTCAACTTCAGAATACAAAGAACCTTCTTTTATATGTGATTCATTTAATTCAAGAAGATCCACGGGAACGTAAGTCGTCTCGAACGCCATTGGTATTTCATTTGCAAGGCGAACACGTTTAATCTCATAGATTTCTTGGTTTTCTTCGATTTCAAGTGCTTTTGCTACTCTGTGTTCAGCGATTGTTTTTTGAAAAGATATGAGTCTAGATGCGGGCTTATAGCCTCGTGACTTCATGTCTTCTGTAAAGCTTGTAAGACCTAGAAGCTTTTGCTCTATTTTTTTCTCAGCTACAAACGTTCCTTTTCCTTTTCTACGAGTTAAATAGCCATCATTTACAAGATTATTGATAGCCTGCCGAACTGTCATGCGGCTTACTTCATAGCTTAGAGCAAACTCTCTTTCAGAGGGTATCATGGTTTCAGATTCCCATTCGCCTTTATCGATTTTTTGCTTAATCGCTTCTTCGATCTGAAAGTAAAGTGGCATTGGTGATGTTTTATCTATCATAAAAATACTTAACTCTCCTCTTCTAAAAGACTCCTCGCACCTTCGTCAGCTAACACAGTAACGTTAGGATGTTGATTGAGAGCTGTCGCTGGTATATCGGAATTCAGGATACCTTGAAATAATTCTTTTAATGCCCTTGCTTTTTTTTCACCAGAAGCAAGAAGTAGAATTTCTTTACTCTCAAGTATCGTGCTGATTCCCATCGTAATGGCTTTTTGGGGCTGCTTCTCTTGTGTAAAATATTTAGCATTCGCGCTTAATGTGGAGTCTGTTAACTTCACTACATGCGTGCGAGAATTAAAATCTGTACCAGGTTCATTAAAACCAATATGCCCGTTCTCTCCAATACCGAGCACCTGTAGATCAATACCACCCAGTTGTTGAATCACTTCTTCATACCGAGTGCATTCTTTCTCAAGGTCAACGGCGATACCATCTGGGAGATGAGTTTGATTCTTATGGATTCCGATATGGTCAAAAAAGTTTTGTTGCATGTAATTATGATAAGCACTCGATCCGACATATTCGTCAAGGTTTACAGTGTGCACATGAGAATAGGACTGCTTATACTCTTTACTATATTTTGAAAGGTGTCGGTACATGCCTAAAGGTGTCCTACCTGTTGCAAGGCCAAGTACAATTCTTTCTGAACTCTTTATTTTTGAAAACACATATTCAGCTGCCATTCTTCCAAGCTCATCTTCGTCGGAAACTTTAATTAATCTCAAACACGTTCCCCCTTTCGATGATACATAAGTTCGCCTCGACAAAATGTCATAAGTACATCGCATTCCTCGGTAAACACCGTAATATCGGCGTCTTTACCCACCGAAAGACTTCCTTTTTGTTCAAAGATCTGTAGCTCTTTTGCAGCATTCTCACTCGTCATTTTCACAATATCCGACCAAGAGCAATGCGTATAATCCATCATATTTTTCACAGCGACGTTCATCGGCAAAATACTTCCTGCTAGAGTTCCGTCAATTAATCTAGCTTCATCAGCTTTTACAGTTACGAGCTGACCACCAAGTGTATAAGTTCCTTCTCCTAGACCTTTTGCTCTCATCGAATCTGTAATCAAAATAGTACGTTCCGAACCAGTAGATTGATAAGCCAGACGAATCATCTCTGGACTAGCATGAACACCATCAACGATCATCTCAACCTTCAATTCATCCTGTAAAAGAGCGGCACCTGCAACGCCTGGATCTCGATGATGCATGCCACGCATTCCGTTAAATAAATGAGTGACATGAGAAACACCTGATTCGATTCCCTTTTTCACTTCCAAAAAAGAACTATCACTATGACCGATCGACGCAATCACATTTTGAGATGATAAGTACTTTGTAAGCTCTAATCCACCATCCATTTCAGGCGCTAGCGTAACGAGTTTAATAAGATCACTAGCCGATTTTTGAAATTCTTTAAAATGATGTACATCAGGCTTCAGAATGAAAGACTTAGGCTGCGCGCCAGCTCGTTTGTGGGAAATAAAAGGTCCTTCAAGATGAATGCCAATCATTTCAGCGGTTGAACACTGAGATTGTTTTATGAAATTTGCAGCAGCATTCAGTGCTTTATGAATAACAGGAGTGTCTTCTGTCATCGTTGTTGCTAAAAAGGATGTCGTTCCTTCTGCTGGGAGATGTTTTGCAACAATCTCTAGCGCTTCTTGCGTTCCGTCCATAAAATCTGCTCCAGCAGCACCATGAATATGAATATCAATCATACCAGGGAGGATGATACAGTCCTGAGGCAAGTCATATCTTGTAACTTCTGCATCTGGTGAAAAAGGGTTTGTAGGACCAACATGGTGAATCTTATCTTTTTGAATCCACAGATATCCGTTTTTAACAAGCTGTCCTTCTTCGTTAATCAAATTTCCAACTAGTAATATATTAGGTTTCATGTCCACTCCCCTTTAACACTTTATGCCTAGCCTAACATTCTTATGACTAGTTGTCTATACCAGTCAGAAAATTCAAATAAAAAGCTAAGGCTAAAGAAACGCCTTAGCTCTTTCTCACACTTAATACAACAAATATTTTTTTCTTAAATCTTTAAAATCCTCAAGTTCTTGATTATATCTAGAAACGATTTCATCTACAGTTCGTCCTGTCTCAATATATTCTCGAACCCATCCGTTTCCGGCTAATAGATCGAAGAAAGAGATCCCTCTACTGTCTTCTGCCCTAAATTCAAACTCGTTTGGGTAAAGGTCATGAATGCTTTTTACAAGCGTGATTCCAGTAAGCACAGGCTGGAATAACCTTTCATCCTTCACATGAATCTCTACTCCGTGAGATAGCTTTCCAGCATGCTTAGATGAAGCAGGTGTAAACGAAGCCGCTCTAAATGTAACGCCAGGCAGAGCTTCTTTATTTAATTTCTCAGCTAGTTGATCTCCGTTAATAAATGGAGCACCGATCAATTCAAACGGCTTAGTCGTCCCGCGACCTTCTGATACATTTGTCCCTTCAATCAGCGCACTTCCAGGATACACAAGTGCAGTATCCTTTGTTGGCATGTTAGGAGAAGGCAACACCCATTGGAGCCCACTGTCTTCATAGCTCCAGGATCTCTTCCATCCTTTCATTTCTACCACTTTTAAATCTGCATCAATATCAAACTCTTTGTTAAATAATTTTGCCAACTCTCCTACAGTCATTCCATGTTTTAACGGAATAGGATAGAGACCAACAAATGAAGAATACGCAGGATCTAATACTGGCCCTTCTACTTCTTTACCTCCTAGTGGATTCGGACGATCGAGTACGACAAATGGTATATCGTTCTCTTTTGCTGCTTCCATCGCATAAGCCATCGTGTAAATATACGTATAGAAACGTGTACCTACATCTTGAATATCAAACACTAAAACATCGATACCTTCAAGCATCTCAGGAGTTGGCTTTTTCGTGGCTCCGTACAAACTATATACAGGAAGACCTGTTTTTGGATCGTTATAAAATTCAACATATTCTCCAGCTTGAGCGCTTCCTCGTACTCCGTGTTCAGGTCCATACAATGCTTTTAGCTCTACATCTGGATGATTGTATAAAACGTCAACGATACTGTTCAAGTTACGATCTACTCCTGTCGGGTTCGTGATTAAACCGACCTTCTTGCCTTTTAATACCTTCATTTCATGACTCAAGAGTTGTTCTAAGCCTGTTTTAAATCTTGTCTTATGATCAAAACCGTTGTGGTTCGAAGCTTGAGCACCTGGCAGCATAAAAGAAAATAACATCAATAGCGCTAAAAAAATTCCCCATTTTCTCATTGTCTATTCTCCTCCTATTAGTAGCTTTCTCCATGACCAAACGGATATAGAATCTGTTCTAAACCATCTTCATAGATCGTAACAGGCAGCTTACCTGAAGGATTGTTCATTCCGAAAATGGTTTCTGCTGCTGCCCTAAAGCTCGCATCTCTGAAGCTGTATTGTGTAAGATAAGCTGTAACTTCAGGGAACGCCATAATATCATAAGGATTTCTTATACCTACAGCTGTTGTTTTATCTGGTGCTGTATCCATAACTTGATTGATCATCTGCATTTGAGGTGAAGACGGTGAGCGTCCAGCCACGTTAAACGTATAGGTTCCGAGTACAACGAGGTCGGCATCTTTTACTTTTTCCAACTGTTCTGCATTTAATGGTTTATCTGCTTTAATCAACTCGACCGATGAGTGGTGAGAAGCTAACGCTTTTTGAAGGTTTTCAATATAAGTGTTGCCTATAACCACTAACGAATTAACCTCGTTCTTATTAACCGGTAAAAGATTATCGTTCTTTACGAGTGTTATTGACTTTCTCGCCACTTCATTTTCTAAAGCCTTATGATCTTGGTTTCCAACCACTTTCTCTGCATGATCAATTTTTTCTTCAACTGGTGTCTCATTTACTTGTTTGTAAATACCTCGATTCGCTTTTAACGTCAATAGACGCTCGACAGATTGGTTCAATCTTTTTTCTGTAATTTCACCATTATCGACTGCCTCATATAAACCGTTTGCGACTTCTTCTAATCCCACTGGCATTAATATGATATCTGTTCCAGCATTTACTGCACGAATTACTGCATCAACTGCACCAAAATGATCGGCTATGGCTTTCATATTTAGTGCATCTGTAGAAATAACACCATTAAAGCCCATTTCGTTTCTCATTAAGTTCGTTAAGACTTCATGTGACAAAGTTGCAGGAAGAGCTATTTCAGTTCCGTCTTTCTTTGAAATAACAGTTGTCGGATCAATTTTAGGAAAGGTAACATGTGCTGTCATAATTGCATCGATACCTTCATCCATCGCTTGCTGAAAAGGATATAGCTCAACTTCTAATAACCTTTCTTTGTCATGTGGAACAGAAGGCAGACCTAAATGGGAATCAACTGCCGTGTCTCCATGACCTGGAAAGTGTTTAGCAGTGGCAGCCATACCTGAATCTTGTAATCCTTTTGTATAAGCGGTGCCTAAATCAGCGACTAACTGTGGATCTTCACCAAATGAACGTACTCCAATGACGGGATTATCTGGATTGTTGTTAACATCCAAGACAGGAGCAAGGTTCATATTAATCCCTAAAGAATGAAGCTCTGATCCAATGGCATGTCCGACAGATTCCGCCATCTCCGATGATCTTGTGGCACCAAGCGCCATATTTCCTGGGAAATCGGTACCGCTCTGCAAACGTGTCACAATTCCACCTTCTTGGTCGATTGAAACTAATAATCCGTACTCTTCATTTGCTTTTTTATATTCATCAACTAATCTGACTGTTTGTTCTGTAGTTACTACATTTTCCCTAAATAGAATAACCCCACCGAGGTGATATTTTTTTACAAGTTCTCTAATCTCATCATTCATTTCTGTTACAGGTTGCCCATTCCAATTACGGAAATCCGGCATCAACATTTGTCCTATCTTTTCTTTAACTGTCATAGACTTTATCGCTTTTGTGATCAAGTCATATTTTGAATGTTTTTGTTTTAAAAATTCTGCCTTTCCGTTTTTAACACGTATTCCGATTTTGTCGAACGACTTACCATCTGTTACTATGATGATTGTTGTACCATTCTTACCGTTTAAGCTTACATGGCCATCACTGTTTACAGAGGCAACTTTTTTATTAAGGGATTTCCATATTAAATGATTTGTCACTTCGACATATGTTCCATCTTCACTTGTTATCAATGCTGCTAAATCTACTGTATCGCCGTTAATATGCTTATTTAGTTGCGGCATATTTTGAGCAATCATTAAGCCTTCATTTCTTTTATGTTTGGCTGACACACCTTCAGCCTTCCCAACTCCAGCAAACATAGGAATGATCAATAGGGCAATCAAAAGAACATACCGAATGTTTATTGATGTTTTCACATTACTAACCTCCTTGAAATTTGGTAGCGCTTTCTTTCTTTGTCACTTTTCGGTAGAAAAAAAGCGGTTCCTGTCGCATGGAGACAAAACAGAACTTAAGTCCTTGTAACTACTAGGACTAGTTGTCTATACCAATTTTATCGACATTACTTTTAAGGTAAAAAAGACTTATATCTTTTTGTGAAAGTGTCATTTAGAAGAGAATTAGAATCTTTAAGTTCTAATTTTATGTATCTTAATCATTATTTGAAGTTACAGAAGAAGGTATGCAAATTTATCCAAAAAGGACTTGCTCCATTTTCAGAATAATTATATACTTTTGTATGTCAGTAAGATTCGGGGGCTTAGCTCAGCTGGGAGAGCGTTTGGCTGGCAGCCAAAAGGTCAGCGGTTCGATCCCGCTAGTCTCCACCATATATAAGAACTTCTAAATCCCTTGAGAACGAACCGGCAAGGGATTTTTTATTGAAAAGAAATTGTGCATGCGCATATTTTGCACTTCATTTGTCACAAATAATTCCTTGAGCCTTTCCCCATTCTAAAAGCATGCATACACTATATAAATGGAGCTTTATGTTCCATGAGTTTTGTTTAAAAAGGATGAATGCATATGGGGAACTTTCAAAAACCAATCGTTAAAGACAACACATGGATCGCAAAAGATATTTTAAATGGAAATAAAAATCTTACGACTGTTAATATCTGTAATTCTAGAATCGAACAGAGTACGATTATTACACCCATTACCATACACATTAACAGCGTCACAGATACGATTGCTGGCGAACAGCAACCGAATACGTTGGGTCGTACGATCAACCCGAATACGAATGGTGTATGGATTAGAAAAGTAGCGACTTCACGCGGTGTTAAGAAACAAAATAGATAACAAAAAGTACCGTGGGACTAGTGTCTCAAGGTACTTTTTTGGACAAGTTCTACAATAGAACTTTAATCATTTTTCTTGTTATCCCTTGGATCTTGTTCTTCAGCAAATTCTGTTGCATAACGAAAACCTGGTCTGAATCTTCTTTGTTGCCTTTGGGTTTTCTCTCTTGTTTTTGAAGGCATATGCTTTAATAAGTATTGATGAACAAAAACTTCAGTAGCGGTAATAATACCCGCTGCGATTACACTTCCCCACGCAATCTGCATGTAGCCATTTAAAAGAATCGACCCAAAAATCCAGACCACTACATACGCTAGAATAAATTCCGCCATCAACGTGTTGTTCTTACCTATTCTCGGTAACAAAATACGGTCCGCTACAATATATGTGATTGCAGTCGTCGTAACCGCAAAAGAAACAATATCACTGAGCGAAGCGTCAAAGAACAGATCGAGTCCGATCCAAAATGCGATAAGGCACACAATAAATTTCATTATAATGACTTTTACTTGTTCCATGAAAAAAAACCTCCTTAATCTGTTCCTAGTTTGCAACAAATAATGGAGGTTCATACTTCTTCAATTTAAATGAATTTACTTCTAAAATTTTTATTTAGATACAGCTGAAATTATCGGTTCTTTTTCTTTTTTCTGTGTAAAGCTAGTTCTTTTATCGAGTAAGCTAACGATAATAAATACGGCTGAAGACAAAGGTAAGGCATAGAAAAGAGGATCTATATGTGTCCATGGAAAAGGAAATATGGCTGCTTTTCCGAACCAAGCCTGTGATAATCCAATAGCAGCAGATTCTTTAAGGTGTATGAATAAGAAACCGATAATACTGACAGAAAAACCAACGATCATACTTGCTGTAGCTGCAGTCTTCGTAGCTCTTTTCCAATATAGTGCTCCAATCAGAGCTGGCATGAATCCTGCCGCACAAATACCAAACCAAAAAGCAGTCGCTTGGGCGATGATTCCAGCGGGAAGCAAATAAGCTAATATCACTGCAGCAATCACTCCAATAAGCACACCGATTCTCGAAGGGTTAAGCTTAGAACCAAATAGAGATTTTACACCGAGTGTTTTTAAAATATCTTGACCAAAAGCCGTTGCTTGTACATGAATTAGTGAACTTATCGTGGAGATTGTTGCGGATAATAAGGTGAGTGTAAAGAGATAAATAAACCATTCAGGCATGATTTGGTTTATAAAGATTGGAATGATAAGATCAACGTTGCCCTTTGCGGCTGTTAACGCGATCTCCCCTGTTTTCTCATAAAAGTATAGATTACTTAACGGGCCGATCACAAATGCTGCACCTGTCATAAAAAAGATAAAAACCCCACCGACTAATACAGATCGGTAAAGTGCTCGATCATCTTTTACAGTCATGCATCTCATAGCAAGTTGAGGCTGCGCTAGAACACCTATTCCAACTCCCATAATTATGGTACTTACAATGGTCCACCAAAGCGGAGATCCGAATTCAGGCATGCTCGTCCAACCTTGATGGCCTTGATCAACAAGAACTTGAGGAACTAGATTTTTCATCGCGGTTAATCCGTCATGCCCCTCCATAATGCCTCCTACTGCTTGATAGGTGACGAATAGGAAAATAGCCATACCGATTAACATAACAACCGCTCCGAACGCGTCGGTATACATTACGGCTTTAATTCCACCTGTTACGACATAGATCCCAATGATTGCAGCCAATAGGATAAGAGCGAGGTTAAAATTCATCGAAAGTGACTCTTGAAGAAATCTTCCTCCACCGATCAAAACGATGCTTGTATACGCTGGCATTAAAATAAAGATCATAGCACCCGAAAACACTGTGATAAATTTGGAGTCATACCTTTTCCCTAACAAAGTAGGAAAAGTTGTAGCATTTAGATCTAGAGAAAGTTTTCTAATTTTCGTTCCAAAAATGGCAAAAGCGACAAATATGCCTAGTACGATGTTCAGAAAAGCTAGCCATAATAAGCTAAATCCATGAGCTGCTGACACACCACCAAAACCAACAATGGCAGACGTACTAATAAAAGTTGCTCCGTATGATAATGCCATGATCGCAGGATGAATATTTCTCCCGCCTACTAAATAATCTGACTCTGTTACCGTCTTTTTATATCCATAATATGCCAACAAAGACATGATACTCATATATACAAGAAGAATCGGAATGAGAACTGCAAAATTCATTTTGAGTCATCGCCTCCTCTGTTCCACATGATTCCACCAAAGACAACACACCCTAATGCTGAAACTACGGTAGCTACCCATACAAATGCGATAAGTCCATCTTCCATGCCTAGCATAAACATAATCCCCTCCAATGAAATAAATGTGAAGACAATATACTTTGAATGCGCTTTCATAAATATGTAAAGATAGTATGCTCGCCTTATTCCCCCTCACACCGACGTATTATATGACTTCTTTCTATCCCTAGAATCCCCTTTAAGGTTCAAGTTTTTTTATAGGAAAATGTACTTTGTAACATTTATGAAATATTTCTGTAATATTAGTGAAACCATATTAGTCCTTCTTTCGTCTAATAAATAACAAGATAATGAGGAGGACATAACATTGAAATTCAAAAAACGCACGGTCATTTTTACAGCAACAGCATTACTAACAATCGGGGTATTAAATGATATCGAATTTGAGAGCAAAGTAAGAGCAACCGAACAAAACGCTCCTCTTAAACATGAGGTAGTTACTCCAGAGCGATTAAATGAAGACCTTACACTAAAAGAAAATGCTGTTGAAGAAAATAAAAAACAGGTAGCCGCATCGAAAGTGAACGTTCCTGTTCAACCTGAAAAAATAGTTCAAAAACAAGTTGTAAAAGAAAAAGTAGAACAGCCACAGATTTCCGATAAGCCTAAAGAAAATAAAATTCAAACAACACAACCTAAAACAAAGTCTGCTGTACAACCACAGACAAAAAATGTGGAGGCAAAACCAAAAGAAGAGCAAGCACAAACGAAGTTACCAGAAACTAAAATCATCGGTGACTACACATATGTTAGCTTAATGGATGATACACATGAGAACTTAAAACATCTAGTAGCCATCGCAAAGAAACATAATGCCACTCTTTATGCGATTGAAGATAGCGATTGTTTTGTTATGTTTGATAATTCTACAGATCAAATGATTATGAGTTTTAGCACGGGTATCAATATGGCTTCTATCGAAAACGTAGAGGTTTTATACGATATGCACCCTACGATTAAAGATCAGATTCAAGAAGTCATTAAAACAGGGAAAGAGATTCAAGTTAAAACTGGTGAATTTGAGGGCTATCATATTTCAAAAGTTGATGGGAAGATTAGAGTATCGTTTTAATGGCATAGAAAAAAGCCCTGTGGGGGCTTTTTTTATTTTTTCTTTATCTCTTTTAAAGCGACTACTTTAAGCGCCATCAGCTCATTATCCGTTACTTTTTCTAACAGCTTTTCATATACAGCTAGCTTTTCATCCTCATTCAAGCCTTTACTTACCTTCTCTCTAATGGAAGCTAATTCTTGAATCGTGTATCTCTCAGAGATGAATTGAACAGCATCATTTTTTGTAGTAAATGGTAACTTCTGCTTTGGAGGCTTCCCTGTTTCTATGTACTTTCTAATTTCTGGGTCTTCTAGAAGTTTCGTGATCTCATCTTCATTCGACTTTAATTCTTTTGTGATTTCTATCATCGCTTTTTCAGAAGCATAATCCATCGTGAAGACGTAAAGAATTACCCCAGTTGTGATAAAAAACATCACTACAACACCTAACCACCATTTGATCACTTCATCACCCGCTATATAATGAGATAATTCATTCATAACATAACTTACAAAGTTTGGAAAGGGAATGGTATGTTTTTTTATAATTCACACACAGACTTTACACGCGTTATATTCCCTTATGCTATCATTTAATTTAGAATGGTTAATCTTAGCAACTTTTGGAGGAGTATTATGTCCCGTCTAACCAATCATTTAGTTGTCATCTCTTTTGACTGTCTTTCTTCCCTTGATTTTCCTACGTTAGAGCAGCTTCCGCATTTTAAAGAATTTTTAAATCGAGGCTCTCATTGCAAAAAAGTAGAGACCATCTATCCCTCTGTAACGTATCCATGTCATACTTCAATCGTTACAGGGAGGTATCCAAAAAACCACGGAATTGTTAACAACACGTTAACACAGCCAGGGAAAGCTTCGCCTGATTGGTATTGGCACAGAAAACATATTAAAGGAACTACTTTATACGATGAAGCTAAAAAAGCAGGTATGACTACCGGTGCTCTTCTTTGGCCAGTGACTGCAAGAGCGAACATCGATTACAATATGCCTGAGATCTTTGCAAACCGAAAGTGGCACCACCAGATTCCTGTTTCTCTCTTAAACGGAAGTAAAAGATATCAACTTGATATGAACCGTCGATTTGGACATCTGCGTAGTGGTTTGAACCAGCCTGAGCTTGATGATTTTGTTTTAGAATCCACAATACATACGATTAAAAATAAAAAACCTCAGCTATTGCTTGTGCATTTTGTGGATTTAGATTCACAGCGGCACTACCATGGCTTTTCTTCTGGTGAAGCGATGGATGCGATTAAGAGACATGACGACAGACTTGGCAAAATTATCGAATCCTTACAGAAAGCCGGTATCTATGAAGAAACGACGATCGCTGTATTAGGAGATCATAGCGCACTCGATGAGAGCAAAGCTATTAAACTGAATGTGGTATTTAAGGAACATCAATTAATAGACACTGATTCAAAAGGCACAATACAAAATTGGAAAGCCTATTGCAAAAGTTGTGATGGATCAGCATATATTTACCTTAAGGATTCATCTGATTTACAAACAAAGGAGGTATTAAAAAAGCTTCTGAACCACTTATGGATTGATAAGAAAAATGGTATTGAAAAAATCTACAATCAAGAACAAGCGGCTGCAACAGGTGCTGATGATCGTTGTGTGTTTATGGTAGAAGCGAAACGAGGTTTTTATTTTAACGAGGATCATGAAGGCTCTTTTCTAAACCACATTACAGATCAAGATGTGAGGGCAAAACGTTACACGCATGCTTGTCATGGTTATTCTCCACAAAAAGAAGACTACACCACTATTCTGTTATTAGCAGGTAAAGGGATAAAAAGAAATGTTGTAGTTCCTTCCATGCATTTAATTGATGAAGGGCCAACGTTTGCTAAACTATTAGGTCTAGATTTAGGAAAAACGGATGGTAAAGTCGTACAAGATTTTTTAACCCACTAGTTTTTTACTAAAATTCTAGTAGAGAGAGGACAAAACCTATGAAACGGTTTACGAAAGAAGAGAATAGCTGGATGTACTATGATTGGGCAAACTCAGCGTATTCTATTATTATCTCAACAGCTGTATTTCCTTTGTTCTTTAAAGCAGCTGCAACAAATGCAGGTGTCAGTTCATCAGATTCTACAGCCTATTTGGGATATACCATCGCGATTGCCACGTTTATTTTAGCGATGCTGAGTCCTGTTTTAGGAACGATCGCTGATTACAAAGGATTAAAGAAACGCTTCTTCACTTTCTTTGTGGCACTTGGTGTTATTTCTACCGCTTCTTTAGCTTTTATTCCAAGTGATCAATGGCACTTATTATTAATTTTTTATACATTGACTGCTATCGGTTCTAGCGGATCCAATGTCTTTTATGATGCTTTTATAACCGATGTAACAACGGAAGAAAGAATGAACAGAGTGTCTTCAAGAGGTTTTGGATTAGGGTATATCGGAAGTACGATACCTTTTTTAATCAGTATCGCAATTATTGTGTTGGCACAAAATGAAGTTCTGCCGATCTCAACTACTTTAGCTAGTAAGATTGCATTTTTGATTACTGCGATATGGTGGGGAGTTTTTACGATTCCTATGCTGAAGAACGTTTATCAGAAGTACGGTATTGAACGAGAGCCTAAACCTCTGATCAACAGCTTTAAACGTTTAGGGAAAACAATGAAAGAAATCAGAAAGTATCGAGCTCTGTTTTTATTTCTGCTCGCCTATTTCTTTTATATCGATGGCGTCGGGACCATCATAACGATGTCCACCGCTTATGGTTCAGATCTTGGAATCAGTTCTACTAATCTTTTAATCATCCTTTTTGTAACACAAGTGGTCGCTGCCCCGTTTGCCATTCTATACGGAAGATTAGCAGAGAGATTTACAGGTAAGAAGATGCTTTACGTTGGAATTGTGGTCTACATCATCGTGTGTATTTATGCTTACTTCTTAAAAACAACAATGGACTTTTGGATTTTAGCCATGCTAGTCGCTACTTCTCAAGGTGGAATACAAGCGCTGAGCCGTGCGTATTTCGCTAAACTAGTACCGAAAGAAAACTCGAACGAATTCTTTGGCTTTTATAATATTTTTGGCAAGTTCGCCTCTATTATGGGGCCGTTGTTAATAGCTGTAACCGCTCAAGTTACCGGAAATTCCGCTAGTGCTGTGTTTAGTCTTGTCGTTCTGTTTATCATAGGTATTACGATCCTTATGTTTGTTCCAGAACCAAAAGTAGATTCTTCCCATTCTATCAGTGCATAGAAAGAACTGCTCTCAAAAGTTTTTTGAGGGCAGTTTTTTTAAAGTTATGAAATTAATGAGTTGATCCTTGATGAGGGAATTGGTTCATATAATTAGAAAATTGTTGATACGTTTGTTGAACTTTTTGAGTATCCTCAGACTCAAGTGCGTACCAACCCTTTTTAAACATCATGTTATAAAGTTCTCTCTGCATATTCTGTGTTTCGTTAAATATAGCAAGCAAATCTTGATATAGTGCATTGTGACTAGCCTCATTTAATGCAGTTGAATAAGAATCTGTCATATATTTTTCATATGATAGAACATCGTTGATATAATCTCGATCATTCATCTGAGGTGTCTTGGCAACCACCGTTTCCGGATTTTGAATTTTATTATTTTGATTCATTTACTAATTTCCCTCCTAATTTTTCAAACCAGGTGTTGACTGGTTCATCATTTCTGGTAGACCAGAAATATGGGTAATAATCCGTTTATAGTGATTTTCATGCATTTGACAAGCTTTCTCAAGTACCGCTCTTATTTCTTGATCCTGACATTGTCCAGCCATAAAGTGTGCCTTTTTCATACCTAGCAAGTTCCATGACAACATGTCTTTTACATAATTCAAATCTTTTCCAGTGATTACTTGTGGCGGTGTTTGGTAGGTCGGTTGTTGATTCTGCATTGGATTTGGATTTTGTTGTTGCATAGTACAGCCTCCTTAATTCTTTATTCAAACCTTATCCTTCCAAACTTTTCTAGGTTTATTCCTAAAGTGTTCTTTACTAAGGAATACTGCAGCTAATATTGGAAGATTGAAAGCAAAAAACAAGCAGTTGGATGGCTGCTTGTTTTTTGTCATTATTAATTTGCGATCCATTTAGGTCCTAGGATCGTTTGTATACGATAAAAATTTCCATACGCTGCATTCGCTTTATAAGTCCCTGGATAGAGACTTGCTGCTGCCATTTTATGATTTACATTAGGACGGTCATGCAAAGGAACTTTTTGAGTAAGAGTGATGGTTTTGGTCAATGGTGTTATACGTTTCTCCCAACGCTTATCCCCTTCTACTGCCATATAAAGTCCTGCTTTTTTGTTCCTTGTCCATTCTTCATTAATAATCGTGATCGGAGGATTCGTTTCACCTGCATATGGAGCAAGTTCAAACGTAAAGCCCGGCCGTTTGAAGGTTTGAATGAACCAATCTTTATATCCACCACCACTTGATAACTGTGTATCAGGAGGGATTAGTCGATACCCTGTCATGTTTGCAAGGGTTGTACCGAGCGTTTTGTCCCCTTCAAAGGTGTTGGTTCCATAATTAAAATGGTAGTATAGTATTCTTCCAGCTGTATGGTAAGAATTTGTTATTTCAGGATCTACTAGATAAGTGAGAGCCGACACCGCTTTTGCTTCCTTCGTTACAAGTGGAGCGCTACCCTTGTAATCTTTATAAGAAGGAGCCTTTGCATTATTTGAAATCTGTTCCCAACGTGCAGGATATTGTCTGTTCAGATCAACCCCTTGGGCATTCGACTTCCATCTTTTAAAATCTTTGCTTCCACCATTCATCTTAATGAGATTGGCATGAGCTGATGTAGGAAAAGCGGACAATCCTTTTTGCTGAAGGACGACACCATCTGGATTCGTCATAGGTACAAACCAGATCGACGTATTGTTCAATACGTTTGCAACATTATAGCCGTCCATCGTACCGTTCGAAACATAACGTTCACTATATTGATCGATCATTTCCATCACGATATTAGTCGTCATCCATTCTCTGGCATGATGCGATGCATTGTATAAGACCGTAGCATCACCTCTTCCTAGCTTTACCGCCCAGATGTCTCTGCCATAAGGTGTTTTTCCAATTGAACGGTATTGAACTAACCCTGGGTATTTTTGAGCAAGTGTTTTAATGTTACTCGTCATCGTTTCATATGTATACGTCTGATTTGGATTTACATAGCTTGCTGCTTCTCCCTTATAACTCCAAAATGATAAGCTCCCAAGCAATATCCCCATAAACAACACTAGACCTTTTTTCAATCTGTTATCTCCTTTCAATACACTATAAAATTATTTGAATATATTAATAGTATAGATAAGGAGTAGCACGGCTTCGCATGAGGATAGTCGCCTTTAATATTTCAATTTGTTTACCATAATTAAGTCAAATTACATATAAATTTGGTATATAAAAGTAAATAATAAGATTTGTTGTATAAATTTATTTAGATTTGGTTTTGCTTGCTTCTAATAATGGGAAGAGTAATAGGACGAGGATGACAAAACAAGAGGGAATGCAAAAATGAAAGAGAATCAGGATAACAAAAATAACAAAAAAGCAGATGTTCCAGATCGACAATACTTTTTCCCCGTACAGATTATTGAGTATTTTATTGAAGAAGGCAAAGCTTCTTTACAGATTACAAACTTAGCACAATTCATCTTATCTTTTATGGCAGGAGCATTTATCGCATTTGGTGCACTAGGTTCTGTTTTGTTATCTATAGGAGTAGACACAACTGGTACCTATAACCTCCTATCAGGTGTTGGATTCGCGATCGGCTATACTATGATTTTTTTATCTGGGTCTATTCTCTTTACGGAAATTAATGTTTTACTTCCCAGCTATATTCTACAGAGCAAGTACTGGATTAGTAAAAAGGTTCTGCGATTTTGGGGGATCTGTTATATTGGTAACTTTTTAGGAGCATTATTTGTTGGGTTCCTTCTAAATATGTCAGGTTCATTAGACAAAGAGTTTTATGAAACCCTTTTAAAGTTCATGGAAAAAAAGATGGAATTTACTGAACGAGGAACATGGGGTTGGTTTCAAGTTTTATTCTCTGGTATTCTTGCAAACTGGCTCATCGGAATTGCAGCCGTCCTCGCTACAGCTGCACGAGATGTGATGGGTAAAATATTCGGCATCTTATTACCGGTTATTATTTTTGAAGCAGGGAATTTCCAGCACGCCGTGGCGAATATGGGATATTTCAGTATTACAGTGTTGGAAGGATTTGAATACAGTTGGTATGAATTTATACTACTTAATTTAATTCCTGCAACAATCGGCAACTTGATCGGTGGAGGGATATTAGTATCTTTGTTACTTTCTTTTGCTTTTAAAGAAGACATTGATGATAATATCGTTAAAGAGGAAGAAGAGGAAGTAGAAAAGATAAAGCATAAGATGGAATAGTAGTAGAAACTCCGAAACACCTTTATTGTGATATACAGTAAAGGTGTTTTTTGTTAGAGTTTCAGTAGGATTATAATTTTCTTTATAGGAGATGAACCAATTTGGCTTATCAAACTAAACTTGCTCTTCTATATGTAGCGATCGGCGCATCTCTTTGGGGAATCATCGGTTTTTTCGTTAAAGAGCTCTCACTAGCAGGTTTTACATCATTACAAATCGTCTTTCTACGAGCTATTAGTGCTTTCCTATTATTTCTTCTTTGGATTGTTATAAAAGATCCTGCATTATTAAAAATTTCACTAAAAGATACTTGGTATTTCCTAGGAACGGGGATATTAAGTGTTTCTTTCTTTAATTGGTGTTATTTTACGACGATACAAACGTCATCACTTGCCATAGCAGCTATTCTCCTTTATACGGCACCAGCCTTTGTGCTAGTGATTTCTAGTATCGTATTTAAGGAAAAATTGACTCATCAGAAGCTGTTAGCCCTTATCGCTACTTTTATTGGCTGCACACTCGTCTCAGGTCTGTTCTCCTCTAAATTAGAACTATCGATTACTAGTCTTCTGATTGGCTTAGGAGCCGGGTTTGGCTATTCGCTTTACAGTATTTTTGGAAAGTTAGCTAGTCGAAAGTATGAAACATTAACCATCAGCATCTACACTTTTTTCTTTGCGATGCTTGCTTTATTTCCGATCAGCGGTATAACTTCCGCTAATACACTAGTCTTTAATTCCTCCGTTTTATTAAATATTGTCGGACTTGGACTTTTCCCAACCGTATTCGCTTACTGGTTCTATACACAAGGCTTAAAGCAGATGGATGCAAGTAAAGCAGCTATCATATCTACTATTGAACCGGTTGTAGCTACATTGATGGGACTGATTCTGTATAAAGAGGCTGTTTCCTTCGTTCAAATTATCGGTATTCTATTTGTGCTTGGCGCTGTCCTTATGATCCAAGAAAGAAACGAGAAAGACATTCAAACTTCCATCGTACAAAACAGACATTAAAAAGGTGCAGCTTATACGCTACACCTTTTTGTTTCATTATAAAATAGAGCTCAAAAAGTCTTTCGTACGCTCTTCTTTTGGAGCATCAAAAAGCTCTTCCGGCTTTCCTCTTTCCCAGATCTGCCCATCGTGCATGTAAACGACCTCATCTGCAACTTCTTTTGCAAAGCCCATCTCATGAGTCACAACCACCATCGTCATCCCTTCTTGCGCTAGCTCTTTCATCGTGGCGAGCACTTCTCCTACAAGTTCTGGATCGAGTGCCGATGTCGGTTCATCAAAAAGCATGATATCTGGTTTCATCGCAAGCGCTCTTGCAATAGCAACACGCTGCTTCTGCCCACCAGATAATTTTGCTGGATAAACATCTGCTTTATCTGAAAGACCAACTTTTCCAAGTAAAGCTTTTGCTTCTTGTTCAGCTTCTGATTTATTCTGATTTTTCACATTAAGAGGAGCTTCCATCACATTTTCCAATACCGTCTTGTGCGGAAACAAGTTAAAGTGCTGAAAAACCATCCCTACTCTTTGACGTACTTCGTTTAAGTTATGTGTTTTAGGATCAATTTCTTCTCCTTCGATGACGATCTTACCTCCATTTTTAATCTCAAGGAAATTAATGCATCGAAGCAACGTGCTTTTGCCAGATCCACTAGCACCAATCAAGACGACAACTTCACTTTCTTGTACGTTTAAATTTACTTCTTTTAATACTTCTAGATCTCCAAAACTCTTTTTTAAGTTTTCAATGCGTATCATTTCTTTTTTCAAATCAGACACCTCCTATTCCCCAGCTGATAGTTTCTTTTCTAAAAGGTTAACAAGTAATGTGAAAAGAAGTACGAGTATAAGATAGTACACACCTACAATAATCAAGTACGTCATCTCGTCAAATGTCCTCGATCCTTGTGTGGTTGCTATGCTGAACAACTCGTTTAGGGCAATAAAGGATGCTAATGATGAATCCTTCAGACCGATAATAAATTGATTGCCTAGAGGTGGTAGTGCTCGTTTAAAGGCTTGAGGTAAGATAATTCTTCTCATCGTCAGCCCGTAAGTCATACCTAGAGAGCGCCCAGCCTCCATTTGTCCTTTATCAACAGACTGAATGGACCCTCTGAATATCTCAGCAATGTAAGCACCATTATGCATAGCAAGACCAAAAGCCGCTGACCAAAAAGCAGAAATGCCTAACTCGGCTAGACCAAAGTAAAAAATGAAAATCTGTACGATTAACGGCGTACCACGAATCAGTGCAATATAAATATTCGCGATCCAATTTAGGACTTTAATTCCAGAGATTTTAAATAACGCAAAAATAAGTCCAATCCCGGTACCGATCAAGATAGATACAAAGGTAAGTTGTAGAGTGATCCAAAGTCCCTTCATGAAGAGCGGATAACTTTCTGCTAATACGTCTAAAATGTGTGCGAGATCAAACATGCCATTGTCCTCCCCTTTTTATCTTTGTAAATGGTGTGAAATTAGAATTGTTTAGATAAATGAAAACCGCCCTGCACGTAACTTCATGAGGGCGGCTCCACCATTATTCAGGCTTCTTTGTGATATCAGCACCGACGTATTCTTCACTAAGCTTCGCGAGCTCACCGTTATCCTTCATTTTCTTTAATGCCTTATTTATCGCTTTTAGCAATTCTTTATCTTCTTTTTTAATGGCAATCGCTTGTTCACTCGTACCAAGCTGCTCTTGTTCGACGATCTTAAATCCTTTTTCAATCGCTTGTTTACCCGTGATTGCGTCAGTAATAACCGCATCGTGTTTACCTTCGCTCAAAGCACGCAATGCTGTAGCATCACTGTCATAGTTTTTAATTTGATCTGTAAAATCTTGTGCAGATTTTTCATAGGTAGAACCTTTTGAAACAGCAACTTCTTTTCCTTTTAAATCTTCTTTTGTTTTAATATCACTGTCTGGTCTTGTAAAGATTACCGGACCTGAGTAATAATAAGGCTCGCTAAAATTCACTGCTTTCTTGCGGTCTTCAGTGATTGTATGGCTTGCCACTGCTGCGTCAAAACGATCTGCCTTAATAGCGGATACAGCGCCGTGGAATTTAAACTTTTCTGGAACAGGCTTTAAACCAAGTTCTTTAGCAATCGCCTTACCGACTGCAACATCAAAACCTGTTAGTTCCCCTTCCTTATCAACAGAGCTGAATGGTGGAAACTCTCCTGATACGATAAAGTTAAATTCACCTTCGTTCTTTAATTCCGGACCCCCGTCACTTGATTCACTACTGCCACATGCAGCTAGTACAAACATTGAAAAAACTACAGCTAAAATCCCGATCTTCTTCTTGAAATCTTTCATTCTTATCCTCCTTGAATATCCCATTTTGTAGATTCCCCTACTAGACAAGGGTGGCATGAATTGGAAATGTTCTCAATTTTACGCAAATTCTCACCTATCTAAAAGGTCAGATTTTTCATGCATCTTGTATATGGTTACCCTTTACAAAAAACTCGTAAACACTTATTTAGCAAGCAAAAAAATACGCATTTCAAATATATTGAAATGCGCATGATCAAATCTTTATGGTAAAAGCTTAGTCGGTAACAATATTGTAACCGTTGTCCCAATATCTAACATACTTTCAAATGTGATGTTTCCATGATGATTCTCAATGATCTTTAAGGATACCATCAGCCCTAATCCTATCCCTTTTTCTTTATTGGAATAGAAGGGTTCGCCAAGTCTTGCAAGTCGCTCTTCGCTGATCCCAGCTCCTTGATCGGTAACTTTAATAAAGACATAGCCTTCATCATGTGCTCCAGTTTCTACAAAAATGGTGCCTCCGCTATCCATGGATTCTATAGCATTCTTGATCACATTAATGATCACTTGTTTTATTTGATTTCCTTCACAAAGAATCTGAGGTACGTTCATTAAATGCGTTTCGAATTGAACGTTATTAAGGTTCGCTTCTGAATCTAACAGCGTGATCGTCTGTTTAATAAAATCATTCACGTTTCTATGCTGAAAAAAGGTTTCCTGATGCGGTTTAGCTAATACTAAAAATTCAGTAATGATCGATTCAATCCGATCCATTTCAGACAAGATGATCTCACTATGAAGATCTTCCATGTCTGCTTTCATGAGTTGGACGAATCCTTTGATACTTGTAAGCGGATTACGAATCTCGTGAGCGATCCCTGCCGCTAACTCACCAACGACAGTAAGTTTATCTGATTTTCTCAGCAATTCTTCTTTTTCTTTTAAATCTGTAATATCTTCTGAAATACCCGCTATTCGATAGATTTCATCTTCGTCATTGGTGATCGGAAATGCTCTTGTTCTGATCCATCGGACTCTGTTATTTTTTCCATGTATCCGATATTCAATCTGTGATTCACCTTGCGCGATTAAATTAATGAACGCTGAAACAGCTTCTTGATCTTCCGAGTGGACGTCTGTAAAAACAGATTCAATCAGATCCTTCTCTTCAGCATCCCATATTTGCTTATAAGCCTTTGATATATAAAGTAGCTGATGCGTTTTATAATCTTGCATCCAAAAGATGTCTTTTGCATTCTCGGCAAACTGACGGAACCTCTCCTCACTCTCTCGAAGTCCTAGTTCCATCCTTTTGCTTTGGGTGATATCCCTCGAAACACCTACAATCCCTTCCACTTGACCCTGATCATTATTAATGGGAGATAGGATAGCCTGATAATAGAGACGTTCACCAGCACGCACATTACTCCACTCATAAAATTGAGATTTACCTTGCAATACAAGACGACATGCTTTCTCTTGACCTTCAGCAATCTCATCACCAAAAACTTCGCGAACGGTTTTACCTAAGAAGTAGGCTGGCTTCACACCATGCTTCTCCATCCAACGTCCATAGATGCCTGTATGTACAAAATTAGTGTCTAACGTAAAGACAGTGTCTTCCATTGAATTGACTAGTGAATAAAAGCGTTGCTGACTGCGATTTAATTTTTTTTCCGTACTTTTTAATTGCCGGTTATCTGTTAGAGTGAGCACCGATAGATCGCTCCTACTATCAGTAAGAGGACTGATAGAAACTGACAACGAAGACGAAAAGCCCGTGTTTTTACATATAAGATCAATTTCAATCTCATATACTGTTTTTTTTCTCTTCACATGTTGATGGTAAGCTTCTTGAAGTGACCATTTCTCTTTGTTAGAATCTGTTAAAAAAAATGGCAACTCAAATATATATGAGCCTTCTACTTCTGAATCAGTCAATCTCAACATGCTATACGCTTTTGTATTAGCATAAAGAATTGTGCCACATGGTTCTAAAACGATAATCCCACTATTAACCGCTTCATAGAACGTATGCATCATTTGTTTTTTATTTTGTAATTCAAACGAAGTCTCTCGCATGTTCTACATCCTTGTTGAATTATTTTTTTAAGTATTTACAAGAAATGCCTTTTCTTTATTTTTCTATTAAATTCAAAAAAACACAAGAGTTATTTTCCTCTTTTTGGATTCAACTTGATCGTCAATAAAGACTTAGAGATGTTTCTATTACGTAATAACTAGAACCACTCTAAGAACACTTTTAAGAAATCCCTTCGTACATTTTTCGTAATGAAAATACAAAAACACACTGATTATTTTTCAGTGTGCTTTAATATAGCTGTACTAAATGACTTAGCATCTACTAAGCTCTTAGAGTCAGATAATATCTCCTCAGGTGCGTTTGCTTCTCCTATTAAGTAACCAACAAAATCTATACCTAAAAAGTCAAATATATACTGAAACTGTTGAATCAACGGTAGCGCTTTTATTCGTGGATGATCTCCTCCAACTGTAACAACATAAGCTTTTTTATCACTCATTGCTTTCTTAAAGTTAAGTGTTTCATCTCTTAAACTTTGAGAGAATCGATCTACAAAATTTTTCATAATACCGCTCATTCCGTACCAGTAAACAGGTGTAGCAAAAATAAGGACATCGTATTGTAGAATCTGTTTGATCAATTCTTCGTAATCATCATCTACCTTAACAAATCCACCTGCATCATGGCGAAGATCATCTATAGGGTTGATTTTATAGTTTTTGAGGTAAAAAGAAGTATGCTGAATTCCGTGTAGTGCCTTTTGAGTTAGTGCTTCCGTGTTGCCATGTTCTCTAGAGCTGCCGTTAATAACTGCAATTTTCATTCCTATCACCTTTCTTATTCGTAATTTAATTGGTAGAAGCTCTCTTCATGAAAAGGATGATTGAATAGCATTCTCATAAAAAAATAAACAAAGAATAGAGTAAAAGATAACAAGTTAGGAGGTCTCCTATGATCGTATTCACCTTACTCTGCATGTTTGCTTTCTATCTTCTAACGATACACGATTCTAAGAAGTTGAAACAAGTAATCTGGCCCTCATACGGAATGATAGGCATCGTGAGTATGATCAGCTTACTCTCATTAACACCTGATTCAGTGACTTATGAATATTGGGTAAGATTGTTCTTTCTCGTCTTAACCATACCTGTGTTGATTCTAGTTGTTCGTAGAGTGTGGCAGCTCAGTTCTGAAACGACGAGATGGATCCAATACACAGTTTCTGTTCCTATCTCTATTCTGTTTATCCTCACACTCTGGTTTTGTTGGAACATGTTTCCGATTTTCTTGTATGTTTTATAAGATGAACCAAAACAACCGCCTTCAGTTGCTTTCTGAAGGCGGTTGTTTTGGTTCGAAGTGTCCTCTTTAGATGGACAAAATAGCGCTATTTGTCTTTGTCGGGGGTCTGTCCCCCTTGCATGAACGACAGCACTTCCTTGACGATCGTGTTTATCTTTTGGTCGATAAATTGACCTCCAAAGCTTTCTTTTGCTTGCCTGATTGCGACAATTACCTCTTCATCATATTGAATGAGCTCTTCATCATCTTCTGCTTCATTGTATAAATCAATCATGCTGTCTAATCCCTCTTGCATGCGGTCTATAGCTTCACTATATTTTTCTCGATCTTCCTTATTATATTTCAAGCTTCATCACCCATTCACAGCTTTTCCATCTATTCGTGCTATCAAACTTCGTAAACATTTACTCTTGTGACTTTTTTCCCTATTTTTTCATAGGAAAGTATACTATAATAATTTGGTTATTATTATCTTGAAATATATAATTTTACATATTTTTCGGAAGGAGGGGGAACATTTGATCCGCCGTTGGTTTACGAAAAAAAATAAATCATTGCAGCCTGTGTTTGAAACACCGTCTTCAAATTCATCGTTGAGTCTATGTACGAATACCACGGATGAACCAGATCCTGTAAAAGAAATATCGCATTTTAAGATGCGCTTAAAAGAATATGGAATAGAGTTTAGTCACTTAGTCTCCAGTACTCCTAAGGATTTAGAAAACAGACAGCAAGCCATAAAAGTTGCTGAAGAAATCTCGAAAGATCCTGAGATGCGGACTTACTTTCTAACGTGGAAACGGTTGCCCCTTCTTCACAATGAAAGTACACAGCATCAAAAGTACACCATGAAAAAACAGCGAGAATACATAACCGCTCTTACCCTTATCTTTATAGAAAACTATCAAGTGTTGCTGCAATATGTTCCTGGCACGGGAGGAAAACACTAATGAACAAAGCGATTATTGTAGAAGTTAACAAACGCCATGTCATCGTTCTTGCTGAAGGCGGAGAATTCAAAAAGATTAAAAATACCAATGCAGCCTATATGGTCGGCCAAGAAATTCGTCTTCCAGTAAGGCAAGAGAACAAAAAGTCTATTTTCTCTATTTTCGTAAACTGGAAAACAGGAACTGCTGTAGCACTGGCAATCTTTCTCTTGTTCTTTCAGGTACTCGCACCAGTATCAGGACCTGGGGCTTATGCATATGTCGGCATAAACATGGATCCTAGTCTTGAATTAAAGATTGATGAAGAAATGAGAGTACTTGATATCTTGGCTTATAATCAGCAAGGAAACATGGTTCTTGATCAGTTAGACAATTGGGAGAATGAAAACATTGACCATGTAACTGATCTTATTTTTGAGACGTGTGAAGACCTTGGCTATCTAAAGGCAAAGGAAGAAGTTTTAATTACTACAACATTATCAGAAGAAATACCTGCAGATAAAGAAGTAGAAATCAAACAAAAAGTTAACAAAGTAATGACTGAAAAAGCTAAACAGAAATCGATTGACATGACAACTGTCGTGATGAGTTCTAAGGAACGCGAGCAATCTAAAAAGATGAAAATGTCACCTGGTCACTATGCCATTTATAAAGCAGCTAAGAAGTCTGGTATGAAAATTACAAAGAACGAGATTTCAAATCTTACAATAGAAGAGATTTCCGAAAAAGTGGGTCCTATAAAAGAGCTCTTAAAAAAGGATCTTGAAGCAGTTGATGCTTCTGGAGATAAAAAAGAAGATCTTGTATACGAACCACCTCTACCTATCTTAGATACAAAAGATTCGAGTAACGAGGTAACGATTGAGAAGGAAGTAATACCTGTTCAAGAAAAAGTACAAGAACCTCAGAAAAAGAAAACGTTCGAATTACCTGTCAGTCATGCTGAAATACCTACTGCTCCAAAAAAGGAAGAGAAGCCAGCTGAAAAACCGGTTAAGAATGAGCAAGAAAAACATGTAAATACTCCTTCTACCTCTAGCGGTGAGCAGGATAAGAATACACACAAGGCACCAACGAAGAGTACGCCTGTCATCATAGCACCGAAGGAAGAAAAAACAAAACAGGAAGTATCAAAAGAGGAAAAGCCTAAACCAGAACTACCAAAAGAAAACATTCCAAAAGAAGCACCGAAGGAAGATACTCCGAAGGAAGAAAAGCCTAAAGAAGAGGCTCCTAAAGAAGAAGCACCTAAAGAAGAAACACCTAAAGAGGAAACACCTAAAGAAGAAACACCTAAAGAAGAAACACCTAAAGAGGAAACACCTAAAGAGGAAACACCTAAAGAACACTGGATATATATTGAAATTATTATTGATGGTATCGTTATAGAAGTGCGCATTAAAGTAACATCCCATGTTACCGATGCTGAGTTAAAACAAAAAGCATTAGCCACTTATCATCAAAATGCTTCAAAAGAACATTCATGTCTTACACCAACTTCAGCATCCATACAAGAAGTTGAACAAACTAAAGCTGCTGAAGAGTTACAACAGACAACAGAAAATGAAGTCGTATCAGATTCATCAATTGAAGAACCACCACCTTTAGAAGAGGCATCATAACCGGCAAACCCCAGACTAACTTTAGTCATGGGGTTTTTGTTTTCGATCGGTATAGACACCTAACTTTTATGGCAATAGTGATAATAGGAGGAGTGTTTGTATGCGGTCTATTTATTATGCTTATCTAAGAATGCCGATGCTCATTCGACTTGCCATTATCCTTTTTAGCATTTTATTTTCAAGCGCTATTTTAGCTCACTTCTTTGAAACAAAAACATTTCCAACAATCTTTGAAGGATTTTATTGGGCCGTAATTACGGCTGGCACAGTTGGATATGGCGATTTCACTCCTGAATCAACTAAAGTAAGGGTACTAGCTATTTTCCTTGTGTTCATTGGCGCGTCTTTTTTTGCCTTTTTGACGGTTCATTTGGCAAGTTCAGTTGTTAAAAGAGAAAATCGTTTTATAGAGGGGAAAAATATGTATAAAAATAAGGATCATTTCATTATAGTCGGCTGGAACGAAAGAGCTAGACATACGATTCAAGCTCTTAAAGATCAACTGAAGTCAAACCATATTGTTTTAATCGACGAGTCTTTAAAAGAAAACCCATTATACGTTGAAGGCATTCATTTTATCCATGCTAAGCCTAGCGAAGATCGTACTTGGATAATGGCTCATATTCAACAAGCTCATACCATCTTAATTACAGCTGATGCAAACTTAAAGGAATTAGAGGCTGATACGAATACGATTCTTTCTATTCTTACAGCAAGAGGATTGAATCCCACAGTATCTATTCATGCAGAAGTATTAACAACAGAGCAAACAGCAAACGCAACACGTGCTGGTGCAGACCATATTATACACACTTCAAACCTTGCTTCAAACGCAATGGTTTCTAGCCTTGCAAATGAGATTGTATAAGAAAAACAGATAGCCGATATTGACTATCTGTTTTTAATTTAATATAGTAGTTTCTACTTTTTTCACTAAACCTTTGGCGATACCAATCCATTTTTGATCAACTGTTGCATCAGGGTCTTGTGGTTCTGAAAACTGATTAAAGCTTCCTGAGATATTACCAGTCTCGGCATTGTCGTCGAGCCCTACCTGATATTTGTGAGCCAACAAAAAGGGTTCGCCAAATTGAATAGTCGTATCTTTTTTATCTAATTGGCCATCAATAGCTTGAAAAGGAATTCTTAAAAACGTATACCCTACTTCATCATCCAGTTTATAATCAAAATATCCGTGATCGTAATCCCAGTTCCCACCGTAAGAAAAGCCCATCCCTTTCAACACATCTTCAGCTTCATTTAATGCACAACACTCATTTTCAAGCGTACTTTTTATTGGTTTCATCAAAGTCACCCCTTCATGATCTATTTCTTAGCGTATCCAATTAAACAAGAGATTATTTGAACTTTATTTTATAAAAGAAGCCTGACTCAACGATTGATTGAGTCAGGCTATTAAGTGATTATAGACGCTTTTCTAATTCTTCTTTTTCTTTTTCAAATCCAGGTTTACCTAGTAGAGCAAACATATTCTTCTTGTATGCTTCTACTCCCGGTTGATCGAATGGATTAACACCTAACAAGTAGCCACTCACCGCACACGCTTTTTCAAAGAAATAGACCATATATCCAAAATGATAAGGTGTCATTTCAGGAATACTTACTACTAAGTTTGGAACTCCACCATCTGTATGAGCAAGCATAGTTCCTTGGAATGCTTTCTTGTTAACAAAGTCCATTGTCTGACCAGCTAAGAAATTCAGTTTATCCAAATTCTGATCATCTTCTTCGATCGTGATTTCTTCTCGTGCTTGATCTACGTATAGCACGGTTTCAAAAAGATCACGACGACCTTCTTGCACGTATTGCCCCATTGAGTGAAGATCTGTAGTAAAGTCAACTGACGCTGGGTAGATGCCTTTGTAGTCTTTTCCTTCACTTTCTCCGTAAAGTTGCTTCCACCACTCGGAAACATAGTGAAGACCCGGCTCGTAGTTTACCATTAGTTCGATGGTTTTTCCTTTATTATAAAGAGCATTACGAACAGCAGCATATTGATAAGCTTCGTTCTCTGCAAGGTTAGGGTTGTTGAAATCAGCTGCAGCTTCTTTCGCTCCGTTCATCATCTCTTCAATGTTCACGCCACTTACTGCAATCGGTAATAAACCAACAGCAGTCAGCACTGAATATCGTCCACCTACATCATCAGGGATGATAAAGGATTCATAGCCCTCTTCGTTCGCTAAAGTTTTCAGTGCACCTTGAGCTTTGTCAGTAGTTGCATAAATACGTTTACGAGCCTCATCTTTTCCGTACTTTTCTTCTAAGAACTTTCTAAAGATACGGAACGCAATCGCTGGTTCAGTCGTTGTCCCAGATTTAGAAATCACATTTACAGATACATCTTTATCTTTTAATACATCAAAAAGTTCTTTAACATATGTGGATGAAATGTTCTGTCCAGCAAAGAATACTTGCGGTGTCTTGCGGTCTTCTTTTGCTAAAAGGTTATAAAATGAATGATTTAACATTTCGATCGCTGCACGTGCTCCTAAGTATGAGCCACCGATTCCAACAACAATCAGTACATCAGAATCACTTTTAATTTTTTCAGCACTTTTTACGATTCGGCTAAATTCTTCACGATCGTAGTTTTCAGGAAGGTCAACCCAGCCAAGAAAGTCATTTCCTGCACCAGTTTTTTCATGAATCGCTTCATGAGCCGTTTTTACCGCGCCTGTAAGATAATCTACTTCATGCTGACCAATAAAAGAAAGGGCCTTGCTATAATCAAAACTAAGTTTCTTTGTCATATGTAAGCCTCCTAGAACATCATTATTCTTTCACTTTATACAAGTACAAGGACCAAATCAAGAAACCGGACAAATGTAATCGGTTTCTTTACAAAAGACGAAATATTCAAAAATCAGCCATATAAATAGAAGGATCAATTCCCCCTTTTTATATGGCTTACATTTCATATCATTTATAAAGACATTCTTAAAATGTTTAGTACATCTTCTTTATTCTGCTTCTTGAAGTTACCGAACTCACCTCTTGCCATCGCTTTATCTGCAATAAGATCAAGCTTTGAATCATCAATGTCATAATCTTTAAGAGCATTCGGAGCTCCGAGCGACGTCCAGAACGCAGAAAGACGGTCAATTCCTTCAAGAGCCACTTCTTTATCCGACTTGCCTTCTGTTTCAACGTTAAATACTCGAACTGCCAACTGCTTAAAGCGAGCTACATTCGTATCCACATTATGTCTCATCCAGTTAGGGAAAAGAATAGCTAAGCCGCCAGCATGTGGAATATCATAAATTGCTGAAACAGCATGTTCAATGTTATGACTTCCCCAATCACCTCGAACACCCATTTGTAGTGTACCGTTTAGGGCCATCGTTCCGTTATAGAGGATTGTTTCACGCAACTCATAGTTCTCAAGATCATCTAAAAGCTTAGGTGCAGTTTCCATTACTGTTAGTAGAATAGATTCAGCAAAGCGATCTTGTAGTGGTGTGTTTGTAGCGTTATGGAAATATTGTTCAAATACGTGGGACATCATATCTACAATTCCATAAATCGTTTGATCTTTAGGTACTGAGAACGTATAAGTAGGGTCTAAAATTGAAAATTTAGGGAAAACAAGTGGGCTTCCCCAACCATATTTCTCTTGCGTTTCCCAGTTCGTGATAACAGAACCTGAATTCATTTCAGATCCAGTCGCTGCTAACGTAAGAACTGTTCCAAACGGAAGTGCTTCTTCTACTTGAGCTTTTAGAGTAATGATATCCCAAACATCTCCATCATACTTTGCCCCAGCTGCAATTGCCTTTGTGCAGTCAATAACACTTCCGCCACCAACGGCTAATAAAACATCGATGCCTTTTTCTTTGCAAATTTCTACGCCTTTTCGAACAGTAGATACTCTAGGGTTCGGTTCCACACCTGAAAGCTCACTAACATCTGCATCCATCTTGTTTAGTTCATTCATGACTTCATCGAACAAACCGTTTCGTTTTATGCTTCCTCCACCATATACAACAAGGACTTTCTTTCCGAATTTCCCTAGTTCGTCCTTTAAAGTTTGAATTTGATTTTTCCCAAATACTAATCGAGTTGGATTGTAATATATATATTCGTTCATCGATATCTCTCCTTCTTACATGGTTAATCCGAATTATGTGGGACATAAAATGTAATGTAAAGTAATTAGCTTACCGAATACTAGCATGTGTTTTATTGAATCGTTTCATGCCAGTGATTAAGGGAATGAATAAATATAGGCATTTAATGTAAACCTAAAAAAGCACTTCTATTTTAAAAATGAGGAGGGAATTACATGAGTGGATTACAGCGTTTCGCACTTGCGTTAGTTATCATTGGAGCCATCAACTGGGGTTTAATCGGTTTCTTTCAGTTTGATCTAGTTGCTGCTATTTTTGGAGGTCAAGATGCCTTTCTTGCCCGCATCGTTTATGGTCTAGTAGGTCTTTCTGGTCTTTACTGTTTAACACTATTGTTTAAACCTTCCGAAGAACTTAGCCGAGAAGGTCATACAGAACATAGTCGGGTATAATTTGGATATAAAAAAAACCTCTCGATCGAGAGGTTTTTTTATTACTTTTTAAGGCGCTTGTTTAGTTGAGCTTGACGATCTGTAGACTCTTTCAACCAATCTTTAAGTTTAGCTTCAAGAGTGTTGAAACCTTTGTTAGCGTCTTGATTGTTTGTGTTGCTCTTTTTGTTATTATTGTTGAATCCACCTGGGCGGCGTTCTTTTTTAGGTGCAGGAGCTGGAGCTTCCTGTGTTTGTCGGATGGACAGTGAAATCTTCTTGCTGTCTTCGTCAACAGAAAGAACCTTTACTGACACAACGTCACCAACACTCAATGCATCGTTAATATCTTTAACGAAACCATGTGAAACTTCAGAGATGTGTACAAGACCTTGTACATTATCATTTAATGCAACGAACGCACCAAAAGGCTTAATGCCTGTAACTTTACCTTCAACAATGCTACCTACTTCAAAATTCATGAAAACACTCCTAACTATTTTTTAACCTGTTAAGTATAACATAACTAAATCATACAAGCAAAACTAATAAAGAGTGTGTTCTAACGACTTGATACCATCATTTCTTGAATTTGATCTTGTTTTGGCGAGAGGTCTTCACCAAAGTGATACGTTTTTTCAATATTTATTTGATGCCATAACATAAACATGAGCACGGTCCATATTTTTCTGCTGTAATCGCCTTTGCCATCACGGTGCCCGTCTAACAGATTTAAAACCACATCTTTAACAAGATATTGTTCTGTTTGGCTCGTTTGAATGAGTTGTTTAGCCCAATCATACATCTCATTTTTTAACCAATGACGGATTGGAACAGGGAATCCTAATTTACGGCGATGCAGCACAGAATCAGGAACGATTCCGTTCATCGCTTCCCTTAGTGCATATTTTGTTGTTCCATTCGTTACTGTAAGACTTGGATGCAATTTGGAAGCAACATCAAATACTTCTTTATCAAGGAAAGGCACCCTTAATTCTAGCGAATGAGCCATCGTCATCTTATCAGCTTTAACAAGAATATCGCCTCTCATCCAAGTATGCAGATCAATGTATTGCATTTTATGAACATCATGAAAAGCTCTCGCTCCATCATACAATGGCTTAGTTACATTTTTGTAGTTGTAAGCAGGACGATATTCTTTTAAGAGCTTACTTTTTTCACTTTCTGAGAACATTTTTGCATTACCAATATAACGTTCTTCAATTGTCATACTTCCTCGCTGTAGAAAACTTTTACCTTTAACACCTTCAGGCAATACGCTCGCAATGGCAGCTAGACCCTTCGCAACACCTTTTGGTAATGAAGAAAGATGTCTTAAAGAGTGTGGCTCATGATAGATGTTGTATCCTCCAAATAACTCATCCGCACCTTCTCCAGAAAGAACTACCGTCACGTGCTTTGCTGCTTCACGAGCGACAAAATACAGGGGAACAGCAGCTGGATCTGCTACTGGATCATCCATATGCCAAATGATTCTTGGAAGCTCTTTAATAAATTCTTCAGGTTTAACTAAATAGTGGATATTTTCAACATTTAATGCAGCTGCAGTTTGAACAGCTACATCAATCTCACTAAATCCTTCTCTTTCAAATCCGACTGTAAACGTCTTTAGAGATGGATGCAGTTCACTAGCTAAAGCAACAATTGCACTTGAATCTATTCCTCCGGATAGGAAAGCACCAACTGGAACATCAGAACGCATATGAACACTTACTGAATCGCGCATAACAGAGCGAATTTCCTTCTTCGCTTCTTCAAGTGACATATTACTTGGTTTAAAACTAGGCTTCCAATACGATTGAATAGAAATGGGTCTACCCGCTTTTTTCACAAAATAATGACCCGGTTCGAGCTTTTTGATCCCCTTTGTTAAGGTCATTGGCTCTGGTACAAATTGATACGTCAAATAATGGTGAAGGGCTTCAGCATCTACTTCTTGCTTCTCTTTAATAACGTTAATACTTTTCTTTTCAGAAGCACAGTAAAGTCCCTCATCATCCTCAAGATAGAAAAAAGGTTTGATACCGAAACGGTCTCTTGCTCCATAAAGTTCTCTCTTATCTTTATCCCAGATTAAAAAGCCAAACATTCCTCGAAGTTCAGTAAAAGCTTTTTCTCTTCTCTCGCTGAATAGAGCAAGAATAACTTCGGTATCTGAATGTGTTTTAAATACATAACCTTTTTCTTCCAGATCTTTTCTTATTTCAACATAATTATATATTTCTCCGTTAAAGATAATCCAATATCGGTCATCTTCGTATGAGAGTGGTTGTTTACCACTTTCAATATCAATGATGCTTAGACGGCGAAAACCGAAGCGTACATACTGATCTACAAAATGACCACTATCATCCGGACCTCTATGAGTAATGATGTTTGTCATATTGATTAATTGTTCAGTTTCTGTTTGTTCTACCGTCTCAGGCGTGTTTAGCATATATCCAATAAAACCGCACATTTTCAAGTTCCTCCCCAAAAAACAGTTCAAATGTCCACTTTTCATTTATTAAACCAAGTTAACTAATTGGTTTTCCAGAATATTATTTTTTTCCCTTTATATGTGAATGAACTCCTCTATTATACCTCTGTAAATTCCAATCTTCACTAATTATTTGTTAATAATATGAAAAACAAGAAATCTGTACTATATTTGTCGAGAAAAGCGATTTAAAAGTTACAACATAACTTTAAATCATTGAATTTGGATCCAAGATTCTGTCAGCTTCTTCACTAGTTAAGATTTTTTTTGTAACCAGCACTTCCTTTAATGTCTTACCTGTCTCAAAGCTTGTTTTTGCTACAGCTGCTGCTTTTTCATATCCAATATGAGGATTTAGTGCTGTTACGAGTGACAGACTCTGCTGTAACCAATTTTGTATATTCGCTTCATTTGCTTTGATATCTTTTAAACATTTTTCTGTGAATATAGTGATACCATTGCTCAAGATTGTGATAGATTGGAGTACATTAAAACCGATCACAGGCATCATTGCATTAATCTCTAACTGACTTCCGATTGCAGCAGTAGATACACATGCATCATTGCCTATTACTTGGGAACAGATCATATACATATTTTCTAATATGACCGGGTTGATCTTGCCTGGCATGATCGATGATCCTGGCTGTACAGCTGGCAGCATGATCTCAGCAAAACCTGTTCTTGGACCACTGCTTAACAGTCTGAGGTCACTCGATATCTTTATTAGGTGGAGAGCTAATTCTTTTAAGTGGCCGCTTACTCGAATCGCTGCATTCGTATTCTGCATAAATGAATATGTATTGTTACTCTGTGTAAACGGTAACTTCGTTTTTTGTGCTATCTGATTTATGGCGAGTTGTGCATATTCAGGATGAGCGTTTATTCCTGTTCCTACAGCATTGCCACCTAATCCTAGAGCATATAAATAACTCTCTGAATGTTCTAAAGCATCCTTTACAGATTCTAGGGTGCCTCTGTAACCTTTGAATTCACTGCCTAATCGTATAGGCACAGCATCTTGTAAATGGGTTCTGCCTGCTTTAATTATCTCGTGAAACTCTATTTCCTTTTCCTTCAAGACTTGAATCAGGCGATAAAGAGCAGGATAAAGGGTTGCTTGAAGTTCAGATGCAACTGAAATTTGTATAGCTGTCGGAATCGTATCATTGGTGGATTGTGACATATTTACATCATCATTAGGGTGAACACGTGAATAATCACCTTTCTCCCCGCCTAATATTTCAGCAGCACGTGAAGCCAAAACCTCATTCATGTTCATATTTTGAGAAGTGCCAGCTCCTGCTTGATAGGCATCTACAACAAATTGATCTTTCAAGATTCCGTTAACTACTTCATCAGCTGCCGAAATAATGGCATTCGCTTTTTCTTGACTCAACGCCTTACATTCTCTATTAGCGAATGCTGCGCTAGCTTTAATGATGGCTTGTGCTTTTATAAAAGAAAACGGTAACCGAATACCGCTGATCGGAAAATTTTCTACCGCTCGTTGTGTCTGAGCTCCATAATATGCCTCTTTAGGGACCCTTACTTCTCCCAACGTATCTTTGGCAATTCGAAATTTATCCAAAATCTCTACCTCCTTCAGTATCTTTATTACTTGTATCCCCTTCTAAAAAAAGATGTAACCCTTTTCCAAAAACACCTTTACTATGTAATTAATTTTTGCAAACAAAAAAACCGCCATGTTAGACGGTTTTTGTTTTGTGCAGTGAAACGACCACAGCAGGTTCTTTTTTTATAAACTTATGCTCAGTTCTAAATCCTGCTTTCTTCTGTTTCAGAAAGGTCTTTTCCGATATTGGACGGGGCCTTGACCAGGAAAGGGAGTCAAGATTTTTCCAGTTATCATGTGTAATGATTTCACTTTTGTAATAATAACAGTTACCGCTTACGTATTCTTCACATATATAGCGGACTGTTTGTCGACTATGCATAACATCTCTCCATTTTTTTCTTTCATTATCCCCGCATAACTGTTCATCCATACTTAAGCAAAAAAAGGCCTGAAGACCCTACCTCCAAGCCTTAATCTGTTAGTCTCTGGTGTTCCACCACCACCAGCCACCAAATATCAAGATGAGAATAAATACTATAATTATTACAGCCCAGATCCAACCGTAACCATAGCCGCCATAACCGTAAGCTCCATAAGCATACGGGGTATAGTAAGGATAATATGGAAATGCCATCCTGCTACCTCCTCTTATTTCTTTATGCGTTCTTACTCCTTATTAAAATATGTACGAAGTGGGTAAAGAGGAATAGAGGCAAACGCACATATTTTGGCTTTCCATTACTTTTTTTAAGTTTTAAAAGGCTGTTTTGGATGTTTTCTTTTTCTCTTTCTTCTATGCAAGTTGATTGGAGCGTAAGGTTTCCGACTCCTATGGGTCGAGCGGTCAGGTGAGACCCTTAAAGGCGCAAAGCGGCAGTCCGAAAAGTGGAAGTGTCATTTAGCCCCGACAAGCAAACCTAGGAAGGCGTACTTTGCCTTCTTGACCGTTTAACTTTTGACCTCGAAGGGCTAGTCACTGCAACTAGACAGGAGGCTCACCGATCGCCCCATGGAAAGCGTGCAACCTGGAGCGGAAATCAACTGCATCAATGTAACTTTATACGGATACAAAATTTTTTAGGAAGTAAAAAAAAGAGGAAATAATTTCTCGTTGTATCTTGTGGGTCGATTGGTGAAACTACTCATAGAATTCTGCGGACGGAGGTAAGGCATTCATGGCTCTTAATGAAAAGCACAATTATTATCCAGGATATCGAATTAATGTTAACAATGTTCAAATATATTATGAATACTTTGATCATGAAGACCCAAATGCAAAAGTGGTAGTTCTCGTGCATGGATTTTTATCTTCAACAGTAAGTTTTAGAAAATTGCTTCCACAGTTAACTAAGTCGTATAAAGTCGTGTCTATTGATCTTCCTGGGTTCGGACAAAGTGAAAAATCGACAAAGTTCATCTACAAGCTTTCTAACTATGGACAATTGATTATAGATTTCTTAGACGCTTTAAACATTCGAAACGCCATTCTAATCGGACATTCGATGGGCGGCCAAATCTCTATGCATGCAGCAAAGTTGTCTCCAGACCGAATTGAAAAGTTAATTCTTCTTGGCTGTTGTTCATATGTAAAAAGAGCAAGCCGTTCTTTAATCGCATGTTCTTACCTACCGTTGTTTACTTGGGGAATGCGCAATTGGATTAAAAGAAAAGATGTAAAAGAAAATTTACTTTCTGTCTTACATGACTCAAAGCTGGTAACGGAAGAGATGATTGAAAGTTATAAGAAACCCATTAGCGAAGTAGCATTCATCCATTCCTTAATCAGATTACTACGCCAACGAGAAGGAGATATGTGCTCACAGGACTTAAATCAGGTTCAACAGCCCGTATTGATGTTATGGGGAAAAGAGGATAAAGTGATGCCTGTTAAAACAGGTTTTCGTTTAAAACGTGATCTTCCTAGCGCTGAACTTATCGTTTACGAAAAATGTGGACATCTGTTGATGGAAGAAAAGCCGCAAGAAATATGCAGTGAAATCACACGTTTTATTGAGCAAGGAATCACTCAAAGTACTGAATTTCAAAAAGAAACATCTTGATCAAATAGTAAAAGAGGTTGGCCCATGTCCTCATTGGCCAACCTCTTTCTTATTGTTCGCGACTCTTTGTCATCTGTTGCCACACTGTACCAGCTGCTTCTTCACCGCTTTGAATTCGCTCAATTGCAATTTTTACTTGTAGTGACACTTCAAACTCAGGATCATCCTGAGCCGCTTTTAAAGCAGGAAGTGCTGTCTCATCACCAACTTCAAATAAGAAGCGCGCTGCTCTCCATCTTACTAGTTTATTTTTATCAGATAATGCATCACACATTACAGGGATTGCTTTTGCATTACCTAAATCAGATAAAGCATCACCAGCTGTGCGTCTTACAGAAACATTCTTATCCTCGAGAGCTAAGTATAGAAGAGGTAACACAGCTTCATCCTCAATCATGCCTAAATAGACGACTGCCAAGCGTCTAATAGAAGGTTTTTCATCTTTAAGAGCCTGTTTCAGTACCATAACATCATCAATGGATGGGTTTATTCTTTCTAATGCGGCATAGCGCGTCTGCCAATCTGAGTCGAGAAGTTTTCTCGCTACTTCTGAAGTGGTAAGTGTTTCTACTTCAACTTGTTGTTCTGTGTTTGAGCCATATGCTTGTTTTACTAATTGGTCTAATCGCTCTTGAGGATATACGGCTAATAGCTCTTCGGCTACTTCACTACCTACTTGTTCAAATGTACCATAGCGTACTCCTTGTTCTTCCCATTGTCTTTCCATAACAAGGTTATCAGAAGAATCTTGAGCCTCTAGTGCAGCTTTAGCAAATCGCTCAGCTAGTCCTACTCGTCTTTCTTCCTGTTCGGTTTTAAGTTTGATCTGCATAGGAAGTCCTCTGAACATTTGAACAAGAACCGTAATTTCTTTTATCTCATCTTCTTGCTGAGCTTGCTGATCAGATGTATCCAGCTCTTCTTCTTGACCAAAAACGGATCTAACTCCCGCGAGTACATCTTCCCATTTTGCACGAGGGTTTCGTTCTAGTGCAATGAAGTCTGCAACATGATAAATACTTTTAACCCCGTCCACTTTAAGGATCTCCTGAATAAATTCTGGAGCATTCTCAGCTTCATCTTTCTTATAGTTGTAACGTTCAGATCCCGGTAGAGTTTCTGTTAGATTAATCTTCATTGAATTTGGACTTGGAGTTGGTTCAATACCAGTAATTTTCATTTTCACTCACTCCTCATTTTCGTGTTTCAAATCTATGTGTAGCAGATATTCGTTGATCTGTTCTTTTTCCTTATCCGTGAACTTATATTCACAATCAACACCCTCATCGTGAGCAATGATTTCTTGCAGCTCACCATTTCCATCATAGACAACTAACGCACTCGGCTCATTGAGTCCTTCAGGCAAAATCTCAAGATTATCTATCTCAAAAGAAACATATACATTTGTCCATTGGCCTACCTGCACCACATCATGCCCAGTAAAATGTAAAATTCCTTCAAAATAATTAGTAAATCCATATTTGTACATAGCTGTCCTCCAAGTAGTATCTCTCATCTATTATAAGGAACAATAGGTAAAATCTCAAAAAAGCAGGTTTTACTGCGAAACCTTCATCTTTTATTAACACAAAAGAAAAAACAAACACGAAATGATGTGTTTGTTCATATGGAATGTTATTCTGCTAGTTCTCTAAGAACGGCTCTCACAGGACTTCCATCAGCCTCGTCAAACGAAAGCGGAAGAGCGATCAGCTCATATTCTCCTTCAGGTACATCATCTAAAATAATGCCTTCTAATATATGAATGTTGTGCTCATAAAGAGCATGATGTGCTCCTAACTCCTTGCTATCTAGTGGATCAACGGATGGCATATCTACACCCACCAAGCCGACTCCACACTCGCTCAACCATTTAACTGCTTCAGGTAATAGGGGCACGATCTGTTTAGGAAATACGGATCTATCTTTCCAGCATTTTGTTTTGAACAGAACTCTTTTCGTACCAGCTTGTATTTTATCTTTTAGAAGCTCAGCAGTTATCTCTTTCATATCCGTCACTTCAATAACTATTGCTCGCCCAACATATAATTCGAGGTTCAAACCTCCGACTCTTTCGCCGCTACTCGTGAAGTGATAAGGTGCATCAATATGTGTACCGGTATGTGTGCTCATCTCCACTTTTCCAACGTTTACAGAACCAGAATCTTCTTTTGTCCAAGCAAGATCGAAATGATACGGTGTATCCCCTGGCCAACCCGGTACTCCGTTGTAAAGCGGCATGGATATATCAAATAGTTTCAAATCTGCCACTCCCTATGCAATAACTTCTCTTTTATTTTCATACTTCTCATATTCACGATTCTTCATGATCTTGCTTAAGATTTGGACTGCTTCAAATACATCCCGATAAGAATTATACAGAGCAACAGGAGCTAAACGAATAATGTTAGGTGCTCTAAAATCTGGAACGATGCCATTGTCTTTTAATGCCTTGCAAATTCTCGCAGAATCATTGTGCATAAGAGCAACATGCCCGCCTCTTCTTTTATCGTCCAGTGGATTTACAATTGTAAACTCGTTTTGGAGCTCTTGATTCAACATGTCCATGAGCAGAGTCGTTAACTTTAAAGATTTCGTACGAATGCGATCGATCTTGGCTTCTTCAAAAATAGATAACGACCCAATCAATGGAGCTGTGCTCAGCATATGCGGTGTTCCAATTTGATAACCGCCGGCAGAATTCTCTGCATCAAAGTGGTGGTCCATATCAAACTGCGTTTCTTTTTTGCTG
Source organism: Fictibacillus nanhaiensis (assembly GCF_036213205.1). Lineage (GTDB taxonomy): Bacteria > Bacillota > Bacilli > Bacillales > Fictibacillaceae > Fictibacillus > Fictibacillus nanhaiensis_E. The sequence goes on from NZ_JARMFC010000001.1 coordinate 279,919, forward strand.
CCAAACCAACCGGATAACCCAGGCGTTTTCGTGAAATGATTTTTATTAACGTACAATCCTCCGACTCCACCAGGACCTGCATTTACATATTTGTAATTGCACCAAAATGCAAAATCAACGCCCCATTTGCTAAGTTCGTGAGGAAGAGCTCCGATCGAGTGACAAAGATCGAATCCGATTGGTATATTTCTTTTGTGTGCTTCACGCGTTAAACGTTCTATATCTAATAATTGTCCGCTTCTATATAGAACAGAAGGAAGTAGAATAAGGGCTACATCCTCTGTCATCCTATCAATGATATCTTGTTCATCAAGCGTTAATCCATTCTTGCTTCCAACTTGAATCAAATCGGTGTCAGGATTTAGCCCCTTCAATTTCAACTGACTTTGTAAGCCATAGATATCAGACGGGAAAGTGAGTTCATCTGCTAATATCTTCGTTCTCCCCTCTTTCGGTTCAAAAAAAGTAGCTACCAATTGATGAAGGTTTACGGTAGTTGAACCTGTTACGATTACTTCTTTTTCTTCAGCTCCAACTAGTAAAGAGAGTTTTTCAGCAAGTTTTTCACTTAACGTAAACCAGGGGTATTTTCCACCCATCCATCCGTCGATTCCATGCTCTTTCCAGTCATTTAATACATCTAGCAAGGATTGTTCTGCACGTTTAGATAGAAGACCTAGTGAGTTTCCATCTAGATAGATCGATTCATCTTTTGTATAGAACTCTTTTTTAAAAGAAGCCAGTTCATCATTTTGGTCCATAAGGTCTACCGTTTGCGCTGTGATTTGTCTCATTTTGTACTTTCCTCCCGAATGCAAGAATTGGAACCGTTTTCAATACCGAGTAATTTGACATATACATATCCCCACTTCTTCCATTATGATAGACAGAAAGGGGGTGTTACCACTGAAACGTATTTGGTGGTTCACAGGAATTGTAGTCGTATTCTTTTCGACAATCGCATTTATATATATGTATAATAACGCAGATTTACAAACGGTAGAAGAAAAAAAGATACCGAAACAAGAAAATACATCTCAGCCAAAAGAAATAAAGACAGAGCCGATTTCTCAAGAGCCTGAAGAAAAAACAACGGATCTCACACTTGCTGCAGTTGGTGACATCTTGATTCATGATACGGTCTATAATAAAGCGAAAACTGCAAAAGGCTATGACTTTAATCGCAACTTCACCTCAGTAAAATCATATTTAACCGAGCCTGATATTACGATTGCTAACCAAGAAACAATGATCGGTGGTACACAGCTTGGTCTATCGTCCTATCCCTCGTTCAATTCACCACATGAAGTAGGTGATGCTTTAAAAGCAAACGGTGTTGATCTCGTTACATTAGCAAATAACCATACACTTGACCGTGGAGAAAAAGCTATCGTAAGTGCCTTGAACTATTGGAATCAAATAGATGTGATGTACACCGGTTCATATTTAACAGACAAAGACAGACAAAATATTAGACTGATCAAAAGAAATGACATTACGTTATCCTTTTTGAGTTATACATACGGAACGAACGGAATTCCTGTACCTACAGGCAAGAATCATCTTGTCAATCTGATTGAAGTAGAGCGGATCAAGCGCGACATTAAAGAAGCTAGAAAGTTATCTGATGTTAATGTTGTTTCTCTTCATTTCGGAAACGAGTATGAGAGGATGCCGAATGAGTTTCAAAAAAATATCGTGAAAGTAGTAACCGAAGCAGGCGGAGACATCATCATCGGGCACCACCCACATGTTCTGCAACCTGTAAAATGGGAGACCGCAAGTGACGGATCAAAAACGTTCGTCGCTTATTCTCTCGGTAATTTCTTATCTGGTCAGAGACGAGAATATAAAGACATCGGTGGGGTCGTACAGCTGAAAGTAACGAAACGGCAAAAAGGATCGGAAAAAACCATCGAATTATCAGAACCGAAATTTCTGCCAACCTATGTAGACCGACCTTTTGTAATTCACCCGATGAAAGACTTACCTGCAATGAAAAAATCTTACGAAGAAATAAAAACACATATGAAGCAGTGGGTTCCCGAACTTACTTTTTTTGAATAATCGTGTATAAAAAAGCTGACTCCTACATTTTTAGGAGTCAGCTTATTTTTATTTTCCTTTTGATCTTGGGCTTTGGGTATCTCTTTTTGGTAATTCATCACTAAACTTTTCATCAGAGAATTCTACGCTTGTCATGCTTTCTGTTGGTGTTGAGTTGTTTTTCGCTGCTGCATCCCAAGAGTGTTTACGTTTTGTCATGGTTTTTCCCTCCTTGGTTTTAGCATGTGTATTTATGTTGAAAAATAGCATGTGATGAACCGATAAATTTTTGATAAAAACAAAAAACCGCACAAGGCGGTTTTTTAGTGATAACAAACTTTTTATAATACCATTGCAGCAATAAATCCAAATCCGATTAAAGGGATATTGTAATGCAAAAATGTCGGTACACACGTATCCCAGATGTGATTATGCTGATTATCAACATTCAGACCAGATGTAGGACCAAGTGTACTATCAGAAGCAGGAGAGCCTGCATCACCTAAAGCAGCGGCTGTACCGATTAAGGCGATCGTCGCCATAACACTTAATCCTAGTTCTCCAGCTAGTGGTACAAAAATGGTTGTAATGATCGGAATCGTTGAAAACGAAGAGCCGATTCCCATCGTTACAAGCAATCCGATAACTAGCATTAACAAAACGCCGAGAGCAGTTGAGTTTCCGATTAATTCTGCACTATCTTTAACCAATGTTTCAACTTCCCCTGTCTCTCGCATCACTGCGGCAAAACCTGCAGCAGAGATCATAACAAATCCAATATACGACATCATTTTCATACCTTCAGTTAATATCGCATCTGAAGCATTCAATTTTAACTGACCGCTAAAATACAGAACAATGATCCCTGATAATGCTCCGAAGATCATTGAGTCTGTTTGTAGTTGTACAAACAATGTAGCCACAATCGCTAAAACAGCTACTGTGATCGAACGAGCAGTATAAGATTCATCATCACTCTTAGTCATTCCGGTCGTTCTATCTTCATATTGTCGTGGTTTACGATACGTTATAAAGACAGCGATCAATAGACCAACAATCATTCCTAGGGATGGAATCGTCATCGCAGTAGGGATTTGATCCATCTTTACAGTCAGCCCACTATCTTTCATGTTCGTTTGAAGAATCTCATGAAAGATTCCTCCAAAGCCTACCGGGAACCACATGTACGGCGTGATCAAACCAAACGTAATTACAGTCGCAACTAATCTTCTATCAAGCTGCAATTCATTTAAAACGTGCAATAATGGCGGGATGAATATTGGAATGATCGCAATATGAACTGGAATTAAGTTTTGTGAGAATGAAGAAATCATAAGGATGATAAAAAGGATTAGTACTTTTGATAATGACTTCTTATTTGATTCCCCTTCTTTTCCGACCAAGACGATTGCTTTTTCAACCATCAGTTTTGGAAGCCCCGTACGAGATAACGCAACGGCAAAACTTCCTAATAACGCATAACTTAGTGCGATAACGGCATTCGATCCTAAGCCTTCAGTAAATACTGTTATGGTTTCTGTTAAACCCATTCCTGCTACAAATCCGCCAGCTAAGGCTCCGATTAACAAGGCTACAACAACATGTATACGTAAAAGGCTAAGTACTAGCATAACAGCTACCGCTAATACCACAGCATTCATTTCATTTCCTCCTCAAATAACTTTATTGCTTTATTTCGCTAAATCACTAATATGTTAAACCTTTAACAAAGTATCATGGATAAAGGGATTTTGTCAAACCCAAAATAAAAAACTGGTTCTCATTGATGAGAACCAGTTTTTATTTAACTATTATGCTTTAAAGTTTCTTACGAAGTTAACAAGTGTTCGAACCATAACACCTGTCGCTCCTTTTGGACCTAACTCTGTAGATTTGCCGGAATAGGCGGTACCTGCTATATCTAAGTGTACCCAAGGTGTATTTTCAGCGAACTCACCTACAAACAATCCACCTGTAATGGCATGACCAAGTCTGCCTGTTGAGTTGTTAAGATCAGCAACATCGCTTGTTTTTAACATATCTTTAAATGGCTGAAAACTTGGAAGTAGCCATAATAATTCTGCTTCATCAGCTGCCGATTGCTTAATATGTTCATAAAAGCCTTCACTGTTCGTTAGAGCACCTGTTGTACAATCTCCTAGTGCAACGACCACTCCGCCAGTTAAAGTCGCAACGTCAACAATATACTTTGCTCCTTGTTCCTTTGCATACGTAATCGCATCAGCTAGTATGAGACGTCCTTCTGCATCCGTATTTCGAACTTCAATTGTCTTTCCACTCAGTGAAGTGATCACATCTCCTGGCTTCATAGCCTCTCCATTGATCAAGTTCTCTGAAGATGGAATCACAAACATAATGTTAATCTCAGGCTTCAGTCGGCCGATCGCCTCCATCGCTCCTAATACCGCTGCACTTCCTCCCATATCACTTTTCATCTCATGCATGTTGAGAGCAGGTTTAATTGAATAACCTCCAGCATCAAATGTTAAGCCTTTTCCGACTAAGGCAACATATGAATCTTCCTTTTTACCACCTTGATATTTTACCGTGATCAATTTAGGAAGCTGCTCTGATCCTTTACTAACAGCGAGTATCGCTCCCATTCCCAGCTTCTCCATGTCTTCTTTTTCAAGGATCTCATATTCCATGCCATATTCAAGCGCCACATCAATGGCTTCTGCAGCAAGGTCTGTAGGTGTAAGAAGGTTCGCAGGTGTGTTCACAAGATCTCGCGCAAAGTTAATTCCCTTCGCATAAGCAAATCCGCTCGTCAGCCCAGCTTCTGCTCCATTGTTTTCCGTGTAAACAGTAATGGCTTCTAGCCGTTTTTGCGGTTCATTCGTTTTCTTCTTGTAGTCTTCAAATTTATAAACAGCGGTGCCCGCTGCTTCACTAAAAGCATGGGCAAGCTTTTCGATCGAAAGCTGATCCGTATGGAACGTATCCAGCAATATAGAGAATTGCGTTCTCTTTTCTTTTGTGATTTCTTGAACCGCTCTTCCAAACGTGCTTCTAGCCTTGTCATACGTATAATCTTCACGCTTTCCTAAACCAGCAAAATAGATCCTTTTCGTTCCTAGTTGACCTAACGTATTAAGCTTTTTAATGCTTTTTAGGCGATTTGATAAATCACCTTCTTTTATAAGATCCGTAATTGATCCGTTTAAGTTATTATCCATCTCTGCCATTACACCAGTGAGTTTTGGTTCTTGAAATAAACCGACCAGTAGGACTTCTTCTTGTTCGCTAGTGTTCCAGAGTTGTTTGATCGTAAACATGTTAAAGTTCCCCCTTATTCGTTATAAAGCTCTGCTTCTCATTATACTCTTTCTATTAGAATATTTCGAATTCACGTTGCTTTATTCTTCTAAATTTATATAAAGTTTTGGCAGGTCTGGCAGTTGAGCAACTGCTTCAAATTTTACCCTGTCAGGAAGGTTAGGTATGACTTCAAGACAATGATCAATAAACTTTAATACTCTCTCCACATCCAACTGCCAATATGATGGTCTATATGGAGTTAGATACTCTTTAGCAACCCTCATCATTTCTCTAGCCCCTTTAAGGTTTCCGTATTCATAATGATAGAGAGCTACAGTCATTTGTAGCAGCCCCTTGATGAACAAGTTACTGCGATCTGTAAGCCACACTGCTTCTAGCAGATCGTGTCCTGTGTAATAATCTCCATCGTTAAAAACAATAAAAAACTCGTAATATTCTTGAGGAAAATACTCCATTCTTGCTTCCTCCTTTTTTCGTTCAATGTGATGTAACGATTGAACTGAACCTAAATCGGGTAACAACTATCTAAAACAGCCATACTAAAATCACCATATTGAAAGGATCGTCCTCATGCCAGATATATTATTGAACTTTCCATTAATAGCAGCTTTACTTGGTGTATTTTCAGCACAATTCCTAAAAATACCTATACATTTTTATCATACTAGAAAAATTAGATGGGAGTTACTTATTAGTACGGGAGGAATGCCAAGTTCACATTCAGCATCTGTTACTTCCTTAGCAACAGCCGTTGGAGCCTTGCACGGTACAGGTTCAACTCTCTTCGCCATCGCCGCCATGTTTGCAATCATCGTCATGTACGATGCAAAAGGTATACGTTGGCATGCAGGAGAACAAGCAGCCGTATTGAATGACTTAGTAGAGGAATTCAGAAACCACGTGAGGGAATCAGAGAAATTTCAGGAAAAAAAGGTGGAAGAACAAAGGAAAGAATTAAAAGAACTTCTCGGACATCGTCCTAGTGAAGTATTCTTTGGTGGACTTCTTGGAATTCTTCAAACGTTATTTTTGGCATGGTTGTTTATATTATAGGAGGTTCTTCTCTTTGAGAATCATTTCAATTTGCCCAAGCAATACGGAACTGCTACATTTTTTAGGATTAACTTCAAAATTGGTCGGAGTCGACGACTTTTCAGATTGGCCAATTGAAATAGAGAAACTTCCAAGATTAGGTCCTGATTTATCGATTAACATGGATAAACTTCAATCTCTAGAACCTGATCTTGTACTAGCTAGTTTGAGTGTACCTGGAATGGAGAAAAACATAGAGGAATTAGAGCGTCGCAGTATTCCACATGTCGTTTATAATCCACAAAGTCTAACTGATATCCAAAATGATCTGCTCGATTTGGGTAAAAGAACAAATAATTTATCAGAAGCTAGGAAAGTATCTGAATGGATGGAAAATGAGATCATTCAATACGAGGCAATAAGCAACACCATAAAAAATAGAAAAAAAGTGTATTTTGAATGGTGGCCAAAACCCGTCTTTACACCTGGTAAAGTGAACTGGCTAACAGAAATCGCTTATCTAGCTGGCGGGGAAAACTCTTTTCGAGACGTGGAACTGGCAAGTGTTCAAACATCTTGGGAAGATGTTGTAAACCGTAAGCCAGATATTATAGGAATGGTTTGGGTCGGTGTAAAAACAGAAAAGATGCAGATTTCTCACATTAAGAAAAGAGAAGGGTGGGACCAATTAGAGGCTAGTGTCTGCACTAAAATTTTCAAGCTTGAAGAGGCTCTATTCTGCCGGCCATCACCGCGATTAATTATCGGAATGAAACGATTAGCTGCACTTGTTCATCCACATAACTACCCTGCATTCTTACCAGAAGAAGAGGAAATCTACATAAAGAAGCTTCAGGTCACTTAAACCTGAAGCTCTTATTATTTATATAAATATTGCTGCCTAAACACTTGCATGGACTTTGCTTCGTTTAGACTATTCAGTTCATCTTCTGTAATCTTTCCGTCTCCACGTTCGACAATATATACATCAATATTCTTCTTGCCCCACTTTTTATACACTTCGTCTACCGTATTGTAAAAAAGATCTAGTCTGTTTCCTTTTATGGCTGATCCTGTATCTGCCACTACTCCATAACCGTATCCTGGAACCCATAGAACAGTGCCGATCGGAAAGATTGAAGGATCTGCTGCAATGGTAGAATAGAGGTCTCTTCTCACCTTTAATCCTGATTTGGTGATTCCGTATGCAGGATGACTTTTCGTCTTACCCGTACTCTCATGACCAGCCGTATAGCCTGTTGCTGTCACTTTAACTGAAGGATATTGACTAAGATTTATCTCATCTTCAAGGGATCGGTGTTTCACCTCAGCAGATGAAATCATCACGTTAGGTTTATAGATCGTAGGCATAGTCTTTAGAGACGCTGTTAAAACACTTAGTGTAGTCTCAATAATCTTGTTGTCTGACTGTTTATTATCTAGCCAAGTTGCTAGATCATCTGCCTCTACACCAGAAATGGAACGAAATGTTGTAAATACTGCACATATAAATAGGATAACGATCGTGGTTCTCTTTACAATTTTTCTTAAAATCAACAAAAATTGTCCACTCCTCTCCTATCTATTCCTTCCCCGGTAGATTATTATGTATACCCGTTTGAAATAAAAAGGAAAAAAGTGCAAATAAAAAAAACCCTAAATGAGGGGCTTTTTAAAACATCTGATAGCCGCGTACTCGTAGCATCTTAATGGCAATTCCAGAAAGAACCGCACCGATCAATCCACAAGCAAGTATCGTTATATCTGATGCTGACAAATTCAAAAGATCACTTCCAAGTAACTGAAGACTCGTACCTGGCTTTGTAAAATACTCAAAAAACCGAATGTCATCTACTATCATAATGACGACTATTGGATATAGAATAACCATAAACCAAGTAGCACGTAAAAGCATGTTAAATAAGAAACCGATTCCAAAGAATAGAACCATAAACAGCAACATTGAAATAATGAATTGCGGCAATAGCAAATCCATGATGTAGACACCCCCATAATCCTTAGGTTAGTTTACTAAACGGGGGCATATACGTCAATCGTGTTTGAGAGCGTTACGGTTTTAAGCTCTTTTTTTCCCGCTTCCGCAGCATTCTACACACGTTTCAGATCCTCCAAGCAAGAGCTGAAAATAACCCTTTCCCTCACAGTATGGACATTGATCATGTTTTTTCTGAATCGCATGTTTTCTCATGTTGTAACACTCCCTCTTTTTTGTTTAAATTTTCAGATAATAATAACAAGGAAATGAGGGATTGAAAAATCGGTTTTAAAGCGAAATACCCCGATGTAAGCGTAACCATCACGAACATTCTTTAATTTTCAGAATATTTCGTACATTTTTGCTAGTACTGGTTTAAAAGTCAATCTAAAGAGCTTAACAAAACGACCAAAGCATTACATATGCCCTGATTGGAAATCTTTTTCTTTATGTATGTGCTATTTCTATCTACAATCCATCACCTTATAAGTCGTATAACCGAATACGTCTCCAGGATTGATTTTATCTTCTAAAAACTTTACTTTCTTATCCATAAAGTAATGGATCATTAATGAAGTATCTGGATCTGCGCTTAATTCTTCAGGTGCCATGAACGCAGCTGTTTCAATTTCACTTGAATGCTGTGAAAGATCTCCATGCTTTTTTTTCAATAAAAAGACAACCATATTATCGCTAATTGTCTCTTTAATCACACCTGAGCGGATACCAAGTAATGTACTAATCTCTCCAAGAATGCCTGTCTCTTCATAAACTTCTCGAACGGCGGCCTCATCAACCGTTTCTCCAGCATCAACAAAGCCAGCGGGAATAGACCATTTCCCCTTAAGCCCGCCATAATTCTTTTTCACGACAAGCCATTTTCCATCCTCATCGATCACTAGGCCAGCTGCCGCAAGCCAAACGTTTCCCCTGTTTTTTTTCGTCATCCGCACGCTCGCCCTTTCTCAACGTAATAAAAAAAAGAACAGAAGCTTTACGCTTCTGTTCTTAGTTTACCACTATCCATTAAAACAGTTTTAATTTTCCTTTTTTAATAACCATCGGTACCCCACCTAGTAAGAACAGGTAGCGGTTATCGATTACTTTTTTCATTGCAGATGCAGTTGCACCAAATAACTTCTTGTTTCCTACTTTACCAATCGCTTCACCTTTACCAAGGGATGCAACTGTACCTTTAATATCAGGCTTAAATTCCTCAAGCTTGCCACCGTTCATCAATGCCTTGATGTTACGGCCAATTGTGTAAGCTTGTTGAATAGCGATTTGAGCTGTTGGAGGATAAGGACGGTTCGCTTCCTCATCGATGATAAGTGCACAATCTCCAGCAACGAAAATATAATCAAATCCAGGCATGCGAAGGTCTTTGTCAACTTTCACACGTCCGCGCATTGTTTCGAATCCAGCTTCTTCAACTAAGTGGTTACCGCGAACTCCACCAGTCCAAACGATTGTAGCTGCTTTGATCTCTTCACCATTTGCAAGAATTACACCATCTTCATTACACTCTTTGATCGGTGTGCTTACAAGGAATTCAACGCCACGACGTTCTAAGTTATTGATTGCATACTCAACTAGCTCTTCATCAAATCCTGGAAGTACTGTTGGAGCAGCTTCAATATTTACGATACGAACTTTTTCACGAGGAATATCATACTCACGGCAAAGTTCAGGAACACGGTCAGCCAGTTCCCCAACGAATTCAATTCCTGTAAATCCTGCTCCACCTACTACGATTGTAATAAGTTCATCAGGTTGTCCTTCGTTGTTGTAACGAGCGAATGAATAGTCGATATGCTCGCGAATTTTACGAACAGAGTTGATGCTGCGAATGCTGAATGCATTCTCTTTAAGGCCTTGGATACCGAAAGTTTCTGGGTCAGAACCAAGAGCAATAATTAAGTAGTCGTATGTTAATTCTTGATTATCTAAAATAACAAGCTTTTCATCTTTTTTGATTTCTTTAACCGTATCTTGAACAAAGTTTACTTTGTTCATGTCGATAATGTTATCGATCATGATACGTGTTTTGTCATGATGTAATGTTCCCGCTGCGTTCTCATGAAGCCACGTCGTTTGGTAATGATAGTTGTGCTTGTTTACTAACGTGATCTCAGCTTCGTCTGAACCTAGCTCTTTTTGTAAACGGACAGCTGACATGATTCCACCGTAGCCCCCGCCTAATATTAGAATTTTTGGCTTACTCATTTAAATTCACTTCCAGTTCTCGTTTTTTTTTTAGTGTGACCTTTTCAATCATTAAATATGATGGAAAGGAATAGATTGTGATATATTTCACGTAATAAGATATAAATAAATGCAAAAAACGTTCGAAATTTCGACATTTTTTAACCATACACCCTCATCTTATTCCTTTTTTCTTGTTTTTTCAACCCTTTTTTCGTTATGATGAAGTTTCAATTTTATATTGTGAAGTGCCTTTCATAAGGTTGTTTGACAATGGCAAATTCTACAAAACAAAAAGAGGACTTTGAGCTTCCTTCAAGAATGTAAAAATGAGAGATAGCACGTTCTGGTCAGAACATATTACATGTTCATCAGTCATAAATCTAGAAGAGGTGAAAGTTATGACAAAAGAAATTTACGATATTACGATTATTGGTGGAGGACCATCAGGCTTGTTTGCTGCATTCTATGGCGGAATGCGTCAGATGAAGGTAAAAATTATTGAGAGCATGCCTCAACTTGGCGGTCAATTATCTGCTCTTTACCCTGAAAAGTACATATATGATGTTGCTGGATTTCCTAAAGTACTTGCTCAAGATCTCGTTAATAACCTTAAAGAGCAAGCGATGCAATTTAACCCAACAGTCGTTTTAGAAGAATCGGTTCAAAATGTTGAAAAGCATGAAGAAATCTTTGAGTTAACAACTGATAAAAGTGTGCATTACAGCAAAGCAGTTATAATCACGGCTGGCGTAGGTGCTTTCCAACCTCGTCGTTTAGAATTGGCAACTGCTCAACAATACGAAGGGAAAAACCTCCATTATTTCGTAAACGATTTGAATGCATTCGCAGGAAAGCGCGTTTTAGTTTGTGGCGGTGGAGATTCCGCTCTTGATTGGTCCTTGATGCTTGAACCTATTTCTCCACAAGTTACGTTAACACACAGACGTGATAAGTTTCGTGCTCATGAACATAGCGTCGAGCAGTTAATGAATTCAAAAGTTGCTGTTAAAACACCTTATCAAATAACAGAGTTGATCGGTGATGGAGAGAATATATCAGCTGTTGTCATAGAAAATGGAGATGTTAAAGAGACAGTTGAAGTAGACGCTGTAGTTGTAAACTATGGTTTCATCTCATCTCTAGGTCCTATTAAAACATGGGGACTAGATATTCAGAAAAATTCAATCGTTGTTAATTCAAAAATGGAAACAAATATAAAAGGTATTTATGCTGCTGGTGATGTGTGTACGTATGATGGCAAAGTAAAGTTAATCGCCTCAGGTTTTGGAGAGGCCCCTACGGCAATCAACAATGCTAAATCATATATTGATCCCAATGCGAAGACTCAACCTTTACACAGCACTAGCTTATTCTAAACTAAAATTAGCGCGGGGTAAAAAGCTCCTGCGCCTTTTTCATTTTCATTTATTTATTTCTAACAAAGGAGAGAATAGATTTGAATAGACAATTTACTGAAGAAGAAATGCATGCTGCTGACTGCCTTCAGGAAATGCAAAGGATCATTAACCAGCTTCACATAACAGACGAATCTTTCCTTGAAGATACGAAAAAAGAAATTCCACGTTTATCAAAGTTACTTCAAGATCTAGAAAAATACACAGTGGAATAAATTTCATATGGTTATGAACCTTTGATTCTGTTATCATGGGTATTGAGGCGGACAAGTGCCGCTGACTCATATGAATTTTTACCCGGTGTTGGCGCGCCGGGTTTTCTTTTATCCTTTTTTAGATAAGGAGATTTACATAATGGAGACTAACTTAATACTTGGAATTGTTTTCTTTATACTTGGTACCTTTTTAATGCCGTTTGGTTTAAGAGAACACCAAAAACAAAAGAAATTCTTGCTTATTGGTGCTGCTGTTGTATCAGATATACTTGGGGTACTTTTTATTTTTAATATCATTTAGCTCAAAAAAGCTCCTGCCTCTTGAATAAGAGGCAGGAGCTTTTATTATCGCACTTTATTTAACACTCTTCAGGTGTACCAGCGTTTGTTGCTGTACGGAATGATGAGCCACAGCCGCATGAAGCAATTGCGTTCGGGTTTGTAATAGTAAACCCTCCACCCATCATGTTCTGTTTAAAGTCGACAACTGTTCCTTTTAGGACTTTTGCACTTTCTTCATCCACAACCACGCGGATTCCTTCAATCATCTCTTCTTGGTCTGAGTCACTTTTATCACTATCGAAACCCATGCCATAAGAAAGCCCTGTACATCCGCCGCCTTTTACCGCTACACGGAGAAATTGATTTTGATCTTCTTCATCAGCAAGCATTTCTTTAATTCGACTCGCTGCACTATCTGTTATTTCAACGATCATCGTGATCACTCCTCTTATAAGGATCTATATCTATAGTATAACGACTCTTAAATAAGCCCTCAAGGAATCGGCTTTCGATTAGTTGTTTTTTTGCTGCATTTCCATAATCTTATTATGTGTCTCATCAATTTTTCTACTATATTTTAACACCATTGGATGCTGCAGACCTAACACGTTCGCCGCCTGTATCATTTTATTACGCAATGCCTCTAATTGTTCGATCTTTTCAAGTCTAGCGGCTGGTATTGTGGCTTTCATTTTCGTCACTCCACTCTTCGTTTTCAACATATCCGTTCCTTTTATTTTACATTTTTTCTATTTATTAGACAACGAGTCGCTTATAAAAAAATGAAACTTTTTATGTGCAATTATCTGTAAAAGCAGCTTCCCTTGTCGTAAAGTTTGAATAGGATTATAATGATTATGCAATTAAGACATGTATTGAATTCTCTTAATACATAAGTATTCGTATAAATTTGGTAAAGAGAGAGTGTCGCTTTATGACTATCTCTTAAAAAATTGTGTACATCATCCGAACATTTCATTTGAAAAATTAGGGGGATTAGTAATGGCAAATATATTAACGCTAGATACTCGTATGGAGGCAATCGCTGAAAAGATAACTCACGGTGAGCGTCTTTCGATTGAAGATGGATTATTTCTATATGAAACGAATGATTTGCTAAGCGTTGCTTCATTAGCAAACGAGGTTAATAAGCGTAAGAACGGCGACAACGTTTACTTCATTGAAAACTTGTACATTAACCCGACTAACGTATGTGAAGCTACTTGCAGTTTCTGTGGCTTTAAGCGTAAGCCTGGTGAAGAAGGCGCTTATACGATGAACGATGAGCAGCTCTTGAGCTATGTTGAAAAACGCTGGAACGATAACATTCGAGAGTTTCATATCGTAGGTGGCCATAATCATGAAGTACCTTTCGATTATTATCTAGATACGATTCGGACGTTAAAAAAGCATTATCCACAAGTAACGGTTAAAGCATATACAGGTGCAGAGATCGAGTTCTTCTCCAGAATAGCTGGACTTTCTATGAAAGAAGTTTTAGAAGAGTTGATTAAAGCAGGTCTTGATACCCTGCCTGGTGGCGGTGCTGAGATTCTGACCGAACGTTACCGTTTAAAAATGAGCCCAGACAAAGCATCGACTGATCAGTGGTTAGAAGCACATGAAATCGCTCATGGTTTAGGTTTAAAAACACATGCAACAATGTTGTACGGGTCTATTGAGACGAAAGAAGAACGTCTCATTCATATGGATCGCTTGCGCCAACTTCAAGATTCAACAAACGGATTCATGGTATTCATCCCGTTAGCTATGCAGCCTCGTACACAATCTATGGGATTGATGAGAAGAACATCTGCTTTTGATGATATGAGAACCATTGCGATAAGCCGACTCATGCTAGATAATTTTGACCATATCAAAGCATATTGGATCAACATTGGTGTTCAGTTAACTCAAATGGCATTAACGTTCGGTTCAAGTGACATCCATGGAACGTTGATCGAGGAACGTATCTCTCACGCTGTTGGAGCATTAACGTCATCAGGGATTACACGTAAAGAACTTGTTCACTTGATCAAAACAGCCAACAAAGTTCCTGTAGAACGTGATACATTCTATAACATCATTCAAAAATACTAAAAAAAGTGGAGGCGATTGTGCCTCCACTTTTTTATATTCATTACTTAATCCATTTCACAACATCGCTCATATCTTGACGAACTTTTGGACGGGGTTCGTTTACGCGATAGCCGAATCCTACCATAACCGCCACTTCAAAGTTCCCTCCTTGAAGTATTCCTTCTTTTTCTAAGATAGCCTGAACTTTCTCTTGATCAAATCCTTCGATCGGGCAAGAATCAATACCAATTTGAGCAGCTGCTGTCATCATATTTCCTAGTGCAATATAGACTTGTTTAGCTGCCCAATCGACCATAGCGCGGTCGTTACCAAGAAGCTTAAAGTCAGATTCTAAGAATGTCTTGTAAAACCCACTGATTGCATCATACGCTTCTTTCGGAAGATTCTTTACATCTTTCTTTATATGCTCAATGTATTCTGAATCGTACATCATATCTTCTGCCGTACGTGCTAGCATCACGACATAGTGACTCGCAGTCGGCAATTGTTTTTGTGCACCCCATGATACAGGTTTCAACTGTTCACGTAGCTCTGGGTCTTGAATGACAACAAAACGCCAAGGCTCAAAGCCGAAAGAACTCGGTGATAGACGTCCAGTTTCTAAAATAAATTCAAAGTCTTCATCTGAAATCTTTTTCTCTGGATCAAATTCCTTTGTTGCATGTCTGAACTGAAATGCATTTAAGATCTCTTGTTTTTTATCTTCTTTATTCATGATGATTTATCTCTCCTTCAATATTTAGAACGTAATTTTAAGTTGTGCTGTTCCCTTATACGCTATATTATAAAAGTAATAACAAAAATGAAAAGTACGCACATTTTTGTGTCATAGTATCATTTTTTATACTAAAGGAGCATTTCAATGAATAATCAGCAATTCGATCTATCCAATTGGCAATCTTACGGCTATTCATGTCCTGTTGAAGCGACCCTTGATATTATCGGCGGTAAGTGGAAAAGCGTTATTTTGTATCACTTGATTGATGGAGAGATACGATTTAATGAACTAAAGCGCCTCGTTCCTGGAATTACACAGCGGATGCTTACCTTACAGTTACGAGAATTAGAACGTGATGGAATCATACACCGAGAAGTTTATAAACAAGTTCCACCTAAAGTGGAATATTCTCTAACTTTGTTTGGTAAAACACTAATCCCTATTATCAAATCCATGCTTCAATGGGGAATTGAACATACCGAGAAAATTGTTCACCATCGTGAACAGGCTAATGTTAAGGACTAAAAAAAGAAAGCATCTCTGCTTTCTTTTTTAGTAAGTTAAGGAAAAACGTCTGATCGTTCTACCATTTATTATGATACTCACCCGTACAGATTATTTCCGCTGGACCAGTCATCCAAACATCTCCACTATCTTTCCAGTTAATGATAAGATCTCCGCCTGCTAAATGAACGGTAATGTCTGTATTTTTTTCTGCTTTTTCGATTAGAACGGCAGCTACTGCTGCAGCACATGCTCCTGTACCACAAGCTTGCGTTATACCTGACCCTCTCTCCCAAACTCTAAAGTGCATTTCACTTTTAGACACCACTTCTACAAACTCTGCGTTTACCCAATCAGGAAACATTGAATCTTTTTCGATGATTGGTCCTAACGAATGCAGAGGCGCTTTCTCAATATTATCCACAAAGAAAACGGCATGTGGATTTCCCATTGAAACAGCAGTGAGTCTTAATGGTGTCCCATCAAAAGATACTTCCTCATTCACCACTTGTTGGAGGTGGTCAAATCCCATGACAGGAATTTTTTGAGGTCGAAGGATGGGGTTACCCATATTAACCGTAACGAGTGATACTTTATTGGTGTTATCTATTGTGACTTTTGCAGTTACTAAACCACCTAGTGTTTCAATCTGAAATTCGGTTTCTGTTACTAATCTGTTTTCGTATGCATATTTGGCTACACAACGAAGTCCGTTCCCACAATTTTTAGCTTCAGAGCCATCGTTATTAAAGATTCGCATCTTTACTGGCGCTAACTTGCTTGGACAGATAAGTATCATACCATCTGATCCGATACCTGTGTATGGATTTGAAACCTCTGTAGCTAATCTCGGAAGGACAGCTTCATCAATACATTCTTCAAACATGTTAATATAGATGTAATTATTGCCTAAACCATGCATTTTTGTGAATTTCAACGTATCCATTACTTTAACCGTGCTCCTTATGATTGACCTCTTAATTTTTCATCCGTATAAAAATAGTCATCGTCTGCGTTCAGTATGGTTAACTTGCCGTGACAGCACGGCATGATAAGAATCTGTTTGATTCCCTCTTGAGCGAGATTCAATTGTTCTTCTTTAAAGGAAGTCAAAACATTATCTTGTTGGCAGAACGGACATTCTGAAAGATAAATATCCCTCATCATTCTTTCATATGGCCATGTGTATTCAAATGTTAACTTCATATCGGTTCATCCTCTATTTGGAAGGTATGGTTATTGCATATTCGTTCACAACTTACATTTTTTAAAGTATAATAGGTGATGTAACAAAATACAATAGCGATCCATCTTCGGGGCAGGGTGAAATTCCCGACCGGCGGTATTTGAAGATTCCCTCTTCATCAGCCCGTGAGCGAAAAAGTTTTCTTTTTTGCTGATCTGGTGTAATTCCAGAGCCGACAGTATAGTCTGGATGGGAGAAGATGTAGGTACAGCGGTTCAATTACTCTTAATGGAACCCTTTGTTTAAGCATGCCATTTATCTGTGCATCTTTTACATGCTGTTTATCATACTTACAAACTCCCTTAGTCTCATTTACTGGCTAAGGATTTTTTGTGTGAAGCAGGCTGTGCTGCATTCGAAATCATGAGATGGCGCAACACAAAAGAGGAGAGATTTCAATGCAAAAGGGAAAGATCAAACAAATGGTAGCGGTATCGATGCTCAGTACGATTGCGTATGTACTGATGATGCTCGATTTTCCGTTTCCTGGGTTACCTCCATTCTTAAAGATTGACTTTAGTGAGGTGCCTGCACTTCTAGCTGCAATCATTTTCGGGCCAGCGGCAGGAGTTATGGTAGAAGCCATAAAAAATGTTCTACACTACGGGATAGTAGGAAGCTTTACCGGAGTACCAGTTGGTCAATTAGCAAACTTTGTAGCCGGTATCCTTTTCATTCTTCCAGTATCCTACTTATTCCGCAAAAAGAATTCTGTTAAACGTCTTTCGGCGGGCTTGATCTTAGGAACGGTTTTGATGACATTTATGATGGGGCTGCTCAACTACTTGATCATACTACCGGCATATACATGGTTCCTCGGCGCTGATCCGATGTCTAGCCAGATGATGCTTGATCTTATACTAAAAGGGATAACACCGTTTAACTTGATAAAAGGTACGATAATTACACTGTTATTCGTAGCATTATACAACCGAATGCAGCCATGGGTGATGAAACAGATTGCTCAGCAGGCTTAAATCTAGTAGACAAAACCGCAGTGGGGTGATTCCCATTGCGGTTTTTTTATTGTTCATGATAGGGGTATTAAGCTGGACTGGCGGTTAGATCGCTTGTCGAAATTTAGCGAACCGCCTTTATTTTAGAATTATGACTTAATTGAACATCGTTTCGACTTAATTAAGTCTTATTTCGACCCAATTTTGTTTGCTTAGACTTAATTATAGATGAAGATACCCCAGCTGGTATTATTCAGGGGACTAATGTCCCAAGTGCGACAGAGAATAGCACCGCACGCTATCTGCTAAAAGCCTCGCTAACAAGAAAAGGTGCTCAAGCATCAGCTTGAGCAACTTAAAGTTAAACAAATTCTTATAGAATGAACATACCTGCGATTGCACCGCTTAGTAAGTTTGCGATTGTAGCTGCGATTACAGCGCGCATTCCAAGTCTTGCAATGTCAGGACGTCGGCTAGGTGCCATTGCTCCAAGACCACCTAAAAGGATTGCGATCGAAGAAAGGTTCGCGAAACCACAAAGTGCGAAACTTACAACCGCTACCGTTTTCGGCATTAAGTCTGGAATTTGAGGTGCGAATGAAGAGTAAGCAACGAACTCGTTCAATACGATTTTTTGACCGATGAACGTACCCGCTTTAACTGCTTCTTCCCACGGTACACCAATAACAAATGCGATTGGAGCGAAAACATAACCTAGAATTTGTTGAAGTGTGATCTCATAGCCGAACCAGCCGCCGATTCCGCCAAGGATACCGTTCACTAATGCGATAAGTGCGATGAAAGCAAGTAACATTGCACCAACGTTAAGTGCGATTTGAAGTCCATCTCCAGCACCTTTTGCCGCTGCGTCGATAACGTTTACTGTATCTTTGTCACGTTCTAATTTGATCTCACCCATTGTTTCAGGCTCTTCTGTTTCAGGAACAATGATCTTAGCGATCGCAAGACCTGCAGGAGCACACATAAAGCTTGCTGCGATTAAGTATTCTAAAGGTACACCTAATAGGTAATAACCGATCAATACAGAACCCGCTACTGATGCTAGTCCACCTACCATTACAGCAAAAAGTTCAGATTGAGTAAGACGATTCATATATGGACGAATAACTAGAGGTGCTTCTGTCTGACCTAAGAAGATGTTTGCAGTAGCACTCATTGATTCTGCTTTACTTGTTTTTAATAGCTTAGATAATGCTCCCCCTAAGATTCTTACAACCCATTGCATGATGCCTAGGTAATAAAGAACTGAGATTAGAGAAGAGAAGAAAATGATAACGGTTAAAACTTGAAACGCAAAGATAAATCCTTTTCCTTCTGCTGGAATCATACTTCCAAACAAGAAAGTAATCCCTTCGTTCGCATAAGCTACAACATTTGAAACTTTTTGTGAGACGCCTTGCAATGCTTTTTTTCCAGCATCCCATTTAAGAACGATCAATGCAAAAGCAACTTGAATTGCTAGTGCACCTATTACCGTTCTCCAGTTAATCGCTTTCTTATTTTGAGAAAGTAAGAATGCGATTACAAGAAGAACAAGCATACCACCTAATCCCCATAAAATTTGCATATTCGTACACCCCTTTTGTAATTTGGAAGAAAACGCTTTCTATTAGCACGTTAGTTGTCAGACATCCAATGACTGACCCTTTTCTAATGTAACAAATTTCGACAAAAATGCAATCGTTTTTCAAAAAATTATATGCTAGATATTTTTCCCAATCAAAACTCCCTTATCCATAGAACATAGAAAAAGCAGCTATTCCCTTTTTAGAATAGCTGCTTCTTAAAACATTCCGTTTTCTTCTATATGATTGTAAATATTTTTAACAAGTTCATCTGATGTTTCTCCGTGAACGATATCTCCATTTACGAGAGCAAACATCGACTTCGCACAGTGTCCACAATAGCCTAGACAACCATACTCGATAACGTCTAGATCATAGTCTTTCTCGAGTTCTTCGAGCGCTTTTTGTGCACCACTCGCTAGATTACTTACACAAAACTCTATAATCGGTCTCATTTACGTCTTCACCTCTTGATGAATCCATCCTAACGGTTTCTAATGTTGTAGTCAATGTAAACACTCATTCTTCCTGTGTTTTTTCTATAAAAGAGTTGTGAAATTGTTGCAAAGTGCTATACTTAAACATGTCAAAAACGTGTAATCGTTTACTTATTTCGAGTTAAGGTTATTTACTTATATATGCATTTTTAAAAACAGATAAGAATTGTCTTGAAAGAAAAGGGGAAATGACAAATGAAACACCTCGTTTTACTTGGCGGAGGATATGGAAATATGCGTGTGCTAAAGAGACTTCTTAATTCCTCAGACCTCCCTGAAAACATTCAGCTTACGCTTATTGATCGTGTGCCTTATCATTGTTTGAAAACCGAATATTATGCACTGGCTGCAGGTACCATATCAGATCATCATGTTCGTGTAACTTTTCCAGACCATCCTCGCCTCAATATTAAATACGGCGAAGTGACATCAATCGATGTGAAAGAAAAGAAAGTTCTATTAAAAGATCAAGATGCTGTCTCATATGACGATTTGGTTATCGGCTTAGGATGCGAAGACAAATATCATAATGTCCCTGGTGCTGACCAATTTACGCTCAGCATTCAGACTATTGATAAGTCGCGTCAAACGTATCAAATTCTAAACAACTTGCATGCTAATGCGGTTGTTGCTGTAGTGGGTGCCGGTCTTTCAGGTGTAGAGCTAGCCTCTGAACTTCGTGAAAGCCGTCCGGATCTTACCATTAAACTCTTTGACCGTGGTGATATGATTCTTTCCGCTTATAAGAAGCGATTGAGCAACTATGTACAAAACTGGTTCGTTGAACACGGTGTTGAAGTAATTAATAATTCAAATGTAACAAAGGTTGAAGAAGGCGCACTTTATAATCATGACGAAAAGGTAGAGTGTGATGCTATCGTTTGGACGGCAGGTATACAGCCGAGCCGAATCGTTCGTGATTTGGATGTTGAAAAAGACAGTCAAGGACGTGTTGTTCTAACTGAACATCATCACCTTCCAAACGAAGAGCATGTATATGTCGTTGGAGATTGCGCGAGCCTCCCTTATGCACCGAGTGCACAATTAGCAGAGGAGCAAGCAGAGCAAATCTCACAAGTCCTTTTAGCTCGTTGGAACGAGCAGCCTCTTCCTGAGATGAACGAGATCAAACTAAAAGGTGTTATGGGTTCTCTTGGTAAGAAGAGCGGATTTGGTACGATGGGTAGTACTGCTCTTATTGGAAGAGTGCCACGTTTATTAAAATCAGGAATTCTTTGGTTGTATAAATATCAAGTATAAGAAAAGACCCATGCCGCGGCATGGGTCTTTTTCTGTATTTTTACCAATAATAAGGACGGAATCGACGAATTCGGTAAAAAGGAAAACCAAAAACTCCGAAGCCTGGAAAGAACGGCCCGACAAAAATGATACGGCTATTACGATCATCTTGCTCACCTGGCATGATCATATACATATTATCCTGATCATAGCTATGCAATTGACCGTGATATACATTTCCATCATTCAATTCGATCGTAACCTTCTGTCCCATGTACTCGAGACAAAGATCATGATAATGATGGTGATGATGTCCTGCATACGAGGATGACTCATCTTTATGACTTTTACCTTTTAAAGGGTTCAACAATACAATTTGCCTCCTTTTTTCTCTATACATCTTATTCTTTAGAGAAAACAAGGCGTGTGTACAAACCCAAAATAAAAAAAATAGGCGCTTAACTTACAGCGCCATAACCATTCTGTTCTATAATTGCGTAGATCGTTTTTAAATTCGGATTACCTTCTGCTACTACCTCTCCATCAATCACAACGACAGGATAAAAAAGATCTTCTTCAACAATTCTTTCTGAAAATGCCTGATCGATCTCATTTTCCGTATTTTCCATGTCTATATAAAGAACATTAAACACTAAGTTCGGAAACTTTCTTGAGATTGCTGCTTCTAGCCATTCAGCTGTTTCTTTTGCTGAAGGAAGATGAACACAGCTGGCACATTTCTGTTCAGCTCCATATACTTTAATATTAAATGAGTTACTCATGAAGAATCACCTCAATGTATGCGCTTATTTGCTTTCATCATACCTTATTTCTCATAAAAGAAAAAGGAGCAAATATCATGATGCTTGCTCATGGATTTTTTATTCCATATCCCGTATACTAAGAGTAAGTTCTTTTTAAGAAAGGAGCCTTGATTATTATGGCTGAAACTCAAAACTTAGAGATGCGTGAACAAGTTGAAGAAGTTCTTGATAAATTACGCCCGTTCCTTCTTCGTGATGGAGGAGACGTGGAGTTAGTGGATATTGAAGAAGGTGTAGTAAAAGTACGCCTAATGGGAGCATGTGGTAGCTGCCCAAGTTCAACTATTACACTAAAAGCAGGTATCGAACGTGCACTTCTTGAAGAAGTTCCTGGTGTTGTTGAATTAGAACAAGTATTTTAATAAAACGCAAGAAGCCGCTCAATAGAGAGCGGCTTCTTTTTTTAGTTGTTTTTTGAAAATTTAGTTGCAGTAAAGGTAATAATTTAGCTTACTCGCACAAATCATTTGAAACACTTGTTCTAAGTTTGTCGCTATTAAGAGTTCTTTAAGAAGCTTCATTGACAAGTTGATTGGAGTGCAAGGGCGAGACTCCTGGGGGATCAGCGGGACAGGTGAGACACCTAACAGCGCAGAGCGCTAGGTGGCTCACCGCATGCCCCCCGGAAAGGGAGCACCTGAAACGGAAATCAACTACTCACTAATCATCACTCGAATACTTAACTCAGCAAACGAACAAGCAATGCTTTTTGTGCGTGAAGACGGTTCTCGGCCTCGTGAAAAACAACAGAATGAGGACCATCAATAATCTCCGCCGTCACTTCTTCCTCTCGATGTGCAGGCAAACAGTGCATGAAGATATAGTCACTCTTTGCATACGACACAAGCTCTTGATTCACTTGATAACCCTTAAAATGTTCGAGACGTTCCTCCGCTTCCGCTTCTTGACCCATACTCGCCCAGACATCCGTGTAAATCACATCACTATCTTTAATACCCTCAATAGGATCATGAGTTACCTCGATTACTGAACCGTTTTGTTTTGCAACTTCCTTTGCATAAGAAACGATCTCTTCCTTCGGTTCGTAGTTTTCAGGGCAAATAATGGTACAATCCATCCCCACTTTTGCAGCGCCAATCATTAAAGAGTGTGCCACATTGTTTCCGTCGCCGATATATGCCAACTTTTTCCCTTTATACGACCCTTTATATTCTAGTATTGTAAGAAGATCAGCTAGTATCTGACACGGATGAAAATCGTCCGTTAGACCGTTGATGACAGGAATCGTTCCACTCTCTGCAAGCTCTTCAACTGTAGATTGATGAAACGTACGAATCATCAGTGCATCTAGATAACCGGACAATACTTTTGCTGTATCTGAGATGGATTCTCCTCTACCCATCTGAATATCACGAGTAGATAGATGAATTGCATGACCGCCGAGCTGCACCATAGCAGCCTCGAACGAAACGCGAGTGCGTGTTGATGATTTCTCGAAAATCATTCCTAAGATCTTTCCTTTTAGTAAAGGTGGTGCAGATGGACCTTGTTTTTTTAAGTCTTTCGCAAGGTTCAATAAGTCGATAATCTCAGATGTAGAATAATCCATCAGCGTTAGGAAATCTTTCTGAGTTCGCGTTTGGAGAATTGGGTGTACAATTGACATCAGATCAGCACTTCCTTTCTTGTTTTGTTTACAGTGCGTATCGCATTTAAATAAGCTTTTGATGTTTCTTCCCTTGTTAGTACATGGACTCTTTCTAGAACAGCACGCTTAGCATTATGACTTTCGCTATCATTCGAAAAGTTCATATATATGGCTTTGTGGTCTGTTTTTAACCATTCATCAAAAGTCAGAGTACTTGCCGTAAGTACGGAATAACCACATTCCTCCCATGCTTTTGAAGCAGCTTCAGCGAGTGTTCCTTCCGCAAAAATGGTACCTTTATCATTCCAAACATCTGCTAATTGAAGACTCGAGCCTTTCAGAGCTTTAACGAGAGCTTCATAAAAATCTGCATCACTTCCAATCACTTCTCCAGTTGAGAGCATCATCGGACTTAGCACCGGGCTGACACCTGGCAGTTTTATAGTTGAGAAAACAGGTGCTTTCACTGTAACTTCTGGTTGGCCGTTATGCTCATCTTTTAAGTTCAACGACTTTAATGAGTGACCAAGAAGCAATTGGGTTGCCTTCTGTACAAGGTTTACATTCGTAATCTTACTCATGATCGGTGCTGTTCGAGAGGCTCTTGGATTCACTTCAATAACATATACATTTTCATTTTTTACGGCGAACTGAACGTTAAACAATCCTTTATACGTTAAGTTGCGTGCGATCTTTATAGAGTATGATTTAATTTGATCAATCACATGAATAGATAAGGATTGCGGAGGTGTAACAGTTAGACTATCTCCAGAATGAACACCTGTTCCTTCTAAATGTTCAAATATGCCAGGAATGAATACATCTAGACCATCGCTTAATACATCTACCTCTGCTTCTGTACCTTCTAAAAAAGTGTCGATTAAAACAGGATAATTCACTTTTTCATGGTTCAGATAACTGGTTAGTTCACTTTCAGAATAAAGAACCTTCATTCCGCTACCACCAATCACGTATGAAGGACGTAGAAGAATGGGAAACCCTAGTTCGTTTGCATACTGTTTGACTTCTTTTTCGTTCAATGCCGAGTATCCTGGAACTTTAGGAATACTTAATGATTCTAAAAATTGATAAAAACGGTCTCTGTCTTCCATTTGGTCTACGGTGTCTGCAGGACTTCCAAGAACAGAATACCCTGCCTCTTCTAACTCTTTAGCCAAATTGATAGATGTTTGCCCGCCAAATTGCAGAATGACATCTGATATTCCTTCAAACTCCAAAACATGGTTGATGTCTTCAAAGGTTAGAGGTTCAAAATAGAGAGAGTCAGATACTTCATAATCCGTGCTTACCGTCTCAGGGTTGTTGTTGATTAAAATGGCTTCATATCCACATGAATGAAGTGCGATAGCACTGTGCACACAACAATAATCAAATTCAACACCTTGCCCGATTCGAATAGGACCCGAGCCGATAACAGCAACCTTCTTCTTCGTATCAGGGATTCTATCGCTTTTCCCGCTCCAGCTGGAATAAAAATAAGTCGTTTTTGCTTCAAACTCTGCTGCACACGTATCCACCATCTTATACGTCGGCGTGATATCCCACTCTGCTCTCTTGTTGCGTACCTCTATTTCTGAAACAGACCAGATCTCCGATAAGTATCGATCTGAAAAACCATATTTTTTTCCAAGTTGCAGTTGTTGTTTTTCTACTTTTTTAAATCCACATTTTTGCAGCAAATTGTCCATAGAAACCATCTCTTGAAAAATGGATAAAAAGTAAGGTGTGATTTTGGTCAACTCATGAATTTTGTCTGAAGATATCCCTCTTCGCAATAGTTCCATCACAACGAAAAAGCGGCGATCATCCGCTGATACGACAAGATCAAAAAGTGTATCCTCATCTAGCACGTATAGCTCTTTTAAATACATGCCGTTCGTTTTCAGCTCGAGTGAACGTATCGCTTTTTGAAAGGCAGAAGCCATGTTTCTCTCTAACGCCATCACTTCGCCTGTCGCTTTCATCTGTGTTCCGAGGTTTCGGTCTGCATGAGGAAACTTATCGAACGGCCATCTTGGCATTTTTACAGCTACATAATCTAAAGCTGGTTCAAAACTCGCAAAGGTCGTTCCAGTTACTGGATTTTTCAATTCATGCAAGTTATACCCTAGTGCAAGTTTGGCAGCAATCTTAGCGATCGGATATCCGGTTGCTTTTGATGCTAAAGCAGATGACCTGCTCACACGTGGATTCACTTCGATCAAATAATACTGTGAGTTATCTGGATGAAGCGCAAACTGTATATTGCATCCTCCTACAATTTCAAGCGCAGAAATAATGGTCAAGGATGCTTTTCTTAATGACTGATACTCATCATCTGTTAACGTTTGGCTAGGAGCTACTACTACCGAATCACCTGTATGAACTCCAACAGGGTCAACGTTTTCCATGTTACATACCGTAATGCATGTTCCGTTCTTATCACGCATCACTTCATATTCAATCTCTTTGTAACCTGCAATACTTTTTTCAATCAAGCATTGGTTGATCGGACTTGCGGACAGACCTTGTTTGACAAGTGCGATCAACTTTTCTTTCGTTGAAGCTATTCCTCCACCAAATCCCCCGAGTGTATATGCAGGTCTAACAATCACCGGATAACCTGTCTCTTCGGCAAAATACATCGCTTCTTCTGATGAAGTTACAATCTCACTTTCTGGTACAGGTTCACCGAGATGCTTCATCAATGATCGAAACAGATCACGGTCTTCTGCTTTTTGTATAGAATTAATATCTGTACCTAGAAGCTTAACTCCATGTTTTTCTAATACCCCATTCGTATGAAGATCCATTGCTAAGTTAAGCCCTGTTTGGCCGCCAACTGTCGCTAGGAGTCCATCAGGTTTTTCTTTCTGAATAATCTGTTCTGCATATTCTACTGTTAAGGGCTCAAAGTATATAACGTCTGCAAACGTGTTGTCGGTCATGATCGTTGCAGGGTTGTTGTTGATCAGGACCACTTCGACCCCTTCTTCTTTTAACGCTTTACATGCTTGTGTTCCGGAATAGTCAAATTCTGCTGCCTGCCCGATTACGATCGGTCCTGATCCGATGACGAGCACTTTCTTGATGTCTTGTTGTTTAGGCATAGCTTCTCACCTTCTCTGAATGTTGTACACTGTTAATAAAATTTTGAAAGATTTCTTTATGTTCGTTCGGACCCGGCGCTGCTTCTGGGTGGAATTGAACACTCGCAACGTTATGTGAGCGATGCCACAATCCTTCAACACTTCCATCGTTCACGTTTTCAAACCAGATATTAAAGCCTGTTTCTGCCAAACTTTCTTTTTGAACGACATAACTATGATTTTGAGAACTCATGGATACTTTTCCAGTCTTCAAGTTCATTACCGGGTGATTCGCACCTCTGTGACCAAATTTTAGCTTTCGCGTCTTACCGCCGAAGGCTAAAGCAAGAATCTGATGACCAAGACATATGCCTAATGTGGGATAGCGCATGGCTAAATTTTTGTACCTATGAAAATAGTTAGCGAACCTCATAGGATCACCAGAACCATTCGAAAAAACAAGACCATCTGGATTCAAGTTTTCAATATCGTTTAGATTTTGATCATAAGGAACAATTGTCACTCTACATCCCTCGTTAACGAGAGCATCAGCAATCGACTTCTTATATCCAAAATCGATCAAAACGATATGTGTATCTCCTGAACCTGTCTTTTTCATCGATGTCGCTGGCCAATATTCTTCTAGACTAAAAGAATCAGGAAGGATATTTGGTACATGCATTACAGCAGGCAGAGATCCTTTCATTCGAATTTGTTGAATAAGAGACCTAGTATCTACATTGGTTAGTGCAGGGATTTGATATGCATTTAACAGATCAATGATTGATTGGCGGCCACCTTTTGCAGCAAATCCAAAGCATTCCGCCATAACTACTCCCGCCACTTGGATTTTTGCTGATTCCATCCTCTTAGGATCAAATCCATAATTTCCGATAAAAGGATAAGAAAATACAACGATCTGCCCTTGATAGGAAGGATCCGTCAAAACTTGTTCGTATCCAGTCATTCCTGTATAAAATACAATTTCACCTGTACCAAATTGGTTATCACTAATCCAGTCACCATTGAATGTATTACCGTTAGATAGCGTTATACAGCCTTCCATGATAAGTTCCTCTCCTTGTATAAAACTAATAATTATTTGTATTTTTATTCATTCTTGCGTAAAAAAATAGCAACTAGCTATTGATTTACTTTTTCATACATGTTGTTAAACGCTCTTTGAATCGTGTTTAAAGCTATCGATAACTCTTCATCCGTTACGTTTAACGGTGGTAATAATCGAATAACATGCTTTCCTGCAGGAACGGTTAATAAGCCTTGTTTCTCTAAGCTCACTATAACTTCCTCAGCTCGCTCACATTCAATACCTATTAACAATCCTTCTCCTCTTATTTCTTTTACAGATGGAAACTTACCTAAGTAATCTTCTAATTTCTTTTTAAAGCTCTTTCCTTTTCTAACAACCTCATTTAAGAATTCGTCATGAAAGATGATATTCAAAACACTTTGGCTGACGGCACATGCAAGAGGATTACCTCCAAACGTTGTGCCATGGCTTCCTGGTCCAAACGCTTCAGCTAGTTTTCTTTTACCTAGCATAGCTCCTATCGGAAAACCGTTTCCTAGCCCTTTGGCAAGGGTTACGATATCAGGATTTAATCCGAAGTGTTCATAAGCATATCTTTTCCCCGTTCTGCCGATACCCGTTTGGACTTCATCTATGATCAATAAAACATCTTCTTTCTCACAGATCTCTTGCACTTCTTTATAAAAATCTAGGTCCGCGCTTTTAATACCGCCTTCACCCTGGATGACTTCCATCATGATCGCAGCTGTGTCGTTGTCTACCTGGTCCTTCAATTGCTCAATATCGTTCCATGGGAGGTGTATGAATGTTGACACGAGCGGCCCATAGCCTTCTTTGATCTTCTGTTGACCAGTCGCCGACATAGAACCGAACGTTCGACCGTGAAATGAATCATTAAACGTGATGATCTTATTTTTCTTTGTAAATTTTTTAGCCAGCTTGATTGCACCTTCGTTTGCTTCAGCCCCACTATTGCAAAAGAAAGCTAAATCCAATTGTGTGTGCTTTACAAGTGTCAGAGCGAGCAACTCTTGCTGTTGGATCTCAAAAAGATTGGAAGTATGCCAGATACGCTCGCTCTGTTTTTGAAGCGTTGCAACCACTTCAGGATGACAGTGTCCAAGACTCGTCACAGCTATTCCGCTCGTAAAGTCTAGATATTTTTTATTGTCTTGGTCATATACATAAGTTCCGTTACCTTTTTGAAGTTCTATTTGCTTTCTTTTATAAGTTGGAAAAAGTGCACTCATGTAATCAATACCTCCTTAAGCAACTCTGTACCTGACAGAGTTTGGTCGGTAATTCGTACTTTCTTGATATTAAGGTCCAGACATTTTATAGCCGCTTCAACCTTTGGTACCATGCCTCCCTTTATGTGTCCTTCAACAATACTTGTAAAAATGTCAGCAATCGTTAAGCATTCCATCCATTCCCCAAGTACTCGAACCCCAGGGGTATCTGTAACAAAGCAGATTGACTCAGCTGATAGAGAAGCTGCTATTTCACCTGCTGCTGTGTCTGCATTTATATTCACCGTTTCACCCGACTCTGCTACACCTAGCGATGCAATGACTGGAACCTTACCAGCTTCTAATATGTTTTGGATGATCTTTGTATTTACTTTTTGTATACTTCCAACCCATCCATAATTCTCTTTATCTAAAAAATCACAAGTAAGTAAGGAATTCTCTTCTCCAGAAAGTCCTTGAGCTGAAATGCCTTCGTTATTTAATCTCTCTACAAGATTTGAATTGGTAATGTCCTTTAACGCTGTTTTCACATAGGAAAGTGATTCTGGGCTTGTTACTCGGATGCCATTCTTCATTACTAACGGTAATCCGGATTCTGACAGCTTTTTATTAATTTCCGGCCCTCCTCCGTGAACGATAACGATCTTTTCACCTTGTTGAATTCTATTTTTAAGTACATCAAAAAAGGCAGGTTGTAAGTTAGCTAGCGTACTACCTCCGATTTTCACAACATGAAACACAATGCTCGCCTCCATTTAAGTACGATAACTTGCATTAATCTGAACGTAATCATATGTGAGATCACATCCCCACGCTCTTCCGTTTCCAAAACCTTCTGATAGATCAACAAAGATATGAATCTCATGACTTTTTAAATAGTTACGAATTTCTTCCTCTGAAAATAGTACAGGTTCCCCATCCACGACAACTTCATGTTTACCGATCTTAATTTTAACGGTGTCTGGATTAAACGAAACACCACTATATCCAGCTGCAGCAAGAATTCTTCCCCAGTTGGCATCGCAACCGAACACAGCAGTCTTTACTAATGGAGAACCTACTATCGTTTTGGCTATGATTCTCGCATCCTTATCCGTAGCTGCACCTTTAACATTTACTTCAATCAGCTTGCTGGCCCCTTCTCCATCTTTTGCAATAAGTTTGCCTAAGTCTTCACAAACAAGTACAAGAGCTTCTAAGAATAGTTCCCACTCAGGGTGGTCTTTGTTTAACTCTTCATTCTCGCCCATACCGTTTGCGAGCATGAGTACCATGTCGTTCGTCGAAGTATCTCCGTCTACGGTAATACAATTAAACGTTCGTTCCACGGCAAAAGACAAAGCTTCACGAAGATCATCCTGCTGGACAGCTGCATCTGTCGTGATGAATCCGAGCATCGTAGCCATATTGGGGTGTATCATCCCTGACCCTTTTGCCGTACCTGCTATCGTAATGTTTTTATTATTAATTTTTAGCGAGTAGGCTGTATTCTTGGAAACAGTATCTGTTGTTAAAATGGATTGAGAAAAGTCGATTGACCCTTTCAACTCAGCATCTAGTACTAAATTTTTAATACCGGTTGATATTTTATCCATCGGCAGATGTTCACCGATTACCCCTGTGGAGGCCACTCCGACGTAGTGCGGGGGAATATCTAGCTTTTCGGCTGTCTGAATCTGCATGTGCCGAGCATCATTCAAGCCCCTTTTTCCTGTACAAGCATTTGCATTACCAGAGTTCACGATGATCGCTTGAAGCTTCCCTTCCTGAGAGATGCTATTCTGAGTAACTTTTAGAGGAGCTGCCTGTACTTGGTTCGTTGTATAAACGCCTGCCGCGTTCGCTGGGGTTATACTATACAACAATCCTAAGTCGAGCTTTTTATGTTTCACTCCACAATGAAGCCCACTTGCGTAAAATCCTTTTGGCGTCGCGATGTTGATACCTGTTATCTTCTGAATTGTTGCTTTTGTTGCCTGCATATACTGCCTCCTCTAATTAAGGGAACATCGGTGAAGATCTTAATCCCTCCGTTTCGTTTATACCGAACATCACATTCATATTTTGAACCGCTTGGCCTGCCGCTCCTTTTAATAGATTGTCGATACAAGAGATCACCGTGATTCGGTTTGTTCGCTCATCAACGGCAAACGTAACATCACAAAAATTGGATCCGTACACTTGTTTTGTGAACAAATTTGCTTTTTCTCTATGAACTCTGACGAAGTATTCACTATCGTAATAAGATCCAAAGATTTCTTTTATTGATCGCGAGGTAGCTGAATCTGTAAGCTCCGCGTACATCGTAGTCATGATGCCCCTTGTCATCGGAACAAGATGTGTATTAAATGTAATTTTCGTTGCAGTATCCGTACATGACTGTATCGTTTGTTCGATCTCTGGGATGTGCTGATGTTGATTGATCTTGTAGATGCCGAGGCTATCATTTATTTGTGAAAAATGCGTTCCTTTGCCCGGCGTAGCACCTGCTCCAGAAATTCCGCTCTTTGCATCAATCACGAGTGAAGTTGGATTGATCATGTTTTCTTTTAACAACGGGAGAATACCTATAAGAGCTGCTGTCGGATAACACCCTGGATTCGCTATCAAATTCCCGTTCTGTACCTCTTCTCTCTTCCATTCTGTTAATCCGTAGATCGCCTCATTCACGAGTGGTTGTGGAGGCGGCTCTTTTTTGTACCACGCTCGATAGGTGTCTGGATCTTTTAAACGAAAATCTCCTGCTAGATCAATAATCTTCAATTTCTCATTAACGAGCGAAGGAAGAAACTCAGATGAAACCCCGCTCGGTGCGGAGGAAAATACGATATCTAAGCCATCGGATGATAGTTGTTTCAGTGATCTTAGCTTCTGATCATGAATATGATACAGGTGCTGAATTTCTTCTGAAAGCTGTTTGCCTGCTTTAGAGGATGAATAGAGAACAACTTCGGTAATCTCTGTATGTGCAGAAAGCAGCCGGAAAAGTTCCATCCCACCATATCCGGTTACACCAATAATTCCTGCTCTCATTACATCACTCCTTAAATAAGTTATGGTTCATTATAGGACTGTATAAAAATTAATTCAATAGTATATTTATAAATAATTTAATTTTAATAAAAAAACTGACTTTTTGGGTTCACGAAGATACCACTAAAGTCAGTTTCAAAAATCTTTCTATTGTCTTAAGAATCCACCTTCTGAATGAATGATCTGTCCGGTTATCCACTCTGCCTCAGGTGTTGTTAAAAACGCGACTAACCTTGCCGCATCTTCTGGTTTCCCAATCCTTCCACCGGGAAACTTAGGCAGAAGGATCTTTTCTAAATCTGGATTGATCCAGCCCGTATCTGTAGGGCCTGGATTCACTGCATTAACCGTAATTCCTTTATGTCGGATTTCAGCAGCTAAGGATATTGTTAACGCATCGACGGCTCCTTTTGTAGCAGCATATGCTAATTCACCAGGCATCGGACCTTTCGACTGGCCGGATGTTAGATGAACGATGCTGCCTTTGTCCCCTTTAAAACGCTTGGCAAACTCTATACTTAAAAGAGTCGTTGCACGAATGTTGATTGCATAATGAGCATCTAAAATCTCACTTGTTGTATCTTCCCAGCTGTGATTTTGTGACATACAGGCATTGTTCACAAGTATGCTTGCTACTCCTAATTCACTTTCAACTTTTTCTAGGAGTTTTGGAATATCTTCTGAAACGCTAAGGTCAATATCTACATACGAAGATTTTACTCCTAAATTTTTTAGTTTCTTTACAAGCTGCTCTGGATCATTTGTATGGTCACCTGTGTGCATCGTTGTGTCATATGTACCCCAAGTCGTAAAGAATATTTGAGCTCCCCTACTTGCAAGCTCAACACAAACAGCTGCGCCAATTCCGTTTAAACGGCTCGCTCCCGTAACGATGGCTGTTTTCCCCTCTAAAGAACGATTCATCTTGTACCTCCTTATATAACAGGTGTTTCAGCGTCTTTTCCATCCAATATATTGGTTATGTTTCTGCATGCAAGTTCGGCCATCTTCATCCTTGTTTCCACACTTGCACTTCCGATGTGAGGAAGGGCTACCACTTGTTTCATGGACAGTAGAGGATGATCGACTTCAATCGGCTCTTGCTGAAATACATCAAGCCCAGCTCCAGCGATTTCTTTGTTATGTAATGCCTCAATAAGCGCAGATTCATCTACTGTCGCACCTCTGCCTGCATTAATGAAGATCGCGCTATCCTTCATGCTCTGAAATGCTTCTTGGTTAAACATTCCTTCTGTCTCAGGTGTTAATGGTGCAAGAGAGACAACAAAATCAGATTGCTTTAAAAGCTCATGAAATTCTTTGTATTCAGCGTCAAGCGAATTTTCCGCATCGGGCTTACGATTTCGATTATGATATAAAATTTTCATATCAAAGCCTTTTGCTCGTCTCGCTACGGCTTCACCGATTCTTCCCATTCCAACAATACCGATTGTTTTATGATGAACATCTGCTCCAGCAAGCAATAGAGGTCCCCAGCTATTCCACTTTCCTTCTTTCACATAATTTGCTGATTCAACGATTCTGCGAGCTGTTGCAAGAATTAAAGAAAATGCTAAATCCGCCGTAGAATCTGTTAATACATCTGGTGTGTTACAGACCGTTATCCCTTTTTGTTTGGCTGCTGCGACATCGATGTTGTCATAGCCTACTGCTAGATTAGCTATTACTTTTAGTGAAGAGGCTTCATCCAATACTTCGCTATCAATTTTGTCTGAAAGCATCGTGAGTATTCCATCTGCTTTTTTGATTTCTTTTAAAAGCACTTCGCGTGGTACAGCCTTTTCTTCATGAGGCCACATATTGACCTCTGCAATTTGCTCTAGTTGACTAACCGTTTCTTTCGGTAATTTTCGTGTAATAAATACATAAGGTTTTTGCATACGCTTTCACTCCTTGCTAGCTATTTTCTCATGTGAAAGTTAGAAAATAAAGCAATGGTACTTATGCTGGTGATATTCTTGTGCAAGATATCTAAAAAGAATTTTGCTTTTCTTTTTCACTTCCTCTGCAAGTTGATTGGAGCGCAAGGTTGCCGACTCCTATGGGACGAGCGGTCAGTCCGAAAAGTGGAAGTGACTCGTTTAGCCCCGACAAGCAAAAGGTGAATGTGCTAGGAAGGCGCACTTTGCCTTCTTGACCATTCAACTTTTGACCTCGAGGGGCTAGTCACTGCAACTAGACAGGAGGCTCAACGTTCGCCCCATGGAAAGCGAGCAACCTGGAGCGGAAATCAACTACTTTCAAAGACAACACTGTAGACGAAAACAACAAAAAAAGAGGTATAACTCAAAAATCTTACTTTTTGAGCTACCTCTTTCATTAGATCATGGGAACGAGCCAATCGACCATTGGAATATTTAACTCTTGAACAGGAAGACCGATCGATCTGTAAAAGCTTTTTAAGAAGTATTCATTTTGCTTTTCATACGAGATTAAGTCAGTAAAGCGGCGAACATACAGTTCTTTTCCGATATCTCTCTCATTGTTATAATGTTCATCAACCGTATCAAAGTACTGTGAAGGGAAGAGGAGTCTGCCGTATAAAAGTCTCCAAGCCCCCTTAGATAATGGCTTTACTTTTTCATATTCGTCGATCAATTGCAATACTTCATGACTTCTGAACTCTGGTTGATAGATCTTTTCCCTGATGCATTCTGCAAGGTCTCTCATCGGACTGTCGATTACCCAGCCTACAGGCAGTTTAACAAAACTGTTTGAGGTCCGAATCCATGACCGCTCACTGAATCGATCGTAACAAATTGCAGCAGAACCTATCCCTTTAGGTCCTCTCTCCAGTTGGTAATCCGTAATATATTGAATTGCATTTTCTGCCATTCCCTCATAATAAGGAAATGTAGTCAAAAATAGTTGATCAAAATCGTTCTTTTGCTTTCTGGCTGATATTTCTGCATATCGGCTATGCATTTCATCCACACGATTGATCCATAATAACGGCCATTGTCCGTATGCGATTTGTTCTACCGGATAATACTGTTCAAGCCCTTTTCCTCGCTTATGAAATTCTGCTAGTTCGGAGCCTATTTCTATATTACGATTTTCCCCTTTTTTGGGCTCCACTTTAAAAATGATAACAGACTCCCCATCTACATAAGCACTAGGCATATTCGTAATCGTGGGCTGCAGAACAGGAATGTTCTCCTCTCCTCGTTGCTGTAAATAATCACTAATATACATCATTTCTTGCAGTTTCTCATAAGACATCTGTTGTTGCGGTATCACGATGTATTGATTTCCTTTGCAATAGAAAGTCCGATAACCTGATTCAGATCTTCTGTCTTCACAAACTAGTTGATAATGATGAAATATATCTCTTTCAAACAAAGCCGATCCCCCCACCCCTTCAGCTTTCCAGCGGTTGATCTTTTCAGATTAAACTTGAGCATACCACCGCATGATTGGATACAACATTGTATGCCCATATAGGCGAAGTGGTTAGTACTTTTTATAAATTCATAACTTTACTATGAAAACATATACTATACAAAGCTAAGGAGACAAACAGAGAAAAGGAGTACAAGGATGCCAAACAAAAAAGTGGAAAGAGTCGAAGAAACTGCACGCAAACAGCTGAACGAACGGGGCGTTACGGTAAACGATATTGCTGAACTTGTTTATTTTCTCCAAGTCCCCTATCATCCTGATTTAAAAATGGATGTATGTAGAGAAAATGTTGAAAGAGTAATCGCAAAACGTGAAGTTCAAAATGCCATACTTACAGGCATTGCGCTTGATGTATTAGC
The DNA here is from genome assembly GCF_036213205.1 of Fictibacillus nanhaiensis. GTDB lineage: Bacteria > Bacillota > Bacilli > Bacillales > Fictibacillaceae > Fictibacillus > Fictibacillus nanhaiensis_E. The sequence continues at coordinate 315,900 of NZ_JARMFC010000001.1, forward strand.
GGAACAAAAAAAACTTGAACAGCCTCTTCAGGAAATATTGGCTCGCGATGAAAGTCTCTATGGAATCGATGAAGTAATCGCACTCTCAATCGTAAATATATATGGATCGATCGGCTTTACGAACTACGGTTTCATTGATAAACAGAAACCAGGGATATTAGAAAAACTCAATGACAAATCTACTGGCAAGGTCCATACCTTCTTGGATGATATAGTCGGTGCGATTGCAGCAGCAGCATCGAGCAGGTTAGCACATCGTGCAGCAAATGAAGATTAAAAATAAGGCTTAAGAACAAGAGGATCCTCTTTGACTTAAGCCTTTTTTATGTTGTCTGTTCTAAGGTTTGTAGTTCTTGTAAGGAGTTGATTTCCGTTCCAGGATGCTCGCTTTCCGCGGGGCAGGCGGTGAGCCCCTTGCCGCTATGCGCCCTTAAAGGTCTCACCTGTCTAGTTGCAGTGGCTAGCCCCTCGAGGTCAAAAGTTAAATGGTTTAGAAGGCAAAGTGCGCCTTCCAACCCATTCACCTTTTGCTTGGCGGGGCTGAATGAGCCACTTTCACTCTTCGGACTGACCGCTTGTCCTAGCCGGGAGTCTCGCACCTTGCACTTCAACCAACTTGTCGATGATGAGACGAATAAAACAAAAGTAATTATCTTTTTGGGTAGAGGTTTATTTAATCTCCCACTCATCCAATCCGTTTACGGTATACGTTGGATGCACATCAATTTCTTCAAGGTGTTTTTTTGTTGTTACTCCAGTGTGCACAAGCAAGGTATCCATCCCGGCACGTATACCAGCTAAGATATCTGTCTGGTAGTTGTCCCCGATCATAAGAGTTTCTTCTTTTTTTGTCCCCAGTGTCTCTAACGCCATCTCCATAATAATGGACTCTGGCTTTCCAATAAACGTTGGTTCTGTTTGAGTAGAAACCGTGATAACAGAAGTTAATGAGCCGTTTCCTGGTAGAAGGCCTCTTTCTGTTGGAAGTGCAATATCACCATTTGTAGAGATAAACGTCGCTCCGTTACGGACTGCTAGACATGCTTTTGCTAATTTTTCATACGTGATCGAGCGATCGATTCCGATCACAACAAAATCTGGGTTCTCTTCTACAAGTTGCAGCCCCTGTTCTTTAAGCGCTTCTCTAATCCCATCTTCACCGATACAGTAGACGGTCGCGTTTTTCTTTAGCTCGGCAATATAATTAGCTGTTGCCATACTCGTCGTATACACATGCTCTGCTGACGCCGGAATATCAAATCCTGCAAGCACATCTGCCACTTGTTTTTTTGTTTTAGAAGAATTATTAGTCACAAACAAATAAGGGATGTTTTGTTCGTTTAATTTTTTCACAAAATCAACGGCCTCAATAATTCGTTCAGTTCCTCTATACATCGTTCCGTCCAAATCAATCAAGAATCCTTTATATGCCTTCATTATGCTCTCTCCTTTTATGTACCTTCTCATTCTACCCACTTTAAAAAAAAACACACCTGAAGCGCTTTAGACTTCAGATGCTTGCTTTTCTTCTTTTATCACATAACAGCAATAATCTCCGCCTTTTGCCATGCACGTCTTTCGCTCAACGTCATCTGTTTGAAGCATGCGCTTAAACAGCGAAAGTTCACACGAGCAGGCTTGTTGATATTCATTCGCTACCTTAGCGATCGGGCAATTGTACTCTGTCAATACGTAGGTTCCAGGGTTTTCTCCTCTTTCCCAGTCCACCATGTAACCTGCTTCATTTTGAATATTCGCCAGTTCATTTACTTTTTGCTCAAATTCTGTGAGCGTGTTCATTCGATCTTTGTATCTATCCTGCAGACGATTTTCACGCCGTTTAAACAATTCGTCAATTGTCCCAGTGCCACTAACTTCTTCTATATCTTTTAAAAAATCAACGGTAAGCCCCGAATAGTTTCGTGGAAATTGTTCGTCACCGCTTGCTGTAAGATGATAAAAATGGATAGGTCTTCCCATAGCCTGTCGTACAAGAGTCGTTTCAATCACATGGTCACGCTCTAATGTGTTGAGATGACGACGAACAGCCATTTCGGTTATTCCAAGTGATTTCGCCATTTCCGTAACTGTCATCTTCTTATTTCTTTTTAACAGATAGATGATTTCATCACGGGTTGAGGTGTGATTCTTCATGGTCATCACCATCCTTTGTTACCATTTTATCGTAAATAAAGATAAACGTACATTTTTAAATATAAATGTATAAAAACTCTTTTATCTTTATTCAGGTAAAAATGCAGAAACTGGCCCCAACTCTTCCTCTAGATACCGCTTTATGTGTAATGGGAATGCTGAAAGTTCTTTCTCTTTTGATGAAATGGTATCATATATGAGCTTACTATCAGCAGAAGTGTAATCTTGAACGAGTGATTTACGAAGGTTCACCACTTCTTTCAACGATACCGCTTCATTATTTGGTATTACTTTTTCATCAATCAGAATATCAAGAATATCTTCAAAGCTTCCTGGATCACGCATGATAAATCCATCAATGATCATATTTCCAACGTCCATCATCGATTCGATCAACATATGTCCTATTCTTTCTATCACAAGTGTTTCAAACTTATTTGCTGGAGAAGAAAGTTCCTTGAACGTACGAATTAATCCATTCATATACACTAAATGTTCATTGATTTTTTTTCGATCAACAAAATACATAGTCATCACCTTTTGTAAGTTTCTCAAGTAAAGTGTAACATAAAGTAAGAGCAATCATATGAACTCAAATTTAAATTTTGCTATATACGAAGGAGGAACAAAATGAACGAGGAAACATTTTTCTTATATGATGATAAAGAACCAACAGAAACGCGCTTTGTTAGCTTTATGGGACGAAACACACGCTTTGATCTTGCCATCACAAAAACAACAAGACATTACGGAAAGTCTCTAGTTCTGAATATGTTAGGCAGTACATATGCCATCATTGGTCAAGATGATTTAGAAGAGGAAGGGTATTTAGAACACGCGTTTAATCTCACGGAAGAAGACGCAATGGAGCTTCGTGAATTTTTAGCTGATGTCGTTTAAGATGTAATCAAAATGTACCAAAAAAGAATCATGCTTTCTTGGAGACACTTTAGATAAGGATACTTTCTTATCCTAAAATGACCGAAGAGAGGATGGTTTTTTTGTTCGAAAAAGAAAAAGAACAATATACCGATTTTTCGAATGTAGAGACTGGTCGTAATTACGTACTTCCTGAGGACTTACCTGAAGGTCCGTACGGCTCTCCGATCAAGAGAGCTTTAGGAAAATCAACTCCTTGGAGAGAAGAACAGCGTTATTATAGTGCCTTTAACTATGAAAACAAAACCCTTCATGAAGGTCTGGAAAGACAAGATCCTGGTGCTCATCCCACTCACGATGATCCAGAATATCATACAGAAAAACCTTATGAAGATTCTCGAGGCTCATAAAGTTAGGAGGTCTTGAGGATCCGTCTAGATCATCACTAAAACAAAAAAAAACCCCTGAAATTTCTCAGGGGTTTACTTTTTTGACTACAAAATACGGACAACCGAAATTGCAATATTCGTAAATGTATTCCGGCAGTGTGCTGATCTTCGTATCAAACGTAGCCTTCTCATGATTGTCTTCAAAAAACCCACGAAGTCGAAGCTGTTCGTAGCCGAGATCACCAACAATATAATCGTATTTATGTAATATTTCACTATAGCGCGCTTTAAATTGTTCCTCGTTAAAGGCTTCTCGTACATCTTCAATCACTTCATAGGAATAATTACCAACTGTAATCAAAAATGCTTCACCTCGTTTCCTGATACTTATTTTACCATGCTTGTGCTCGTTTCAGCCAACAATTTCTTCGTAAAGATCTTCCCATTTAAGGCACTCTATAGAATAAGGAGGTGAAACACCAGTGAAAAAATTAGGAACGTTCTTATTGATCAGCCTGATGCTCGTTGGATGCGGCGGCGGTGATCAAAAGAAGATGGGACAAGAATATAAATTTTCTAAAACCAATGTAAAAGATGAGAATCGAATTGGCAACAACATGAACTATGGGGACTTTGGATATATGCGTCATATGTCGGGGGACAAAGTAAAAACAGGTAATGCGGTTCCGTACTTAAATCGTCAAAAGCTTGCCGATATGATTTCTGACATGGTCCTTCAATTGCCTGAGATTAAAGATGTCGGTACATTAGTAACGGATGAAGAGGTACTGATCGGCTACAAAACAACAAACAAAGACCGAAACGCAGCTGCTGATCAAGTAAAGATGACTGGTTTCTCTGTCGTACCGAGATATTATCACGTCTACGTATCTGATGAAAAAGGAATGATCGATAAGATCGAACAATATCAATCATTAAACAATGATACAGAACAGATCGAAGGCATCATGGACACGTTAATCCAACAAATGAAAAAAGCGCCTCAAGGCAAGAAGTGGAACTATGGGGAAAATGAAAATGGTGAGATGAACGGCGAAACGAACAATATGCGTAGTGAAATGGAAGGCAAATAAAAAACCAGAAGCAGATCGTTGCTTCTGGCTTTTTTATATTTAACTGTTTTGTGCTGCTGCGTTTACTTGCTCATCAGCATGGTAAGAAGAACGTACAAGAGGTCCTGACTCACAATGCTTGAATCCTTTAGAGAACGCGATATCACGGAGTTCTTTAAATTCATCTGGAGTATAGTATTTTTGTACTTTTAAATGTTTCTTAGTAGGTTGTAGATATTGACCGATCGTCATGATATCTACGTTATTTGCACGAAGGTCATCCATCGTTTCTACAATTTCATCCCACGTTTCACCTAATCCGATCATTAGACTGGATTTGGTAGGGATGTTAGCATTCATTTCTTTTGCACGACGCAAGAACTCCATCGTTCTGTCATACGTAGCACGTGCACGAACTCTCGGAGAAAGACGTCTCACCGTTTCAATATTGTGGTTCATAATATCTGGTTTTGCGTCCATCAATGTTTTCAATGCATCAAAATCACCTAACATATCAGATGGAAGGACTTCAATAGAACAGAATGGATTACGAGCGCGAACAGCACGAACGGTTTCAGCAAAAACATGAGCTCCACCATCTTTTAAGTCATCGCGCGCTACCGCTGTGATTACAACGTGCTTTAGGCCCATTTGCTCAACAGATTCTGCAACACGTTCTGGCTCTTGTAGATCAAGCTCAGTCGGTAAACCTGTTTTAACGGCACAAAAACGGCAAGCACGTGTACAGATATCTCCAAGAATCATGAAAGTAGCTGTTTTTCGAACAGCCCAACATTCATGAATGTTTGGACATTTTGCTTCTTCACATACCGTATGTAGCTTTTTCTCACGCATCATTTTTTTAAGTTCTTTATAATTTTCATTCGTGTTTAGCTTTATTTTTAACCACTCGGGTTTACGTACATATTCTTCTTTCTTTGCCATCATCATCACCCCAGATTTTCTTGGTCTTTCGTATAATGAACGTTCGTATTTTAGTTTCTACTTAAACATTATTGTCCCATCAATACTCTACCATACGACAGGGTAAAATTCCAAACAAGAGTTTTTTCCAACATTTTTCCTTCATGTTTTTTCTTAACTTCAACAAACTATAGATAAATGAAAGAAAGGAGTGGATTGGGACGCATGAGGAAATTTTCAGTCCTGTTCCTCACTCTGACAGCCCTTCTAATAACCTTTCTTCCAGAAAGCAGGAGCACGGCCGCAGAGCGATTTACGAAAGAAGATGTGGAAAGGCTCAGCCTCTATAAAAAAATGGAGTCCGTCACTCTCATTCCATGGCACTACTTTGCAGGTGTAGACCAATATGAAAGAAGCGTAAGAAAAGCGAGAAGAGATCTACCTGCCCGAAAAGGGTTGGTTGGCATTTACTTTTCCCCCCTACAATGGTCAGGACCGATTAACCCTACCATGGACGATACGAACCCTGAACGAATATCCATGTTTGGCGGTATCGGAAAAGACGGGAACAACGACGGAATTGCTGATCGAAACAACGATGAAGACATTCTATATACATTCAGTGAGATCATCCAAAAGCATGGGCACGATATAGAAAATTTCAGAATCGGTCTCTGGAGCTATTACCAGCGTGATAAAGCCGTAGATATTATTATGGAAAACGCAAAAATCTATGAGACCTATGGAACTGTTTCTCTAGACAAACACAGTTTTATCGTTCCATTAAGATCAAACTATAGCTACCGAAGCACTTGGGGTGACAGACGCGGCTTTGGCGGACTACGTATTCATGAAGGCACAGATATCTTTGCAGATTACGGAGTTCCGGTAAAGGCAGTATCTTATGGAATTGTTGAGATTAAAGGATGGAATCGATTTGGCGGATGGAGAATCGGTGTTCGCGATATCAATAATGTGTATCATTATTACGCCCATCTAGGGAGTTTCAATAAAGCAATTGAAAAAGGGACGATCGTAGAACCCGGAACGGTGCTTGGGTATGTGGGCAGTTCAGGTTACGGTCCTCCTGGAACTTCAGGAAAATTCCCTCCTCATTTGCACTTTGGCATGTACCGTGACAACGGATATACGGAATGGGCATTCGATCCTTACCCATATTTAAAAGCTTGGGAACGTCAGGAGCGTATTAGCAACAGGCGTAGATAATGATGAATGATGGATAAGTTGGAAAAAGAAGCTTGAGGGCTTCTTTTTTCATATGGCGCTCGTATTTCTAGAGCCCTGCTCTGATTTACGAGCGCCATCATAAGAAAAAAGCTGATTCTTCAACTGAAGAACCAGCCTCATCCTTTATTTTTTTCTTGATACGCGAACCACGTTTGCAATACTTGCGAGGAGGCCGCCCCATAGAATAACCATGCCAATCACCATCATTGTAATCGCACTGCCTGTCATATTAGCTGACCTCCTTTTTCTCTACTACCACTTCAGATTTCCACTTCACTAGACCGAGTACGATGCCGAGTACGATAACGCCAACCGCTACTGCTACACCATACGTTAGGATCAGTTCTGTAGGGTAGCCTCCATAGTTTTCTGCAACGTTTTGTTTAATGTTATCAAACATCATGTAACCCAGTAGGATTGGTGTGATGACGCCGAGACAAACCTTCCACCATAATCCTGTTCGTAAGTCAGAGATGGCGTTTGCATGGTTTTGAAGTCCAGCCAATTGTCTTACGAACCAAGCAACAATAACTACTTCTACAAGACCTGCTAACGTGATTCCGAAGTTATTGATGAAGTAATCTACGATATCTAGCATGTACAATCCGCCTTTTGTAGCGAAGAGTAATGAGATAACAGATGCTACTCCTCCGCCCATCAGTACGGCTTTCGTTCTTGAGATTCCAAATTTATCTTGTAGTGCTGCCACATACGTTTCAACGATCGAGATCAACGATGTCATACCAGCGAATACAAGGGTTAAGAAGAAGATTGTTCCAAAGAAGGCATTACCGCCTGGGAACTCGTTAATAATTGCTGGGAATACTTCAAATGCTAGTCCGATTCCACCTTTTACAACTTCATCAACTGGCAGACCCTGTTGCATTGCCATGAATCCTAAAGCGGCAAATACACCAATCCCTGCAAGTAGTTCAAATCCTGAGTTTGCGAATCCTGTAATAAATGCATTATTGTTAATATCTGATTTCTTAGGCAGATAGCTTGAGTACGTTACCATAATTGCAAATGCGATCGATAGTGAGAAGAAAATCTGACCGTAAGCTGCTACCCACACCTTACCATTATTCATCATGCTCCAATCAGGTGTGAAGAATGTGTTCAAACCTTGAGCTGCACCATCGAGTGTTACGGCACGAATAACAATTAACGTAAACATAATGACTAAAGCTGGAATAAAGATTTTGTTAAAACGCTCGATTCCTTTTGATACACCTTTATAAAGAACAAGAAGCGTAACGACCCACACGATTAGAAGTGCGATTAAAATGCCTGGTACGATACCACCCATGTCACCAGGTGTCTTGCTTAATTGAAGAACTTCACCGTAAAAGAAATCAGAAGGCTTGTCTCCCCAAGTTAAGTTTAAAGAGTAAATAGAATACTTAATCGCCCAAGCGATGATTACAGCATAATAAGTGGAAATAACAAACGCTACAAATACTTGCCACCATCCTAACCACTCCGCTTTTTTATGAAGACGGAAATAAGAAAGTGGAGCAGATCCACGGTACTTATGACCTAACGTAAATTCTAGGATCAGTAAGGGAATCCCTGCCGTTAAAAGTGCTATTAGATATGGGATGAAGAATGCTCCTCCACCGTTCTCATAAGCAACCGCTGGAAATCTCCAGATATTGCCTAAGCCGATAGCTGAGCCGACCGCTGCTAATATAAACCCATAGCGGCTTCCCCATTGCTGCCTATTTTCCATTGTTGTATCCCCCTTTTTATGAAGTCGAAAAGTTTACAATTATTACTTTTTTCTGATAATTCTGTGTTCAGTATATTACAAAACATGAAAACCTGTCAAAATGTTTTTAGTTATTTTGTCGGAATAAGGGGGAAAAAGTCGTATAAATATAAGAAAAAGTGCCTGGTTAACTACCAGACACTTTCAAAAATTAAGCCTTTAGGGATTGATCACTAATGCTATTTTTACTAGTTGCTTTTTTAATGATAAAAAGCGCTAAGATAAATATTACAGCAGATGATAGAAGGCCCATCCAAACACTCTCTGTTAATCCGAGCGCAAGATAACCGACGGCAGACACTCCAGCAGCCACTAGGCTATATGGAAGCTGGGTCATCACGTGATCAATGTGATGACTGCCTGCTCCTGTGGAAGAAAGGATTGTAGTATCTGATATTGGAGAACAGTGGTCGCCAAAAACAGAACCCGCTAGTACTGCAGCAAGAACTGGAAGCATTAACTCAATATTCGTTGATGCTGAAATTTCTGCTGCGATCGGAAGCATGACACCAAACGTTCCCCACGAAGTTCCTGTCGCAAAAGCCATTAACCCTGACAGTACAAAAAGAACAAATGGCAGGTAAGCTAAGTTCATATGCTGATCTACTAAACCAGCTAAATACGTTCCTGTTCCCAAGCTATCAATGATCGAGATGATCGTCCAAGCAAAAAGCAAGATTGTTACAGCACCGATCATAGACTGAATACCGCGTCCCAGTCCTTTTCCTAATGATACAGCACCCATCTTCTTCGGAAGGAAGAACAATATAGCAGAAGCTAAACCAAACAGACCACCATATACTAATGATTTTGGTACATCTGTATTCTCAAAGATTGATAAAAGTGTGATAGCCGTTGGTTCTTCAAGCCCCTTCACATTTTGAATACCTGTATAGATCATGAATCCAACCGTTGAAACAATTAAAATGACGATTGGCCAAACAAGGTCTCCCACTTTTCCTTTGTCACTTTCTTCAAGCTTAATGCCTTCTCCTATTGCTGCCTTTTTATCTGGAGCAATCACCTCTCCCGTAGCAAGAGCTGTTTCTTCATGTTTTTTCATTGGTCCGAAATCCAGCTGGAAATACGCAACGATAAACACAAGAATCAGTGCAAAAACTGCATAAAAATTCATTGGAATCATTTGAATAAATGCACTAAACGCAGACATATTCGTGATCTCATGTGTAGCAAAAATCGTTCCGATAATACCGATGATGTACGCTCCCCAACTTGAAACAGGCGAGATCACACATACTGGTGCCGCAGTTGAATCAAGATAATATGCCAGTTTCGCACGTGATATGCGGTGTCGGTCAGTGATTGGTCTACTTACATTTCCGACAGCCAACGAATTAAAATAGTCATCAATAAAAATGACGAGTCCGAACACAACTGTTAAAAGCTGTGCACCTCTTCTTGTTTTCACTCTAGAAATGGCCCACTCACCAAAAGCTCTGCTTCCACCTGCTAAAGAGATTATGCTCGTCATCATTCCTAAGATTAATAAGAACAGAAGAATATAAACATTCCACTCATTTAATGCACCGTCTGAAATAAAATGCCCTTTCACAATCGTACCAATTTCTTTTAATGTTGCTACAATATTAAAATCATGAAGCAATAATGCTCCCGCTAGGATCCCAGCTCCTAATGAGACTAACACTCTTCGCGTTAATACAACCATTAAGATTGCCAATAAGGGTGGTATTAATGAATAAATCGAATTCTCAAATTCCATGATGTTCCTCCTTCTTTTCATTTAGCCATCGATATTGAGGAGTTCTTACAGGACGTTGAGGAAAAAAGGACAAAATAAAAAGCGATCAATAGACAAGGAAATAACCTGCTATCAATCACTTTAGTAATTTATGGTTTTCCTCATCGATCAGTAGTCCTCCACTGCTTTTAATTCCCAAGCAGTGACAGTTTTACACTTGTTTAGTGTAAACCCAGCAAAAGTGAACAGACGGTTATCTTTTGCTTCGGCGGAAGTTCCTTTCCTTTTTCTTCACAGACGTCACTCTCTGAAAAAGTACTTATAAAATCCGCTCCTCTACCCCATCGGTGATAGGCTTAAAGACATATAAAATTTTAAATTCAATTACAATTATAACAAAATAGGATGATTGGTCAACCTATATAGGTTTTGTTAAATGTAGGAAATAACATCATTCTGCTGCTTGTTCCTCACTCACTTCTTCTGTTGAACTATCTTCAGATGGCTCTAATTCATCATGAGACTCCTTTTCTTTTAAATCTGGTGTAATAGGTACTGTAGGCTGAATCGGATCTCCAGATTGATTATAATAGACCGGCACTTCTCCTTTAATAAACTGGGCAGTTATTTTAATCGGTCGTTTTACGACTGTCGTTTCTGTCGCGAAAGGAATAACGATTCTTGTTTTAACTGTAACTACGATATCAATATTGATCCACGTATTGTTGATTCCTGAATTCTCTATTTTCTCTTCAATATCGGTGTTCGCTTCACCAATCAACATAAATTTGATAGGGATTTTTGGTCCTAAGTTAGCTAGTAGAGAATTTCTCGTTGCTTGCCCGAGCGGTATTTCCATAATAACACCCGGTTCATTCTTATAAGCTGTAATCCCTAACTCGTCATTGGTGATTACTTCGTGTGCTTTTCCTTCTTCAATTTCCTTCAAATACTTTTGAACTACCTTTTGTGATTGGTTGGCAACCTGGTTAACTACACTCTGATTTATCCCAGCAAATACGACATTCCCCTCTGTATCCGTCTTATATTCAATGATGTCATTCATTTCTGAAGGTCCTAAAATTTCATTGTCGATCGCTTCACTTATTGCAAGTGCGGCGATTTCTTCTGTTTTCTTTTGCGCAATCAACATAAGTGTTGGCTCGATTCCTTTGTTTACAAGCCATAGCCCTTGAATCGTTATAAAAGTAAACAGAATAAATGAGATCAACAGTACAAACCGGAATGGAAGTGGCCCTTTTCGAAGTTTCATTTTTCTACGCTTAAGCAAAAGGTAACCCCCCTTTATCTACATATACATATGTATGCAGACAAGAGGGGGGCTCATTCAAACTTTATGGTTTTAATTTTTTTCGTACACGACAAAATCGTGTGGATATTTGTTCTTTTCATCTACGATTCCCGGCTTACGAGAGACCTCACGCCATTCATCACGATTAATCTCGGGAAAATACGTATCTGCGTCAAAGGTATGGTGAATCTCTGTGACATACAAGCGATCTGCAACAGGCATAAACAGTTTAAAGATTTCAGTCCCACCTATCACACATAATTCTTCTGTTTCTTTCTGTATCACTTCGTCAACAGAATGAACGATCGTCGTTCCTTCTGCTTGATACTGCTTATCTCTTGTTACCACGATATTCTCTCGACCTGGCAAAGGCTTTCCGATGGATTCATACGTTTTACGACCCATTACGATCGGTTTTCCCATCGTTACGTTTTTAAAATGCTTGAGATCGTTAGGCAAGTACCACGGAAGATCATTGTCTTTACCGATCGCGCGATTTTCATCCATCGCTACAACAAACGAGATCATACGCTCACCACGCCTTTAATGTGTGGATGCGCCTCATAGTCTACAAGCTCAAAGTCATCGTAAGTGAAATCAAAAATACTCGTTACGTTCGGATTAATCTTCATCTTAGGAAGAGGCTTTGGCTCGCGAGTGAGCTGCAGCTCTACTTGTTCAAGATGATTCGTGTAAATGTGCGCGTCCCCTACAGTGTGAACGAACTCTCCTGGTTTAAGTCCTGTCACTTGAGCCACCATCATCGTTAGCAAAGCATATGAAGCAATATTAAAAGGCACCCCTAAGAAACTGTCAGCTGAGCGCTGATAGAGCTGGCAGGAGAGTTTTCCATCCGCAACATAGAATTGAAACAATAAATGACATGGTGGCAACGCCATATTTGGTATATCAGAAGGATTCCATGCAGTGACGATCAATCTTCTTGAATCTGGATTCTTCTTAATGTCTTCGATTACGTTTGAGATTTGATCGATCGTCTCACCGTTCGGGGTAGACCATGAGCGCCATTGATGTCCATAAACAGGACCAAGGTTTCCTTTATCATCTGCCCACTCATCCCAAATTCGCACACCGTTTTCTTTTAAATAAGCAATGTTTGTGTCACCTTTTAAGAACCAAAGTAATTCATGAATAATCGATTTTACATGTAGCTTTTTTGTCGTAACAAGTGGAAAGCCTTTCTGTAGGTCGAACCTCATCTGACGACCGAACACCGAAACGGTCCCCGTGCCTGTCCGATCTTCTTTTTTTGTACCGTTATGTAGAATATCTTGAAGAAAATCCAGATATTGTTTCATCCCTCATCGCCTCCTATTTTTCTTTTAATCGTATCATACGAAAAGTCATAAAAATAGCTTCAACACCTAACACTTTTTCCCTTCTATACACATAAAATTAATAGTGAAGAAAGGAGTGGAAGCATGTTAGAGATGAACCCGATCTTAATCGAAGGACATCCGTTTACCGCTGTCACCCTTCGTTTGCCAAAAACGAATTTTATGGCTGTATTCAACGACAATGGATATATCATGTGTGGAGCACTAGACGTCGCTCTTTTGAACGAAAAGTTAGCAGACCGTAAAATTATCGCAGGACGTGCTGTTGGAGTAAGGACGATCGAACAGCTGTTGGATGCACCTTTAGAATCTATTACTTTTGAAGCAAAAGAAAAAGGTATTGAAGTTGGTATGCAAGGGCGAAAAGCACTTTTAAAAATGATCTAGAGCATTTATCGGCAAGAAACGAAATATATCGGCAGAAAATCATTTATATCGGCAACTTTTTAAATTTATCGGCGAAAAATGAAATATATCGACATTTGCAATAAAACGACAACACCCTCTACCAAATGGCAGAGGGTGTTCACTTTATACTTTAAAGCGATCTCTTGTAATTTTTAATGATATTAGATTAATGCATAAGACTAAGGATAAGAACTGTATGCGTTTCGAATCATTGATATATATGTAGACACATAGCAAGTAAACGCCACTGATGATAAAGGCAATCTGTAAGCAGTACATCATCTGAATCAATTTTTTGAAATTCAAAGTGATCCCCACTTTCTTCATCAAGTTCACGTTATATAATTCACCCTATTAGTATATCAGTCTATAGAGAAAAATGAATCGTTTCCTTCTTTTTGAAATGGATTTGTAATATAAGGAAAACTCAAAACAAATCCAACTGCCTTGGTGCCAAAAAGTCATATTGTATATCTAGAAGTTCAATCATCTGCTTAGCATTATCAGCAGCATCTCCACCTGAATTATTGTTAAATAGAATGGTCAGATCTTTTGTTTCTGAAGCAAGCTGTTGTATTCGCTCCCTCCATTCTTGAAGCTCTGCCTCATTATAACGATAAAGATAACGAACTTCTCTCCAATTCGGCTGACCTTGGTTGTTCCAGCCATACACGTTTCGGCCATGCATCCGAAGAAGTGTCTTTTCCGGTGTAGTATGCATAACGATTGGAATAGAGCCTTGTCCTGCTTGAGGTTCATCACAGACCGTATGAATCCAATTCTCTTGCTGGATAAAGTGTAACGTCTTCTCCTTCATTTCATCACTGAACCAAGTTTGATTACGAAACTCAAGAGCTACCGGAATGTCGCCCATCATTTCTTTTGCATAGCGCAACATCTGAACGTTGTCTTTCTTACAATCAAACCAAGGAGGATACTGAAACAATACCATCTCAAGCTTGCCTGATGAGATGACAGGTTGAATAGACTCTATGAACGCCTCATACATTTCTTTAACAGAATCAAAAGGCAGCTTGCCTCTTGAGTGTCCCGTCATACCTTGATAAGCCTTTACAACAAATGAAAAATCCTTTGGTGTAGATGCTACCCATTTTTCATAGTTTTTAACAGGCTGTACCGCGTAAAAAGAAGAATCAACTTCTACAACAGGAAAGTGGCCGCTATAAACAGCAAGCTTTTCTCTTGCAGAAGTACCATCTGGATAAAGTGAATCATGATCTCCCCAGCCTGTTACACCGATTTTTATCATTTTTTGAAGTCACCTGCCTGTGAGTTACAATTTATTTAATCCTTTTGATCGGACAAACTCTTTCATATACGTTCGTTTAGGAGTCGCCATGGACGTTGTAATCTGAGTGACCCAACCGTCTGTACGTTTTCCGCCTGTTCTTTCTGTGTAGTACGCTGCTGTTTCTTTTTCATACTGGTTAAGGAGAGCCCGTGTTTGCTCTGAACTTTGATATTGATCTTTATGAAAAACAGCTGACATTGGCAAACGCGGCTTTTTCCCAGGCTCAGCGTCAGGATATCCAACCGCAACACCAAACAACGGAAGTACATGGTCAGGGCAATCCAACAACGCTGAAACTTCTTGTAGTTTATTACGAATTCCCCCTATATACACAATACCAAGTCCTAAAGACTCTGCAGCTACAGATACGTTTTGTGCAGCAAGCGCCGCATCCACAGTTCCTACGATAAACGCTTCTGTGGATTGAATCGTTTCATGAATATCAATCCCCTTTAGGTCTGCAGCGACTTTATGTCGATTATAATCCATACAAAAGACAAAGAAATATCCATTGTCTGCAACATAAGATTGATTACCAGCAAGCTCAGCTAGTTTTTCTTTCTTTTCCCGGTCCTCTACCCCTATAATCGTACAAACTTGTTGATAACTTGATGTGGATGCTGCTTGAGCACATTGTACAAGTGTTTCAACGGTTTCTTCATCTAATGGCTTGTTCTTAAACTTTCGAATCGATCGATGAGCTAATATCGTTTCTATAATCTCGTTCATCATGTATGCTCCTTCTTTAAAATTATTGTTGATTGCATTATATCTTTTTCGTCTATAAAAAAGCGAAACATTTGAAGTCTCAAAATATCTTCTTCTCATTAAAGCAAAGAGATGGTATACTAATTTTGCGATGAGCTAATTGCATAAGACGAGATTGACGCGCCTTTATTGGCAATGCACTATGTGGAGTGCTGTCTCTCGCCGCAATATACGCAAAAAAGACGTCCATTCGGGCGTCTTTTTTCTATATAACGAAAACAGAATAAGTAAGGAGAGAAATGATGAAGAAATACTTCGTAATCTTACTTCTAATATGCTTGTTTGTAGCACTTTTGTCTGCTTGCTCAAAAAATGAAGCATCGAAATTAGCCGACAATACATCCAATAAAGATCATGTAGATTTGACGATTTCGGCAGCAGCCAGTTTGCAAGATGTATTAAATAAAATTGCGACTCAATATGAAAAAGAACATCCAAATATCAGCATCACATATAATTTTGGAGGCTCTGGTGCTCTCAAACAGCAAATCTCTAACGGTGCACCCGTTGACCTTTTCTTTTCAGCAGCAGAAGATAAATTTGATCAGCTTGTTAAAGAAGGACTTATTGAAAAGAATCAAGGAACAGATCTTGTTGGAAACGAGCTTGTCTTAGTTGTTAGGAAAGATTCAACACAAAATATAAAGGAATTTGAAGATTTGCCTAAAGTAAAGAAAATGGCTATCGGTACCCCTGAGACTGTTCCAGCAGGAAAATACGCAGTGGAAACTTTAGAAAGATTAAACCTTCTAGAAGAAGTTGAACAGAAGATCGTTTATGCCAAAGACGTTCGTCAAGTTCTTACATATGTAGAAACGAATAATGTGGATGCAGGTATCGTCTATAAGACGGATGCAATGATTTCTTCTAAAGTAAAAATCGCTGCTGATGCTAAAGAAGATACTCATTCACCTATCATCTATCCAGTGGGAATAATAAAAGATACTTCTCATAAGAAAGAAGCAGAACAGTTCTATAATTATCTGCAAAAAGAAGGAACTTTAAAAACATTTGAGAAGTTCGGTTTTAAAAAGATTAAAAAATAACTCACTAATGAGCATATAAACACAAAAAAGCCTCGGTGTATCTACACCAAGGCTTTTCTTTATTAACCGATAGAGCCTTCCATCTCGAACTTGATCAGACGGTTCATCTCTACTGCATATTCCATTGGAAGTTCTTTCGTAAATGGCTCGATGAAGCCCATTACAATCATTTCCGTTGCTTCTTGCTCAGATACACCACGGCTCATGAGGTAGAACAACTGATCTTCAGAAACCTTGGATACAGTTGCTTCATGCTCTAGTGTGATGTTGTTGTTAAGAATCTCATTGTACGGAATCGTATCTGATGTGGATTGGTTATCCATAATCAGCGTATCACACTTGATGTTGGATTTAGACCCATCAGATTTACGTCCGAAGTGAGCAATACCACGGTATGTTACTTTACCGCCGTGCTTTGAGATCGACTTGGAAACGATTGTAGAAGAACAATCTGGTGCAAGGTGCAATACTTTTGCTCCTGCATCTTGGTGCTGTCCTTTACCAGCGATAGCGATAGAAAGGATTGTACCTTTCGCACCACGGCCTTTCATGATAACAGCCGGATATTTCATCGTTAGACGAGATCCGATGTTTCCATCTACCCATTCCATCGTTGCGTTCTCTTCAGCAACAGCACGCTTTGTAACAAGGTTGTAGATGTTGTTTGCCCAGTTTTGAATCGTTGTGTAACGGCAATATGCGTTCTTTTTAACGATGATCTCTACAACCGCACTATGAAGTGAGTTTGTAGAATAAACTGGTGCAGTACATCCTTCTACGTAGTGTACAGAGCTGTCTTCATCTGCAATGATAAGCGTACGTTCGAACTGACCCATGTTTTCAGAGTTGATTCGGAAGTATGCTTGAAGCGGAGTATCACATTTAACGCCTTTTGGTACGTAAATGAAAGATCCACCAGACCATACTGCAGAGTTAAGTGCTGAGAACTTATTATCAGATGGCGGAATGATTGTTCCAAAATGCTCACGGAAGATCTCTTCGTGCTCTTTTAAAGCCGTATCCGTATCTGTGAAAAGAATACCTAAGTCAGAAAGGTCTTCTTTCATGTTGTGATATACAACCTCTGATTCGTACTGAGCAGATACACCTGCAAGGTATTTCTGTTCAGCTTCTGGAATTCCAAGCTTGTCAAAAGTCGCTTTAATTTCAGCAGGCACTTCATCCCAAGACTTCTCAGATTTCTCAGATGGCTTTACGTAATACGTAATATCATCAAAGTTTAAGTCCTTCATGTCTCCGCCCCATTGTGGCATTGGCATTTTATAGAACTGCTCTAATGACTTCAAACGGAATTCAAGCATCCATTCAGGCTCGTTCTTCATGCGTGAGATCTCTTCAACGATCTCTTTTGTTAACCCACGCTTCGATCTGAAAATGGAAACGTCTTTATCTCTAAAACCATATTTATATTCGCCGATATCCGGCATTTTCTTAGCCATTACAGAATCCCTCCTTACTGGATTGGCACTCTATTACTCATTATCAAAAGGAACTTATTCTTCCTCTTCCTCAGGCTTTCCTACTCCTTGCTCCATCGCTTTCCACGCTAGTGTGGCACATTTGATACGAGCAGGAAATTTGGAAACGCCAGAAAGAGCTTCGATGTCACCTAAATCATAGGATTCATCATCATAGTCGTTCCCTAACATCATATCATAAAAAATCTTTGCAAGCTTTACAGCATCTTCGACTGGAAGGCCTTTAACAGCCTGTGTCATCATAGAAGCTGACGCTAAACTGATCGAACACCCTTCACCATCAAACTTTGCAGATTCGATCTTTCCATCTTCCACTTTTAAAGTAAGCTGGATGCGGTCGCCGCATGTTGGGTTGTTCATATTAATCGTCAGAGCATTATCTTCAATTACCCCTTTGTTGCGCGGGTTTTTGTAATGATCCATGATAACTTGTCGATATAGCTGATCTAAATTAGAAGACATGACCGAAATACTCCTTTGCTGTTGTTAAGCCTTTAAGAAAAGCATCGATGTCATCTTCAGTGTTATACAGGTAAAAGCTAGCACGTGCTGTTGCTGTAACATCTAACCACTTCATGAGAGGCTGTGCACAGTGATGACCTGCACGAACAGCAATACCCTCAGAATCTAGAACAGTAGCTACATCATGCGGATGAACATCATCTAAGTTGAACGTTACGAGTCCTGCTCGTTCTTTAGGACCAAAGATCGTAACACCCTCTAACTCAGAAAGACGCTCCATCGCATATTCAGCAAGTACATGTTCATGTTTTAACACATTGTCAAGACCTACTTCTTCTAAGAAATCAATCGCAGCACCTAGGCCGATCGCTCCTGCGATGATCGGTGTACCACCTTCAAACTTCCAAGGCAGCTCTTTCCAAGTAGATTCCTGTAGTCCGACAAAATCAATCATTTCTCCGCCGAACTCAACAGGTTCCATTTTGTTAAGAAGCGCTTTTTTCCCATAAAGGACACCAATGCCTGTTGGACCACACATTTTATGTGCAGAAAAGGCATAGAAATCACAATCAAGATCTTGAACATCGACTTTCATGTGCGGGGCACTTTGGGCACCATCCACGACCATAACTGCTCCGTTTTTATGAGCAATCGCTGCGATCTCTTTAATAGGATTGATTGTTCCTAATACGTTCGATACCTGCATAACTGAGACGATCTTAGTATGCTCTGTAACTGTATTTTCAACATCTACAAGATCAATCGTGCCATCAGGCTGTAAAGGAATGTACTTAAGCGTTGCACCAGTGATTTTCGCCACTTGCTGCCAAGGAATAATGTTGCTGTGATGCTCCATAGGAGTGATCACAATTTCATCACCTTCAGAAAGGTTAGCCATCCCATAGCTTCTTGCTACCGTATTGATCGCTGTTGTTGTACCACGTGTAAAGATAATCTCCTGAGTGGATTTTGCCCCTATAAAACGGCGTACCTTTTCACGTGCTCCTTCATAACCATCTGTAGCACGAGTTCCAAGTGTATGAACACCACGGTGAACATTCGAGTTGTACTCTTTATAATACTTATCTAAAGCTTCAATAACTTGTATCGGTTTTTGTGAAGTGGCTGCACTATCAAGGTAAACGAGAGGTTTGCCGTTAACTTCCTGGTCCAGGATAGGAAACAGCTTTCTCCATTCGTTTGCACTCATTAGCGCACTTTCCTTTCAATAACCTCTACTAAACGATTTTTAACAGATTCTAAAGGCATCTGACTAACTACTGGTGCTAAGAATCCATGAATGATTAAACGTTCAGCTTCAGCTTTTGGAATTCCACGGCTCATCAAATAGAACATTTGAAGAGGATCGATTCTTCCCACTGATGCAGCATGACCAGCTGTAACATCATCTTCATCGATTAAAAGAATCGGGTTTGCATCACCTCGTGCTTTTTCACTTAACATAAGAACACGTTCTGTTTGCTCACCATGAGACTTTGTAGCACCGTGCTCAATTTTTGTAATACCGTTAAAAATAGAGCTCGCACTATCTTTCATTACCCCGTGAGTCAGGAGATAACCTTCGGAATGTTTTCCATGGTTAAAAATTTGCGCAACGAAGTTTTGTTTTTGATCACCGCGACCAATCGTTACCGTCTTCGTATCTGCGAACGATCCATCACCGATCAAGTGTGTCGTGTTGTCAGAAACTGTATTTCCATCGTTAAACTGACCAAGCGCCCACTCGATGCGTGCATCTTTTTCAGCGCGACCTCTGCGGTTCACGTATGTTGTCATTCCTTTTGCAAGGTTATCCACAGCACCGTAAACGACTTTTGCTCCGCTGCCAGCGTATACTTCAGAAATGATGTTAGCAACAGATTCTGAAGATTCATTCGTTGATAAGTAGTTTTCTACATACGTTACTGAACTGTTATCTTCTGCAGCAACGATAACGTGGTTGAAGATTGCTGCTTCATCATCTTGATAATACACTGCTTGAATTGGAGCAGAAAGTTCAACGTTTTTTGGAACATAAAGAAAAGCTCCATTAACGAATAGTGCTGCATGAAGTGCTGGTAAACGGTTCTCATCCACCGCTACAGCTTTCATGAAGTACTTTTTCACTAAATCTTCATGCTCTTTTGCAGCTGTTAGAAGATCTGTATAAATAACACCTTGATCCTTTACGGAATCTTCAAGTGCAAAATAAACAGGTGTTCCATTATGAATGACAAGAACATTTTTCGCTTCTTCTTCAGAACCGATCAATGCCTTAACATCTTCAGGAAGTTCATTGAACGCAACAGGAGTGCCAGTTGCTTCATGTTTAAATTCTGTAAAGTTCCATTTATCAATCTTAGTTTTGTCCGGTTTAGGCATTGGAAGCTCTTGAGCTAATTCCAATGCTTGCAAACGAAGTTCCTGCAGCCAAGCGGGTTCCTGTCTGCTGTTTGAAAAACCGGTTACGTAGTCCTTATCAAATCTTAGGCTCGTATCAACTGACATGTATAGTCCCCCTTAATGCTTACGCTTCTTGACCAACAGTTTCGTCTTTAATTCCTAACTCTTCTTTAATCCAGTCGTACCCTTCCGCTTCTAAACGTTGAGCTAATTCTGGTCCACCAGATTTTACGATACGTCCTTGCATCATCACGTGTACTTTATCTGGAGTGATGTAGTTCAATAGACGCTGGTAGTGAGTGATAATCAAGCAACCGAAATCAGGGCTGCGCATTTCGTTAACACCTTTAGCTACTACTTTAAGAGCGTCGATATCAAGTCCTGAATCGATCTCATCAAGAATAGCTAATTTAGGCTCAAGCATCATCATTTGAAGAATCTCGTTACGTTTCTTTTCTCCACCAGAGAATCCTTCGTTCAAGTAACGGTGAGCGAACGCATTGTCCATCTCAAGGTGATCCATCTTTTTATCTAACTCACGAATAAATTTCATTAGAGAAATTTCGTCGCCTTCTTCACGCTTTGCATTGATTGCTGAGCGAAGGAAATCAGCGTTTGTAATACCGCTTACTTCTGATGGGTATTGCATAGCTAAGAAAAGACCAGCTTGTGCTCGCTCATCAACTTCCATATCTAATAGATCTTCACCGTTGAACGTAACTTTACCAGAAGTTACTTCATATTTAGGGTGTCCCATTAACGCTGCAGAAAGAGTAGACTTTCCTGTTCCGTTAGGTCCCATGATCGCATGGATTTCTCCGCCATTTATTTCGAGATCTAAACCTTTAATAATCTCTTTATCTTCAATAGATACACGAAGATCTTCAATCTTTAAATTAGGTGCTGACATAATACAACCTCCATTAAGAAATCATTCTCAAGATTTTTGATAAAAGGCACAAAATAGCCATTCTCAATTTATTCTCATTCTAATCTTATAACAAATGAAATGTATGTTCAAGGGAACGAGCTGTTTACTTTTCCATTGTTGTCATATTATCTGTTTATCAGTCACAATATTTAAAAAAAGGCTGACTCATGAAGTGGTAAACCACCTCATAAATCAGCCTTTCGTATTTTTATCTTCATATGTTACGGCGTATGAATTCTGTTTGCATCTGTCGCTATTTTTAATCCTTCTTTGTATTCCTTATCTCGGACCTTCTCAACATCTAATCGTTTTTCCAAATCCCTCTCATACTCTGCAAAACCACAGCCATGTGACTGGTGCATTGCTTTTTCCATCTCGGACGTATGCTTTACTTTAATGGGGTGGATAATGAATCAATCCTTTCAAAGTTAAAGTTAGTTAACATTAATAGCGTATCAGCATCACTCATTTTGCTCAATCCGTTATCCAATTGAAATCACCCCACATACTGGCACATGATGATTCCTATTGAAAACAGATGTGGCTTCCTGTGTTATCCTGCTAAATGCGCTACATTACTTCCATTACCTTTTAGGATGATTTTTAAAACATGTAAAGTGTGGATTTTAGACTTTCTTTTAATGACGCGGGTTATTTAATTCTTTAATGCATTCTTGAACGAGGGTCACACCTTGGCTCATAGCCGCTCCTCCGCCAAATGCAGCAGAAACCCCAACAGCCTCAAGGATTTCATTTTCTGAACACCCTTGATCTAAGCATCCTTTTGTATGGTAAATGATGCAATACTCATCTTGTGAATAGATGCTGATTCCTAAAGCGATCAACTGCTTATACTTCTCAGAGATTTCACCTTCTTTAAAGCAATGGCGTGTAAATTCATTATAAGCATGTGTAAGTTCAGGCATATTCTCATTATATTTCCCTAAGCCTTCTTTATAGCGGATTAGGTGATATTGCGTAGAATTCGATCCCGGTAGCGGCTGTTCTTCTTGTTTCATTTCATTCACTCCTGTCAAAATAGTAAACAGGTTTAGTATGAGTTTTTCGCAAGCCGGTTATGTAATAAATATTCGTAAGTTTTTGTCGAAAAGCCTATAAATAACTTTGAAGGACTATAAAAAAATTTGAAAGCCCATAAAATGATTTTATGGGCCTATAAATGGATTTTTTGGCCTATAAAATAGGATGAAGGACTAAAAACCGTTTTCCTAAAAAAGAGACCTGACTTAAAAATCAAGTCAGGTCTCTTTTAAGCTTTATTTCGTTACCGGCACTACTGCACCTTCATATTTCTTCTTGATGAAATCTTGAATCTCTTTAGAACGTAAAACTTCAACTAGAGCTTTAACAGATTTCTTATCTTTATCTCCTTCACGCACCGCGATGATGTTTACGAATGGAGAGTCAGTTCCTTCTATTGCAATCGAATCTTTTTGAGGGTTTAATCCAGCATCGATAGCATAGTTTGTGTTGATCAGAACAGCATCACCTTCACCGTTCTTATATGCTTTTGGCAGCATTCCTGCATCAACATCAGCTTTGAATTTTAGCTTTTTAGGATTATCTACTACATCCTTAATTTGTGCTTCTGCTCCAGCACCTTCTTTAACTTTAATCAAGCCTTCTTTTTCAAGTAAGCCAAGCATACGGCCATGATCTGCTACAGAGTTAGACATGATGATTGTTGCGCCTTCGGGAAGCTCATCTAGTGATTTATACTTTTTAGAATAGATTCCGATCGGCTCAAGGTGAATGCCACCTGCGTTCTCGAATTTGTATCCGTGATCTTTCATTTGAGACTCTAAATAAGGAACGTGCTGAAAGTAGTTCGCACCGATTTCTTTTTCATCTAAAGACTTGTTAGGTAGTACATAATCTTGGAATGTTTTGATCTCAAGTTCTACACCTTTTTCTTTCAAAAGCGGTTTTGCTTCTTCTAAGATTTCAGCATGTGGTACGTTTGATGCACCTACAATGATCTTCTCGTCGCTGATCCCGCCTTCAGTTTTGTTCCCACAAGCAGCAAGTGCTGCAACAAGAACGGTTAATACAAGAACAGATAAAACTTTTTTCATATGAACTTCCTCCTTGTTGTCTAAACCATTATCTCTTATCTAATGCT
Organism: Fictibacillus nanhaiensis; assembly: GCF_036213205.1. GTDB lineage: Bacteria > Bacillota > Bacilli > Bacillales > Fictibacillaceae > Fictibacillus > Fictibacillus nanhaiensis_E. Next base: position 339,700 of record NZ_JARMFC010000001.1, read on the forward strand.
GTTGTTATGCGGTCACCGATCCATTGGATGACGAAAACGATGACTAAGATAAGTGCAGTTGAAACTAATGTTACATCAGCGTTGTCTCTTTGGTACCCTTCCATATAAGCCAAGTTCCCTAAACCACCAGCACCAACAACTCCAGCCATTGCTGTGTAACTTACGAGTGCAATCGCGGTTACAGTGATTCCTGAAACAAGAGCTGGCGTGCTCTCAGGAATAAGAACTTTGAAAATAATCTGAGCGTTTGTAGCACCCATCGATTTCGCTGCTTCGATTACCCCTTTATTAATCTCTCTCAAAGCGATCTCTACCATACGTGCATAAAATGGCGCAGCACCTACGATTAAAGCAGGAAGTGCAGCCTCAGCTCCAAGCATCGTTCCTACGATTAATCGTGTAAAAGGAATCAATAAGATGATCAAGATAATAAACGGAATCGATCGAAAAACGTTAACGATTATGGCAATTACGCTATTTAAAAACTTATTTCCCCACAAGTTTCCAGGAGAAGTTAGAAATAACGCCAATCCAAGAGCTAGTCCTAAGAAAAATGTTATCACCACAGATATGGCTGACATATATAAAGTTTCATTTGTTGCTTCAAATAGAACTTCCCATTGAACATTCGGGAACCATGACTTAAGCATTATGAATCACCTCTACTTCAACCTGCACACTGTTTAAAAACTCCATTGCACGAGCTAGTGCAGATTCTGTACCTTTAATCTGAATGAACAACGTCCCATAAGGTCCATTCTGAGTTTGTGTAATCTTTCCTTGAAGAATATTAACATCCACCTCATACTTACGAATCAATTCTGTAATTAATGGCTGTCCTGCTCGACCACCGATAAAAGTTAGTTGAACGATTCTTCCCTCAGGAAACTCAGAAATAAACTGTTTGATCGTGTCCACTGTTTCTTCAGGCTCTGTTACTTGTTTCACAAAATCCTTCGTGATTGGTTCTCTCGGGTTTTTGAAGACACTTAGAACATCGCCTTCTTCTACAACTTTCCCCTGCTCCATAACCGCTACACGATGACAAATCTTTCTGATAACATGCATCTCATGTGTAATAAGAACAATTGTAAGATCTAATTTTTGGTTGATCTCAACAAGCAGGTCAAGAATGCTGTCAGTTGTTTTAGGGTCAAGTGCTGAAGTTGCTTCATCACACAAAAGAACTTTCGGTTCATTAGCAAGAGCTCGCGCAATACCTACACGTTGCTTCTGTCCGCCACTTAGTTGTGATGGATAAGAACCACCACGACCTTCTAATCCAACTAGGTCGATCAGCTCATCAACACGCTGTTTGATCTTAGCTTTTGGATACCCCGCAATTTCAAGAGGAAAAGCAATGTTTTCTCTTACAGTGCGAGACCATAATAAGTTAAAGTGCTGAAAGATCATAGAAATTTCTTGTCGTGCTTCTCTTAACTTTTTAGATGACAGCTCAGACATGTTTTTGCCGCCAATGGTAACAGTGCCGCTAGTCGGACGCTCTAGCATGTTAAGGATGCGGATGAGTGTACTTTTACCTGCACCACTGTAACCGATGATTCCGTATATCTCTCCTTGCTTTATGTTTAAATCTACCGTATCAACAGCCTTTACTTCACCATCTTTGGTTTGAAAGACTTTACGGACTGACTGTAAATTAATCAAGATTCTTACCTCATTTCTTATCTAAAATAATGCTTTCTTTCAGTAATCAATGTTGTTCTTGAAAGTGGCTGATCTCCGTTTCAGGTTGCTCGCTTTCCGGGGCGCGTGCGGTGAGCCACACTATGCTTCGCACTATAGGTGTCTCACCTATCCCGCTGATCACCCAGGAGTCTCGCACCTTCCACTACAATCAGCTTTTCAAAGATGAGTTTAGAGAATACCCAAAAGGAATTCTTTTAGAAAACAACCAAACAAAAAAATGCCTCTCTGCTTCAATATGAGCAGAAAGGCATATAATATTCTATGCACGTTCTCCTCATCTCCCAAGACTACTTAAAGTCTTGCAGGAATTGGCACCTTTCTAGTTCATCATTCATAAGAATGCAATGATCTAGCGGTTGCCGGGTTTCATAGGGCCAGTCCCTCCACCTCTCGTGATAAGTAAAAAGTGTTACTTTATTAAGTTAAAGCGATGCATATTTTTGAATCACTGTGAAGAATATTATCATCCTTGTCGATTCATGTCAAATATTTTTAGCAGTTCGAACGAGTACACCAGCAGAGATCTCTTCCCAATGGGAACTTAAGTAAAAAATCGCCTCCCATTTTAAGCGTTGTCTGAGAGTTCCTTGAAACTCAATCATCTCTTGTCTCAATAATGTACTCAACTTCATTTTACCCTCAAGCAACAAGGATAGATATTTCGGATTTCCTGTAAAAGTGACAGTTCTATTCCGCTCTCCTTCTCTGTATTCAATTTTGAGCGTGGTATCATCCTTGCATTTAAAACTAGGCTTTACCGGAATATTATAAAGAGAAAGATACGGACTTTTTGCTATTTGGCTTTCAAAGTAACGGATATCCAACATAAAAAATCCCCCCGAATTGGTTGTTACTTCACCGATTCTAGAGGAATATTCATATACCTTTATAAACCCTTCGACAGCAGCAAGGAATCGTAATTGGTATTACGACACGTTATCGCATAATTAGTGCTTATGTTTCTTTTCTTGCTTTCGATGTTCACTTTCAGAACGCTTGTGATTATCATTAGAGTGCCAGTCTTCATTCCATTGCTGTCTCTGGTCATTTTTATTACGGTCATTTCCCTTTTGTTGCTTGTTATGATTCTTATCTTGATGTCTGTTTTCTTTTCTATGCTCTTTATGCTGATTATTATCCCTGTCATGGTTTTGTGACCTGACAGGGTCCTTAATCATTTTAAGTTCTACTTTTTTCTCATTTTGTTGTTTATGCTTTTTATTGTTATTTTGTTCATTTCTTTTGCCACGCTGTTCATAATTACGTTTTTCATTCGTTTTGTTTTGAGGCTCCATCACGTTTTCCTGGAGTGGTTTAACCACGCTTTTGTTGTCCACTTTTTTCCCTTGATTTTTCACAGACTTTACCTTGACCTCATGAGGTGTAGCCTTTATTTTACGAGGATGTGGCACTGATTTAATATCTTTAGAAGAAGTAGCGTTCACTTTAAGCTCTTGAAACTTCACTTCTTTAATTCTTTCTTCTTTAAGGTGCTTATCGTTCTTCGTTGCTTCTTGGAATGCTGTATATTTACCTGAAGATACACCTAATTGTTTCGCTTTATCTCGAACCTCTTCGTTCGTTTCAGAAACAGTTATCGCTACAGGGTATTGAACGACAGCTTTTTTTACAATTGAATCTAATGCATGATTCAATTCCTGCTTCGTTTTCTTATCACTGGATTTATCGGATACTGTGGTGATAAGCATGGATTGATTCTCTTCCATATAGCCTTCTCTCTGATAAGCTTTGATCAGTTGATCCGCAAATACTTCAAACGGCATACGATCCTCTGTTGAGAAATTATATTTTTTAATTATTTTTCTTGCTTCATCATTAAAAGCATCCATTTCAACGACTCGCATTTCATCGTCTACGCCAACCTCTAGACTTGGATTGATATCAAAACTAACATAAGCAGCCGCTGCAGAATGACTGCTATTCGGCATTAAACCTGAAAGAAAAAGAAAGGCAATTAATGCTACAACTGAAAATGAAATAGATGGCAGCACAAAAAGACTTCTTTTTTTATTTGAAAAATAAGAAGCCTGATACTCGTTACCTATAAGTGGCCTTTTCCCTGCTGGCACTCTTACTGTAACAAAGGTTCCGTCCTTCATGAGAAGAGTTGCTTTTTTATTCTGAACTTCAATAACAATGCCGCTGCCGTTCTTCAATGATATCCCTCCCGCATGTAGCAGGATCAGTATAATTACAGGCAAGAGAACATTCCATTCCCTTGCCAAGTAATCTTATTTACCTCACCTTATGGCTGAATGTATGATTTCAGCGCTTGAAAATCGCCTAAATATATAAGTGATACTGCTATTATATACTTTCGATTTCTCTCTATGGTTTTACGACTACAGGATACCATATTTAATAAATCTTTTATTGGCAATTGCTTTTTTTCTTTTAAAAACGCGGCAAGTTCTTCGTTCTCAGCTAAAAGACGAGCAATTTCTTTTGCATTTTCACGTGCATCCACATGCTTAGGACAATGTTTACTTAACACTTTAAAGTTCAATCCAAAGGTTTTTAATAACTTCTGATATTCCTCAATCTCATAAACACGATTCTCAACTTGAATCTGATCTTCAAAATGATCCATCGCAGCTTTTTGTTCAGCATAACTTTCTTCTAGACGGCCTTCTTCATCCTCTTCATCTGGCTGAAGAAAAATTAGTCTATTTTGACGAACTTCTTTACGGATATAATCAATGACACGGCGTCTGATTACCATATCTGCAAAAGATAAAAAACGGCTGCCTTGGCCTTCTTGGTACTGATCAATCGCTTCATTGAAGGCAAATAGACCTACACTAAACTCGTCCATCGTACGATCTATATATTGACTGCAAACTTTTGATGTTACTTTTTTAATGAATGGTTGGTAATCACCAATCAGTTCGTTTCTTAGTTTCTCATCGTCTCTTTCCTGGATCGTTAGAACTTTATCTTCAATGCTAGTTAATTTATTTTTTGCAATAGGAAATACTGCATTTAAATTTAAAGATGCCATGTTTATAAATCACCTCTGTTAGAAAATTGCTTTGCGTTTTGTTTCGTTTATTAGTGAATCAGATATTTTTAATTTGAAAATAAAATCATTCTTATTTACCACATTAAGCTAGGGAGCAAACATGCAAACAAGCTCTCCTATTCATTTATACCATGACTTTTGACATTTGTAGGATACAGTTCTATAACAATATTACAGCGTCCGTAACATTTGTGACGTTATCGTTAAAGTACTGAATTAGCAAAACAAACTGATAATTGTACACTTTCCCTAATAAACCCCTCTACCAAAGTCATCAGCGTTATTTCAAAATAAAAAAACACACCCTCTATTGTTACAAAAGGACGTGTAGACGACATTAAATTCCCATATTTTTCTTGAGTTTTAACCCCCGAAAAATATGTTTTTTTGTAGAATTAGACGATGAAATGAAAAATGTGGGGTTTATCCCACATTTTTTTCACCCTTTATATTCCTTTTCCACTAGTTTTAACATGGATTTATAGATATTCCCTGCAGATTGAAGTGCATATATGCGATCGATCGCAATTCCTCTAGAAAGAATGAGGAGACATGGTACGCTTGTTACACCATATTTGGATGCAAGCTCGGGCATCTCATTTATATTACTCACACCTACAGCTATATTTTCATCTTTTTGAACACGTATCGTTTCCACTGCTACCTCAAACATTCTTTTCCCCATTTTACAAGTTCCACATAGTGGAGTCTCAAGGTAAATAAAGTACGGATTCTGCAACGATTGTTCGATAACGGTATTCCAATTTTTTCGAGTGATCTCTTTCATGGTACTACTCCATTACTTTTTTTAGTGAAACTTTTAGCAACACATCATCATCGCTCGATGGCTGCCCTCTACCATCTTTATTATTCGTAACTACATACATCTCATTATCATCAATAAGAATATCACGAATTCGACCTTTATTGGAAACAATAGTGGTTATCTTTTTTGTAGATGTGCTGACCTTCATAACACTTTCCCCTCGCAATGCTGCGACAAAAAGATACCCGTTTTTATAATCGATGCCTGATGGTGCCCACGTTTCACTGCCAGAGTGAATCCAAGGTGATTCTAATCCTTGCTTTTTTTCGTTACCACGAATAATCGGCCATCCGTAATTCCTACCTGGAGCAATTTTGTTAATCTCATCATAGTTAGATGACCCATGTTCAGCAGCAAACATCGTGCCTTTATCACCCCATGTCATTCCTTGTGGGTTACGATGACCGTATGTATAAACTGGAGATGGGTAGAAAGGGTTATCTTCTGGAACAGAACCATCCTTATTCATTCTTAAAATTTTGCCAGCCAGACTGTTTATATTCTGGGAAAGTTCTTCTTGCCCACTATCCCCTGTTGTTATATACAATTTTTGATCTGGTCCCCATTCCATTCTTCCTCCATTATGCGTGTATCCACCAGGAATATCGTCTAGAAGGATTCTGCTTTCTTTCCATTCTTCATTTAGAAAACGCATTTCAACAATTCGATTAACTAAACGATTCGACTTTTCATATGTATAATATCCATAAGCTTTTTTATTGCGATCGTAATTAGGATCTAATAGAAAGCCAAGAAAACCTCCCTCCCCATCATCAGCTATTGCTTCTGAAAATTTTGGGGAATAAGAGGTTTTACTTTGTTTTTGCCCTAGTAAAACAAGCCCCCCAGTTCGTTCACTGATCCACATTTGTTTTGGGGTGCTGTTTATCTGCCAAGGAATATTTAAGTTTTTGCTCATAATATCTTTAGAAGATGTCTTTACTTCCTCTTTATTTGAAGGACTGCAACCACTCACTATGCAAAAAGCAGTTATTAGACTCAACCAATTCTTTTTCATGGTTTATCCTAAACAATTCTTTTGAATATTAAAGTGTGCACCTACCAATACCTTCGCTAGGTACATTAGAGGGGTTTTTGCAACTTCTCTGTACATCTTATTAATATATAAATGCTCTGCATTAGGTAATTCACGTTGCAGTTGTTTTCTTAGTTTATGGCCAGCATCATCAGCATCGACTAGGATATAAACATCCCTGTCTTCGATAGCTAATGCAAGCTCTTCTAATTTATCCAAACCTAAAGTTCCATTCGTACAAATAATTTCAACCGGTTCATCCAAGATTGCGGCTAACTTCTCCTTATCAGATTTACCTTCGACAATGATTACTTTGTTTTTGATTTCATTCATTACTCATCTCTCCTATACTTTGAAGACTATAAAATGAATGCATCGCTTAGATTATATATTTGCTTTATTTTATTAAAATCCTGCAAGAGATGTTCTTTATTACTATACCCCTTTTTCCTATTTTCCTACCTATTTCTATTCGGTGTATGCGTTTTGTACTAATTCGCCTCAAACGTGTTTGACATCCTGTAATAAAAGGGAAATTAGGAGTCATAAAACGAATATTGGAGGAGTCATCATATGGCAAAAACTGAACCCAAAATGAGCCGAGCTGATGCAGGAAGATTAGGTGGCGAGAAAACATCCAAATTACGTGGAAAAGAATTCTACCAACAGATTGGAAAAAAAGGCGGTACCTCCACATCAAAAAAACATAGCACAACTTTCTTTCAAGAAATCGGTAGAAAAGGTGGTAGTTCTACTTCTAGCACTCATAATAAAACGTTTTATCAGGAAATCGGAAAGAAAGGCGGTACGGCCACATCCCAAAACCAAGATAAAAGTTTTTATCAAAAAATCGGATCTAAAGGCGGAAGTGCCGAACGAAACAAACTAAATTAAAATCAAAAAGAGGATGATTGCCAAGATAAACACTTTGACATCATCCTCTTTTGATGCTGAAATCAGCACCAACCTTTATCACACTCATCCACATACTTAGACGGATTTGGTAATTCTACAGGCTTTTCACGTTTATATATCTTATCAGCATCAAATTCAAAACCCTCAGCCATCTCATACATGTTCCCTTGATTTGTAAAGCGAATCTGGCCAATCTCATCCTTGTCCAAATAAAGGGACATAGATCCACCCTTCATCTTACCAAAAACTCTTGCTGTAACATCTCGTCTATCTTGGTCCATAAAAAAATCCCTCCAAAAAAGAATAGCAGTATGTCTATTCTTTCCTGAAGAGATTGATTTCATTAATCTTCTTTAATTAATTCTTCGTACTGTTCAGCAGTCATCAACTTTTCAACCTCAGACGCATCTGAAAGTTCTACAACAACCATCCAAGCTTTTTCATATGGAGACTCGTTAACAAGTTCAGGGCTATCATCAAGGTCTGCATTTACTTCTACAACTTTTCCAGAAACAGGCGCATATAACTCAGAAACAGTCTTAACAGATTCTACGCTTCCGAAAGGCTCGTCCGCAGTAAGTTCATCTCCAACTTCAGGAAGTTCAACGAATACGATATCTCCTAGTTCGTCTTGGGCAAATGCTGTAATACCGATACGAACTTTATTGCCTTCTTCTGTTTTTGTCCACTCGTGCTCTTCTGAATAGCGTAACTCTTTTGGAAATTCCATGTGTAATCCCTCCAGCTTTTCTTGGTTTTATAATAACTACAATAAATGATTTATCATAGTCAGTAACATTTTTATTTTTTCCACGTGTTATCGTACTGATCTTCTTTAAATCCTACTGTGACTTGCTTACCATCTGTTGCGATCGGTCTTTTAATAAGCATGCCATCACTTGCTAAAATTTCAAGCAATTCTTCTTCTGTAGCCGTTTTCATCTTCTCTTTCATACCCAACTCACGATATTTCATTCCGCTCGTATTAAAGAACTTCTTGATCTCTAAACCACTTAGATCGATCAGTTTCTTCAGTTCATCAGCAGAAGGCGGGTTCTCCACAATATGTATAGGCTCAAAGGCTACATCGTTTTCTTTTAGCCATTTTTTTGCTTTTTGACAAGTTGAGCATTTTGGATATTCATACACTTTCAGTAGCATTATATCACCCCTTCTCATAGTACCACAAACTAGTGTTACCAATAAAACAAGAAATTCTGCACGGGTGGTAATTTGTTTGATCAGGATGTTGTCATGTGTTCAGTGAAGTATATGAAAGCGAGAGTTCTGTTCTTAGGACGCAAGCTTTTAAAAGATCGGGGGTATAGTCAGGCATGGCAATTGTCGAGGATTGTAGACTCGTGGATAAACAGCCGAAACTTTTGGATTGGGTGCTAAAATTCGTGGATAAACTGTCTATATTTGTGGATTGAAGCCGCTTTTTTGTGGATTCAGTTTTTAGAATGCGCCTTCATACCCTATTAGGTATCCTCTGATATCCACTTCGGCACCCCAAACTGCACCTTATCTGGGCATTTTCCGATGTATAAAATCAAAACTTGCTTTGTTAAGCATCTTTTTAAGGAAAATTGCTTCCAAATTCATTTTTTTATCTACTGTAACAGTTGATTGAAGTGCAAGGCGTGAGTCTCCTACCGAACACGTGGAAAGCGAGCACACGGAACAGAAATCAGCCGCTTCCACTACAACATTAGCCTACTAAAAAAAGCCCTCCTACAAATGCAGGAGGGAAAGATAAGATATTTTGAAGGTTAGCGTAAATACAGATCAATTAAACGATATAGCGTTCTTCTTCAAGAAGCTGAACTGCAAGTTCACGCTTCTTCTTAATCACATTAATTGGTGTGTGGCGCGTTAGTTTCTTTAATGCGGACAGCATCATGCGGAGCATGTCGCCTTCTTCAACAGCAATGATGGATTCTTTAGCATGAGCTTCAATGCGGTTGAATGCTTCTTGACAATACACCTCTGTGTATAACAGTTTTTGTTTTGCCTTTTCAGCTCCAGATCTTTCGATTGCTTTTTCAGTACGTAGTAGAACAGATTCCATGTTGTACACTTCACTGATAATGTCTGCTAAGTTTGATAATACTTCTTGCTCTTGCTCTAACTTCGGCCCGAACTTTTGAACCGCTAATCCAGCTGTCATCAAGAAAATTTTCTTAGCCATAGAAACAAGGTATTTTTCCTGATCCAAGCTTTCCGTACCTACTTCAACAGGCATTAACATCATAAGCTCTTGTTGAAGCTGAGTTGCTTTTTGAATAAGCGGAAGCTCGTTCTTCATCGCTTTTTTCACAAGCGTTCCAGGTACTAACAAACGGTTGATCTCGTTCGTTCCTTCAAAGATTCGGTTGATACGAGAATCACGGTATGCACCTTCAATCTCATATTCAGACATGAAGCCGTATCCACCATGAATTTGAACGCCTTCATCTACTACATAATCCAACACTTCTGAAGCTGATACTTTGTTCAGTGAACATTCGATCGCGTACTCTGCGATTGCTTTCGCTAATTCACGTCCGTCTTTTTGCTTTTCTTCAGACAAAGCTCCTAGACGATTTTCAAAAAGACCTACCGTACGATACACAGAACTCTCAGCTGCATACGTTTGAACAGCCATGTTCGCAAGCTTTTCTTGAATTAGGCTAAAAGAACTGATCTTACGCTTGAACTGTTGACGTTCGTTTGCGTATTTTACAGATACTTCAAACGCTCTTTTGGCAGCTCCTACACATCCTAACGCAAGCTTGTAACGACCGATGTTTAAGATGTTAAAGGCGATCAGATGCCCTTTTCCTGCTTCCCATAACAGATTTTCCTTTGGTACTTCTACATCTTCTAGGATCAGAGTACGCGTTGATGAGCTCTTAATTCCCATCTTCTTTTCTTCTGGTCCTGTGGAAACGCCTTTATAATCTCTTTCAACGATGAATGCTGTAAACTGTTCACCATCGATCTTTGCGTATACTACAAAAACGTCAGCGAATGCAGAGTTCGTGATCCACTGCTTCTCACCATTCAATACGTAGTGAGTGCCTTCAGCATTAAGCTTTGCTGTCGTTCTTGCGCCAAGAGCATCAGATCCAGAACCCGGCTCAGTTAATGCGTAAGCTGCAATTTTTTCACCTGTTGCAAGTTCAGGTAAGTACTTTTTCTTTTGTTCTTCGTTTCCGAAAAGAACGATTGGTAGTGATCCGATTCCTACGTGTGCTCCATAACTGATCGAGAAGCCGCGTCCGCGTGCGAACTTTTCAGTGATGAGTGAAGAAGAAATCTTATCTAGACCTAAGCCACCATATTCTTCAGGTACATCCGCACCTAGTAGACCTAGTTCTCCAGCTTTTGTTAATAATTTTCGTGAAACGGTAAAATCATGATCTTCCATCTTTTCAAGCTGAGGTACAACTTCTTTCACAACAAAATCTTCCGTAGTCTTCGCGATCATCAAATGTTCTTCAGAAAAATCCTCTGGTGTATAAATATCTGCTGCCGAAATGTCTTCAATTAAAAAGCTTCCACCAATAATTTGTTTTTCTGCTGTATTAGACATGTTTTCTCCTCCTTGTTATCCTACTAGTTCGAATACGCCAGCTGCTCCCATTCCACCGCCAATACACATCGTTACAACACCAAACTGTTCGTTGCGTCGCTTCATCTCATGTAAGAGCGTTAGTGTGAGTTTTGTTCCTGAGCAACCTAGTGGGTGGCCGAGTGCGATCGCACCGCCATTCACGTTTACTTTGTCTTCTGGAAGATTCAGTTCCCGAATGACTTGAACGCTTTGAGAAGCAAATGCCTCATTCAACTCAAACAATCCGATGTCTGAAAGTTCCAACCCAGCCATTTTCAATGCCTTTGGAATAGCTGCTACTGGACCTACTCCCATAATATCTGGAGCTACCCCAGCCACTGCAAAAGAACGGAATTTTAATAAAGGCGTTAAACCTTCTGCTTCTGCTTTTTCTCTGTTCATAACAAGAACCGTCGCAGCGCCATCACTTGTTTGTGAGGAATTCCCAGCTGTTACAGAACCAGTCGGCGTGAATGCCGGACGAAGCTTACTAAGTACATCAACAGTTGTTCCAGCACGGACACCTTCATCAACGGAAACAGCAATCTCTTTTTCAACTAGCTTTGATTGCTCATCTAACCAGCGTTTCATAACATGTACAGGAACGATCTCGTCGTTAAACTTACCGTCTTTAATCGCTGCCGCTGCTTTTTGATGACTTCGTACAGCAAATTCATCTTGATCTTGTCTTGAGATGCCAAAACGTCTCGCTACTTCTTCCGCTGTATGACCCATGCCCATATAATATTGCGGCACTGTTTCAACTAAGTAAGGGTTTGGCTTTACGACATGACCTACTACAGGAACAAGACTCATGGATTCAGCTCCACCTGCAAGAATCGCTTCCGCCGCACCAAGCATGATTTTTTCTGCACCATATGCAATACTCTGCAGACCCGATGAACAAAAACGATTGATCGTAATCGCAGGAACCGTTTCAGGTAATCCAGCTCTAGCGCCGATCAGACGAGCCATGTTCATACCTTGTTCTGCTTCAGGTACGGCACATCCGATGATCAAATCATCAATCTCTCCGTTATAATCACCTGCACGCTTCAACGTTTCTTTGATGGTTACCGCTGCTAGTTCGTCTGGTCTCATATGTGCAAAAGAACCTTTTTTCGCTTTACCAACCGCTGTCCTAGCACCTGCTACTATTACTGCCTCTTTTAACATTGAGTTCTTCCCCCCTTAGTTTCTTAGCGGCTTGCCTTTAACAAGCATGTGCTGCATTCTTGCCTGACTCTTCGGTTCTCCAGCAAGACTTAGGAACGCTTCTCTCTCCAAATCTAGTAAGTATTGTTCGTCTACCATTGTTCCTTCTGGCACTCTTCCTCCAGCTAAAACAAAAGCTAGTTTGTTCGCGATCTTTAAATCGTGCTCCGAAATATATTGGCTGAAGTGCATCGTCTGTGCTCCTAAAGCAAGTGTTGCGTATCCTGCCTCACCTACTACAGGAATCTTCTTTCTAACTGGTGGTGTATAGCCAATCCCCTCTAATGCAAGGACTTGTGTTTTTGCATCATGTAACAGGTGGTCACCGTTTACTGAGATGCTGTCTTCTTTTCGTAAGAACCCTAGCTTGCGTGCTTCTTGAGCTGAAGTTGAAACTTTAGCCATCGCAATCGTTTCAAAAGCTTGGTTTGCAACTTTTTGCAGATCTCCCTTAGCCCCTTCTGGCAGCTGTTCTAATAAACGAAGATATAGCTCTTTGTTTCCGCCTCCGCCTGGAATTAACCCGACTCCTGTCTCAACAAGTCCCATGTATGTTTCAGATGACATCTGAAGTCTAGCTGCAGGAAGTGATACTTCAACTCCTCCACCTAGCGTCATTCCGAAGTTAGCCGCAACGACAGGTTTTGCACTATAGCGCACTCTTGCCATCGCTTGCTGAAATTGACGAACCATCATATCGAGTTCAAAGAAATTATCATCTTGCGCTTCCATAAGAATAAGCATCAAGTTGGCACCAACACAGAAGTTCTTACCTTGGTTACCGATCACAAGGCCTTTATAGTTCTTTTCTACTTCGTCGATCGCCTGATGAAGCATCATAATAATTTCAGGTCCGATCGCATTATTTGGTGAATTGAACTCTAGACCCGCAACATCATCACCAAGATCGATCAGTGTTGCTCCGCCATTCTTTGTGATCACATTACCTTTTTCTTTTAAACGGCTTAAATGAACAACTTTTTTGTTCTCTTCCACAGGAAGATATCTACCGTGGTGATAATAAGAACGATCACCCTCTGTTTTAGTGTAGAAAGAGTTCTTTTCAGATTGAAGAAGTTCTTCTACCCAGCCAGGAATTGTCTCTCCTTCAGCTTTCATTCGCTCTACTGACTCAGGTACGCCAATCGCATCCCAAATTTCAAACGGACCATGCTCCCATCCGAATCCCCATTTCATCGCTTGATCGATCGCGACAAGGTCATCAGCGATTTCATAACATTTTTCCGCTGAATAAAGCAGTACCGGTTTAATGATGTCCCATAACAATTTACCTGCACGGTCATCACTATATAAAAGCGCTTTCACTTTTTGGTTTGTTGTTTTCATTTGTTTTGCAGCTTCGAGTGTAGCTGTCTTCATCTTGGAGCGCGGTTTATATTCCAAAGTAGCAGGATCGAGCTCTAAAATTTCACTACCTGCTTTACTCTTTTGTTTAAGGTAGAAACCTTGACCTGTCTTGCTTCCCGTCCACCCTTTGTCCACCATCTCGTTCAAGAAATCAGGAATTTCAAACACTTCTTTTTCTTTTCCATCTACTTGCTCATAAACATTTTTCGCTACATGTAGGAACGTATCTAATCCGACAACATCAAGAGTTCTAAACGTTGCAGATTTTGGACGGCCGATTAACGGACCCGTAACAGAGTCGACTTCACCGACACTGTATCCTTGTTTTATCATCTCTTGCATCGTAATCATCAATCCATATGTTCCGATGCGATTCGCGATAAAGTTAGGCGTATCTTTCGCTTCAACTACACCTTTACCAAGTACGTTCTCACCAAAGTTGCGCATGAATTGAACAACTTCTGGTTTTGTATCCTCTGTTGGGATGATTTCAAGAAGCTTTAAGTATCTTGGTGGATTGAAAAAGTGCGTACCTAAGAAGTTTGCTTTAAAATCTTCAGAACGTCCTTCAGCCATAGCACGAATTGAGATGCCTGATGTGTTAGACGTTATGATGCTTCCTGGTTTTCTATACTGATCTACTTTTTCGAAAAGCTTTTGCTTCACATCTAGGCGTTCAACAACTACCTCAATGATCCAGTCTACCTCTTTTAATTTTTCTAGATCATCGGTAAGGTTACCGATTGAGATTAATTCAAGATTTTCTTTCACGGCAAGTGGAGCCGGCTTTTGCTTCAATAGTTTTTGTGTGGCAGATAAAGTGAATTTGTTGCGAAATGCAGGTTGATCTTCAGTGATCCCTTTTGCTTTTTCCTCTTCACTTAAAGAAGGCGGTACAATATCCAATAGTAATGTTGGTATTCCGACGTTTGCTAGATGAGCGGCTATGCCTGATCCCATTACACCAGAACCCAGTACGGCTGCTTTACGGATTTCACGAGACAAGATGGTCTTCCTCCTTTATTGAATGAATACTCATTCATTTTTTATCCATAAAAAAATTTGTTACCCTACATCTAATATAAAATATATTCTGAATTTTAGCAATAGTTGAGGGTTTTTCTTTTATCAAACTTTTGTTTCTATCTTATGCAGGAAGGTTGCCTATCGTTTATCTAGAGGATCGTCGCCAAAGTACTTCGTATAACTTTGTTGTTTTTGAAAGTAGTTGATTCCCGTTCCAGATGCTCGCACCTTCCACTACAATCAACAATCAAAGAAGGAATGAGCAACAATCTTTTAGAAAACAGCCTATTAAAAAGAGGAGCCTGTGTTTAAACACAGACTCCTCTTGCTTACTACTCTTTATTTTCCAAACACACCTTTTAACACGAACACAACGTTTGCAGGACGTTCTGCAAGTCGTCTCATAAAGTAACCATACCAGTCGTTTCCGTATGGAACATAGATACGCATCTTGTAGCCTTCTTGCATCAGTTGGTCTTGTCGCTCTACACGAATTCCGTACAACATCTGAAACTCAAATTGATCATATGGAATATTGTGTTTTTCAACCAAGTCTTTTGTATACTGGATAATCTCATCATCGTGTGTTGCAATCGCGGTATAGTTTCCGTTCAAAAGATGAGTTTCAATCAACTTTTTAAAGTTATTATCTACATCGCTCTTTTCCGGGTATGCTACAGTCTGAGGCTCTTTGTAAGCACCTTTAACTAGTCGAAGGTTCGGGTGATATTCATCCAACGTTTGAACATCTTCTAGTGAACGATATAAATATGCTTGGATAACAGTCGAGATGTTATCATATTCGCTTTTTAGCATCTTAAAGATTTTAAGCGTTTTTTCACAACGAGAATAGTCTTCCATATCAATCGTAATGAAAACATTATGTTTCGTGGCTGCATCCATGATCTTTCTCATGTTGCTCAACACGAGTTCGTCACTAATGTCTAGCCCCATAGAAGTCATTTTAAGAGAAAGCTGAGAATCCAGCTTTTCTTTACTGATAGCTTTAATTGCATCTATACAATGCTGAGTCATCTCGGCAGCTTCGCGTTCGTTATCAACAAACTCACCTAGATGGTCAATCGTAACTGGCATTCCTTTTTCATTCAAACGTTTGATAGCAGAAATAGAACTATCCAGTGTTGCACCTGCCACAAAACGACCAGCTCCGAAACGTAGACCGTATCTTTTAGCAAGGTTGGTTAACGATTTATTTTTAGCAAGAAATAAGAAAAAATTGCGCATAAGTTGTTCCAATCCAATTACCCCCTAATACCCTTAAAATATAAAATAAGATTGGTTAAATTCTTTCTATGATGTAACCGCTTTAAATATATCATTTTTTTTGCGAATATTGTCGATTTTGCAATATTAAAAATATTTTCATGTAAGTGACGGTACAATTCACAAAAAGAATAGCTAGCAATAAAAAAGACAGTCTATATGACTGCCTCATGTTACATGTTATTTATTTCTGTTCGTTTCGGTGCTTTTCGTTCAATTCTTTAATCTCATGAACGATATTCTTCATCGCTTCCTTTGCTTCCGGGGATTCTTCGTTCCAGTGCTTTACTAATGGCGGCATACTTTTTGCAATGAACGAATAGAGAGCATACGTTTTTACCATTTCTACATGCTTGGGATCTGAAGTTCCTACAAGAAGCTCAGCATATTTCTCTATTAAACCTTCCATCTGTAGTTTTAATTTATCATCCATGATAAAATTCCCCCCTATTATTTACTAAAGTTCTTATAGTGAGACTGAAGACATGACGGCTATATAAATCGCGCTCGCTGCTAAGAAAGAAGCGACTACTGCAAGTATCATGCTTTTGTTTCGTTTTATCGTGGCAAAAATAGATAATACAAGTACTACAGCTAATGCTAGCCAAACAAGACTCATCAACGAGAAGCTGAATGACAGCATTGGGTTATCACCTGGGATTAAACCAGTGGAAAAAGTAAACAGCTTAGAAGGATCCTCCATCTTTAACGTATCCGCTACATCATGAGGTGGTGTTTGCTGAGTCATCAACGCTGTTGCTACAAACGCAGAAAACAATAATATACCTTCTGCTTTCATCCATTTTTTAAGTGATAATCCACTCATTCCTTGATTTAATCTCTTTTTTAGCCATATCCCGTTTATAAGACTATAAAAAACGATAATAAACAATAGAATGTGTTTGATCAACAGTGCTTGGCCATAGTCCAACAAGTAACTGTTCACATATTCAGGAACAATATAGTTCATCAACCACAATCCAGCACCGATCACGGTTGCTAAACAGACAACTGCCAATGGCGTGAACCATTTATAGAATGACAAGTTTGGTCCTTCGCCTCTGCTGAAATATCCGCTTACGAGTAGTACGCCAGACCAAGTGATCACAGCTATAAAGTGTAGGGAGTGGGCTAAGAAACCTAACGATTCTAAACTTGCAGCATGACTCGCATAACCAACGGAAACTCCCATTCCCCCTATCAAGAAGACAGCTAATCCGGCAAAGAATCGATCTTCTTTTATATCATTAAATAGAACCATGAAAAACAATAACACGGAGATCCCGGTTAAGAAAAGCCAACCCTTTCCTACTTCAAAACTAAAAACGATGTTCTGAAACGTTAACCAATATCCGAAATCTTCTCCAAGATGCATCGTAAGTCTAACAAGCTCACCAATACCAAACAAAGGTATTATAGCAATTAAAATTAAGATGAGTTTTTTCGTAATATAAATTTCCGGACGACTTGTCCGTGGAACTGTGTATAAGATAAAAGCACCCATCAATAACGAAAAACATACATATAGCATGGCTTTAGCGACAAAAAACATAAAACAAAGCTCCTTCACAACAATCTATGCTTATTGTATCAGGGATTTTGAAAGTAACAAAAATTAAGAATGACAATAAAATGAAATCTCTTATAAAAATTAAAAAAAGCTAATAGAACAGCGTATTTCTCGCATCTATTAGCTTTAATATGTATAGCTTTAATATGAAATTATCGGTTTCCTCGCTGCACGACTTTAGATAGGAATTTTACTCCATCACCATAACTGAATTTCCTTGCAGCACGTCTAAACTCTTTAAGGCCTTTACGCGTGACGTTGAAATATGCATCAATGAGTCCTTCTTCTTTAAGTTGATTGGCAGTTTCGATCGTGATGGAGTGTTGAATTTCTCTCATCTTGTGATTGAATTGCTCTAAACTAGCATTCAACACGAACTCTTTCCCTAATAACTGCACAATATCTTTCGCGTTTCCAGTCTGAGCAGCTTCTTCATCTATGTATTCTTCTTCGACATATTCTTGTTGTAACTCTTCTTCAACATCTTCCTGCTCTTGCTTTTCTAGAGGTTCTAGTAAAGTAGTGATACGGATTATCTCTTGTTTTGCTAACATGATCTCTTTTTCTTTTTGCAGCAAATAGTCTATGTAATCTTTTTTATCTTCTTCATGAAGGTCTTCGGTTACTAAACGGTTCTTAACCTCATTCTGAACTTGTTTCATTCGCTTAATCTGCTCTTCTTGAGATAATAATTCACGAACAAGCTCTTCTTCTTCAGATTCTGTTAATGTGACCTCTTCATCTTGTATGTAAACTTCTTCGATGCTCTCTTCTTGTGTTTCTGACTCAATCTTACTTTGGTTAGCTATCGGCATAACCGACTTCCCAGCAGATACAAAAGCCATGAGTGCTTCATTTACTTTCACATAAAACATACTGCAGATTCCTATCGCAAAAACACCTACAAGGAATGCAAGCAAATCAGAAAAATGAAATGTAAATTCAGTAATCACTAACTTGTACATAAATACTAGAGATATTAGACTAATTAAAATAATTTTGAACCAATGATTACGAATTTTGATTTTCTCATCTGTTGTCTTCAAATCAATTGCCCCCTTTAACTCGTTATCCTATAAAGGAATAACCATATATTTATTCGTGATTGATTGTTTTTTTTGTCCGCAGAAATGAGAATACAAAGAAGCAGCTGTTCATAACAAATGAAAAGCTGCTCAGATAGACTATTCGATAACTCCAGATTCTACTATTTCTACTTCAGTTGATACATTAATTTTCATGGAGGGATATTGTTTCTGAAAAACTTTATAGTCCCAACCTTTTTCACGTCTTCTCACTTGATCTCCTAACCCAAGGGGATCTACTTTTAATTTTTGGAACTTTTTAACGACCCCTTGCGCTTCTCGTTGTAATTGTTTTGTCAACGTCTTTTCAATAAGAGCAATGTTAGCTGGTTGCTCAAGGTTCAACCAATGTGGATACTCATGAATCTCACCAAGAATCTTCATCTTTATATGAAATTGTGGGATACCATTCACTTTTTTAAGTTTGTAGGTTGTTGTGCCTTTTATGTTTCGAATAACAGCATGACCTTTCCTTTTTTCTTTTTTTATCTCCACCTCATAGTTACCTGACTTGGAGCCGTCCAGAAGAACTTTAAACGGAAAGGATTGACGATGATTTAACTTTCCTACATATTCGTCTCCTTTAAAAAGAGCTATTCCTTCTAGCTGAATCGATTTTTCATGAGTTTTTACGATTGGTAAGAATGGATCGATTCCTTCTCCATAATAGCTATAAAGAAATACATGCAAATTCGTTTTTGGTAAATTCTCACTCTTTATATTCTGATCGAGCAAATCTGCTAAATACATGGATGGAAGAGCAGAGGCTGTATACTTCTTAGTCAAAAGTTCATTTGTGTTACCATTTACAACAGTCAAAAAAAGCCGATTTCCTACATTAGGATCTCGATAAAGTGAATTCACGATCTCCAATATTCCTTTTTCGGCAAAACGATCATTGAAAAGAACCACACGCAGCTGTCCAGTCGTGAGTGTTTTAGGTGATTGTGTATTGAGTTTAGACCGAATAAACCGGCTCGTATGAGAGACTGCTGTTAATGTTTCAACTCGAACATTTCCATCCATGTTAAACACGGGATAAGTGATCGTGCCTTGGATACTTTCATCGGGCTTTTTATCAAAACCAATAGCATGTATGAGCTGTACTTCATCGATGATCTCTTTAGGCACACAGCCTGCCAATATAAAGATAAGTGAAAGGATAAACAGTCTATAAATTTTTTTCATTCGTCGATATCCTTTTTCTTTCTCATTTCTTTAACCTTATCTTTAGATGGCAGCTTAGTACCTAATGAGATGGGACGCTTTAATAATCGATTGTATGGAAGTCGAAAAATCGTATCTGTCATATCTAATAGACGTGGTGGGTAGATCGGTTGTAAGTATGGCCTTCCTAATGATTCAAGTCGCAAAAGATGAACTAAAATAAATGACATAGCAAGTACGATACCTACTCCTCCCCAAAGTGCCGCAAAAAAGATGAATGGAAAACGAAGGATTCGAATCGTATTGGCCATTTTATAAATGGGTGTTGTAAACGATGCTAGGGCAGAAAGTGATACGATAATTAAAAGAATATTACTTGTTAACCCCGCTTCTACAGACGCTTGACCGATTACGATACCTCCAACGATCCCGAGCGTTTGACCAACTTTCGTAGGAAGACGAGCTCCTGCTTCCCTCAACAGTTCAATTGTCAATTCTAAGAACAACACCTCTAATATAGGTGGAAATGGAATGTTTACTCGTGACGAAATTAATGGCGCCAGTAGATCTTTGGGAATCATCTGATAGTGGTAAGTAAGAACGGCAACATAAAGCGGTGTTGCAAAGGTTGAGAAAATTACAGAAATAAAACGGATAAACCGGAACAGTGAACCTAGGAGCCATGATAGATAATAATCTTCTGGTGATGCAAAATATTCCGTGATACCAGTAGGTCCTAGGAGAGCTTGAGGTGAGCCTTCTGAGAGAATGGCAATTTGACCATAATTCAACATGGACACAACCCTATCAGGTCGTTCGGTTGTTATTAACTGCGGAAACACTGACTTCGTATTATCCGAAATAATTTGCTCCAAATAGGAGCTATCCGGAATGACTTCTAACTCAATATCCTTTATTCTCTGCATCACGGTATTCAGGTTTTCTTTTTCAGCAACACCTTCTAAATAGGCGATTATAACGCGTGTTTTAGAGAACTTTCCGAGTATTACTTCTTTAAAACGAAGTTCAGGAACAGGTAACCTTCTTCGAATTAAATAGAGGTTGCTATCTAAGTTCTCAATAAAAGCTTCTTTCGGTCCAATAACAGAGAATTCAATTTCAGAAACAGATACTGGGCGGTTCGTCGCAAAGTTCTCTGCACGGATGACAGCACATTCTTCGTCGTATTCACCGAGTTGAACGACAATAAATCCACGTAACAGCTTATTTTGAATCTCTTTTATATCATTGGTTATCGTAACGCTCTCGATCGGCAAAATATCTTTTAAATCTTTGATGTTCTTAAAATCTTTGCTGTGTATTAAATAAGGAAGCAGATCTCGATGAAGCAGTTCTCCATCAATCATCGCCTTATAATAAGAAATAAAAATATTGTGATAAACCGTCTTTTGAGGATAATGGATAAAATCAGCAGACTCCTTGGCATTATCCACTAGTTCTCTAATATCGGTATATGTATTATCAGAAAGATCAATCGTGTGGCTCTGCTCTTTCGGCTTCTTTTTTAACCATTTCATCATAACGTCTCACACCTCTTTTCTACTTCTTAATATGAGATGAGGTGAGTGATTATATACAAAAAAGCATCCCAGCCCATGACAGGAATGCTTTTGATAATTACGAAAGACAGTTGATTAAAGTGCCCCCATTAGAATCTTTTCGTAAACCAAAACAGTTATTTGAAAAAGTTTTTCCTAAAAGGTTGATGCTTATCATATCTTTTGCTTTTTACTTCATTGATAAGTTGATTCAAGTGGAAGTGCGAGACTCTCGGCTAGGACAGGAGGGCAGGTGAGACACTTATACGGAACCATACGAATGTGGCTCACGGCCTGCCCCGCGGAAAGCGAGCATCTGCAACGGAAATCAACTACTTTCAAAGAGCAACAATGTATGCGAAATGAATCTTTATAAAATTTCTTTACTAAAGGATTGTTGCTTATAGAAGCTTTGGTTACTTCATTGATAAGTTGATTGGAGTGAAAGATGCGAGACTCCTACGGGACGAGCGGTCAGGTGGAGACTCCTAACGGCGCAAAGCGGCAGGAGGCTCACCGTTCGCCCCGTGGAAAGGGAGCATCTGTAACGGAAATCAACTAACTTTCAAGAGCAACATTGAAGTATGCGAAAATTAGCTTTTAAAACGTATTTATACGAGAGCTGTTTCTATATTGTGACTGATGAATGTACCTACATCTTCACCGTTACAGATTTTAAGAAACGATCCCTCTTGATTAAAATCAAAGAGATGAATCGGCAATCCATGATCACGAGCGAGGATTAGAGCAGATTGATCCATCACTTTTAAATTATTCCTGATAGCCTCATCGTAATGCAAAGTAGCATATTTTCTTGCTTGTTTGAAACGGTTAGGATCGCTGTCATATACACCGTCAACACCCTGCTTCGCACAGAGTATAGCATCACAGTTCATCTCTAGCGCTCTTTGAACTGCTGGATAGTCGGTCGTAACATATGGTTGACCATTTCCGCCAGCAAAGATGACTACATATCCTTTGTTCAAGTGATGTACTGCTCTTAACCGAATATATGGTTCTGCAACAGCGCTAATCGGAACAGAACTCATGACTCTTACTTCTTGGTCTATTTTACTTTTCAGGACCCCTCTTAACATCAAGCTATTGATGACTGTACCTAGCGTTCCGATCTGGTCAGCTTCTACCCTTTCAATTCCCCAATATTCAGCTAAGTTCCCCCTGAAAATATTTCCTCCGCCTACCACGATAGCCACTTCAATACCTTTTTCTAAAACGGACAAAACTTCTTTTGCAATATGGTTTAAAGAAAGATGATCAAAACCTGATCCTTGTTGGCCAGCCAAAGCCCCACCACTCAATTTAATTAATACTCGTTTATACCGCATCTGCTTTTCCTCCTTCTTCATACACATAAAGAAAATGAGTACAAAAAAAGAACAAATGACAATAAATATGTCATTTGTTCTTTCGATTAATAAGACGGATTGTAATGGAATGAGTATTTTTGTTTCGTGTCCCGTTCATTACAACCCCTCCTCTTTTCTTCTTTTCACCCATTATATACAAAAAATGGGTTGAGGTGAAATCTAACTTTACTTTTAGCTAAAACAAATAAAAACAAAAAAATACGTTTAATTATCATAATTATAGACAAGTGTCACATGCCATTTCAAACCTCGTTACATATAATGCATGGACAAGAAATAGTCAATACCATTACCAGGAGGCAATATTTTGAATTGTAAAAACAAACTCTCACCTCGAGAGCTTGCTAATTTATTATGTAAGCATGTTACAGTCAGAGCAGGGGAAGATGTAGAAGAGTCTGGCAAACTTGTCTGTGTTGGAAGAGATTTTATCGCAATCAAGACAGATGACAGAGAGGTTCTTTATTTTCCTTTAAATAACGTAAGATCCGTTTCGGTAGCTACAGACAGAAGCTGTTGCAACACAGAAAGAAAGAAAGTTTGTAATGATACTTTCCAAAGTATCTTACGAAAATTAATCAATTGCAAAGTAAGAGTAAATGATGGAAGTGACGATGACGGCCAGGTAGAAGGTGTCCTTACTCGCGTTAACCGTACATCCATCCAGGTGGTAGAAGATGATGAACTAGTAATCATCGCAATCGGCTCTATCAACTTTATTTCTCAAGCAGGCGAGATCGGCGACGACGAAAGCAGCAATTGCAGAATCTTATGTTGTAAGAAAGAGAATCCATGCGGTAAGAAGAAAGAAGAATGCAAAAAAGAATGTAAAGTAGAATGTAAAGTAGAGTGTAAGAAAGAATCTTCTTCAAGTTCATCCATCATATGGTGTAAACCTGAATCTTCATCCTCTTCCTCCAGTTCTTCTGTACTGTGGTGCAAAAAAGAATCTTCATCTTCTTCTAGCTGGTGCAAAGAATCTTCCTCAACACACGATCATTGGAAGAAAAAGAAGCGCAAGAAGAGAAACTCTGAAGATTTAGAATCTAGAGGCTGGTTCAAGCTTTAATCATCATAAAGCTGTTCAAAAGTAAGGATACTTACTTTTGGCAGCTTTTTTGTTTATCAACTTTTATTAGTTAGGTTTTATGATAAGTGAGTCAGAAGTAACGAACATAAAAGTCCTAAGGAAGTGATAAAACCAACAGCTACTCCAGCATCTTCATGGGCTTCAGGCAGCATGGTAGACGCTACCATCGCCATGATGGCACCACCAGCAAATGCGCCAATCAAAGAAAGTGAGGATACAGTTGCATTTACTAGGATCACATAACCGATTAGTGCTGCGAGTGCAGAGATAACGAAAACAGATACCCACATCCCAAGAATTTTACGGCGGGAAAAACCTTCTCTTAACAATCCGATCGAACTTGATAGCCCTTCAGGAAAGTTACTTAAGAAAATGGCCACTACAAGGAGCCAGCTTACTTTGCTGTGATCGATCAGGCTCGCACCAATTAATACGGATTCTGGAATGGCATCTAACAAAGTTCCAAGAAAGATTGCCATGCCTACCCCCTTTGTTTTCTTATCGCCTGATTTCTTCCTTTCATGGCCACCTTTTTTAGAAAGAAAACTATTGATGCCGGTAAAAAGAGCTGCACCGAAAATAAAGCCAGCAGATGTAACCATTAAATCACTCTGCTCTACTGCCTCAATTAAGAGTTCAAAAGAAACGGCACCTATTAATATCCCCGTTCCAAAAGCCATAATCCAGGCTGTCCATTTTTTAGGAATTCGAAAAGCGAGGGCTGTAAAACACCCTAATAGTACGGCTGAACCTGCTATTCCTCCCCAAAAGGCGGCAATTAGCATTCTCTTTAACTCCTTTCCTCTTTATTATCTGCATGACATTCTGATTAAAAACGACTCATAAAGGGATAGTTTCACCTCTATGAGCCGGTTTCATTCTATTGTTTTATTTAATCATTTCGTTTTGGATTATTGTTTATCCCGAATTCATCACTAGGTGTGTTTAAATGATCAAACTGGCGATCTTTTTCGATTGTATGGGGTTTATTTATATCTACATCTATAAGATTGCTTTCCGGCTTAGATGAGTCTGTACGGAAATCCTTTAAACGCGTCTTGTCTTTCCATTCTGCTGGGTCTGGACTTTGAATCGTTGTCTCTTCCATCTTTCGGCTCCACTTATTAAGAGTACGTCCAGCCGCTTCACGACCACCAAGTCCAAAGGCTAGACCAAACGCAATCGTAAATCCGCCTAAAATGAGAATAAATGCAGCATTTACAATCGTTTTCGCTACTCCAAGCTGATCAAGAGCCATGAAGAAGGCCAGTGTTATAATTGTATATTTCGCGATGTTGCCCAGCAGCTTTCCTTCTGTTTTTTGTTTGATCATACTCTGAACAACACGTTTTAAAAGGTCTCCAGCATAGAAACCGATTCCTAATATCAACACAGCCGTTAATACCATAGGGATGTATGCAAGAACAACAGATAAAATATTGACTAAACTCTCTAGCTTAACGAGCTGAAGAGCCTCAATCGTAAACAAAAGCACAACAACGACTTGAGCTGCATATCCAACGATCTCAGATATCGTAAACGTTTGATTCGTTTTATGAAGTGATCCTAGCCCCATCTTATAAAAGATGCCATTGAATCCAACTCGTTCTAATAATGAGGTAACAGTTTGTTTCACCCATTTTCCAAGCCATAATCCAACAGCTACTAAAAGAATCGCAACAATTATCTTTGGAACCATGTCCATGATTTGACCTAACATACCAATTGCAGGTCCAGAAATACCATTAACATCAAGCGTTTCTAAAGCTGAAATCACAACTGGAATTAAGATAAAAACATATACGATTGTTCCAATGATTTGAGAAAGGGATGTTTTGTCTAGTGCACGTTCGGCACCGAGTTTTGAAGCTAAACGGTCTGTACCAATGCTCTTTAAGAAGTTAACTAAGATCTCTTTAACGATCTTAGCAACTAGCCATCCTACAAAAAGAATGATTGCTGCTCCGAGCAGTTTAGGCAAGAATGCGAATAGACCTGTTAGCATGCCTTCTAATGGTTCAGAAATGGCATCAATGCCTAAAGCAGATAATACTGCCGGCAGGAACAATAACAATGTGAGGTAAAATATAGCTTTTGATGCAGAGAATACTGCTTTGTTAGATTGAAGAGGATCACGAGTCAATTTCCAACGGTGTAACAAACTTTCAAATCTGGTGTTCTGACCTAACTTTCTTACGACGATCGATAAACCTGATGCAATCAGCCAAGCAACTGCCGCGATAAGTGCTGCTTTTAGTAAATTAGGGATCGCTGCAGCAATTACACCTAATGCATTTGAGATCGGTTGTGCAACATAAGGTAGACTAAGCATGTTCAGAAACATGACAACGGCTACTGCAATCAGAATCCAAAATACAACCTTACTAATCACTTCTTCAGAAGAATACTTACGAGCGCGCGTTTGTTCTACCTGATCTTCATGGTTATCAGGCTGCATCCACCTAGCAACTTTGTTATCAAAATCTGTTTTGTGTAAAGCTTTTTTTACTGCTTTTGCAACCAATGAGGCGATTAGCCAACCAATTAATAAAACTAAAATAGCGAGAAGTAAATCTGGTAATCTTCCTAAATAAGCCATCCAAGAATCTGTAACTCCATTGTAATCGTACATATTTCGTCCTCCTTTTTCTCATTTAATAAGGCTGTTTTTCTATTCACTGTTGTACTAGTAAGCAGTTGATTTCCGCTCCAGGTTACTCGCTTTCCATGGGGCGTGCAGTGAGCCTCCTGCCACTTTGCGCCATTAGGAGTCTCCACCTGTCTAGATGCAGTGGCTAGCCCCTCGAGGTCAAAAGTTAAACGGTCAAGAAGGCAAAATGCGCCTTCATAGCCCATTCAACTTTTTCTTGTCGGGGCTAGACGAGCCACTTCCACATTTCGAACTTACCGCTCGTCCCATAGTAGTCTCCACCTTGCGCTTCAATCAACTTTTCGAAGATGTAAACTCAAAAACAACAATGCTCTAGAAAAGAACCTTTCATAAAAACGTCTACATTAGCTCTACTTTCCCAAAGCTTGATTTCGTTAAACTAGCGTTTTCTATTTGAAAACAAGGATATATTTTACATTTTCTGTTGTTTTCGGTATACTGAGTGCAACCGTTTTCAAAAAGGAGAAGGATAACATGTGGATTTCTATCATTCAATCAAACTAACTTCATATCCCTTTGATTTATAACCTGGCGTGTTTTTTTGGTGAGCAAAAAATTACATATGCACACATATCCGCAGGTATTTGTCTGTGGTTTTTTTGTGTTCATTTTTAAGGAGATCTAACATGATTGTTGTAAAAAATCTTGAAAAACATTATAAAGTTGCCAAACGAGATCCTGGATTAAGAGGAGCTATAAAATCGTTGTTTCATAGAAAATTTGAAACTAAAAAAGCGGTTAAGAGGATTAACATGCATATTAAAGCAGGAGAGATGGTTGGATACATTGGGGCGAACGGTGCCGGAAAATCTACAACCATTAAGATGTTAACAGGCATTCTCACTCCAACTTCAGGTGAGGTTAAAGTAAATGGCATCATCCCTTACGAAAACAGACAACAAAACGCAAGTCATATTGGAGCTGTATTCGGACAGCGTACACAATTATTCTGGGACATTCCGGTTAGAGAAAGCTATGAGCTTCTTAAACACATATACGAGATTCCTCAAGCTCAATATGAGGAGACTTTAAAAGAGTTCGTTGATGTACTTCATTTAGAGCCACTCCTCGGAATCCCTGTAAGGCAGCTTTCGTTAGGTCAAAAGATGCGCTGTGAACTTGCTGCCGCTTTTTTGCACCGCCCAAAAGTAGTTTATTTGGATGAACCTACAATCGGATTGGACGTTGCCGTAAAGGTTCGAATTCGAGCTTTCATTAAACAGATGAACGCTAGATACGGTACAACTGTGCTTCTTACTACTCATGACATGCAGGACATCGAAGAGATCTGTCAGCGAATCATCATTATTGATGATGGAAGTGTGATCTACGATGGGTCTATTCAAGATATTAAATCGCAGTTTGGTGATAAGCGTGTTATTCATTTCGAAATAGAAGATGCTGCTGAATCTTTTGTTTTACCGGAAGAAATTAGTGACACAACAGAGGTTCTTCCATGAAGCGAAGAAGACCCTCATCTTGTTTCACTATCGTTCAGCAATAAAAATATATCTGGCGCAGAAGTCATCCATACTATGATGAACCATTATTCTGTTGCTGATTTAACCATTGCCGATGCAAAAATTGAAACGATCGTTGAAGAGATTTATGGAAGAGGAATGAAAAAGGAGGTTCAGCATGAGGAAATACTTTGAGTTTGCTAGAGTGCAAATGCAAGTACACGCTGCCTATTCAGCATGGTTTTGGGCTAATACTTTCTCAATTTTACTACGGATGCTTGTTATCTATTTCTTTTGGAAAGCCGTTTACAGCAGTCGTACAGAAATAGAAGGACTGCCTTTTGATGGAATGATCACGTATATTATCATTGCAATGTTTTTACAGATGTTTGTTTCAGGCGTGGGTCAAGAACTGGCGCATACGATCAAGGACGGAAATGTCGCGATTGAACTGATGAGGCCTTACAACTTAATTACTCGCTTGGTAGCTATGGATATAGGTGACAAAGTTATTCATTTTGTACGTGGTGCTCTGCCCCTTAGCATCCTTGCATTTATTTTTATGGATATCACACTGCCAACCACATGGCAAGGTGGTTTATTATTCTTACTTAGCGCATTTATGGGAATTTGGATTGGTACTTTTTTTGATCTATTGATTGCGATACTTGCTTTTTGGACTATAAATCTTTGGGGTCTTCAAGTTATGAAAGAAGCGGTTATCTCCTTTTTTTCTGGCGCACTCGTTCCACTAATTCTATTTCCTGAGTGGTTTCAGACGATAAGTCTTTTTCTTCCATTCCAAGCGATGGTGTATGTACCAGTTGCGATCTACACTGGCATCCTCTCAGGCACAGAAGTTTGGCTTGCGCTCGGTTCACAAAGTTTTTGGGCGGTGTCACTCTTTGTTCTATTACGAGTGTTATGGTCAATCGCAATAAAAAAGGTAACTATTTTTGGAGGTTAGGAGGTTACGCTTATGCTATCACGGTACATAAAATTATATTATTTATTTTGCAAACAAAACTTCAAAGTCATGTTAGAGTACAGGATGGATTTTTTACTTGGCGTACTATCCGTTATGCTTCAGCAATTTGCAGGAATCTTCTTCGTAAAAATTGTTTTTGATCATATCCATGCTTTAAACGGTTGGACTTTTTATGAAATTCTATTTATTTACGGAATTGCTGCTACTGGCCGCTCTATCCATCATATTTTCTTTGATAATCTTTGGACACTTGGATGGCAGTATATACGGCCTGGAAAGTTCGACCGTCTCTTGATTAGACCAATCAATCCTCTGTTTCATTTTATTGCAGACCGCCTGCAGCAAGATGGTTTAGGACAGCTGTTCATCGGAATTATTGTAATCAGTACAGCTATGCCACACTTAGGCATCTCATGGGGTATTTTTGAATTGCTGTTACTTGTTGTCATGATTATCGCATCTGGATTCATCTTCGTAGCGATTAACCTCTTTTTTGCGACATTGTCGTTTTGGATGGTAGACAGCCTACCGATCGTTTGGACGATCTTTAATTTGAGTGACTTCGCTCGTTATCCTTTAACGATTTATCATAAAGGAATTCGTCATTTTCTAACGTGGATTGTTCCTTATGGGTTTACTGCGTTCTATCCCGCGGCATACTTTATCAAAGGTTCAGGGTACGAGAGGTTGGCTCTTTTAACACCCGTTGTCGCAATCGTCTCTTGTATCGTTGCGTACTGGTTTTGGAATAGAGGACTCAAGGCATTTACGAGCACAGGAAGTTAAAGTTAA
This sequence comes from Fictibacillus nanhaiensis, assembly GCF_036213205.1. Lineage (GTDB taxonomy): Bacteria > Bacillota > Bacilli > Bacillales > Fictibacillaceae > Fictibacillus > Fictibacillus nanhaiensis_E. Next base: position 369,491 of record NZ_JARMFC010000001.1, read on the forward strand.
ATGGAAAGCTGGCACCTCATCAATAATAAACGATGAGGTGCCAGCTTGGTTTTTGGTATCTGTTTGAAAGTACTTACAGAAACGATACTCCACGAGCATAGCCTTACTTCTTAATAACCCCACACAAAACACGATCGCCGGAATTACCTGAAGGGTCTGTTTTATAGTCATCAGCCTTGTCGTGGATAACAAGCGATGTACCACCGTTGGCAAAAAGTGAGTTGGCACTAGCTTCTGAAAGTGTCACGAGGTTAGATAGTACTTCGTCTTTTACGACTCCGCTTTTATCAGCCTTCACATTTTGAATATCTCCCACGTGTGGTCCTTTCGGATTAAGAAATCCATGCTTCTTTTCTGTTGGATTAAAGTGTGCTCCTGCAGACTTGAAGTCTGGTGGAGTACACTTTGCATTTTCATGAAAATGAATGCCGTGTTTCCCTGGCTTTACCCCAGTCGCGTTTACTTCTACCTTAACGCCATCTCCTGTTTGAGTTAACGTTGCTTCTCCAGCTTTGTCTCCTTTTGCATTAACAAGATTTACGATATAAGATCCGCCCTTCACCTTACTAGATGCAGCTTGAGATTGAGCTTTGGACTCTTCCATATCATGATTTTTATGTTCGTTTTCTTTATCTTTGTTTCCACATGATGCGAGTAATAGTAAGAGCATCATGTACAACAAAACCGTTCCTAATTTTTTCAAAGCGATTTACCTCCTGATGATTAACGAATAGTATATTTTCCGCCTAATCATCAGAACTTTAAACCTTTACTTTAAAAAAAGTGTCTCAAGCTCCCGTTCGTGCACGTTTTCTCCATCAAATTCTACAAAATAGGCTTTCGCGTTTTCTCTAGAACTTACAACGCTATGTAATTCTCCATTAACAAAGTGCAGTCCCGCACCATCATCTGCAGCATATCCCGCCTTCAGTCCATTCACTATGAGTTTATGATAAGCAGGTCTTCGCTCTGTTTCTCCATCATAGTGCGGACAATGACTTCCTGCTAGTAAACCTAAACAATCCAGCTTAGTGAGTGGACCGAACGAATCAGTTACGCCTTCTTCAAACCAGCATAAAGATCCCGCGCTGAGTCCCGCTAAGATCTTTCCTTCTTCATAAGCTTTCTTTAAAAGAACATCTAGTCCCCACTCTTTCCATAACGCTAGGAGATTTTTTGTATTGCCGCCACCTACATAAAAAATATCCTGCTGCTCTACAAAATTCTCCAAATGTTCAGGTGGTGAAAATAGAGAAAGATGTGTAGGCTGGCAGTCTTCCGATTGAAAAGCTGTATAAAATCGTTCGATATATCCATCTGCATCTCCACTTGCTGTTGGAATAAAACAAACACGTGGTTTATCCGCCTTACTTTGCTTCAGAATATATCGATCTAATCGTTTATTTTCCGGCTCCATGGAAAAGCCTCCGCCACCGAGCGCTATAATTTGTTTCCTAATGTTTTGTTTCATATGCTCCTTCACTCCTCTGTTATATCCCTTTCGATTTTGATTTAGAGTTATCCTCTAATAATAGCTAATCCATTTTGATTAGTTATACAAAAAAACACCAGCCGATTTTTACATCGGCTGATGCTCCCTTATACATCTCTTCTTAATGCTTTTAGTACATCAACTGTGGTAGCTTTTGCTGCAGGGCGCCACCCAGACAGTAAAGTTACGCTCATACAAATCGTAACGGCGATTACAGTCAGACTCCACGGTATATAAGATAAAATAAAATCTTCAGGTGGTTTTTCGTTCAGAAACTGTTCAACGATGATAGGAAGCGCGAAATTGACACCATAGCTGATGAGATAGGCTAATATTGTTCCTAAACCCACTCCCCATAATCCGATATATCCACTCTCAAGAAGGAAGATGCGTTTGATCGTTTTTGGTGTAGCACCAATTGCTTTCATGATACCAATGTCTTGCGAACGTTCCGTTACAGCCATCGTCATCGTATTAAATATTCCGATAGAAGCAATCAGCACAGCAATACCACCGATAAATATCAAGCCTGCTTTAAACAATGTAAAATAGATGTTCAGTTCTTTAAGTTCACTTACAACAGAATAAGTAAGATAACCTTTATCTTTAATCTCTTCCGATACTGCTTTAACATCTTCGGCTGATGACGTATATACTTTAACAGAACTATAAGAATCGTCACTGTTCTTAAGTTCAGGATCTATTTCACTCAATAGAGGCATCACTTCACCATGTAGATCATCCGTAATCAGCACCGAACTGTCTATTATCCATTCTTTATTAGGCTTCTTCTTAATACCTACAACTATGACTTTCACCGTTTTTATCTGTGTTTCTGTTTTGATTTCCGGATTATCTACCTTCATATGATAGGTTAATGTTTTATTTAACAAATCTCCATCATAAGCTAATTTCTTCATTTTCTTTTGTGCCTCTTCTTCACTCATTCCTTCCGTGAAGTTTTCAGGCATCTCTTTTCTTAATTCTTGAGCAAAATGGTACCCGATGACGATCTCATTTTTATCTTTAGGCATTCTACCTTTTTCAAGTTGCAATCCAGCTTTTCTCTCAGAAGGGATGTTTGCGCTACTTACGTCAGCATACCCTGTGTATTCTCCAAGTGACAGTTCATTCGCAGGTACATATTTCTTTCGGCTAACCGCTTTAACATTCTTAATATCTTGGAGTTTTTTCACGTCTTCCTCAATCAAAGGACCGTTTTCACTCTGTATTTCAATCTCATTCATCAATCGATAACTCATCACATCATCAACTGCAGTCTTATGAATCGCAAATCCTACTGAGGCGAGCATGATCAAAAAGGCACACCCCATCGTAGATGCTAGGATTGTCATCCATACACGTGTTTTGTTTCTTTTCATATTGCTTCTTACAAATCGATGTTTATCTTTGAACTTCATGAAGCTTGCTCCCTTCTCTCAAGTAACCGTCTCTGATCTCGACTTTTCGATGAGCGATAGAAGCTACTTCATGATCGTGTGTGATGATTAAAAACGTAATCCCGTCTTTTTCATTTAACTCTTTAATAAAGTTTAATAGCTCTTTCTCATTCTCAGAATCAAGACTTCCTGTTGGTTCATCTGCCAAGATAAGTGGCGGATTCAGAATCAGTGCCCGTGCTATACTCACGCGTTGCTGCTGACCTCCCGAAAGCTCTCCAGGATAATGGCTTTGATACTGTTCTAGACCAACTCTCTTTAACATCTTTATCGTTTGTTCTCCTCTATCTTTCTCACTAACTCCCTTTAGTACCAATGGTAGCTCTACATTTTCATAAGCTGTCATACTAGGAATCAGCTGAAAGCTTTGAAAAATAAACCCTAGATGCTCTAGTCTAAATTCAGCCCACTTCGATTCAGAAAATCCGCTAACTTGTTTTCCATCGATGATAATCTCTCCTGTTTGCGGCCGGATAAAACCAGAAATCAAGTTTAATAGCGTCGACTTTCCTGATCCGCTTCTGCCCACGATCGCTACGATTTCACCTTCTGCTACATGTAGATCAACATGATGAAGAACAGGTACAATATTCTCTTTTTCTTTTTTACCGATTTTAAAAGCATATGATAAATCACTTACAGAAATCATTCTAACACCCCTTTCGTCCTATGTGTACTACTCGTTATAATACACATATATCATTTCTGTTAATAATCTGTCAATACATTCCAATAACTTTTTAAAGAAGGATTTATAGGGAAAGAAGAGTATAGGTAACAAAGGCATACATCTAGGAGGTACACCTATGTTAAAGTGGCAAACAAAAGAAGGATACAAGAAATTGTTGAAAGACCTCGTTTCTATTCCCAGCATTACCCATCATGACGGAGAATTATTTATGGCCGAGCACCTTCACCATACGCTTTCATCATTAGACTATTTCACGAAGCATCCTGATTACATCCGCCATCATCCTCTTCCAGATGGTCGAAAATTGATCACCGCATTTGTACAGAACGATCCTTCTATCAAAGAAACCATTATTTTGCTCAGTCATTTTGATGTTGTTTCAGTTGAGGATTATGGTGAATGGAAGCATCTCGCTTTCCGGCCAGAAGAACTGACTGACAAAATCATTGAAAATAAAGACCTGCTACATTCTTTTGTTCAGGATGATCTGAATAGTGGAGATTGGCTTTTCGGCCGCGGCATCATGGATATGAAAGCTGGCGTCGCTCTTCATATGTCCATGATCGAAAAAGCGACAACCGGCCATTTCAAAGGAAACGTTCTCATGATTTCTGTTCCAGATGAAGAAGTACACTCTGAAGGTATGCTTGCGGGTGTGAGCGTCTTACGGCAGCTTCAAGAGGAGTATGATATAAAGTACATCACATGTTTAAACGGAGAACCTAGTTTCACAAAATATCCAGGAGATACAACTTCTTATATGTATACTGGTTCAACAGGGAAGATTCTACCTGGTTTTCTCTGTTATGGTAAGGAGACTCACGTAGGCGAGCCACTAGCAGGTATGAACGGGAATGTGATGGCCGCTGAGATTACGAGAGAACTAGAATGGAACGTCGATTATGTAGAGAAATTTCGTGATGAGGCTACTCCAGTCCCAACGAATTTAATTCAAAAAGATTTAAAAGATCACTACTCTGTCCAGATTCCCCACGCTGCTGTAACGCTCTTTAACCTTATGCTTTTTAATCGATCGTTATCGGATATTACTGAAATGTTAATAAGTAGCGCAAAGAGCGCAGCGCTTAGATTAGAAGATCGGCTCTTTGAAAGAAGCAAAAACGTTGCTGAGATCGTACCATTCACTCCGAAAAAAGAGAGTATTAAAGTACTTACCTTTAATGAACTATATGAACACGCCGTAACTAAATATGGACAAGAAGAACTTGATCGCAGAGAGAACATGCTTCAGACGAACAATCCAAATGCGGATGAAAGAGAGCTGACGATACAATATGTATTTGAGCTAGCAAGTCTTTGCAGAGACATTTCTCCGATGATCGTCTTGTTCTACACACCGCCTTTTTATCCTGCTGTATGTTCAAGCGACCACCCGCTCATTAAAGCTACGTCGGACAAGGTAGTCAATCATGCAAAAAACACATTTAATAGCGAGCTCGTTAATGTCCATTATTTTAGCGGCTTATCGGACTTGAGTTATATTGGGTTTCACGGGGATTCTCGTGATCTTTCATCTTTTACGAGTAACTTCCCATTACTAGGATCTCGCTATCATATTCCATTTGATGATATGAGAGAGCTAGATATTCCTGTTATTAACATTGGACCACTTGGAAAAGATGCGCATCAGTGGACAGAACGACTCGAGATCAACAAAGTAGTGGACGAAACACACCCGTTAATCATTTTTGCGATGGAAACGCTATTTAATCAAGCAAAAAACCAGATCTGAGGAAAGATCTGGTTTTTCTTATGCTTTAAAATATATATCTTTAATGCTCTGAGCAATTCCTTCTATATTATTCGCTACTTGCTGTACCCCGTAGCCCATATAAAGTGGTGACGTTACAAAACGAGGCATGATCTTGCAATATGTCTTTTCGTTCTGTTTATAAAAGAAAAGGTTGTAACTTGTGCAACTTCTATGAAAATGATTCAGCAAAAAATGTGCACCTGCTTGAATACAGTCCGCGAATAAAGAAAGTTCAGCGTCTTTTTCCCAAATAACATTCAGTTCATAAAAACCAACTCTTGGTTCAGTTGATACAGTAAACCTTACCCCTTCTTTTTCTAGGATAGGCAATCCTTTAAACTGGTTTTCGGAAAAATCATGAAGACAATCTACCTCGTTTAATCCAATGATCTGCATATGAGGATGGCGAATCGTTCCACCCGATAATGGACCGTGGTTCTTAAAGAACATCACCGACTTGTATTTGTCGCTGTTCAACATGTTATGCCAATGTTTTAGCCCAAATCGTAGGACGCTGTAGAGATGACCCTTACTATAATTGGATAGTTCCCCTTCACATTCATCTGTTTCAATCAAGACAGTTTGAAAGGCACCATCTAGAACGGTATATTTATTTTTAACTAGAATAATTGAATCTTGCTTATCTAAGACTTCCTCTAGCTCATCAATACGACAAAACGGACAAGGCGTTTCTTTATTTCTTATACTATTAGGCTTTTGAGCTCCTACTTCTGTAAAAAAATTAATGTGTGTTTTTTTCATTCTCTTCACCGCTTTTGCTTGTTTCCTATCTGTTTTCTAGCTGTTTCAATGAAAACCTTTTAACAGGTTGTTTAATTATATCCAGAGATACGTTCCCATTTCAATATTCCATCATGCTTGTTGATAGAACCAAGCCATTCAAAGTTTTGTTCAACGTGCATCAGTTGCCTTAGCATGTCATCTTCAGATTCTGTTGTTGTATAGACCTTTACATTAACATAGTTCCATAGCTCTCCCAAATTCTTTTGCACTTCGTAAGGTTCGTTTAGTGTAAGATGTGATACTTCCTTTAAATATGATTCAGTAAGAAATATTTGCTTCTCTTGTGAAAGATTTTCCGGAAACGTGATGAAAACGTTAAGAATATCTTTCTTTTGATCGGCCACCACTCCTGAGATTTTGTGATGGTTTCGCATATCATGCCTAGCTTTTGTTAAGATCGCTTGATTCGCATATGGTATTTTTGCTATAGATTGAGCTTCTTTTTTCTCATGAAGCGGAAATGGCATGCTTTCGGCAAACTGTATGAATATAAAGATGAACGCTACGCCAAGTGCCAAACTTAAACTTTGATGAAACCAGTGATACCAAATGCTTTTTGGTGCAGGAGGCTTGTGGAGATCCCTTGTTCTCTGAAGAACTTTCTGTCTATGTTCCTCTTTAAACGTTATTGTTCTCATACGGCCGTTGTTCAAAATTTCAGGCAGCTGCTTGAAAGGATCTTCCATGATCTCACCTACTCTTCTCCAGTTTTCGACGCAACATTTCTCTTCCACGCTGCAATAATGTTCTGATTGTCGTTTCTTTTTTATTTAAAATTTGGCTGATTTCGCATACGGTTAGTTCTTTATAATAGAAAAAAAGAATAACTTCTCGGTATTTAAGAGGAAGGGTTAAGACTTGTTCGGCTAACGCCTCATGTTCACTTTTTTGAACGAGTGAAAGTTCTGGCGTTAGAACAGAGGATGGTCTCGACTTTCCGAACCGGTCCATTACATGGATGTATTTTTTCCAACCGCTTCTTAAATAATCTTTACACAAGTTAACAGTAATGGCATATACCCATGTTTTAACTGAGGAATCATTTCTAAAGTTGTCTTTATGTATATAACATTTCACAAATACTTCTTGTGCTAAGTCCTCTGCCAATTTTCGGTCCTTAACATACGTATATGCTAGTCTTATTACTTTATCTTGGTAAACATCCATAATCTGTATGATCCACTCTTCTTGGCTGAGAGAGCGAGAATCAATGCCTTCGTTATTATAGCTCCGATTGATCTTCAAGAACTTCCCCCCTTTAACAACACCTATCTATATGACGACTGACCTTGATATTTTTACTCATTTTTTCACATTCATTGTAAAAAACTGAGCCTCTATTAAACTTACTTTCTATTTAATCTTGTAATAAATCACCATTCTATATACCTACTCTTTTATTCGATTACCCCGCTGATTTTACCTTTTTATTTCCTAATACAGACAAATCTCTACAGGATTGCCGTCGAAATATGTTTCAACGTGTAATATTTTGAAATATAAATGTAATATTATTTCGCGATAACTGATGATTAATCAATGGTATAATCACTTCAGTAAAGAAATTGGCAACATTTGCACTTACAAGGAGGAGTACCCATCTTGAAACGTAAGCTAGTTATGGCTACACTGTCTCTCAGTCTAGTATTTAGTACATATACGGTATCGGCAGAAACTCTGTCTTCTATTAAAGAAAAAAAAGAAAAGAATCGCTCTGAGCAAACGGAAAAGCAGAGTGAGTTAAAAAAGAATCAAAATCAGCAAGATCATACGTTAGATCAAATTCAAAAATTAGAGAGTTCTATAGACAAGACTGTTAAAGATATTGGAAACAAAAAAGAATCTATCCAAGAAACGAAAGCTTCTATTGAAAAACTAAAAAAAGAAATTGATGTTCTTAAAAAGAGAATCAAAGAACGTGATGCACTTCTAAAAGAACGCGTAACTTCCATGTACGAAAGCGGAGGTGCGGTAAATTATTTAGATGTGGTATTAGGTTCTAAAGATTTCGGTGACTTCCTTGATCGCGTGTTTGCACTAAACGTGATTGCTGAACAAGATAAAGCCATCTTAGAAGAACACAAACAAGATAAAGAGTCTGTTGAAAAGAAAAAAGGACAAGTTGAAAGTGAACTCTTGTCTTTAAATACAGATTTAACTGAGCTAGAAGGGTTAAACCAAAAGCTAACGGATCAGAAAAAACAGAAGAATGCGCTTCTTGCTCAACTAGAGACGGAAGAAGACCATCTACATGATCATATTATGCAGCTGGATGAGACGAACGAACTTCTTTCCGCACAAGAAGCAGCGATTAAAGCTGAGATCGAACGTGCGAAACGTGAAGAAGCTGAACGTAAAAAGAGAGAAGCTGAAGCAAGAGCTGCGGCTGCAGCTGCCGCGGAAAAAGCTCGTGAAGAAGCAGCGGCTAGAGAGAAGAACAAATCCAACTCTGGAGGTTCTGGATCTTCGCCTTCACCTACTCCACCGCCAGCACCAACTCCTGCTCCAGCGCCAGTGAGTCGTGACTTTATCATGCCTTCACAGGGATTCATCACTTCTGGTTTTGGTAACAGAAGCGCGGGCATGCATTACGGAATGGATATCGCTCAAGGCGGAAGTACTGTTCCTATCGTAGCAGCAGCATCTGGAACGGTAACGAGAGCTTATTATTCGAGCTCTTATGGAAACGTTGTGTATATTACGCACTATATTAACGGTCAGCTGTACACAACTCTATATGCACACATGAGATCTACACCTGCTGTTAGCCAAGGTCAATCTGTATCTCAAGGGACATTCTTAGGCTACCAAGGTAACACAGGTGCCTCTAGAGGACAGCATCTGCACTTTGAATTGCACAAAGGCCCATGGAACGGCTCAAAATCAAATGCAGTCGATCCTAGACCATACCTTCAATAATTCCATATGTAAAATACAAAAGACGCAGAGATTACAATTCTCTGCGTCTTTTTGTATGTCTCAATCCTATAAGGTGTTGCTTTGGGGTGGCTCATCGCACGCCCGTTCCCCCGAAAAGCAAGCGCTTGAATGTCGATCAACCTCTTTTAAGCCTTTTCTATAGAATTAAAACGAACTTTATATAACTCCACCAAGCAGTCTTCGAATTGGATGACGTGTGTATTCCGACATTAGTCGATAGTTTGGCCTTATGATCTCCGCTGTTAAAAAAGCTGAAACCGTTGCGCCAGGCATTCTTTTTTGATTAAGTACATCGATAACCTCACCAATTGTTCCTGTTCCGATGCCATGACCAAAAAATTGGCCGTTTCCAAGGTCGATTAGGTTTTCACCTTGCCATTGAGGCGTATTTGGGTGATGTTCTGGATTTTTAACATATCTCACATCTCCCGGTAACGAATCGCCACTAGGCACAGCAATAATCTGTAGATCTTCATCATGTTCCGTACTGTAGAGAAGCAATCCGTTAAACAATTGATCAAACATACCCGCTCCAATTGTTTCAAGAATCGCTTTGTACATCATGATCATAATAGCTGTTGTGCATTCGAACCCGTACCGTTTTCCATTGATAAAAATATCTGAGATGGCGTCAGAAGGACGGGCATCTGATCGAAGCAAAAAACCGCCATAAGCTGTTCTTCTCCAATATTGCGGATTACAGCGCGCGTTTACGAACGTCGCAAACCCTGCTCCGCTGTCACGCATAGCATTTGCAGCTGCTACAATATTTGTACGCATGACCACTTCAAATAAATATTGATGTGGACTTGTGTAATAAAATGATTCTCTGGATTTTTGAAGCTTTTCGCCTACTTCTTTCTGTTTAGGTGTGAGCGCGTTGAAACCAGAGATTTGAGCCGTTTTTACTGGATACCCATTAACAAAAATCATTTCTCTCCCCCCTGTCTGCACAGGATATTACATAGTATGGCGAGAAGAGAAAAGTGGTGTTTTTTTAAGCGCCTCTCTTATGCAGGAAATTGAAAGGTGATCTTGATTCACTCACGAATTTTTGTTTTCCTGACACACGATTATCTTTCACTTTTTTATGATGTCTCGTTTGCAGATGATGTTGAAAACCTTCACCAATCAGTTGAAAAGCATAAATGGCGATACCGAACATGATGATCGGACCGAGTGCGATAGAGGGATTCACAGTAATTAGATTATAATAATCTCCAATGAGACCAGACCATTTATTTGACAAAGATACTGGTGGATCGGGTACATCAGGATTATAATCCACATCAGTTCCCCCAAAGAAAAGCTTAAAATAACCTAGATGCATAAATATTATCAACAACTGAACACATTGTTGACACCACACGATCACCAACTTTGGAAGCAAGTGTGGAATTACATGCTTACTGAAAATCCTCCACTTGCTTGATCCTAAAATACGTGCACTTTCAATAAAGTCTTCCTTCAGTATAGAAGCAAGAATGTTTCCAATGGTTGAACCTAACAATGGTATTACGAGGATAGTTAAGATCAATACCTCAAGCCAGATACGCTGATTGAAAGAGTAAATAAAATATTCCTCCCATCCAGGCATCCTTAATTGTTCCCATAATACAGGTGTTAAAAGGAAAACAGCAATGATGGTTAAAGGAATAAAGTAGAATGAACTTAAAAATTGGTCAAGTATCCTTCTTATCCGATCTGGTACAAAAAAGGCTAAAGGAATGGAGAGAACAAAACTACATATGATTCTAAGAAAGGAAATCCCAAGAACACTAAGCAATGTAAACTTCGCTCCTTCAAGAATTTTCATACCTATGTCATAGCCTAGTGCATCAGTCCCAAACGGAAACATCAATGAGGGTTTATATGGAGCAGAGCTTATTGGTATACCATTCTCATCATAAATAGCCTGAACTTGACGAATCTTACTATCAAAGCTCAACTCAAAAATAATACTAGATAGAATAAGGACAACAATGATAGTGAGACCTATCCAAAATTTATAATTTTTAATTATTGGATTATCCTCCTTTAATTAAAATTAAGCGCCTCTTTTCTCTAAGAAATCAAATAATGAGAGACGTTCATTATTCATTTTTCGATCCTCAGACAAGCTAACATCTTTCTTCTTTTTGAAACGCCTTGTTTGAAGGTGTTTTTGAAAACCTTCACCTATCAGCTGAAATGCATAGATTGCGATACCAAACATGATGATTGGACCTAGTGCGATGTAAGGATTGGCATGAATCTGAGTGTAATAGTCGCCAACAAGACCTGACCACTCATTTGACATTGATTTTGGTGGATCGGCCATCATCGGGTTAAAATCAATATCCGTCCCTCCGAAAAACAACTTTAAATAACCAAGATGAGCAAAAATAATCAACACTTGCACGCACTGCTGACACCAAACAATAGCAAGCTTTGGAAGCATGTGAGGGATTACATGCTTCTTAAATATGCGCCATCTAGATGCACCTAACAATCTTGCACTTTCAATAAAGTCTTCTTTCAATAGTGAAGCCATCATGTTCCCAATCATCGAACCTAGCAGTGGTACTACGAGCAACGTAAGAATGATAACCTCAAGACTTACTCTTGCAAAAAACGAATAAAGGAAAAATTCTTCCCCTTGAGCATTCAGCTGCTCCCTTAAAATGGGACTTAATATAAAAACGGCGATGATTGTAAGTGGAATAAAATAAAACGAACTAAGAAGCTGATCTAAACCTTTCCTAATCTTATCTGGTAGATAAAAAGCAAGAGGAATAGCCACTATAAAACTGAAAAGAACACGAAATATACCGATTGCTATAACGGCAATTAAGGTGAATTTTGCACCTTGGAGCACTTTATCGCTGATGTCATATCCAAGTGGATCTGTTCCTAGAGGAAACATGAGAGAAGGGTCAAAAGGTGCACCGCCTATCAGGTTCTTCTGATCATCATAAAGCAGCTGAACTTGACGAACTTTGCTATCAAAAAACAGTTCGAAACCTAAACTTGAGAAGATGAACACGATTAATATAGAAAAACCTATCCAAAATTTCATACTACGAATCATGCCAATTCTCCTCTCTTCGTAAAATGCAGAATGACCCATTCGAAAAGAGCGTACAAAATAAAAAATGGAATGACGAGAAGAATGAGACAAGCTGCAAGCATCTCTGGTCTAAAATCACTATACATATAATGTGTGATTCCATGGATGTTAAAAATGATCTCAACAAGAAGCAAGTTAGAGATCATAAACCATAAAACTGTTTTTGAAAAATGGAAGATGCCCTCGCTCGTATTTCTCGTAACATGTACAACAAGAACGTATATTCTTCGCATTCCTTTAGCTAAACTCATCTCAACATATTGTTTGCCAAGCTCTTCTTCAGCAAGAAGTATCATCATCTTATAGAAGTAAACAAAAGGCAGAATCATCAAACAAACAATAGGTACGATATAGATTCTCTCTTCCGACCCCATTGCAGCCACATTCGAAACAAGAACTCCTGTCTTCTTAAAAATAAGCACAATCCCCATCTGTACGAGTGCAAAAACAAGCAAATCTGGCAGTGATTCTAAAAAGGTAAGTAGATTCTTAACAGTTCCCCTTATGAACATGGGCAGCATTAGCGTGACCCAGGTTAGCAATTGTGCCATACAAAAGGCTATTAACAGTGCTCCGAAAAGTATGGTCAGTGAATAAAAATAAGGTGACCATATATCATCTAAAAATAATCTGTGCTTGCCTTGGTTGATGTAAGTCATTTCGTTCAATTGAAAGATATCTTTGGACACAACTTTAATTTTATTGAAATACATACTTACATCCTTGTTCATGATCAACTCCGGTAATCCACTGATTAAAATAATGGAAATGATAGTTAAAACGAGTTGCAGTAAAAGTTTTTTAACAATCTTCATAACGTTCCCCCTCTTCTACTCATTTAGACGTTCGAACCCTTAATTTTCATTCACTCTTTTACTTTCGGAGGATAAAAAGGACAAAACAATCCATATTAAGGAAGAGAAAAACATACGGAATTGAGGACTGACTATGTGGAATAAGATTATGACTGGAGTTCTATTAACTGCTTGTTTTAGCTTCTTCTTTCCCCTCGCCTCTGAAGCAAAAGAACCCCTTACTTATTTCCCTATCGTAAAAAAGGGGGAGGTTATAGAGTGGGAGAAAGTAAACAAACTCCTTCCTAAAGGCGCTACATTTAAAGTCGTGGATTTAGAGACCGGCTTTTATTTTCAAGTACAAAGAAGAGCAGGCAATAAGCATGCTGACGTACAACCGTTGACTCGTGATGATACAGCTGTTTTAAAGCATCTATATAACGATAAATGGAGCTGGAATCGACGCGCCATATTAATTCCCGTAAAAGGCAAGATGATCGCTGGCAGCATGCATGGGATGCCTCATGGAGCAGGTGCATTAGAAAACGGATTTCCAGGCCATTTTTGCATCCATTTTTTAGGTAGTTCAACACACCGTTCACGCAATATTGATCCTTCTCATCAATTTATGATCTTAAAAGCTGGTGGACAATTATCCAAATACGCAGCTGGAGCAAGCGCAAAACAAGCTGTTTCTATGTTTTTAGTTGGTATGAAACAACAAGACATTAAAATAGCCACACCTGTCCTCAACAAGACGATGCTAGAAGATTCAACCGTTACAGATCTATTCAAGGGAATCACAAGCATGCAGTATGAAATCAGGTCCCCAAGCTCCAGGTATCCTCCTGTTGTAAGAACCGAAATAAGAGCAAGAATAAAAAAGTACGATGATAATGGATTACAAACGGATACTTTTACCTTTTTGATGGAAAGAAAATCGATGACAGACGGCTGGAAGATTATGAAGATCAGATTCTAAAAACCTGAAGGAGCTTTTTCTTTAGGTTTTTTTTTTACTGTTTTCGTAAACTTTGTTGCTTTTGGGAGTGTTGATTTCCGTTCTAGGCTGCTCGCTTTCCACGCGGCAGGCGGTGAGCCACATTTTGGCGTTTCACTTTTAAGTGTCTCACCTGTCTAGTTGCAGTGGCTAGCCCATCAAGATTCATCACTTGATTTACAATAAGATCTTATTTACTGATTTACGGCTAATCCTCTTATCAAATCATCTCTCAAGATCAAAAAACACGAATAAAAATATATTTTTTTATTTAATTGTTCGTATTTTAGTTGAAATTCGGTTTAATAATTGTTATATTTACCAAGGGAAAAAACAATTCAAGAAAAATTACCAAGTATTTCAAGGGGGATTATTATGAATACCCATTATGATGTAATTGTTGTTGGCGCAGGTCCTGCAGGGATCTTCACGAGCTATGAACTAACGAGACAGCTTCCTGATGCAAAGATTTTATTAATAGATAAAGGACATGACATCTATGCGCGTTCGTGTCCAATTTTAGAGAAAAAGATTCAAAAATGTCCACCAGCAGCAGGTAGAAAAGAATTTGCGGGTTGTTTACCAGCTTGTTCGATAACGAACGGTTTTGGAGGAGCTGGAGCTTATTCGGATGGAAAGTTCAATATTACGAGCGAATTTGGTGGATGGATGACAGATTATCTTTCAGAAGAACAAGTGGTTGAACTTATTAAATATGTAGATGATATCAATTTAGAGCATGGAGCCACAGATTCCATTACAGACCCTCTTACACCAGAAGTAAAAGATATTGAAAAGCGCGGTTATGCAGCTGGCTTAAAGCTTCTAAGAGCTCAAGTTCGTCATCTTGGTACAGAACAAAACCTTGAAATACTTAAAAGCATCTATGAGTACTTAAAAACACGTATTGAAATGAAATATAAAGCTGAGGTTGAAGATCTCATAACAGAACGAACAGCAGAAGGATATGTAGCAAAAGGAATCCTTCTAAAAGACGGAACATCTCTTACATCCGAGAAAGTTGTTATTGTTCCTGGCCGCGATGGTTCAACTTGGCTTACGAAAATCCTTAAGAAACGACGTATAAAAATGACAGCTAACCAAGTCGATATCGGTGTTCGAGTTGAAACTTCCAACTTAGTGATGGAAGAGATCAACAAGCATCTTTATGAAGGTAAATTTGTCTTTAATACATCGGTCGGTACGAAAGTAAGAACGTTCTGTTCCAACCCATCCGGACATGTAGTCGTTGAGAACCATTCTGGTATTATGCTTGCGAACGGTCACGCTTATAAAGATCCTAAGCTAGGAAGTGAGAACACAAACTTTGCGCTGCTCGTATCACATCAATTCGCTGAACCGTTTGATCAGCCAACTGAATACGCTCACGAAGTTTCTAGACTTGCGAACCAGCTTTCTATGGGAGGACTTGTCGTTCAGAAATATGGAGATATCTTAAAAGGGCGTCGCTCTACGGATAAGCGTATAAAAGAAGGTTTCCTTCGTCCAACATTAAAAGAAGCTGTTCCTGGCGACCTAGGGCTCGTGCTTCCTTATAACACGATGAAAAGTTTGATCGAAATGACTGAGGCATTAGATAAAGTAACACCAGGCATCGCATCAGAACACACTTTGTTCTATGGTGTAGAAGCTAAGTTCTATTCTGCACGTCCAAAGCTAGATGATAAGTTTGAGTCAGAGATCAATGGACTCTATGTTGGTGGGGATGGTGCAGGGATTACGCGTGGTCTCGCCCAAGCGAGTGCATGTGGCGTATGGATCGCTCAAAACGTTGCAGCTAAGATAAAAGAAAAGACACCTGCGTTGGTTTAAATAAAATCAAAAAATGCCTTAGGATTCTGATCCTAAGGCATTCGTATTTGCTTAATTTGTAGAGAAGATAACGATTCTACCCCTTATTACCGCAATGATAAAACCTACAACTGATCCTATTACGGCTGGGATTAGCCACCCGATTCCATCTGCATAAAGAGGAATGTGCGAATAAATCTGTTCGATCGCACCCAGTTTAAGTCCAAAAGCTTTTAATCCATCTGCTATCGAGACCAGTGCAGTTGCGACGATTCCACCGATGTATACTTCCTTTCGCCCAGAGAACAAATCATGTAAGAAAGAAAGCAGAATCAAAACGATCGCAATCGGATAGATCGCTGTTAAAACAGGTACAGAAACTGAGATTAATTGTGTTAATCCTAAGTTTGCAACACCTGCACTAAAAACACTCATAATTAGTACAACTGTTTTATAAGAGACATTTGGGAACATTTTTTTTGCGAATTCACCACAAGCTGTTACAAGACCTACTGAAGTTGTCAGACAAGCTAGTGCTACAGCTAGACCAAGTAGTACGTTTCCGAATGGTCCAAACAACTCTGCTACAACATTCGTAAGGATCTGACCCCCATTGTCTGTTTGACCTAGCGCCTGACTTGTTGCTCCTAAATAAGCTAAGATGCCATAAACTGCAGCCAAACATGTAGCTGCGATCAAGCCTGCTTTAATAACCATTTTTGTCACTTGTTCTTTCTTCATTTCTGGTCGCTTCACTGCTGTGATGACTACGATACCAAATGCAAGTGCTCCTAGTGTATCCATCGTCAAATATCCATCCATAAACCCTTTAACTAAAGGATTGCTTGCATAATCAGGAGATGCAGTTCCTAGTTTTCCAACCGGTGTTATTACCGCTTTAACTAAAAGGGATACGATAATGAGCAATAATAACGGCGTTAAGATATTACCGATTCGGTCAACAAGCTTTGATGGATTTAACGAAAGCCAATACGTTATCACAAAGAATACAACAGTAAATAAGAAAAGCGTCAGACCATTGTTCATACTTTCTGGTAAGAAAGGTACGACTGCCATTTCATAAGAAACAGTCCCTGTTCTTGGAATTCCGAAGAACGGTCCTATGGCTAAATAAAGGATGATCGCGAAAACAGAACCAAATAACGGATTAACTCGTTCCGTTAAGGTTTGGAGACCACCACCTGTACGTGCTAATGCAATTACCCCTAATAAAGGTAATCCAACACCTGTTATGAAAAAGCCAATCATGGACTGCCAGACCATTTCACCTGCTGACTGACCCAATGCTGGGGGAAAGATTAAATTTCCTGCTCCAAAAAATAAAGCAAATAACATTAAGCCCACCGAGAGCGTCCGCTTCTGCATATTAAATTCCTCCTCCGTGGTCATCTATATGATTTCGTTTTTATTGTATTTATCGAATTTTGTCGAAATATTTTTTTATCCATATGTATTTGTAACACGATATGAGATTGGAGTCAATATTCAGATATAATGAATTTTCTAACAAATGTTTTCGTAAGGAAAGGACTGAGAAATACTCAGCCCTTTCACTCATTTAACGATTCGTTGGGAACACACGCTTAATCGTATCGTTAAACTCTTTTACAAAACCTGAAACAGGATTTCCTTTGTTGATCTCGTCTGCATATCCGTTCATACGATCGATGAAGTCAGGGTTCGTTGAAACAAAGACATCATTGATATCAGGATCTGTTTTTCGAACCGTATCCCCAATTTTCTTTTCTGTTTCTCTAGACAGCTTCATGCTCTCGCCGCCTTTAAGCTTTGCAGCTACATAAGCATTGTTCTCTGTAACGATAACAGTTGCATCTTCGACTTCTTTAAGGTCTGTTACTTTATTTGCCGCTTTATCTGCTACATCCATACGAGTATTTTCGTCGTACTGATTATCCATACCCATATCCATGTTATTATTCATGTTATCCATATTGCGGTCAGCACGATTGTCGTAGTTTACTTCAGTCATGTTGTTACGCGCTTCTTTCCCCATGTCCTTGTCGTTATTGTTCATTCCACAAGCACCTAGAAACGACGATAGCATTACCGCCATTGAGGTAACGAGAATAGTCTTTTTCATTAAATGACACTCCTTTTAAAAATTTTTGACTGTCATCTAATAAAATTTGTTTGTTGAAGAGAAAATATACATAAAAATGATTTAAACTCAGACATAAAAAAAGCCTTCCAGCATTGGAAGACATTATTATTTAAACCAGCCATTCGAATAGGAACCTTTATTTTTCGGCTTGAAGATGATCCACGCAACAACACTAAGGATTACGATTGTAAATGCGAACAGTCCAACCTTATGGATCACTTCCATGACTAAAGCCCATCGACCTGCAAGCTGATAGCCGATTAACATAAAGAATGAACACCAGAATATGGCACCACTATAAGCGTATAGTGCAAATTGTCTCCAATTTAATGAATACATTCCAGCAAAGTAAGCGGTAAGGTGTCTGATTCCTGGCATAAAGTAACCGAAAAACAAGGCTGATTTTCCATACTTCAAAAAGAAATTCTGTGTTTTATCTATCTTTTCCTCAGAAACCCCTAATTTTGGCCCTATCTTTTTTAATAAAGGTTTACCACAGAGGTTTCCAAAATAATAACTACCAGTAATACCTGTTATCGCTCCTAAAAAAGCACTCATTACAGCAGGTATAGCTGGAAGATCTCCTGCAAAAATGAAGTATCCTACAGTGGCTAAAAGGATCTCATCCGGAATAGGCAACCCGATAATACCTAATGCCAATAATAAAAAGATACCAAAGTAGCTATATTGATGTATGATATTTACCAAGTCAAATTCCATGACGTCACCAACTTCTTTTTTTACACCTTCTACCATTGTAACGATAAATTGGGTGATTTGGAAAGAAGGAAATACATTTAAGTAATATACAGGTATATTAATTACTATGTATTTAGGTTGCCTGATTCTTTACTCGTTGTAAGTATAAACTTTATATCATCCCATGCATAGCAATCTTCTAACAGTTGCTGCTTTCCTACCATGATCTTTTCTTCATCTATCTTTTTCCCACCTAAAGAAATATATGCTTGTTTTGATGGATTATCTTTTAACACCCACACGATCATACTCTTCTTACCTAATGTTAGAAGTTCTTCCGAGAACCTTTTAAGCATTCTTGTTCCATATCCTTTTTGTTGCACTTCTTTTAATAAATAAAAAGCATACACTTCACTCTCATATTGATGTTGTGACCTGATAGGACCTCCAGAAATAAACCCACAAAGATGATTCTCATCTTCTAACACAAGGACAATGTGTGATTTCTGGACCAACCATTCACTCCACCTTTGTTCTCTTTCCTTAACTGACATCTGAGATAGATAATTGTTATCTACTAGACCTCTATATGATTGCTGCCAGCTTTTCACATGTACCTTCGCTATTTCTGCTGCATCTGTTACATGGGCAAGTCTTATATTCATGTTTATCCCTCAATTCTTTGTGATCATACCCACCATTTACTTTGAGGCAAAAGCGTTACAGGCAGTTGAAACTTCTCTTCAAACCAAGATTTCAACTGTGTGGCATGTACTAGATATTCAGAAGCAGAATGCGATACTCCGATTAAGCTCATTGTTGTTTGAGCTATGTAACTTTTCATCTGTTCATACTTCTTTTTACCATAATCATTATCGATGTGACAGTGTACCTCTCCTGTTAAATAAGCTTCTGCTCCCATCTTTTCTGCCTCTATCATCGCTTCTACTTTATCACCGCACCCCGCTACAATCGCAATCTTCGTTATGTGTTTATGGATTGGACCATGGACATCTGCATAAGGAATTCCGAACATTTCGGTTGAACGATGAATCAAGTCCTGTGTGGAAGTTGGAGACACTTCGCAAAGGATGCCGCATGCACCTTTGTCATCACTCAATAGCTCTCCAATCACTGTTGCATTCAATGCTTCGCCCCATGCATCACTCGTGCTGATCACGCGTGAATAATCGAGTGGTACATGAAGCGTAAACACAGATAAACGTTTCTTCTTCATCTGTTGAATAAAATGAGAAGGGATCGGCAAAAAGCCTCTACCCCATTTCCCTTTTGGATCTCCGCATTCCATAACAATCGGGTGATGCATAAATAAAAGATCACCAGGACTACTTTCAGAAATGAATCTCATTAAAATTTCGTCTGTAGGAAAAACAGCTAAAAATACACGCTTGACCTCTTGAGCACCTTTAAGCATGAGTCCGTTGAACAGTTTTGTAAACTCGGGTTCAAACGTATGGCGCCAATCAAAATTTATGGGGTCGTACACCATCGGAATATATCTACTGAAGGCTGGATCTGTTCCAATTTTTCTATATGTAAAAAGTTCATCGATCGCTGAATCTATTCTGTCTAGTTTCACCATCTTGTTTTCTTCCTTTCTTTAAAAAGAAAATATTTGTTGAACGCACCTTTAGTTACAACGTTTAAAATAAATAATCTCTGGATCACCTTCATCTAAGTTATCTACAAAACCACTCTTTTTAAATTGGTTCTTGAGAAATACCTTTTTCATAGATTCATTTGATTCATTTGTGGAAGAAAATAATTTGGTTGTGGGTGAAACCTCAGTCATGTGCGTTAACAAACTACTTGCTAGTCCTTTTCTTTGATGTTCAGGGTCAACCATGATGAGAGAAATAAAACAGCAATCAAAGAAATGAGTGTGATAGATTAAAAATGCAGCGATTTTCTCTTCCTGATACATGATGAAGCACCTTTCCTCCTTTATCGCCTGATTGATCTCTTCTTTCCTATGATCACTTCCTATCATTTTTTTATCTAACTCTATTATTTTATAGAGATCGTGTTTCTTCGCATTATGTATTTCCATGTGTATCATCCTTTTGTTTGTCATTACGTTTGGGTTTGCTACAATAAAGAAAAA
Source organism: Fictibacillus nanhaiensis (assembly GCF_036213205.1). Classification (GTDB taxonomy): domain Bacteria; phylum Bacillota; class Bacilli; order Bacillales; family Fictibacillaceae; genus Fictibacillus; species Fictibacillus nanhaiensis_E. The sequence continues at coordinate 390,334 of NZ_JARMFC010000001.1, forward strand.
AGTTGAGGTGTTCTATTCATGGCTATTGTAGATATTACGATCATCCCGATCGGTACTGAAACTCCGAGTGTTAGTGAATATGTAGCTGAAATACAAAAAGTTCTTCAGCAAAACAAAGATAAAGTAAATTACCAACTTACTCCGATGAGTACACTGATTGAAGGCGAACTTCCTGATCTCTTTCAAGTGATTCAGCAGCTTCATGAAGTACCATTTTCAAAAGGCATTCAGCGAGTAGCAACAAACATTCGCATTGATGACCGCCGCGATAAAAAATCCACGATGTCCGGAAAGCTAGAAGCTGTCGAGGCTCGGATGAATACGGAGTAACTGTTGAATCGGCTGGTATATGGCAAATCTTCGTGAGCGAGCATAAATCTTCGCGAACGAGCATAAATCTCCGCGAACTAGCATAAATCTTCGCGAACGAGCATAAATCTTCGCGAGCGAGCATAAATCTCCGCGAACGAGCATAATTCTCCGTGAACGAGCATAAATCTTCGCGAGCGAGCATAAATCTTCGTGAACGAGCATAAATTCCGCTCACCGTCTCCTTAGCAACCATATTTACAAAAAAGCTTACTCTCACAAGGCTATTCGCCTCACCCAGAGTAAGCTTTTTCTTTATTTATTCACCCTTTGATGCTTTTACTTCAGCTTTTTCCTTTGTTGCCACTGCATTTGGCTCTTTTTTAGCAAATTCGATGCGAAGATCGTCGATGCTGTTGCGAACATTCCCTTTACCAGAGAAATTTTCTAACAGTTCTTTTACATCAATGCCGGATGAAGCCTTTAAAGATTCTTGAAGTGAGGACATTAAGTTTGTCGCATAGCCTGTGATGCGGTTTGCTCCACCATTTTCACCGCCACCTGTATCCACGACTGTAATTTTATCGATGTTAGAAAGTGGTGCTGCCACTTGCTTCGCATATTCTGGAAGCATCTTGATCATCATATCCATCATCGCAGCTTGACCGTACAATTCGAATGCTTCTGCGATCTTTTGTTTAGCTTCAGCCTCAGCAAGACCTTTCAGACGAATAACATCTGCTTCGGACTCCCCTTTTGCACGTTCCGCTTCTGCTCTTGAAAGACCGTCTAGGCGTACTTTCTCAGCTTCGGCTTTTGCCATAGCTTCAACACGATACTTATGAGCATCTGCCTCAGCGACCTGTTTACGTTTGTCTGCTTCTGCGTTTTGTTCAACCGCATAACGGTCTGCGTCGGCTTTCTTCTTCACTTCTGAGTCGTATTGCTTTTCACGACGCAGAATCTCTTTTTCTTCAAGCTCGATTTGCTTTTGACGCTCGATGATCTTAATCTGCATCTGTTGCTCTGTTACTTGCTGTTTTGCGATCGCTTCTTCTAGATGATATGCCTGATCAGCACGAGCTTTAGCAACATCTTGCTCGCGGCGGAACTCAGCCACTTTCAACTGATTCATTTTTTCAGCTTCCGCTACTTCTGTCGCGCGGCCTAACTCAGACTGCTTCGCTTCCTTATCTGCTTCAGCACGTTTGATACGCGTTTCTTTTTCAGCTTCTGCCATCGCCATGTCAGCGTCACGCTTGATCTGTGCGATACGAGGCTTACCAAGAGAATCTAGGTATCCATTTTTATCACGAAGATCTTTGATCGTAAATGATACGATGATCAATCCCATTTTAGCTAGATCTTGAGAAGCTACACGTTGAACTTCCTGCGAGAATTTTTCACGATTCTTATAGATCTCTTCAACCGTCATCGATCCTAAAATAGAACGTAAATGCCCTTCAAGAACTTCACGTGCTTCATTCTCACGATCTTCCTTCAACTTACCTAGGAACTGTTCAGCTGCAGTTGCAATTTCACCGATTGAGCTTCCTACTTTAATGATTGCTGTTCCGTCAGCCATAACGGGAACACCTTGCTCTGTATATACTTCTGGGGTTTGCACATCTAACTTACTTGTTAATAAACTAAGCGGCTTTGCTTGTTGAAAGACAGGAAGTACGAACGTACCGCCACCGCGAACGATCTTGATACGATTACCCGCTTCATCAATATTAACGTTCTTGCTTCCTAAGAAGCTTCCCGTTACGATCAATGCTTCATCTGGGCTCGCCGTTCTATACTTTGTAATAAAAACACTAATAAGAGCAACGACTAAGAATACGGCAACCCCGATAACGATAAACAATGGTGAAAAACTCATAATAACCCCTCCAGTTTAATGAATATATGTTTGTTCCACTTGCTCATAACGCATAACAGATACAACACCTTTTTGGATGTCGATGATCAACACTTTTTCTCCTTGAGAAATTGGTTTGTTATCCATGCTAATCGCTGATTTTGAAATCCTTCCGCTGATGCCTTCGATTAAGATCTCTCCAAACCCATCTGTCGGAACCGAAGTTAGTACGGTGCCCACTCTTCCTTTAAGATCTTCATCTCGATAAGCTAATGATTCTTCTGATGAACGGATCGGCATCAGGACGAAAACGTTTAGTAGAGTCACGAGTAACAGCGAAAGTAAACCACTGAATACCATGATGAACCAGCTGTTAATCTCCGTCATGATCTCTAACAAATAGCCAGAAGCCGTCCCGATTGTAAAAAAGGATAAGATAAGCGATGGATGCAAAAAGTCCAAAGCTGCATCAAGCATGTCACCAAAAAGGATGTACACGAAAGTGATGCATCCAAAAACGATAAAGCTTCCTAAATAGATCGTAGACAGCGGATATCCGAATAGCTCCATGGTCTTCTCTCCTGTCTTCATATACTTTTTGTTGAAAAACTTTTAATCACCACGCCCTTATGTCGAATTTGATATAACTTTAACAAAGTGAAACAAAAAAGATTGTGGAATTTTGTCGACAATAACTAATTTCCAATATTGGTTTTATATAGATATTTACGAGGGTTACAGAAAAAAGTTTCAGTTACTTAACAATATTTTGTATAATTTTGTTAAAAGGAGTGAAATCCCATGTATGAAGAAAAATTGTGGCAGTTTTTAAACAGACAAGCTAATCAAGAAGATGCAGAACCAATGAAAAAGTATATGCGTGATCAGTTCGAATTTTTCGGAATTCGTTCTCCCATTTTGAAACAAAGTATGAAGGATTTTTTAAAGGAGTATGGATTGCCTTCAAAAGAAGAACTACCTTCACTTATTAAAGAAGCTTGGTCTAGGCCGGAACGAGAAATGCAATATGCGACGTTTACAATTATTGAAAAGTTAAAGAAGCAGATGACAAAAGAGGATATAGAATGGATCGAGTATACCATCGTGAATAAAAGCTGGTGGGATACGGTTGATCATATTGCTAAACATATCGCTGGGTATTATTTAATGAAGTTTCCAGAAGAGATTGAACACGTTACAAAACGTTGGATCGAATCAAAAAATCTCTGGCTTATGCGATCGGCAATCCTATTTCAACTAGGATATAAGGACAAAACTGATAAAGAGCTTTTAGCAAAAATTATTAAGGATACAAAGTACGATCAAGATTTCTTTATTCGAAAAGGCATTGGATGGGCGTTAAGAGAATATGCCTACACAGACGCCGATTGGGTATGGGAATTCGTACATAACGAGGAGTTAAGCCCACTTTCCTATAAAGAGGCAATTAAAAATATTAAAAAGACAAAGCAGCCCCACTAAACGGCTGCTTCTTTATTTTTGTTGTTTTGAAACAACATAACGAATAGCATATCGAAAAGAGACAAATGAAAGTTGATTCGTATGCACACCAAGAGAGACCATATCTTTGACCATCTCTTTTGGAAAACCGCAGTATAATACATCTGCTCCCATCAATTTTATCGCATCTGTAAGCTTTTGAATCTCATGTTCCAGCTCAGAATCTGTAATGGATGTTACACCTGAAAAGTCTAAGATGACATAATCTGCTCCATTGTTTAAACATTCCTTTAATAGCTTTGTAGTCAACGTCTCGAGTCTCTCGAGTGTTAGCTCTCCAATCAGCGGCACTAACAGCGTATGGTCTGCGATTGTTTGAAGAATAGGTGTTGCTAGTTCATTAAGAAGTTCTTTTGTTCTTTCTCTTTCTTGTTCGCGCTCTGTTATATCTTTCCACGTTAACAGAAATCCCCGGTTTTGGTTCTGCACGATTAGTTCTTTCACAATCAACCTTGCAACAAATCTATTAAAGAGAATTATCTGCATTTCAATCGGAAACTCACCTTTTTTCAACAGATCCTCTTGAAAAGAGCTCTTATGAAAACTACCAATATGTAAACCAAGAATGTCCTCTGCAGTTTCTATTTTAAGGTATGTCTTCATCATTTCTATTAATTTCTTGCTGTTATTATTCATCCATGAAATGTGAAGGTCTTGATCTATATAAAAGATATTCTCTTCTAAACAATTCAGTGTATCCTTAACCGATTCTTCTAACTCATAAGCCATAAGAAGCGCTCCCTTTTTTTACAGTCCTGTTCCTATCATATCCGAGATTATCCTATTACTCTATAAAAAAGACTAGAGATGCACACTGAATGTAAGCGCTATCTAAATCTTTACAAAGAATCCTGTTGTATGATGTTCCAACTCCATGTAAAATGTCCGTATCAAACATACATGTGTACTTTCCAAAAATACAAAAGGGGCGGATAAAATGGTTACTCACGTTTCAGTAGGACTTTTAGGATTAGGAACTGTCGGCAGTGGTGTTGTTAGAATGATTGAAGGAAATCGCGAAGAATTGCAGCACCGAGTTGGATGCCCTGTTTTTATTGAAAAGATACTCGTTCAGAATGTAGAAAAAGAACGCCTTGTCTCCATTAACAATGATTGGTTAACGCAGCATCCTGAGGATGTTATTCAAAATCCAAATATACAAGTCGTGATAGAAGTAATGGGTGGTATTGAATTAGCACGTGAATATATCACACTTGCTCTTCAAAATAAAAAGCATGTGATTACGGCGAACAAAGATTTGATGGCCCTATATGGTGCAGAGCTCCTGCAAGTGGCACATGAGAATGAATGTGATCTATTTTATGAAGCAAGTGTTGCAGGAGGTATCCCTATTATTCGTTCACTCGTTGATGGGCTAGCTTCAGACAAAATTACGAAAATGATGGGCATCGTCAATGGAACAACAAATTATATTCTTACAAAAATGGATAAACAACAGCGCAATTATGAGGAAGTACTAAAAGAAGCTCAAGACCTAGGGTACGCAGAAGCAGACCCCACATCAGATGTAGAAGGGATTGATGCAGCGAGAAAAATGGCGATTCTCTCTACACTCGGATTCTCCATGCACATCAATCTAGATGATGTAGCTGTGTCGGGAATATCAAAAGTTACACAAGAGGACCTTGAATATGCTCGTCAGTTCGGTTATACGCTGAAACTGATCGGAAATGCAAAAAAGGATAACGGAAAAGTGGAGATCAGTGTTGAGCCTACTCTCCTACCTGACTCTCATCCGCTAGCAAGTGTTCAAAATGAATACAATGCAGTCTATGTGTACGGTGAGTCTGTGGGAGAAACCATGTTCTTCGGTCCAGGTGCCGGACAGCTCCCGACTGCTACGTCAGTTGTTTCAGATTTAGTAGCTGTTGTTAAAAACATGCGACTTGGAGTAAACGGGAAAAGCGTTGTTGCTCCACAGTTTGATAAACAATTAAAACAGCCGAACGAGATCGACGGAAAATTCTTTTACCGCTTGTACGTAAAAGATGAGGCAGGTGCTTTCTCTTCGATCACTTCACTGTTTGCACTGCACAACATCTCACTTGAAAAATTGATTCAAAGCCCTGTTGATCATAAAGGGGTAGCAGAAATTGTAATCGTAACACACGGGACGAACAAGCAACAAGACAGCCACGTCTACAACCTGCTTCGTGACTCTGAAGTGGTACAAGAAATTAAAAGTCACTATCGTGTGGAGGGAGCTTAACATGCATTGGAAAGGACTACTACATCAATATAAAGAATATTTGCCAGTTAACGAGTCTACTCCCCTTCTATCTTTAAACGAAGGGCATACTCCACTTATTCCTCTAACACATCTATCAAAGGAATGGGGCATCAACCTTTATGCGAAGTACGAAGGAGCGAATCCTACAGGCTCTTTTAAAGATAGAGGGATGGTCATGGCTGTAGCAAAAGCGAAAGAAGAAGGCAGCAGAGCGATCATTTGTGCATCTACAGGAAATACATCTGCTGCAGCTGCAGCTTATGGCGCAAGAGCTGGCCTCAGATGTATCGTTGTCATTCCTGACGGTAAAATCGCTCAAGGAAAACTAGCTCAAGCAAAAATGTATGGCGCAGAGATTTTTGCCTTAGAAGGAAATTTTGATGAAGCTCTTCAGATGGTACGGAAAATGAGTGAAGAAGAAGACTTCACACTTGTTAACTCTGTAAATCCATATCGTCTTGAAGGACAAAAAACAGCTGCTTTCGAATTGGTTGATGCGCTTGACGGAGCACCTGATATTCTAGCTATACCGGTCGGAAACGCCGGTAATATAAGTGCCTATTGGAAAGGGTTCAAAGAGTATGATGCGGTTAAATCCTCTGGTCTCCCCCGCATTCATGGGTTTCAAGCAGCAGGTGCAGCCCCTATCGTAAACGGATCTATTGTAAAAAAACCTGAAACGATTGCAACTGCCATCCGAATCGGGAATCCTGCCAGCTGGAAGTTAGCTTCATCGGCATTAGAAGAATCGGGTGGAGTAATCGACTCTGTTACAGATGAAGAAATCTTAGAAGCGTATCAGATGCTCGCTTCCAAAGAAGGCGTTTTCGCAGAACCTGCTTCATGCAGTACGATTGCTGGATTGTATAAACAACACAAACAAGGACTGCTTCCAAACGGAGCTACCGTTGTCGCCGTTCTAACAGGAAACGGTCTTAAAGACCCTGATATCGCACTAAAAACAGTTTCACAAGAACCGATCGTCATTCCGAATGATTTTGATTCACTACGTCAACAACTAAAAGGATGTGTTGTATAAATGAAAGCAGAACCTTTTTCTATCCACGTTCCAGCAAGTACAGCCAACCTTGGTCCGGGATTTGATTCTGTTGGACTTGCGATAAACAGATACTTAACGGTTCACGTTCAACCGTTCGCTCCCCGTAAAACAACATTTCACGGAGAAGAACTTCAAGCATTCAATAAGGATGAAAACAACTTAATCATACAAGCTGCACATTTCACCGCAGGTTCTTTTCGAAAGAAATTGCCTCCGTGTCAGTTAGATGTGGTTAGTACGTTTCCAACATCTAAAGGGATGGGAAGTTCAGCATCTGCAATTGTGGCAGGAATCGAACTGGCGAACATTCTTTTAGATCTTGAACTTTCCAAGGAATCAAAATCTCTCCTTGCAAGCTCACTTGAAGAACATCCTGATAATGTAATTCCTGCCATCTTTGGTGGTCTTACTATTAGCTTTTACAATGGTCAAGTGGTAGAAACGGTTCATGTTCCTGATGTAGCAGTTGAGATGATCATTGCTATTCCTGATGGAGTTCTGCATACGAAACAATCAAGAGGCTCTCTGCCAAACCTTCTTCCCTTCAACAAAGCGGTTGAAGGCAGTGCGATCAGTAACGTGCTTGTTGCTGCTTTAATGAAGAACGATTGGAAGAAAGCAGCCGATATGATGAACCGCGATCTGTTTCACGAGCCGTTTCGTTCAAAATGGGTACCTTTATATACTGAACTAAAAGAAAAAGCGATTGAGCTCGGTGCATATGGTGCAGCTATAAGTGGTTCAGGACCATCCATCGTCTGTTTCACGCCTCACCAAAAAGCAGCAGCGATCACACAACAACTGACTGCACTGTTTCCTCAGTACCACTTTGAAACGGTTTTTCCAGATCGAAGAGGTGTTGTTGTCGAAAAATGTTTGTCTGCCGCTCTATAACTTAAACAAGCAAAAGGATTAAGCATCGAAAATGCTTAATCCTTTTTGTCTTATTTGTGCACAACGTTAAATTGGTCTCTAAGTAGTGTCCAGTTCTCAGGAAAAGGTTCTCCAAGCACCCAATAAGCAAGACCTCTTAATTTATACTTCTTCACAAGTTGATTCTTTGCTTCTGCACTTTGTTCGTTCTCAAACCATACAACGTGCTCTTTACCGTTATCATCTTTGTAATTAAAGAACGGCGCTTGAGACTCGTTATCATATTTTACTGTAGCATCTTCTTTTAGTGCCAAGTCATGTGCTTCAGCAGGCGCTACGCGTTTTGCAAATTTATTTCCTTTCTTATAAGGAAGTGTCCAATCGTATCCGTATAACGGTGCACCCATCACAATTTTTTCTGGAGGAATGACTGAAGTTGCATACTTCACTACTTTCTCTACTTGTGGTACAGGTGCAACAGCCATTGGAGGTCCACCAGACCAGCCCCACTCATACGTCATTAGAACCACAAAGTCTGCTAGCTCTCCATGACGTTTATAATCATGTGCTCCATGCCACGGTCCTTTTTGTTCATCACTAGTTTTTGGAGCTAATGCAGTTGAAACTTTAAATCCTTCTTTTTGAACTTGTGGAATGATCGTTTCTAAAAAGCCGTTATAAAGCTCTCGATCTTTTTCTTTAATATGTTCAAAATCAATATTCAGTGCTTTATACCCTTTTTGTTTCATCGTGCTGATAACACTTCCAATCAGCGTTTTTGAAGCTGTTTTATCTGTGAAAATGTTATGTGCGATCTCAGGTGAAAAGTTCCCATCAATAAAGTTTGTTAACACCATCATCGGCATTGCTTTAGATTTCTTCACCTCTTGAAGCGCCGCATAATCCTTAATCGGCTTAAGTAATCCATCTTTATTTACTTGATAACTAAAAAACGCTACGTATGTTAGATCATTTACCGATTCTTGTACATCTTTTATGGATTGTTTCGCTTCGATTGGCTCTAAGAATCCTAAAGTCTCAATCTTCGTTTTACCATGATTCGTTTCGGCTTTTGAGATATCCACTTGTTTTTTCTGTGGCGAATTAATCTGTTCTAACCTTGGGCTATTTCGCGTTTCGTTACTCATGTTCTTTGGAGCGGCTTCGCTTTCCTTCATATTATTAGAGTTGCCACAGCCGCTAAGTACAATAATAAACGTCGCTAATAGCGCGACTATCTTTTTCATAAACAAACCTCCTTCATTTTCGTTATTTTTCCATGAAGAGGTTTGTCCTATTCTCTTTTTAAAAAATTGATAACCCGTACCTTCAACTCTGTTAGCTTCTTAGCTTTCATGAGTTACAAAAAAGCAACTACCTTGTGTCCTAAAGAGCGGCAATTACTACAAGATTGGTTTGCTTTTGAATGTTTACTTCCTATGCAAGTTGATTGGAGCGGAAGGTTGCCGACTCCTACGGGACGAGCGGTCAGGTGGAGACTCATAACGGCGCAAAGCGGCAGGAGGCTCACCGTTCGCCCCGTGGAAAGCGTGCAACCTGGAGCGGAAATCAACCACTTACAAACAGCGGCCATGTGTTCAAAAACAGATCAAAAAAAACTCCACCAGCGTGGAGTCTTTTAATCATTATATCGCCCAGTTTCCATTCTTAAATAACGGAATACGTTTCCCATCCTCATATTCAGCCTCAATTTCAAGATCAGCAGAACCGATCATAAAATCAGTGTGGCCGCGGCTGAAGTTTATTTCTTTTTCTTCCATTTGTTCTGGTGAAAGATTTCCTGCATCCTTCACTGACATCGTGATTGATGTTCCAATCGCTAGATGACAAGAAGCATTTTCATCATACAACGTGTTATTAAATGTGATTCCTGAGTTTGAGATCGGCGAATCGTGAGGAACTAATGCAACTTCCCCTAAATACCCCATTCCATCATCAATGCTAAGCAGTTGTTTCAACGTGTCGTACCCTTCCTCAGCCGTGAAATCAATCACTTTTCCATCCTTAAACGTTAAGCTGAAGTTATCAATAATATTACCCATCGCTGAAAGTGGTTTTGAGCTTGAAACTTTACCGTTCACACCATATTTTCTCGGTGTCGTGAACACTTCTTCCGTTGGCAAGTTCGGTATATAGTACGTTCCGAACGTTGAATGGTGACCTCCACCGATCCACGTGTGATCTGGATGAAGATCGATGCTTAGATCAGTACCTTCTGACTTATAATGAAGCGTTTTGAACTTCTGTTCGTTTAAGTAGTTCACTTTATCAGTCAGTGTTTTCACATGTTCGTCCCATGCTGCTACAGGATCATTCTGATCGACTCTTACGGTTTTAAATATCGCTTCCCATAATGCATCCACCGCTTCTTCATCGGTTTTATCAGGGAATACGCTCTTAGCCCAACCAATTGTAGGTGCACCTGCGATCGCCCAGTGCATATCTCCTCTTAATTGTCCGGCTGAAAAAGCTTGAAGTTTCTCACCGCGATTTTTTTGAACGAACATCATTCGCTCAGAAGGAACCCCTTTATATGCATTTGGATCATTCCCAGTAATCATCAAAAAGCAATCATGATTTTCCACAAGGCTGTTATATTTATCAATCTCCCAAGAAGGCAGATCGTTTTTAAGAACCTCTTCTTCTGCAAGAGTAAGGTGAATGCGGCTTGTTTGTGTATCAGTCCAATCGACCATCACTCGTTTACAACCGTTCTCGTACGCATGTTTAGTCACCTTACGCGTAAATTCTGCCGTTTCAATCGGCGAACTGATGAGCAATCTTTGTCCCTCTTTAAGACCTAATCCAACCTTTATCACTAATTCAGCGTATTGATCTAACTTCTCTTCAAACGACTTCATTATTTCCCCTCCGATTGGTAAATACATAAAAACGACTGATAAGTTTATATTATTACAATTATATAAAAAAATGAATATTATGACTACTGTTTTCTTTGATGACTATATTTATAGTTCACCTTGTATTACGTTGCGTGCTACCACCTTAGAAACTTCTATAGCATGTATGTAAAAAGAAAGCTCTTCTCTCACTCTTTGGAAAGCTCAGGCCAGAATCCAAAAACACCTGAAAATTTTAAAAAGAAAAGATCACATAACAGGTTGTGATCTTGAATGGTTATTTTCGTTTTTATTTAGACTGAATCCGATTTGCGTGAGTGCACTCTCTAAATTGTTCGTGATCATGATTCCTTTAAAATCTACATCTACATGTAGAGTGGTTAGCGCAAGATCAGGTCTGAATCCCGTTAGAATCGGAGTAACACCTATTAATCTTAACAACTTTACAATATTTAAAAGATATTCACTAACAGAATTATTAATTCGACTCACTCCTGAAAGATCAATAATCATATATTCAAGTTCTAAACTCATGCTGCTTTCAAGCGTGCTTTGAATGATGATTTCTGCTCGATATTCATTGATGTGACCAATGATTGGAAGAATCGCTACACCTTTTGTTAAAGGAACGATCGGCACTGAAAGTTCTTTTATCTCTTTATTTGCTTTATCCAACTCTAATACGTATGTCAATAAGGAGGACATCGTCTGAAAAAGCTCGATGTGTTGATCTGTAAATTCAAAGCTTTCAGTATCTAAACCACAGATGGTCCCATAATTTTCACCATCTTCATAATAGATCGGTATCGCAATAAAGCTTCCCCCACCTAAATCTGTTGTCACGTTCAAGTGCTTCGTTCGTTCGTTCTCCGTAATATCTTTAATTAAAAGGATTTCATTGCCTTGATCAACACTCACTTTACAAAACGTTTCCTGAAAAGGCATGGTTGTACCTTCTGAAATCAATACCTTGTCTTTATTAACTGCCTTTTTTATCTCATTTATTTGTTTATCGTTCTTTGCAATAAACAACGTATTAATGTTGATCAGTTTACTCATAAATTGAAGGATATTATCGGTAGCTTCTTCAAAGTTTTTAACCGATTTATTTTTAAGTGCTGATTTTAGATGAATAGACAAAGTGAATGACCAACCTTTCATTTCCAAAAATCTTATTATCTTTATTTCTGATGGTCCACCCATTTATTTACCCTTAGCTAAATGAAATAAACATTTAAGTAAAAAATTCACCATATTTAAACGTTATTCAAGTCATCTTATCCCATATTATGGTACTTGCGATTTGAGATATGAGATACTTCTATATGAGGTGATGCTATTTGGAAATTAAGATTAATATTGATTCAAAATATGAACAGCCAGTCATTACGATTCAAACGAATGAGATGACTACTGAGTTAGAAAGGGTTCTCCTTTGCCTTAAGAACAGTAAAACAAATCACGTAAGAATTTTTGGAACGGAGGAAGATCAAACGTTCATTTTACAACCATCAGAAATTGATTATTTTTATTCTGAAAACCGGAAAACTTTTGCGAGAACAAAACATACACAATATGAAGTAAACATGAATCTCACTACGTTAGAAAGTCATTTGACGAACCACTATTTTGCACGCTTCTCTAAATCAGTAGTTGGCAACGTGAATCAGATCAAACGGTTTGAGTTATCGTTTAACGGAAATCTGTGTGTGTATTTTCATTCTGGGAATCGGGAGTATGTGAGCAAAAAATATGTTAGAGCATTAAAAGAAAGTCTATTAAACGGAGGTACCAATGAATGATTGAAAATAAAAGATTTATCAATAATCTGGTGATCGGGTTAAGTTTTGGCGGGATAATATTTTTCATTGCTTTAACCAGTTACATGCTATTAGAAATTGAGATAACGCTAAAAGAACTATGGCTAAACTTTTTAGGCTCACTACTGGTTGGAATCTATTTTTCAACAGCATCTGTAATTTTCGATATTGAAAAGTGGAGCACCCTTAAACAAACGATTATCCACTTTTTAATTTCATTAGCATTCTTCTTCCCTGTTGCCATACTCGCAAAATGGGTGCCTATTGAACCTTCTCCACTCATAATTTGCTTCACGGGCTTTGTTATCATCTACAGCTTCATCTATTTAATCTTTTATATTCATTTTAAAAAAATCGAACGGCAACTAAACGATTTACTCTAAACTTTTTTAAAAGCTAAAAAAAAACAACTCTTTGAACGAGAGTTGTTTTTTTGTGTCTAAAGAACTATATGAAAACTCCTAAAATAAAACATTCTTCACCATTTTTTCAAATTAAAAATGTTAGAAAATAGTTCTTTAAATAGTAAATAATCCCTATTCTATATAAAAAACACGGGAGTTATCTCCTATTCTAGTAGTTGGGTTATCGTGGTAACATTTTGAATACACGGAATTATCCGACAATATATGTCGGTTTTCGGTAACTACTACGATTTAGGGGGAATCTTGGTGAAAAAAGGGAAATGGGTATCTGCTGCACTCGCTACAATGTTAAGTTGCTCTGCTTTTTCAAGTGTTGGTGCTGCACCAGCTAATGTATCATCCGATTTACCAGCACCACAACAACACGAAGATCACAAAGGACATAAGCACGGAGGCGGTCCTTTTGATTTAGGCATCGCGAACGATGAAAAATTGATTGAAATGCTGAAGAAACAAGGCGAAATCAGTAAAAATGCGTCTGAAGCAGATGCACAGAAAAAATTACAGCAATTTTTACACAAAAAACAAGAGAACGCATCTAAATTCTCTGAAGGTGCATTAGAAGACGAACATAGTGAAAAACGTAAAGAAATTAGAAAGAAGCATAAAAGAGAAGGACTTAAAAAAGACGGTAGAAAAGAAGATAAGATTAAAAACGTAAAAGAAGAAAAATGGAAAGGACAAAAGCGCGTAGATAACGTTCTTGTTCTTTTAGTAGAGTTTCCGGACTACCCTGCTACGAACATAACAAAAGAAGAAACAGACATGTTCTATGATGAATATACAAAAAAACATTATGAAGACTTAGTCTTTGGAAATAAAGGATATAAAGGACCGAATGGGGAAAAGTTGATCTCCATGAAGCAATATTATGAACAACAATCTGGCGGAAGCTATTCTGTAAAAGGTAGTGTTGGAGGATGGTATAAAGCTAAACATCCAGCTGCTTATTATGGAGGAAATGTTCCTACTCCAGATGGCAACGACAAAGACGCTCGTTCTCTAGTAAAAGAAGCATTAGAAGCAGCGGCAAAAGATCCTAACATTCATCTAGGAGATTATGACCAAGAAGATCGCTACGATCTAGATGGAGATGGCAATACACGTGAAGCTGATGGTTTAGTAGATCACCTCATGATCGTTCACTCAAGCGTTGGTGAAGAAGCTGGCGGAGGTGCACTTGCTGGTGACGCAATCTGGAGCCACCGTTGGAACCTAGGCTCACCTTTCCCAATTGCAGGCTCAGAGTCTGAAGTTGATTATTGGAACGGCATGATGGGAGCTTACGATTATACAGTTCAACCTGCTGATGGAGCAGCTGGTGTATTCTCTCATGAGTATGGCCATGACCTCGAACTTCCAGATGAGTACGATACACAATACTCTGGCCAAGGTGAGCCTGTTGCTTACTGGTCGATTATGTCTAGTGGAAGCTGGGCTGGTAAAGTTCCTGGGACTGAGCCAACTGGATTCAGTGCTTGGTCTAAAGAGTTCTTACAATCGTATATCGGCGGTAACTGGTTAAGTGGAGAAACGTTCGTTTACGAAGAGATCGATCGTAAAGGAATCGACGTTCTTCTTGATCAGGCAAACACGAAAGGCACGAACAACGATGCCGTCCGCGTTGACCTTCCACAAAAAGAAACAGTCGTTAACAAACCGTATAGCGGTGAATATCAATATTTCAGTGGTAGCGGAGATGACTTAGATAACTCATTAGTTACTTCTCTTGATCTTTCAAAAGCTTCAACTGCTACACTAAACTTTAAAACGTGGTATGACATTGAAACAGATTGGGATTATGCTTCTATTCAAGTAAAAGAAGAAGGAACGGATTGGGTAACTGTTAAAGGAAACCTGACTACGGATACGAATCCGCATGACCAAAACCCTGGCCATGGAATTACAGGAAGCACGAATGGTGAATGGGTAAACGGAGCGTTCAATCTATCTGCTTATGCTGGTAAGAAGATCGATCTGAAGTTCAACTATTGGACAGATGTAGCTGCAACAATGCCTGGATTCTTTGTAGATGACATTTCTGTAAACGTTGATGGAACTGAAGTATTGTTTGATAATGCTGAAGGAACGTCTACATTTAAACAAGAAGGCTTCACGAAGAACCAAGGTAAATTCTTTTCTGATCATTACTACTTATTAGAATGGAGAAATCACCAAGGTGTTGATGAAGGTCTTGCTCACATCGCTCGCGGTAAGAGCTTAATGTCTTATGATGGCGGACTTGTTGTTTGGTACGTGGATAACAGCTATTCTGACAACTGGACAGGTATCCACCCTGGAGATGGTTTCTTAGGCGTAGTCGATGCGAACCAAGAAACACTTAAATGGAGCGATGGTAAAGTAGCTTCAACTCGCTACCTAATTCACGACGCTGCGTTCAACACTGATAAAGGTAAACCGATGTTCTTAGATTACAAAGCAATCAATGGAACATCGCTTACAGATAACGCGATCCATCCAAACTCAGTTTTCAATGATAAAGATGACTACTCTAACCCTGGACTTCTTGACGCTGGAAGAAATGTTCCACAATACGGTCTGAAGTTCTCAGTTGAAGGAAAGAGTAAAGATAATTCTGTAGCGAAGATCAAGATCTCTCGTAAGAAATAAACATTATTAATAAACCCAACTGTGTACATGCAGTTGGGTTTTATTTTACTAGGGTAAACTGTTAATAAGGAGGGTATGAGATGAAAAAGTTTATACGCGTATTCTTAACGGTTTCTACATTAACTTTTCTTATGAGCTGCAGCTCACAAGAAAGTGATAATCTTCCTGGGAAAAACACAAAGGAATCAGAAGAAAAGGCTGAATCTGATCCAAAAGATTCCTCTGGTTCTAAATCTGCAGAACAAAACGAGGTGACTGCCATGATCGCGAATGATGAAAGAATTATTCAGATGCTTAAAGATAAAGGAGAGATTCCTGAGGATGCCACAACAGAAGAGATCAACAACGCTCTCCAAAAATATCTACAACAAAAAAAGCCAGGAAATCTAGAGGATGAGAAGGCTAAAAAGAAATACATTGAGGAATTGAAGCAAAAGATTCAAAAAGAAAGTAAGACAGCTGAATAATTGTATACAATGTGGTTACTTTGAAAGTATTTGATTTCCGTTGCAGATGCTCGCTTTCCGCGGGGCAGGCGGTGAGCCGCATTCGTAAGACCGTATAAGTGTCTCACCTGCTTACCTTTAGAGGTTCCTTGCTCCTGCGTCTACAAGTTAATACTTCTTAGTAAGCTTCCTCGTCGCATGCCTTGCAAGAAGTATCTCATGTGGCAGGCACGCACCTTCCACTACAATCAAAAAGTCAAAGAAGGAAATGAAAAAGACTTAAAAAAGATGGTTTAAAGTGTCTAGTCTTAGAGCACTTTAAAACCATCTTTTTTATTGCTTAGCTTCGTTTATACGGCCACCAGTTTGCTTCTCCAAAGTTCTTAACTAGAACTGGAATGAGTAACGGCAGAACGACAAATGCGTATAGAAGCAATCCTACTAAGATGATGGAAGCGATCTGCAATAATGAAAGCATTCCAGAAGGCATCATCGCAGCAAACGTTCCACCTAATATAATAACGGCGGAAATGATAACCGTCCCCATCTTTTTCATAGCAAGAAGCATCGCATCTGCAACCGTGAGATCTTTATATTCATTAAATCGATCCATTAAGAAGATGCTGTAATCAACGCCGAGCGCGACTAGGATGACGAATCCAAAGAACGGAACAGCCCAGCTAATTCCTGTGTATCCGAGTAAGTTTACATAGATGAATTCATTGATCCCCATTGACGTGTAATACGTTAAAATGAGTGAACCGATCAAGTATACAGGCATGATCAATGAACGGAACAAAAATACGAGAATGATTGAGATTCCTACTAGCATGAGCAGAACTGTTCTTGAAAAATCATTACTAGAAACAGTTTGTAAGTCTGCATTTGAGCTAGTGATTCCCCCAACTGCCACTTTTGCGTTCTCTAGCTCTGTTCCTTTTGTCACTCGATTGATCGCTTCTTTTATCTCAGCTACTTCATTTATAGACTCATTAGAATAAGGGTTGATTCCAAACACAACATCCATCGTCATCGTTTTGCGATCTTCTGATAGATAAGCATTCAGTGCCTGTTCAAAATCCTTGCTTTGAAGGACCTCTTCGGGCATATAAAAAGCACTCTTATCCTTTGTTTCAGCTAGTTTGTTCAAGTAATCTTGAGCAGAACCAAGACCATCTGAAACTTGATTTAACCCGTCAGCACTCTGATCTAAGCCAGTCGTTAATTGATTAAACTGGCCACCAAGATCTTCAAAACCTTTTAAAAGTTCCTGTTGGCCACTATTGATACCGTTTAAGCCGTTTGTTAACTTAGGCACATTATCAACGATCTGACCTTGACCGTCAGCAAGTTGCCCTAGGCCTGACTGAAGTTGATCTGTACCATCGATCACTTGCTGCAGTCCACCGATAATGCTTTGTTGATAGCCGTTAATCTCTTTAAAATTACCATTAGCTTGTTGAACACCTGATGAAATTTGATTCAATCCACCGTTTAATTGGTCCAATTTACTTTTAAGACCAGGCAATTGTGTTTGAGTTGCTTTCACTGTGTTCTTTATTTTTTGATACTCTGCATCGTTATCAGGTATTTCATAACGGTCTTCCAACGCTTGAAAGTCTTGATCTGTAATTGATGCCAATGCAGTATTCAAGCTTCCTAATCCTTGCCCTAGTTTTACGTAGTTTGATTGGATCGTTGATAGATTTGATCCTGCTCGATCATAACCCTGCTGAATCTTTTGATAACCAACTAAAAGTTCTTGTTGTTTAGATTTTATCTGTTGTAATCCCTTTTGTGCGTCAGCTGCTCCCATCGTTCCTTTTCGGATGCCATCCTCTATCTTCACCAGATTTTTTTGAATCTCAGTCAAACCAGATTGAGTAGCACTTGTGCCGTCGATAAGCTGCTGAATGCCGTCAGTCGCACCAGTCAGCTGTGGCTCAGATTTCGATAACTCTCCGCTCGCTTCCATAAGCCCACTGCTGATTTTATTAATCCCATCTTTTCCATCACCTAGGCCATCTTCTAAGCTTTCTGCCTGCTTGTAGACGAAGAAATCTTCAACAGGTTCGCCTGTAGGTCTAGAAACAGATCTTACTGAATCAACATGATTAACCTTTTCTAGTTCCTGACTAATCTTTTCAGCAAGCTCCATGTATGAAGTCGAGTCCATCTTTTCATCATTTTTTATAACAATGTTGGTTGGCATTGATTCTCCCGCTCCAAAGCTTTTTTCAATTACATTAAACGCTTGGATCGATGAAACATCCCCTGAGATTTCTTCTAATGAGTTAAACGATAGCTTTCCATCATACGTCACAAGAAACGGTACACATATGACCGCAACGAGTATGAGAGATAGCAGTGGACGCTTTAATGAAAAGTTCCCTGCAACGGCCCAAAGCTTGCTCTCGCCATGCTCTGCTTTTTTCTTAGATGGCCAAAAGATCTTCTGACCTAAAACCATCATGAAGAATGGAACGATCGTGAATAGAGCAACTAAAAGAATACCTACACCTACCGCGACGGCTGCTGCTGATTGATAGAGAATAAATTGAGAAAAACCAATCGCTGCAAATCCGATCATTACCGCCAAACCGCTAAAGAAAACGGTACGTCCAGCCTGACGATACGTTGCGATGATCGCTTCTGTTTTACTTTCTGTAAGCGATAATTCTTCTTTATATCGACTTAGCAAAAGAATACAATAATCCGTTCCGATTCCAAATAATACAGCGACTAAAAAGATCTGTGTATAGTTGGAGATTGGAAAATCAAACGAATCTACTAACATCGCCACGACTGATTGTGAAGCAAGATATGTCACACCAACAGTTAGCAATGGAATGAGTGGCGCAACAACGGATCTGAAAACTAAGAGCAACACGCCTAGAATGAAAACAACTGTAATTCCCTCTGTTTTCTTAAGACCTTCTTCAGAACTCTTAACAAGATCTTCGTTAATCATCCAGTTACTTGTGTAATAGTGATCGACTTTGTTGTCTTTAATCGTTTGATATAGAACTTCATTCACTTCACTTGGCTCTCGGTCATTCCAAGCTACTTTAATAGACGTTAAGATCGAGTTTCCATCTTTTGATACTAACTGTTTCTCAAGACTTTTCTCGTTAAAATGAGTTAGGATCTCCGTGATTCCTAGTTCTTCTTTATTCTTTTCAAGTTGGCGGATCGCACGCTCAACTTCTTTTTTATCTGCAGCACTAAGTCCCTTTTCATCTGTAAAGACCAGCGCTACCGTAGACTCATCTCCACCGCCTTCTTGTTCCTGGACTTCGCTCATAATGTCTGAGGCTAATGATGACGAATAGCCATCCGGTACATCGACTTGTCCTTTTTCTCGAACCAACTCTGCCATATTAGGTGCCGAGAGCATAAGAACGGCAACGACAGCGATCCATGCAACAAGCACAAGCCATTTTTGTTTTAAAATAAACCGCACGATTTCTCCCCCTGCCTATTGTTTTTCCTGAAGTGCCGATAAGATGTTATTGATCTTTTCGTATGTTTCAATAAACTGCTTGATCTCCTGCTCTTCAAACTGAGTAATGATGGATTCAACTAAGTTATAGATTCGCTCTTCTGTTTTTTTGTAAAGCTCGAGTCCCGCTTCCGTCAATGTTAGATAAACAACTCGGCGATCATTTTGATCTCTCGTTCTCTCAATCAAATCTTGATCCCAAAGTTTTGTTATAACAGCTGTAATCGCACTTTTCTTCACATCAAAAACTTTTGCTAGTTCTGTTGACGTGCAGTTCTCTGTCTTGTAGATATACTTCAATGTATAAAATTGATCATTTGAAAGTTCACTCTGCAGCTGTTCTTTTACAAGAGACTCCCCTTTTTTATGAACAGCAAATGTGAGATCGATATAACGATCAACAAGTTCTTTAATGGATAGTTGTGACATCTTAACCTCCTGTTGGTTCATTTTTTTAACTGTTCAATAATTGAACTATCTATTTCCAGATTTAGATTACATGGTGGACAAGCAGCTTGTCAATCACTCTGCTATAACATTTACAGAGATTTGTTTAAACGTAACAAAAAAGACATATCTCTTTAGATATGCCTTCTTCATCTTTCTTATAAGGTTTGCTTTTTTTCTTGTAGCGAATAGAGATAAAAAATATAATCGATCGACGCTCCTTTATAGCCAAGCTGATTGACGATCGCCGATAGATGACCGCGATGATACGTGCCGTGATTCACGATATGCTGAACAAGATCACCATAGGATGAATGAAGTGTTCCAAAATGAGGGTGATGAACGGTGATATCAGCGGATAAATCTCCTATTCCTTTGATGAAGTTCTGGTAGTCTTCAGACAATGACTCAAACTTCATTTGCATGTTTTTTAGATCCGCCGCTTTTAATTCTTCGTGTAGCTGTTTTATGGAGTTAAAAATATCTTCGAATGTTCTACCTTTTAGTACCTGTAGCCATACATAATCGACTTGATACATATGTACGAGAACATCGGCAATCGTAGGAAAAACACTTTCAACCTCTTTTCTGTACATTTCGGTTGGGAGTTCTTTAAGTTTCTCAAATACTTTCTCATTAGCCCAAGAGTTGAATTGTTGAAGCTGTAACGATTTATCCATTGTTTTTACCTCCAAGTTTGTTATTCCAGGTACTAATTTCGATATAGGGGTGAATAAATCCTTTAAAAAACGCAAACAAGTGTTCTTTTTTTAAGAAAGTGCTGTTTTGGGAAGTAGTTGAGTCTTATTTCCGGTGGGTAGGCGGTGAGCGACATTCGTACCCTATAGCTTTTGCAGCGAGCAACGAATACCTAGCGAGGTATTTGAAGGTCTCAATCCAGAAGTTTTCCTTCTTAATCCAGAAATTTTGCGGTTTTATCCACGAGTTTTGCTTCTCAATCCAAAAGTTATCCGCGAGTCTACAATTCTCGACAAATTCAGCAACTCGGATACCTCTCCATCATTAAAAAAGCGCACTCCCCTTAGGAGCACGCTGATCACCACACATTCTATTTTACGATCTCAGATAACAACTGGAAAGAACGCAATCTTGCAGAATGGTCATAGATCTGGCCATTCACGATGATCTCATCTGCCTGTGTTTCGTCCAAGAACGATTGCAGCTTGGCTTTAACTGTTTCAGAACTGCCGATAAAGGATGTGCGTAATTGCTGGTCGAGTGCCGCTTTTTCATACGGACTCCAGATGCCATCCATGCTCTCAACAGGTGGCTTCAGCTTAGTTGGGTTTCCACGCACTAAGTTGACGAACTGCTGCTGAAGAGAGGTAGCGATTCGTGCTGCTTCCTCGTCGGTATCTGCGATTACCACGTTTGCCCCAACCATCGCATACGGTTTCTCTAATACTTCAGATGGCGTAAACGTATTTCTATAGAGCTCTAGTGCAGGAATCGTGTTATCTGGCGAAAAATGACTCGCAAATGCAAACGGCAGTCCTTCTCTCCCTGCCAATCGTGCACTAAATCCGCTTGAACCTAAAAGCCAGATTGGAATATCTTGTCCTTCTCCAGGAACCGCTCTTACTTTCATAGGTGAGTCTGCTCGGTCTGGATCGAGATACGTTCGCAGCTCATCTAGCTGGTACGGAAAATCATCACCCATGTTACCTAAATCTCGGCGAAGTGCTTGTGCTGTTACCTGATCAGTTCCCGGAGCTCGGCCCAGTCCGAGGTCGATTCTACCTGGATACAGTGCATCAAGTGTGCCGAATTGTTCAGCAATCACGAGCGGCGCGTGGTTAGGAAGCATGATCCCACCAGAGCCGACACGAATTTTTGACGTACCACTCGCTACATGACCGATCACGACCGAAGTAGCAGAGCTCGCGATTCCAGGCATGTTATGATGTTCAGCAAGCCAATAACGATTGTATCCCCATTTTTCAGCATGCTGAGCAAGATCTAGCGTATTCTGGAACGATTCTGTAACGGTCCCTCCTTCAACGACTGGAGCAAGGTCAAGAACTGACCATTTCACATCACTTAAACTTTTTTTACTGGACATCGTAACGTCCTCCTTATTTAAAGCAACAAAAAATTAGCTACTATATTTTAATAATTCGCTATTAGTATAACAAGTTTACTTTCTTTAATAAAAAAAACTGCTTATCGCTCATGTGGTTAGTACGTGTTTGGCTACTAGCTCGTATGACTTTATACGTGCCTCATAAGAGTGAGTAATCGTCACAATCATTATTTCATTTGTATGATAGATTTCTTGAAGTCTATAAAGCTCTCTCTTTACCTCTTGTGGTGTGCCTATCATCATTTTTCTTTTTGCCTCAAGTATTAATTGTTTCTGTTCTTCTATAGAGAAAGAGCTCTGAGCTTCTTCTAGTGTTGGAACGCCACTTCCCTCGCCAGCAGCATTCTGTTTTCTCCATAGAATTCCTGGTAATGCGAGTTCCTCAGCACGTTCTGTTGTTTCTGCACAGATCACAGATACCGCAACAATAGTCCTTGGTGTTTTTAAGTATGGATTTGGCTGAAATGATTTTTGGTATGATGCTATAATTTCGGGTCCTGGCTTATCGCTCATAAAATGACCGAACGCATAAGCTGTTCCGAATTCTGCAGCTAAATCAGCACTTTTTTGACTTGTACCAAGAATCCATGGAACGGGCGAAATCTCAGGGACTGGAGCGGCCTGTATCTTAGAAAACATATCGTCTTTAGGAAAGTCGTTACGCAGAAAATGCAGCAGTTGTTTAGTCAATTCAGGAACTTTTCGAACATTACCCAAAAAATTGTCCGAAAGAGCGATCGACGCTTCTGCTGATCCTCCAGGTGCACGACCGATACCTAAATCTATCCTTTCTGGAAAAAGTGTAGCAAGCATGTTATACGTTTCCGCGACTCTGTATGGTTATAATGCGGTAAAAGTACAGCTCCTGCGCCGAGTCGTATCTTTTCTGTGTTTGCACCAATGTAGCTTAGCATCACTTCTGGTGCTGAGCATGATAAACCACTAAAGTTATGGTGTTCCGCGATCCAATAACGAATATATCCGAGCTTTTCTCCCTCTTTTGCCAGATCCATTGAAGCTTGAAGAGCATCTTGAGCACTTTTACCAGAGGAGATTGGTGATTGATCGAGTATGCTTAATTTCATTAGGTGCATCCTCCCTTGTATTCTTGTATTTTACTCCAATCTGACTCTCTTTACTTTTTTTGAGGATTATATAATAAAAAAAGAACCCCACTTGAGGTTCGATAAAGCTAAACTTTTATTTCAGTATCCGCCTTTACAAACTGATCAGCAGATAATGTACTTGCTCGGTAATGAGTAAAGAGTTCTGCTTCTGTTAAATTGATCGTACGGCATATCGACTGAATTTCCAGCCATGAACCTCTCTCTAATCCTTGCACTATTTTTAAAGCGAGGTTATAAGAGTCCATGTTTCCTAAAAGAGCTTCAGCCAGCTCATTCGTAATCGGTATGTCTGCGATCACATCTTTCATCTCTTTACTCAGTAGAGTGTCGATAAGAGAAAACATTCCAAACATGTAGAGATGGTTCTTGGATACACCAACTGATTTTGCGATGCGTTCAAAAAAGAAGGCACGAGTAAGACTCATTTTTACGATTTCCAATCCATTATCAACTCTGTTCAAGCTCGACATCATCAGAATCATGACGAGCTTTTTGATCTCATATAGTCCGACTAGAACAACAGCTTGTTTAATCGTTGTAATCTTACTTTTAAAAAAGTAGGTGCCAGAATTCATCACTTTCAAAAGCTTATAAGAAAGCGAGAGGTCTCGTTGGATCAAGCTGCTTATCTCATGAATGTCCGGATCTGAACCATTTAGCTTTTCTAATAATAGAAGATAGTTCGTCGGAATAGGAGCGATGTCCTTTCCTTGCAACACGACTGGTCTGCTGAAGAAATAGCCTTGAAAGTACTCAAATCCAAGCTCTTTAGCTTCTTCAAACTGCTCTCGCGTTTCGATCTTTTCTGCCAGAAAAGTAATCTGATCGCGGTATGTTTCAATCATAATCTTCATCTCTTGGACGTCCATTAATAAATAATCCACTTTAATAATATCGATGTAAGGCAGCACTCTATCAAGGTTGCGGTTTACCGAAACATCATCCAGCGCAATAATATAGCCTTTATTCTTCAGCTCTTTACAAACCTCAAGGACTTCGTCCGTTAGACGAACATCTTCTAAGATTTCAACAACGATATATTGAGGAGATATATAAGTAGGAATTCGATTTAATAAAAGGTTTTCCGTAAAGTTAATAAAACATTTCTTGCGTTCTCCAACTTCTTTAATCCCGATTCCGGCAAAGCTGTTCACCATCACATCGATCGTTGCACTATCATGATCCAAGCCATCATATCTATTGTTCTCACTGTTTCTATATAAAAGTTCATAAGCGACAACGTTCTCTTCCTTGTCTAGGATTGGTTGTCTGCCGATAAAAATATCCATTTCAATCCCCATTCACAATCATTTTTCCTTTATATAGACATCAAACCATAAATTGTAAACAAGTACAATACGTGTTTTTGTGTTAAATCCTTCCAAATGCTTCGTTATATCCTGTATGTATACTTTTGTCGAACCTGCAAGTTCATGTTTCATCTCAATAGTCATTGGGAACACAAACTACGTACTAATCTTCTACAAAAGGAGGAAATCGATGAATACTCATGGTAAAGTGGTTGGCGTTTTCCGTACAGAAGATGATGCAATTGATGCTATTAAAGAGCTGAGGGAGCAAGGTTATAGTGACAACGAAATCTCAGTAATCGCCAAAGATAAAAAAGAAGTAAAACACATTCATGAAGAAACCGGTTCAAAAGCTCCTGAAGGGGCTGCCACAGGAATGGCTACAGGTGGCATTCTTGGAGGACTTGGCGGGCTATTATTAGGTGCAGGTGCTCTTGCTATTCCAGGAATCGGACCGATCGTAGCAGCAGGACCCATTGCTGCAGCTTTAGGTGGAGCTGCAGTTGGCGCGGGTGCTGGAGGAATTGTAGGAGCACTAGTAGGTTTAGGAATTCCTGAAAATAAAGCAAAAGAATATGAAGAATCTGTTGAAGAGGGAGACATCCTTGTTCTCGTTGATGCAATTGATATCAATCGACATAGACAAGTAAATGACACGTTCCGCACGTATCGCTCGAGTAATTCACATCGATACGAAGATACGTATTCTACTAAATAAAAGAATGGAGGCAGAGTAAGAATGAAAAACGATACAATGGAAGGCAAATGGAAACAGCTTAAAGGTGAAGCACAAAAACAATGGGGCAACCTGACAGATGATGATTACGATCAAGCTCAAGGTGACCGTGAAAAGATGATCGGAAAGATTCAAGAAAGACACGGAAGAAAACGTGAAGAAGCTGAGCGTGAATACGACGATTGGTACAGCAGAATGGATCAATATTAAAAATAGTAGAACCCCCACTAGGTTGTTAAAACCAAAGTGGGGGTTTTTTAATTCTTGCTTCTTTGACAGTTGATTGGAGTGGAAGGTGCGAGACTCCTGTGGGACAGGCGGGCAGGTGAGACACTTAAGAGTGAAACGTACGAATGTGGCTCACCGCCTGCCCCACGGAAAGCGAGCGGCCTGGAACGGAAATAAACTACTTTAAAAGCATCAAAGTTTACGAAAACAGCCTTTTAATTACATGATAACAAAAAAGATTACAGCTACTAGCACTAAACGATAGATCGCGAATGGTGTTAGTTTAACTTTTTCAATAACGTTTAAGAAGAATCGGATGGATAACATAGCGAATACAAACGCACTGATAAATCCAACAATAAAGAACGGCATAGCATCCATACTAAAATACTCTAAGTTCTTTAATAAGGAGATACCACTCGCACCTGCCATGATCGGAACAGCCATGATAAATGTAAAATCAGCTGCAGCACGGTGACTAAGCCCTAGAAGGACACCACCTGAAATCGTAGCACCAGAGCGTGAAAATCCTGGCCACAGGGATAAACACTGAATCAATCCAATAGAGAAAGCTTGTTTGTACGTAATCTTATCTACTGTGTCAATAACAGGATTTTGATTTTTAGCAGCAAATCGATCAGCAAAAATCATGAGAAACGCACCAATCGCGAGTCCAATAAGTACGGTGTTCGTCGTGAAAAGGTACTCATCAATATAATCTTCAAACAACAAGCCAAGAACACCTGCAGGTAAGAGACCTACGATGACTTGCGTTAATTTTAAACGGCTCCCCGTAATTTCATTTGTTGCTTTGTTTCGGCTAAGTCCCAGCATATCGATGAATCGTTGTCTGAAAACAACGACTACCGCTAAAATCGAACCAAGCTGAATCACAACTTTAAATGTATTCGCTGGGTATTTACCTAAAAAGTCTTGTGATTTTAACCACATATCATCGACAAGAATCATATGTCCCGTAGATGAAACAGGAGCAAACTCCGTCAAACCTTCAACTAACCCTAGAATAAGGGCTTTTAACAACAATAGGATGTCCATAAAAATTACTGATCTCCTTTAACAACTTATACTCTCATCTCTATATAATAGACGTTTTTTGATGATTAGCAAAGAATGATGTAAAACTTTTTATAACACTGTAACATATTGCGATAAAGTGAGAAACCCCGTCGGAATAAAATCCAACGAGGTTTTTTTGAGTAGTGTTTAGTAATCCAGAAGCGAATGAAGTTTTTCTTTATCTAGAACCTTTACTAGCTCTACTAAAAGCTTTGTGCTATTTTCTAAGTCGCTTTTACTGATCATGGATGTATGACTGTGAATGTAGCGAGCCGCCACTCCCACTACAAGACTTGGGATACCCTTTTTGAAGAGATGGAACTTTCCAGCATCAGTTCCCCCGCCGAGCATCACATCTACTTGGTAAGGTATGTTATGTTTCTCTGCAACCTCGATAATTAAATCACGAAAACCGGTGTGCGGAATCATCGACGAATCGAGAAACGTAATGAGGGGTCCTTTTCCGAGCTTCGCCTTGTTCGCGTTACCGCCAGGACCATCTTCTGCAACGCCCACATCAAGAGCAATCGCGACATCTGGCTCCATAATGGCTGGTGCAGTTATTGCTCCTCTAAGCCCCACTTCTTCTTGAACGGTCGCACCACAATAGACGGTGTTTGGATGCTTGACGTTTTGAAGTTGTTCTAAAACCTGAAGCGCTGTATAACAGCCTGCTCGATTATCGAGTGCTTTAGCAAGAATGGTGTCACCGTCAGGCATCAGTTCAAAGGGGCATATCGGAAGGATCGGATCACCTACTCTAATCCCCCACTCCTTCACCTGGTCTTTATCTTTAGCACCGATATCAATAAACATCTCTTTCATCGGATAAACCCGGTTTCGTTCATCTGCTGTTAAGATATGAGGTGCCTTTGATCCAACGACACCGGTGAACGTCTTACTTTTCGTCTGAACATGGACACGTTGCGCGAGGAGAACTTGTGACCACCAGCCTCCTAAAGGAACAAAGCGCAAATACCCTTGTTCTGTGATCTCACTGACCATGAAACCGACTTCGTCCATGTGACCTGCAAGAAGGATTTTAGGACCGTCATTCGTAGATCCGTGTTTTTCACCAAATACACTACCGATATGGTCGTTCATTAATGTGGCACCGGTTTTGCTGATCTCGCGTTTCATGATCTCGCGGATCGCTTTTTCAAAACCAGGGGCACCATTCGTTTCTGTTAACTCTTTTAATAAGTCCATCATTTTTCACCTTCCTACTTTATAGGATGGGGAAAATATACGGTTTGAATACGTTCTTTTTCAGAAGGAGAATGAAATTATTCAATATTGAAGGTTAGTTCATATTTTCTTCCTTTATTCGTTCCGATTGTTTTAGAACATAGTGAGTTTAAAAGGTGTTTCGTGATATGAGGTGAGTTGATATGGAGGAAATCATTCATTTGTCGGTTATTTATAGTGTTTCCTATTAGCAAGTAATAGTCGCGTAAGGCTAGTATATGAGCGTCTTTAGAAGTGGTCATACATCTAGAACAAGCCCATGTACCAAACGTTCTGTGCATACTATATAATTTACAATTCGTACACTGAATTCCTTTTATTAAATCACTTTCTGAGATTTGGAAATGCTGAAGAATATTGAATTTTAGTGGATGGTGTTGTAATTGAAGTTGTACGGAAAGATTATGATGAGATTCCTTAGTAAGGAGATGGGTGGTGTGTCTGATCTCAAGTTCTTTTATTTTTTCAGGCAAAACATAGTAGGGTAATACGAATTGGGAGAGAGTGTGAGATTTTCCTTTTTCAGTGGATTTGATTACTGATTTATCATTTCCGATAATTACAAGCGGTTCGATTGGAATGGAAGGGTATTTATAAAAGGCAAGCCATTTTTGAAATTGCTCTACATGTCTATTTACTTGAATTATTGGACTGCTGAACGCTCTTTCATCCTTATTATCATTGATCCTGATCAACTGGTTAAATGTTGAGTCAAAAATAAGAGTTCCAGTTATGTTTTTTACTTCGATGATAATCATGAAATTTGAGGATAGTAGAAGGCAATCGATCTGGAAATAATGTGAACCATCATAAAGACGAAGGTCATGAAAGATGTGATACTTCTGTTCGGGTAAAAAACTTAGCGGAAAATCTAATGAACGCTCACCTCGATATCCAGCGATATTTTTTGCATATGTTTCAGAAGCAATTTGTCTTTTTGGATGATCAAGATCAAGTCGTCTAAATAGTGCCTCAAACTTAAATAATTTAATCGGCTTTGTTCGTTTTTTGATGATCAAAATCTAACTCCTTTCGTGATTATATTGTTAATAATTCTTTTGTCTGGGTGCAAAATCCTGTGAGGAAAATAGATATCGGCAACTTTTTTGTTATATCGGCGAGAATGAGTATTTTATCAGCAACTTTAGAATTATATCGGCAAGATTTTAAATATATCAGCGAAAATCAGATTATATCGACATTTGCCAAATTTAGCATACAAAAAAGGACTCACCCTAGTTGGGCAAGTCCTGTTATCCACCTATGTATGGTGGAGACGGTGGGACATGTTATTCCATGCTTTCGTCATGGCACTGACTATATCTTGAACCTGAAGAATCAGGTCCTTCGGCGTATTATACGAAATATAATTTTACTTAATTCCAAGCAAATTTCGTATCCTAGTACTACCAGAATGGCAGCCTATAAGTCGATACACGGCTGTTGGATCGCTCCACATACCGCTCGGCATTGCCTTGCAACGATAGGCGTTGGTTAGGTTTCACCGATAAAGCCGAATTATCACTTATGTGTTACCACATAAGGCGACTAATTATTAATCGAACCCACGTCCAAAGATATTGGCACTTAAGCTTCTACGAGTGTAGTCGGTTTATTCGCATTTCGCGGATCCGTCTGCCAGCCGACAGGCGCCTGGACCGCTAGCCTGATTATTCTCTTCCATCGTCCTCAGGCGGAGGACAACCGGCGTAGCCCACTAAGAGTGAGTCCCTTACCCTACCACATGGGCGATGGAGGGAGGAACAGCTAAAGTGCTATTATGCAGCTAAAGCTAAGTTGTTGTTTTGTTTGCCAGTTATTGGCTGTGGCGTTTTAACGAGGCCGACCCCCTCGACTCGCAACTTAAGCTCAAACTACCCCTGTCGAATCCGTAACGTCCCCATTATAAAATGGTAAGCAGAAACTTAATTCTGCCGAACCTCGGAAAGAGATAAAAGCTCAATCGCTTCTATTCACTTGTGTACTCAGTATAACATTTTTACTTCATCGTCTCAATTGTAAGTTCCTGTAAAAGGAGCCAATTAAGCCTTTTGTCGATCTCGGAATGCACGTTCGATCTCTCGCTTCGCATCCTTCTTCTTCAGATCGTCACGCTTGTCGTAATGCTTCTTCCCTTTTGCAAGTCCGATCAAAAGCTTCGCAAAACCATTCTTCAGATACATTTTCAAAGGAACGATAGAATACCCTTGTTCTTTTGTAGCACCTAACAGCTTATTGATCTCTTTGCGGTGTAAAAGCAACTTACGCGTACGAAGTGGATCATGGTTGTACCGATTTCCTTGTTCGTATGTGCTAATGTGCATGTTGTGTAGAAACAACTCGCCATTTTGCACACGTGCGAAGGAATCTTTTAAATTTGCCCTGCCTGCGCGAATGGATTTAATCTCCGTGCCCTGAAGGACAATTCCTGCTTCAAATGTTTCTTCGACGTGGTAATCGTGCCGCGCTTTTTTATTCTGTGCGACTACTTTCCCTTCTCCTTTTGGCATGTAAAACTCAATCCTCCCCACAGCAAGTGAAGTTTAATTATAGCAATATGGTCAAATAACGTCAAGGTTCACCACCGAGGATGAACCTTGACCAACTTGCCTTCTTATTTCTTCTTTTTCTTGCCTTTTTTCTTAGCTACTGGTTTGTAGAAAGGTTTTTTCTTCCCTTTCTTTGAATCTTGAGGGCCGCTTGAACGCTCAGTTTCACTTGTGCGGTTCTTGCTTCTTCTTCCTCGTCCGCGTTTTGGTGTATCCCCAATATCGATCACTTTTTGGCGATCTTTAAAGCGTTTACGAGGTGTGCCTTTCATACCGACGATCTCGAAATCAATCGCGCGCTCATCTACATTTACGTTCGCAACCCGAATGGCAATCTCGTCACCGATCCGGAACACGTTCCCAGTTCGCTCACCGATCATCGCCATAAACTTCTCATCAAATCGGTAGTAATCATCCGTTAAGTAACTAACGTGTACGAGGCCTTCAATCGTGTTAGGAAGTTCAACGAATAATCCAAAGTTCGTAACAGAACTGATCACTCCGTCAAACTCTTCCCCGATCTTATCGAGCATGAACTGTGATTTTTTCAACTCATCGGTCTCGCGTTCCGCATCCACGGCACGGCGTTCCATCGCTGATGAATGCTTAGCGATTCCAGGAAGTTCCGCTTTCCAATGACTGACTGTTTTTGGACCTGTATCTTTTTTAAACAGATACGTACGAATCAAGCGATGGACGATTAAGTCTGGGTAACGCCGAATTGGTGACGTGAAATGCGTATAGAACTCTGTCGCTAATCCGTAGTGACCCAATGACATATGATCGTACTTCGCTTGCTTCATAGATCGAAGCATGATCTTGGAAATGACCATTTCTTCAGGCTCACCTTTAACCGTTTCTAATAGCTGTTGAAGGCTGCGCGGGTGAATATCACTCGCCGTTCCTTTTAATGCATAACCGAACATGCCGATGAACTCTAAGAAACGCTCTAATTTTCCTTCATCAGGATCTTCATGGATTCGGTACATGAACGGAAGCTCAAGCTCATGGAAATGCTGAGCAACAGTTTCGTTGGCACAAAGCATGAATTCTTCGATCAGTTTTTCTGCAACAGATCGTTCACGAAGTACAACATCTTGTGGATCGCTATTTTCATCAACGAGTACTTTTGCTTCAGAAAAATCGAAGTCAATCGCACCTCGTGCAAAACGTTTTTTGCGAAGAATTTCAGCAAGCTCTCCCATTAACTTAAAGAAAGGGATGAGTGATTCGTATTTCTTATTAACCGCCTCGTCTTCATCCTGCAAAATTTTTCGAACATCTGTATACGTCATTCGCTCTGTTGTTTTGATCACACTCGGGAAGATTTCATGTTTAATGACTTCCCCATCGTGGTTGATCTCCATCTCACATGAGATCGTTAAACGATCTACTTTTGGGTTCAAGGAACAGATCCCGTTAGATAGACGATGCGGAATCATCGGGATGACACGATCGACTAAGTACACACTCGTACCACGCTCTTGCGCTTCTTTATCGATGGGAGAATCTTCGGTTACGTAGTGCGTAACATCTGCGATATGTACGCCAAGCTTATAATGACCATTTGGCAGCTTGATCACATGAACCGCATCATCCAAGTCTTTCGCGTCTGCTCCATCAATCGTTACGATGGTTTCGTTGCGAAGATCGCGACGTCCTTCAATATCTTTCGGATCGATCTCATCTGGTGTGTTATGAGCTTGCTCGAGTGCTTCAACTGGAAACTCTCTTGGCAGTCCATGTTTAAAGATAACAGAGATGATATCTACACCTGGATCGTTTTTATGCCCGATGATGTGAATGATCTCTCCTTCAGCACTGTTTCTGCCTTCAGGGTATTTTGTGATCTTCACTAGAACCTTATGACCTTCTACAGCGCCGTTAACGCCGTCTGCTGGAATAAAAATATCATTTGGAATCCGTTTATCATCCGCCACAACAAAACCGAATTTACGGCTTTCCTGGAACGTTCCGACAACCTCTGTAACGCCTCTTTCTAAAATACGAATAATCGTACCTTCAGGGCGTGATCCTGAAGAGGTTTGGTTTAAACGCACAAGAACCGTGTCTCCACTCATCGCACCATTCATATCAGATTGTGAGATATACACATCTTTTTGTTCAGAGTCTTCAGGGATAAGGAATGCGAAGCCTTTCGCATGTCCTTGAACGCGACCTTTGATCAGGCTCATTTTTTCAGGTAATCCATAGCGGTTCGTGCGTGTTCGAACGACTGAACCTTCATCTTCTAGTTCGTTAAGTGTTAAAACCAGTTTCTTGAAAGCTTCAGCGTCAGGAAGTTGAAGAGCTTCTTCAATTTCTGTCACTGTCATCGGTTTTTCCGAATCTTTCATGAGCTGGAGTATATGCAGTTTATCCAAAAACTGACCTCCTTTTTAAGGAAAAAAGGTTCTATTCTGACCAATCAAGGTCTTCTAAGAAAGCATAAACATCTTCATGCAGCTGTTCTTTTTCCTTGTCTAATGTAATTACATGTGAAGAATTTTCATACCATTTAAGATCTTTCTTATCGCTTTCTACTTCTTCATAGATAATATTTGCAGAATCTGTATTTATCATTTCATCATTTCTAGCCTGCACAACAAACGTAGGTGCGTATACGAGATCTACTGAATTTCTTACACTTTGAATGAGTTCTTGAAGAGCTTTCAACGTGTTCATCGGCGTTTTTTTGAAGTCTTCCATCTCTAGCTCTATCTGTTCTGCTGTTTTTTGTTCACGCTTTTTATATTCTTCAGCGTACGCACAAACCCCTTTATACATCACTTCTTCACTCTTGATGGACATCGGTGCGCACATCGGAATAACAGCTTTTACAGGATGTTCTGTAGCAAGTTTTAATGAGAAAACTCCACCTAACGAAAGCCCGCAAACAGCAATCTCATCATAGCCTTTTTCTTTTAAATGATTGTAGCCGCCAATCACATCTTCCCACCAGTCTTTGGGTCCTGTGTGTACTAATTCTTCAGGAGGAACTGCATGTCCTTTATACTGAGGGGCGTGGCATGTATAGCCCTTCTTCTGCAGAAATCTCCCCATCATTCGTACATCGGCTGAACTGCCCGTGAACCCATGAAGCATTAAGACTCCCCGTTTTCCTCCTTCAAAGAAAAACGGTTTTGGTGCTGCGATTTTCATGTTGTCTCTCTCCTATTCATTCATTAAAAATTGATAAACTTCTTGAATTAATTCATCTTTCTCTACATCATGACAGATCATGTGCTTGGACTCTTTAAAATAACAAAGTCGCTTGTTAGAGGCTGCTATCGCTCTGTAAAGGTATTCAGCACTTCTTCTCGGAACAAGACCATCACATTCCCCTTGAACGATTAAAGTAGGTGCTGAAACCTGTGCGAATTCAGGTTTGATCATTCTTACAAGCTTCTGAAACTCTCTCGTTGCACTAAAAGGCGTATCAAGGAATTTTTTTCTATACCTCTTATATAATTCATGATCTCTTAGTTGACCGTTCAACCCAGAGATCATCATATTGGCAATATCTTTAATCATCTGTGCAGGGTTGAAATAGTACGCACTTGCGTTCAACAGAATTAACTTGTCGCACCCGTATTTCGAAGCTAAATAACCTGCGATCATGCCACCCATTGAAAAGCCGACAATATAGATCTGTTCAACCTTTTCTCGAAGCTCTAAATAGGCACTTTCAGCTTCTTGAAGCCACTCGGTATGCGTTTTTCCTCTTAGCGAAAGCTCTGTTCCGTGTCCAGGATACGTTGGCACAGATAACAACCAATCCGTATGCTTCTCTAGATACTCTGTAATTGGCTCAATTTCATAAGGTCCACCTGTGAACCCATGCAAACAAAGACACCCGATCATGCTACCACCTTTTTTGTCTATAGGTTACCCTTTTATCCTCGTATCAAATCATATCACAACCACTCTCATAAAGGTTATGTGGCGTTTCTATAGACTAAAAAAACAACAAGCGGCATACACCGCTTGTTGTTTTTTGACTGTTCCTTAATTCATAGGAATAAAGTATGCTACTGAAATCGTTAGAATGAAGAACAACACTGCAAGAATGATCGTTAACTTACTTAGCAATGCGTCAATTCCACGTGCTTTTTGTTTACCAAAAAGCTGTTCAGCTCCACCAGTAATCGCGCCTGATAACCCTGCCGAACGACCTGATTGAAGAACAACGACAACGATTAATGCGACTGATACTAAAATAAGAAGGATTTTTGCTGCTGTTAGCATGTATGTTACACCTCCACCGTTCCACGTTACATTACCCTAAATGTACCATAACTTGAATGGGCGAGGCAAAGCTTTTTTCAGAACCTTCCTTAATTTGTTCCTGAATAGTTGATATCAAATTCTTTATGAAAAATATAGAGGCGAACCGCTCTAATAACATTCAATCTTTTGTTTAACATCCCTACTACTTGAACGGTAGCTCCTGGTTGCACCGCTTCGTCTGGTGCAATATCCAGCGTCTTATCACCATCGAGCAGCTCTGTCTTAGCGTCCAGTTTTACTTTCATCAACGTTTTCTTATGAGAGATGGTAAATACTTGGCCATTCGTTTCTTTCACTTTTCCAATAAAGCTGATCGGATTTAATTTTTCCAGTTTGTTTTCTGCACCATCCGAAGATTCTTGTTTAAGTGGTTGCATCATAAACATCCCCTCTTCGCAATAATGGGGACATCCCCCATTTTCATTTTACTGTTACTTGTTGTGTTTTATGTCTGTTTCTAGTGGTGTGTCTTTTTTTGAAGAGTAGTAGTTATCATTGAATATGGATTTTTTGATTACAACATCTTCATAAGTCTCTGATTTCAAACGAGCCTTCTCTCCATTCGTGATCTGCAAGTCATAGGTTCGTATATACAAAATCGTAAATAGTAGAACGATAAATGCTCGGATTAATCGAAACCGATATGATCTTCCTCTTCGATCCCGTCTAGTTTCCTCTACCCTCATTTTTTCTTCACCACACCTATTTAAAAGAAACATGTTAAAAAGGAGTTTTTTCCTTTTATTTAATTTACTCTCTTTTTGTCTAGTCTAAAATGGATTTATCATGACTCTTTTCTTATACGAAAATGATAAGTTTCTGATAATTAAAAGCATGTAGTCTTATAAAAAAAAGCCTAATAGAACTATGAAGTTCTAATAAGCTTAAGGGTAAAATTGCATTTAATTGATTTGCAGCATATAGCCGTAGCGTGGAACGGTAACAATTGAATCTCCATACGGTCCTAGCTTCTTTCTCAGACGGTAGACGAGCGCGTTAATCTCATCGTTTCCAACGTCAGGGATGTCGTTCGAACCGGCAACCATTCGCTCTGGCCATATTTGGATCTTTATTTCATCGCTACTAACTGCTTGATTCTTTTTGCGATACAAAAACACAAGAAGATCGGTATGCTTTCCAGATAGAAATAAAGGCTCCCCATCAATCGAGATCTGACGGCGTTCAGGAATGATATGCAACCCACTCGTGATCTGTGATTCTGCAGGTTGAATAGGTGACGTAAACTCCATCGTAAGATCCGATTGATCAGCTTGAGTGTTCAAGTAAGTTAACAGAATAACTCCCTTTGCCAAGCTGATCACATCACCAGATTGCAGCTGTTTCGGGATATGCGGCTCGAGCAGCTGATTGTTGAGCGCTGTTCCGTGTTTTGAATCTAGATCTCGAATAAAAGATACCCCATCTTGCATATAAATCTCTGCATGCTTCCGAGATACATATGGGCTAATAAATGACACATCTGTTTCGTTCGTTTGAGAAGATCGTCCAAAGACGAGTGCTTCTCCTTCAGGTTTCAATGGCATAAGGCTCCCCGTGTCATAAGGATCCCCAGCTTCAATGCGTATGTATAAACTATCGTTCATCAAATATTCCCCCGTACATCAAGCAAGTACTTGTTATAAGCATTTTAAATGATTTTCGTTAAAAATAGAAGGATTATGAGGTTTTGTGAGAAATTTGGTCAAAAGCCGTTGGTAGATACTTGGTGATTTAGAAACTTGGGAACGCTCGTGAAGAATTGTTGTGAAATGGAGATTCTGAGAAGGTTCCTGAAGTTCTTGAATCGCTCATAAAGTCTTGGAATCGCTCATAAAGCTCTCGAATCGCTCACAAAATTCTGGAATCGCTCATAAAACTCTCGAATCGCTCACAAAATTCTGGAATCGCTCATAAACCTTTAAATCGCTCACAACCCTATGAAAACACTGTATGTAATTAATCCTGAAATCCTTTAAGCAAAAAAGACAAGCCTTATTACCTATCTTTCTCTTTTTTGGTATAGGACAACCCTGCTTTTACGAATCTTAAAGGTAACATGATTGGAGGGATCAAAGATGACTGTTTTTGAAACGATGTCGCTCATGATCAGTTTCTCAATGCTCATTGTTACTATCCTTCATTCTAACAATCGCTCTCGATAAGCAGTAAAGTCAACTCACCTCGTTTGAAATGAAGACAGCCCCCGAATCAGCACTTTCTGTGCTTGATCCGGGGGCTTGTCTTTTTCACAAAGACAAAATGGCGAATTTGTCTTTGTTTGGGGTCAGACCCCAATTATTTTTTTAGGTTGTAGAATGCGTTCATTCCTGGGTATACAGCAAGGTTGCCTAGCTCGTCTTCGATGCGAAGAAGTTGGTTGTACTTCGCAACACGGTCAGTACGAGAAGGAGCACCAGTTTTGATTTGTCCAGCGTTTGTCGCAACAGCGATGTCAGCGATCGTGCTGTCTTCTGATTCACCAGAACGGTGAGAGATAACTGCTGTGTAACCAGCACGTTTAGCCATTTCGATCGCGTCGAACGTTTCAGTCAACGTACCGATTTGGTTAACTTTGATAAGGATGGAGTTACCGATTCCTTTTTCGATACCTTCAGAAAGCTTAGTTGTGTTTGTTACGAACAAGTCGTCACCAACAAGCTGTACGCGGTCACCGATACGCTCTGTTAATAGTTTGAAACCATCCCAGTCGTTCTCGTCAAGACCGTCTTCGATTGAAACGATCGGATATTTGTTAGCAAGATCTTCGTAGAATGCAACCATCTCTTCAGAAGTCTTAACAACACCTTCACCAGAAAGGTGGTATTTTCCGTCTTCTTTGTTGAACAATTCAGAAGCAGCAACGTCCATTGCAAGGCGAACTTCTTCACCTGGCTTGTAACCAGCTTTTTCGATCGCTTCCATGATTGTTTGAAGAGCTTCTTCATTTGAACCAAGGTTTGGAGCGAATCCACCTTCGTCACCTACAGCTGTGTTCAATCCTTTTTCTTTAAGAACTGCTTTTAGGCTGTGGAAGATTTCAGTACCCATGCGAAGTGCTTCAGGGAAGCTTTCAGCACCAACAGGCATAACCATGAATTCTTGAATGTCTACGTTGTTATCAGCATGCTCTCCACCGTTTAAGATGTTCATCATTGGAACTGGAAGAGTTTTAGAGTTGAATCCTCCAAGGTACATGTAAAGAGGTACGTTTAAGAAATCAGCAGCAGCGTGTGCAACAGCCATGGAAACACCAAGGATTGCGTTAGCGCCTAGCTTACCTTTGTTTTCTGTACCATCAAGCTCGATCAACGTTTGGTCGATTCCAACTTGATCAAGTACATCAAAACCGATAAGTTCTGGAGCGATGTTTTCGTTTACGTTGTTTACAGCGTTCATAACACCTTTTCCAAGGTAACGCTCTTTGTCGCCATCACGAAGCTCAACTGCTTCGTATTCACCTGTAGAAGCACCAGATGGAACGATTGCGCGTCCAAAAGCACCTGATTCTGTGTAAACTTCTACTTCAACTGTTGGATTACCGCGAGAGTCTAGAACTTCGCGAGCATAAATTTCAATAATAGCTGACATATTTGTCTCTCCTTTTTAAAAGAAAATGTAATTTGAGAATAAGGTATTTCGAGCACTATGCACAAGAGGCTCTGTACATATTCCGTAAAATAAACTTATTTAATTAATGATTTACCTGTCATTTCTTTTGGTTGTTCTCCACCTAAAAGGTTTAAAACCGTTGGTGCAAGATCGGCCAAGATTCCGTCTTGACGCAGTTCCAATCCTTCTTGTGTCACAATTACAGGAACAGGATTTGTTGTATGAGCCGTCATCGGATTGCCTTCCATCGTAATTACTTCATCAGCATTACCATGGTCAGCTGTAATGATCGCTGCTCCTCCTTTTGCAAGGATCGCATCGACCACTTTTCCTAAACACTCATCCACTGTTTCAACCGCTTTAATCGTAGGCTCAAGCATACCTGAGTGACCTACCATATCAGGGTTGGCAAAGTTTAAGATGATCGCATCGTGCTTATCTGCTTCAATCTCACCTACAAGAGCATCCGTAACTTCATAAGCACTCATCTCAGGCTTTAAGTCATATGTTGCTACTTTAGGCGAGTCGATTAAGATACGCGTCTCACCAGGAAACTCTGCTTCACGTCCTCCACTAAAGAAAAACGTTACGTGTGGATACTTTTCAGTTTCAGCAATACGAAGCTGTTTAAAGTTTTGCTGTGATAAAACTTCACCCAAAGTGTTGTCTAGGTTAGTAGGTTTAAACGCTACATTCCCATCAACTGTCTCACTAAAGTGTGTTAAACAAACGAAGTGAAGGTTTTTCGGGAACGCTTCTCCGCGGTCAAATCCACGGAAATCTTCGTTCGTAAACACTTGTGAAATTTGGATCGCACGGTCAGGACGGAAGTTACAGAAGATAACTGCATCTCCATCTTGAACCGTCGCAACAGGCTCTCCGTTTTCTTTTTTCAAAACAGACGGTAGAACGAATTCATCATGAACCCCGTTGCTGTATGAATCTTCAACGACTTCAAACGGATCTTTGTAGTCTGGTCCTTCACCGTAAACCATAGCGCGATATGATTTTTCAACTCGGTCCCAACGCTTATCACGGTCCATGGAATAGTAGCGGCCAGAAAGTGTTGCGATCTCACCAACACCGAGTTCGTTCATCTTGTCCACTGTTCTTTGAATATAGCCTTTAGCAGATTGAGGTGGTACATCACGCCCGTCCAAGAATCCGTGCAGATATACTTTTTCCACGTTCTGCTTTTTAGCTAGTTCTAACAGCGAAAGAATGTGATCGATGTGGCTGTGGATTCCACCATCAGAAAGCAATCCAAAAATATGAAGCGCTTTGCCGGTCTTTTTCACATGGTCCATCGCATCAATAAACGTTTGATTTTCGTAAAAATCTCCTTCTTTGATCGATAGATTCACGCGAGTCAAACTTTGATAGACGATACGTCCTGCACCAATGTTCAAGTGACCTACTTCAGAGTTACCCATTTGACCTTCTGGAAGTCCAACGGCTTCCCCACTAGCTGTTAGTTGAGCGTGCGGATACGTTTCCCAGTAGCGGTCAAAGTTGGGCTTTTTCGCTTGTGCAACAGCATTACCTTTGTCTTCATTACGGCAAGCAAAACCGTCTAAGATGATTAAAGCTACTGGTTTTTTACTCATCGGCTAACGCCCTCCAGAAGCTGAAGGTAAGATTTTGGCTCAAGGCTAGCTCCACCAACCAAAGCGCCATCAATATCAGACATACCCATTAATTCTTTAATGTTGTCAGGCTTTACACTGCCGCCGTATTGAATACGAACAGCATCTGCAACATCTTGAGAGAATTGATCTGCTACAACACTACGGATGTAAGCACATACTTCGTTCGCATCTTCAGAAGAAGCTGTTTTGCCTGTTCCGATCGCCCAAACTGGCTCGTATGCGATAACCGTTTGTTTCATCTGCTCGTCTGTTAACCCAGACAAACCTTTTTCAGTCTGTGCTTTTACAACGTCCTTCGTTTTGTCTGCTTCACGCTGCTCAAGCGTTTCACCCACACATACGATCGGAGTTAGACCATGTTTGAATGCAGCATGTGTCTTTTGGTTAACCAGCTCATCTGTTTCACCAAAAAGTTCACGACGCTCAGAATGTCCAAGAATAACATATTGAACGTTAAGATCTTTTAGCATAACAGGGCTGATTTCACCTGTGAATGCACCACTCTCTTCAAAGTGCATGTTTTGTGCACCAATCGCAAGCGGTGTACCTTCTGACTCGTCTGCTAAGCTGTCAAGGAACAGAGCAGGAGCACAGATTACAGAGTCAACAGTTTCAGCTGATGGCACAAGACCTTTCACTTCTTCTACAAAACTGCGTGCTTCTGTTAACGTCTTATTCATTTTCCAGTTACCTGCAATAATAGGTTTACGCATTCTTTTCACCTCTTAAAAGTGTTTCTTTTAGGGTAGTGCTAATAGCATTCTAAAACATCATTGAAAAGTTGATTGGAGCGCAGGGTGTGAGACTCCTGCGGGACAGGTGGGCAGGTGAGACACTTATACGTGAAACGTACGAATGTGGCTCACCGCCTGCCCCGCGGAAAGCGAAGCACCTGGAGCGGAAATCAACCGCCCACAAAAGCTTACTTATCGTTTAGTGCTACAACTCCAGGAAGCTCTTTACCTTCCATGAACTCAAGAGAAGCACCGCCGCCTGTTGAGATGTGGCTCATTTTATCAGCAAGACCAAACTTCTCAACCGCTGCAGCTGAGTCTCCACCACCGATAACGCTGTACGTGTCAGTTGCTTCTGCTAGTGCGTTTGCTACTGAACGAGTACCGTTTGCGAATGCGTCGATCTCAAATACACCCATCGGTCCGTTCCATATTACAAGCTTCGATTCTTTAATAACCTTTACGTACTTTTCGATCGTTTTTGTTCCGATATCAAGCCCTTCCCAGTCAGATGGGATAGAATCGATCGCTACTACTTTCGTGTTAGCGTCGTTCGAGAAGTCGTCGGCTACTAAAACATCCTCAGCAATCAGGAAGTTCACGCCTTTTTCTTTTGCTTTTTCCATGAAACCGCGAGCAGTTTCAATCTTATCTTCTTCTAAAAGAGACTTCCCTACATCATGACCAAGCGCCTTAATGAATGTATACCCTAAACCACCGCCGATGATCAGGTTGTCTACTTTGTCTAATAGATTGTCGATTACGTCGATCTTATCCTTAACTTTTGCACCACCGATGATAGCAGTGAAAGGACGATCAGGATTAGATAGAGCTTTTCCTAGCACTTCAAGTTCTTTTTCCATCAACAAACCTGAAACAGCCGGAAGATGTTTCGCGATTCCTTCTGTTGAGGCATGCGCTCTGTGGGCTGCTCCAAAAGCATCGTTTACGTACACATCAGCGTGTGCAGCAAATTTTTCTGCTAATTCAGGATCGTTCTGTTCTTCTCCTGGATAAAAACGAACGTTCTCAAGTAAGATCACGCCGCCTTCTTCTAGGTTAGCAACTGCCTTTTCAACTTCCTCGCCGTATGCTTCATCCGTTTTTACAACTTCTTTACCAAGAAGCTCGCTTAAACGTTCTGCTACAGGAGTTAGACGAAGTTCTTCAACAACTTGTCCTTTTGGACGTCCTA
This sequence comes from Fictibacillus nanhaiensis, assembly GCF_036213205.1. Taxonomy (GTDB): domain Bacteria; phylum Bacillota; class Bacilli; order Bacillales; family Fictibacillaceae; genus Fictibacillus; species Fictibacillus nanhaiensis_E. Next base: position 432,221 of record NZ_JARMFC010000001.1, read on the forward strand.
AGTGACTTGCTAAAAGAACTTTAGCGCCTTGCTCTGTTAAGTATTTGATGGTAGGAAGAGCAGCGTTGATACGCGTTTCATCCGTAATGTTTCCATCTTTCATAGGTACGTTAAAATCAACACGGCAAAATACCACTTTGCCTTTTAGATCGATGTCACGAACACTTTTTTTGTTCATAAGTACATGCAGCCTCCTGACTAGTAAAAAGATTAAAGAAACGACAATCCCCAGGTTTTACATGGGAAAGAGGAGTAGAAGCCCCTTTGAAACGACTTCTCCCCCTCCTTATTGTTCTTCTCTATCTATTAAAGTCCTTTTTTAGCGATATAGTCAATTAAATCTACAACGCGGCTTGAGTATCCAGTTTCGTTATCGTACCAAGATACAACTTTAACCATGTTTCCTTCCATAACCATCGTGGAAAGAGCATCGATTGTAGAAGAGTGAGTGTCGCCATTGTAGTCAGTAGATACAAGCGGCTCTTCAGAGTAGCCAAGGATTCCTTTAAGGTTACCTTCAGCTTCAGCTTTAAGTGCTGCGTTCACTTCGTCAACTGTAACTTCTTTGTCTAATTCAACAACTAAGTCAACTAGAGATACGTTTGGAGTTGGAACACGCATAGCCATACCGTTAAGCTTACCTTTAAGTTCAGGAAGCACTAGAGAAACTGCTTTTGCAGCACCAGTTGAAGTTGGAATGATGTTCTCAGCTGCCGCACGAGCACGACGAAGATCTTTATGTGGAAGATCTAGAATTTGTTGATCGTTTGTGTATGAGTGAACAGTTGTCATCATACCGCGCTTCACGCCGAATTTCTCGTGAAGAACTTTTGCGAATGGTGCAAGACAGTTAGTCGTACAAGATGCGTTAGAGATTACATCGTGGCTAGCTGCATCGTACTTGTCTTCGTTTACACCAAGAACTACAGTGATATCCTCATCAGAAGCAGGAGCAGAAATGATTACTTTTTTAGCGCCAGCTTCTAAGTGTTTAGCAGCATCTGCACGCTTTGTGAAACGTCCAGTTGATTCAACAACTACTTCTACACCAAGGTCTCCCCAGCCAAGTTGTGCTGGATCGCGCTCAGCTAAAACTTTGATTTCTTTGCCATCTACAATAAGTGCATTTTCCTTAACTTCAACAGAACCAGCGAACTTGCCGTGTACTGTGTCATGCTTTAATAGGAAAGCAAGAGTGTCAGCATCTGTTAAGTCGTTTACAGCTACAACTTCTACCTCAGGGTTGTTGAATGCTGCGCGGAATACATTACGGCCAATACGACCGAAACCATTAATACCAATTTTTGTTGCCATGTAAAATGACCTCCTTGATTTAAGAGAGAATTTATTTTTTATATAAAGGGAAATCCCCTTAATAACGAATTGAAAATGAACTTATGAGTGACCCAATAATTGCCGGGCAGCTCCTTCGTCCGTGATTAAAACCTTTTTCGGTCCGTGTTTCATGAATGCTGCGATCGCATCGGATTTAGATGATCCGCCTGCTACAGCCATGATGAAATCACTATTCTGCAGCTCATCTAGCTGCAGGCCAATCGTGCGTACGCGGTGAACCACTTCACCCTGCTGATCAAAGTAATAGCCGAATGCTTCTGCAACAGCTTTTTCTTTCTCCAGCTTTTGCAAAACGGATAGGTTAGAGTTTCGACGTACTGCCATTGTTTTAGCATCGCCAATCCCGTGAAGCACTATACCAGCGGAGTGTATGAGCTCCATGACTTCTTTAACTCCAGGCTCAGCCATCAAAGAAAGATACGTTTCTTTACTTAACTGATCTGGTAGATGAAGCAGCCTGTATTCCCCGTTCGCTTTTTGAGCCATCGTGGAACAAATGGTGTTCGCTTGGTTTTCAACCTTTTCACCAAGTCCGCCTCGGGCAGGAACGAACAATAGCTGTTGTCCTTTTTGTATAGGTGACATCATCTCTGCTACTGAAGCGAGCGTTGTTCCACCCGTTACAGCAATGATGTTCTTCGCTGACAGCTGACGTTTCAATCGATCTGCTGCAGCCTTACCCATATCATTTTTTACCCACATATCTTGATCACTGTCACCTGGTACTATGATGACTTCTGACAGATTTAACATTTCCTTAAGTTTTGATTCTAAAACATGCAAACCCGACAATTCTTTCATCATCTCAGAAAGTTCTAGTAAAATATCGTGCCCCTCTGATGTTAATGACATCCCAGCGGTCTGAATGTTTAGAAGTCCTTGATCTTTTAGGAAAGAAACCTCTGATCGAAGTACGCGTTCTGTCAGGTTCAAGGTTGATGCTAAACTTCTTCTTCCAATAGGTTCATGGATTCTTACCACGTTTAAAACGTTGTATCGCTTTCGCATCGTTTCTAGAAGATCTGGCAGCAACTTCTTTTGTATCTCTATAAGTTTTTTCATTGCACTTTTCTCCTGATTCAATGAGATGAACGATTAATGCTTTTTTGGAACTTAAATGCATGCCCTGGTGGACTTTTCGTGTCCCGGTTAGTCATTTTTTGTCCCAGCAGCTTAAGAAAATAACTTGGTTTGACCCAAGTCCCAATATTACCTATTGTAGCTTACCCTGAAAGTGATCTTTTAAAACGTGCCAGACTTCACTTTTTGTCATAAAAGTGTCAGATTTCTCTCTGGCAAGTTTATATTATCAAATAGTCTCACTACATTTCAACAACTTTTACTTATTAAAAATTAGTAAGCGCTTTCTTTACTTTACCTTCCGATATCATTCCGTAGTCGATTTCTTTCCCTTCGACTTCAATAACAGGAATCATCAGACCGTATTTTTCAAGAAGGATATCATCTTTATAGATGTCGATCGACTCTATTGAAAACGGTATCTCCTGCTGCAGCTTCTGTAATAGTTTATGTGCTTTATCACAAAGTGGACAATGTATTTTCGTATAAAGTATGACTTTTTTTTCACCCATTTAAATTGCTCCTTCGTTTTTTATTAGGTTGTTTTGTATGCGTTGTTGCTTTTGATAGTTGTTGATTATTAAAAGTTGTTGATTTCCGCTCCATGTTGCTAGCTTTCCACGGGGCAGTCGGTGAGCCACAGTCGCACGTTTCCGTATAAGTGCCTCATCTGTCTAGTGACAGCGGCTAGCCCATAGAGGTCAAAAGTCAAAGAAGTAGCTTTAAAAGCAACAACCTTCAAACAAAAAGGACTTCTCCGTGAAGGAAAAGACCTTATATTTAAGAGGAATACCGTTTCCGTTTTGAAGAAGATGGTATGTTTAATTCTTCCCGATATTTCGCGACCGTCCTTCGGGAAATTGTGACACCGCTGTTCTTTTCTAAGAGAGAGGCAAGTATTTGGTCGGATAAAGGTTTGGTTTTATCTTCGCTTTCTACTAGTTTCTTAATCTCCAATTTGGCGGAAGTTGCCGAAACGCTTCCTCCATCTTGCGTAAAGATTTTAGCTGTAAAAAAAGATTTTAGATCTACTGCGCCTTTTGATGTTTGAAGTACTTTGTTTTTCACAGCACGACTTACCGTTGATTCGTGTACACCAATTTCGTCTGCTACTTCTTTTAAGGTGAGCGGTATTAGATCCGATCGGTTGAATGTTAGAAAATATTTCTCTTGCACTCTGACGATTTCTTTCGTTATGTTAAGTAACGTCTCTTTTCTTTGATCAAGCGCTTTTTTTAACCAATTGAACTTTTGGAATGATTCATCTAGAAATTTCGATGTTGCGTTCTTTCCATTTAGAAGTGTGCCATAGCTCTCGTTCAGCTTTAACATCGGTGAATATTGCTCGTTAACCGCAATGTGAAACATTCCGTTCTCTTCGGTTACAGAGACATCTGGATATAAATATGCTTGATCGCTAACAGGAGCGTATGCTGAGCCTGGTCTAGGATCAAGTGTTTGAAGAAAATCTGCTGCTGCTTCTACTTCATGTGGTGTTACGTTTAGGTGAGATGCTAACCATTTCATCTTACGCTCTGCAAGCTGGTCTAAATACCGATCTACGATTATGTAGCTTAACGTATGGTCGAGATGCTGTTCTCGGAGCTGCAGCAAAAGACACTCCCTGAGATCTCGAGCACCGATTCCAACAGGCTCTAACGTTTGAAGGTGAAAGATAAGCTCCTCACATTTTTCGACTGTTGTTTGAAACCGATGTGCCGTATCCTCAGCAGAGACGGTAAGGTATCCGCTCTCGTCTATACTTAACAGCAAGTATTGAAATATTCTTTGATCCTGCTCTTTAATCGGCAAAAGGATCGATTGTTTATAAAGATAATCATACAATGTTTCTTTCTCTATGATAAGATGCTCGAGTGGCTGCTGTGCATCAGAACGGCCATTGACTCCATTTTTCCGTACGCTTTGCTTCAAAGTCGTAAACATGCCCTTAGGTTCTGAAATTTCAATAAGCGGGTTTTCTAACGCCTGCTCTTGAAGATATGAAGTCAGTTCATAACTGGGAACTTGTAAGATGGCAATGGCCTGACGCAATTCAGTTGTCATGACAAGGTTCATGCTCTGTTGTTGAAACAAACCCATTTCCATTTTAGATCCCCCCTATTCCTTCATCATACTACAGATGTAAGCGCTGTACATCCTACAAAATCTGGGGTCTGACCCCACACAAATACAAATTCTTCAAATTTGTATTTGTGAGAAAGACATCTAGTTCTTTGCTGATCGTAGATTACAACGACTTCTCAAGCTCTCAAGACAACAAAAAAATGCCAGCACCGCCTAAAAGGCAGTCTGGCATTCTAAACTTTATTATTAAAGTTTTGTTACGTTAGCAGCTTGTGGTCCACGCTCGCCATCAACGATTTCGAAAGATACTTCTTGTCCTTCTTCAAGAGACTTGAAGCCTTCTGATTGAATCGCAGAAAAGTGAACGAATACGTCGTTTCCGCCTTCAACTTCGATGAAGCCGAAACCTTTCTCAGCGTTGAACCATTTTACTTTACCATTTTGCATGGGTGTTTCCTCCTTACAAACGCTATGTAAGCGTTTTAACTCTTTTAACCGAATTACTATGTAAATAAAAATGCATAAAAAAATACGCACTCATCTGAATAATCAGAAGCGGATTTTAAGTGTTCCACTTCTTATTCAAAAAGTACGACCGCTTTAAATCCAAAAAATATTCACAACGTAAATGGTTGAATTAACTATAACATGGGAAAATCCAATTGTCAAAACAAGGGATAGAAATTTTATTATACTTTTGCTTAAACATTAAGATAGGCTATGATAGATAGAGAACACAAACCTTTCAGAATTGGTTTTACGAATGAAGGAGGAACAACCGAGTGAGCGAAGCATTTTCAGTACCTTATTTTAAAGAGAACTTTCAGCAATACATAGAACGCAACAAAGATGTTTTTACGAAAACACATGCGATGAATGCCTACTACCGTTCGATCGTCGGCACACTTATAAATGATAACCTTAACAAAAACAGTGAGATCGTGCGTCGCATACGTAACCTAGAAACAGCTTATATCGAGATTAAAAACGAAAACTAGGCTTATTTTTCTCGATTAAGGGTATTGTTTTCTAATCTAGAGGTTTAAAATCCTGCTTATAGCGGGCATTATGATGGTAGCCCATACATAAGGTGTAAGAAGGATATTGAGCATTGCTGGCGAAATGAATTACATACAGCATATCGTTTGACCTTGTTTGACCTTTTTTGTATGATGACAGTACAGTTTAACTTGAAAAAGGAGAAGGAGGATTTCCATGAACTTAATTCCAACAGTAATTGAACAAACGAACCGTGGGGAGCGCGCATACGATATTTACTCCCGTCTATTAAAAGACCGTATTATTATGCTTGGTAGTGCGATCGACGATAATGTTTCAAACTCAATCGTAGCACAACTTCTATTCTTAGCTGCTGAAGATCCTGATAAAGACATCTCGTTATACATAAACAGCCCAGGTGGTTCCATCACAGCTGGTATGGCGATCTACGACACGATGAACTTCATCAAGCCTCACGTTTCTACAATCTGTATCGGTATGGCTGCATCTATGGGTGCATTCTTACTTGCTGCAGGGGAAAAAGGAAAGCGTTATGTACTTCCTAACTCTGAAGTTATGATTCACCAACCTCTTGGAGGAACACGTGGTCAAGCGAGTGATATCGAAATTCACGCTCGTCGTATCATTCAAATGCGTGAACAATTGAACAAAATCTTATCTGAAAAAACAGGTCAACCGCTTGAAGTTATCGAGCGCGATACAGACCGTGATAATTTCTTGCTTGCAGAAGATGCGGTTAAATACGGATTGGTTGATAAACTGATCACATCTGTAGACAGCACAGATATTAAAAAGTAATAAGGAAATGAAAAACAGGACTGCGGGATATGCAGTCCTGTTTTTTTTATGTGCTATATAACAGCAACGATTTTTCCTTTAACGTGTCTCTCAGAAAGTTTGATGAGTCCAGCTGGTATTTCTTCAAGTGTGATTTTCTCAGAAATCATAGCAGAAATCTTTCCTTCTACGACAAGCTGGGCTAATTCTTCATTCATTGTCGCTAAATCTTTTTGAGCTTTTAATGAATTTGAGAAATGAGCAGCACCTAACGCGATTTCATGGAAAGAGAGAGCCTGACTGAACGGTTTAACAGCAGAATAATCTGGGTTTCCTGCAATAAAGGCTATACGACCATTAAATGCGACGCTCTTTAAAGATTCTGTAGCATTCTCGCGGCTAACCGTGTCAAGGACAGCATCTACTCCAACTTCGTCTGTAAGTTCCATCACGCGTGCATGAACGTCTTCTGATTTATAAAAAATGACGTGATCTGCTCCCAGACTTTTTACATATTCCTCATTTTCAGGTGAACACGTTGTAAGGATGCTTGCCCCGATCTGTTTCGCTAACTGGATAGCAAATCCGCCTACTCCACCAGCTCCACCGTGAATCAAGATCGTCTCACCTTTTTGAAGGTTCATTTTTCTAAAAAGTGCTTGGTATGCTGTCATCCCTGCACAAGGAAGAGCCGCAGCTTCTTCAAATGTTAGCTCATCAGGAATTCTAGCCAAAGAATGAGCCGTTGTTACAGCATACTCAGCAAACCCGCCATTTTTCGTGAAATTTCCGTGATAAAAAACTCGATCTCCCTGTTTGAATTCTGAAACGCCTTCACCTGTTTCATCAACAATGCCCGCTGCATCAACACCAAGGATGTGTGGGTAATTCCAGGCTGGGTTTCCGTTTGTAGCAGTTTTGTAGTCTACAGGATTAAGGCCAGCTGCCTTAATTTTGATCAAGACTTCACCTGGTCCTGGTGAAGGTTTTTCCGTTTCCTGAACTTTCATCTCACGCCACATATTTTTATCTTCAAGCATTAAAGCTTTCATCTATACTCGCCCCTTTAAGTTGGTAATTTAAAAGAATATAAGGGACAGTATATCCATTTTCAGCTTCTGATAATAGCAATCTGCTCAGACGATAAGACGATGATTGCTTGAGGTTTGATGACTTGATTACTCATGTCGTGAGTGTCTTCACCGAATAGACAAAACGGGAGTTTGTATTTGTCTGGGGTCTGTCCCCCCCTCGATTGCTTTCAACATAGCTTTTGCTTTGTTGACCGTTTCCTCGTATTCTCGCTCAGGAACAGAATCCGCAACGACTCCAGCACCTGCTTGCACATAGGCTTTTCCATCCTGAAATACGATGGTTCGAATCGCAATGCAAGAATCCATCTGGCCGTTAAATCCTAAGTACCCGATGGCTCCACCGTAAACGCCTCGTGATTGTTGCTCTAGTTCAGATATGATTTGCATGGCTCTGACCTTTGGCGCGCCTGACACGGTTCCAGCCGGCATGCAGGAGCGAAGCGCATCGAAGAAATCCTTATCTTTCTGCAACTTTCCTTTCACGTGTGACACCATATGCATAACATGTGAATAACGCTCGATCTCCATATATGAATCTAGTTCAACAGTTCCGTATTCACTGACTCTTCCTACATCGTTTCTTCCTAGATCAACAAGCATGACATGCTCTGCTCTTTCTTTTTCATCAGCAAGTAAGTCTTCTTCAAAAGCTATATCCTCTTGAAGCGTCTTTCCTCTTGGACGGGTGCCCGCGATCGGTCGGTTCTCCACACATCCATCATCCACTTTTACAAGAAGCTCAGGAGACGCACCAACGATATAGGCATCCTTAGATTTGTAAAAATACATATATGGTGAAGGATTCATCGAGCGTAGGAGTCGATACACATCGAACGGATCCGCTTCGGTTTCTTGCTCGAATCGCTGTGATAAAACAACCTGAAAAACATCACCAGTTTTAATATATTCCTTCGCTTGCTTCACCATCGAGCAAAATTCTTCTTTTGTATGTGAAGAACGAACCTCATTTTTTCTCATTTCCGTTAAAGGAAATTCAGTCTGAACAGCTTTCATTTTTGTCGGCTGCTGCAGCTCGTCATACGTTTTACGAATTCTGTTGCACACTTGTTCATATTTTTGGTGTAAGGTTTTTTCGCTATCATCGGGAGAAACGTGCAGATTGCACACAATCGTTGTTTTTTGCTTAAGATGGTCGAATACGATAACCTCATCTGTGAACAAAAATTCCATTTCGTTTTCTTGTTCAGATGGAGATTTTGGTCTTGGCACATTTTCAAACGTATGAATCAGATCATAGCCGAAAAAACCAACAGCACCTCCTGTGAACGGAGGAAGAGAAGAGTGTTTAGGAGATTTGTATCGTGAAACATACTCTTTCACGATATCTAACGGAGAACCTTGCTTTTGTATACTTTGCTTTTCATTTATAAACGTGATGTCTACGGTCTTCCCTGATGAAGATACTACCAGAAAAGGCTTCCTGCCAATATACGAATACCTCGCCCAACGCTCTCCCCCTTCAACACTTTCAAGCAAAAAAGCATGTTCTTCATGACGTACTCTCTCAAACTGAGAGATGCATGTTTCATGGTCGGATAGGTAAGTAAAACCGATCGGTATCACATTAAAGTTTTCTTTTGATAGAGAAAAGACTTCCTCTATATTTGGTATAAACATGTTCATTTCACCTCTTTCAAAAAATAAAAAAACCTCTCGCTTGTTACAGCGGAGGCTGATGTTTGCATCATAAATAAACTAAGAAAGAGGTTTAATCGGAGGATTAAAATACTCTCAACTCAGCTCAAACTATGCTCTCTTTTCTCCACTCATCTCAACTCTTACTATTCTCCTGATTAGTGATTAATATATAGGGTTAGCTCTTTTCTGTCAACTGTCAATTAAGGAGAGAGATCTGTTTTGAAGTGAGCTATTTGATGTAGTTTCTATAGCGTTATTTATCGATAAAACGAATGCCGTATCACCCATACCCAGCAAACGCTAAAAAATAAGATTAGGCTGAATATGATTGTAATCATAAAGGCGAGCCCCAGAAACAGCCCTGAACTTGCTGGACTTAACAGCGAAAATCCTGCCAATGCCAAAGGATATAGAAAAATAAAGATCAACATCAAAACCCAAAAGATTAAACGCGCTGTACTTCTTCGAGGTTTAATAAGATAAAGGGTCAGAAGGATATTTACAATCGTTAATCCAGCGGCAAACGACCAGTCATGCATGAAACTTGTATGATGCAAAATAATCGCCTCCCTTTTCCTCTTTAATAGTATATAGAGAGAACGATGTTGGCCAACCCTGTAAAATTTAAAAAACCGCTAATTCGTCCTTTCCACATGGACAGATTAGCGGTTTTGTAATTGTGTGGGGTCTGACCCCCATTATTCTGCTTTGGAAACAAAAGCAGTTAGGGCTTCGATTGCTTCGTTCTCATCAGGGCCATTGACAGCTAGTACTAATTCACTGCCAGATCCTACGGCTAAACTCATGATCCCCATAATGCTCTTTGCATTTACTTTCTTGCCTTCCTTTTCAACGAATACATCTGATGTATAACGGTTTGCTTCTTGGACGAACAATGCCGCTGGGCGAGCTTGCAGTCCGCTCTTCAACTGCACGGTTACTTTCTTTTCAACCATTCTACCTTACCTCCTCTAACCTTATCTCTCTATAAAAACATCAATGGATGGGTTGACCGTTCCTAATCTTCGTCGCGATTTCATCAATTTTACGTAATCGGTGGTTAACACCTGATTTACTAACAGGGCCGGATGATACCATCTCGCCAAGCTCTTTGAGGGTAATTTCTTGATGTGTGACTCTCAGTTGCGCAATTTCGCGTAGCTTATCTGGAAGTGTTTCAAGTCCTACCTGTTCGTCAATAAATTTAATGTTCTCGACCTGTCTCATAGCAGCGCCTACTGTTTTGTTGAGGTTCGCTGTCTCACAGTTTACAAGTCGGTTCACTGAGTTGCGCATATCTTTTAAGATTCTAATATCTTCAAAAAATAATACCGCGTGATGAGCGCCGATTAGTGTCAGGAACTCTGAAATCTTTTCGCCATCTTTTAAATAGATAATATAACCTTTTTTTCGTTCTAGAACTTTTGCTTTAAGTTCAAATTTGTTCATCAGTTCAGCTAATGCAACCGTATGCTCTTCATACATAGAGAATATCTCTAGATGATAGCTTGTCTCTGGGTGGTTTACAGACCCACCTGCTAAGAACGCCCCTCTCATGTATGCACGGCGGCAGCAGCTCTTCTTATTAAATTCCTCTGCAATGTTACGGGTAAACGTAAAAGCTCCGTCAATAATCTTCAAATCTTCCAACAATGCTCTTGATTCTTCTGAAACACGTACAATGTAGACATTATTCTTTTTCAAGCGCATCTTTTTTCGTACTAATAGCTCTACGTGATAAGGATATACACGTTTGATCAACGTATAGATTCTTCTTGCAATAGCAGCATTTTCAGTCGGGATATCGAGAATCAATTTTCTGTTGCTGAAAGAGATGGAACCATTCATTCGAATTAAGGCAGCTAACTCTGCTTTTTTACAGCAATCCTTCAGTTCGAGCTGCGTTAATTCTTTTTTTGTATCTGCAGCAAAAGACACCTGCATCACCACCTCTCTTCTATCCATTTCAATCCGTATTCTATTTTTCAATAAGTCCTAACAACAAGTCAGAAACACGCTGTGCATCATGTCTCACAAGCGTTCCGTACTGAATGATGTTGTCGCACAACAAACCGATGCCGAACGACTTTAACCGTTCCTCATCAAAGGTAACTTGCGAAGCACCTTCTTCTAAGTACAAATCCAAGTATTCTGAAGGAATCTTTTCATTGTTCGCGATGACAACATCGATAAAGTTGTGGCCCACATGATCAATCAACGCCTGAATGTGATCACCAGCCGTGTAACCCGTAGTCTCACCAGGTTGAGTCATAACATTACACACATAAACTCTAGGAGCCGTTGCCTCACGGATGCTTGTAGAGATTCCGTTCACAAGAAGATTCGGCAAGATACTCGTATACAAACTACCTGGTCCGATCACGATCAAATCCGCTTCTTGAATCGCTTTCACACTTTCACGAAGAGGCTCGATCTTTTCATCAGATAAAAAGACTCGCTTGATTTTCTTATTCGACAGCGGGATCTTAGATTCCCCCTGAACAATCGTCCCATCTTCTAACTCGGCACATAAAATAATGCTGTTTTTCGCTGCAGGTAGTACTTGTCCTCTTACGTTTAAGACGCGGCTAAGTTCCCGAATTCCTGTTAAAAAATCTCCAGTAATATCATGCATGGCAGCAAGAAGCAAGTTTCCAAGCGAATGACCTGTAATTCCGTCTCCAACTTTAAACCTATGCTGAAACATTTTTTCTACAAGCGGTTCCACTTCAGAAAGGGCGGCGATCACGTTTCTCACATCCCCTGGAGGAGGCATATCATAATCCCTCCTCAACCTTCCAGAGCTACCGCCGTCATCTGCAACCGTAACGATAGCAGTGATATCAACTGGATAGCGCTTTAAACCGCGGAGAAGAACAGAAAGACCTGTTCCTCCGCCAAGCACTACCACTTTCGGCTGCTTATTCATTTAAACTTTATCCTTTCCCATATCTCTGTGAGAGCTGAATGTCACATATTCTTTGGAAAGTGCATTTCCGATGTATTCAGCTAGAGCTACAGAACGATGTTTTCCGCCTGTACATCCGATCCCGATGATCAGCTGACTCTTGCCTTCTCTTTTATATTGAGGAATCATGAACTGAAGAAGATCGAGCAGCTTTTCTAAAAACATGTTCGTTTCCGGCCACTTTAATACATACTCTGAAATATCTGCTTCAAGCCCTGTTCGCGGTCTCATATGTTCGATGTAATGTGGATTCGGTAGGAAGCGAACATCGAACACTAAATCAGCGTCGATCGGCATCCCATACTTAAAACCGAATGACATCACGTTAATCGTGAACGGGTGAGCGGCATTTGCTGAAAAGCGCTGAATGATACGTTCACGTAACTGAAGGGGCTTTAAGTCAGAAGTATCTAATACTTGCTGAGCTCTTCCTTTTAATTCTTCAAGCATCTCACGCTCTTGCGTAATGCCTTGAAGCGGGTTTCCACTCTTAGCCAAAGGATGAGAGCGGCGCGTTTCTTTGTATCTGCGTACAAGTGTTGCATCCTTACAGTCTAAATATAAAATCTGCGGCTGAACGTCTGATGAGAGAGCAAGTTGATCGAGTGTCGAAAACAACTGATCAAAAAACTCACGGCCACGAAGGTCCATAACAAGTGCCACCTTGTTCAGCTTGCCAGCAGATTCTTGCATTAATTCTACAAATTTAGGGAGTAGTGCAGGTGGTAGATTATCTACACAGAAAAAGCCTAAATCTTCAAAGCTCTGCATGGCCACCGTCTTTCCGGCCCCTGACATTCCTGTAATAATCACCATTTGTACATCATGTCTTTCCATGCCATTTCCCCCCAGTTAGCTATGTTCCATTTTTATGCGACCCATCTCCACTTATGCTGGGTCTAAACGATAAGAAAGCAGTTCAAAATCAGGTGTATACGTAAACGTGCCAAATATCATGTTGCTGCCATTCGTCATATAGTCAAGAATATGATGGTCTCCTGGCGCCATCGGAAGTTCACGTACTACTTCAACCGGCTTCCACGAAAGGATTCCTTCTTCACATTCGTCTAATGCCACACCTTCTGATTCTGTTGCAAAAAAGGTAAACATCATCCACTCTGAAACGATTTTGTCGCCTTCTTTGATAATAAAATTAAAGACACCTTTAAGCTGCGGATTTTTCAGATAGATTCCCGTTTCTTCACGGTACTCTCGAATAACAGAATCACGGATTGATTCGGTAGACTCCATCTTTCCGCCCGGTGCTACCCACCAGCCCCGTCTAGGCTTTTGAAGTAAAAGCACTTGATTATCTCTTATTAACACACAGTTTGTTACTCTTTGCACTTGTTTTCACCTCAGGGCTATGTCCTACTTTTTAGTATACTAAATTATGTAACCCCTCACAATACAGAGGCCTCAAGGGTTTGACGTATTTTAGCATTCTAATTTATGGTATTTTGCTTTTCTTATTATGTGAAAAAGGAACCTATTAAATTAAAGGAATTATTTCAATACGGGTAATACCTTTGTGACATTTAACTGAGAAGCTTTTGAGCAAAATACTCCGTTCACTATGATTGCTTGTTTAAAACGAGATCTTTAAACTAAAAGCTAGCTTTAAGGCAATACCTCTTCTTTGGCAAAGTTGATTGGAGCGCAAGGTGTGAGACTCCTGCGGGACAGGCGGGCAGGTGAGACATTTAAGAGTGAAACGAACAAATGTGGCTCACCGCCTGCCCCGCGGAAAGCGAAACACCTTGAGCGGAAATCAACCACTTCTTCGCATAAATTAACTCATAAAAAAGGACACGAAGCATAGCTTCGTGCCAAAGTCTTGCCTTTATAAAAAGGGGGTCAATTTCTTATTTTTATAATACCCCACAATTATTTCATCACTGTTACAATCACATTAATTGGAAGTTACGTTTTTTAATTTCTCCGTTAAACTCTCCACGTAATGCTGAGCAGCTTGTGCCGCAATACTTCCATCACCTGTAGCCGTAACGATTTGACGAAGAGTTTTTTCACGAATATCTCCTGCTGCAAAGATACCAGGAATTCTTGTCTCCATCTGTTCGTTCGTTTCTACATAGCCATTTTCGTTCGTGATGCCAAGATCTTTAAAGGCAGCGTTAAGTGGCAGCATCCCGATATAGATGAACACACCTTCTGCTGAGAAGTCTTGTTCTTCTCCGGTTTCAGAATGAACTAACGTCACCTTGTTCACTTTGTTGTTTTCACCGTGAACCTCTTTAACAGAGTGGTTCCAGATAAAATCAATCTTATCATTATCGAACGCACGCTGTTGAAGAATCTTTTGTGCACGAAGTTTGTCACGTCTATGAACGATTGTTACTTTAGAAGCGAATCGAGTCAGGTACACACCTTCTTCAACGGCAGAATCACCACCGCCGACAACGACTAATTCACGGTTCTTAAAGAATGCACCATCACAAACAGCACAATATGAAACACCACGCCCAGAGAATTCTTTTTCTCCTGGAATGCCTAGCTTCTTATACTCAGCACCCGTTGAGATGATGATCGAACGCGCTTTGTACGTTTTGCTGCCTGCATGGATTGTTTTGTACTCTTCACCATCGATGATTTCTTTTACATCGCCATAAGCGTATTCAGCACCGAACTTTTTTGCGTGCTCAAACATTTTGTTTGATAGTTCTGGTCCAAGAATGTGATCAAAACCAGGATAGTTTTCTACATCTTCCGTATTAGCCATCTGTCCGCCCGGGATACCTCGTTCGATCATGATCGTATCCAAGTTCGCGCGTGATGTATAAACCGCTGCAGTCATACCAGCTGGTCCTGCACCAAGAATAGCTACATCATAAATTCTTTCTTCAGTCATTAATGCCCACTCCTTATATAAGGAAATTCTTATTTACTATATCTCTATCCTATTCCCACATAGGAGTAAAGTCCATCATTCTGCTCAAACGTTGCGATTTACCCAACCAATCAGTTTTTTTATGCGTAACGACAATACAGAAACTGTGATCTCATACTGCTCAGCAACACTCTTTTGGGTAGAACGTCCTTTTTGCTTACGAGCTAAGTGATCGATTGCAGCAGCAACTGCCTTTTGGTTATCAAAGATTCGTTCGCCTGTTGTTTCCGCAAACTTAATAGCTTCTGCCCAATAAAACAATACATGCTCATCAAGCACAGAACCCATTTCTTTTATAGAAAGAAGAACATCTAGCGCCATACTAATGATTCCAGATGGTGTGCTCACTTCCACACGAGCATCATCATGTGCAAGATCTACAGCTTTTTCAGGCTGATGTTCCAGCATGATTGTTGCTGCGATCTCTTTTACAAATAACGACTCTTCTTTTCTAAGACAAAAATCACGAAGCGTTGCATAAGCCTCTTCATTTTTATTCCCTCTTAAAAGAATTAAATGCGTAATTTTGTTTTTTTTCCAGTCCTTTACGCACCTGCTGAATATGCTCCATCGCTTTCACTTGACGATCTTTTTTCGGCTTATTCTGATTGTTAGTCGGAATGCGATATTGGTAGTCCCCGCCTGTTACCTTCAACTCGCCATTTTGCACTTTTTCTAGATAAAAAGGAGCAACATGGCCTTCCGGATCCAAATCGATTACCTTTTTCCAAGTTCTTATGGAAAGGTCTTTTTGTCCAAGCGCATAGTACGACACAGCAAGCATATGTGTGGTTACCGGATCATAGACAAATGACGATTTTCTAAGAGATTGAAGCCACTTGTTTGCATATAAATGTTCCTCTAATAACCCGAAAGTATTCCCTAATTTGTAACGATGCTCAGGGTGCATCGGGTGCACCGTTTTTAACCGCTCAACCAGCTTGCCACCTGGTTCGTCCATCCCTAGATGAAACAGAAAAATTGCAAGATTGCATAGCGCGTTTAAGTTACCAGGATTCTTTTCCAACACATCTTGAAGAACATCCATCGCTTCATCAAATTCACTCTTATAAAAGTGAGTGAGTGCTAAGTTGTTATAAGCCGCCCAAAACTTAGGATGATTCGTAATGATTTCTCTTAATTGTTGCTGCGCTAGTGGTAGATCTCCTCTTTCGATCGATTGCCTTGCTTCATCATGAAGCTTGATCAGCTCTTCTTCCGTCGAAAGTGGCAAGCTAGAAGACTTACTTCCTGTTTCGAGTGAGATTAGATCTAACAATTCTTGCGTATCATCCACAAATTCGCCGTCTGGATCAATCGCCATATATAAACGAGCATGTTCTTCAGCGTCACTATACATACCTAGATGCGCAAAGTTATTCGCAAGGAAAAAATGACATTCTGAAAGATCAGAACCAGACTGCTCTAATGCATTAAGCAAGTACTTATTGGATTCTTCATATTCTCCGATCTCAGCGAGCGTTGAGGCAAGCTGACATAAAAAAGAGGGCTCTTCCGGCTGGAAGGTAACGGCCCGCTCAAACATTTTTTTTGCTGTATATAGATCACGCCTGTTATAGGCTTTTATTCCTTTTTCAAAAAAGTAATCCCCATCTTGGATGAAGGGAAGAACACGGCCGCTAGCTGCACTGGCCCGTTTTTGTTTATGCATATTTGGTTCCTCCATCTACTTATGTAAACATATATACTTCTATATCGTTCCGTTTACAAAGTTTTCAACCAAAAAATTATAACACAGGCTAAAAAGACTAACACCCCTTAGACTGTAAATAATGTGCAGGAAACTTTCGACAAAAAATGTTGGATGCGTGACAACATGTATGAGAGCAAGGAGTCCGAAGTTTGTATGTCCTTGGAAAAAGTTCTGAATTCTTTATTGTGAAGAGATCATCATAGCTTCTGATTCGTAAACTCGTTAATTGATATAGAATTTCTGGAATCGATCATAAATCTCTGGAATCGATCATAAATCCCTGGAATCGATCATAAATCCCTGGGATCGATCATAAATCTTTGCAATCGATCATAAATCCCTGGGATCGATCATAAATCTCTGGGATCGATCATAAATCTCTGGAATCGATCATAAATCCCTGGAATCGATTATAAATCCCCTCAAACGAAAGAAAATCACAAAAAAACAACCGAGCTGCTAGCTTCAGTTGTCCTTTTTCGTATGTCTTTCCTTTAATGTGGCCAAAATTTCGTCTAAAGGCACTTTTTGCTCCTGTAACAGAACCAAAACATGATAGAAAAGATCAGAAACTTCCCATTTCAGTTCTTCTGCATCACGATTTTTAGCTGCGATGATTACTTCCCCTGCTTCTTCTCCAACTTTCTTCAGAATCTTATCGACTCCATGTTCAAAAAGATAGGTTGTGTAAGCACCTTCAGGCATCTCATGTTCTCGTTTTGCGATAATCTCTTGCAGTTCCGTCAGAATTCTATAACGATCAGGATTTGGCGCATCTACTCTCTCATCAACCTCATAAAGCGTTTCTGAAAAGCAGCTATATGTGCCCGTGTGACAAGCAGGACCTTTAGGCTCTACAAGCACAACCACAGCATCTTGATCACAATCATAGCGGATACTTCTAACCTTTTGTGTATTTCCGGAAGTTTCACCTTTGTGCCACAATTCTTGACGTGACCTTGAAAAGAATACCGTTTCGCCAATTTCGATTGTTTTTTCCAAAGATTCTCGGTTCATAAACGCGACCGTTAGTACCTCTTTTGATTGAATATCCTGGACTACGGCAGGAATCAGTCCTTTTTCATCAAATTTCAGTTTTTCTAAATTCATCGAACAGACACCCCTAACTTTCGTAAATCTGCTTTTACCTCTGTAATCGATGTTTCTTTATAATGAAAAATACTTGCAGCAAGCGCAGCATCTGCTTTTCCGATCGTGAACGCATCATTAAAATGCTCGGAGGACCCTGCTCCGCCTGACGCGATAACAGGAACAGTTACAGCTTCACTCACTGCTTTCGTCAGCTCTAGATTAAAACCAGACTTTTCTCCATCTTTATCCATGCTGGTTAACAGAATTTCTCCAGCACCCCTATTTACTGCTTCTCGCGCCCATTCAGTGACTTCCCATTGAGTGGGTTTGCGACCTCCATGTGTGTATACTCGCCATGATTTTAACGCTTCGTCATACTTTGCATCAATCGCAACTACGATACATTGAGCGCCAAAATAATCCGATCCTTCAGTAATCAGTTCTGGTCGTAATACCGCTGCAGTATTCACAGAGACTTTGTCAGCTCCTGCACGCAGCACACGTTTCATATCTTGAAGTTTATTGATACCACCACCGACTGTAAACGGTATCGCGAGCTCTGCTGCAACTCGTTCAACGACTTCAACCATCGTGTCCCGTCCTTCATGACTAGCAGAGATATCGAGAAAAACGAGCTCGTCTGCTCCTTCTTCATCATAAAATCGTGCTAGCTCAACAGGGTCACCAGCATCGACTAAATTAAGAAACTGAATTCCTTTAACAACTCTTCCTTCCTTAACATCTAGACATGGAATGATTCTTTTCGTAAGCATTATTTCACACTTCCCAACGCTTCAGGCAACGAGAATCGATTTGTATAAAGAGCTTTACCTATAATCGCACCAGCGATCTTACGTTCATCTGCTTTTAAAGAAACGAGATCATCGACTGAGCTTACACCACCTGAAGCTATCACTTCTTTTCCAGTGATGCTCGCCAATTCTCCGATCGCTTCAACATTTGGTCCCATTAACATACCGTCTTTTGAGATGTCAGTGAAAATAAACGTTTCTGCACCTTCTTCTACTAACCTTTTCGCTAGATCAACAGCTTTGATGTGGGACGTTTCGAGCCATCCTTCTGTAGCTACAAATCCATCACGAGCATCAAGTCCGATCGCCACTTTTGAACCACCGTATTGCTGTAATGCTTCTCTAACAAACTCTGGATTCGAAACCGCAGCACTGCCTAAAATCACTCGGTCTACCCCTCTGTCTAAATAAAACGAAACGTCTTCCATCGAGCGGATTCCTCCACCTATTTGAACTTTTACAGACAGTTCTTTCGCAACACGCAATACATGCTCGTGATTGATTTTCTTTCCGTCCTTCGCACCATCAAGGTCTACCATGTGAATCCACTGTGCCCCTTGTTCTGCAAACTGTTTTGCCATATCAAAAGGAGAATCTCCATAGATCGTTTCTTGGTCATAATCACCTTGCATCAACCTTACGCATTTTCCATTACGCATGTCGATCGCCGGATATAATACAAATGCATTCATCTTTGTTTTCCCTCCTCAACGAAACGGCAAAAGTTTTTCAGCATGCTCATGCCAGTCTCCGAACTTTTTTCAGGATGAAATTGCGTCCCCATTATTCTTCCGCTTCCAACTACAGCTGGAACTTCCACGTCTTCGTAGTGAGCGACCGCAGCCAGTACCTCTCTATTTTCAGTCTGTACAACAAAGGAATGAACGAAATAAACATACCCTTCGTCTATACCTTTTACTAGCGACTGATCACTCTGTAAAAAGTTTAGATCGTTCCACCCCATGTGTGGTACTTTATATGAACGTCCGTCACTCGTAGTGCCTGTAAAACGCTCTACTCTCCCTGGTAGTAATCCAAGTCCTTTCGTTAAGCCGTTCTCACTGCTTTCTTCAAAAAGGAGCTGCATGCCTAGACAGATGCCCATCAAAGGTTTCCCAGCCGCCGCCTCATTTTTTATAAAATCAGCGAGACCCGTTTTCTCGAGCTCGGTCATCGCATCTTTAAAAGAACCAACTCCCGGTAGCAAAAGGCCATCTGTTTTCTGAAGTTCCTCTGGTTTTCCGGAAAGAATGTAAGGCTGATTGATTCTTTTTAAAGCCGAACAGACAGAGTGCAGGTTGCCCATTCCGTAGTCAATAATTCCGATCATTTTATAACATTCCTTTCGTAGAAGGCACTCCTTTTACACGAGGGTCGATCTGTGTGGCTTCATCTAATGCTTTTGTAAAAGCTTTAAAAATAGCTTCGATGATATGGTGTGTGTTCGTGCCATAATGAACGATCACGTGAAGGTTCATTCTCGCTTCTAATGCGAGCTTCCAGAAAAATTCATGAACAAGTTCGGTATCAAACGTTCCTACTTTTTGACTTGGAAATTCTGCACGAAATTCAAGGTGCGGACGATTGGATAGATCGATCACTACTTGTGCGAGTGTTTCATCCATCGGTACAAATGCATTACCGTATCGCTTGATCCCTCGCTTTTCACCTAATGCTCCTTGAATGGCTTGGCCAAGGCAGATTCCAATATCTTCTGTTGTGTGATGGTCATCGATTTCCACATCTCCTGCAGCGTTTACCGTTAGATCAAAATGTCCGTGACGTGCGATCGCGTCTAACATGTGGTTTAAGAATGGAACAGGCGTTTGAATATCTGCTTGTCCTTCACCATCAATATTTAGAGATAAGCTGATCTGTGTCTCTTTTGTATTTCTTTCAATCGTATGTTGTCGCACTTGATTTTCCATCTACTTGTCCTCCAGTCGAACATCTATTGCTCTCGCGTGTGCTTCAAGTCCTTCTAGGCGAGCAAAAGCTGATATTTTCTCTCCATTTTCTTTTAGTGCTTGTTCACTGTATCGAATCACGCTCGACTTTTTTGTAAAATCGTCTACGTTAAGCGGACTTGAAAAACGCGCAGTTCCACTTGTCGGAAGAACATGATTACTTCCTGCAAAATAATCCCCAACAGGCTCTGAGCTATATTCTCCAAGAAAAATGGCACCAGCGTGTTTTATTTTTCCGAGAAGGCTCATCGTATCTTTCGTCATGATCTCAAGATGTTCAGGAGCAATCTCGTTGATCACTTCTGCACCTTCTTCAAGCGAATTCACGATATAGATGATTCCATGATCTTGAATTGCTTGCATGGCAATATCTCTTCTCGGAAGTTCAGATAATTGTGACTCTACTTCCGTAGCAACTTCTTCTGCTAACGCTTTTGAAGTTGTAACCAATACAGCAGCAGATCGAGGATCGTGTTCGGCTTGTGATAAAAGGTCAGCTGCAATGTAACGAGCGTTTGCTGTTTCATCCGCAAGAACAGCAATTTCGCTCGGACCTGCGATCATATCAATGTCACATACACCAAAAACTTCGCGTTTTGCTAGCGCAACGAATATGTTACCCGGACCAACGATTTTATCCGTTTTCGGAACCGATTCCGTTCCATATGCCAGCGCTCCGATCGCCTGTGCACCACCGATTTTAAACATACGTTTAACGCCGGAGATAGAAGCTGCAGCCAACACAGCAGATGGTAGTTTTCCGTCTTTCCCTGGTGGTGAGACGAGTACGATTTCCTCTACGCCCGCAACAACGGCAGGTATGACGCCCATCAACACAGATGACGGATAAGCAGCTGTTCCCCCTGGTACGTAAACACCGACTGAATCAAGAGGTGTTACTTTTTGACCTAAAAGTGTTCCATCTTCACGGGTAAAAAACCATGACTGTCGTCGTTGCTTTTCGTGATATTCACGAATGTTGTCTGCTGCTTCTGAAATAATTTCCACCATTTTAGGATCAAGGGAAGAGATCGCTTCATCTATTTCTTTCTTCGTTACTTCAAGAGATGAAAGAGATACACCATCAAATGTTTCCGTATATTCAAAAAGAGCTCTATCACCCTTTATTTTTACATTTTGCAAAATATCGAGAACTGCTTTTCTTTGTTTTTCCGTGTTTTGTTCAACACTTCTTACAAGGCTCTTTAGTTCAGTTACAGGTTGTATTTTCATTGAACTTCCTCCTTGCTCTCTACAAGTGTTCGAAGTCGCTCAACAAGATCGTTGATGCGCGCAGCATGAAGTCTGTAGCTCGCGGGATTCACGATCAATCTCGACGTAATTTCAGCTATTTTCTCCAGTTCCACAAGACCGTTTTCTTTTAACGTTCGCCCTGTCGAAACGATATCAACGATTCGATCTGCTAATCCAATTAATGGTGCGAGCTCGATCGATCCGTTTAATTTGATCACTTCAACTTGCTGGCCCTGTTCTCTAAAATAATGAGATGCAACATTCGGATACTTTGAAGCGATCTTTGGCGCAACTTTTTGGTCATGTCCGTTCGGAAGTCCAGCAACTGCCAGATAGCATTCTGAGATTTTCAGGTCGAGCACCTCATATACGTCACGCTCTTCTTCAAGCATCACATCTTTTCCTGCGATTCCGATGTCAGCTACACCATGTTCCACATAGGTCGGGACATCCATCGGTTTTGCCAGAATAAAACGAAGACCCGCTTCAGGCGCATCGATAATTAATTTTCTAGATTCATCAAACTCGGGAGGAAGCGGATATCCAGCTTGTCTGAGAAGATCGACTGCTTCTTCAAATATTCGCCCTTTTGGCATTGCCATCGTTAACACCGTACTCATGAAAAGTCCTCTCCTTGCTGTGTTCCGATTAAATATTGCACATCATCAAAACGTTTGCTGAATTCATCTACATTTTTGACTCCAGAAAGATTCTGCATCACAACATGCTTACCTTCACTACGCTTACCTTTCGCCAACTTGAGCGCTTCTTTTCTCCGCTCGTCCGTGTATAGAATGCAATGTCTCTTTGTCTCATTCCTTTTGTTTCCAAGCGCTTCTACAAAATAGTCCATTCGAATCGCAAAACCAATAGCTGGTGCTTTTCGGTCAAATCGGCTGAGCAAGTCATCATAACGTCCACCGCTCGCGATCGGTGCGCCGATTCCAGCAGCGTATCCCTCAAACACGATTCCGGTGTAATAACTCATGTGACTGAACAGTGTAAAATCAAAGACAATGTTTTGTGCCGCATCGTAATCTTCTAATAGATTGTATAAGTCTTTTAATTCTTGTAAAGTTTGCTGTCCTCTTCTATTCGGGTTTAATGAAGATGCTTCATCAAGCACTTCAATTCCGCCTCTTAAGTCCAGCAATTTTAATAATCGCTGTGTATCGATTGAAGATAGAGGAAGCTTCTTCACATGGGAAGTGTAGCCTACATAATTTTTTTCATTAAGATAACGCAACAGATCAGCCGCTCGGTCATCATTTCCTAAAATATCGGAAAGTAGTTCTTGCACAAATCCAATATGTCCAACAGCTACAGTAAATGCAGCAATTCCACTCTTTTTGAACACTTCAGACATTAGAGCGAGCGCTTCTGCTTCAGCACTTGCCGTTCCTTCACCGATCAATTCGATACCAACTTGTTCGAATTCGGCTGGCCTTCCGCCTTCTCGCTGTTGAGCTCTAAAAACAGGAGAACTGTATGCGAGGCGAAGCGGATAAGCAACGTGCTTCATACTTGATGATACGACCCTCGCGATCGGAGCTGTCATATCTGGTCGCAGTACCAATGTTTTGCCTTCCATATCAAGAAGCTTAAACAATTGTTGATCTAGTATTGCAGATGCTTCACCGACTGTATCGTGATATTCCAAAGTAGGAGTTTGAATGAACTGATATCCCCAAGACTCCATCTCTTGTTTGATTCTATTTTTTATATCTTCATTTTTTTGATAAAAGGCAGGAAGTGTATCGCGCATACCTGCTGGTTTTTCAAAGACAAACGGTTTTGACATGATCCTTCATCCTTTATTTATGAAATGAATAGAAATGTTCTATGGAATAAGAGCTTAGTGAAAAACAAAAATTCCACCAAAACACTTTAGTTCGCTAATATACTACCATGATAAAGATTTAGTAGTTAGTCTACACGTCCTTGTCGAAACTGTCAACCAATTCACACAAAAACCTTGTTAACTTAACAAGAGTTAAGAAAACAGATTTCAGGGAATAGTATGTAAAAATAAATACATAAGAAGGGATGGAATGCGTCTTGTTTAATCGCATCTTTTTTATTGCCATCATAATTGGCGTACCGCTATCCGTTATCGGCAGCATCATGCACTGGCCAGCTGTCCTACTTTTTGTGATCTATTGTGCGACGATTATCGCACTAGCCGGTTACATGGGACGCGCCACTGAAAGCTTAGCCATCATTGCCGGACCGAGGATCGGCGGGTTGCTCAACGCCACTTTCGGTAATGCGGTCGAGCTCATCATTTCAATATTTGCATTAAAAGCAGGTTTGATAAGTGTAGTATTAGCGTCTTTGACTGGTTCTGTACTCGGAAATCTTTTACTAGTTGGAGGTTTATCATTTTTTATAGGCGGATTAAAGTTTAAACAACAAAAATTTAACGTTTATGATGCACGTCATAACGCGGGTCTGTTGATTTTCGCTGTAGTAGTCGCTTTTGTTTTCCCTGAGGTCTTTTCTTATAAACTGAACGACGCCGATTCACTCACGTTAAGTGTTTGGGTATCTGTTATCATGATTATTCTTTATATTGCTGCACTTCTGTTTAAGCTCGTTACTCACCGCGGTGTCTATCAATCGGAACACGATGTTGCTCATAGTGATGAAAAAGCAGAATGGAGTAAGTGGAGAGCGCTTATCGTCCTCGCTCTAGCTACTCTTGCGGTTGCTTATGTTTCTGAAAAACTCGTGCATACGTTTGAAGAAGTAGGCAGAACGCTAGGCTGGAGTGAAGTGTTTATCGGAATCATCATAGTTGCAATCGTCGGTAACGCGGCTGAGCATGCTTCAGCGATCATCATGGCTTACAAGAATAAGATGAATGTTGCCGTAGAGATCGCAATTGGTTCAACCCTTCAGATTGCGATGTTTGTCGCACCACTACTCGTGTTGGTTTCTTTATTTTTTGAAAAATCGATGGCACTCGTCTTTACACTTCCTGAACTTGTAGCAATGGTCCTCGCCGTATTCTTAACGATCTCGTTAACAAGTGATGGCGATACGAACTGGTTTGAAGGGCTTACCCTTCTTGCTGCCTACCTGATCATGGGAGTTGGGTTTTATCTTTTATAAGTGCATGTTTCGAATTCAGTATTGCTTATGAAAGTAGTTGATTTCAATTCTAGGTTGCTCGCTTTTCGCGGGGCAGTTGGTTAGCCACATTAACTTCTTGGACTGCTCGACACTAGAGGATTTTTGCTCCTGCGTCTAAAAGTTAAGACTACCGGAGTAAGCTTCCTCGTCGCATGCCTTACGAGATGTTTTTCAAGTGGTAGGCACGCACCTTCCATTACAATCTACTAGTCAAAGAAGTAAAAAAATTTAAAAGCCAAAAGAAGTATGTAAAAAAGAAATGTAGTATAGGACCAGTGCAGGGAGGAACCCTTCACTGGTTTTTTTTATGAAACAAGCAAATTTGGAATAAAAATAGCAAAACTTTGATAAAGTTTAGAATAGAGGACAAGTTTAAGGTGGGTGTAACGATGGAGGATTATTTAACGATTGGATCTACTCCAATAAAGATGGTTTGGCTTGCGATTATAGGATCAGCGTTAATCGCGTATGGCATATTGTATGTGAAAGTAAGAAAAGAACCTGATAAAAAGCAGCTGTTAGACGTATTGAGTAATGCGGTAGGAATTTTTCTATTAGTTTGGAAGTTCAGTTATGCTGTTCTACATCCCCTATTGATCGTTGAACATCCATTAAGCGTCTTGTACTTTAATGGAGGAGAAACAGGCATCGTTCTCGGGATCATCTTTTCAATCCTTTACATTCTAAGGACTGCGAGTAAACGTGAGCTAGATAGAACTCGGGTATTTTATATCGGAATATTAGGGTTAACTCTATTTTTTGCTGCTTATTATGGTGCACATTTTGCTTCAAGCACCCTCTTCGCGGACGGCTTGATCTCCTTGTTCTTTTCGATCTTGTCGCTTTACTTATATACGAAGGGTTCGTTTGAGATACGAAAAACCGTTCTGTCTATGTTAGTCACAGCCCTTTTCTTTTCCGTTCTAACGAATTCCCCGCTCGGTGAACAAAAAACGAACGGTGAAGCAGTAGAAGCGGTATCCTACGGAATCAAAAAAGGTGACCGTGCACCGGATTTTGAATTAAAAACAATTGAAGGCGAAACCGTAAAACTTTCAGATCTAAAAGGAAAGGTCGTATTTGTAAACCTTTGGGCCACATGGTGTCCGCCTTGTCGTGCAGAAATGCCGGAAATGGTACGTTTCTATAGAGACCACTCCTCTAAGAAAGTAGAAATCTTAGCTGTAAACTTAACAGACAGCGATTCTGAAAAGGAAGTTAAAAAGTTTGCTCAATCATACAAACTGAACTTTCCCGTTTTATTAGATCCAGACGGTAAAGTCGGAAACACGTACAAAACGGTGACGATTCCGACCACTTTTATTATTAATAAAAAGGGAATCATCGAGCAAAAACATATCGGCCCGATGAGCTACGAGATGATGGAAGAATTTTATAAGAACGCTCAATAAATGAAGGTTTTACGAAAGAAAACTGGCTACATGCCCTTTTCGTGTGGGGTATCAGCCAGTTTTCTTTCTATACATAAGCTTGAAAGTGTACAATTTCACGGTAATCTCTTTTATATTCACGGTAATGCCCATTATATTCAGGGATAGCATCCATAATTTCACGGATAAAATTATTTATCCGATTTTCGACACACCTCGACAGACTCAGACTCACCTACCTCTTTTCAAACAAATACAGCTTCGCATTTTCCGGTCTGCCTAATCTAGGTCCTTTAAACCCTCTACGAATCAGTTCTTTTCTCATAAACATCATAAGTCCACCATGACTAACAATTAGTGCATTTTCTTTGTTTTCTTCTAATATACGGTCAACGATCTTTGAAACACGCATTTCTACATCCGTTCTACGCTCAAGCTGTGATTTGTGGTTAAAGAACCATGCTGTTCGAATGCAAAGAGGATATAGAATCATTGGAATCTTAATATCTCTCTTAAAAAACGGATAGACGGGGATCTCACGAAGATCATCCGTTCTAATGAAGTCACCACTATATATCTTTCCTGCAGTATATTCTGCACGTCGAACGGTACTCGAATAGCAAGTATTCCAGTTGATTCCGCCTAGATCAACGTCAGTTTCTTCTACATCAGACTCTTCGTATTCTTTAAGCCA
Source organism: Fictibacillus nanhaiensis (assembly GCF_036213205.1). Lineage (GTDB taxonomy): Bacteria > Bacillota > Bacilli > Bacillales > Fictibacillaceae > Fictibacillus > Fictibacillus nanhaiensis_E. Next base: position 459,227 of record NZ_JARMFC010000001.1, read on the forward strand.
CTGATCAAATTCAGAGGGTGTGATCCATTTTTCAGTCGGATAACCTCGTTTGACCTTGAAATGACGTACCATTCCTATCTTCATCACTGATCACTGCTTTCTCTCTTTATGTGTTGTACGTATTTTCTGCGATTTCTTTTAGCGCTCTCGCTCGTCCTACTAAAAAATTCGTCATGTACTTTTCTAGGAACAACCAGTCTGCTAATCTTCCAATCACGCCAAACGGAGACGTGTAATGAAAATGATCCACCATAACGGTCCCGTTCCCCTTCGGTTCAAAGGTGTGAGTATGCACGAATGAATGGAAAGCACCCTTTACCATTACATCTACGAACATATGAGGTCTTTCCATCTCAATAATTTTTGCAGTTAATCTTTGTTTCACGCCAAGATGAACAGCCTCCCACGTCACATGATCTCCTTTTTCCATATAGCCTGACGTTACTCCTCCCACCGCTCTTTCTCCTGTATGAGAAGTTGTTTCAGTATGTATATCTACGTTTCGTGCGAGATCAAAGCAGGTTTCTGCAGAAGCCTGTACAAATTCTCGGTGTATGATAATAGGCATATAATGATGACTCACTTTCTTAGGATGTAAAAAACAACACCTCAAAAAAATGAGGTGCTCTACAGAATATGATTCTTTAACTATTCTCTGTATAGAATGAAATTCCTTCACTAACATGCTCACTATAGAACGTGAGCAGCTCATGCATTGAATAATAGCTTCTATAGTCTTCTGTTATACCGAACACATCTTTAGTATAAAGCGTTCCGAGTTGCTCTTCTTTATCAAATAAAATTAATCCGTAAACATCTCTTAACGTAAAGATTACTGGATAGCCTTTGTTTAAGTCGTTCTTAAACTGCTCCCTGCTGTTGATCAGTCGTATTGATTTCTCTGGATAAAGCGACCCTAAGAACCAAAGCTTCATTCTATCTTTAATACTCATGTCCGTCACCCCGCTTATACCATCATATGCAGGCGCAGCTACTCTGGGTGACAGCCTTAAACAATTGTTTAATCACATAACTTTTTTTCGAGTACAATTTTATGTAACCCATTTTTATTCGTATACGTTTCCATCACATCAAAACCATTTTTAATGTTTAACAGCAGCATGTGGCGCCACTTATTCATCGTTTTGGTTCGAACAACAGAATACCCTTTCATTTTCAGATACTCATGCTGTTGTTTCATTAACTTCGAAGCTACTCCTTGCCTCCTATAAACGGGATCGACTCCCCCAAGCCAGCTATAATAAGTATTATGATCGATTTCATAACCCATTTTATAGCCAACTACCTTTAAATGATGATTTGCTGTAAAGATCGTTAGTTTGTTCTTCAATTTCATATTAAAAAGGAGATCGTCATTTGATGCACCAAAGATTACTTCATTTAGCTGAAGGATTCGCTTCAATAGATCCTCTTCTGGCATTCCTTCAAGAATCATGAATTCCATTCTACGTCCTCCTCTTTCAGTAACTTTATTCTAAGAAAAAACTGACCAAATCAGCAATTAAATCCGCTATTTGGTCAGTCCATATCCTCATTATTAACTTACTAATCTTTTCGTTTCTTCAAACTCTTCTTGAATGCTTGCACTTGGTGCTTTTGTCATCAAGCTAACTACTACGATCGTTAGTGTACATGCGATGAATCCTGGAATGATCTCATATACATCAGCCATAGCCGGAATGAGCTCCCAAACGATAACAGTAACAGCTCCTACAACGATACCAGCAAAGGCAGACCATTTCGTCATTCGCTTCCAATACAGACTCAGCAAGACGACTGGACCGAATGCTGCACCAAACCCAGCCCATGCATAGCCTACAAGGTTCAGGATCGTTTCACTCGGATTTAGAGCCATAACAAATGCAATGACAGCTACAGCCAATACAGCTAAACGCCCTACTAACACGAGTTCCTTATCTGATGCAGAACGTTTTACGAACGCTTTATAAAAGTCTTCAGTCAAAGCACTAGATGTTACGAGTAACTGAGATGAGATCGTACTCATTACTGCTGCTAAGATTGCAGCAAGCAAGAAGCCCGTAATAATCGGGTGGAACAGTACCTCAGATAATAAGATAAATACTGTTTCTGCTTTTGCTTCCCCTAGTGGAGCACCTGCTTGGTTGAAGTAAGCAATCCCAACAAGACCTGTGAACATTGCTCCAACGATCGAGAAAACCATCCATCCCATTCCAATTCGTCTTGCGCTCTTCATCTCTTTTACAGACGAGATCGCCATAAAACGAACGATAATATGTGGCTGGCCAAAGTATCCTAATCCCCATGCGAGCAAAGAGATGATCCCTATCAAGCTTGTCCCCGTAAAGGCATCAAGCAAAGTCGGGCTGATGCTTTCGATCTCGTTAAACGACGCATCCCATCCGCCAACTTTTAGAATGGCAACGAATGGTACAAGGATCAACGCTACAAACATGATCGCACCCTGTACGAAATCTGTATAACTTACCGCTAAGAAACCGCCGAATAATGTATAAATAATAACTACTCCAGCTGTAAGCAAGATTCCCCACATGTAATTCAGACCAAACGCTGTCTCGAACAATTGTCCGCCAGCAACCATTCCTGATGATGAATAGAACGTAAAGAAAATCACGATAACTAATGCAGACGTAATACGCAGAATACGTGAAGTATCTTTGAATCGGTTCTCAAAATAATCTGGAATCGTAATCGAGTTGTTTGCTACTTCTGTATACGTACGTAGACGCGGTGCCACAAAAAGCCAGTTCAAATATGCTCCTGCGCACAGTCCAATCACGATCCATCCCGCACTCAAACCAGATACGTACATTGCACCTGGAAGACCCATCAACAGCCATCCGCTCATATCTGATGCACCCGCACTTAGTGCAGTAACAGCTGGTCCAAGATTTCTTCCGCCAAGCATGTAATCTGTAAGGTTGTCGGTCTTTCGATACGCATAAAGCCCGATCAGCACCATCCCGATCATGTACACACTAATTGAAAAAATAACGCCATAATCCATATTCAGTTTTCCTCCTGCCTTTTCTTGTTGTAAAAACGCTTTCAATTTTTTAAAAATTAAAAAAGGAACATTTTTATTATAAATACATTTTTCGACAAAAGGAATAGAAATTTTTCGAAAGACTTCTAGTATTGGAGCTTGTTAGCAGCCAAAACAAGGTGGCATGGCACATAAGGACCTATCAATCCAGAAGTTTTGGTGCTTAATCCAGAAGTTTTGGCTGTTTATCCACGAGTTTTGGTGTTGAATCCACGAGTTTTGGCTATTTATCCACGAGTTTTGGTGCTGAATCCAGAAGTTTTGGCTGTTTATCCACGAGTCTACAATCCTCGACAAATTTCGATGTGTGTCACTAGCCCCTAAACCACATACTCGCTATCCCCCACTCCCTTTGCACATCAAAAAAACTGGTACCCATTCCTAAGACGTGTGGGCGCCAGTTTTTAATCACTTTATAATTTCTTTCGTCTTAATCGTTTTACTTTCACAAATTGGTTCGTAAATAGATCCAGCTCTTCGTCTCGGTAGATGTAGAAGAATCTATGGTGATGACCATCTTTCATTTCGGCCAGATCACATTTCATGTAATCATCCAGTTCCTGTCGTGTCAGTTCGACGGTATACATCTTGCCATGACTCGGAATATCCAGTTGGATCTCTTCTAAAAAATGGAGTTCTTTAAATAAATAAATAGAAGTATCAAGGAGAAATTCACAGATTAAATCTTCTGTTCCAAAGTAGTGTTGAAAATGTTCGCGTGTAAACGCAATATGAGGTACGTTTCGTTTGTAGGTAGAATAGTCGCCGTAAAAAACCAGCTTTGCACGTTTGCTTTGAAGTTCGTAATGCTTAACAAGGCCATGACCTTTCATTTTTGACACAGCAGTCCGGAAACGGTAGGTATCACGGGCAGCCAGTTGTTCGGCCTTATTTTGAGGATGAGATGCTTTCGGTGCATGCTGAGACTGACAGTTGTCTTCAACGAGGTGTCCAATTTTAAACGTGTTTTTCATAAATACGATCGAGAATGATTTCCTTCTCATAGTATGCGCCTCCAGCTTTCGCTTTTTTGCCTGATTTAAGTATACGACGAAAAACAAGAAAACCCAAGAGGGGAACTTCCGACAAATTTCTAGCTTTCCATTTCCCTCTTAAGAAGTTCTTCCTTCGTGTAGATGACCTGCATCGGATTACCGCCGACGAAAGATCCTTCTGGGACATTTTTATGGACGAGTGTTCCAGCGGATACGATGGCACCGTCACCGATCTTAACACCTGGGAGGATCGTAGAGTTCGCACCGATCATCACTTCATCGCCCACGATCACGTCACCTAAACGGTATTCTTTTATTAAATATTCATGAGCTAATATCGTTGTATTATAGCCGATCACACAGTTTTTCCCGACTGAAATGCGTTCCGGATACATGATGTCTGGCATGACCATCAACGCGAATGCTGTTCCTTCACCGACCTTCATCCTCAAAAAAGTACGGTAGATCCAATTTTTCATCGGTAGAAATGGTGTGTATCGAGCTACTTGTATGGCAATGAAATTCTTTACCACTTTCCAGAACGGAACAGTGTCATAGACCTGGTACAATGAGTTTCTTCCTTTTACCGGATAACGCTCCGTATTTCGCAATTATCTCTCTCCTAAAACATCCAGCAAATCCGTCATTTCATTCAGCATGAAGTCTGGATTAAACTGCTGCAAATAATCGTTGCCGCGGATGGTCCATGCTACACCAGCCGTTTGTGTGCCAGCGTTCTGCCCTGCAAGAATATCGTACTTGCTGTCGCCTACCATGATCGCTTGTTCTGGTGTTGAGCCTAGCAAGGCTAGCGCTTTTTGAACTGGCTCTGGATCTGGCTTCGCGTTTTTCACGTCATCTAGCGTAACGACCGTTTGAAAGAATTGATCTAGACCGACAAGACGTAAGCCCATCTCGACTGTATTTCTCATTTTTGTAGTTACGATGCCCAGTTTGTAGCCCTTTTTATACAATTCTTCTACTGTTTCGAAAACTCCTTCAAACTCAGTAACGAGTTCATCATGATGTGAGATGTTATGTTCACGGTACGTTTGAACCAAGTCCGATACTTTTTCTTTATCAAACAGTTCCATCGTCTCTACGAGCGGCATCCCCATATACGGCAAAACGCTCTCACGATTGTATTGTTCTGGGAAATGCTTATCTAGTGTATAAAGAAAAGAAGCGATGATCAGCTCGTTTGTATTAATTAATGTTCCGTCTAGATCAAATAGTATGGTGTTGCGTTTCATGTTGTCGTTCCTTTCTTGTTAAACGATTTTTCCGTTCAAGCTTATTCCATACGTAAGCTACTAATACGGTAAGAACAATCGCCGTTACTACTCGAATGATCAGCAGCGGCAGAACCGGGATTCCTAATGGTACAAAAACAAGTGTATCCTCAACAACGGCATGACAGCTTACGAGAAAGATAAAAGCTAGATACAGATCTTTCTTTGAGACGCCATCCTCTTTTGCAGCCTGCATCATCACACCTGCACCATATGCAAGACCAATCGTAAGGCCGGCTGCCATCGTCATGGATGTGTTCTCTTTCATCCCTAAGAGTTTCATAGCAGGTGCCATCCAGTTTGAAAACTTATTCAGCCAACCTTTGTCCTTCATATATTGCATGATGATCATGAGCGGTATGACGATAAGTGCGAGTTGCAGAATACCGAGTGATGCTTTTTCAAGAGCGGTGAGCGTGATCTCTCCCCAACCGTTCGGCGCCACTTCAGGCTTTGAGATAAAACCATATTGTGCTTTTTCCGTTCCGCCATCCCATAAAAGATTGATCATAAACGCAGAGAAGAGGGCCAAGCCGATACGCACGAGTAAAATGACCCACAATTTGATGCCAACACTCGCTGCAACACCAGACTCAATAAATAGGTTGTGAGAAAACGAAAGCATAACTGCGAGAATGAACACATCCTGCACCGTTAAAGAATCGAGAGTTAGAATTCCCCCGATTCCTGCATATAGATTCAGAAAATTACCAAGAACGAGCGGAATGGCCGCTTCACCCGGTAGACCAATCCATTTCATGGCTGGTGCTAAAACAGCGATCAACCAATCTAACACCGGGGTGTGACTCAACAAAGTGATCAGTAGTGTGACTGGGAAAATAATTTTCCCTAGCGTCCAAGTGGTTTTTAAGCCTGCAATTGTGCCTTTTTTTAACGTTTCCACTTTTCATTCGCCTCCCTTAACTTTCAAGATATCGTTGTTTAGCCAATCCTGCTTTCCTTCTATAGATCCAGATGATAACGGCTGCCGCAATCCAGACCAAACTAACCACTTGTGCGATTCGAAGAGAAGTTCCCCAAACGATCAAGCTATCCGTACGAAGACCTTCTACGAAGAAACGTCCGATCGAATACCAGATGATGTACGTTAAGAACAATTCTCCTCTATGAAGATTAACTCTGCGTAGATAAAGCAAGACGATAACACCTATGAAACTCCAAAGTGATTCATAGAGAAAGGTTGGATGATAATAAGTCCCATCAATATACATCTGATTGATGATGAAGTCTGGCAGCATAAGTGATTCTAAAAAGTTTCGCGTTACTTCCCCGCCATGAGCTTCCTGATTCATAAAGTTGCCCCAGCGTCCGATCGCTTGACCGAGCAAGATACTAGGAGCTGCGATATCAACTAGTTTCCAAAAAGAAATTTTCTTAACTCTTGAAAACACGAGTGCCGTTAAGAAGGAACCGATCAAAGCACCATGGATTGCGATACCGCCTTCCCAAACAGCTAGGATCTTTCCTGGATGGTCTTTATAAAAGTCCCATTCAAACGCTACATAATAAAGCCTTGCACATAAAATGGCCACAGGCACTGCAATCATGACTACATCAACGAACGTATCCTTAGCAAGCCCGCGTCTCTCTGATTCTCTTACTGCGAGCCAAAGACCAAGCATCGCACCAAACCCAATAATAAGTCCGTACCAATAGATCGTGAGCGGCCCTAGTTCGAGTGCTACACGATTTAAAGGTTGAATCGTTTCTTCCACAGTCTACACTTCCTTCACATTCTTATAGGTCTTCTTCATCTCCAGCTTCAATTACATCTGTCAAACGATCTGAGAATTGCTGTGCGGCATTCATGCCCATTCTCTTCAAACGGAAGTTCATCGCTGCTACTTCAATAATGACCGCTAAGTTTCGTCCAGGTCGAACAGGAATCGTTAAGATCGGAATCTCAGTGTCAATGATCTTTGTTGTCTCTTCTTCCAATCCTAAGCGGTCATATACCTTTTTAGAATCCCAAGCTTCCAGATTCATAACGATAGAGATCTTCTTATAGTTGCGAATCGCTCCAGCACCGAACAAAGTCATCACGTTGATGATACCAAGACCACGAATCTCAAGGAGATGCTGTATAAGTTCAGGTGCACTGCCGATGAGCGTATCTTCATCTTCCTGTCGGATTTCGACTGAATCGTCCGCTACTAACCGGTGCCCACGTTTTACGAGTTCGAGTGCGGTTTCACTTTTCCCAACTCCAGAGTTACCTGTGATCAAAACACCAATTCCATAAATATCAACTAAAACACCATGTTTAGCTGTAGTTGGTGCTAAACGACTTTCTAAATAATTGGTGATACGGCTGGACAAACGCGTCGTCGTAACCGGTGAACGCATGATTGGCACTCCACTTTTATGAGAAGCTTTAAGCAGTTCTTTAGGAACTTCGATGTCTCTAGAAACGATGATTCCCGGTGTCTCATCCGTGCAAAGCGCGGTTAAACGCTCCATTCGTGTTTCAGGATCGAGCTCTGAAATAAACGAAAGCTCTGTTTTACCAAGAAGCTGTAGTCGCTCGCCCGGATAGAAGGTAAAATAACCAGCCATCTCAAGACCTGGCCGTGAGATGTCGCTCGTTCGAATCGTGCGATGAATCCCTTCTTCACCACTAACAAGCTCTAGATGAAATTTTTTTATGAGTTCATGAATATGTACCTTAGCCATTGGGTCCTCCTCGACATTTTTCAATGATTCTATTGTATCACTTCAACCACTGATTAACCAAAGAGTACTATAGGCTTATTTCTGACTTTCCTCCCAACTGTACACGTCTACAGGTATCGTATTAAAAGTCGCTTCTTTTTGGAGTGTCATCCCTAATCGAGAGGCAACAGAAATAGACTTTTTATTATTTCGCTGAATCAAACAGATCAAACGCGTGATTCCTAGTTCATGAACAGCGTAATTTTTGAAGTGAATCGCAGCCTCTGTTGCGTAGCCGTTTCCCCAAAATTCCTTGGCCAACCAATAGCCGATCTCAAACTCTTTCTTCCCATCAATCGATTGCTGTACAATACCCGCGTGGCCGATTGGAACTAGACTTTCCCTATGTTCGATCAGAAACAAACCTCTACCATCACGATATCCCGGAAGAAGCCATTCATCAAATGTTTTTCGAACTTCTTCTTCTGAACGAGTTATCCCTTTTCCGATGAATTGAACGACATCAGGATCTGCCCATAAAGACGCAAAAAAAGAAAAATCCTCATTTGTGTACGGTCGGAATGTCAATCTATTCGTATGCAAGATTACCAGCTCCTTTTCATGAAAAATGCCGTTTGATCGAATTCGAAGCAAACGGCTGGAATGAATATCATTATTTTACATCTATAAAAATCTTATCATGTACAGAGAGCCTTTGACTTGGTTTACTTAAACAATCGTTTAACAGAATCTTACCCGTTTTTATGCTCTGTGCAATTTCAGTTCTGCTCCATCCTTCTAGATGATCCGCAAGAGTCCGATCCAGCCGGAAAATTCCATTGACCGATGTTATTTTTATTTCGCATGCAGAATCGCCTCTTGCAACAGAAGTAATCTTACTTCCTGGCTCTATTTCTTTGAAGGATGTAGGTATGATCGATAAGGGATCGACATGGCCTGTGAACGATTTATAGATGTTGAGCTTTTTGTTCCATGAATGGTTTTTCGGACATTTGTATATCGCAAACTGATAGATGTTCTTACCGTTTGCGTTATGCCTTCGAATGGTCGTATCCGTGAACGTGGTAACTTTACCGCACATTTTACACTGTTTTTTTACCGTGTTCGCTTTCATTTGTTGATGTAGTGCTAAAGCATATTGTTGAATCTGCATTTTTCTTCACCTCTGGAATTAGTAGTGAAGAAATACAACTTCTATTTGAAATCTTGCAGAACGTAAAAAAAGCCCCCCTCATACAAGGAGAGCTTTGAACGCAATGTTACCCGAAATAACGGACTGCAGTTCGCTGTATTTCCTCTGTAATGGGTTGTAGACAGACTTCTCCCGTGGTCAGAAACACAGCGTTTCTTAACGATTGAGAAGCGATCTAAATTGTTTTCCATTACAGGTTAAATGTTGGCATACAGGTCACATTAGGTCCTTTCTTCAAACAGAATACCTTAATATTACTATAAATTATAAAATATGGAAACTGAATCTTTAAAAAATTACAAGAACTTAAGTAATTATGGGTTATACCAGATGATAATAAACAACCGTCAACACTCTCTAGTTTTAAAGGGGCATTTTTGATTTGATTGTGATGAACAAAGAATGTATTAAACGAAAACACTCATAGAGGTAAACAAGGCATGACCATTTTTTCTTTCATGCAAAACCTATTCTGCACGAAAAATGAAACTTAATTATCATCATTTTAAATTTAAAAAGTTGTTTTCTAAAAGATCGGTGCTTTTAAGTGTTTTTTATTTTCTTCTTTGACTTTTGATTGTAGTGGTAGGTGCGAGACTCTCGGCTAGGACAGGCGGGCAGTCTTAAAGGTGGAAGTGGCTCGTCCAGCCCCGACAAGCAAAAGGTGAATGGAACAGGAAGGCGCTCTTTGCCTTAATGGTCTATTTAACTTTTGACCTCGAGGGGCTAGCCACTGCAACTAGCCAGGTGAGACACTTATACGGAAACGTACGAATGTGGCTCACCGCTTGCCCCGCGGAAAGCGAGCAACCTGGAGCGGAAATCAACTACTTTCAAAAGCAACAATGAATATAAAAACAGTCTTTTAAAAAAGAAAAACCAGCGAAAATCCACCGGTTTTTTCAAGCTTGTATGAAAGATGCTTATTTCAATAAATAAAACAGCTACTTTATTTTCTTTTCCGCTTCTTTTTTAAAGGTTCCAAAACAAAATTCGTCAGGAACATGTTTAGAAGTGAAATGATGACTGCAGCGAGTAATGCCATTCCGAATCCATCAATGTTAAACGAGCTACCCATTAATTCCGCCGTTAACGATAATAGCGCTGCGTTAATAACGATTAAAAATAGACCTAAAGAGAAAATCGTTACAGGCAAAGTCAACAGGACTAGGATCGGCTTTAGAAAAACGTTAAATAGTGATAATAAAACGCTGGCTAATAATGCAGCACTGATGTTTTCGATATGAAAACCATCAAAGTACCCTGCTACTACCATTAGCGCAATGGTATTGATCAGTAAAGATGCCAACCAACTCATCATTTTATAAGCCATCCTCTGGCATGACAGCTAGAGCGATAATGTAAGCTAATCCAACTGGGATTACCGCTGTAAACAGAGCAAGTGCTACCGTTCCTAATCGTACAACCGTTGGATCCACATTCATGTACTCTGCAATCCCACCGCAAACCCCTGAAATTTTAGCATCGTTCGACCTTTTCAGCTTTTTCATGATGTAAGTCACCTCTATTTCGCTTTTAGAACCACAACAGAGCCTGTTTTTGCTTCTGCCTCCAATTTAAATGACGGCCAGCTCTTACCTCCATTCGCAATAAACGAAAGAAACTTCCGAGTCACTTCTTTCTTTTCTTCTCGCACCTCAACGGATTCAAAATCACAAACAAATCCGCCGACGATTGTTTTAAGAACGGCATCAAGCTCTAGTGTTTCTGGGAATTCTGTTTCTATTTTTCCCGTCACTGTCTTAAAAGATGCATACCCTTCAACAGCTGATGTAAAACGGCAGTAGATTGAGCCATTTATCGTTTCTGAACGGACTTGTGAAGCATCTACCGAAAGACGTACGGGTCCGTTCATCGTTTCTGCTTCTACGTCCTTAAACTGACAATCGTTAAGCGTTAATGAGCCGTTAGCAGCCGAAGCTTTCACGTTATCCCCTGTACAGTGGTTCATCGCAATCGCTCCTACAGTCGTTTTGACCGTAAGCGTTTTTGCATGCGAATCACTTATTTTCACAGGACCATTAAAGGTTGTAATCTTGATCTCGTCATAAGCTTCTCTTGGAATTGAAATAACGGCGTTCACCTTTTGATGCTTGTTTCTTGAATAGAATCGCATCTTGGTCGCATCACAATCATAGAACGTTTCATTTCTAAATTTGGTTTTTGCTGAAGAACCTTCTGGCACTTTATAAACATGTGCATCACACTCTACTTGCACGTCTTTTCGGTCCCAAGGTACGACAGTAACTGAACCGTTGTATACTTCAACATCCATCGCCTGAAACATGACATGGCTATCTTGAAAGACATAATGAACAGGTTCAGAAGGTCCGAAATTCAAATCAAAATCAACCGTCTTGATTCGTTTTACAACACGATCAAAAAACTTTGCCACTTTATAACCGGAAGTGGGCAGTTTCACAGCAGTCGCACCGTTAATGGCTTTATTTTTGAGGTTGAGAGGACTGATCGAGCTTAGCTGCAACTTCTTCTTATCGTTAAGGGCATACAAAAGTTTCTCCGCTTCTTCAACAGAGATCTTACCTTCGTTCAGCATGTTTAAAATCATTTTGCGTTCTTCCATACATTGACGCCTCCTTTTTGGGGTTCCGTCACCGGCGTCGGCTGATTCTAAGATGTCTGAGACTTTCCGGTATTACTTGTACAAAAATCGTTATGAAACGATTACCTTTATTCCTTTAACAATATTCCAGATCATCACAATTAATGTCAGCGTTCCAAAAATGAGTGCACTTATAATAATAGCGATAAGATGATATTGCGTTTCAAAAATGATAATAATACCTAATGGAACAGCGATAATAGGCAATAGATGAGACAAAAATGATTTCTTTGCGTGCTCCATCACTTCAGGCTCATCTGCGATAAGATATACTGATATCGGAAATAAAAATGGTGCAAAGAACAGACTAAAATAACATAGTGCAGAAATAACTTTTTTTGAGCCTTCCTTCATGAAACAAGACCTCCTGCTTTAATAGAACAATAACGAAATGGGTCTCTCAGCAAAAGGCATGTGCCTTTTTTACTTCGACCCCTTTAAACAATCTTCCTTTATCTCTATAGCCATTCGACATAACTTCTAAAATTCCGTATCATAATGACAAAAACACCCAAGGGAGCTACCACCATTGAAACAGATTCGAACATTAAAAATACTTTTTATAGTATTAGCTATACTGATGATCACTAGCATTATATTCGGCGTCATGACTGAAAATGCTATAGAACTTACAGTTAGTGACCGAATTCTAGCGGGGATGTTCGGGACATTCATCGTAATCTTGATAAACTATGTAATTTACAAACTTCTTTCTAAGATATGGAAATAAAAACACCTATCTATTTTATACGAAATTTGTCGCTTTGAGGAGATTTTGTTTAACAAAACCGTAAAAAAGGAATGGATATATAACTAAGACAGGAGTGATTTGTTATGGCTGAAGAGAAAAAGAAACTAAAAGGCAAAATGGACAATCCTGAACAATACAAGACGGATCAACAAAGCTTGTTTGATAAATTTGAAAGCGAGCAGAGTGTAGATTCTATTCCGATGGAAGATCTTAAACAAGAAAAGCGCGAAGAAAAGGATAAGAAAGGTACAAAAAACTCTTCGTCTTCTGAGAAAAAGTATAAATAACACATTCAAGGTACTTCTGGTGAAACAGAGGTGCTTTTTTTTGCGTGATATCTTGCACTGTTAACCATTGTTTCTCGTTATGGATACTAATTTTCTCTAAATTCAAGTGACTTAAATTTTAAGGAACAAAAAAAGATTCAGCCCTTATGTAGGTCTGAATCTCTATTAATCTTACTTAGCTATCTTTTCTTTTTCTTTAATCTTCCCCGTCATCCGTTTCTTATCACGCTTTAAGATCGGAGCAAGATAGCGACCGGTGTGAGAAGCTTCAATCTCAGCTAACTCCTCTGGCGTACCAGCACCAACGATTGTACCACCCTTATCCCCACCTTCAGGTCCAAGGTCGACTAAATGATCACACTGCTTAATAACATCCAGATTATGCTCAATTACAAGCACAGAGTCTCCGTTATCTACAAGTCTTTGAAGAACAACAAGCAAACGAGAAATGTCATCTACGTGAAGACCAGTTGTTGGTTCATCCAGAATATAGATCGTTTTCCCGGTAGAACGCTTATGAAGCTGTGATGCAAGCTTAACACGCTGTGCTTCTCCTCCCGAAAGAGTTGTTGCAGATTGGCCGAGCTTGATGTATCCAAGACCCACATCGAGAATGGTCTTTAGCTTACGATTGATTTTAGGTATATTGGCAAAGAACTCCACAGAATCCTCTACCGTCATGTCTAAGATGTCTGCGATATTTTTCCCTTTATACTTCACTTCTAACGTTTCTCTGTTATAACGTTTACCATGACAAACTTCACATGGAACGTATACATCAGGCAAGAAGTGCATTTCAATTTTAATGATTCCATCACCACGGCATGCTTCACAACGTCCACCTTTAACGTTGAAAGAAAAACGTCCTTTTTTATATCCGCGTATCTTCGCTTCGTTCGTAGATGCAAATACATCACGAATATCATCAAAAACTCCGGTATATGTCGCTGGATTTGATCGAGGTGTTCGGCCGATTGGTGATTGGTCAATATCGATAACCTTATCAATATGCTCCAGACCCTTAATGGACTTATGAGCACCAGGCTTGTCCTTTGCACGGTGCAGCTTTTGTGCAAGAGCTTTGTGAAGGATCTCATTGACAAGCGTACTTTTCCCAGATCCAGAAACACCTGTAACTCCGGTAAATAATCCTAGTGGAATCTTAGCTGAAACATTCTTTAAGTTGTTTTCTGTTGCACCCTTAACCTCAATGTATCTCCCATCTGGTTTCCGTCTTTCTTTTGGAAGTGGGATAAACTTTTTGCCAGACAAGTATTGCCCAGTTAAAGAGGCAGGATCCTCCATGATCTCCTGTGGTGTACCTTGTGACGTAATCACGCCTCCGTGCGCACCTGCGCCAGGACCGATATCGATGACATAGTCTGCCGCTAGCATCGTATCTTCGTCATGCTCAACGACAATCAACGTATTCCCAAGAGAACGCATTTCTTCGAGTGTTCGAATCAGTCGATCATTATCTCTTTGATGAAGGCCGATTGAAGGCTCATCTAAAATATAAAGAACACCCATCAAGCGTGATCCAACTTGAGTCGCAAGGCGAATACGCTGTGCTTCACCACCGGATAGAGTACCAGCCGCTCGGCTTAGCGTCAGATAATCTAATCCAACATTAATCAAGAAGCCTGAGCGATCCACGATTTCGCGTAGAATAAGCTTTGCAATCGCACGCTCTTTATTTGTTAGATCAAGATTATCGAAGAATTCTTTTGCTTCCGTAATGGAAAGTGCCGTCGTTTCACCGATATGCTTTCCGTTGATCAATACAGACAGAGCTTCTTTTTTCAGACGGTGTCCTTTACATGTCGGACAAGGCTTTTGTGCCATGTATCCTTCCATCTGTTCACGAATATAATCAGAGCTTGTTTCGCGATATCTGCGCTGAATGTTGCCTAATACACCTTCAAATTGAATCTCGTTTTTCCTCACTTGGCCAAAATCGTTTTTGTATGTGAAAGTAAGGTACTCTTTGCTTCCGTTCAGAATTTTATCCATCTGATCCTTAGGAAGGGTTTCAACCGGTATATCCATATCAATACCAAAATGGTTACAGATACTCTCAAGAAGCTGTGGATAGTATTGTGAACTGATCGGCTCCCATGGTGCAATGGCGTTGTCGCGTAATGAACGACTCCAGTCAGGAATGACAAGCTCTGGATCCACTTCAAGCTTTACTCCTAGACCATCACATGAGGAACACGCCCCGAATGGACTGTTAAATGAGAATAAACGTGGCTCTAATTCACCAATTGAAAATCCGCAATGAGGACAGGCATGATTTTGAGAGAATAAAAGTTCTTCTTCTTCCATTACATCAACGACAACGCTACCTCCACCAAGGTTGAGTGCTGCTTCAAGAGAGTCAGCTAGACGAGTAGCAACTCCTTCTTTTACGACAATACGGTCAATTACAATTTCAATAGTATGTTTTTTATTTTTTTCAAGCTTAATTTCTTCAGATATCTCACGCATCTCGCCGTCAATACGAACACGAACATATCCTTGCTTCTTAATATCTTCAAGCGCTTTTACATGTTCCCCTTTTCTACCGGAAACAACTGGTGCTAAAATTTGAAGCTTCGTACGCTCGGGATATTCTAAAATTCGGTCTACCATTTGCTCAATCGTTTGGGAAGTGATCTCCACGTTATGAACAGGACATACCGGCCGACCGATACGAGCAAATAGAAGTCGAAGATAATCATAGATTTCCGTAACCGTACCTACTGTTGAACGAGGGTTACGACTTGTTGTTTTCTGATCGATTGAAATCGCAGGTGATAGTCCTTCGATCGAGTCAACATCCGGCTTATCCATCTGTCCTAAAAACTGACGGGCATAAGCAGAAAGAGATTCAACGTAACGACGCTGTCCTTCTGCATAAATCGTATCGAAAGCCAATGAAGACTTACCTGAACCTGATAAGCCGGTTAAAACAACCAGCTTATCACGAGGTATGGTAATATCTATATTCTTTAAGTTATGGGCTCTAGCACCCTTTACAATTATGTTCTGATTGGTAGCCAACTGGTATCATCCTTCCGCTTTTAACTCAAGAATGAGGTCACGAAGCTCTGCTGCACGCTCGAACTGAAGGTTCTTTGCAGCATCCTTCATCTCTTTTTCCATACGCTCGATAAACGCTTCGCGATCTTTCTTGCTCATCTTTTGCTTAGGAGCTTTTGAACTTGTATACGTTTCTGTATCTTCGGCAGCTTGTGTTGCTCGAATCACGTCACGCACTTCTTTTCTGATCGTAGTCGGTGTGATTCCATGCTTTTCATTGTGTTCCATCTGTTTCTGACGTCTGCGCTGCGTCTCATCAATCGCGATCTGCATGGATTTTGTAATTTTATCACCATACATAATAACGTGACCATTTGAGTTACGAGCCGCACGACCGATCGTTTGGATGAGCGAACGTTCTGAACGTAAAAAGCCTTCTTTATCTGCATCTAAAATGGCAACGAGAGATACTTCAGGTATATCCAGTCCTTCTCTGAGCAAGTTAATTCCGACTAGTACATCAAACACTCCAAGACGAAGATCACGTATGATCTGTATCCGTTCTAACGTCTTAATCTCTGAATGCAGGTAACGAACTTTTATACCAAGCTCCACAAAATAATCGGTAAGATCCTCGGACATCTTTTTGGTTAATGTAGTAACGAGGACTCTCTCATTTTTTGCAATCCTATCATTGATCTCCCCGAGTAGGTCATCGATCTGCCCTTTAATTGGACGGACTTCAAGTGTAGGATCAAGTAGCCCTGTAGGACGAATAATCTGCTCAACCGGATCAGGCGCGTGTTCAAGCTCATACGGACCTGGTGTTGCCGATACGTATATATGCTGAAATTTTGTGTAACGTTCAAATTCTTCAAATGTTAAAGGGCGGTTATCTTTTGCGGAAGGCAGTCGAAAGCCGTGATCGACAAGAACCCCTTTTCTCGCCTGGTCTCCATTAAACATTCCACGAATCTGCGGAAGAGTAACATGAGACTCGTCGATAACAATCAATGAGTCATCCGGAAAATAGTCTAGAAGCGTGTAAGGCGTCGATCCTAGGGGTCTTAAAGTCAGGTGAACAGAATAGTTCTCGATCCCTGAGCAAAAACCCATTTCCGCCATCATCTCTAAGTCATATCTTGTACGCTGTTCGAGACGCTGCGCTTCTAGTAGTTTGCCAGCTTCGTTCAACTCTTTCAGGCGATCTTCGAGTTCAGCTTCAATGCGCTTGATCGCTACCTTCATTTTCTCTTCACGTGTTACGAAGTGGGAAGCAGGGAAAATGGCAACGTGGTTACGTTCACCAAGAATTTCACCTGTTAGTGCGTCCACTTCTGTAATTCGGTCGATCTCATCACCAAAAAACTCCACACGAAGACAATGTTCGTCTCGTGAGGCTGGGAAGATTTCCACGACATCTCCTCTAACTCGAAACGTACCACGAGTAAAGTTAATATCATTTCGGTTGTATTGAACATCTACGAGATCACGTAAAAGTTGATCTCGGTCTTTCTCCATTCCTTCTCTTAAGGAAATCACCATGTCTTTATATTCCTCAGGAGAACCTAGGCCATATATACACGAAACACTGGCTACAATAATAACGTCATTTCGTTCAAAAAGTGATGAAGTAGCCGAGTGACGAAGTTTATCGATCTCATCATTAATACTTGCATCTTTTTCGATATACGTATCAGAATGTGCGATGTATGCTTCTGGCTGATAATAATCGTAATACGATACAAAATATTCAACTGCGTTGTTAGGGAAAAATTCTTTCAACTCACTGTAAAGTTGTCCGGCTAATGTTTTGTTATGAGCAATAACAAGAGTCGGTTTGTTTACTTCCTGAATAACGTTGGATACCGTAAACGTCTTACCTGTCCCGGTCGCACCAAGCAGGGTCATACTCTTCTTTCCTGCGTTTATATTGTTCACAAGATGTTGGATCGCTGCGGGCTGATCCCCTTGAGGCTGATAGTTTGATTTGATTTCGAACAATCGACTTTGACTCACAAAACCGAACCTCCGTTCCTAAATTCTGGTTACTCAAATTATAGCACAGCCCCTATCCAAAAACCTAATAATTACGAACAAATATTCGCAGAAGTTTCTGGAAAGAAAGTAAAGTGTTATACTTACAGGTAGGCGCAAGTTGGGAAATAAATTGTGTGGGGTCAGACCCCATTTCCCGCTAGCATTACCAAGGTTTTTGGAAAAATTGTAGAAGGTGTGTCCCCTTAAAGGAGTTTTACTATGGAGTTTTTTTATATACTGCTAGGTTTATGCATCGGTATCTTTTCAGGCATTTTCGGCATTGGCGGCGGCTTTATTCTTACACCCGTTTTAATCTTGTTCGGCATCCCGCCTCTATCAGCGATTGGGACGAGTCTTATGTACTCAATCGGAACGAGTGTTTCTGGAGTTGCAGCACACCTGAGATTTAAGAATATTATATGGAAAACTGCTGCTGTTCTTGGAATTGTAGGGATTGGAGCAACACAAATCGCTCATCCACTTGTCGTTTGGTTAGAGAAGAAGAATTATGACGATACGATCATTCCTATATTTTATATTGTTCTTCTTGCCTACTTTGCTCTTTCCCTGCTTTATAAGCAAACAAAACGCAAGAAGACAGCGCAAAGCACTACTGAGATCTACTTCTCATGGCCGAAAGCAATATTTATTGGATTTACAGGAGGATTCATTTCTACGACTTTAGGAGTTGGGGGAGGATTCGTAATGGTCCCTATGCTCATTTCTTTAATGAAGTTTCCTTCTAGGAAAGCGGTTGGGACAAGCTTAGTCAGTGTATTTCTCATTGTAAGTGCTGGTTTCTTAACGTACGCATCGAGCGTACAGATTGATTATAAACTTGGCCTCCTGCTTATTTTAGGAGCGTTGGTTGGGACTCAACTAGGAGCAAAGCTTACAACCATCTATTCTAGTGAACAGATCCAAAAATATTTAGGAGCTCTATACATCACAATCTTAAGCTCAGTAGTACTGAAGCTCTTTCATCTTGATAAAGCTGGGCTTGGCATCATTACGCTATATGTGTTTTCGATGCTCGTGCTTTTCTTAAAAGAAACGATCATTCATACGAAAAGAAAGACGTCTACCTCGTAAAGGTGACGTCTTTTTTAACTTACTTTTCTTTTTTGTTTGTTATAAATTTTAAGTCCCACTAAAAAGCCGATGAACGTAGAAATTATGGCTACGACTTGGAGAGGCAACGGTTGATTCAACCCATCAAAACCAAAAATTAAAATAACAACAGTAATCCCTAAAGGTAGGTATTTAGTAAACAACACTCTATTAAAAAGCAGCTGTAGACCAAAAGGCAATAAAGCTGCAACAATATACTCCAACATGAAACGAAGAACCCCTCTCCTTGAACACCTCAAAAAAACATAACTATTGTAAACGTTCTAATATACCTCTCTAAATTTAACAAAACTCCTTAGATAAAAACAAGGAAATTGTTGCGGGAAATAAATTGTTTGGGGTCAGACCCCTTATCTTTGAAACTTTCTGTTTAAAAGTACGTACAGTAGGATAATGCTTGAAAAGGACGAATATGATTAACAAGGATCTTTAAAGGAGATGATTTTCATGTTAAAGAAAATTTTAAAATCACTATTAGGACATAGCAGCCATAAAAGGTATAGCAGTTCAGACTACAAATATAAGAAAAGCTACAAGAAATACAGCAGCAGTGATTTTAGCAAGAAGCATTATGGTGGATATGGACACAAGCATTATAAGAAGAAAAAGAGAAGCAGCTTCTTCAGCTCCTGATCTACTCTAAAATAAATACAATATGATAACTGAATTTTGGAAATGCCTGCAGCGGGCGTTATTCGATAGACCTCTTAAAGCTGGACAACATGTTCATGAACAGCGATATCAGATTCAAAAAGTCCTCGGTATGGGGAGTTATGGCATAACTTATTTAGCACTTGATACGCTAACTGAAGAGATTATCGTATTAAAACAGCTTAGGAACACAAAAGCGAAGACCACAGCAGGCCTTCTCTCCTTTCAAAGAGAGGCTCAGATTTTAGAAACGCTGCATCACCATCCTGTTCCTAAGCTATTGAATGCCTTTCAAAACAATCAAGGTCACTTTATTGCTATGGAGTGGATTAAGGGAGAAACATTCGAAGATCTAATTTTTCGTGACAATCAAACTTATAACGAAAAACAAACAATTGACATATTGCTAGAGCTTTTAAGCATTACAGAACGCTTTCACAAGAATGGAATCATACACCGTGACCTTCGTATTCCAAATATCATCCAACGTGATAACAAACTGATCGTGATTGATTTTGGACTTGCCTGTCATTTATCAGACAAAGAAACCGAGGATTCACATGATCATCCTGAGAAGCTTCGGATGCGTGCTGTGAAAGTGGAAAGCGACCTGTTTGCTCTCGGTCATTTTGCACTCTTTCTTCTATACTCTTCCTACACGCCTCAATCACAAAAAGAGTTAAGCTGGGAAGAGGAATTAGATATCTCAC
This sequence comes from Fictibacillus nanhaiensis, assembly GCF_036213205.1. GTDB lineage: Bacteria > Bacillota > Bacilli > Bacillales > Fictibacillaceae > Fictibacillus > Fictibacillus nanhaiensis_E. The sequence continues at coordinate 479,705 of NZ_JARMFC010000001.1, forward strand.
ACACTTTTAGATCCGTCCTTAGAAAAATGCTTCAGCTTGACGAGCCGTTCCATTCCGTTACTGACGTTAAAAAATCATTATACTGCATGTGAAAAAGCTCGGTTTTACACCGGGCTTTTCTCATTCTATTTAATAGGCTCAATTTTGGGATGTCTACTTTTCAACAAGAACTCGTCATACTCTTTTTCATGTTTGGTCGTCATTGCCAAGTTTTGAAGTGCACGGTGAAATTGCTGATAATCTAATTGAAATAAGAAATGGTTTTCTAGTCCGCTCGCGGTTAACAGACCGAACTCCCATACTGCATTGTAATCACGCGCATTAAGAGATTTTGCCATTAAATCCAAGACCTTTAAGATTTCTGTACAAACCAATATATTGTCTTTCGCATAGTGTCGAATGTATCCAAAAGCATTATATAAATAATGGCTAAAGTCTCTATCTTGTAAAACAACGCGAAGATTATTTTCTTTGTCCACCAAATACTTCGAAAATATCGATCCACGTGAAATTGTTGTAAGGACTTCGCCTAACTGATAAATGGCGTTAGTCGCTGTTTTTGGATCATTATTGCCGAGAGATCTAATTGCAACTTCAACAAGTTTATTGATACTAAATTCGATATCTTGTACTTCTGTTTGCCTTCTCCCAATACTTATAAGAGACAAATATTTTTGTTCATCCACTTCATTCTCACCTTTTTTCCAATACGTTAAAAAGGGAGTTGTAGTATACACATAACTTCCGATCGCATACTCCAATCGTATGACAATATCATCGCGCTCTGCTTCTTTCATGATTGAGATAAAATCCACAAGTTGAATAAAACCGGATTTACGAGCTTTAATCAAATTACCTTTCTTTTCACATATCTCACTGTTCACTGTCGTTAAATCATTTACTTTATAAGGATCTACTTCGTCCTCTAACGTACTTTTCACAATAGATAACGCTTCGTTCTTCATATCATAGGTCATCTGATTCACTTGAAGCCAAGCGACAGCGTGATTAATAAAAAAGATGAACGTTCCCATTGAAAATGCAGCAATAATAGCCGCTGCCAAAGGAACAGCAAAATAATATTCTGCCATTCTTTTATTCAAGAATAAAAAACTTAACAACATATAAATAAAGCTTGAGGTAAATATACCTAGCACTCGCTGTGTGGACTTACTAGCAATAAAGTTTTTTAGCATACGAGGTGAAAACTGACCAGAAAACGTTGTAAACACTACAAGAATCAAGTTAAAGGTAAAGGTAGTCAGAGTTAGGGTTGCAGCGGTAAGAGTGCCTACAAGATTTCTTGTAAGGTCATAATCTACAGCAAAAAAAGGGCGCATTTGATTTCCCAAATCGTACTTAAGATCTGTCGTTAAAGTTGCAGTCACAAGTAAAGCAGAAAACATCATATAAAGCACAGGTGTAAACCACATATTTGATTGTACGGTATGTGAAAGTTCCCTCTCAGACATTCTTGTATATTTCTTTAAATAATTATCCAATAGTTTTAATCTAAACATGTGTACGTCCCCTCAGAAGTAAAAACAACAGTTATTTGGAACTCTAAAAAATACAAGTAGCTCCTACCCTATTTTGCCCTATTAAAAAAAAGTCAAACTTTCTATCATTTATAACAATAAAAAAAGCGATTCTTTTTTTAGAATCGCATGTCATTCTAGCTATTATTTAATTACAAAATGATTGGATAACTCGTCCCTCTTCGTTCCGTTCTTCATATTGTTCGTTGATATATTCACCTATCACTTTTCTCCAAAAAGTTTGAGCAGGTTTGTTCGGTTCTATTTGAGAAACTTCCCAATTGCCTTTATGTTTTTCAAATATCTCATGAGCGGCAAGTTTGCCTAAACCAGCAAGCCTAAACTTTTTCATAATAAAAAATTCAGAGATCGACCAGTGTTGATTGCTCCCTTCTTGTACCTCACTTACCAATACAAATCCTGCTAGTTTCCCTTCCTTTTCGATCAAATAAGGAAAGCGACGACTTTCTTGCCAATAGTTATCTAAATATGCATACTGACCAAAAACTCCATTATCGCTCACTTGAAGATCAATAAACTCCGAGAAATCATAAAAATAAAACTGCATAAGATTATGAATGGTCTCTTTATCCTTTAACTTTGCTACTTTTATTACTGAATTTTGTTTAATCTGCATACTTCATGTCTCCCTGCGATTCGTTATTAAATATCATACTCGCAATCTGCCAAATATCTGTATGCTTCGATGTCTATTCTATTTTTCCCTTTAAATTTAACGCCTTCACTTTCTAATCGTGACTTTTGTGTAAAAAACATTTCTTCATCTTGAATGCCGATTTCTCCTTTTGCATTGATTACACGATGCCAGGGCAGGTTATATTTTTTACTCATAGAGTGAAGGATGCGGACGACCTGTCTAGCACTTCGTGGATTGCCTGCTACACGCGCAATCTGTCCGTAAGACATGACGTAGCCGCTCGGTATGCTTTTGATGACTTTAATAACTTTCTCAGTAAATGAATCCATGATTATTGCCCCACTTTCACATATAGATATTACTTGATGTCTAGACGACTCATCAATCAGCATCGTTGACAATTGTGAGACTCCTTCGGGATCCGCGTGACAGGTGAGACAACTATTTGCGCAAAGTGTGGAGGTAGCTCACCGCACGCCACCCGAAAAGCGAAGCACCTGAAACGAAGATTAACCTCATTCAAGAGCAACAGAACAACAAAAAAGGAGTGCTAAATCTACAATCAGACTTAACACTCCTTCGTTGTTTTATTGATACATCAATTGACGTTGCTTCTTCAATTCGTCATTCGCTAGATACTCATCATAAGACATTTGCTTATCAAGGATTCCTTTAGGCGTGATCTCGATGATACGGTTCGCGATCGTTTCAACGAACTGATGGTCATGTGATGTGAACATCAATGAACCTTTATAGCCGATCAATCCATTGTTCAACGCCGTGATGGACTCTAGATCCAAGTGGTTCGTAGGGTCATCCATGATCAATACGTTTGATCCGCTTAGCATCATCTTAGAAAGCATACAACGAACTTTCTCTCCTCCAGATAATACAGACGGCTTCTTCATTACTTCTTCACCTGAGAAGAGCATACGTCCTAAGAATCCACGTAGGAAGCTTTCTGTTTGATCTTCAGGAGAATATTGACGCAGCCAATCAACAAGAGTCTGCTCGCTGCCTTCAAAGTACTTTGAGTTATCGCGAGGGAAATACGCTTGAGACGTTGTTACACCCCATTTGTATGTTCCACTGTCCGCTTCCATCTCACCCATTAAAATTTTAAATAGAGTCGTGATGGCAATCTCTTCTTTACCTACAAAAGCAATCTTGTCGTCTTTGTTCATGATAAAGCTCACGTTATCAAGTACTTTTACGCCGTCGATTGTTTTTGTTAGACCTTCAACACGAAGAAGATCATTTCCGATCTCACGGTTGATGCCGAAGTTAACATACGGATATTTACGAGAAGAAGGTCGGATATCATCTAAAGAGATTTTATCTAATAACTTCTTACGTGAAGTCGCTTGTTTTGATTTAGATGCGTTCGCACTAAATCGCGCAACGAAAGCTTGAAGTTCTTTGATCTTTTCTTCTTTTTTCTTGTTTTGATCTTGTGCCATACGAAGCGCTAATTGAGAAGACTCGTACCAGAAATCATAGTTACCCACATAGATTTGGATCTTCCCAAAATCAAGGTCAGCCATGTGCGTACATACTTTGTTTAAGAAGTGACGGTCATGGGATACAACAATGACTGTGTTCTCAAAATTAATCAAAAAATCTTCTAGCCATTGAATCGCTTGAAGATCCAAGTTGTTCGTCGGCTCATCCAGAAGAAGAACATCTGGCTTACCAAAAAGAGCTTGCGCAAGTAATACTTTTACTTTTTCAGAACCAGTTAGTTCAGCTAGTTTCTTCGTGTGAAGATCTTCTTTAATACCAAGACCTTTCAGTAGAATCGCTGCTTCTGATTCAGCTTCCCAACCGTTAAGTTCGGCAAACTCACCTTCAAGTTCAGCCGCACGAATTCCGTCTTCGTCTGAGAAATCAGCTTTCATATAGATCGCGTCTTTCTCTTGCATCACTTCATACAGACGAGCGTGACCCATAATAACCGTCTGCATAACCTCTTGCTCTTCATATTCAAAGTGGTTCTGCTTCAATACAGCTAGACGTTCGCCTGGAGTCATGTGAACGTCACCTGTTTGTGCTTCGATCTCACCAGAAAGAATTTTTAAGAATGTAGATTTACCCGCACCGTTCGCACCAATCAAGCCGTAGCAGTTTCCTGGTGTAAACTTTATATTAACGTCTTCAAACAGCTTGCGGTCGCCGTAGCGAAGACCAACGTTAGTTACCGTAATCATTTGGATATCTCTCCTTTTAATATATAACTGACCGTCTTTCTACAATCAGCTTACATACATATATTCAATCCGTATCCTACAAAAATGCATACTTACTGATTGTATCATAAATCCGAGATGTATAACCTTACAATCTTTTACCCACATTGAAAATTTTAAACTTTAGAGACATAAAAAAGCTCAGAAGCTAATTGCCTCTGAGCTAATCTTCATTTAAAGCGCTGGTGAAGATGGCGCTTGAGTATTATCCTTTTTCAAAAGCCAATACTGACTTCCAAGCATTAATGCGAACGCTGCAAGCCCGATCGCACTGAACATACCTTCTGGATAGATTAGCAAGAATCCAATCACAACCGCTCCTATTCTTTCTAACCATGAAAGAGCACGCATCCAATACCCTATCATCCCTGCTCCAATCGCAATCATTCCTACAAATGCCGTCGAGATCACCCAAATCGCTTCTATCCATGTTGTATCAATCAACATGAGCTGTGGTGAGATTACGAAAATATATGGAATGATAAACGCGGCGATGGCAAGTTTCGATGATAAAATTCCGGTACGTATCGGTTCACCACCTGAAACCCCTGCCGCTGCAAACGCCGCGAGCGCAACCGGTGGAGTGATATCTGCGATAATTCCAAAGTAAAAAACAAACATATGAGCTGACAGATCAGGAACACCAAACAATAAAATCGCTGGTGCCGCGATCGTTGATGTTATCACATAGTTCGCAGTCGTCGGTGATCCCATTCCAAGTACAAGTGAGGCGATCATCGTTAAGATTAAGGTTGGAATCAAATACCCACCTGATAATTCTAGAAGACCGTTCGCCATCTTAAGACCTACACCTGTTACAGTGACAACCCCTACGATCATACCTGCCGCCGCTGTAGCTGCAGCAACACCAAGAGCCGTTCTCGCCCCATCGGCTAGAGCTTCAATAAAGAGCTTCGGCCCCATGCGTGTTTGCTTATTGAGCATGCCTACCGCAATCGCACTCACGATTGACCAAAGTGCGGCTTTCGTAACACTCATGCCAGTCATAAGAAGAACAATAACCACAACGATCGGAATCAACAGATACACTTGTTTAATTACTCTTTTAGTTTCTGGCATCTCTTCACGGGTTAATCCTCTAAGACCGATGCGTTTTGCTTCAAAGTGTGTCATAATCCAAATCCCTGCAAAATAAAGGACAGCAGGAATAGCAGCCGCTTTGGCGATATCCCAATACGTAATACCACCACCAATAAATTCAACCATCAGAAAAGCTGCGGCACCCATGACAGGAGGCATGATCTGACCACCAGTTGAAGAAGCTGCCTCTACTGCTCCTGCAAAGTTTTTATCATAACCTAATCGTTTCATCATCGGAATCGTAAAAGCACCAGAAGTTACAACGTTAGCCACCGAGCTTCCACTGATCGTTCCTTGAAGAGCACTAGAGAAAATCGCTACCTTCGCAGGTCCGCCGACCCGTCTCCCTGCAATGACGATAGATAGATCATTGAAATATTCCCCCACTCCCGTTTTAACGAGAAAAGCTCCAAATAAAAGAAACAAAAAGATATATGTGGATGAAACCGCGAGCGGCGTTCCTAAAATACCTTCTGTAGTAAAGAACATCGTCCTTACGATCCGTTCAATCGTCAAACCTTTATGTTCAAGGAAACCTGGCATATAAGGTCCCATATACGCGTACAGCAAGAATAAACCTGCAATAATGGTGATAGGCAGCCCAACGACCCTTCTTGTTGCTTCTAAAACGAGTATGATCGCGAGTACACCTATTAAGAAATCTTGAGTCGTTAATCTTCCTACCCTCATAACAAGGTCATCCATAAATATGTACCAATACGATCCTACCGCTATCGATAGAACAGCCAAGATCATGTCATACCAAGCTACTTGAAAAAGAGGCTTACCTTCTTTTTTCTTCCTAGAAGCCGGAAAGAGCAAAAAGATCAACGTAAGTGCAAAGCCTAGGTGAATTGTTCTTTGCAGTTGTGCTGGCAATACGCCAAAAATGGCAGTATAGAGCTGGAATAATGAAAAGGAAATAAGACCGATAAGTGTGATCCAATAAAGAACACCTTTTAATTTCCGAAATCCTGCTTCCGGATCATACTTTTCCATAAGTTCTTGTACAGCTTGATCTGAAATTTGTTCACGCTCGTTTTGATTGTTGTTATCCAAGTTTTTTCCCTCCTATCAACCTTTGCCATACGTTCAACTTCACTACTTTTATCCGGACCCAAGACCCCTTTTCACTAAATGCAGAAAAAGGATATTCATTATCGTTAAGAAGAAGTGTATGATTAGCGATAATTTGTCCGATTCGAATATCTAATGAAGGAAACGTTCTTTTCATGTTGGTTAAAACATAGTTCTCACCCTTTTGTGTAAAAACTTCCCCTTCAGCTGCACCTGATGGCATGCCCACTCCAAATTCCTGAAACCTCATCTCCGTTTGCCTGATCTTTTCATGATGAACTTGATAGATTTCGCGAACTGGTGTTTTATGAATCGAGTGTATGTATTCAATACTGAATTCACTATCCTGCTTTACATCAAAGAAAGCTAAAGATTTACCTGTCTTGCCCTCTTCAATAACGACTGATGTAAAAAATGGCACCATTGAAGCAATCGCTAAAGACACTAAGATCAGTATGCTAATAAAAATTTTCTTCATAAGAATACATGGACTAAAAAATAATCTTTTAGTCCATGCTCGACACCTCTTATTTTAAGATTCCTTTTTCTTCAAAATACTTTTTAGCTCCTGGATGGAACTCGATTCCCATACCTTCTACAGCGTTCTCAGCAGAGATAAGCTCCCCTTTTGCATGACTGATCTTATCCGTGTTCTCAAAGATTGCCTTTGTGATCGCATACACAGCATCGTCTTCCATATCTTTACGTACCGTAAGCATAGAAAGAACGGCTACCGTTTTTACATCTGCTTCAATCTTGTATGTTCCGCTTTTAACGGTATCTTCAATATAATACGGATGGGCTTCGATCAGTTCTTTGATCTTGTCATCTGAAATCGGTACGATCGTTACAGGTTTCGTTGCGGATAATGCATCCACAGCTCCAGTAGGTGTACCTGCTGTAATAAAAGCCGCTTGGATGTTCTTATCTTGAATACCTTCCGTAGACTCATCGAACGATAGATGCTGGGCATCAATGTCTTCCATTGTCATACCATGAATCTTTAAAATTTGTTCAGCATTCGCAAACGTTCCACTACCTGGTGCCCCAACTGAAACCTTCTTGCCTTTTAAATCTTCAACACTCTTAATCCCGCTATCTTTTAATGTAACGATTTGGATTGTTTCAGGATATAATGTCCCGATTCCTGTTACTTGATCTACTTTTTCTTTAAACATCTCCTTGCCTTCTACTGCATAGCTAGCGATATCTGTTTGTGTGAACGCTACATCAGCATCGCCATCTTGAAGCAACTGCATGTTCTCAACAGATGCACCTGAAGCCTGAGAGTTCGCTTCAACATCCAACTCATCTTTCACAATCTTCGCCATCTCTCCACCTAGTGGATAATATGTACCACCTGTACCGCCTGTTACAATACTAATTTGATCAAGATTTAATGCAGCGCTTTTGTCACCAGATTCTTTCTTTTCAGATGGAGTCTCGATCTTCTGACCACAAGCTGCTAGTGAAAATGCAAGAATTATTACGAAAAATAAAGCAATCCCCTTTTTCATGTTTTTCCTCCTTTTGGAATAATTTAGTCTATTCTTAGAGTTTAGCATAAGCTTCGTTAAAATTGCAGAATAATTATAATTTTTAGAAATATAATTAGTGCACAAAAAAAGAGCGACCGAAGTCACTCTTTTAAGAATTAGCTCACGAACGCTCGAAGCATCCAATTATGTTTGGCAAGGCTTTCTCGAACGGATAATAACATGTCGTGCGTTACTTCATCACCTTCACGCTCGGTTACTTCCATGCCTTCTTTAATCTCAGCGATCAGTAGTTCAAAATCGCTAATAACGTTTTGAACCATATCTTCTGCTGATTCGTTTGTTTTTGCTTCTTCTATTGTCGCCAACTCTAAATATTCTTTCATCGTTGCAACCGGTGTTCCTTTTAGGACGAGCAGTCGCTCAGCTAATTCGTCAATATTTGTTGCTGCTTCGTTATAAAGCTCTTCAAACTTTTCATGAAGTGTGAAAAAGTGAGGGCCTTTTACATACCAGTGATAGTTGTGTAGTTTTACAAACAATACATTCCAGTTCGCTACTTGACGGTTCAATACTTCTTGAATGGTATTCATCGTATCATCTCCTTATTTTGTTTCTTCGTTTAACACACGGTTCAATCTCTTGCGAAGCATGTCCATTCCGCTTCCACCGGCTTGGAAGTGACGAAGCTTTCCTTCTTTATCAAACACATAGTACGCAGGTACATATTTGTTCTCAAAAGCATCCGTTAGCTTATGCTCGCTGTCTACATAGATCGGCTGTGTGATGTCATGCCCGATGGCCATCTGTTCGATAACGCTCATGTCTAAATCATTCTCTGAACGAGGCATGTGAACAGCAACCACGTTTAGGTCATCTTCGTACTCATCTCTTAGTTCGTTAACATCAGGCATTGCTTCTTTACACAAGCCGCAGCTTACAGACCAGAAGTGGATTAAGGTTGCTTTTTCTCCAACCAATTCTTCTTTCGTTACTTTTTCGTTCAACCAAGTTGTAGCACCATCAAGTTCAGGCATTTGTTCACGTAATTTCATCTAATATTCCCTCCAAAAGTTGTACGTTAGTTTGAATACATTTTAATTATTTATTTTAATTAAGTCTGATTTAAAAGGTGTGTTTCCTCTTCATTGACAAGTTGATTGGAGTGCAAGGTGCGAGACTCCTGCGGGACGAGCGGTCAGGTGACCCTTAAAGGCGCGAAGCGGCAAGGGGCTCACCTCCTGTCCCGCGGAAAGCGAGCAACCTGGAACGGAAATCAACTTCTTTCAAAAACTGCATTCTTAAAGTGTCTTTTGCCCAGGCTTCCAGTTTGCTGGACAGAGTCCGCCTGTTTGTAACGCTTGAAGCACACGCAGTGTTTCATCAGCATCACGGCCGATATTGTTGTGGAAAACCACTTGATACATCATCTCACCCTCAGGATTAATGATGAACATCCCTCTTAGTGCAACGCCTTCTTCTTCGATCAGGACTCCATAATCACGTGATACACGGTGATTTGTGTCAGCTGCTAGAGGATAATTCAATTCACCGAGTCCGTTCTCTTCACGACTCGTGTTGATCCATGCTAAATGCGTATGAACGGTGTCTGTTGAAACCCCGATTACTTCTGCATCTAAGTCTTCAAATTCACTATATCTATCTGACAATGCAGTGATCTCAGTCGGACATACGAAAGTGAAATCCATTGGATAGAAGAAAAGAACGGTCCATTTTCCTTCTTCCATGTTCTTTTCTAAACTCACTTTTTTTGTTTCTTTGTTCGGCATGATCGCTTCCATCTCAAAGCGAGGGGCTTGTTTACCTACCATACGTTCTGCCATTCTTAAATCCACTCCTTTTATTTAAATGATAATGAATATCATTATCATGCGTTTACATTCTTTATTATACTCACTTCTTTTTTGAAGTCAATACTAATTTATAATAATTATTAACAAGGAACAAGTATTGTGCTCACCTCATAAAGAAAACACAAAAAAGCCTCACTCAAATATGTTGAGTGAGGCTATGCATTATCTTCTTTATGTTGGTGAATTTGACTGGTCATCACCGGTTTGTTTTTCAGTAGAATAGGAATACAAGCAACGAAAAGTGCTAAACCAACTGCCACTGCAATGATCGTTCCATTTCCTTTTATAAAACTGTCACCTAACAAGTTGTAGGCGAGTGTTCCAGGCAAAACACCAAGCATTGTAGCTAGTATATATGATCGGAGTTTAAGCTTAGAGATCCCAGCAACATAACTCACAACATCAAAATTCAACACTGGGATGATTCTTAAAAGGAAGATATAAACAAATCCTTTTTCCTTCAATTGATTCTGCCATTTTGCAATTCTTGAAGGAGAATCAGGTTTCTGTTTTATCCATTTCGCCCCAAGATGCTTGGCGATGTAAAAGGATAATATAGCACCAATCGTAGCTGAGAATACTGTATAAACCGTTCCCCATACTACCCCGAATGCTAAACCACCTGCTAAAGAAAGAACCGAGATAGGAAATAAAGTAAAGGGACGAATGACATTTACGATAATATAGACGATTGGAGCGACCATCCCAAAAGATAATACCCAATCTCGCAAAGATATGGGGGTTATTTTAAAGACAAAGTGGTTGAGAGCAAATAGAAACATGACTAGCAATACGATTACTGTGATTTTCACCAATGTGCTTCTTTTCATAAAACCCCCCTCTTTGCCACTTTTTCTTACTTTTAATATTCCTGATTCTGAGAGTTTGTAAACGTTAGCGTTGTTTGGCTCTAATCATGACTCCGTTACCTGAAGGGTCTTTTAACAAAATGTTTTCCAATTCTATATCATATGGAACTTGCTCCCGATCTAGAGCATTTAAAACTTTTTCAACTTCTAACTTTGATGGAACGATGATCTCATACCGGAGAAGACCTGTAACGTCCTCTCGGTTAGATAATGAATCGGATCCGTTCCAAATATTAACGGCGATATGATGATGATACCCTCCTGCGGAAATGAATAAGGCGTGGTTCCCGATCCTCGTCTGTTCTTCAAAACCCAATACGTTTCTGTAAAAATTTTCAGCCTCAGCTATATTCACTACATTCAGATGTATATGACCCATCACCGTATTTTCAGGGAGGCGACTGAAAGATTTTGGTTCTCGTTCTGCTAAAAGACTTTGTACATCTAAAGGTTCGCTGACGGCTGGTAATTTTCCTCTTTCATCCCGCACCCAATCTTTCCGATCGACATCTCTGTAAATTTCAATTCCATTATTCTCAGGATCTTGCAGATAGATGGCTTCACTGAATTTATGGTGAGATGCTCCTATTAGAGGCGCCTTTGTCTCCATTAAGTGATGAAGAGTATTCGCAAGATCTTTTCTAGTAGGAACAAGCAAAGCCAAGTGATATAAACCTGCACTTTTTATTGGTCTATGACGAAGCTCTGGATTACCTTCTAGAATGATAAGTGGCGTTTTGCCATCTGCCGTTAATTCCACGCTAGATTTTCGTTTTGTTAAAATCTGTAGACCGATCGTTTCTGTGTAAAAGGTCACAAGGTTCTCCAAATTCCTTACTTTTAAAGACACACTTCCGATTTGAGTATCTTTATGAATAGGCGTCATCTTTCTTCCTTCTTTCCTATTTAATAGCGAAATTATTTACGTTACACATAACTAAATTACTTTATGTAAGTTATTATAAAATAGTTATTAACAAACTTCAACTCGCAATAAGTAGCAAAGAAAAAGAGGCTGATCGCATCAGCCTCCAATATAGGACATTTCTATTTTTTTTCTTTCGCTCATTCTCTGTTCTTTTCTTTCATCTGAATAACGGTCAGTTCGATCCCGCCATATTTGAACAATACGGTTATACAGATCTTCGTCAGTGGCACCGTCTCGTACAAATTCTTTTAGATCAGTTCCTCGCCCTGTAAATAGACACGTGTATACTTTTCCGTCAGCGGACAATCTTGCTCTCGTACAAGTCGAACAAAACGTATCACTGATTGAAGATATAATACCGATTTCTCCCTGACCATCGGCATATTGGTAACGTTTTGCTACCTCTCCATAATACTTTCGATCGACCGGCTTTAACGGCATCTCTGAATTAATCAAGTTTAAGATTTCATTCTTTGATACTACATCATCCCAATTCCAACCGTTTGAAGTCCCCACATCCATATATTCAATAAAACGCAAAACATACGGTGAATTCTTAAAATAACGAGCCATCGGGAGAATCTCTTTGTCGTTAATTCCCTTTTTGACCATCATATTTATTTTGACTGCAAGTCCTGCTCGATGTGCAGCTTCTATTCCTTTTAATACAGGGGATACCCCAACACCTCGTCCGTTTATAAAGCCGAACAGATCATTATCAAGCGTATCTAAGCTTACCGTTACTCTATCCATTCCTGCTTTCTTTAATGACACAGCCATCTTCGGAAGAAGCACACCATTTGTCGTTAATGCAATATCTCGGATTCCTTCAATTGCTCGAAGACGCTTCAATAAATCAGGCAGATTTTTTCGAAGTAAAGGTTCACCGCCAGTGATTCGTATTTTCTCAACGCCAGCTTTTGCAAATTGTGAAGCAATCCGTACAATCTCATCGAACGATAATAGCTCTGTTGAAGTTAAGAATGGGTATTCTGGTCCGAAAATTTCTTTCGGCATACAATAGGTACACCGAAAATTACATTGATCGGTTACCGAAATCCGCAAGTCCTGAAGCGGACGATGAAAACGATCAGTGATTCCATTACTTTCATGCATATCATCACATCATTTGTTTTAGTATTTTTATCAATGTACCACGAATAAAAGGAAGTTAAAACCAGAACTACTTACAAAATTGATCTTCTATTAAAGAAAGAGTTTAGTTCATAATCACTAATTATTCCTTTAAATAGATCATTATTACCAAATTTTCATTCATTTTACTATACTATCCCTTGTTCCAACAGCTTTTCATGTTCCTACTTAATTTTTAATGTTTTCCTTTTTCTTGTTGTACTTGTTTATTGGTTAGTAAAGTGTTACGATAAATAGGAATTATTTTTGTTCGATTGTACAGGTAACCTATTATCTTGATATTTTTGAGCAGAGATAGTATTATTGTGCGGATTGGCACGACAGGAGGCAACAAAAATGGAACAAGGTAAGGTTAAATGGTTTAACGCAGAAAAAGGTTTCGGATTCATCGAGCGCGAAGGTGGAGACGATGTATTCGTACACTTCTCAGCTATCCAAGCTGACGGTTTCAAATCTTTAGACGAAGGTCAAGACGTAACGTTCGAAGTTGAACAAGGACAACGCGGACCTCAAGCTACTAACGTACGTAAAGCATAATAACCCAATATATGAACAGGACTCTTGAAAAAGAGGCCTGTTTTTTTGTACCCTCTTATTGCCCTCAATATAAAAGCTTTACCTTTTTAAAAATTTTTCAGTAAATTCAAACATGTATTAATTATTTTTGTTAAAATACATTTAACGTCTAAAATAATTAGGAGTTCAAAATGGATCTTCACTTGAAGCAGAAACAAGATCAGATTGAAATCGGTACAAGAATTGCTGAAAATGCACCTCAAATTGCAGAGAAGATCATAACTAACATACAAAATAGTAACGCCTATGTTTCACTACAACAAAACGCTCCTTTGAATGAATATGAGGAACTTCAACAATCTATCTCATTCATACGTTTAATTGGGGAAGCTGTTTCTGGAAAGGTTTCCGATTCTAGAAAAATGATTTTTGAGTGGGGTGAACATATCGGCATGCTTGCCGTTCATTCTGGCCAGCCGCTCGATACGACACTTGAGAGTACATCATACTATCGAGAAGTTATATGGGATTTTATAAAAGAAGAAGGTTCACTACAATCGATGTCGTTGGAGTCGGTTTTACATATTTCAACTACGATCAATCCGATGATCGATTACGCAGTACAAGCTTTCAGTAAGTCTTATGTGAATAATTACAGAGAAATGACGAAACAATTTCATCTCTCTCTTCAAGAACTATCCGTTCCTGTTGTTCCTCTTTTCCCTGGAGTAGCCGTTCTGCCGGTCGTCGGTGATATTGATACGAACCGTGCAAAGCTCCTGCTCGAAGCTACGCTGCAACAGTGCTTAGATCATGAAATCACTTCCCTAGTTATCGATCTATCCGGTGTGAGTTATATCGATACAATGGTTGCTCACCGCCTCTTCCAACTTGTCTCAACACTGAAACTCTTAGGCGTCAAAACAACTCTAACAGGTTTAAGCCCTGAGATCGCACAAACATCCGTAAGTTTGAATTTAGATTTCGATGAGATCACGTTAAAAGGAAATCTGCTTCAGGCATTGGCTGACTTTGGGTATGGAAAATTAAACAAAACCGATCATACAAACAAAAAGAACAGACTCTGATATAGGGTCTGTTTTAATCATTTTTTAAGAGTTCTCACGTTTTAATTCCTCTAACTCTTGTAGAAGCGATTCTACCATCTCATCGCATTTTTTCAACTCATTATTCAGCATACTAATGGTTTCTTCTTCCCATGAAAAAGGATCACCGTTCTCAGGTGTTGTCGGAAGATCTTGATAGATATCTCCTTGTTCTCGCTCATCAGGTTGAAAGTAAATAGCTACTTCACAATTTGGGCTTCCTAAGGCGATTCTTTGGCGTAGAGCAACTTTTCCGTAACCAAATTTTCGTGCAGCTATTCCTCCAAGTACACTGGATGTCATTTTGCATAAGTGCGGTGCATCCTTAACAAATTCCCCGAAAGGACACTCTTTTGCACGAACTATTACATGGTCAGGCTTTACACTGACAATCTCAAAATGCCCGCCGATGGAATTTTTTATATCCACAATAACATGAACGTATTGATCAACCGTCCAATCCAATGGATCATCATAGAATCTCTCTATCCATTCACCAGTACGCAGGCCAAGCTGCTCGATATATCTTTCCGCAGCGGGGCCAATCGCTTTTTTATGAATGTGGGCATATTGAGTAATGAGTTTTGCTAAAAAAGTGTGTCCATTCAATTCACCCTTTGAAAGGTTCATACTGCATCTACCCTTTCTATTGAATTACATGCTGTTTCACTTCGTTTGGCAAGATATGGACAACACTCTTTGGATACCCGAATGAGATGGTTTAAAACATTATTTTACTTATCAAAGTAAATAATTTATGCCTTTTGCCAATAAATCGTATCTTCTCCCTCTTTTACTATGTTAAATCCTGATTTTTTTAATACTTTTGCAGAAGCGATATTGCTTACGAGACACTCTGCAGAGATATTTTTAACATCTGGTTGTGAGATCAGCCACTTTGTGAACCCTATGACCATTTCTGTAGCGAGACCTTTATTACGTGCTTCACTTACCATCCCATATCCAATCTCAACTTTCCCATTCTCATCGGGTAAAGCTTTACACCCAATCTCTCCGATTAAAGTTTGCGTTTCCTTATGGATAGCTATCCTGCCCCATGCACTAGCTTCAGGATTTTGCTGCAGTTTGTCTTTTTGTATCTTAATCAACTTCATATATTGCGGACTTGGCCACTCTTTGGAGACATTGTAGTTCAGTACGTTGGTTAGATTCTCTTTACTCATAATCGTTGCTTCTGCAAGCTCAAACGTAAATGGTAATAATAAGAGTCGGTTCGTTTCAATCATTTATACTTGCCCTCTCTGTCAGTTATTTTTTTTTCAATCGGTTTACTATTGTTAAGAAACACCAATTACATCGCATCTATTTCAATGCAAGTATTCGGTAATAAGTATGAATTACCTGTAAATCTTTTTCTTAGTCTCTAGAAAATGAAGGTCCACCTTTAAATTTCTTTACACCTAAATGTCTTATACCCTAGCAACTTCATCATCATTTAAGATAAAATGAAATAAAATCAACTTTGTTAAATAGAACTTAAATAAAGGAGATAATCAATGAACTTAGAACAGATGAAATATATTGTAGAAGTAGCTAAAGAAAGTTCCATCACAAAGGCAGCAGATAAACTACATCTATCTCCTTCAGCAATCTCGCAATCTATTACACAACTTGAAAAAGAGTTCGGAGTTACCATCTTTACTCGATCAAGACAAGGTACTATTCCCACTTCTGATGGGAAATTTATCGTCTCAAAAGCTTATGAGATTCTTAAGAAGATGCAGGAGCTTCATGAAGAGTTGGCGGATAAACAACATGCTAAAAAACATGTATTAAAAGTGGGATGTGCACCAGCACTGATGTACATCGTGTATGATGCCTTCTTATTATTTCATGAGCAATTTCCTGAAACAAACGTAATGATTCGAGAGATTGATCAAGATCATATATTAGAAGAGATGAAGAATGGACACATCGATATAGGTTTAAGCCCTTTTACAGATTATGAAGTTTCTAACCTGCAGCATGAAAAAGGAGTAGACTATGATTTACTGTATACAGGACATGTTTGCGTTTGTGCAGGTAAGAAATCATCATTGTATTACAAAGATTTCCTAACCCCAGATGAATTAAGTGACGAGAAACTAGTAATCTACAATTCAAAAGGCGGTATAACATTCAACGATAGGTACGTAAAGAACGAACAGATCTTATTCTCCTCCAACAATATTGAAGTCATGCGTTCAGCTATCTTGGATGGACATGCTTTTTCTTTTGTTTTTAACTTTACTTTTAAAAACAATGCTGATGTAAAAAACGGCAAACTAGCGATTATTCCGTTTCTTCAGCCTGATCTGATCTACCAAGACTTTTGGACATTGTATCCTTTAACAAAAGAGCTGTCCGTAGAAGCGAAAGAATTTAAAGAGAAGGTTAAGTATTTACTAAATAAATAATTATTTTAAAGATCGCTCATCCATTATCCTTTTTTGATAAAGATAGATTAGCTTGTCGAGCTTTTGGCTCTGTTTGACGAGATCCGCATCTGAAAAATCATTGGAATTTGGTTTAAGATCATACATTTTCTCACGGCAGATTTTAATTTCTTGCAATAATATATTAAGATCAACGTCCATGATTGATTTCCTTTCTAACTGCGAACGAATTCCAAATAAATGGATATGCATTTATAATAGTTGTTCTTTGTTTTTATGTAAATTTAGAAATAATTAAAGGCCACTAATCTATTCTTAATGTCAATGTTGTTCTTGCAAGTGGTTGATTTCCTTTTCAGGTGCTCGCTTTCCGGGGGGGGGGCGTGGGTGAGCCACCTTGACGCTTTGCGCCATAAGGTGGCTCACCTGGCACACTGATCCCCCAGGAGTCTTCCACCCTTCACTCCAATCAACTTCTCAATGATGCCTTAAAATAACAAAAAAGCTTAAAAAGAGAAGCTCCATTTAAGCATATGGGCTTCTCTTTTCTTTTGCACGTCCCTATATATTTTCTCTTCTCCCCTGTTAAAAGAATAAACCCCTCATTCTATGGACATACCTAGTAAAAAACGAGGGAGGTCTGTTGCTTTGAAAAGAGAAGGAAATCCACATATAGACCACTCCCCATTATTATGTAACAGTCTTTCGAGCAATCTGGAACTGATTCAAACTACGCTCGGTCCTACCCCTGATTTAAAGATGCTACAGTACGAGATTAGGAATATACCTATAACGATTCTGTATATGGCAGATTTAGTGGATTCGGATAAGCTGCAGAACATTTTAAAATCAATCAAATATATAAAATACGCACCACCTGTGGATTCATCGTTATTTGAGCAAATGTATAGTGATATCTATCTGACCGCTCAAACTGAAAAGATATCAAAAATGAATGAAGTGACCAATCATTTATTAAACGGAAGAACGATTATCTTAATGGATTCTATAAATGAATGCTTTAGTGTGGATACGTATGGCGGCAAAGTTCGAGCAATCGAGGAACCACAAACTGAATCTCTTATTCGGGGGCCAAAATTAAGCTTTACAGAAGAGATCGGTGTCAATATCGCGATGATTCGCAAACAGATTACCGATGAGAACTTAAAGGTAGAGACCTTTGTGATCGGTGAACGAGGAAAGAAAAAAGTAGCTTTGTTATATATTGGCGATGTGATTAATCCTGCCATTGTAGAAGAAGCGAGACACCGTTTAAACCATATCAGCATTGACGCTCCAATTGATTCAGGAATTATTGAGCAATCGATAGAAGACAACTTTATGTCTCCTTTTCCGCAATTTATTAGCACGGAGCGTCCTGATAAAGTTTCACTCTCACTATTGCAAGGAAGGCTAGCGATCATTCCTGATCAAACAGCAAACGCACTCATCGCTCCCATTTCGATTCTGGATACGGTTCAGTCACCTGAAGATTATTATGAAAGGTGGCACATCGGCTCATTGCTGCGCATGTTGCGTGCATTCGCTGTTTTTATCTCATTATTCCTACCGTCCTTTTATATAGCTCTAGTTTCTTTTCATCAAGGCTTAATTCCTTCGCGTCTTGCTTTTTCAATCGCAGCTTCACGTGAGGGTGTTCCTTTCCCAGCATTTATTGAAGCTCTTATGATGGCGATCACGATGGAGCTTCTTCGTGAAGCAGGACTGCGCCTTCCGAAGCCCATCGGACAAACAATTGGTATTGTGGGAGGAATTGTTATTGGAGAGGCGGCTGTTCAAGCTGGGATCGTTAGTACCGTAATGGTCATCGTAATCGCCATTACAGCGATCGCTTCCTTCACATTACCGGTCTATAGCATGGGTGTGACCTATAGAATTCTCTTGTTCAGCTTTATCTTTGCTGCAGGAATGATGGGGCTATATGGAATATCACTAGCTTTTATTGTACTCGTCATACACATTGTTAATCTGACCAGTCTAGGTATACCTTACGCTGCTCCTCTTGCTCCAATATTTATCAACGACTGGAAAGAGCTATTCGTCCGTTTACCGATTGCTTTTATTAAAAAGCGGCCTGTTTTTTTAGATCCTGTAGATGAAGTCCGTTCAGAGAAAGAGGAATAAACTGTGAGCAAAGTTAAATACACCGATCGTTCCATCAGTGCTAAAGAGTTAATGTATGCCGTAGCTTCCATGGTAATTGGTGTTGGTATCTTTAATCTGCCTCGCTATATCACAACCGTAACAAACGGCATCGACGGTATGATAAGTATTCTACTGATGGGAGGCCTCGTTCTAGCTATCGTCTGGATCATGGGTCAATTTGTACGAATGTATCCAAGGAAAGGAATCTATGAAATATTACTCTCTATCATTCCAAAGCCGATCGCCTTTCTCTTAATCATTGTTTATGGATCTTTTTTTGCTTTATTAGCCGCATATGAAATACGTGCAATCGCCGAGATCACGAAAAAATATCTGCTACCAAACACTAGTTCCGATATCTTAAGTCTACTCTTTCTGCTTGTCACACTCTATGCGCTCTTTGGTTCACGTACAGCACTCATTCGTATTAATTCAATGTTTTTACCTGTGGTATTAATCGTTTCTCTATTATTAGTCGTTTTAAATATAAGAATCATGCATTTTGATAACTTTTATCCCTTACTTACAACAGATTTAAAAGGATATGGCTCAGGGATGATCAATATTTTCTTTTCATTTACGGGTATCTCCATTATCATAAGCTACTCTTACCTCGTTAATGAACCTGAGAAAGCATCGTCTGCTGCAGTAAAAGGAGTTTTTATCTCTATTATCATCTATGCGATGGTCTTTGTTTCGTGTGTCGCTGTCTTCTCAAACCTAGGTACTGATTTTTTAGAGAACCCAACGATTGAACTAGGTAAGGAAATAGAGCTTCCTGGCGGTTTTTTTGAAAGATTTGAATCTGTCTATTTTACGATATGGATCATGACCATCTTCAATACAACATCGATGTCTATGGATTCTTCACTCATTGTCTTAGAATCTCTCTTTAAAAAAACTAAGAAAGAGACACTTATCGTGATCCTTGCTCCTATTATTTTCTTTGTTTCGATGGTTCCAATCGGTATGGAAGAAATGGAGGCAATGGGAACTTTCATAGGAAGACTGAGCTTAGCATTAACTGCAATCGTGCCGGTCCCTCTTTATATAATCGCTAAGATTCGAGGAGTGAAAAAATGATAAAACGTTGTTATGTCGTATCGATCCTCCTCCTTTCTTTCTTACTGCAAGGATGCGGAGCACGAGAGATTGAGAAGAAGGCTTTTGTGATCGGAGTTGGAATTGACCAAGGAAAAAACGAAGACGCTACTAGTCTGCCGGTGATGAACGGTACGTTTCAAGTGGCTGTTCCAAGGTCTCTAAAACCTGAAGTAACAAACGGTAAAGCATACCAGAATTTCGAGGAAAAAGGTCACGATATATCAGAACAGATTTCAAAAATTGCTCAAATCTCAAACAAAGAACTCTATTTTGCACACAACCAGATTATTTTGGTTTCGGATAAGGTGGCCAAACAACCCCAAAGAATGGAGCGGTTGTTAGACTTTTTTGTTAGACATGAAGATATTAGACGAAGTGTTCGTGTCTTTATTACAAAAGGGGATACAAAGCAATTTCTTAATGTTGAAAACAACGAAAAACTGCCTTCACTCTATATTGATACGCTGTCGGCGAATGTACAGAATCATTCACGTACTGCAAGTATAAAGCGTCTAGGCGATCTGCAAGAAGATCTTTTAGCTCATCGTTCATTCGTATTACCTGTCTTGCATTATAAAAGCACAGATGAGATTAAGCTTGGCGGGGCAGCCATCATAAAAGGAGAATCGAGCAGATTAACGCATGTTCTAAACGAAAAAGATACTGAGGCGTTAAACATACTAAACGGTGAATTCCAAAAAGGTATGCTTCTGATTGAACTTAAGGATAACCTTTATATCTATAAGGTTGATAAATCAAAAAGCAAAATTAAACTTCAGTCAACAAATAACGGGCAGCTTACATTTAAAATTACTGTCTCCCTAGAGGGAGAGATACAAGAAGTCAATAAACAGATGGACACTCGTACCACTTCAGCAGATCGTGTAAAAAAAGAGGTAGAGAAACAATTGGCAATAAAAACAGAGCGATTTATTAATAAACTTCAAAACCAATATAAAACCGATGTTCTAGGTCTTGGTGTCTACTTGGAAAAGCATCATCATAAAGAATGGTTAAAACTAAGAAATGACTGGGAAACAGGTGAAAATCATTTCAGCCAAGTGAAGATAAATACACAAATCAATACGACAATTAGTTCAGCAGGAGGATTAAGATAAGAGATGTTTGAAACACATGAATTATTAAACCGTATTCTTTCTTGGCGATTCATCTTTTTTACTTTGCTATCCTTCTTGTTTCCATTCACCTATATCACTCTGTATAAGTTGCTGCAAAACAAAGGGATGCCATTATGGAAAAAGGAAGCTCGCACCACTTCAAAAAAATGAACAATACGTGAAGCTCGTTGATGATGCTTTTCCTTTCACTATGATGCACACAGAACGTTTTTTGTTGTAAGTACCAGGTAATTCACGGAGTATGATTCGAAGGGTAAAAGCCATGTCAGGAATTGATTGCTGATGAGATAATTGAGTAACAGATAAAAGAAAAAAACTCACTAATCTGTGAGTTTTTTTACAATAAAATCGCGAGCAACATTGGCAGAGTAATCAGTGAAAAAAGTGTACTCACTAACGTTGCACTCGATACAAAATCGGGCTCTGTTCCAAACTGTAACGCATACATTGTCGTGTTTGCCGCTGATGGCATCGCGGCCATAAGAATCATAATCGATGCGAGCATATCATCTACAGGAAGAATCAACGTGATACAAAATGCAATCAGAGGTGATACCGCTAATTTTAGTAGCAACGAATATGTTAACTTCTCGACTTGTACATGGCGCAATGATATCTTCGCTAGCTGCATACCGAGTATGATCATGATGGTCGGGATCGCAGAGTTCGCCACAAGATCAAGAGCTTCAGACACAGAACCTTTTATCGGTATGTGTAACTGTTGAAAGACTACACCCGCTATCGCTCCGTATACGATCGGCATACGCCGCACCGCTCTTAATGCTGAAGAGATCCCATCGTTCTCCGGACTGCCTTTTGCGGCATAATAGACCCCCACTGTACACATGACTAACTGCTGGATAACCATAAGAACAACCGCATAATCTAAACCAGCGGCACCAAACGCGAATAGGGCGACTGGTGTTCCATAGTTCCCGTTATTCATGAAAGCAGAAGCCAAAATGACTCCGCATGTTTCCCTTACATTGTATCTTTTAAAATAACTGATCACATACACAAGACCGATTAACGTAAAACATAGAATGAGCGTATAGATGAGCATATATCCATACGTTTTCGTAAAAGTAGTTTCATAAAACGTACGAAATACTAAAAAAGGAGACATCAGATAAAGTGCCATCTTAGAAAGTGTTTGTGTTTCGAAACCTATCGTTTTTTGACCGATAAATCCGATACCAAAGATCGCAAATACCGGAAGAATGATGCTCAGCAACTCTATCATGTCTTACCCCTTCTCTCTGTTAACTACAACGGAAAAAGGCTGACCAAGAGAGATCAGCACTTTTTCTCGCTACAAATTCAAAACAATGATTCGTTCTTCAGTCATCTCTTCAATCGCATAGCGTGGACCTTCTTTTCCTGTCCCGCTTTTCTTTACGCCACCGTATGGCATGTGATCCACTCGATAGGCTGAAGCATCGTTTACAATAAGACCGCCCACTTCAATCTCTTTCGCCGCTTTCATAGCGAAAGCAAGATCGTTTGTGAACAGACCTGCTTGCAATCCATACTCCGAGTCATTCACTTGATCGATCACTTCGTCTATCGTAGCATATGTGTCTATCCCAACAACAGGACCAAACACTTCTTGTTTGCAAACTTTCATTTCACTTTTAACTTCTGATAATATAGTTGGCTCGTAAAACGCTCCATTACGTCTACCACCCGTTACAAGAGATGCTCCGTCAGCCACTGCTTCATTCACCCACTCTTCAACACGCTCTGCTTCAGCCTGTCGGATCATTGGGCCGATATCGGTTGTTTCATCCAGTGGATCACCAGATTGCAGCTGTTCTGTTTTATCTTTTAATAGTTGGATAAACGGCGATTTCACATCTTGATGAACAAATACACGCTGAACCGAAATACATACTTGACCTGCATTATTAAAACTTTTGTTCGCGATGAGTGCGGCAGCCTTATCAAGATCAGCATCTTTGTGAACGATCGTTGCTGAGTTGTTTCCTAACTCAAGTGACACTTTACGAAGTCCTGCCTTTGACCTAATGATTTCACCAACTCTTGGACTTCCGGTAAAAGTAAACATCTTAACGTCTTGATTTTCTAGCAGCCATCTCCCTACTTCTGCACCATCACCTGTAATAACTTGGAGCCTTCCATCAGGTAAGCCAGCTTCTTGAAAGACTTTTGCTAACATAAGAGCACACAATGGAGTAACTTCAGCTGGCTTTAGCACGACCGCATTTCCTGCTGCAAGAGCTGGACCAATCTTATGACAAACAAGGTTCAATGGTACATTAAATGGTGTAATTGCCGCAATAACACCAACTGGTACTCGCAATGTAAACGCCATTCGATTTTCAGAGCCAGGTGCTGATTCTACAGGCACACCTTCACCGTGAATACGCTTTGCTTCTTCAGCTGAGATTTCAAGTGTTTGTGCAGCTCGTTCTACTTCTATTCTTGAATCACGGATCGGCTTACCTACTTCAGCAACTAACACTCTAGCAAACTCTTCTTTTTTCTCCAATAATATTCGTGCTGCATTGGTCAGCACAACATAACGGTCGTATGACGAGAAGGTTTCTTTATATGCTTCTTTGGCTCCTTCTACCGCTTCATCTACATCCTTTTTTTCAGCGCGCGCAATTGTAGCTTCCACATTATGCGTATATTTATTGAGAACTTCCAAGACTTCCGATTTTTCTTTCCAAACACCGTTAAGCCATAGTCCGTACGTTTGATACGTTGTATTTACCGCCACAAATCATCACTCCCTATTTTATAACGTTACGACCTTTTCACGCGTTGTGAATTCACTTGCTTTTCCTGCACTTCCGAATAGACGAATTTTCTCTTGAACTTTTTTCTGCATAACTTCACGGCCTCTGCCAAGGGAAACAGCTAGATGAAATTCTTCAGGATTTTCTTCAAAAACTTGCTGCATTCCTTTTGTGAATGATTGTCTAAGTTCTGTATCCACATTGATTTTTGCAATACCTAACGAAATTGCTTTTGTAATCTGCTCATCCGGCACATCAGAACCACCGTGAAGAACGATTGGACGGTTAACTGCTGCTGAGATTTCTTTTAATCTTTCAAATGCCAGTTTTGGAGGATTTTTATAGATACCGTGTGCTGTGCCGATTGAGACAGCAAGATAATCTACATCCGTCGCTTCCACAAATGCTACAGCTTCTTCTGTTGCTGTAATCATTGCGTCTTCTTCAGCAACCGTTATGTCATCTTCTGTTCCGCCAATCTTACCGATCTCACCTTCAGAACCTATGCCTAGCGCACGTGAAGCGTCAACTACTTTTCTCGTTATAAACGTATTCTCTTCGAACGAAAGAGCAGAGCCATCAAACATAACGGATTGAAAACCAAGCTGGATGGCTTTCATTGTTTGTTCATATTCTCTGCTGTGATCCAGATGGATACAGACAGGAACAGATATGTTTTTCATGAATACATCAATCATTGCCTTCATCGGTTCAAGCCCGATCGTGTTGATCACTTTTTGACCAACTTGAATCATGATTGGTGCTTGTTCTTGTTCAGCAGCTTCTAAAATCGCAAGAATGGTTTCTGCGTTATGTGCACTAAATGCCCCAACAGCATATTGATTCTCGTAAGCTTGTGTTAACAGTTCTTTTCCTGATATATATCCCATTGAAATACCTCCGAATGTTTTAAATTAACGTCTTAGTTCAATGTCATAATGGTATTGGTCACTTCTATATCTTGTTTTTGTATACTCGATCGGCTTGTCGTTGAGTCCATAACTCAGTCTAGTCATCTCCAAAAGCGCTTCTCCTGCACGAATTCCAAGTAGATCTGCTTCAGATATCGTAGAATTTATAGCAGAAATTTTTTCATCTGCACGCTTTAACAAAATATTGTCTTCTTCAAGGATAGAATAAAATTTAGCAGTATCTAGATCGTGTTTCATCAGTAACTTTCCGATCGCTTCTGGCCAACATGATCGCTCTAATGCGATTGGGACATCATCTGCAAATCGGATGCGTTCAATGATTAGGACTTTTTCATCTTCATTTAATCCAAGCTTTGTTTTTTCAAAGAAAAGCGTATCAATAAATTCTGCACGGAGAACTTTCGAGTGAGGAACTTGTCCTTTCTCCATCACTTCTTCTGCAAATCCTTTTAACCTTTTTAATGAGCCAACAAGTTGTTGTGGCTTTACAACCGTTCCTTTACCTTGTTGTTTTTCTAAAAGACCGTCAGCTACAAGCATATTGATCGCTTGACGAATGGTCGTGCGGCTCACACCAAATTGCTTCATAAGCTCTTGTTCAGTTGGAATAAGTTGGTTCGGACGCCAAATTTGCTGTTGTATCTTCTCAATCAAATGATCTTTTACTTGCAGATAAAGTGCTGTATTATTGCTTTTCATATAATAATCTCCTCTTTCTCACAGTGGGATAAGGCTGTAGATCTTCCCCTGCGAGAGGTCGGAGCCATTTGTAATAGGCTTCCGGGTCATCAATAAATGCATCAGGCAGGAAACTTTCCCCGCCCTGCGCAACAACTTGCAGAGGACAGCTATTCATACTAAAAGTATAATCTATATTTGCCGATCGTTGTATGGTAACCATACTCCCCGTCTCACCATGTAATACAAGTCTTGCAGCTTCTCGTCCCACTTCATAAGCTTCCACTTGATCTTGCTTAGAAATAACAGCTGATGAGCTACGCTGATTCATACCAAGAATCTCAGCTCTCGCCATCACACCCAGTTCTGTTTTGACCATTTTCTCAAGCACGCCAGAAATGCCACCTAGAATCGTCCTGCCTTGAACATTCGCTTTCTCGACCTGATCTGAAAAGATATTAATTTTACACCCTTCGGCAACAACAATCGTTGCAAAGCCAAAAGATCGGACAGCTTCACTAACATTTGCTAAAAAATGTTCTGGTTCAATGATGCGTTCCGGAACATAAAGAATATGTGGCCCATCATCTTCCCCATTTCGCAATAGACCACTTGCTGCAGCAAGCCATCCTGAGTTACGCCCCATCGTTTCTAATATTCTCACTTGCTCAAAATTCTGCATCGCACATAGATCTCTATTAATATCTCTGACGGCTGTTGCTACATAACGCGCTGCACTTCCAAAGCCAGGCGCATGGTCCGTTTCAGCTAGATCATTATCAACCGTCTTCGGTATGCCGATGACTTGAAGATCATAGTGAATGTGACACGCTTCCTCAGCCAGCTTATGAAGAGCAGCCATCGTACCATTGCCGCCAATAAAAACAAGCGTATCAATTTTATGCTTTTTTAGATGCAAAAGTGATTTTTGGATTTTTTCAGTTGTAAATTCATAACGTCCTGAACCAAGGCATGCACCGTTGACAAATTTATGTGATTTAATCCATCCTAAAAGTTCAGCATCAAGCTTTTCGATGTCGTTTTCATATAAACCTTGATAACCGTTATAAACGCCGAATAACTCTACTTCTTGTTGGAGCGTTTCTACAAAACCTACTAAACTGGCATTGATGACGGCTGTTGGACCCCCAGCCTGCCCAATTGCTACTCTCTTTGCCATCTAAGTTCGCTCCCTTCCTATACGTACACCTCAGTAGGAATATTGAGCTGCTTACCTAGCTGTAATAGATCATCAGCTACATCTGCATACACGACAGCAAAGTGAGGTTCATAGCCGCTCTCCATAAGTGCACTTACCGTTTCTGAAACATTTCCGTTTAATCTCACTTCAACAGATGTACCTGAAAACGGCTGCGGAACATCCAGCGCTTCACCTTTCATCACAAGAAGGCGATATCCATCAGGCGTATACCCGAGTCTAAAGATCGTAACTTCGCCAGCTTTTAATCCAAAGTCCATCGTAAAGCCCATTTTACGGTTAGGATGTACGCCTGATTGTGCGCCAGTTGACGGACTTGCGAGCGAATAAGCACCTGCTCCGCAATGCCAGAAAACAACTGAATTATTTGGTTCGTTCACATGAACAAGATCCCCGAGATACGGAGCGTTTCCTCCACTTAATTCTTGTAGAATGAACATCGAAACCGCACCGTGAATATCTGACTCACAGGAAGATACCACACCATCTTCGGTAAACTGAGATAGAGTCGAACACGCAGCTGCTCCTAATTCATTGAAAAATTCTGGCCAGCATCTTACAGCGAGTGCTGCAATATCTTCTTGTTCGATGTACTTTTTCACATACGTGGAAAACTGCGCAAACTTCTTTACCGTTTCATCAGATCGATTTAATCCAATGACTTGCTGTTCAGCTCTATCTATAGCACCTGTCCATTCTTCCTCTGGCAGCTCTACACATTCTTGAAACGCTTTTAACAGATCCATCTTTTTAAGGGTTACTCCAAGTTTTTGCTGAAGAAGCTCTTCATCTGTATCTGAGAAAAAGAAACCTGGTGGATGTTCTCCGATCACTCCAATTTTTAGCTGCTTCAGCTTGTTCACCAGAACATTCACTCTGATTTGGCGTGAAAGCTGCTTTTGAAGCTGTTCTTCGTCCGGGTTACCAAGTACGAATGTAAAAGGATGACGTTGATGCATGAGAACATTACTCGTACTGTTTCCTCCAGTTAGAGAATTAAGTCGCAGCCTCCCGCCTACACTTGGTTCTCTTACAGACCATACAACAACAGGTTCGTTTCGATATTGAAGGACCTTCGCGATAAATTCTCCATCTGCAAACGTAACACTTTGATAGATGATGGAATCAATGTTCTTATTTGCTAGGGTTTCAAGGAATTGCTGTAGATCTTCCACAGACGTAAGAATTTCTTCTGGTTCATACACTGTGTGGTACGTCTTGTTGAGCCATTCAGAGCTTTGCTTACGGTATTGCTCACCAGCTTCTAGATCAAATGTCTTTCTGCCAATTGGGATATATACGATTGATGGCGTTTGCATAGTTGTCCACATCCTTCATATTGTTCTATCTTTAAAGCTGTTTTCGTATATCTTGTTGCTATCTGAAAGTAGTTGATTTCCGCTCCAGGTAGCTCGCTTTCCACGGGGCGTGCGGTGAGCCTCCTGCCGCTTTGCGCCCTTAGGAGTCTCCACCTGTCTAGTTGCAGTGGCTAGCCCCTCGATGTCAAAAGTTTAACGGTCAAGAAGGCAAATTGCGCCTCCAAATGCCCATTCAACTTTTGCTGGTCGGGTCTGAACGAGCCACTTCCCCTTTTCAGACTGACCGCTCGTCCCGTAGGAGTCTCGCACCTTGCGCTCCAATCAACTTGCAAATGATGAGAATAGATAAAGCCAAAAGCAACAATCTTTATAAAAGAGCTTTCTAAAAATAAGTATAACAAAAGGTTACTACCTTTTAAAATATATTACTACCTTAATATTTATAAAAGTTTTCAAAAGCTTAAAAGAATAAGGGGACAAACCTACACCTGTCCCCTCTATTATTCTAGTTCGTTAAGGATTCAAACAATTCCTTGTACGGAGAATTCTTTCTGTAAAATACAGGCGGCTGTCCGATTGGTGCTTCAACTTCCGTATATCCGCCACGATATTCTTTTCCTGACCAAACATGCACCCACTCATCCTCAGGTAAGTAGACGTTCCAATGGGTTGCAGCTTCTTCATAAACCGGTGCCACTAGAAGATCTCTTCCGTATAAATATTGATATTGAATGTCGTAAGCTGCTTCGTCTTTCTCATAGTGCATGAACAAAGGACGCTGTACTGGAATTCCTTTTTCAGCATTCTCCTTTACGATGTCTTTCGTATACGGTGCAAGTTTTACATAAAGATTTGTCATTCGAGCAAAATGCTGCAGCGTTTCTTCATCTCCATCAAATTGGAAACAATCATCAGGACGATTTCCTTCATGTGTACGCATCACTGGAGTAAAAGCCGCCATATCTAACCAACGAAGAAGCAGCTCTTTGCTTCGTTTGTTGCCGTGAAGACTTGTGTAGCCTCCAATATCACTATGGTGTAACCCACAGCCCGTCATACCAGCTGAGAGAGCAGCAGGTATAACAGAAGCTAATCCATCATCTAGCGACCAATTCACACTTTGATCTCCACCCCATAATAACGGGCAATATTTCTGTATTTCCGTATAACCGGCTCTCATGAAGTATGTGACTTCACCTAATTTTCCAGCTTCACTCACTGCTTCATAATTTATTTTCGCCCATAGTGCCGGCCATGCATTATGCATGATTTTAGCCGATTCACCGTTATAGAGTTGAACATCTGTTGGTAAGTATTCACCAAAATCAGCCATCCAACCGTCAAGACCAAAATCAATCATGTTTTCTTTAATCACTAATTTGTACCACGTACAAGCTTCAGGATTTGTAAAATCTACGACTCCGCAGTTGAACTCTCCAAAGTCAACGAGGTAGATGTCCCCTTTTTCATTTAATGCAAGGTATCCTTTCTCTGCCGCGGTTTTGT
Source organism: Fictibacillus nanhaiensis (assembly GCF_036213205.1). Lineage (GTDB taxonomy): Bacteria > Bacillota > Bacilli > Bacillales > Fictibacillaceae > Fictibacillus > Fictibacillus nanhaiensis_E. Next base: position 509,493 of record NZ_JARMFC010000001.1, read on the forward strand.
AGAGATCGCCTTCAACAGCAACGTAAGGATTAATATAGCCCAGGAAGCGGATGCCTTTTGCTTTCCATTCCTCAATCTTTTGATCAAGATTTGGATACTCGTCACTGTTCCAACGCCAGTTCCACATCAATCTCTTACCGAATGAAGTAATGCGTTTACCTTGCCAGTCCTGACACCAAACGCCTCCGACTTTTATTCCTTTTTCGAGAGCTAAGTCCAGCTTTTTTTGAACAGTGTCGGTTCCACCTTGTAAACCAAGCCAGATTCCGTTATACGTCCAATCTGGTAATTCGGGCTGACGGCCAAACACATCTGTTAACTTTTCAACAAGTTGCACATAGCTTTCCGCCGTTTCAAAGAGTACATATTTCGGAATATCCCATATTTGAAGTTCATGATATTTCTCATTTCGAAAGTCAAAGTCGGCATAAGCGGTAGTTTCAACATGGCAATAATATTTTTTAGTAGAAATAAAGGTTGGTTGCGGATAGTTCGTGTTGTAGTAGTCACCACCTGCTTTATCCTTTACATCCGCCTGCCATGTTGTGTACGTGTTTTTATTTCTTCCAACACCAGGTTCCGAAGTCCATAGCGGAAAGTTTTTGCCACGCAAGTTAAAAAGTGAGAGCTGTTCACCGCAACCGTAGACTTTCTCGTTTCCATCTGCTTGTACACGTATCCATAAACGGTTTATTTCTGATGAACTCTTTGTAAAATGTAGTTTAACTTTTCCGTTCTCTTCGGTTAGAAGAATCTCAAGATCAGTTGGTCCACCTTCAAATTTTGAGAAAGAAAGTTGAAAACCATTCTCTGTTTTAACAACATCAACATAACGAAGCCCGATGCGCTCTACTACATAATCGTGAATGTCAAAATTTCCTCGGTACATGTTGATTGTTTCTTCACCGTATCCTACATATAGCATGGGCTGCTGAAGCGAGTGATGAAATAGAAGTCTGCCATCAGCTTCTATTTCAAAACCATTATCGATTTCACGTAATTTTAATGCCGTATCACTTAATTGAAGAGCCATAAGAACCTCCTTATTATGCTAGCTTTCTTGCTTCTTTTACTTCTTTTTTGTGCTGTTCACTTAAGAAATCTGCATACTTACGATTCCAAACCTTAAGCGAAAGGTAGATTAGAATTCCGGTTATAATTGCCAATCCTGCAATCGCTGGCCAGAAATAACCTGACACGATCGAATCCTGATAAGCCAACCCAATCGGAGAGAATACGATATACATACTAACAAGCAAACTTAGTAAGATAAACGTTACGGGAAGTGCGTATTTCCATGGTACCATGTCAACTTGGGCATTCGCTTTATACACATAAGGTTTTTGCAAAGGCTTCCATTTTCCTATAGCGATCATAATTCCAACTTCTACAAAGAACAGAATCGCGTAGATGTGAATAAAGTTAATGGTGGTTTGAATGCCAAACAGCTGATCCAAGCCCCAAACGAGCAAGTAGTACGTAATAACATGAAAAATGATTACTACCTTTGCAGCAAGTGCAGGAATTCGTTTAGAAAAGATACCAACAAGAACAATCGTGATGATCGGAATATTAAAGAACCCTGTAAAACGTCTGATCAGATCCCAAAGACCATCAGGTGCGTTCATCAACAATGGTGAGATAAAGAATGATACAAGTGCGATTACTGTACCGAACCATTTACTCATACGAATCAACTGATCGTCAGTAGCTTTCGGATTGAATTGCGGTTTATAGATATCAAGAGCGAACATGGTTGCTGCTGAATTAAGCAACGAGTTAAATGTACTGAATACAGCACCTAACAAAACAGCAAGGAAGAAACCTGATAAGTATTTTGGCAGAACATCTGCTACCAATGTTGGATAAGCAAGGTCAACTGGGTTCAAACCTCCGCCATAAAGGTGAAAAGCGATAATCCCAGGAATCATCATAAATAGTGGAATCGCAAGCTTATAGAAACCAGAATAAAGCACACCTTTTTGACCTTCTTTTAAGTTTTGTGCTCCAAGCGTACGTTGAATCACGTACTGATTCGTTCCCCAATAGAACAAGTTGGCAAAAATCATCCCCGTAAAGATTGTCCCAAACGGAACCGAGTCGGTACTCGATCCAATCGCATTTAATTTTTCCGGACTGTTTGTTGCTATCGTCTTCATACCCTCAAACATGTTCCCGTCTCCAAGTGCTAAGAAGCCAAGAGCAGGCACTAAAAGTCCGACTATCAAAAGTCCAATGCCATTAATCGTATCCGATACAGCAACGGCTTTTAGTCCACCAAAGATTGCGTATACTGCACCGATGATTCCTATCACCCAAATTAGAAGCCAAACCGACTGCGTATAGGAAATGCCTAAAAGGCCAGGCACATCAAAGAGTTTAAGTATAGTCAGTGCCCCTGAGTAAAGGGTTGATGGAATCGTAACTAAAATATAGCCGAGCATAAATAATAAAACAGTATAGCGGCGAACTCCTTCATCAAATCGCGTGCTCAGGAATTCTGGTAATGTTGTAAAAGCTCCTCCTAAATATTTCGGTAATAGATAGAGAGCCATGATAACAATGGCAAAGCCAGCCGTTACTTCCCAAGCCATGTTGGACATGTTCGTTCGATACCCTTGTCCATTCAAACCGATCAAGTGCTCAGCAGAAAGATTGGTAAGAAGAAGTGATCCGGCGATAAATGTCCCATTCAACCCTCGCCCTGCTAAAAAATAACCCGTAGAATCTTCTGTTTCACCCTTTGTTTTTAAATAGGAGATCCAAGCGACCTGCCCCATAAAAAATGTACATGATAAAAGTGTAAATCCAATGCCTGAAAACATATCGAACACCCCTGTCCTTTTTAATAGTGATAGTTAAAACAAGACTTCTATGTTGTCACCGACAATTCCAGGATAAGCTCCCTTTTCAATCAGCTGTTTTCGTTCTGGATGTGCGATCAGCCATTTATTCTTCATAAAAAGCAAGTGATCTTCATCAGTACTATTTTTACGCTGTGCTGGCGCAACTTCTAACGGTTCATTCGTACCTTTTGGTAAAATAACAATGCATTTGAATCCTGATTCTTGAACTTTACAAGGTGCAAAGTGCAATGTCGTCTCGTATAATTCAATTGCCGTTCCCTCAGGAATAAAGAAAGCCCTTACATTATTCGAATGAAATGAATTATTTTCGATTTCCTGGACTTTCCCAAGAAGGAGGACAAGGTCAGTCACAGCTATGTTGATCTCACTTCCTTTGTGATATTCAAGGCCATTTAACGTTGAATTACGACCATTGCAATAACCAATCTGGGCAGGCATCTCACCATAAAAGTAAGTCTCAATCTGTGTTTTTACGGGATCCTCTTCTAGAATCGATTCTGAAGCAACATATACATTTTCATGCTCTGGAATTTCCGTAGATTGCTTCATCGTATTGATTAATCGTGTAAAATCATAGCCTGTGATCACTTTTCCATAACTCTTAAATGAATCATCTCTAGCATGCTCAATAATCAGGCTTTCTTCTTTCAGGTTTAGATGCGACAACTTAAAACCTCCTCTTTTTAATCAACGAATTAACATAGGTACCTTTAATTAAACATCACTACCTTTTACATTAAAAAAATTCAGTCAATATGGATGTTGCTTTTTATTCTATGAAAACGCATTCAAAATTGCAAGGAGTTTTTTACATACAATTGTTTACAAATGTTGTTTTTACTTGGTAGACAAGGATTTTTCATTATAAAAAAACTTGCAGACAAGGTCTACAAGTTTTCTTTTTGGGAGGTTTCTAACTGTTAAAACCTATGTGCAGAATCTTTAGCACGAGCAATCGCATTTTCTTTAATTTCATTTGCTTTATCCGGCATCGCCGCGTGTCCTTCTACAAACAATGCTTCGAACGATGGTACGCCAAAAAATTGCATGATCACGCTTAAATAACGGTGCCCCATCTCCATTGCTGCTGCAGGCCCTTCTGAATAAATCCCGCCACTAGCTTGTATATGTAAAGCTTTCTTGTTGGTTAAAAGTCCAACAGGTCCTTGCTCTGTATATTTGAACGTTTTGCCTGCTACAGCTACTGAATCGATGTACGCTTTCATAACAGGTGGAAATGAAAAATTCCACATCGGCGTTACGAATACATATTTTTCAGCAGCAACAAACTGCTCGCAAAGCTCTGAAAGTCTTCCTACTTTCGTCTTCTCTTCAGAAGACAGCTCCTCAAATCCTGTACCTGATTGCAGTTTTCCCCATCCACTAAAGACATCAAGATCGATGTGCGGGATGTCCTCTTTATACAAATCCACGTGAATCAATTCATGATCAGGGTTAACTTTTTTGTATTCATCAATAAATGCTTTCCCAACAGCCATGCTGTAAGAGACCTGATCATCATGAGGATGCGCTGTAATATATAATACCTTTGTCATGTAATCCTACACAGCCTTTCAGTTTGTTGATTTCTTATCGATGTTTATTGCTTTTAAATGTTTTATCTTCTAAGAAAGTTGTTTGGAGCGCAAGGTGCGAGACTCCTATGGGACGAGCGGTCGGGTGGAGACCCTTAATGGCGCAAAGCGGCAAGGGGCTCACCGTTCGCCCCATGGAAAGCGAGCAACCTGGAGCGGAAATCAACGACTTTCATTAAATGAACTGCAATCACGAATGATTATAAGGATTCCCAGCAATGTTCGCCCTCATGTCATCCGTTAAAAGAAAAGCCTCTTGAGACAAATCATCATTGAAAACTTCATGGTTTAAAAGACTCCCATCATAATGGATCGGTTTATCTTCATTCATCTAAACATTCACCTCCAACAGAGATAGTTTAAACGGTTGTTTAACTTTTAATTCATAAAAAAAAGCTATCTGCATAAAACAGATAGCCATAGCAAAAGATTTGAAAATTAGTAGCGTTGTCCGCCTAAAGCTTGTGCTACAAGACGCTTAGTGATTTCTCCACCTACAGATCCGTTTGCACGTGAAGTAGTGTCTGGTCCAAGGTTTACACCGAACTCAGAAGCGATCTCGTACTTCATTTGATCAAGAGCTCCTTGAGCTCCAGGTACTGATAATTGGTTGCTGTTGTTTTTAGCCATTCTATTCACCTCCCTTTCTTTTCTAATCTTAGAATCCCACTAACTTACAAACTTATTCATAACCTTAGAAAATTTTTTTCAATGTTTCATTAGGTGCATATGTATTTTATTATTTGCTTATGTATGGATACAGTTTGTCCAAACACTTTAATCGAGTCTGCATAAGATATGGAGAAGAGAGGATACACCGAATATTCTCTTTTCGGAGATTCTATATGGGGGGAATTCATAGTGAGTTTCATTAGTATCTTAAACGGGGTTCTATCTTCTAAAAAACGTGCCAAAAGCAAGAAAAACAAGAAGAGAATCGGCTAATCAAATCTATTAAAGCCACAAAAAAAGCTAGCCTTTTGGTTAGCTTTTTTCATATAAAACAAAGAGATTCCAACCCACTTACTCACTGGCTTCTGAAGCAATCGCTATCGCTTTTGTTTCATGAACGGTGCCAAACGGATGCTCTGGTGGTGCATAAATAGCGTAAAGTTTAATTGGTTTATTCCCAGTATTCGTTAAGTTATGCCATTTGCCAGCAGGTATCATAATCGCAAAGTCATCATATACTTCAGCCGTATAATCTAACTGATCTTGGCTATCCCCCATTTGTACAACACCTTGACCCTCTTCGATCCTTATAAATTGATCGGTTGTCGGATGTACTTCTAAACCAATGTCATCCCCTACTGCTATACTCATCAACGTTACTTGTAGCTTTTCTCCTGTCCAAAGAGCGGTGCGGTACGTCTTGTTTTGTTTGGCAGCTTCATCTATATTTACAACAAACGGCTGTCCGCCATAGTCCTTTAATTTTATCGGTAACCGCTTTTTTAACCAGCCTATTCGTGTTGCGTCTTCACACTTCTGATAATAGGTCTGTAGCAAAACCTGTTGTACATGTGGCTGCTTACAGCGATAATAGTCATGCTGATATCGATTGCAATCCAATAGTTCTGCTTGATGAGCCATTCTCAATCCCTCTTCATAACTACCAAAAGACAATACTTCATTTTGGTAATGGGGCTGTTTTCCTGTGAGCGCCGCAAACACATTTACTAATTCATTCAAATTGGACTTTTTACATTCAATAGCATAAAGGATATTATTTTTTTGAATCAAATCAGGAGCTTCAGGTGCCAACCGATTGTAAATTTCCACAAGTAATTGTTCTCTGACAATTCCCGTATAAAGGGCTTCAAGTCCTTGTTGTTCCAGATCAATCATTCCCTTCCATGTCTTATATTTCATCATATGCCTAAGTCATTAGAAGGTACATTAACATAGTAAACAGGAAACGAATCATCCAAACTTAGTATAGAGAAAAACTGGTCTACAACTTAATATGGTGATTAACCCATACTATAAAAAAACTAAACATTTGGTTAGGAGTATCTAAAATGACAAATATTTTAATCGTCGATGATGATCGTAATATCTTAGAACTTATAGATACTTTTTTATCAGAAGTCGGTTATAAGGTATATCAAGCTCAAGATGGTTTAGAAGCTTTAAAAATCTTACGTCAAACAAACTGCCAGTTAGCCGTTGTTGATGTAATGATGCCTTATATGGATGGATATCATTTAACAAGAGAGATCCGTCAAAATTTTGACATACCCATTATTTTACTAACTTCTAAAAATCAAATTGAAGATAAAGAACAAGGCTATCTATCAGGAACTGATGATTATCTTGTTAAACCGTTTGAACCGAAAGAATTACTCTTTCGAATTAAAGCTTTGTTAAGACGGTATGATAAGCAATCAGATTCAGCAACTGTTACTTTAGGAAGAACAATAATCAACAAAAAGAGCTATGAAGTACATATCGGTAACGTCACGATCCTTTTACCATTGAAAGAATTTGAACTTTTGTATTTCTTCGCTTCTAATCCAATGCAGGTATTTTCACGTGTTCAATTAATAGAGCACATCTGGGGTTTGGATTATGAAGGAGACGAAAGAACGGTAGATGTTCATATCAAAAGATTAAGAGAGCGATTCTCTGAATTAACGGATGACTTTCAAATTAAAACCGTCCGTGGCGTCGGATACTTATTGGAGGCAAAAAAATGAGGTCGCTATATACCAAATTTGTTTTCGTAACAATAGGAATTATGCTTTTAAGCGGTGTATTAGCCTTTGTCGCTTCCAATACATACTATCAGCAAAAATTAAAACCAGCTAATGATCAAAAAAATACAGCGATTGCATATGAGATGGCTTCCTTTGTCGAAGATCACCCCACCATCGATCTGAACGAATACTTAAAGAACCTTTCTACGATCGGTTATCAAATCTACCTTGTAGAACGAACAGGCAAGGAAACGTACTTCGGTGCAAAATTTCGTAACACTGCACTTTCTTCTTCAACAAAAGAGAGTGTATTAAATGGTGAGGTCTATCATGGGATTCTTCATTTTCCGAAGCAAACATTTGTAACTGGTTTTTTTGCAAACGAATTAAGTAATTCGATCGGCGTACCGCTAACGCATCGCGGGGAAAATTATGCACTGTTTATTCGACCTGATATTAAACTTCTTTTTAATGAGATGCATGTTCTATTCGGCTGGCTTTTTGGCTTGATGATCGTCCTCAGTATTTTGATGGTAGTCATAAGTGCAAAATATTTAGTTAAACCCATATCAAAATTAACCATTGCCACAAAGTCACTTTCAAAAGGAAGTTATTCAGTTGAGCTCGATACAAAGCGGAGTGATGAATTAGGTGTGCTCTCTCAGAGCTTCAAACAGATGGCTACAAAGCTACAACAATCAGATGAGATGCGAAAAGAATTCATTTCAAATATTTCTCATGATATACAGTCTCCACTATCCAATATAAAGGGGTACACAAACCTGTTAGAAAAAGAAGATCTGAGTTCAAACGATAGAATGCAATACATCACAGTTATAAATGGTGAGATCAATAGACTATCGAACTTAACGAAACAATTATTACTTCTTGCCTCACTGGATCGTAACGAAGATATCCTACAGAAAAAATCGTTCAATCTTTCACAGCAGATTAAAGAACTGGTTCGAAATTATCAGTGGCTAACGAATGAAAAAGGAATCATGCTGAGCTATTCCTTACCAGATACCGAGTTCTTCGGCGATCCTTCTCTATTGAATGCCGTATGGGACAACCTTTTAACGAATGCCATTAAATATAATAATCCTGATGGAAGTATTGAGATAACTGTTGAAAAGAGAGAAAAATCCATTCTCATCACCTTTAAAGATGCAGGTATCGGTATGAGTGAGAATGAAGTAGAAAGAATTTTTGATCGCTTTTACCGAGCTGATGTTGCCAGATCGCGAACCGTTGACGGGACAGGACTCGGGCTTTCCATCGTTGCTACAATCGTGAAACTTCATGATGGGGTAACGGTTGTAGCCAGCAAGGAGAATGAAGGAACTACGGTTGCCGTTGAACTTCCTATAAATTAATTTCATTTAAAATAATCAGGCACTCTTAATGAAAAATTCATTGGTGGTGCCTGTTTTTTATGCACCTCTTATCTTCTTCCTCGCGATTTGTAACGTGTTATTCATTCTCCGTTCATAAATGAATTCTAGACTAAGGATGTAAAAAGATTGGAGGAGAGATGTTATGAGCATCGCATGGAAAGAAATCAAGAAAAATAAAATGAGGTTTTTCATATTAGGATCCATCATCTTTCTCGTTAGTTTGTTAACGTTTATTATTTCAGGTTTGGCCAATGGGTTATCACAAGATAATGCTAGCTTGATCAAAGATTTGCCAAGTGGGTATTTTTACATGAATAGTGATGCTGAAGAAAATTACAACCTCTCTAGGATTGATCATAGCGTTCAAGAACAAATGGTAAGTAAACACAAAGACGCTGTTGCATTCTCTATAGAGATGGGCTTTTTAAACGATGAGAGTGACAAACAACGAAGTGTTGCTTTTGTTGCTTCTACGGATTCAAGATTATTCGAATCAGTAGCTCCCGGAGAAATCATTCTAGACCGTTCATTAAAAAAAGAAGGCGTAAAAGTTGGCGACACCTTAACACTTAAACCATTCAATGAACCGCTTGTAGTTAAGCGTTTTGTTGACCAAAAAAAGTTCAGTCATGCTCCTGTTGCTTATCTCAATATGGAAGATTATAAGCAGATGTATCGTGCTGAAGAAATGCAACTACTTTTCATACCAGGTGAAAATTCAACTCAAAATTTTAAAGGTCTACAATCTTTTTCAAATAAAGATTTTCTTAACACCATTCCAAGCTACAGTGCAGAACAAATGTCTTTAAATATGATCGTGTGGTTTCTGATCGTGATTAGCGGTATGCTGTTCGGCATCTTTTTCTATATGATGAACGTTCAAAAAATTGGGCTCTATGGCATATTAAAAGCAATCGGTGTAAAGACGAGTAATCTGTTTAAGATGATGTGGACACAGATGTTGTTTATCACAATCCTATCTCTTACTCTTTCTGTTGGTTTTAGCCAACTATTCAACAAAGTAGCACCTGAAGGTATGCCTTATCATTTAACGAATGAAACCACCCTGCAATTATCAATTGTCTTCTTGGTGATTGGATTTATTGGAGCTACACTATCTGGTATGCAAATTAAAAAAGTTGAACCTTTACAAGCCATACAACAAGGAGAGGTTTAATAAATGGATATCTTTACGATTGATGAATTACGAAAAACGTTTACGAATGGTGACATGAAAGAAGAAATATTAAAAGGGATAAACCTAACACTTAAAGAAGGTGAAATTACAGCGTTAGTCGGTCCATCAGGTTCTGGTAAGAGTACCCTGCTAACCATAGCTGCAGGGCTGCAGCCTGCATCAGACGGGAATATATCGTTCAACGGGCACAACTTAACTTCTATGACAGCTGAGCAAATGCGCAGAATAAGAGCTAAGAAATTCGGTTTTGTTTTTCAATTTGCACATCTTGTTCCTTTTTTAACCGTTCAAGAGCAATTGGACCTCATGCTAGACGTATCGGAAGCGAACATGAAAAAGGAAAAACGGGAACAAGAAATTGATTATATACTAGACCGTGTTGGATTATCCCATCGAAAACAGGCGTATCCCTCTTCATTATCTGGCGGAGAGAAACAACGCGTCGCTATCGCACGTGCAATTATTCATAATCCCCAAATACTCTTTGCGGATGAACCAACAGCAAGTCTAGATTCAAAGAAATCAAAAGAAATTATGTCACTCATCCGATATCTAACGAAAACGTTAAACATCACGACTCTTATGGTCACTCATGACGAAGAAATGCTTTCGTATGTTGATCATGTTGTTAAAATGAGCGATGGTCGGGTTGTTTAAATATTAGTGGAGAGCTATGGATTTGTTCATAGCTCTTTTACACGTTTAGAGGATATTTTTTATTAGTGAACACTGTCATTTGTAGCGGAGAATTTAATAACTAATGAACGATGATTTTAAGGGGATTGTTCAGAAGGAGAGAAATATCTCTCGCACACAAATGGAACATGTTATAAGATATGTCTAGAGATTCTTAGCCATATGTAGATTCTTTTATTAGAGAGGAATTAATCGGTGAATACAAAAAAGTATGCATATTTTATTACACTTACTCTGTGGCTCCTAACAGTACTATACTTTCTTTATAAATACGCATCAGGTGCTGGATATTGGAAAAATCCCTTATTATTATCTATTTTCTTTTACCTTATGATGATTGTATTAAATAAAGGCTTCAACAAGAACTTAATCTATCTTAGCTTGTTCTATGTGTTGTTTATGATCATGTTTATTTTAGATTTATTTTTTTCATTAAAAAATATTGCTATCATACATTCATATCTTACTTTCTAATCAACTCCCTAACCTTTTGGCTTCCCTGAAACAATGTGCCAATGCAAATGTTTGGAGTCTTGGTAGTCACCTACATTCGTAATTACTTGGCAAGCTCCATGCTCATCTGTAACCTTTCTCGCTACTTCTTTTACGACACTCATTAGTTCTAGCAATAACTCGTTATCACGCTCATCTAATGTAATCAATGACGAGATATGTTTTTTAGGTATCGCCACAATGTGAATGGGATAAAAAGGTCTTGTATGGTAGTAAGCTAGGACATTCTTTGTCTCTTCTACTTTTTCCACTTGAGTTTTGCCACTCAATACTTCATCACAATAAAAGTCCTGTGTCATTTATTTAAACTCTCCCTCTTTTTCAGGGTTTCTTTCTAGATTCCATCCGGAAAACGAAAGATCGTATAATTCTTTTTCCAAATATCACTCTTAACGATAATATTTCCTTGCACACCTTCAAAAAAGTAAAGATGATCTTCCTTTTTCGTTAGTGTCCAACCTTTTTCTTTCATAAGTCGTTTGATATTTTCATCAGCGCTTTTATTCTTAGACATATACCATTCAAACCCTTGATATTGAGTAGGAATTCTTATTATATTCCCATCCCCTTGCTCCACCTTCTTCAATACTTGGACTTGATTTACATGCTAAGCGGGAAATGGGTCATATAAAAATTTATACATCCCTAAACCAGTAAAGAACAATAGCGACAAAATAAAAATATACTGCCAACTAAATTTGACAACAGCACACTCCCCAACTTCGCACCGTAAAATTCATTGTGATTTATGTTCGTATTACCTATTACTTCTTTCTAATTTTTTTTTATGAGATAAAAAATCAAAGGAATTACAATTGCTGGTGTATACACAATAATGATTTCAGTGTATGTTCTTCCCTGTTGAAATCTACTCCAATAAAGAAGGAAAGCAATAATTAATATGCTTAGTACGATAATGATTCTGTCACGGTTCATCGTTCATCGTTATCCTCCTTCTATATGGTCATATAAAAAAATTTAGCATCTCACATATTTCCGCTTAAATCCAACCTGTCCTCGATCTATTGCCTTTTGAATATTTTCAGAAGCAAGTAGATACTTCGTTTTTTTCTTGTCCTGATTCATTTCAACTGGTCCTATAGCATCAGCTGTATCAATCGCTTTTTCATGTAATGGCACGTAGGATATCCCCACTGTATATACAAAATTATTCATTGAGGATTTTGTTCGTTCGGGAGCTTCATGAATAGTATTTTTTACAACCTCAAGCATTTTTTCTAACTTCGTTTTGGAAAATTCGCTGTCTGGTCGATTACCTAATAGCCAGCAATAACAGCTCCAACCCGCTGACATTCTGAGCTCTTCACCGCTTGCAATCCACTTGTCTGCCACCTCTTGTGCAACATCAGTTTCAGCTAGAGTGACCGCTACCACAAAATCGGATAACATATAAAAATAAGCTCCGTCTATCCAACGCTCAAAATCATTTTTAGTCATGATCGTGGGATCTGCTATAATTCCTGCAAAGTACATCGCATCGTAATTTTCTGTCGCGTAAAGCTTCTCAGCTAATGGCTGATTTTTTTTAATTTTTTTAGCCATCGGCTTCATAGCTCCAGTAGCTACGCCAAACACCGGTTCTTTTGCGCCATTTGAGATATAGATTTTCTTCGTCCGTTCCTTGCCAAGAGCTTCAAGTTCCTGCATCACATCTTCAGCATTCATCTATTACACTTCCTTCATAGAATTTACGTATTATGTAAGAAAAAGGGCTATGCTAATTTTTATTGGGCTAAAAGTATATACCATCTCTTCTTCGCGATTGCTTAATTATATTCCTCTTTCATTGACAATCTAGATATGCCAAAAAAAGAGTGCTCTTTCCATGACAGAAATGCACCCATTGGTTTTACTGCTCAACTATATCATTATTGTTATGAATGCTTTATGGAACCAGAAATCTTCAGTGGGAATCATTAATTTTTATAATCTCACAATCACTTCAGTTCCATCTTGTGCTTTCACATTAACCAGCTCTAATCCTTTGTGCTTTTTTAACTCTTTAATAATTTGTTTCAGTTCTGATTTATCTATGGAAGGAATGGTGAAGGCTATGTTTTTCTTATCTAGATGAGGTTTCGACCATTTGTTAGCATGCCGAATTAACACTTTAGAAGTAATAATAGATATCCCGATATTTAATAGGACATAAGGGACAGGGATTGAGAACTTTGCCTCTTTTGTTTTTACTTTTACATGTAACATGTTTGTATCCTCTACTCAATTGTTATTGAAACGGTATCCCCGTTTGCTGATTTCACATCAACAATCTGTCCATCCAGTTCATTTTCAATAGCTTCTAAGATCAGATTTATATCTATATCTTTTACATATTGTTCAGATTGAGGAATCTTTAGAGCAATGTTGTGACCTGCTGCTAGTACAACCTTTACTAACTTGATTGGAAGGTTCACATTCACGTTGTCACTCTCAGATACCACACAGATTTTTAAGGTTTTGTCGCTGTAGTTAGAAGATGCGTGAGACGTGTGGCTTGATGATTTAATCGTTGGACCCTGTTCTTTTTCTTGTAAGACTTGAATTAATTCTGAACCTTTATCCGTATCGATTTTACCTTCTTGAACCATCGTTAAAACTTTCTCGATCTCACTTTTCATTTTCATATCCTCCTATTCATCTTTTAGCATTTTAATGGCTTCATCTGGCGTAATCTCGCCACGTTCAAGCATGGAAACAATCTTTTTCTCATCGATCTCATTCTTCTTTTTCGATTCATAACCTAATGAAGATGCAATGTCGTTCAACTTGCCTCGAACCGTTGGATACGAAATCCCTAGCTCTTTTTCAACCTCTTTAATATTGCCTCTGCATACAAGAAAGACTTCCACAAAGTGAAGCTGCTCTTTCGTTAGTGAAGCAAATTTAGATAGTTCGAATTCGTTCTCAATTGTCGTGTGACAATGTGAACAATGAAGTTTAGTAATCTTTAACGTTTGTGAACAAACCGGACAATTTGTAAGTAATGGGTGAGCCATCTCATTCTCCTTTCTCATCAATTAATTAGATTATATACCTTCGGATTAAATATGTGAATAGAATAAATTGAAATATTAATGTTTTTTATTAAATAAATTAATTTTATTGATTAACGTTTTATATTATTGGGTTCGTGACTTAATATTATTAAAACTCATACAAAAAAAGACTTCCCTTATTAGAAAGTCTCCGTGAGATTACGTGTTAATGTCTGATCCAGAAGTTTGTGTTCTTGTAGTAAATCAATGTTTCGCTTCTTGCTCGTATAATCTAAAATTTGCTTTCCAATGTTCGCGTAAAGCTCTAGATTTTTTAGCTCTGACAGCGGAACCCATTTAACAGCCGTTTGATTTGGATCAGGCTTCTCAGGCAATTTAGGTATGGACCCACTTTTTATAGTACAATCAAACAGCATAACTAGCGTGTGTGTTTGGCCATACTTATTTTCGTTTAAATGAGGAGCATACTCATAGACAAATGCTAACGGACCTACCATCACATCAATATTAGCTTCTTCCCTTGCTTCCCTTTTTACAGCTTCAATCAAAGATTCATGAGGTTCAGCTCCACCAGCTGGAAAATCATAAAAGATCCCTCGATAAGGATCATCAAACTCTGTTAATAATATTTCATCATTTTCAATAATAAGTGCGCCAACTCTTACTCTTATATGAAAGGTCATATCATTAATCCCCCGCTATCAAGTAAAATTCGTCCTTGGTCCCATACTCTTTCAACACTTACTAGTTCCTCGTCATTAAATTCCAGTCTATAAATGTCAGGTTTTGTTGTGCTGTATAGAAACTCTAGACCATATGAAGGATCGAAATAATTCATCATCAAGGTCATAACAGCACCGTGAGTTCCAATCACTATTTTTTTATCTTTATACGTATGTAAGAGTTCCTTTAAAATCTGTACTGCCCTCTTTTGACAAGCTGCATGTGATTCGCCACCCTCAAGAGAGAAATTAAAGTCTACAAAAGATTTTTCCAATAGAGGACCGAGTTCTTTATCTTCTAATCTATTATCACTACAAGAAAATACTCTCTCCCTTAGATCTTCAATAACCTCAACTTCTTTCCCTATTTGTAAAGCCATCTTTTCTACCGTTAAAATAGAACGGAGGTAAGGGCTTGAGGCAACAACATCAATCTTCTTATCTCTTAAAAGTTCAGTCACACGACGAGCGTCTTCATTACCTTTTTCCGTTAATCCTCTCGTCCGTTCATTGCCCTCTTTTGGTGAGTCACCATGCCTTACCATATATACGATTGTGCTCATGGGAATCCTCCTTTGTTGGCTTACTATTAATCTCGCTTTCTGACCTCAGTAGCAATATAGAGTAACACTCCAAAAGTAGCTCCACCTACCAGCATCAATCCAAAATTGCCAGCTAATAAAATAAACGTATAGGTAAAAAGCATTCCAATAAATATAAATAAAATTAATTTCACTATTTTTACTCCCCTTATAATAATACCAATTATTTCAAATTAGTAAGTTTATAGCAATTATTAATTCTGTAAGCAAGCTGATTATCGAAAAAAAGGAACTTACCTATAAGGCAAGCTCCTTCATTCTTATTCCCAATCATCAATTGTGATTTTTTTTTTCATAATTTCTAATTAAACGCTTTTATAGATGGAATATAAGCATATAATATTTCTAAATTCATTTGAATACAGAGTGGTAAGGTGAAAATTTTGTTCGTTATTTCATAATTACTTAGAAAAATGGATTATTGTTATTTGGCAATCGCACCCGATTGTTGAAGAAAAACAATTATAAGTCAGTGAACTTTTTGTTCTTTAATATACTTAAAGCCGATTCTAACATCCACAATTCCATAAACAATAGCAGCGAAGAATCCTATGATGGCAAGATCAACAGCTTTAAAAATTATCCCTATTAAAGAACCAAATAAACCATGGAGTAGTATATACATCAATAAACTGAGATTCGTGTAATCCCCCCACTTTTTCAACAAAAACTCTAAACAATAGGATACATAACAGCCAAAGACCAAGATAATAAAACCGGCATATAAGAAAAATATAACAAAAGAACCTATAATTTCTGGACCTAGTGTCTCCCCTTCGAAAAAAATAACTATCAATAAAATGATACTGACAAATAGAGTGGCACAAAATGTTGCCACTATCTTTTTTCCTCCAGGTACATTCTTCATTTTAAATCTCCTTAAATTGTTCTATTCCTATTTTAGCGTTTATTACCTGTTTTTGTATGTACTTATTCAAAATAAAAAGCCACCCATTTTGGCAGCCAATCTTAGATTATAGCACCCGATAGTTGAAGATGCCAAATTTATTTAGGAAAAATTGGTACCCACAATTCATGACGGGGTTTATGTCCTGGTCTCTTTTTGGAAACCCTGGTGCTAAATTCAATAAAAGAGAGTAGTTATCCTTCTTGATGAAATGCACCCGATTGCGGAGTTAAATATATTAACAATTCCCTTGAAAAATATATGGTGTTGAGGATTTTAATAAGCTTTCTATTCCTCCTGGATGGTAAGGCATTAAGTTATTTGCTGTTTTTATGTCCATCCATTTTGTTTCAGCAATCTCATTCTTATCTTTTATTGTTATTTCTCCACTAATTATTTTTGTGGAAAAAGTAATCATTAGACCATGATGTTCATGTTTTGTAAAAAAAGCTTCATTTACCGCAATAACCTTCTCTACTTCAATAATTAAACCAGTTTCTTCATTTGTTTCACGGATAACTGCTTGTTCTAAGGTTTCTCCTTTTTCAGCTGCCCCACCTGGTAGTGACCAATTTGAATGACGATTATTAACCATTAATACTTTTTCTGTTTTCTCGTCATAAATAAAGGCATATACTACATCTACTCTCTTCACTAGGTAACACCTCTTCATTTATTCTAAATACATATTAACATTTAGCTGTACTGCTAAAAATGTTTTTTTGTTCATTAAAAATGGCCATTTCTCCTTCTTGAAGAAATGCACCCTATTGTTGAATAAACTTTTTATATCCATTTAGCAAACCAAGCAACATAATATGCAGCAGGTATAAAGATAAGTTGTGCTACTAATGTACCTATAAATTTAGAGCATATCATCGTTAACGAGTAACTTTTTAGAAAAATATACTTACTTTCTTTCTTAACCACTCTGTCGGCTAGAACTGATGCCTTTGGATCAATGAACAATGTCAAAAGGATGGTTGCAATGCCATTTATAATGCCCGATGACATCAACGCTGCTTGTGCATAATCTTTTGGTACCAACATTGAAGCATAAATAGATGAAAGGACGCCTATTGTAAAAACCGCAGAGATTACTACATTTATGATAAATAATCGTTTTGGTATAGTGCTGAAAGTAATTCCGTCTAGATAGGAAATCTTCGGGATTCGAATACACTTTATAAATTTTTTAAACCCTGATAAATTAAAATGCTTTACTAGCAGTTTGATTATTGACCCTCTTTCATTCGAAAGCTGTATAATTGCTCTTGAGAAAATGGTGATAAAGGTTGGAAATAGCATTATTCCAATGATAACACCTAAAGATGTCACCCAATAAGTACACGGTATTGACTTTCGATAAAAGATAATTTATTTGAATCAGGTGCCTCCGCAATAAGCTTTGCAGTTAAAGGTTGCTGAATCATCGTAGAAAATCTTCATACAATAACCATTGTACTAAACAATGATAAAGCAGTAGCTATGAGCTTTACTCTAGCTCCAGAAATTCGTGTTGAATAAGCTAATGTTTCAATAACTGTTATTGTTAATAAAAAAATAGATATGATAATTACTTTGCCAGTAATAAGGTCCATTTTGTAATCTTCCTTCACTAAGAATAATAACAATTATTTCAAAATAAACCATTTTACACATGCATTATAACCGGCTAACACTTATTGAACAATCCTGCCACGATTCTTGAGTAAAAGAAAGCTGAAGAACCAACTTATTGATCTTCAGCTCTTGCACCCAATTCTTGAATATCTATTTTACTTTTTCCTCTCATACCCTTTTCCTATTACTGTCTTTTTATCTTTAGCAATATATACAACAAGTTTTCCTGAAGAATCGTCTTCGGTATGATTAAAGGTTACTGTATAAATCGTTTTACCGATTAATTTTTTGTCTAATTTTTGACCTAATTCTTCACTAACAGTTATTTCTTTGACTACGGAGTCCTTAGGAGATACTGGAATTTTCTTTTGCTCTTCATTTGTTAAGTAATTAAAGGCAATCATTTCTATCGGCAACTTATCATTTTTAAATAAATTACACCCCGTAATAAGAAAAGCAAGACATATAACTATAAAAACTTTAGTTTTCACCTTCAAATAACTACTACTCCTTTTTAATCAATTAGTTAATTAAGTTACTCCATAATCCTGCACGTTTGTTTAATAAGTTCATTAAAAAGTGCGTTAATCCTTCTTGAATTAACGCACCGTTTAATGGAATATCAAAGGTTTCGGCAAATTT
Source organism: Fictibacillus nanhaiensis (assembly GCF_036213205.1). Taxonomy (GTDB): domain Bacteria; phylum Bacillota; class Bacilli; order Bacillales; family Fictibacillaceae; genus Fictibacillus; species Fictibacillus nanhaiensis_E. Next base: position 527,971 of record NZ_JARMFC010000001.1, read on the forward strand.
TTTGTTAGTTATATAGGCATTCTTTATTTTTTAACTATTTTTTCCTTTCTAGATACCTCTTCATAATACTCATACCTTTGTTCCTGGATTTGTTTTTGTTCCTTCAGCCATTTTTCTGCTTTTTTTATAAATATTATTAATATCACAAAAACTATAATAGGTAAAACAATGTATAAAAGTAACCCTAATATTAATTCAGACCATGTAAAATACCATGCCATTATGAAAATCTCCTCTTCAATTACTAGATTGCTTCCCCAAATACTTCCTCGGTTCTGTTTATTAAATAAGTTCCAAAGAGGCACCCGATAGTTGAACAAGGATCCTCACTCAATTTGTTTATGGAATACACTAATGGGGTGGTAATTTTTATTAACAAGACAATTTGCTATTTGTTTAATAGCACTCGGATCGCGAAATTTATCATCATTAGCCTTTTCTAATTCACTTACCTTCACCCAAGCACTGTCTATAATATCATCTTCTTCAAGGTAGATTGAACCCCCAATAACCCGCCCTACAAAATGAAACATAATAACTTGGTCTTGATAACTACTTATGAAGTTATAAACACCCGTTGTATATGTAAGTTCTACATCTAGTCCCGTCTCTTCTTTCACTTCCCTAATAGCTGCATAAGGAATGTCTTCTCCAATTTCAATGTGTCCACTTGGAAAATTCCATTTATTTATTACATTCGATTTGTTTTCTTTAATCATTAAAACGTCTTCATCTTTAATTATTGAAACACTAACAACTAAAACAATCGGTTTTACTGTCATTTTTTTCACTCCACATATATGTAGTGTTTATTTCCAAACTACCTTTTCGCTTTCAAATAACCCTTTTCCTTCTACAACTAACCTGTTACTTTTGTTCAATAAGTTCAATAAAAAAATGCATTTCTCCTTGAAGAAATGCACCCGATAGTTGAAGATGCCTAATCTTATTTTTGGAAAACATAAGATAAAATACATACTAAAAACAATGATGCAGATTAAAAATTTTTCATAATCAAGACTATTTTTGTAATTGTTATCCTTAACATATCTAAAACAACAGCGGAAATATAGATCAATTATCAACTATCTTGGATTTTTAAATCGTGCTAAAGCTTCAGGTGCAAGAGGGTTTTCTTCGAATGGAACATCATCCTCCATTACATAATGCATTTCACGGACTTCTTTAGCTTGTTCCGATTCACTACTTAGCATTAGTTTCCTATATGGTTGTAATTTCATTTTTAAATAACTCAACTTTAAATTAGAGAAAAGAGACTGATTATCTAGATAATTAAATACCTTATTTCTATCCTGCTCAGATTCTAACTGTATAGTATTTTGTTGATGGGCTGCTCTGACCATTTGAAGATTTATATTACGTAACTCTATATAATCAAATTCAGTAACTTTTACAGCTTTACTTGTTTCTTGTACTTTTCTTGTTCCAGCTTCAACTGCATTTTCAATGTTATCTTGATCTTTAACAATTGATTCTGTTGTTTCAATGAATTTAATAAGAGATTGATTTATTTCTGCTGAAGTGTTAATTTTACAAAACTCATCTTTTACTTCTTGCAACAGCCTATATAATTTCAAATAATTTCTTTTAGTTTTAGATTTAACCCATTTATATCCTATAAAAGCAATGCTATTAACTGCACTATTGTAACTGTTTGCTAATAAAGCCACATAGTTTATCTCTTTAAGAGAAGGTATCGTCCCATCATCTAACATAATTAATTCATCTTCGGATGGGGCAAAAGTAAAATAATAATATTTGTTCCCCCTAATATAGAAGATAGAAGGAAATACATCTGGTTTTTCATTCTTAGTATTAAATTTATCTAATGAGGTTTTTATATGTTTAGGTAAAGTGTTAATGGAAAGCATTTTTCCTCCTTTATTTTACTTGCTAATAATTATTTAAAATTAACTTCAAATTCTCTAAGTATTTCAATCCTTACTCCACAATCCTGTTCGATTGCATAATACCAATTGATTCAAAATCAGATGATTAACTCTATGTATTTATTCCAATAAAAAGACATTGACCTATTACTGAAAAGCACCTGATAGTTGAAGAAATTTGGTTTTATAACTCATTATTCAACCAATCCAATAATTTAGGGATTTGTTTTGCATAGTTCCTTATCTCATATATTGTTTCTGTTACTTGGGTAATTCCCAACTGCTGTTCTTCTTTATCTGTACATTCAATCCACAAAGACCGTTTTAAACTGTACTCAAGCCATCCTAATTTGCCTAAGTATCCATTTTCTAAGACCATTTTCCAGTCGGAATGTAGTTCACCAGATCTCTTTTTATATCCACTAATAAATGAAAAAAATTTTTGTTTATTTATTTCTCCTTTTTCATTTTTAGACCAGTAGATTGCCGTTTCAATTAAGTCTTGCATCGGATTTATAAAACCAGCTGATTCCCAATCGATAAGGACTGGATTATGAAGTTGCCACATAACGTTCTTAGAATCTAAGTCTCTGTGGCTAATTATTATGTTTGATGAAAGTGATTCCGATGCTTCTATTGCAGATGAATTCCAATCATATAGACTATCGAGATTTTCAAGGAGTATCTCAACCCATTCCAATCGATTTTCTTTTCCCTTTTGCAAATAGTAATTCCAAACAGTTGGTTCTTCAATATCAGGTTTCTCATTGGGTATAGCTAACTCAGAAAAATCAGTTCTGTGTATATCTGCAAGTATTCCCCCTATTTTTTCGCAATGACTTTTCATCAATTTCATCTTGTTTCAGACTTTTACCCTCTATCCATTTAAAAACAATATAAAATTGACTATCTACTTGCTGAATAAAGCGACCATTAATTTTTTCAGATGTAAGGGCTGGAAGCTTATTTGATACAAAATTAGCTATTCTTTCTGAATTAATATAGTTTTGCAATGCCTTTGGTCTAAGCATTATTTGAGGATTTAATAGTTTAATTGCATACTTCCCTTGATTGGTTTCAATGTAATACATTCTATGTAATAGCCCACCTGAAATAGGTTCAGGAATATTTACTAACTTACCAATTTGAGACGTCTGACACAAATCCTTAAAATTTAACTTATATTGTGTCTCACTCATATTTTACCTGCCTTTTATACATTTACAGAATGTTATTATTGAATAATCCTGCTCTTTTATTGAGTAATTTTAACTGAAATCACCACATAAAACTTTATAGCATTTTACTAATTCCTTTTAAAAACGCTTTATATAAAAAGATTCTTAAATGTGAGACTGTGAATGAATCTTTAACAATTATATCTTTTTGTTTCAAGTAATTTTTAATTTGTTTTCTTCTATTCGGAATCATAAGCAAAGGTAATTTATTTGGTCTAAACCAATCCACCTTTTCTGTTTCAGGACCATCCTTGATCGGTGAGCCTCCTATTATTTCCCCAAGGAATAGATGCTGCATGTCATCATATTGAGGTTGATAATATTCTCCTATTTTTCGTTTAATTGAAATAATATAACCTGTTTCCTCTTCCGTTTCTCTTATAGCGCAATTTTCTAATGCTTCTTCCTTTTCTAATACCCCTCCAGTTAAATCCCAGATTGGATAATCTTTTCTCTTGGCTAACAATATATGATTTTCTTTATTGATAACGATTGTAAAACATCCAGACGTTTTTGCCACAATATTAATTCTCCTTCTTTAAACTCCAATAAAAAGTAGCTTTAATATACAAATCGTTAATGAAAATTAATCTATCCTATTTACAAAATACCATATTTGTCCAATTAAACATATAAGTGCTATTCCACAATCTGGCCCGTTTCATAAAAAAGGGTACATTTCTTATTAATGAAATGCACCTGTTAAATCAATAAAGTCATAACCTTAAAAAGTTATCGTACAACCTTAAAGCATTTGGGAATCAACATAAAATTAGTCCAACTCCCTAAGATCACGATCGAATACTCCTTCATTTAACTAAACGCTCCTTTTATCGCGCAATACCCTGAAGGACAGGCAATAACTTTATTCGTTCGGATAAAGATTCTGATATGTTTCTACTGTATGTTTAATTAAATCTTTTAAAACATTGATATCGATATCAGCTAATTTATTTACATAAATACAAGCCTTACTCTTCGTGTGCTTACCAAAGCTTTCTAATAATTTTTCTCTTTCCTCACTTTCATAGGCCAAATAAAGACTAATTTTCGCCTTTCTTGGTGAGAAACCCACTAAAGGTGCATCCCCTTCATGTCCTGATGCATACTTATAGTGATAGCTTCCAAAGCCTATAATACTAGGACCCCACATTTTTGCGTCGTACCCAGTTACCTCTTCAAAAATTTTTAATAACTGATAGGCATCTGCCTTCTTCTTCTCATTTTCCACATTTTCAATAAATTCAATTACACTATTGTCGGTTTCTTTCATCTTCGGTTCATACATATATGCACTCTCCTATTCTTTGAGTAAATACTTGTTTACATCATTGTCATCAATATTACACTTTAGAATACAAGTTCGCTGCTGCTATAAGTATTTGAACTATATTCATTTTTCCTTCTCCTTCTTAAATAAATGCACCTGATTGTTTAATAGTGGTTAAAAAGCTTTTTATTAAGCGGAACATCATACTTGGAATAAAAGTTAAGATGTTCCACAGCAATTCAAATAATAATTCACTTCTAATTTCTCTGAATATACCTCTAATAGATCTTCTGTATCTGCTTTTGATCATTTTCATTCTTTCTCCTACTCCATATGCATTTTCTTACCTTTATCCACTTGTGCTTAACCGACAATCCCGCACGTTTTTTCAATAAATTCCATGAAAAAGGCGTTAATCCTTCTTGGACTAACGCACCCGATAACGGAAGATATAATTTTAGATGATATGAACTCATTATTTCATATAATTTTAATGGATTAAGTAAGTACAATCCAGCTAATTTCTTTTGCCTATCCCCTCTTATATTTCTTACTAGGGTGAAATAGAGAAAAAGTGCTGATGATGAATTGGGTTCAGTGGTAACTAATTATTAATTCGTTTATTAACTTCAATCGTAATGAACTCCGGCAAATAATTAGGAGTACATCCTTTTGATACCATTTCATCCTTGTAAAGACCCGCTTTCTCCCCAATCTTAATACAACGTCCTCGATACTTTTCATCATAAACGCCTATCCAGCCTGCGGTGAAATTCATAGCCCATTGAACTTCCGGTTCTTCCTTCGTAATATTAGCTTCAATTGCAGATAGTAAGTCTGCGGTGTTATCTGGCGGTGTTTGTCCAGTCCATCTCAATCGCGCTTGAAAATACCAGAAAGCTCTCCTTTGAAGAGCAGAAGAACTATTTTCCCATAACTCCATCATTGCAATGTTTTTCTTGTCTTTGGTGAGCTGATTAGCCAATAACCAATCCATTAGGTTATTTTGCTCATCAAATGTGTGAATCTGCATATCCGTATCAAGCTTATTTAGTACATCTTGTGAAAGAAGTTTTTTGTCCATAATTAAGATTGCCAAGAGTCTGGGCAAAAACTCCCCAGTTGACCAAAGTTCCATAGCTAGTTCGTGATCTTTTTTTATGTCCTTCGCGATTTTTCGTAAGTCGCCTAGCTTCGTTTTAGTATTGAGCTGAGATAGAATGTTTTCTGCTTTCGAAGAGCGTTTTATTTCTGTGCTTTTATTTTTATTCAATTGACACAACTCCTTTTTAAAGCATTGTTTCATTTATTTTATTGGCGGGATATATCAATAACTAAATTTCGTTATAAGTCTTATTACATACAATTTTACCATAACAATGTAAAAGGAGTGATTCATATCGCCGTTACTTATGTTACGGTTCCCCACTACTAGTGCTAAACTACATCTTCAGCAATCAAGGCCCGATTGTTGAATAACAAAAAAAGACTCACGTTAAATGAGCCATTTAAATAAAAATTATACGGTTCCGATAAATTATGAATAATCATTCCGGCAAATTTTAATTATGAAAAATTACATCAATCCCCTACAGCAACATTCCGATCCACCACATCATGGACAAGGAGTACACCTAGTTGGTGGTGTTCGTTTTGATAAAGTGACCCTTGAACGAATCGAATCTCACCATTCAGGTTAAGAACTTCAAGTTTGCAGTATGCAGCGTTGATTTGAAGTGCCTGGTACAAACTTGATTCGTGCGAAAGTGTTACCCCGTTAACTTTTACGATAATTTCCCCAATCTTTAATCCCATCTTTGCAGCAGGTGTCCCTGGTACGACTGAAAGGATCATAACTCCCTGATCTCTTGGCACAAAGTGGGATGGTCTTGTATCATCACGTTGGCTCGTCACGAGTGTAATAAGCTCGCGTCCGGCAAGACCAGCTGCGATCGCTATCGCAATTAATAGCGGTAGATTATAAAAATGCCCGACTGCTGCAATGCCCGTTACGATAGATCCTAAGAGCAAGACTTGTCTGCCGAGGTGTTTAATTGCTTCTTCTGGCAAAGTGTGTGTAACAAGCTGGCGATAACCAATGGCAAACGGAACGAGGAAGAATGAAAATCCTACCGCGCCCATCGGAAACAACGGCCACCAGTCTAGTACAGGAATTGAACCTACTGGTAATACTAAGAACTGAGGAACAATCCAAAACCTCGTAGCTTCATGTGCTCCGATATAATGTCCTCGTTTTCCTTTGAACAGTCGAGGTGACGTGCGATCTGCACCCTTCCAGATGACCAAAATTCCTTCTTGAATCAAAAGAACACCAATAATAACTGCTAATGAATCAAGCGGTGTTTTTTGAACATCTACGATCCATCGATCTAAGAAAGAGATCCCTAATTGGAATTTAGGAAGCAACAGACCAATGACTGCTGCTAAACTTACAGCGTAAGCAGGATTCATAAACCTTGTCTTAAACGTTAAGCCTAAAGCAAGATAAACGACCCCAATCAGAGCAATCATCCCAAGCGGCAACGTGATACCAGCTGCCACAAAGATTACAGAACCGATGAGTCCAATCAGAATGCCCGGCAGCAATGAAAAGATTAAATTATCAATGACGGGATGCACGCGCACTTTAAATTCTTTTCTCTCTCTTTTCACACGTTTTAATCCAATTAAAAATGCAACTAGAATAAAACCGTAAAACAGCGGGTGTAGAAAAAGCAGCAGCATGCCCTGAAGTAATTCTTTCACAAAGGTGTCTGTCATGTGCGGTCTCTTCCTTTCTCATCTTTCAATTCATCCACTTTTTCTTCAATCCGTTTCAACCTTCTATCCGTTCTCACAGCTCGCTTTACTAATAACCCCGCTCCAACAATGATGGCAATTAGCACAAGAAACGAAAACAGCTGAAACATAATATCTCCAACATTCAATGACTGCATTTTGTCTACCCCTTTAAATATGACAAAGGATTTTATCTCTTCAATCATTCTCTTTTACTTAATTCATTTTACCCAGTTGTAATATCAGTAAAATAATTATGGGTTCTTTTGGTTTGTTACCTTCTTTGAATAGTTGATTGGAGCGCAAGGTGCGAGACTCCTGCGGGACAGGCCGGCAGGTGAGACACTTATACGTGAAACGTACGAATGTGGCTCACCGCCTGCCCCGCGGAAAGCGAGCAACCTGGAGCGCAAATCAACCACTCACAAGAGGCTCTTTAGACATCGAAGCTCCACCAAAAAAAAACCGTAGAGAATAATTTCCTCTACGGATAGTATTCGTGTTTCAGTTGTTTTTTCCTGCCATAATCCCTTATTTTGCAAGCAATTCAATCGCTGTTTTACGTTGAACATCGTTCTTATCATTACGAATGGAATCGATCACTTTTGACTCCATCTTACCAGCTGTCTTCGTATCGACTTTCCCTGTAGCTGGCAAGTTGTTGGCACGCTGGAATGCAGTAACCGCAGCTTGCGTCTTTTCATCAAAATAGCCATCTTCTCTACCCGTCTGGAACCCTAAACCATTCAACATCACTTGAGCGTTCTTCACTTGCTCGTTGTTCATATCGAACTCTAACGCTTTTTTATCAACCGTGATCGGGTTTGTGTAGAAGTAATCTGGCTGCTTCACTTCAAAAGTAGGCTTTACCCCTTTTTTGTGAATCCAGTTTCCATCAGGTGTTAGCCACTTAAACAGTGTCAGCTTGATGTTCGATCCGTCACCAAGGTCGATCGACTGCTGAACGGTACCTTTACCGAATGACTTCTCACCAACAAGATCATAGTTTCCTGCTTCTTTTAAGGCAGCAGCTAAAATTTCAGACGCTGACGCACTACCTTTGTCGATCAAACCGATGATCGGATAGTCTTTCTTTTCTTTTAGCGTAGATACATATCGCTCTTTGTTGCCTTTACGGTCTTCAATCTGAACGAATGGCTTTTTCTCAGGAATGATCTGACGAAGAATGCTGTCAACCGCTTCTAGATAGCCTCCTGGATTTCCACGAACGTCAATAACAAGACCATCAATCTTTTCTTTTTCTAGCTCAGTCAAATGCTTCTTAAAGTCTGAACCCGTTTTTTCTGAGAAAGAGGTGATCTCAAGTACACCAATCTTTTTACCTTTTACTTCTTCAATATCAGAATATACGGTCTCAATCGGAATTTCATCACGTGTTACTTTTACCGGCATTACATCATTTACGCCTGTACGTTTTACACCAAGAGTTACGACAGATCCTTTTTCACCACGAATTTTTAAAACGGCTTTATACAGATCGAGTCCTTCAACACTTTTACCGTCGATCGTAATAATCTGATCGTTTGGCTTTAGCCCTGCTTTTTCGGCAGGTGAATCTTTGAACGGGGCGACGATTGTTACTTTACCGTCTACCATGCTTACTTCTGCACCGATTCCTTCAAAAGAAGAATCGAGTGATTGTGAGAACTGACTTGCTGTTTCTTCATCCATATAAACCGAATATGGATCTTTTAACGTTTTGACCATTCCTTGAATGGCACCTTCAAGGAGTTTGTCACGATCAACATCTTCTACATAACGAGAAGAGATGATCTCGTACGTTTTCTGAAGCTTTGCAAACTCTTCGTCGTTATTGACTTTTGTTGCGGTCTTCGGTAGATCGTTTACTTCACCGTTCTGAACATACTTTGAATCGTTTCCAAACAGTGCCATCGAACCATACATGCCACCGGCACCAACAAGCAAGGAAAGAACAATCAGCAGGGCCAACATTTTTTTATTTACGTTCATTCTGCTCACCTCGTTTTTGCAGGAAAAGGCATCACACCCTGCAAAGTGCGATGCCTTCCATTGTAAGAGTCTTTAGGCAACAGCCTGTCTCCTACTTCACTATATGAATAGCTTGTTTACTTTATGTGTTTATTTTACCAGTAAGCCGCAGGATTTACAGCATTTGTTTTTCCTGCATTCCAAGGTCCTTTGTGAAGTTCAAAGTGTAAATGCTGACCAAATGAATGTCCAGTGTTCCCCATGTTGCCTAGGAACTGCCCTTTTGAAACAGATCCGCCTGATACAGCGCGGCTGCTCATGTGAGCGTAAACCGTTGTCCATTGCTGCCCACCGATCGAGTGAGAAATGTATACAACGTTTCCGTATGAAGATGAGTACTCTGATTTAATAACTGTTCCATCTGCAGCTGCATAGATCGGAACGGTTCCACCTTGAGCGATGTCGATTCCTTCATGCATACCGCTGCTTCTGTTACCAAAACCAGATGAAATTCTTCCAGCAGCAGGTTTAACGATCATGCCATTACCTGATACAGGTCCCATTGAAGGAGCTGAACCACCTGATGATGAAGATTCACGAGCTGCTTTTTCACGTGCAGCTGCACGAGCTTGTTCAGCACGGAACGCTTCTTCTTGAGATTTTAGAAGTGCGCCTTCGTTTTCAATCTTATGTGCTTCAGCATGCAATGAGTCTTCTTCTTTTTTAAGAGAAGCCATCAGACGAGTTTTCTCATCCATTTGAGCTTTTAATTGCTTTTGCAATACTTGTAATTCTTTCATTGCGTTTTGTAGGTTAACTAGTTTTTTCTCAACAGCTGCCATCTTTTTCTCTAGAAGCTCTTTATCTTTCTTTTGTTCTTCTAAAAGCTGACGATCTTGCTCTGCAATCATGTTCAATGCTAGAACGCGGTCAAGAAAATCACCAAAATCTTTTGAACCAAGAACAACTTCTAGGTAAGAAACAGCTCCGCCAGATTCATACATAGAGTTAACACGTTCTTTTAATAGAGCATCGCGCTTATCGATACGCTTTTGAACAACAGCGATCTCGCCTTTTAACACGTCGATCTCTTCTTTTGTTTCTTTAATATCTGTTTGTTTTGCTTGTACTTTTAAATCTGTTTCAGACGAAAGCTTATCAATTCTTGCTACTTCCGCTTCAATCGCTTCCTGGCTGCTTTTGTTCTTGTCCAGCTTAGCTTGCGAATCTTTCGCTTTCTTTGCATTTTCTTGTTGTTTTTTCTTGATGCTTGATAAAGATTCCGCGTGAACGACGGATTCAGAGTGATACATAGTAAAGGCGCCCAGTGCTAAACTTAGTGAAAGCACTGTACCAACCACTTTCCTTTTCATTCGTTTTCCTCCCTAACCCCTATTAATTGTTTCGTTTTTCTTGGATCTCTTTATTTCTGCTATCTTTACTTAAATCTTCAAGAACTTACGAACAGACGTTAAGCTTCCCCAAACGCCGATCACTCCACCGATCAGAATCATCAACAGCGCTAGCTGCGGGATAAGTGGTGTTACTGGCAACAGCTCAATGAATACTGTTCCTAATTTTTGATTAACGATATCGAAAATCGCTTGATAGCCTACCGTGATAACAACGATCGGAAGAATAGCCCCAGCAACACCTAGCGCAAATCCTTCAATGAAGAACGGCCAGCGGATAAATCCATTTGTCGCACCCACGAGTTTCATAATTTCAATCTCGCGTCTTCGTGTTACGATCGTTAATTTTATAGTATTTGAGATAAGGAACATCGCTGTGAATACAAGTCCTAATACGAGGACGATTCCAACGTTACGGGCAACATCAGTTACTTTAAAGAGTTTCTCGACGGTCCCTTGTCCGTACTCAACCTTGTTTACAAATTTAAATTTCTCAACTTCTTTTGCTACAGCAGCCGTATCTTGCGGCTTTTCTGTGTAGATGATGAACGCATCTCGCAACGGATTTTCGTTCTTAAGTGATGAGAAGGCTTCCCCTTCATCTCCTAGACTTTCAATCAGTTCATCAAGACCTTCTTCTTTAGATTGATACTCTACCGTTTTTACCTTACCAAGCTTTTCTAGCTCTTGTTTGTAAGCATCATATCTTTCAGGCTTTTCCGTTCGCTCGATGTAAGCTCTGATCTGTACATCGTCTTCGATCTGACTTGCAATATAGTTAATGTTCAAGAGGATTGCCAAGAACACACTTACTAATAGCAATGTTACCGTTACTGCAGAGATGGAAGCAAAGGACATCCAGCCGTTTCTTCCCATGCTCTTGAATGCTTCTACGAAATGACGTTTTAATGTTCTAATCTTCATAGCCGTAATCCCCCTTCGCCTCATCACGTACAATTCGGCCGCCTTCGATGGCAATTACGCGCTTTGTGATCGTATTTACAATTTCTTTATTGTGAGTCGCCATAACAACTGTTGTTCCACGAGCGTTGATCTCTTTAAAGATCTCCATGATCTCCCACGCTGTTTCTGGATCAAGGTTACCTGTCGGCTCATCCGCGATAACAACTGGAGGATGGTTTACGATCGAACGTGCGATCGATACACGCTGCTGCTCTCCACCTGATAACTCGTCAGGGAACATGCGCGCTTTGTTTTTTAGTTTTACAAGATCAAGAACTTCCATAACACGTTCTCTGATCACTTTTGGAGATTCTTCAATAACTTCTAATGCAAACGCTACGTTTTCGTATACCGTTAAACGCGGCAACAGTTTAAAGTCTTGGAAGATAACCCCGATCTTTCTTCGTACTTTAGGAATCTGTCTTTCTTTTACTTTTGCAAGGTTTGTTCCATTAATGATGATTGAACCTTGTGTCGGTTTTTCTTCACGATACATACATTTTATAAACGTGGATTTACCTGCTCCACTTGGTCCGACTACATAAACAAATTCACCTTTTTCTATGTAGACGTCAATCCCGTTAAGTGCCATAACACCGTTCGGGTATGTTTTCCATACATCAACCATTTCTATCAAACAAAATCACTTCCTTACTACCCCAAAAAATATTTCCCTGATCAATCAACAAGTTCTATATAAAGGTCTTTCGACAAATACGCGATATATGTCAGTTTTTTTCCGCAATAACTATTATAACATCTTGCACTGACAATTTTATTACAGTTGTGTTTCATCTTCCCTCAAACAAGGGACCATGGTCATGTTTTCTAGATTCCGTAGTACTTAAAATACGACACAATTCACTGTAATCCTTCATATATCATAAAAACCTGCACGGAGACTTTTCGACACTGGCGCCATAAAACCGACCATCGTTGTGGGTTTTCGGGTCTTTTGACCTGGTATTCCAAGAGTTTTTCATTTAGTAGTTCGTGAATTCTAGTAAAATGGGCATATATGTGTGAAAAGTACTAGTGAATAAAAGAAAGCCAGTCGAGATGAGTCCCAACTGGCTGCGTTCTTGATTGATTATCCTCGTTTAAAGCCCTCTCCTAACACTTCGTTCGCATTCACAACGATTACGAAAGCATCTGGATCGACACCTTTCACGTATTGTTTCAATTTTGTTACTTCATATTGAGCCACAACGACCATCAACATCGGCCGTTCATCTTGCGTATAACCGCCGAAGGCATTGATCTTCGTAACGCCACGATAGATGTGAGTTAGTATGCCTTGACGAAGCTCATCTTCTTTATCTGATATGATCAACGCCATTTTCGTCGTTCCAAGCCCGATTTGTACGACATCGATCGTTTTTGCCGTAATGAACATCGCGATAAGTGCATACAGAGCTTGTTCAATGCCGAAAAATAGTGCAGACGACGTAACGATCGTTCCGTCTATGAGTAGGATGATCGATCCGAGTGATGCACCCGTATATTTATGGACGATCTGTGCGAGAAGATCAACGCCACCCGTAGAAGCTTTTCCGCGGAACACGATCCCAAGCCCAGCACCGATTCCGAGTCCGCCGAATATCGCGCCAAGCAATGGATCTTCCGTCGCCGCTCCCCAGCTTTCAAAAATAAAGACAAAGAACGGAAGTACAACGGTTCCAACAAGCGTTTTTGCACCGAATCTTCGGCCGAGGAAGAATAATCCCGCAAAGAAGAGTGGAATGTTTAAACTCCACTGTACAATGGAAGGTTTCCATTGAAAGAGTCCGTATAGAATCGTCGATATCCCGCTCACGCCGCCAGAGGCGATCTGGTTCGGTAACAGGAATACCGAGAATGCGAGTGCCACCAGTCCTGATCCAATCACAACATATACATATTCTAAAATGAGTTCAATGGTCGGGTGAAGTATCCCCCGTCGTTTTCGCATAGCCATCATCATTGCTGTCTTTAACCCTCAAACTTTCATAAGGAATTTCTTTAAACCGAGAAAAAGTATACCAATCACAGTATGCCCTTGTAAATGAGACCTTAGTGCCGCGGTGATGAGGTGAAGTACGCTTGATTGCTGTGAGAAATGTTTAACTTGCTGTAGTGCACATTCTTACACGGTGGAGTAATAATTGTCATGAAATGTCGAAAATCGGATAAAAAATTTTATGTACCGAATTATTACTTTTAATTAAGGATATATTTCCATTTACCTCGGAATTAATTGTAATTACCTCGTAATTATTCCTTACGAGCGACAATTTTGTCTATTTCAGTATTTGCATGACTACTCAAACACCTTCAATAATAAGAAAAAACAGTTGAGGTGGTTGAATTTGATAAAAAAACATCGCTCAATGCCGGTTATTATTTATAAATTGAAATCACTTTTGAAGAGAATACCAATCTCAGAGACAAAAAAAGAAGAAATTCAAGATGCTCTCAGAAAATACGAATCAGGTTATCGGGGTGAACAATCGATGGACTATTTTTATCGATACTTGCCACAAAACAACCTTAATTTGCTTCACGGAATAAGGATTTCTCATCAAGATTACTTTTTTCAAATGGACACACTTATTATTACACCAAACTTCCTTCTTATTATTGAGAGTAAGAATATTGCTGGACATTTGTATTTTGAGAGTTCATACGATCCGATGATTCGAACGCTAAAGAATCAGCGAGAAGCTTTCGATAATCCAGTGGAACAAGTAAAAAGGCAGTCTTTTCACTTATTGCATCTTTTACAAAAGCTGAAGATTACAGACCTAGCTATTGAATCTCTCGTAGTTATGACTAATCCGAAAGCAATTACAGAATTCTCGCCTACCTATAAAGAAGCTCGATCAAAAGTAATCAGAAGCTCTGGTCTCATGTCCAAATTTGATGAGTTAAGCAATAAGAACACAAAGGAAATGTTGCAACCAAACGAAATGAAGAGACTAATTAAGTATCTAATCAAACAACACACACCTGAAGAACCTAATGTATGTAACATTTTTCAAATAAATAAGGATGACTTACTACGAGGCGTATTTTGTCCGAGTTGTGAGACTGAAATTTTACAACGAGTAAAAAGATCCTGGTATTGTTTCACTTGTAAAAGTTACTACAATAAAGCACATGAGGCAGCATTAGTAGACTATGCTCTCCTAATATCCAATAAAATCTCTAACAAGTCATGCAAACAGTTTTTAAACCTATTAACTAATGACCAAGCCTACCATCTGCTTCGAACCTTAAACCTCCCATTCATCGGCAATCGAAAATCCCGCGTCTACCATCTCGAGGACCTCGTTAAAAAAACAACCTCTAAGGAAGGTGCTTCTCCTTAAAGGTTGTTCAGCTGTAATCACCGTTATTGTTGGATGCCTAGTTCGACTAAGATGGTTTCTAGTGTTTTTCCTTGGTATTTCTTTCTTGGTGATGGTGTATCGTCAATATGTTGGTTTTGCAGGAGATAGTTTTTCTGTACGAATTTCATATCTTTTGCATCTACCTTTCCGTCAAAGTTAATATCCGCGGCACGTTTTCCAGTTCCCCACGCATTTTGAATCTCGATGGCATCATGGATATCGATCACGTTATCTTGGTTCACGTCTCCCGCTTTTACATCTAGTGCGGTAATAAAGCGGCTTTGTGCGTATAATTCACCTTTGTGCTCGAAACCGATATACAACTCTTCTTTAGTTAGGAAATGACCTGGCACTCTCATTTCCACTGTGAATGCTTCTTTTTGAAGTGGAAGTTTGTCGTACTTGTACTGACCGTTATCAGCGATGCGTGTAGATGGATCATGTGCGTTACCTTTTGCATCGATAATCTGTACAGTTCCTCCTACTTTCGTCCAATCGCGTCTTTCTGTAACTGTTCCTGCTTCGTTCTCAAAGCCTTCAGGCGTTACATAGCCGTTTGCAGTAGAGAACTGCGGTTTTACTTTCCAACTGAACTGAGCTTGCAGAACGGTTGATGTATTAGCGTTGTTATCCGTTACTTTTACAATTGGTGCTACTGCAGCTCGTGTCGCATAATAATCATCATTTACTTTTAACGTAACTTCTACTAGCTCGGCGTGGTCTAGTGTTCCACTGCCATCTTTAAACTCAACTGTTACAATTCCATCTTTCACCACAATAGTTGCTTTGTCTTTAAATGCGTCTGTTAATTTAGCATCAATAAGAGAAACCGCGGCAAAGCTACTATTGTTAAAGTTCCATTCTGCTTTGGTCAAATCATTTAAGTTATCCAATACTACAGTTGCTTTGACAGCATCCCCTGTCTTCACAGGAACTTTTTTACTCTTCGTATACGAAACAGGTGTGCCCTCTTTTACAAAATAGTAATTCTTCTGTACAGCCGGATTACCTGCTAGATCGAAACCGTCCATACGGAAGTTAAGTGCCGTTACATTTTCGTTCATCGCGATCTCTTCAACGAATCTACCTTCATTGTCCATCTTGATCGGAGAAGATGGGAACGGTGTGTTCCAATAATAGATCATTGAGTTTGATGATTGATCTACGTTCAAGCCGACTTTCTTCATCTCATCAACGAGAGGATCCTTAATTTTGATGTCAAACGGATACGTCTCTTGACCTGGCTTGTATTCTAAGAACGGAGAATCACCGTCAAGTGAGCTTTCAAACGTAGGTTCATCAATATCGATGAACGCATGTCTATAATCTGTTAGCTGTTTACCAGTGGCTGTTGTTGAAATAAACTTCAGCTTATAGTAACCGGCTGGTGCGTACGAGACTTCAGAATCAACTGGATTTGTTTTATCACCTGTAAATTTGTTGTACATCCCACTAAATGCGTTTATTACGTAATAACTTTGATTCTCGTTACGACCTTCAAGGTTCATGATACCGATCAAGCCCAGATCTTTCCCTGATTTTCCGTCTTGAAGAACGACTTCCATCTTTTCCATCGGAGATTTAAAGTTAAATTCCATTGGCGTATAAGTCGAACGGTAATTGAAAAATCCTGCTGTATTCAAATAGTTAGGCGCGATTGCTGGCGTTGAAAGCTCTAGTTTGTTGTAGCCCTCTTCCGTAATGCGAACACTGAACGGAATTCTGTAGTGTTCAGCTGCTTTCGATTGATTCGTCAGCGTAATGTACCCTTCGTAAATTCCCTCTTTTGCTTTCTTAGGAATATTGATTCCTGCTGATACCTTTTTAAAATCGTCACCTGCAATCTTAATTTCGTCTGGAATAGAGATCTCGATTCCGTTCTTCTTCAAGCTTGGTGAGCCTTTTGTTTCTTCTACTTCCACTTTGAACGTCTTCTTCACTTTTTCATTGTTTAGAACTGTAATGGACTTCTTTAATGAAAGTTTTTCGCCTGCATAATGACTTCCATACGCAATTCCACCTGTACGTTCTTTAATTTTCACAAGATTTGTAGAGCTAGGAATCAACGTTTCATCGTTCACTTGAAAGCTCGTCCCACTGTAAACAGCCTGATAAGGATCTACACGTCCTGCTCCCACTTCAAATACCGAATAATCTCCGTTTAACGGATCAGCTGTATTCATTAAAATCGTTTTTACATCCTCAGGCTCTAAGTTAGGATTAGCATCAAGCATAAGAGCTGCGATACCAGCAGTATGCGGAGCGGCCATCGATGTACCTGAATATCGAGAGTACGCGTAATCATAGTTTGCTTGGTTCGCTGGGTTCACCATATATGATGGGACCGTAGAAAGAACGGCAACTCCAGGTGCTGTAACTTCCGGCTTCATATCGTACGTCTGTCTCGCTGGACCTCTCGAACTGAAAGCAGCTAAACGATCGCCTTCTGTTTGAATCTCAGCATGCTTCCCGAACGTAAAACTCGATTTACCTGCAGAGATTTGAGTTTTAATCTTTTCACCCGCTACTTTTGTTAACGAGAATGATGGAATAAATGTTGTCGACTCACCAAGGTTTGCTTCAATAACTCCATCCACGTTGTTATATAGAAGAACCGCAACCGCACCGTTTTGTTTTGCGAGTGTCACTTTTTCGTTCAATGTTGTTTCACCGCGAGCAATGAGGGCGATCTTTCCTTTTACATCTTTACCTGTGTAATCAGTCGGCTTACCTAACCCCACATCCACAAGATCATATGACTTACCTTGTAGTTCGTTCAATCGATCAGCATAATGACGTGCGAGTCCTGTTAGTTGAAGTCCACTCTCACTGCCCACTGATCCTTTAAAAGAAGCGACCGTCATCGGTACGTCACTCGCTCCAATCGTAAGCGCTAATGCAGCAGCACCAGGTGAACCAAGTGTGTAAGCGTTCGGACCTGAATTTCCAGCAGAAACAACAGCAGTCACATCATTAAGAACCGCATAGTTGATCGCTGTACTCGTCGGATAATACGGATCGTTGATACCTGCACCTAACGAAAGGTTGATTACGTCCATTCCGTCTTTAACCGCTTTCTCGATGCCTGCGATAATGCCTTCAGAAGAGCCAGTCCCATATGGACCTAACACACGATACGCATAAATATCAGCATCTGGCGCCACACCTTGAACGGATACATTCGGGTTCGTGCCTTGACCAGCGATCGTTCCTGCAACATGCGTGCCATGAGAAGTGTAATACGCGTTGCCGTTAAACTCTGGCTTTTTAGAGTCTTGCCAGTTTTTATACGTCGTTTCCATCGGATCGCTGTCGTTATCAACAAAATCATATCCGCCTTTATACGCTTCTTTTAAGTCTGGGTGATTGTAGTCGATCCCTGTGTCTAAGATCCCCACTTTAACACCTTCACCTGTAATTCCTTCATTATGTAGCTGGTCGATTTTTAAGTAAGGAATGCTTTCCACTGAAGTTCCCGCACTGTTGCTGTTCAGGGCTTTTTCTTCTCCCATCGCAATTGGATCCACTTTAAACGTTACATCTTTATAAATAGCCTTTACGGATTCTGACTGCAGGAGTGTTTCTACCTGATTGGCAGGAAGTTTCATCGCCACACCGTTATATACCGTTTTGTATGTGGATGTAATTCTATGTGTTGATTTTTTTGTCAGAGGAGCGATAGAGGGAATGAGCGCCTCAACATCTTTTTTAAATTGAGCATGCTCTTGATCTACTTTGCTGTCAGCTTGTTGGCGCGAGATCTTTTTACCTTTTAACTGAGCGTCCAACACTGCAGCTTGTCCAGGCTTTGATTGGAATTGAACGATTACTGATATTTCTTTTTCGCTCTGCAGTTCTTCTTTCTTAAAGCCTTGAAGACCTTCAACATCTGTTAGTTCGAGCTGTTTTAAAGCTTCTCTTTGTTTCGCGGTAAGAGATGCTAGAATATCCTCGGCTTGAAAAGGTGCTGCACTTGTTTGCTGTGTGAACATCGTTGTGCTTGGCGATAGCAGCAATCCTGCAGCTAATGTAAGGGCAGTAGATTTTTTAATAAAAGATATCTTTTTCATCGTTTCCCTGCTTTCTTTGTAATTAATGAATTTCTGGTCATCATTTATATATGAATCTCTTAGATGTAAAATTTTCCTAGCAAAACAATAAGAGTTGTATCCTCCTTTCTATTTTTTTGAATTTTTTGTAGATTCGAATGTAATTGTAATAGCAATAACCCCTTGCCGCTATCGGGGTTTCATACATGACTCACTGCCTATATCAACACAGAAAATAATAGAGATTTATACAAAAATGAAGAGAGAAATAGGGAAATAGACTTAATAATCGTCTAACTGATTTGGGGTTTTCTTTAGTAGAATAGAAATATTAGAGAATTGTTGTTAGAGACAGGGGGTCATCTCATGCTAGAAGGAAAAATCATTAAATTCTACCGCGAGCTTAGAAATATGACACAAAAAGAGCTCGGCGACGGAATTTGTTCAGGTACACATGTGAGTAAGATCGAACGGGGATTAACTGAGGTCTCCTATGAAACGATTCAATTTTTAGCGAATCGATTGCAGATCGATATTCAAAATGAGATGAAATTGTACAGAAGCGTGGAACTTCTTTTAAAAAAATGGGAAGAAGCAATCATTATGAAACTGGACAACAAAACAGAAAACATTAAGAAACAACTTGAACAGATCCCTTTATTGCAGATTCCAGATTTTTATCGTACTCACACTCTATTGTTAACACGTTATTACATACTGACAGAACAGCCATCCAAGGTAGAAACCCTACTTCAAGAGATGGATAAATGGACAGAACTCTCACATCGTGAACAGAGCATGCTTCTGCATATTAAAGGAATCTATGGACTTCAGATGAAGCATGATTATTACGAAGCGATCGATCTTTTAAAACAGGTGGATCCCGCATACTACAATAATGCAGAATACTATTATCATATGGCTGTCGCTTATCACTCTACCAATTCTCGTGTGCTTTCGTATTATTACGCTAGTAAAGCACTTAGCTATTTTGAAAAAGCCCATTGCTATGTAAGGGTGATCGAAACAGAGATGCTGATGCTGATTCAAATTGAACAAGAACCAACAAGCGGACCTCAAAACGAAAAGTATCAAGAACTCATCGAAATGTGTGAGAACTTCGGTTTGGAGAAACAAAAAGCGCTTCTTCTGCACAACTTTGGCTATCATTCTATCCTTCATGGGAATTTTGAAGATGCATGCCGGTACTACAAAGAATCGATGCAGCTAAAAGATCCTAGCACTTCAAACTACTTAGGATCTCTCGAAGGGTATGTGAACGCCGCTACTCTTCTTGAAAAAGAACCTGCGACAACCATTCTTCAACTCGCAGAAAAAGGGTTGAAAACTGCACAAGAAACCGGCAGCACGACATTCGTTCACTTCTTTCACATGCATATCTATCGATTGAATAAACAAGACGATCTTTATTATCACTATCTTGAAACAGAATTGTATCCACATTTAAAAAAATTGGGCTATGTATTACCCGCTGAACACTATGAGATCAGGCTGTTTGATTTTTATAATGGTAATGGCGATGTTAGACGGGCAAATGAATATGCAAAATACATAGCGGACAAGAACCGCCGGACCAATCAGTTTGTTTAATTTGTTTATAAGATAAAGAAAGGAAGCCGAAAAATTGGCTTCCTTTTAAAATTTATGAAGGACGTTTCATCTGCACGACCTTATTTTCTTCTTCCATTGCGAGTTGTTCTTTTGCAAGCTTCTTTTTATAGACCACGCGTGACAGCATGATGCTGATCTCATAAAGGACGAGAAGTGGGATGACGACTAGGAAATCGGATACTAAGTCTGGCGGTGTGATCAAAACAGCAACGACCACAAGTCCGAAATACGAGACTTTTCTAGCTTTTGTAAGCACGTTTGGATTTAAGATGCCGAGCGATGTTAAGAACATGACCACTAACGGAATCTCAAACAAAAAGCCGAACGGAAGCGTTAGATTCATCATAAACTTAAAGTATTTTTCTGATGTGAAGAATGTTTGGAAATGTCCCTCTGACAAGCTCAATAGGAAGTTTAGAACCATCGGATAAACGATAAAATAACCGAATGCTAAACCTAGAACAAATAAGAAAAACAGTGCTGGAATATAGGATAAAGTCACTTTCTGCTCTCTTTTACTCAGTGCCGGTTTGATGAACATCCATGTCTGATGCGCCGCAACCGGGATGGTGAATGCAATCGCGATGACACCAGAAATCATAAAATACACCCACAGGATCTCGCTTGGTCCAAGAACAGCAAGCTGCTGATCCAGATCACGAATCAGCCAGTCATAAATCGGCTGAACGTAAAAAAATGAAACAGAAAGTACCGTTATGAATACGGCGAGCGTAATAATGATGCGTTTTCTAAGCTCACCAAGGTGTTCGACGAAGTACATCTCTTCAGCTTTCATCATAAAACAGCCTCCCTTTCTTTAATTAGCGGTTCATTTTAGTGTTGAGTTGTGCCGTGAGACCTTATGAATCATGTGTATGGATCTTCAATCCAGAAGTTTTGACTTTCAATCCACGAGTTTGGACACTCAATCCACAAATTTTAGCTTCCAATCCACGAATTTGGACCTTCAATCCAGAAGTTTCAGCTTCCAATCCACGAGTTTGGACACTCAATCCACAAGTTCCAGCTTCCAATCCACGAGTTTGGAACCTCAATCCACAAGTTTCAGCTTCCAATCCACGAGTTTAAAATCGCAACAGGTATAATCAAAAAGATGCGGACTTAACCGCGCCCGCATCTTCCACTTTTCTTTATTTAGACTGCGGCTTTTCTTCTTTTTCATCAGAAGACATGAGGTCTTTCGCTGAGTGCTTAAACTCGCGAAGCGTGCTTCCGAATGCTCGTCCGATCTCTGGCAGCTTAGATGGCCCGAAAATGATAAGCGCAATGATTAAGATCAAGATCAATCCTGGTACTCCGATGTTTGTGAAACCCATGTAGATCGCCTCCTCAAATTTTGGTGATCAATTGTTACCTTCTGTCTCTCAAAAAAATTAGAACTTGAAACCAGTAATCGCTACAACTGACGGACGTGGCGTGTTGCCTCCACGCACTTGCGGCCATGTACTTGTAGGATTTGCTTTATCTTCTGTTTCCTCACCCGGGTGCTGAACACTCAAGAACAATGTTTTTTCATTCGGCGTAAAAGATGGTCCTGTTAACTCGGCTTCTTTTGGAGCAGATGCAAACTGGAACGCCTCGCCTTTATCACGGCCGATCGTAGGAATCATGAACATTCCGTTGTTACCAAAGCTTGTCCACGCACCAGAATTCAGCTTGCTTGATGAAATGTCCGTCACAGTCCAAAGGTTTGCATTTGAATCAAACGTTAGATTGTCAGGCGCACTGAATCCGCTTTGACGTCCTCCAGCTGCAAAGATCTCAAATTCAAAGCTCTCTGCACCATGATCTTCGTCTTTTTCAAAAAAGCGTGTAATGTGACCATGAATGTTGCCGTGTTTGTCGTTGTTCGTGTGTGCGATGAATACCGTACCATCCAGTGGTGAGATCTCCACGTCTTCCGGGCGATCTGTTGGTGTCGCACCTAGAAGGATGGCAGCATCATGTGCGTTAACCACTACATCACCTTGTGTTTTGAACATTTCTAAAAGGTCAGTTTTGCCTGCTGCTTTTTCACGAACAGCTTCGATCGTTAATGGAAGCCATTTGCCGTTTGCAAGATCTGCCGCATATAGCGTTCCCTCTTCTAAAAGCTTGCTGTTGTCTTTCCCTTTAGCTGCAGCATACTTGCCTTTACTCACAAACTTGTACACACAAGCATCTTTCTTGTCATCTCCCATATAAACGACTACACGCCCGTCGTTAGAGATACCAACGCTTGCGTTTTCATGGTTGAAGAGTCCAAGAGCCGTGTGCTTTCTTACTTTAAAGTTAGGATCAAAAGGATCAACCTCAATCACCCAGCCATAATGCGTTTGATCCAAATTAGCTGATTTCGAAGTTTCTTCATAGTTCTCTTCGCAAGATAAAACCGTGTTCCATGGTGTACGTCCACCAGAACAGTTCGCAAACGTTCCTTGTGCCGTTGTTGCACCATTTACAGCTGCCGTACCTTTCGCAGGTCCAGTTAGCGCGAACGGTGTAAGTCCTGTTACACGTCGAGCGTAGATCGAATTTTTTTCCATTGTCCACTTGCCGTTCTTCACTTTCACTTCAATAATAGAACCGCCCTGATTGTAGAGCATCTTTTCAATCTGAGCCGCAGTGTACTTGTCGTTTACTTTTTCGCCTTCTACATATAATGGATTCGTGTACTCATGATTTACCCATAGCAAACCATGTTCACTGGATTTGTCGATCGGAAAATACATCGTAAAATCATTGTTGAATCCAAACGTGTCACCTTTTTTATTAATGACATCACCATAAGAGGCAATCACTTCATATTTATATCCTTTTGGAAGAACAAGATCATCTTTGTCCGTTGGTGCGATCGGGTGAAACTTAAATCCCTTTTTACGAGGCTTCATGCGCATCAAGCTATCTGACTGTGCATTAGCAGTTTCTGATAAAGCACCTAACCCAGTCGTAGCTGCAGCAAGTGCCGTTGCCCCCGTACCCAAATACGTTAAAAAGGTTCTTCTATCCAATGGCTTCTTTTCCATGTCCATTTCCCCCTAGACCGAATAATTAATGTTGCAACTATAAGAATACTGGCGAAATATTAAGGTACTATGTAGAAGATTTAAACAAATGTTTAAGAATTTTTTGTTTTTTATAAAGTTACAATGTTTGCCGACATAAAATGAACATGGCAAACGATAGAGTCAAAAGTAAGTAAAAGCCTTTAGTTTTTACATCTTAGACACGATGATAGAAGCGAGAATCGTGGAGAGGAAATAAACAACTTTCAAAAAGATAATTATCTCATCAAAACTTTTATATGATGAAGATTTCTGCTATAGAAAATATAAGTTGGGAAAATAGGGGAATTTCCTTTATAATTAAAAAGACAAATGTCCATGTTTTTTCCCAATATACAATCCAACTTAGATAGGTATAATTAACTAGAGAGCATTATTAGGAGTGAAGTGATGCATATAGAAGTGGGGAGTTTCGTCATCTATAACGGCCAGGAGTATCAAGTCGTTTGGATTTATGACAATGGAAACGTGGAGATCGTAACAGACGGACAACATAGAAAGATCGAGCTCGTACAAGAGAGAGATCTCACACACATACGATAAAAAAACTTCCGGAAGCAAGCAGCCCGGAAGTTTTGTTTTTGTTTCGGTTCATTTTTGTTGTTTGTGTTTCATGGTTTGTAATGGAAGCTTACTTGCAATCGCTAGGTACTAGAAAGGGTTTGGTTTTTAACACCTTCGATAAGTTGATTGGAGCGGAAGGTGCGAGACTCCTGCGGGACAAGCGGTCAGGTGAGACACTTAATGGCGCGTAGCGGCAAGTGGCTCACCGCCTGCCCCGCGGAAAGCGAAGCACCTGGAGCGCAGATCAACCTCATTCACCAATCGCAGCCCAACCTAACAAAAGGTTTTTTTACAACTTAGAACGCAAATAAGAATCAATAAACGGCGTGATCTCACCATCCATCACAGACTGCACATTACCAACCTCAGTATTCGTCCGGTGATCCTTCACAAGACTATACGGATGGAAAACATAAGAGCGAATCTGACTCCCCCAGCCGATCTCCTTCTGCTCACCACGAATTTCATTCAACTGAGCCTGCTGCTCTTCCAAACGACGCTGCACCAATTTCGCCATCATCATCTTCATCGCACGCTCACGGTTCTTGATCTGTGAACGCTCCGTTTGACACGAAACTACCGTATTCGTAGGAATATGTGTCATACGAACAGCAGAGTCAGTCGTGTTAACGTGCTGCCCACCTGCTCCAGACGCACGATACGTATCAATTTTAAGATCCTCCGTACGAATCTCAATCTCTGTATCGTCTGTGATCTCAGGCATTACTTCACACGAAACGAAAGACGTATGACGACGGCCAGATGAGTCGAACGGTGAAATACGAACAAGGCGGTGAACCCCTTTTTCGGCTTTTAAATAGCCATACGCGTTATGCCCTTTAATGCTCAGCGTTACAGATTTTACCCCTGCTTCATCACCTGGTAAGTAATCAAGCGTTTCTACTTTATAGCCTTGACGCTCTGCATAACGCGTGTACATACGAAGCAGCATGGACGCCCAGTCTTGAGACTCTGTACCACCCGCACCTGGATGAAGTTCTAAGATCGCGTTGTTTTTATCATATGGTTCGTTCAATAAAAGCTGAAGCTCAAAATCATTCAGCTTTGTGATTAAGGTTTTTAAATCTTTTACAAGTTCTTTCTGAAGATCTTCATCCGCTTCTTCTTTTACAAGCTCGTGTGCGATCTCTAAATCTTCATAAGCTGACGCAAGTTCTTCAAACTCGTTCACTTGTTCTTTTAGCCCATTCGCTTCATTAATCACGACTTGTGCTGCGTTCTGATCATCCCAAAACGTAGGCGCACTCATCTCTTCATCTAGTTCTGCGATACGCGCTTTCTTCGTATCGAGGTCAAAGAGACCCCCTAAAGTCGTTGATACGTTTTTCAATCACGTTTAATTCCTGTTTTACTTCTACTAAATCCATAGTCTTTGCACCTCATCTTATAGTTGTTCCATCTTTAAAATATGCGAACGCTGTTAAAGTTAATCCTTTTTCACATCTGATTACAAGCGCAAAGAGAGCCTATTAAAAGACTCTCTTCACTCACGCAACTTCCTATTCTTGTTCAGCTCCGTGACATTGCTTGTATTTCTTTCCGCTTCCGCATGGACAAGGATCATTACGTTTGATGTCTTGTGCTTTACGAACCGGTTTCTTCTTTTTTGCTGTATCTTGTTTATCGCTCGGAACAACGGCTTTACCTTCAGCCACTTGTTCACGCTGCATGTTTTGCTCGATTTGAGATTTTAAGATATACGTTGTAACTTCCTCTTCAATCGCCGCAACCATCGCTTCAAACATCTCGAAGCCTTCAAACTGGTATTCACGCAACGGATCGTTCTGACCGTAAGCACGCAGGTGGATACCTTGACGAAGCTGTTCCATCTGGTCGATGTGATTCATCCATTTGCTATCAACGGAACGAAGGATTACCGCTTTTTCAAACTCAGCGATCTGTTCAGCAGGAAGCTGTGTTTCTTTTTCAGCAAACGCTGCGTGTACTTTCGCTGAAATCTTCTCGATGATCTCTTCACGATCTAGACCGAATAGATCTTTTTCTGTAAACGTCGGCTCTGTGAACATGACAGCATTCACATAGTCTGCGATTTCTTTCGTGTTCCACTCTTCTTGAACTTCCGCTTCTGGTGTGTGAACCGTAACGATTCGCTCAAGTGTAGAATCGATCATGCGAAGAACGATATCACTTAAGTTCTCAGCATCTAGCACTTCTTGACGCTGTGCATAGATAATTTCACGTTGCTGACGCATAACATCGTCATATTGTAGAAGCTGTTTACGAGCATCAAAGTTCGATCCCTCTACACGTTTTTGTGCAGATTCTACGGCTTTTGTAACCATTTTAGACTCGATCGGCGTCTCTTCATCCATACCAAGACGCTCCATCATCGTCATCAAATTGTCTGAGCCGAATCGACGCATCAATTCATCTTCCATCGAGATGTAGAAGCGAGATGAACCTGGATCTCCTTGACGACCCGCACGACCACGCAACTGGTTATCGATACGGCGTGATTCGTGACGCTCTGTACCAAGGATGTGCAATCCGCCAACTTCAAGAACTCCTTCACCAAGCTTGATATCCGTACCACGACCAGCCATGTTCGTTGCGATCGTAACCATGCCAAGCTGACCTGCATTTTCGATGATCTCTGCTTCACGCTCGTGGTTTTTCGCGTTTAACACGTTATGCTTAATCTTACGCTTCGTTAAAAGCTGTGAAAGTAGTTCAGAGGTTTCAACGGCAACCGTACCAACAAGGATCGGCTGTCCTGTTTTATGACGCTCTTCAATTTCAGCTGCAATCGCCTTGAACTTCCCTTGCATCGTTTTATAAATAAGATCTGATCTGTCATCACGAGCGATTGGACGGTTCGTCGGAATACAGATAACATCCATGTTGTAGATGTTGCGGAATTCCTCTTCTTCCGTTTTCGCTGTACCTGTCATACCAGCAAGCTTATTGTACATACGGAAGTAGTTCTGGAACGTGATCGTCGCAAGTGTCATGCTTTCACGCTGAATCTCCAAACCTTCCTTCGCTTCGATCGCTTGGTGAAGACCATCGCTATAACGACGACCAGCCATCAGACGTCCTGTGAACGGGTCAACGATAACGATTTCGCCGTCTTGAACGACATAATCCACATCACGCTGCATGATGATGTTTGCTTTTAACGCTTGGTTAATATGGTGATTCAGTGTTACGTGCTGATAATCATATAAGTTATCGATCGAGAACATCTGCTCTGCTCTGTTGATACCATCTTCAGAGAGCTGAACGTTCTTCGTCTTTTCATCTACTGTATAATCTGTTTCTTTTTTTAGCTGACGCACGAACATGTTAGCCATCTGATAAAGCTGCGTTGATTTTTGAGCAGAACCTGAAATGATGAGCGGTGTACGCGCTTCGTCAATTAAAATCGAGTCAACCTCATCGACGATCGCATAGTTACGGCGCTGTACCATCTGTTCTTTATAAACCACCATGTTGTCACGCAGGTAATCAAAGCCGAACTCATTGTTCGTACCATACGTGATATCTGCTGCGTACGCATCACGCTTCTCTTCTTTTGAAAGGTCAGATACGTTCAATCCAACACTTAAACCTAAGAAATTGTACAGCGGCGCCATGATCTCAGAGTCACGGCGAGCCAAATATTCATTGACTGTAACAACATGAGTTCCTTTGCCTTCAAGTGCGTTCAAATAAACCGGCATTGTCGCTACTAACGTTTTACCTTCACCAGTTTTCATCTCGGCAATGTTACCTTCATGAAGCGCAACCGCACCCATAATCTGTACAGGATAATGACGCATGTTCAATACACGAGCTGATGCTTCACGCACAGTCGCAAACGCTTCAGGGAGAAGGTCATCCAGAGATTCCCCTTTTTCGATACGGCTCTTGAACTCAGCCGTTTTGTTCGCCAAAGCTTCATCATTTAAAGCCTTGAACTCTTCAGCTAACGTTTCCACTTTTTCTGCAATTCTCTCGTATCTATTCAACGTTCGGTCATTGGAACTTGGAAAAATCTTTTTCAAAATGCTAATCATCCGAATAACGCTCCCTGTTCTCGAAAATTATATACCACTTCTATTCTACCAGTTTGTGAAACGAGCCACAAGAAATCCCAAATCTTTTCAACAAAATTGTAGCATTCATCCTAAATAAACTTCCTATATATGTGAAAAATTTGATACTTTCATAGAGACTACAGACCTAAATTTTGGTAAAATAATATAAAGATGGATGGGGGAGGTTCTGCATGGAAAAGACAGATCTAGACAGGACAAACAACACAGGACAAGGGCAAGCACAAGGATTGCAGCTGCAGCAAAATAAGCAGCGAAGTGAAAAAAGCAAGACGATCATTATAACCCTCGTTCTCAGCTTCTTCATCATCGGTGGCCTTGGCACATGGGGATATTATTCACTGTTCGGACCTAATTCTGCAGCGAGTGTAAACACACCGTCTGATGAGGAATTGACGGAGGCTGAAAAATCAAGCGGCACCGCGCTTTTTAAGCCGACCATGGAAGTTCCTAAAACCGAGATCCAAAGACGAATCAATGTGATTCATGAATTTTGGAACGGAGAGCTCGGCTATGATAAATGGTCGAACTATACAGTAGATACACATACACCGGCATTAAAAGAAATTGAGATAGATATTCGGAATAAAATCCTGCCATATGTTGCGGGTCCATTAAAGTTAGACATCGAGAATGCGCTTAGCAAGATTGAGAAAAGTATGAGTTCTGAGAGTGTAGAGCCATTAAAAGGCGTTCACCGCATCTTTCACGATCTCGATATTTCGTTAAACGACTACAAAGCTAGCGATTATTGGAATGTTACGAAAACGGGTAAGTGGATTGAGAAAGAAGTAAAGTAATAGATAGAATGGGCACTGTTCTCGTGGTTGACTGAGGGTGGTGTT
This sequence comes from Fictibacillus nanhaiensis, assembly GCF_036213205.1. GTDB lineage: Bacteria > Bacillota > Bacilli > Bacillales > Fictibacillaceae > Fictibacillus > Fictibacillus nanhaiensis_E. The sequence goes on from NZ_JARMFC010000001.1 coordinate 557,139, forward strand.
TTTTTGTTCGATACTTGTATTGAACGGGCAACCTGCATCTAAAAATCACGTTATTTGTCGAAAATCGGATAAATTATTTTATCTACGGAATTATTCTGCTTTTTTACGGATATATTTCCTTTTACCTCATATAAAATGTCTTTATCTGCGGATATATTTTCCGATGTTTTCTTGATGCGCACAAAACCTTTTTATGTTCATTCAAGCTGCACACTTTTGGGGTATTAGCCATCTTCTGTTACACAACATTTGGCCACGTTCTCAATTTCTAGAGTAAAAAAGAATTAAAAAAGAGACTTACTTGAACAAAATCAAGTAAGTCTCTCAAATTTTACGATTTCGCAGTTGTCATATAATGATCTTTCAACTGATCACGCAACGTTCGCTTTAAAAACTTACCCACCGACGTTTTTGGGATCTCATCCATGAACACAATGTCGTCTGGAATCCACCACTTCGCAAACTGCGGTCGCAAAAATTCCACAATGTCTTCTTTTGGCACTTTTCCTTTAGCATCAGGCTTCAACACAACACATGCGAGCGGCCGCTCCTGCCATTCTGGATGAGGCACCGCGATAACGGAAGCTTCAAAAACATCAGGAAACGCCATAATTGCATTCTCTAAATCTACTGACGAGATCCATTCGCCCCCGCTCTTGATCAGGTCCTTCGTCCGGTCAACGATCTTCACAAATCCTTCTTCATCTACTGTAACAACATCCCCGGTATGAAGCCAGCCATCGTTGAACGTCCCTTCTGTCCGGTCATCATTGTAATATTCATCCGCGATCCAGTTCGATCGAAGCAACAGCTCGCCCATCTCGTTGCCGTCCCACTTCACTTCCCCGTTTGCGCCAATCACTTTCATTTCAACACCCTGCACGACATAACCTTGTTTTGCTTTATAATCTAATTTCGTTTCTTCGTCCAGATCCGCTTGATATGTTTTCAGTCGCGTTGCGATTACAAGTGGACTCGTTTCCGTCATACCATAAGCATGCATAAACGGAATGTTATGTTTTTCCTCGAACGTTTTGATCATTCCTTTTGGTGCAGCAGATCCTCCGCAAATAACCGCTCGAAGACTAGAAGTATCATAACTATTCTGTTCGAGTTCTTGAAGAAGCCCCATCCAGATCGTTGGTACACCTGCAGCAAAGGTTACTTTTTCCATCTCAATCAGTTCCGCTAAAAGCTGTGGCGTGAATCGCGGTCCAGGCATCACTTGCTTCGAACCGAACCAGGTTGCCGCATACGGAAGTCCCCAAGCATTTACGTGGAACATCGGCACAACTGGCATAAGAACATCACTTTCTGATACAGAACCGCCATCAGCAAGTCCGAGTGACATTGAGTGAAGCACGGTCGAGCGGTGTGTGTACGTTACACCTTTTGGATTTCCGGTTGTTGCAGACGTGTAGCACATTCCAACTGGGTCGTTTTCATCAACATTTTGCGGAAACTCATAAGCTGGGTCACCTGTTTCTAGTAGTTTTTCATAATGATAGAGAGGCTGAAGCGGCGATTGCGGCAGCTCGTCTTCATCGGTCATCAAAATATACGCTTTTACATTAGGAATATGATCTTTAAGTGCTTCAACAAGAGGTAGAATGTCCTGATCTACGAATAAAATCTGGTCATCGGCGTGATTGATAATATATGCAATATGCTGAGGGGAAAGTCGGATATTGATCGTGTGAAGAACAGCTTCCACACCTGGAATGGCGAAATAAGCTTCTAGATGACGATGGTGGTTCCATGCAAGTGTTCCAACCCGCTCACCCTTTTGAACACCAAGTCGTTTTAGCGCGCTCGAAAGCCTGCGTGTTCGCTCACCAATCTCCCTGTAACTGAACCTCCTAATTCCGGACATCGTGCGGCTCGTTACTTCCTTTTTAGCAAAATACCGCTCCGCATGCTCTAGCATACTTGTAACTCGAAAAGGCACATTCATCATCATAACTACTTCTCCTCCTTAAATAGTAAACATAGTCATCAGTGTAAGCGTTTTCATGTTACTGACTAGTTCCCCTTACCTACTTCAAAATCCTGCTGTTAAAACAGATTACAAAGGAACAAAACGTAGAAAAACACGAAAAATATTTTTCAGCTGAAAAAAGTTTGAAATTCCATCCAGTTTTTGCGTTACACTTATAAAAAACGGCATAAAAAGGAGTGTTTTCTTATGCCTGATTGGTCATATCATACCTTTTTTAAACCTCTTCTGTTTCGCATGAAATCCGAAACAAGCCGTGACCTAACTTTACATACGATGAACACCCTCGCCAAACTGCCATTTGGTGATAAAGTCATACAGTTTTTCGGTCATATGCAGCCAAGCAAAGAAGTAGAGCAGAAGATTATTGAGATCACCTTTCCCTCACCTGTTGGCATAAGTGGTAGATTAGATCCTCATCTGAACGGGACAAAAGCATTCACAAACCTTGGCTTTGGTTTCATTGAAGTAGGACCGATTACCATTCTGCCGCAGAAATCACATAAACCGATCATACGAAATGTAGAGAAAGAAACTCTCGTTTATGATCACCTTCATGAAAATTTAGGTCTCGATGCCACTTTAATAAAGCTTCAGTCTATGAGGACGACAATACCTCTTGGGATGATGATTAAGGGAGAAACACTCCAGGATTATGAGAAGCTTGTGCAAAAAATCGATGAACATGCTGCTTTCTTTATTATCGATGTTGAAGGCATTTCATATTTAGAGCGGATCAAGGAACTTACATCTAAACCTCTTCTATTGGAGCTTACTCATAAAAACGTGAAGAATTTTACAGAAGACATTGCTGTAGATGGCTATATCATACGAGAAGGAATTGAAAGTGATGATGACGTCGAACTTGGACAGATGGAGATGCATCATCTAAAAGAAAGTATTCAACAGCTCTTGCCTTACAACAAAATGATTGTTGCTTCTGGTGGCGTTCATGAACCAAGTGATGCGATGGAACTTTTTCGGGAAGGTGCATCTCTCGTACAACTGCATAGCGGATTTGTTTATTCCGGACCAGGTCTTCCGAAGCGCATCAACGAACGTATTTTGTATGAAGAAAATCCTGTCTCTAAACCAATTGAACAAACAGGATGGATATCCTTTTTCCTGATGGGACTCGGTGTTTTCATTGCAGGCATCATCGCTCTAATCATCGGGCTGACCGAAGTTCTCTTACCCTATGATGAGCAATATTTAGGCATACAAAAAGAAGAGATTCAAACATTCAGTCATCACCTTTTTCACTTCATGTCTCATGATCGAATATGTCTAGCAGGTGTTATGATCTCGGCAGGTTTCATGTTCATGCAGCTTTCGTATCACGGTATTCGAAAAGGTGAACATTGGGCAAAAAAAGCGTATGTGATTGCTGCAGCGCTCGGTTTCTTAAACATCTTTTACTTTGTGGGTTTCGGCTATTTTGACAGACTTCACTTTGTCTATTATTTAATCATTCTTCCCTTTTTTCTTTATGGGCTTTTTAAATCTCGCAACCTCACTACAGGGTCAAAAGGGTCGAATCTCTATAACACGCTATCATGGAAAAGAAGTCAGCTAGGGCAGAGCTTATTTGTCATATCAGGTATGTGCTTGCTTTCTGCAGGTATCGTGATTTCCATCATCGGAATGAACGGAGTTTTTGTAAAAGAAGACTTAATGTTCTTCTCGCTAACACCTGAACAAATCAATGCGTTTAACGATAAATTAATTCCGTTAATCGCACACGATCGTGCTGGATTCGGCGGTGCTTTAATCTCAGAAGGATTTTTATTGTTAACCATTTCGTTGTGGGGTTATCGTGAAGGTGCAAAATGGGTGTGGTGGACACTGGCGCTTGGCGGTTTGCCAGGATTCTTAACAGGCGTTGGTACACATTTTATGATTGGATACGACAACCATTTTCACCTTTCACCCGCTTACCTATTGTTGCTCTTTTATTTAGTAGGATTGGTTTACTCTTACGCATATTTAAATCGTAGTGGTGAGAATCAATCGATAACTGTATCTGTATTGAAAGCAGAAAAAGTGTAGACGAGGAGTCTGCACTTTTTTCATTTTGCTTGTGTTTGTTTTTGAAGATGTACCGCCTTACGAATAGCAAGGATCGTGCCTAAATGAAGACCTTCATGATAAAAGGTTCGTGGCAGCACTTCTGCAAAAGTATTCATCCCTAGTTCAGTTGGTTCATCTAGCTCCTGATCGAGTCGATGACCAAACTGCTCCTGAATTACTTGAACCTGCTCCATCAACCGGTGGCGGAGCTCTTGAAGAGTTGGAGGCGTCCGCTGCCAATCCTCTGGCTTCGTTCCAAACCCGAATAACTCCCGATAATGAATTGGTGCCGGATTATCTTCACGGATTTTATGATACAGCCAATCGTATTGATCTAAAAAAATATGCCCCAAGTTCCAGCGGATGCTGTTGTTGAAACCCTCAGGAACAAAGTCAGCCTCCTCCTCAGTCAGTCCTTCCACAGCACTCAAAGTGTCGTGGCGAATCGCTGCAAGCTGTTTTAAAAGAATATCGTTTTTCATGGTTAGTAGCTCCTTCATTTAGAATTTATCGGCAAGAATTCAGTTTTATCGGCGAAATTCTGAATATATCGGCAAGAATTCAATTTTATCGGCGAGTTTTAAATTATATTGGCAACTTAACGATCTCAAAAATAAAACACACCCCAAAAGTGTCATGGGGTGTGTAGTCTAGTTTTGTATATAGTTAGTTCGTTCCTGCGATTAGGCCATATTTGCCGTCTTTACGTCTGTACACGACGTTCATCTCACCAGATTCAGCATTGTTATAAACGAAGAAGTTATGGCCGAGTAAGCCCATTTGGAGAATAGCTTCCTCTGTATCCATCGGTTTTAGATCGAATCGCTTTTCACGTACGATCTCGAAATCGTCCTCTTCCTCTAACAGTGCCGTTGATACGCCTTCTGTACCGTTAGCAAACATGTGCTTTGTGCCTTCAGCATTTCTAAATTTACGGTTTACTTTTGTTTTGTGTTTTCGAATTTGACGCTCTAATTTTTCTACCACCAAATCAATCGCAGCGTATAAATCCAAATGACGTTCCTCTGCACGAAGCAGAAGGCCCTTCATCGGTATCGTAACCTCAATGGATTGTTCATTGTTGTACACCTTTAAATTGACGTGTACTTCAGAGTTCGGAGTTTCGTTAAAGTACTTTGTGAGTTTCGTCACCTTTTTCTCAACGTAAGCCCTAATGGCTTCTGTCACCTCGATGTTTTCTCCACGAATGTTAAAATGCATAACTTAACTCCTCCTTTCGGTGATGTATATATATTTCGATATACCCCAAAAGAATTCCTCCGTAACATTTAAAATATTTTGACAATATTTTTACACTATCGACAAATTCTTTACAATGGCGAAAAACCTTATGAGACCGGGCAAAAGTCCATTTAGCAATTTATTAGATTTTTTTCACGAAACAAATATCCCTGTTTCTTATATTTACCAATTCCAATCTGACACAAAAATATATTTGACTCACATTCTGCTAGCTTCAAACTTTATGGTATACTAGGTATTAACCTTTAAAGCTTAAAACATTTTACAAAACCTGTTCCATCACCCTACTCGATTGATGAGTGGGGTTTTTTTATGTAAACTTTTTAGACAAAACAAAAAAACAGGCTCAAAAGAGAACCTGTTTTTGTATAACGAAGCTTATGCTTTTTGAACGTTAGCAGCTTGAGCGCCACGAGCACCTTGCTCAACTTCGAAAGTTACTTTTTGACCTTCGTCTAAAGATTTGAATCCTTCAGATTGGATCGCTGAGAAATGTACGAATACATCGTCTCCGTTTTCGCGCTCGATGAATCCGAAACCTTTTTCTGCGTTAAACCATTTTACTGTACCTTGTTCCATGATTGTTGCCTCCTAGTGCGTTTCCACACGATATATTGCTACTCTTGCCCAAAGTATTGTTAAAGAAGAAAAGTCGAAACTCATACAATCTTTTACACCGAACAAAAATAATCTAACACCATCATAACAGTGATTGCGTTATGTTGCAAACTAATGATTCATATTATGAAATATTTTCTAGAAATAAAAACCCGCCTGCCTAAAACAGACGGGATTAAAAGTATGGTCATATTGCCTGGAATTATAGTTTAGTTACGTTAGCCGCTTGAGGCCCACGAGCTCCATCTACAATATCAAACTCGACTTGCTGACCTTCATCAAGGCTTTTGAATCCTTCAGTGTTAATTGCAGAGAAGTGTACGAACACATCGTCTCCGTCTTCGCGCTCGATAAATCCAAAACCTTTTTCTGCGTTAAACCATTTTACTTTTCCTAACATGTTTCACAATCCCTTCATCATGCGAATCTTTGTATAGATCTTCTATACACTTTATAGTATGACATATACCCAAAAAAGTTGTCAAAGGCTTAAGATTGGCGAAAAATAAGAAGTTTTGTCGAAAAATCTCTACGTTTAAATCTGCATAAAAATACAATATCGACACCTATTATACAATTTTAATTATTAAAAAGAACCGATCAAATCGACCGGTCCTTAAAAAATTTACATCTGTGAGACCATCTGTGCGAGCTTCGCACAAACTATTGCGCCATACGTTCCAACAATGTTACCGAGTAATCCCATTAACAGGCCAACTGGCGCAAGCGCTGGTTGGAACACAGAAGCTACAACAGGTGCTGAACTTGTACCACCAATGTTTCCTTGTGAACCAACCGCCACAAAGAACATAGGTGAGCGTAATAATTTTGCTGCCGCAAACAAGAAAAGAATATGAATCGAAAGCCACACGATTCCCATTAAGATATATTGAGGTGCTTCAACAACATAGATCAAGTTCGCTTTTGCCCCGATAGTTGCAAGCAATAGATAGATTCCTGCATACCCTACTTTACTAGCTCCGTAATTTTCAAGTTCACGAACTTTTGTAAAGGATAGTACGATTCCAATCGCGGAAATGATCATAATTGTCCAAGTAGCAGCGTTTAGAATATCCCCTTGTGGCAGCTTCTCAGCAAACTTTCCAACCACAAACGCTAGACCAAAACCAAGACCAAGAATGGCAAGCAATTGAGGAATCGCAATCGGACGAGCATTCTTTTTCTCAAGCTCTCCAACCTGCTTGTTCACTTCCCCAATGATGCGGTTGTCGGCTTTATTCCACTTGTCAAAGCGAGCTTGGTAACCCGCAAGTGCGATCATGATTCCCATCCAGCTGTATCCAACAACCGTATCGACTACGATGATTGGTGACAAAATGTGTTCTGGTGTGTCCACTGCTTCAACGAGCGCTGCCATATTGGCAGAGCCCCCGATCCAGCTACCCGCTAGTGCAGCTACACCTGTCCAAGCGTCCTCTGGCAAGTACGGCTGGAATATTGCGAGCGCAATTGGTCCTCCAACGATTACCCCTACCGTTCCAGCTAAGAACATAAGGATTGCTTTCGGTCCAAGTTTCAGTGTCGCTTTTACGTTAATAGATAAAAGCAATAACAGCAATCCAACCGGCAGTATGTAAGCGGAAACAAAACTGTATAAATCAGAACTTGAAGGTATGATGCCAAGAGTTGTTGAGATCATAGGCAAAAAATACGTCCAGATCAGTGGCGGCGCATAGTGGAAAAACTTCCGTAGAATGTGGTTTTTGGATTCACCCAATATGAAAACGAAGCCAACAAGCGCTGCTAGATAAGCAAAAATCGCCATCGGTTCCTGAATGAGCGGTCCATTTGATGTTGCAAACATATCCCTATTCCCCCTTAAAATAACTTGAGTGACAAGTATACACTAAAAAACCATCATTACCTGTATAGTCCTTCAATTGCAAAGAGTGGGAATAGTAGCAACTTTTTTACACTTCTAATTGGAGCTTGGCCACATATAATGCACTATACAGCGTAGGAACATTAAACAGTTGTTTAAAAGGAGGCAATGGACGTTGCTGCAAATGATTGAAAAAGTCGTACTAGCTATGGCGGCCATTCGTATTTTATCCGGTACCCTTGAGATTACGGCAGCCCTATTCATGCTGCACTTTAATACGGTAGAGCGAGCACTCGTCATCAATTCCCTGCTTTCCATAATCGGGCCGATCATCTTTTTCTCGACGATGACGCTCGGAATCTATGGTTTATCAACGAAATTGTCATTCGCCAGCTTGATCTGGATCATGTTAGGCGTCGTTTGTATTGTTTATGGGATTAAGAGATAGCTGCATTCTGTAAATTAATCTTTATGTGTGCGCATAATTGAGTAAATGGTGCGTAAATCAACAAAATTTGTGCCGGCTACAACGATTTATGTGTGTAAATGACTGAAAAATGTGCGGAAACATAAATAAATTGTGCGAATCTGTAACAGATATAAAAACACGTACCGTAAACTTCAAATCAAATTTCACACTAAAACCGATACCCAGACAAATATGTCAAAAACTCTTTTTGTTTACCATGATTGTACTTTGTTAACGCATAGGTATGAGCATCCGGAATGTCCACTGAATTACAGTCCACCTCTAGCAAACGTCCTTCTAATAGCTCTCTTCTTACGGTTGATAACGGTAAGAACGAGATTCCTAACCCTTCTGCAATAAAGCGTTTTGTAATGTGAATCTGAGACACCTTCATCATCCGAACGCCGGGATAACGGGATTTCACACGTCTGCAAAGATCATCCCAATATCCTGGATGATTATGGGTCAGTAAGTAGTTAGAGAGCAGTACTTCTTTTTCATCCAGGGGTGGCGCTGCTTCAAAATCCAACCCGTCGTGCGGTGCCACTAATACGATCTTGTCTTGATAAAGCATCCGACTCGTAATCTCAGCATGTGAACTTCCTAGACAAGAAAGCCCAAGGTCAACATCCTCGTTTAAAACCGCTCTCTCGATATCTTCTGAATCAATAATTTTTATCGAAATCTCCACATCGGGATTAGCTTTTACATATCGTTTCAGAACAGAAGGCAGAATCGTATCTGCAATGAGCGGTGAGATTCCGATACAAAGCTTCGTGTCATAGCCTTGTTGAAACGCGTTTAGATCCTCTAGTCCACTTTCATACACTTCCATCAGCTTTCTCGCATGCTGCAGGTACCTTCTCCCTTCCGCCGTCAGCTTCACTCTTCTGCCATCACGTAAAAACAGTGACATTCCTAATTCAGACTCCAACATTTTAATATGTACAGAAACAGAAGGCTGAGAAACATGAAGGATTTCAGACGTCCTTCTAAAATTTTCGCATTCTGCTGCAGTGATAAATGTTTGTAGCCAAGAGAATTCCATCTCTCATAATCCCTCCTGATTAAATTTTATTATTAAATCAATTAAAAACAATTAATATCATAAATCAAATTCATTCTATACAATGATACTAAATAATGGAAGGAGTGAAAACCATGATGCAAAAAGGACTTAAAGGAATCGTTGCAGCGGAAACAGCGATCAGCCACATCGATGGTACAGAAGGTAAGCTGATCTACAGAGGTTATGAGATTGGTAATCTTACTTCACGTTTTTCGTTTGAAGAAGTCGCACACCTTCTTTGGTTCGGAAAACTACCTAACGATGAACAACTACAAAATCTCAAAAGCGAACTTATAAGAAATCGTGAGCTTCCTCTTCATTTAAAAAACATCTTAGACCACCTCCCTAAAGACATGGATGTGATGAGTGTAGTTCGAACGGCCATTTCGTCTGAAGGTGTCTCGAGTTATAGATGGAAGCCAACCGTTTCACAAGCCATTCGGTTAACGAGTATTGTTCCGACCATCATTTGCTATTGGACACGTCTTTTGGATGGTAAGCATTTTATTGAGCCATCTAAAGAATTAAGTCATGTCGAAAACTATCTATATATGCTTACAGGTGAAATACCGAGCAAAGCCCATACACTAGCACTTGAAACATACATGATCTTAACGCTCGAGCATGGCATGAACGCCTCCACTTTTTCAGCTCGGGTTACAGCATCGACCGAATCGGATATGGTTTCAGCCGCAACATCTGCGATTGGAACGATGAAAGGACCTCTTCATGGTGGCGCACCTTCAGCGGTCATTGACTTGCTAGACGAGATTAGAAATGCTGGAAGTGCTAAACAAGTGATACGAGGGAAGTTGGAGAATGGTGAGAAGTTAATGGGATTCGGTCACCGTGTCTATAAAACACACGATCCACGAGCTGTTGCACTAAAAGCAAAACTTTTAGAGTTGGTCGGTGAAGATGAGTGGTTAGATCTCGCGCTGGAAGTAGAAACAACAGCGATAACGTTGCTTGAGGAATACAAACCAGGCAGAGCGTTGTATACGAACGTTGAATTTTACGCGGCAGCGATAATGAAGGCGATTGAACTAGATCCTGCTTTATTCACACCTACTTTTACAGCAAGCCGGATGGTCGGATGGACCGCTCACATTTTAGAACAATCCCAAGACAACACGATTTACCGTCCACAGTCCGTGTATACTGGGAAGTTTCACGATAAAGTTACAAGTATCGAATAGCCATTCCATATAGAAGCATCTCTAATCTCAATGGTAGAATTGAAAGTAAGAACCGTTTGAGAAAGAGGTGCTTTTTCGTGATTTTAAAATCAATTCTGTACAGAAGGGATAAGAAGCAAGAAGGTTATCCCTTTCAACTTCCGCTTCTTCAATCCTTAGAGTCTCTTCATTTTCAAAAACCTGTCACCATCTTAGTTGGTGAAAATGGTACGGGGAAATCAACATTGCTCGAGGCAATCGCAGATCAAGCGGGTTCTGTTCAAATCAATCGTTCAGAAAACGAGAACGCCGCCATCAAAAAATTAGCCAAACAGTTAAAATTGACGTGGAGTGTGAAAACGAAAAAAGGATTCTTTTTAAACGCAGAAGACTTTGTTAGCTTTGTGAGGCGTGCGGCAGAAATGAAAGAAACGGCGTTACAAGAATTAGCAAACATTGAAGTGGAGTACAAAGACAAGTCTGCTTATGCCAAGAGCCTTGCTTCCCTTCCACACAATCGAACGCTGGCTGAACTTAAAGAACTTTATAATGATGGTCTCGAGTTTCGGTCACACGGAGAACGTTTTCTAGATTTCTTTCAATCACGCTTTCGCCCGAACGGCTTATATATTCTCGATGAGCCTGAAGTGCCTCTTTCCCCTATGAAACAGTTAAGTTTTATATCAATGTTAAAAGAGATGGAGCAACAGAACGCACAATTCATTATCGCGACTCATTCTCCCATCTTAATGGCCTATCCCGGTGCAGAAATCATCAGTCTCGATTCCCTGCCACCCGCTCCAACTCCTTACGAAGATCTGGAACACGTGCAGATCACGAAAAGCTTTTTGGAGAGTCCGGAGAGGTATTTGAGGCATTTGTGAAATTAGGTAGCCGCTTCTGAGTACTTAAGGAATTCTTGATAACTTTCATTTTTGCTTGATATCCTGTTTTGTTTTCTTGATATCTTTCTTGTTTCTCTTGATATCTCACCTCTACCTCTTGATAACCAGAACACTTTTCTTGATATAGTATGTTCCACATAAAAAAGGCACTCCGCTGCTGCCACAGCTAGTGCTTCTTCGTTAATTCTTTTTATCAAAATACATCCCATCCACTGACACCGACTGATATGGATTAGCATAATGGGTGTTTTTTTCTTTCTTTTTCTTCATCGTTGAAAGATTATGCTTAATCTCTTCAAACTGCCGCGTTAAAAGAGGATCAATTGTCTCGTTCATCTTTACGATCAAACGCCCCATCCGCTGTTCGTCTTCCGAATACGTGCCCGGTAAGTTGCTGATTGTTGCCTGGCGCTGATCGAGTAATTCATTTAAACGTTCGATATACGATTCCCGCTCTTCTTTTGGCAAACCAGCACTCACATGATCATACAGATTCTTCGTGATCTCGAGCAGAATTTTTACGACAGGCATTACACGCGCCCTGTCTCGCCATGCTGCATGCGGCGGTTAATCTGAATCACTTCTTTCCACGTGTTGCGGAAATCTAGCACATAGTCTTCCACTTCATCTAGAATCTTCACGTCATTTTGAATGTTTGCTTCAATCAGACGGCGGTTGATGTAGTCGTACATTGTCATCAATGACTTTGATACTTCAAGGTCCATGTTCAGCGTGACCATCAACTCTTGAATGATTTTTTGTGCTTTTAATAGATTTGTATTCTTTTGTTCTGTATTTTTAAGCTCGATTCCCGTTCGTGCGAGACCGATAAACTTTAAACATCCGTTATAGAGCATGAGCGTCAACTCGCCGGGAGACGCCGTTTGGACTGAGTTATTTTGATACGCCTTGTTTGCGTTAAGTATGGACATGTAAAGGTAACACTCCTTTTTGGTTTAAAATTACTGTCCGCCGCCAAACTGCTGCATTAAGTACATGGATTGTTGGTTGGAACGTTGAATCGCTGACTCCATGGCTGAGAACTGACGCCAATAGCGGTCTTCCACTTGCTTCAAACGATCTTCAAAAGCTGAGATACGCTTGTCTACATCAGTTAACTCTTTACCTAGCGTAAACTGAGCATTTGTACGAAGCGCATTCCCTGCTTTTAGTTCGATTTTGTCGACAGTCTGGTCAATCGAGGCACGCAGTTTTTTTGCAATACCTTCTACGTTATTTGTACTATCACCAGTAAACATCTTCATCACAGCTTCGGGATTCGCCGCTAATGCTTCTCTTAGTTTCTTGTCATCGATCTCTAGTTTCCCTTTATCGAGGTAGTTACGAGAAGTTGTAATTCCGATCTCAGAAAGCTGATCATATTTCGTGTCTCCTGTGTTAACGGAAGCATATAAAACCGAACGCATCGTGTTCAAGCCGCTTGAGAGGATAGAATCTCCACGCAGCATCCCGCTCTTTGCCTTCTCATCCCACAGTTCCGCTTCTTTTTCAGATAAGTCTTTGCGCTGTGCATCCGTTAGAGGCGGAAAATCACGGTACTTAGTTTCAGCAGTCTTTTTATTGATCGCTTCAATTGTTTCGTTGTATTTTTTCACAAAATCTTTAATGGAAGTGATTACACCTTCAGTATCTGTAGTTGAACTGATGGTGGATTCTCCTTCTGCTTTTAATGAATAGGAAACTCCGCTGATTGTGAAATTGTTGGATGTGCGTTCTATCCCAGTAATCCCATTAAGATCAAATATAGCATTTGTTCCATTGTCAGAGTTTGCGGCACCAAGATTTTTCCCATCAACTGAAAAACCAAGATTAGAAAAGAACGTTACTGTATCAGCACTTTCCAGTGAAAGATTCGAACCTTTACCTGTTAAGTTATTTGATATTGCGAATTTCCCAGTAGATTCATCATAGAATGAAGACATTTCAAGCCCTGCTTCTGAAAATTTCTTCGCAACAGACTCTAGTGTATCTTTTGTCGGGTCGATTGATATTGTTTTCTCAGCTTCTAGCGTTGTGCTTCCTGGTTTTTGAACTTTAAATTTTAGCTCAATGGGTGTTGTTCCAAATGATGCATTAACATCTTTTAATAGCTCGGTACCTTTGGCCTTAACGCCAGTATCTAAAATCGGAGCAGATACCCAAGTCCTTGCTGATGCTAGATCTGTAACCTTAATCTTAGACGTAATATTAGCAGCACTTCCCGCTGCAGTCGCAGTTACCGCATTTGGATTCGTGCTTGTTACGGTCTTCTTATTAAACGTCCCTTGAAGGGCGATTCCGTCTAAAACGAAACGATCGAGATCGGTCAGTAGCTTATTCATCGAACGATAATCATCACGCTGCCACTCTAGCGTTGTTTTCTTTTGCGCTAGTTTATCGAGTGGAATGCGCTCTGCCTTCATTAGATCGCCAACGATCGTATCGATATCCATTCCGCTCGCTAATCCACCAATTCTCATACTCACGGTTCATCACCGTCCCTAAATTTTTTTATCTACAAAAATACCCATAAAATCAATCATATCCGCATACATATCAAGGAACTTTTTGTTTGGAATTTCCTTGAGCACCTCTTGTGTTACTTCATCCACAACTTGAACGTAATAGTCATTCAATTTTTCGTGAAGCACAAATTTTGAAGAAGTGTGTGCTGGTTTCAACATATCATTCATCGCATGAATCACTTTTTCAAGTGATTCTTTCGTTGGTTTACTCTGTACTGAAGCTTCTGCTTGAGTCGTATGTTCTGGTTGGTTTTGGCTTTTAAGCACAGGCTCAGATTTTTGAAATACAGGAGAACTAATTGATTGCAGTTCCACCTTCATCGCCCCTTTTATTTTCTCTAAAATTTATATCGGATTAATCAAAAAATTGTTGAGGACGAGTAAAAAAAGAAGCATAGAAAAAAAATTTATTACAATTCTATGAAACTACTCAATCTTCTAATTATTTATTGTAAAATAGTTGCTTAGGAACATAAAAAATGTAGAAAAATGACCAATAATGTCTGCGGCATTTACATATAGCAATACATACAAAAAAAGACGAAAAATTGAAAACGAGAGGATTCTGGCAGTAATGAAACACCGACAATCGAAGCAACAACGAAAACGCAGCCAACAGCCGAACTTAAACGTTAAGCAAACGAAAGCCATGGAACAACCTCTACAGAGAAACAGATACATAACCGGACTCGATGGACTAAGAGCCATCGCCGTACTTGCAGTTATCGCCTATCATCTGAATTTCGAATGGGCGGCAGGCGGTCTACTAGGGGTTACTGTCTTTTTTGTTTTATCAGGATATCTAATAACCGACCTATTAATCTCAGAATATGTAACAACAAATTCAATTAACTTTAAAAACTTCTGGATCCGCCGAGCCCGAAGGTTGTTGCCAGCCATGTTTACGATGCTTCTCGTCGTCGTCACATACGTAACCTTATTCGAGCCATCCATGATTGAAAAACTTGAAGAAGATACCGTTGCAGCCATTCTTTATGTGAGCAACTGGTGGTATATATTCCAAGATCTTTCGTATTTCGAAAGCTTCGGACCCCCTTCCCTACTAACCCACTTTTGGAGTTTAGCGGTGGAAGAACAATTTTATATCCTATGGCCACTTGTCATTATCGTTCTATTAAAAATGAGAGTGCGTGAAGGATCCCTTTTTTCTATGATGCTAGCAGGTGCTCTGCTTTCAGCAGCACTGATGACACTTCTGTACGAACCAGGCGCAGATCCGAGTCGTGTTTATTATGGAACAGACACGCGGGTGTTCTCCCTTTTACTAGGAGCAAGTCTTGCAGTCATCTGGCCGAGCCGAAAACTGTCTAGCACACTACCACCTGAGATTCGTTGGAAACTAGACTTTGTCGGACTATCCGCACTCGCTTTTATCTTTTATATGTTCGGAAGCACAGACCAATATCAAGACTTTCTCTACCAAGGTGGAATGGTCGCGATATCCGTTGCCGCCCTATTAGTAGTAGCCGTTATGGTCCACCCATCCAGCAAACTCAACACTTGGTTGAGCTTCAAACCATTACGCTGGGTCGGCGTTCGTTCGTACGGCATCTATCTGTGGCACTTCCCGGTTATTGTTCTAACGAGCCCTCAATGGGGAGCGGATGCGCCAAGCTTATTTAGAACGACATTTCAGATTGTACTGATCCTAGTTCTAGCTAATCTTTCTTGGAAATACATTGAAAATCCAATTCGTAAAGGTGCGTTATCAAGGTTCTGTCGAGTAGTGAAACGCGGAGAATGGAAGCGTGAACGGTCGTTTATCGGAAAGTTTGTGTTAACAGCTTGTATTCTGGGTCTTTTCATGTGCGTATCTGCGATCGGCTTCACGACAACTTCAGTAGCGTTAAGTAAAGGTAAAGTAATCTCTGCAATCCAAAACAAAGTCGGCAATGAAGATCCGCCGCCAGAGAATACGGTAAGACCAGAACCGAAGCCTGATGGTGCTAAAGAAGACGAAAAACCGGCAGAAGAGCCTAAAGAAAAGCCTTCTGAAGAAACACCATCTAGCGATGAAGAAACAGATGAAGAAAAACAACCTGTTCAAGATACACGCTCACTCTCAGTCATTGGAGATTCTGTCATGATTGATGTGACACCTCACATAGAGGAAGTATTCCCGAATGCAAAAGTGGATGCGAAGATCGGACGCCAGTTTAGAGAAGCAGAAGATCTTGTTCAGCAGAAGAAGAGCTCAGGCAGTTTAGGTGAGATTGTTGTCATTGAGCTTGGAGCGAACGGGCCACTATCTGAGAAGAGAATGCATAACTTGATTGAGTTAATGGGTGATCGAGATATTTATATGATTACGACGCGTGTTCCTAAGCCTTGGCAGCGGGAAGTGAATGAGACGATTAAGAAAGTCGCTCCAAATTATGACAATGTTAAAGTGGTAGATTGGTTTACGAAGAGTGAGTCACACCCAGAGTATATTGGTAGCGATGGTGTTCATTTAACGCTCACTGGTGCGAAAGAATACGCAGAATTCTTAATCAAACACATTAAATAACAAGTAGAGCCAACAAACATGATGGTAGTTGGCTCTTGTTTATTCTTCTTTTTCTTCTCCACCCGTAAGTGGATCTTCTTTTCCGTTTGGAGCTGGGAATTCTTTTTGTGGAGTATCTTTTAAAAACTCAGTAAGTTCAGGCAGGTAATACGCAGATACGGTTACTTCGTATTTAAATTGATTGAGAACTACATCCGGAGATGCCAGATCAAGTTCATCCATGCCTGTAAATGTGATGGCTTCAATGACTACAACTCGTTTTAATTCTTCGATCGTACTAATAAATTTTAATAATCCTTTATAATCCTTTGAGACAACAGTCATCTCAGCCGTTATCTTTTTTACTCCTTCAGGTAAGACCTCAGGTGTAGCAGCAACAGGTGCAGGATCTTGTTCTGATTCATTTTCTTCGTCCGTCATGTTTTCTTCTGTGGTGTTTTCTTCTGTTGCATCCTCATTCGGCGTGTTTGCAGCTGCAGGTTCTTCTTCTGTAGCCACTTCATCTTCGTTTTCAGCTACAGCCTCTTCTTGCTCATCTTCTGCAGCTTCACCATCAGTAAATTGCATCGTCATGATTAAACTATCCGATAATACTTCCGCTTTTTCAAATTGCAACATAAGTTGATCGGTTAACGGTTTTACAGGAACTTCTTCTTGTAAAGGAAATGTATTTTCTTCTGACGTAGCGATAGGTTTTTCGTTTGATTGTGCTTTTTTCAAAAAAATTTGTTGTTGTTGAATTTCAGAATCAACGGCTGTGATTTGTTCATGCAATGGGCTTAACAAACCAAAATAGGCATATATACCACCAGCAATCAGTAGAAAAGAAAAGCTCAATCCTAAATAGGTAAGTAATTTCTTATTCTTCTCCATTTTCTTCACCTTTTAATTCTAGTATTTTCTCTTTTTGAAATTCGATCTTATACTGTCCCCTGTACCTTGGAAGTATGTTTTCAAAAGCGGTCATATCCTTACCTTCTTCAACCTCTTCAAAATTAGTAGTTTCCATGTTCTCAATGGAAGCGGAAGCTAAAAAAGGTGAATTCGTAAGTTCGTGCAAATAGTGAGTCGTGTCAGCAAGCGTGTCAAACTGAGCCTCGATTACGATAGATGTTCTATCTTTGTATTCATATTTCATAAAATAACCACGTTCTGGTAGTAAGGCAACTAGGTGATTCAGAAGGTCTTTGGCAGCGATTTTTTTTCCACGAATATATTCTATTTTTTCAACCAAAGGGGCTGAATCAATGACTAGATTAAGCTGGTCTTGTTTTTTCTGTTCTGTTTGAACCAATAGCTTTTCTTGTTGAAGGATGCTTTCCTTCTCTTGAAGTGTGCTTGTGCTTACATAATAGTCAAGACCAATCCAAGTAAACGAACCTATCATCATCGTTACTAGAGCGATAATTAAAATTGCAGAGGTTAACGATTTTTTTTCTTTGACGGGTAAAAGGTTAATATCGACTAACATAGCTGCACCTCTTTTAACCCTAGCCCTAAAATCACATCAAACTGTGGTGGAAGTTGATGATGGGATTGTTCAAGCAAAAAGACAGGTACGTTCAGTTTTGATTGCAATCTTTCTTTTATGTACGAAAGCTCAGGCAGTTCACCTGATACAACAACTTTAGTAATACCTTGTTTTCCTTGATTAATCGTAAACTTGTAATAATTAATAATTCGTTCGATCTCTACAAGCTTGTCTTCTATTAATCCATGAATGAACCCTGAATCGCCTTGCCATTCAATCTGTTGCACACCTGTTGTATGGTGCTTAAAGTTCCAGAATTTATAGTCCGTTTCCATCTTTAAATGATTAAAGAAATACGGTTTATGATGATGAAAGATGCTTAATTGAACAGCTGGAATATCAAACTGCAAACATAGTGTATGATCTTCATCCGAGGTAAGCTGTTTCAAATAGATCAATCGATATAGAGCTACACAAGACACATCCGCTACAACGGGCTTTAATTTGCATTCAACTAATAGAGCAGAATAATCATTGACCATCTGTTCAGAAGCAGCAAATAAAAGAATCTCTTTATGTTCATCACCTGAATCAAGAAGAACAAAATCAAAAACAGGATCTTCAAATGGCAGATGAATCGTGCTGCCAAACTCCAAATACAGATAGCCTTTAATTTCTTCATCTATATATTCTGTGGGAATTTGATGTTTACGGATTACGAGCTTGCTATCAGGTATTAAGAATTGAACTTCTCTACCTTTGATGCCCCAGTCTTCCACACATTCTTCTAAAATAGTCAGAAGTGTTTCACGTTCTTGAATGATGCCATCCTGAATAATCCCTTCTGGCAGATAACGTTCACCAGAGCTTTTCACATCCAGTTCCTCTGGCTGACGCAGATCCAAATAACGGATGACGTGATCTTGAATGATTAAGTTAATTCGTTTCTTGTTGAATAGTCCTAAACCAAACCTCATGTGTACCCACCCTCTGACTAAATACTAAACCAAAAAAATTATTGAATTATCCTTCGACCATTACACTTATAATGTAATGTAATCGTAGAAAGATACTATGTTATATTTTAGAAGTACCCCTTCTTAAATGAAGGGGTACTTGCTTTTTATTCTCCACGTAGGTATTTTGTCAAAGCTGATTCTGGTACATCATCAGTTGCAGTTTTTCCAACCACTGAAAAAGATTCATGATCTTTAATTGAATAAACTCCCCCGGAAAAAGTTACTACCCAATCTTTATCTTTAACATTATTCACATATTCTGTTAACTCTGGTTTAGCAGTTGTACTTGTCCAACTTGTTTTTCCATCAGTAGAATGAGATAACTTAGCACCATTAATAATTTGCACAGCTTCTGTAACTTGAGCTTTTTGTTTTGTTTTATCAATAATTCCGCCAATACTAACAACTGCAATCGCAGCGATAATACCTAGAATTACGATAACAACTAGTAATTCAATAAGTGTTAAACCCTTCTCATTTTTCAAATGCTTTTTAATAAGTTTCAACATTTTTTTATCCCCTTAATTTTATTTGTGTGTGGTCGTTAACCGACTGTCTTGTACACTTCAAACATCGGTACGATAATAGCGATTACAATCGTTCCTACTACTGACGCCAAGAAGACAATCATCAACGGCTCAATCAATGCTTTTAATCGATCTGTTGAGGTTTCCACTTCTTTTTCATAGAAGTCTGCAACCTTTGCCAGCATTTCATCAAGAGATCCTGTTTCTTCTCCAATAGAAATCATTTGCGTAACGAGCGGTGGGAAGATCCAGTGCTTCTTCATAGGGGTCGTTAACTTCTGACCGCCTTCTAAAGCACTTCTTGATTCTCTGATTACTTTCGCCACTACTTCGTTCTCGACAACTTTTTCCACAATGGAAAGAGATTGAAGGATAGGAACAGAACTCGAAAATAGCGAGCTTAATGTTCTCGTCATTCTAGCAAGTGCTGATTTTTGTAACAATTTACCGAAAACCGGTATCTTTAAAACAGCGTAATCAAAATAATATCGGCTAGATTTATTTCTGCGTATAAAGAAGAATGTAAAATAGATGATTACAGCAAATATTACCAGAAGCCACCAAAACTCTTGCATAAAATCACTAGCACTTAACACGAATCTAGTGATGCCTGGTAACTCTCCTCCTGCATCCTGAAGCATAGCTGCAAATGTTGGAACAACCTTTGCAAGCAGGAAGATAACTACAAATACAGCAACCACTCCGACAATCATCGGATACATCATAGCGGAGATGATCTTTTGTTTTGTAAAATGCTGCTTCTCAAAATAAGTGGCAAGTTGATCTAAGGTGTCGTCCAGACTTCCTCCTGCTTCCCCCGCGGAAACCATATTGATTACCATTGGCGGGAAGACATTTCGGTGTTTGCTCATTGCACTTGATAACGGATTTCCTTGTCGAAGTTCTTCTTCCACATCTGCTAACACTTTTTGAAGTGCTTTACTTTCTGTTTGCGCAGACAGAATATTTGTAGAATCTACGACAGATACACCTGCTCGAAGTAATGTGGCAAACTGTCTTAAGAAAATTACAAACTGCTGTGACTTCACTTGTTTCCCGATACTTAACTCTTTGTTCAACAAAGTCTGCTTCATCTCTTGGACTTCTGTAACAGCGATGCCTTTTTCTTTTAACTTTAGAACGGCTTCACGTTTTGAAAGACCAAGAATGTTTCCTGTCCGTTTCTTGCCGCTCTTGTCACGGCCTACATAACTAAATTGTGCCATCTCATCCCCCTTTCTCCAGGAGATATGACTCCACGAACTCTCTTGAAACTTCGTTACGCTCAAGAGCTTCCTTGGCAGACATCTCAAACGTATGCATCCCAGCGTTCTTGCTCGTCTGCATTACACTATGAATCTGGTGAATCTTTTCATTACGGATCAAGTTCGCTACAGCAGGTGTATTGACTAACACCTCTGTAATGGCTCTTCTTCCTTTACCATCATTGGTCGGAAGGAGTCGCTGCGACATGACACCGACTAATACGGACGCTAACTGAATTCGAATCTGTCCTTGTTGTTCCGGTGGAAACACATCGACGATTCGATCGATCGTTGATGATGCGTTTGTCGTATGTAGCGTGCCTAGAACAAGGTGACCCGTTTCCGCTGCCGTAATAGCGGTCGCAATGGTTTCCAGATCCCGCATTTCCCCGAGCAGAATCACATCAGGGTCTTGACGAAGTGCTGCGCGGAGACCGTTTGCGAAATTGTTTGTATCAAATCCAATTTCACGTTGGTCGATTACGCACGTTCGATGTTTGTGCAAGTACTCGATCGGGTCCTCTAACGTAATTATGTGCCGGCTCATCGTCCGGTTCATAAAATCGATCATCGAGGCAAGAGTCGTAGACTTACCGCTACCTGTTGGGCCAGTAACGAGCACGAGTCCTTGATGTTTTCCCGCCATCTTCCGCACACTTTCAGGAAGCATCAGATCTTCCATACTAGGAATGGATGTTGGAATGATTCGAAAAGCAAGACTCACACAAGATCGCTGACGATACGCGTTTACCCGGAAACGCGACAATCCTTGAATCCCATAAGAGATATCAATTTCTCCCGCTTCTTCAAAGTCTGGATAATACTTTTCATCGATGACTAGTTGTGAAATCTGTTCCGTATCCTCTGGCTTTAATGCTTCACTACCGTATCGTTTCAGTCCCCCGTTAATTCGAAAAACAGGAGGCATCCCGACAGACAAGTGAACATCTGATGCTTTTAATTGAAAGGCTGCTCTCAGCCATTGTTCCAGCTTTTCCTTCATGTCAGCACCTACTCATTGATGGCTACACGCAAGACTTCTTCAGTCGTCGTTAAGCCTTGTTTCACTTTTAGGAACCCGTCATCAATCAAGAAGATCGTTCCATTTTTCATCGCGTAATCTCTTAACTCAATGATCGGTCTGTTGTTCATGATGAGCTGTCGGGTATGTTCGTCGATCACCAATACCTCATGAAGAGCAATTCGACCTTTATAACCTGTCATGTTGCACATTCCACAGCCTTTACCACGTGAAATGGCTTCGATTTTAATGCCACGTTTGGCGAAGATCTCTTTTTCACGCTCTGTTGCTTTATACGTTTGTTTACAATCACGGCATACTCTACGAACTAAGCGCTGAGCAACAACACCAGATAAAGACGCAGCCACCAAGAATGGCTCCACACCCATATCCGTTAAACGAGCAATCGTTGCAATAGAATCGTTTGTATGAAGCGTACTTAACACTAAGTGACCTGTTAATGAGGCACGAACTGCGATTTCCGCGGTTTCTGTATCACGAATCTCTCCGACCATGACGATATCAGGATCTTGACGAAGAATGGACCTTAAACCACTCGCAAATGTTAGTCCAACAGCTGAATTTACTTGAATCTGATTTATACCGCCGAGCTGATACTCAACAGGATCTTCAACCGTAATCACGTTTACTTCCTCAGTGTTTAACTTATTTAACGTCGCATACAACGTAGAAGATTTACCTGATCCTGTTGGCCCAGTGATTAGAATGATGCCGTTCGGTTGCTTAATCAGCTTTTCAAAACGCTGCATGTTCAACTTGTTAAAACCAAGGTTCTCAAGCTTGTTTAATGAACTGCCGAGATCTAGAATACGTAGAACGATTTTTTCACCATAGATAGCCGGAAGTGTGGAGACACGCAGATCAACAGGATGCATGTCCAAATTCATTTTTATTCGGCCATCTTGAGGCAGACGGCTTTCCGTAATATTCAGATTCGCCATGATTTTTATACGAGCGGTGAGCATATTTTGCATATGCTTCGGAAGACTTCGCTCTGTTTTTAACATCCCGTCAATTCGGTAGCGAACGACTAATTTGGTTTCATGCGGATCAAAATGGATATCACTTGCTTTAAGTTGAACACCTTGCTGAATGATCTGGTTCACGAGCTTTACAACAGGTGAATCTTCTTCAGTCATCCGACTATCGTCTTTTAGCGAAGTTCCTTGTGGAAGAAGATCTAGAAACTCTTCCATCGAATCATCTATATCATAAAACTTCTTCTGAGCACGAATGATATCGTCTTTAGCAGATATCGCTCTCTCAATCTGGAAGCCGGTAGTGAGTCTCAGGTCATCAATAACCGTAAAGTCCATTGGATCAGCCATGGCGACGAAGAGCTTATCGGCTTCCTTCTTAACAGGCATGAGGAAGTGTCGTCTCGCAAAATCTCTTGGAACGATTGCAACCGCTTGCTCTTCAATTGGATAGCGGTACAGACTGATGTGTGGGATCCCTAGCTGAAACTCAAGAACTTCTATTAATTGCTGTTCGGTAAGCAATCCTTTTTCAATAAAAGCATCTCCAAGCTTTTGGTTACTTCTTTTGTCTTTTAACGTTTGCTGTAAAACCTCTTCTGTAATAAGACCAGACTCTACTAAAAGATCACCTAGGCGCTTTTTCTGAACGATCACGTCTTCTCACCACCGTTTTCTTTTCCAACATCGGTCGGAGGTTTCTTCGAATCTTCCTCTTTTTTATCCTCATCTCCAGTTGGTGTCTCAGGCGGATTTTTCGTATCGGGATTACTAGGAATGCCTGGAGTGACTGGGTTATTAGGATCAAGAGGATTCGTTGGGTAAGGATATCCTGGATAAGGATAAGGCATACCTGGCACACCATTCTCAGGAATGGCCGGATCTGTTACCTCTTCCTCCTCGACTGGATAGCCCCTTTCCTCAATACGGTGTTTAGGCGGGTAAAAATCCTCTGAAAGCTTAAGGGATTCTATTTCCTCTCCACCTTTACCGAAGGATTCTCGATAGACCGTCACAAGGTAGCCTTCTCTTCCGCCGTTAATGACAACAGAACTAAAGATGTCAGCTAGCTGATCATTAAAATGAATGATCGTCTTCGGTTTAAAAACCTGCTTATCCACTTTTACGGTATATGTGTATGTAAGCGGAACACCGACAATGGAAACAACTAAATTTCCTTGATCGATAGCAAACTCAAGTTTGTAAGAAGTCGCATTCGGATTTTCAAATGCAAAGTCCATCTCTTGAGGCTTTACATACGCCTCATATCCTAACGCAGCGTAATCCGGAAGTTCTCTTGAAGTATGTCGTTCAACAATAGTAAAGTTCGTTTTTTGCACCGCTGTATAGGTAGCACTAGCTAAAACATTTATGTCGATCGAATCTTGTGCACTCAAACCAACTTCTTCGATCGCTTTTATGAGAGAGAACGTCTTTCCTGGCTGAATTTCATATCCTTCTAAGCTCTGTATCCAGTCTTCTAACAAAATGTGCTCTCCAGGAAGTTTGATGGTACCTTGGCTGACAACTTCCTCCGCTTGACCGAATGTAGTAAGAAATTCACTAATGTCAATTTCCAGATTGTTCGTCTTAAGATCTGCTCCAATCTGTTTCAGATGAGCTATCAACATCTCTTTAATAAGTAAATCTTCTAAACCAGCAACTTTTAATTGGGCTACCGAATCCATAACGGAGTCTTCATTTAGTTCGACGATAAGCTTATTAGTTGTACCCGAAACTTTCTTCAGACTATCTTCTGGCTGAAACATCCAAGCGTCCGAACTGATCTGAGCTTTTTGCTCGTTATAAACAAGAAAGACAGGATGTCCTTGCTTCCAATTGTTAATTTTGTCTTTAACAAGACTCAATGCTTCTTCATTTGTAGCATCATGAAGTGAAATAGGACCTAACATGACCCCCTTACCGAACCTTTCCTCTTCGAAAATATTAGAGTATACGTCTGTAGCAAAGGTGCTTGAGAAGAAAAGAAAGAGAGCTGCAAGGCTAAGGGATAAAAATATCATGAGAAAGCTTTTTGGATTGAATTCTCTTTTAGCCATAGCTCGCCTTTTAGCCTACTACGTTCATGGATAGTTCAGCTAGAACGGCAGGACCTTTCTCTTGTGCTTTTTTTACATCTTCTTTTTGAAGCTTTGTTCCATTCGGAAATAACAGCTCGCCATTTCTTTCAAATATATCTTTTGTTGTTGTTCTTCCAGTTAACAGCACGAGCTGCTTTTCTTGTAAATGATCAGTTGTTTTCTCTTCCGTTTTTTCAACAACTTGTTCTTCTATTGCTAACTGTGGTGCTACTTCCTCTATTTCTGATTGATCATTCAGTAATAATTCTGGTTTATCAAGGAAATTTAATTGTGCTTCCTCTTTAACTACGATTAGATCACGACCATATGTGATGAGTTCATCTGCAGCTAAAACAACCTTCTTTGATGGCATAGAAAGTTCTACCCCAAGGATCACACCGTTATCATCGTTAATGAAAAACTCTGAAGCTTCGCCAACGAGTTGACCCTTCTTATCAATCAACTTCGCTCCAACAACACCGATTTTCTTTTGTACCAGTTCGTTCGCAATCGGGATCTCTGTCAGATCAAATATGGATGTACTGTCTTCGATCATTACGGCAAATGCTCCTACACCAACGATCTTTTTAAAAGGAACCGCACGAACACTGATCTGCCAATCTGGATGTTCTACTGTTAGGAAATCGACTGTTCCTTGTTTTGGATTCACCACTAAAGACTTAACATGACCGACCTCTGCTCCATCAGCGATACTGATAATAGGCAGTCCGATAAACTGATTACTTCTTTTCATTACACTCACCCAACCCTTTATGTTTTTAAATTATGCTGTGTTTTTTTACTTCTTAACGTTTAAACTACCAGCGTATCTATCAATCTCTTCCATAATTACAGGATAGCTATCGAGTCTTTCTCTCATCTTATCAAGCATAGATTGAGACTTTTCGATGTTGTTTCTCGCCATATAAGACTCTAGTAAAAACTTTGAGAACAAGTAAAAATCTTTATTTGATAATGCTTGAGTTAGAATCGACTGAAGCATGTCCTCATAAGATTCTGTATCAGCCTGTACTTGATAAAATGTCAAGGTATTCAATAGCATATCTTGTACATCAACATCCATATCCTTTTGTTCTACAGATATAACTTCTTCTATTACAACTTCATCCTCTAGCGCTTCTTCATTAGTTAGTAATTCATTAGATTCAAGAATAACTTCTTCATGATGTTCTGCTTCCACAACTAATGGTTTAGCATGATCTTCTTCATCTAATGCTTCCTCTTCTTCTGCTGAAATCTTGTTTGTATCATCAAGAACTTCTGTTTGCTCAGAAACTACCATGACTGTGTCCAATTCTTCTTTAGAAATAACTTCTAACTCATCCATATCAATTTCTTTAAGCATCTCTTCATGTAAAACAAGTGATTCATCATTAGTCACTTTTGTCTCGTCAATTGGATGAGTATCTGGTATTAAAGTTGCTTCTTCTAGCTGTATTTCAGCGATTTCCTGTTCTACTTCTTCTGCTTTACTATCTTCAAACGCTTCTAATTCTTCTTCCTCTTCTACGCAATGAATTTCTGAAGAATTTTCAACTACAGCTGTTGTTTCTTCTAATTCTTCAAGTTCATCTAACAATGCTGAACGCTGGATGATCATTTCTTCATCATTTATATCGGTCGGATTAGAGCTATCTATACCCTCTTCTAGAATAATTTCTCTTCCTTCTGAAAGAAAGGCAAACTCCTCTTCGGTCAGGTCTCCGATTGGTGCTATAACTTCTTGAATCTCCTCAATTTCATTAGCCTCTAATAATACTTCCGGCTCTACTTCTTCCGGCTCGATCACTTCAATCTTAAGCTCTTGCAGAACTTCCAATTCTTCTACTTTTTCCAAATTAAAATCCTCAATAGCCTGCTCATTTAATGCTTCCGCTTCACGATGTAACTCTGGAATCTCTTTTTCAACAGGCAGTTCTTCAAGAGTTACAGCGCTCTCCACATCTTGTGCACTGTTCATATCAGACGTAAGGATGTCTTCTCTTTTCGGGTCAGCCAACTCTACGTCATCTGAAAAAGAAAGGATGATCTCCGTCTTTTCACCGTTTGTATCAATAAGATCTAACCGCTTTTCTGCTAGATATGAAGCAATAAATGCAATCGCAACAATCGCTGCTACAGATAGCCAGTACGATAAGATATCAAAAACAAATAACCCTCCCAATGCAAGCAAAAATGCTATTCCTAAAAGAGTCATCTTTAATTTCAATGGAATGTTTGGTGGATAAAAATATAAGACAGGACTTACGATCAACGTAAATAAAAGTAAGATGATGAATGATATCAAATGACTTCTCCTCAATTCCATAATTAGCTATTAAATCCTATAATACTACATTTTTACTAAAAATCATCCATTAATAACAAATTTTTCTGAAGAATATTGTATAATATATAGAAAGATAGAATTACATAGTTCAATAGAACCACAACTTATGTCGGAGGTTGAAATTATGCTTTCAGAAAAAGGCTTTTCATTAATAGAAGTATTACTATCTCTGACCATTCTTTCTGTTTCTGTTATTGGAATCTCTCAATTTTACAACCAAGCCAACCAAATCTCTTCAGGAAACAATAACAAGCTTGTAGCTACGAATCTTGCTAGAATGACACTTGAAAGAGTACAACATGATTATTCCTCATTCGATATTTCATCTGCTGTTGGTACATACAAAAAGACAGTGTGCGAAACAACAGAATGTCAGAACCTATACGAAGTAACAATCAATAATATTCCTTATAACGTTGAGATTGATGTACAGCGTCAATCGGCAAATGAACTGCTAGTTAAATTATTTCCAGTCAAAGTAACCATAAAATATGAAATGAATAACAAGATGCGAACAACAGCTGTGGAGGGATATGTAAAAAATGCTGACTAAGCTGCTTAACCAAAAAGGACTTACTTTAATCGAATCTCTTCTTTCTCTCTTTCTCTTTGCTGTTATCGGCACAGTTATCTATTTCGTTTTAGTAGGTGGCTTAAATACCGAGAACAAGATATATAATGAAACTTTGATTCGAGACGAAGCGGATCTCGTTATGTCACAGATCATGGACTCCCTTTACACGGCACCTTCAACAAAAGTAAAAGATATTTCCGCAGGTAATCGAAATCTTTTAATCTATGAAAAGACATCACCTGTTACGGTAGGCTTTATCGAAAATGAACCTGTCATTAACGGTGAGCGCATCAGCTCAGGAAAATTTGATTTCAAAGATTCCTCTATCTTAAAGGTAGGTACAAGCGTAAAGATTATATTAAATGTGAAGAGTAAAAGTAACACAAGTGCCAAACCACTCTCATTACAAAGCCAATTTGGACTGATGGAGGAATAATGATGAAGAACTTGCTTTCTCAAAAAGGTAACACTTTAATTATCGTACTCCTAATGATTGTGATCTTCACTGTTGGCGGACTTTCATTAATCTCTACTACGTTTAGCGGTCTAAAGAAAACAGATGCTCGCGAAACACAAGTTCAGTCTATTGAACTTGCTGAAAAAGGAATTGATTACCTGTCAGCTTATCTCGAAACACAAACACAAGCACTAGCCGGACTACCGGTAAAAGATTTTGAACCTGCACTCGTTACATTATTAAACAAGTACGAAGTTAGAAATGCCGCCTCAGACTTTCTTTCAACAGCATCATTACCATCTGATGAGGGAACGCTAAAAGTAAAGATATACAACCGTCAAAAAACATCTTCTGATCCAGAAGACCTTACACAAACCATGACATTACATAGTGAAGCAGTAGTAAATGGTAAGAAAAGAACATTAATTTCCACCATTAAACTTGGTGCGAAACAAGTTCCTGAAGCTTTAAAATACGCTGTAGGTTCTTACAATCCATGTAAAGGTATCATAGGCTGTACGCCGCTTAGCGATGATGGAAATATGTTTCTACATGGCGGGGTCGCTATAAAAGGTGATCTTTATGTAGAGCGCAACCTCATAACGAAGGATAAAGGGATTGTGGGTACAGGATATGGTTGGGTACAGTCTGACTTTCCTAGCATAGAAGGTGAGAACGGTAAAGCTGCCCATCTCATCCTTCCTGGAAATCTATATAAACAACCAGTTGATCGTCACTATTATTATCACATCCGTGAAACAGGCTTTTCATCATGGTATGGCTATCAAAGAGTCAACAAGGAAAATGTTGCCTCTGCATTTACTAGGTATACAGATAGCAATAAAAAATACGTACCTATTATTGAGACACGTGTTCCAAACTTTGCGCCTATTAAGATTACCGATCAAAAGAGTTTGTACTTTTTCACAGACAAAACAACAAACTCGTTTACAGTAAACAAGGTGAATGATGCTAACTTTAATAATAATGCTAACCAAGAGCAACTTCGCAAAAAGTATGAAAATGATAACGTATTTATTAACTCTGACAACAACGTGAAAATTGACGGCAGTTTCGCCTTTAAACGGTTGAGCACAAAAGATAAATCGACAAACAGAAAAATTACAATAACAGGTACGCAAGATATTACAAAGTGGAGTAAGTTAACCTTTAAGGATGGTGCTTACCTGGGAGGTAACGTGACGATTGGAAATCCTTCCATTAACAACTACAACACAGATAACTATCCAAAGTTCGAAATTGATGGCCCTATATTTGTAGATGGCGATCTTACCATTTGGGGAGCAAACGTTAAATTCAACTCAACGATTTATGTAACAGGTAAAACCACAATCCGTTTCTCTAAATTACAAGGAATTCGAGATCTAAATAATATAGAAAAATCATTAGTTCTTTTTGGTAAAGAATCTATCCTTATATCAAATAACAATGTTTACGGAGATACCCCTAATATTGTCAGAGGGTTCTTCTACTCAGAAGATTTGATGGAGATCTATGGAGTAGGTTCTAATGTTGAGATTCAAGGAGGCGTGTTTGGAAGAAAAGTTGTGCTGAACGCGACAAGAGGAAAAGTTACCTCAAATTCAGGGGACGACGATGAACGAGGAGATGGTTCGTATAATTTCCAATCCAATCAGCATCAAATCTCACCTGATAAGTCTCGGCTCAGAATTATTTATAATCCGGAACTGATCCAAAACCCACCTGAAGGACTTCCAAAAGTCAAAGACCTATCCGTTACACAATTAAATAGAGACGCACAATAAGAGCTCTCCCATCTGGGAGAGCTTTTCTATTTGATATAGTAGATATTGATAAAGACATGCCAACCAATGACAAGTGTATAAACGACAAAAGCAAGTAGCAACAACCACTGTACCCTTCTGTGTAAAGGAACAAGGCCAACTGCAAGAATGAGGTAAGAGAAGATAAATTTCACGAGTAAAAAGAGAACAGGATCAATCGCATACAACTGGCTCATCAATGGATTCAGCTCTTTTCCACCTTTTAAAAGAACACGGTGAGTAAACAAAGCATCAGCCGCATTAAACACAGCCAAACAGATACAAATCCACAAATGAGACTGAAACCGAATTACCCAATCCATCCACCTTCACTCCTCTCTACTAAAGGAGTATACCCCGAAAAAGAGAGAAAGTTGCTAAAAAATGTGTTGCAAATAGCGACAGGGGTTGTCGGAATTTAGTAAAATATAGAAAAGATAACTTTAGGAGGTTTGTATGGAGACTGACTTAGTTGAAGATGTAAGTAAACTATTACCTGCGTACGCAATCTCTATGTTGATCGGTAAGTTATTAGGGGATGGTAATTTGACGATTGAAAAGAACAAACGTCCACGATTACGTTTTTCTCATAAGTTACAAGATAAGCAATGGTGCGCGCATTCTAGAGATCTACTAGCAGCCCATATTTCTTTTCCGACGATTAAATACAGAAAAGTGAAAGATGCTCGAATAACAAATGGATTCACAGAAAGCTATTATGCACAATCTCATACTCATCCAGCTCTAGAACTACTAAAACAACTTTGGTATCCCTCCGGTGTGAAAATCATTCCCTTTCATCTTTTACAAACTCACTTCACAAGAACTTCATTAGCTTGGTGGTTTATGGATGACGGTCATTTAAAAATAGTAAACGGACAACCATCAAAGATTATCCTCTCAACAGAATCATTTACTCCCTTGGAATTAAAACGCTTATGCTCTATATTGAATGAAAAATTTCTCCTTGAATTTAAGATAGATAAAGCAAAACGATTAGTGATATACAACAAGATGCAAATACACTACTTTTTGAAGTTAGTACAACCTTACCTAGTAAGTTGTATGTATAGAAAAACACTGCTTAAAAGTTCATTAAGCAATGTGATGACTCCTAAAAGAACTACTATTTACCTTCCTATTAAACTAACCTCCCCAACAAAGGAAATTCAGGAAGCATTATTATCATTAAGATTAAAGATTGAACTTCTGAGTGACGAAACAAAATACATTGGCCTGTATTGTCGTGTGCTCAAGAACTTGGATATGAAAAAACAGATTAATTATAGTTATCAAGTGATCTTGCAACCCCACCAAATTGTAGAAATTTCGAAATGTCAGGCTGTCACCGGAATGAGAGTAAGTGAGATTGTCCACTGGTGTTTTCTAAAATAAATAAAATCCTTATTAAAATTTTTAACAGTTTCAGATCAATTATTAAATTGGGTTGAACAGATCGTTCTACCATATTTGTAAGATTTATTGTGCGGTGTCATACCCTTTGGATGTCTTATATTTTTATAAAAGATAATTCAATGTCCTTCTTGTAGTACAACTTACATTACCATTATTTAAAGTAATTAATTTTGATAAATTGTCCCTGGTTGGATGATTATAAGGATTACTTTGACAATATGAAATAGCAACTTCACGGATATTTAGTTGTTTCCAGTTATTGATATCCCATTTTCCTGCATATCCTCCGTGGTGTGGAGTAATAAAAATTAAGGGCTTATCATTGTTACTATAACCATTTAATATATATTTATATAGTTTAGAATAATGATGATCTCCAGTTAATAATGCATCACAATTCTTCCCTTTAACAAGTAGTACAATCCCTCCTTGATTTCTATTCTTTGTATTAGTTGCTCTATATACGTCTATTATATTATCAAACCTGTAAAGTCCCAACTTTATTTCTTTTAATGGACCATTTGAAACAGAAACTGGCTTTATAAATTCTAAATGAACATTATTTAGTTTTAGTAGCTGTATTACATTAGTACACGTATTTGTTTTTGGGGGATTAGAAGGTGCTATAATGCTTTTAATTCTTTTAAAATGCTTACTTTCAAATTCCAATAAAGCATGGTAATGATCAACGTCCCAATGACTAATGACAATATGAATATCGTGGTCGTTTCTAATATCCATAGTATCAATTAAGTCTCTAATAGAAAGCTGTCTCCAGCGCTTGTCAGCTCCTGTATCATAAAATATTCTTGTTTTTCCACTTCTAATTTCGTTCCAGTTACCGTGTCCTACTTTTATAATATTCAATTCTAACTCGCTGTTTGCTTCTATATTAAAGTAATTATTTTTCATCTATATTTGCCACCTTATAACTATAAAAATTACATTCCTCTTTAGGTTTATAAGTAGCAGACACTCTGAAAATCAAAGATTTATTTTTTTGTTCAAATGAATACTTTTCAAAATCAAACTCAAAATCCTCCCAAAAATTACGATTTAACTTGTACCAATAACCTTCTCTAGGTCCATGATAAGGGGGACACTTGATATCTTTTATTTCTATTAACGATCTCTTGTCAGATGAATTCCAGTTTTGGAATTCCATAATCCCCCACCATTTGGAAAGTTCATCAATATCTTTAACGTCTAAGATTAAAAGAGTATCACGAACATAAGATTCACAATAAAAAAGCATAGCTAATTCCTTTCAATTTTATCTAAATTACAAAAAGGTCGCCTGATTACAGACGACCTTTCTTTTTAACGAAGAAGTTGAAGAACTCCTTGTGGTTGTTGGTTCGCTTGCTTCGCGACTATGTCTTTCGATCATAGAATAGACTATATCTTCACCCTTACATTTAAGGGGCTGGGCACTTCGAACGGATTAACCGCCCTACGGAGTTCATTGTCATAGCATTTGCCTTAGACAGTATCTCCTAGTCGTTGAACGTTCTCCAGAGTTTCCTCTTAGGAGCTTCGCTGCTGATTATCCAATCCTTTTATTTTTCAACCCGTCACGCTCACCGTTTCCAGTCACGTTGTGGGATAAAAGGTTCTAAGGAAGTTCCAGCAATTCACCCAGTCGTACTCTAACCCGTTACCAAGTTAGACGCCCTTCTCACCATTACCTTAAGAGTTGTAAAACTCCTTGAGGCATTTGGTTCGATTGAGCCAACATTGCTTGTGCTGCTTGAGATAGAATAGAATTCTTCGTTTGGTTCATCATTTCTTTCGCCATCGTGCGAACATTTACTTTTATAAATGACCAGACTATATCTTCACCCTCTATAAAAGTAGGGGTTGGGCACTTCGGATTCACAATGCTGATGACCATTGTTTCACCTACGGATTTCATCACCATAGCTTTCGCCTTAGATGGTCTATCCTAGTCGTTGAACCTTCTCCACTCTTTCAAGACAGGAGCTTGGCTGCTGATTGCCCAATCTCTTCTTTTGTTAAAGCCATCACGCTTGTCGTTTCCAACTACGTTGTGGCAAGAAAAGCTCTAAGGGGTTTCCAGCAATTCACCCAATTATGATCTCTAGCCGTTACCAGCCAGGACGACTGTGCTTGTCACTACTTAAGCAGCTAAAGCATAATCTACGTCACGGATACGAGATTCCGCAGCAGTTAGGTTTTCTGAAGATGTGTTCAAGTTATTAATTGAATGCTCTAAACGGTTTGAATATGCCCCTAATTTAGAACGTTCTGCTGATACTGATTGGATTGCTTTGTCCAAAGTTGAAATTGCTGTAGAAGCTCCTGATTGAGCAGTTACATCTAGACCATCTACCCCTAAAGCAGCTGCTCTCATATCTTTAATAGAGATGTTCATTTCTTGGTTTTCATTCGCACCAATTTGTAAATTTAAAGTTCCATTTGATGTCACAGTAACAGTGGTGTTAGCGACGTTTGAAAGAGCTCCATTAACTTTTAGCTCTAAACCTTTTGCTGCACCATCTAGTATTGTCACAGTATCTCCTTCTGCTTTATAGCTTGTAAAGCCTGACGCTGCAGTAACTGTTGCATCACTACCACTTGCTGTCGCTAACCCTGCTAATGCCCCACTAACAGCATTCACTGTGAATTTTGCAGAACTCCCTTTGTCATTAGTCACTAAAGAGATTCCTGCACCATCAGTATGAGAAGCCTTAACACCAATACCCGCATCATTAATGGCATCTAAAGCATTTTGAACAGTATCAGTAGCTGCAAAATCAAATTTCGTACCATTGATTGTTATTGATGAAGCCGCACCTAATGCAGTTGTAGAAAGAGCAAATGTTGCTGTAGTAGCGTCTGTAGCAGCAGTTGCTACTGTCGAAGCACTAAGTGTAATGGAAGCTCCTGCAGTTGTGTCACCTGTACCACCAATAATACTAAGTTTCGCTGCATCACCAGCATCAGTGTCAGCTACTGAACCACTAACAGAGGCTCCACCGTTAATAAGTTTTTTTGTATTGAATTCAGTTGTATTACCAATTCGATCTAGTTCTGAAGTAAGCTGGTCTATTTCTTTCTGTATTTCTTTACGATCATCAATTGTATTAGTATCGTTTGAAGATTGTACAGATAATTCACGCATACGTTGAAGTATATCGTGAGTTTCGTTTAATGCACCTTCAGCAGTTGAAATTAATGAAATACCATCTTGAGCATTTTTGGATGCCATGTCCAAACCACGAATTTGGCCTCGCATTTTTTCAGAAATGGCAAGACCAGCTGCATCATCACCAGCACGATTAATACGAAGACCCGAAGATAGCTTTTCCATTGATTTTGACTGACCAGTAGCTGCACTGTTCAACTGACGATAAGTGTTAAGCGCCGCGATATTGTGATTAATTCTCATTTTTAATTTCCTCCTTGAATGTGTTCCGCCCACGTCCTTGTGGTTGGATTCTTTTAATGAAACACGCGTACTTTTACGGCCGTTAAAAGTACTGCTTGTTCCTACATTCGTTATATCGGAGTAATTAGAAACATCTTTAATGGGTTTTACGTGTTTTTTAACTTTTTTAATGCTTGGAATGTGTTAATTGAAGTGCTCGCTGCTTGGCTGTTCTCTTGTTGGATAGATAGAAAGACTTCTTTACGATGAATCTCTATCTGTTTAGGAGCCGAAATTCCTAATTTTACTTGATCACCATCTATGGATAACACAGTTAATTCAATATCTTCCCCAATTTTAATCACCTCTTGTAATTTTCGGGTTAATACAAGCATTCGTTAACCCTCCTGTCCGACAATGCTAGTTTCTAATAATACATGTCTTGTTCGGTATTTGTTATCAGTTAATACCACTTGCTTTGCCAAGTTTTCCTTTACATTAATCACTACTGGTGCTTGAAGATTACCTGTCGATTTTTCTAGTGGTTCTTGAATCGTTAAGATGACCTGAACCAACACATCAGATTCTTCTTCTATCTTTAATTGTTTTTGTACCGATTCTATTAATTCAAAATCATAATCCTTAAAGAACAAAAAAGGATTTGTAGTAAAAAAAGCTAATTCTTTAGTGGACACCGATTGAAGTGTTGAAAATGGAGTTCCTTCCATCGGAAGAAGAACAAAGTGTTTTTCGTCTTCAAAACCAGGTAAACCTTGTTCAAAACGTAATATATCTTCCTCACATATCTCTATAATTTCTTCAAATTTTGTATGAAGTATCATCGCAATCACCCTTTACCTTTTTGGTTATTATGCAGTCAAATTAATTGTTAAAGAAGGCATTTGTTCCATACTAACGTTTACCTTACCAGGAGTGTACTGATGCTGTGGTCTATTAATCGTAACATCAATCTCTGGTTTGTGAGTCTGCCAATTTAGTTGAACTTTACTTGGTTGATAATTAATTTTCACACTATTTGCTCTTGGAATAAAGCCGATGTTAAATTCATACATCGGACTTTCACTGTTCATTTTCGCATGTTCCGCAATTGGGTTGCCACCGTTCTCTACACTCATCAAGTCATCGCCTTCTTGAGACATGCGAGCTAGGCCTGTTAGCCAATCCTCATATCCTTGTTGTGCAAACTCTTCTATTCTCCGTGAAATGTGTTTTAAATCCATATCAGCCCAAGCTTCTGTTTGATCGATGGTTAACTGACTTGGTGTTCGATTCACTTCTAGTTCTGCTTTTGGCTGTTTGATTTGCAAATCAGCAGGAGCTTGTTGGATTTCTTGAACAGGCTTCTGTGTTTGTAGTCCTATTCTAGCATTCGTTGATTCTAATCTAAGTTGAGGAACATTCATTATTGATCCCTCCAAAAGGTTTAATTGCAAGAAAAGAGCTATCACAAGGATAGCTCTCTTAGATTTATCGTAAAAAGTCCATAAGTGTCGGTTGCATGATGCGAGATCCAACCCCTAATGCCGCACGGTGTAAACTCTCTTGCATCTTTAGATCTGTAATCACACGCTCGATATCCGCATCTTCATTATCAGAAAGTATACGATTCGCTATGACTTCTTGCTCGCCAATTCGAGCATCAATTAGTTCTACACGATTGTATCTTGCCCCTAGTTCAGCACGTTCGGCAACTAAGTTATTAATATGTGAATCTAACTTATCTAAAAATCCACCAATGTCTTCTCCTGAAGTACTTTCAAGGGCTTTCTTCAATTCATTAATATCCCCAAATAAACCACTTTCAGGTGGACCAGCCGTATGTGTAAATACGTTTTTAGGGTTGATGTTAACTGCTACTTCAATACCTTGAGATAATGCTAGATTAACTGAATTTTTATTTTCCGAAACAGATGGTGTCTCGCTGAGATCAACTGGTTTATTCGTAGTATCATTTCCATTAAAAATGTACTTCCCTGCAACCTGTGTGTTGGCGATGGAAACGAGATGTTCTTTTAATTGCTCAATCTCTTTTCCAATCATACCTTTTTGAGATTCTTCATAGGTTCCGTTACTTGCCTGAACGGTCAACTCACGAATTCGTTGCATCACACTTGTTGCTTTATCAAGTGCAGCATCACTATTCTCCATCCAGTTGTACGCTTCAGATAGGTTACGCTTGTATTGCTCAACCTCGGTTAAGTTTGTTCGGTATGTCATGCCTTTCATCGCAACGACCGGATCATCCGATGGACGGCTAATCTTTTTACCTGTTGTTAATTGTTCTTGTGTTTTGGCCATACTTTCATAGCTTTTACTTATATGGCGTAGCATATTATTAGATAACATCGATTGCGTTACACGCATTTACTTGCACCTACCTTCCGCCGACACCCAAGCCGTTAATGATTTTGTCTAGCATCTCGTCGATTACTGTAATGTTTCGAGCAGATGCGTTATATGCATGTTGAAACTGAATCATGTTTGTCATTTCTTCATCTAGAGAAACACCACTTACAGACAGGCGGCGTTGTTGAACGGAATCCGTCAATACAGCTGAGTTGTTCGTTAAACGAACAGCTTGCTGTGCATCAACTGCCATCTTCCCGATTGCGCCTTCATAAAAGCTTTGTAAGGATGATTTACTACCGGGGAAATTTAGTGGCGCATTTTTTACATCACCTAGAAGTAATGCGTTACTTCCATCCCCACCAAACTTGTTAGTCGCAGCTGCGATGTTATCCAACTCCTTCATGTCATCATGAAGTTTGAGTAACTTTGCTGCACCATTAGGATTTACTGAGTCAGTCACTCCTCCAAGGTCGAAGAAGTTATAGCCGGTATGAGCATTTGCCTCAATCTCCGATAAACTCCACCCATTAGAGTGAACTTCATTAAATTCTGTCGCAAACTGAAAAGCCATTTGATCAAGGTTTGCAAGCATTTCTGGATAGATTCCTTTAACAGAACCATTGTCGTTATAACCATAGGACTCTATCAAACCTTGTAGCTTACCGCCCGCAAATTTACTGATAGTAATCGGAACACCGCCCACTTCCACACTATCAGCTAATCCATTTCCACCTGCTGCATCATCATATTTAATTGAAAGATGCTTAACCGTTCCACTTGCAGAATCTACTAATGTGAACTCAGTACCATCTTTATCTTTCATCTTAATATCATAAAGTCCGGCAGCTAGTGGATCTGGTTTGCCGCCACTTGGTTTTGTAGTAACTTCTACATTTAGTAGAGTGGATAAACGATCTACTAAACTATCTCTCTCATCGTAGAGTGTGTTTGGAAGATAGCCGTGTGGCTCAACCTCACTGATCTGTTTATTAATGCTTTGGATATCGTCTAGTAGAGCATTGATCTCTTTTGTCGTGATATTTGCTTGCGACTTTATGTCATCTTGAATGGAAGTTAGTGAGTTGGATAGATAATTAAACGTTTCTGCTACTGCCAATCCACGCTGGCGCACAACCGAACGTGCACCTGAATCTTCAGGGTTAACTGATAGATCTTGAAGTGATTGCCAAAAGCGGTCAAGGGTTTTCGCCAAACCATTGTCAGATGGTTCATTCATGATGTCTTCCATCTTCTCTAACGCTTCACTTCTCGCATCCCAATACCCAAGCTTGTTGTTCTCTCCTCGAAACTGAGTATCAAGAAATCCTTCGCGAACACGCTGTACCGATCCAGCCGCGACACCCGTTCCCATCTGCCCAGGAATTTGCGGACGGTTCATGCTCGCAGCCGGATACGCTTCAGTTTGAACAAAGTTCACTCTTTGACGGCTATACCCTGGAGTATTCGCATTTGCTATGTTGTGACCTGTCGTTTGAAGAGCTGTTTGCTGTGTAAACATTCCTCGACGGGCTGTTTCTAATCCATGAAAGGTTGAGCGCATTGTAATTCCTCCGTAGGTTTAAGCTTTTGAATCAAAAAGTGATGCTGCGGTATTCTGATAAGGATTTTTTTTCGTCTGGTTATAGGTAACCGGTTCACTTTGAGGTTGCATCATACTAAGTGACATATTCACATATTGAAGTGACTGCTCTAGCAACTCTTGATTGAGTTGGTTTCTATTCTTTAATGCATCATAGAGATCAACCAGTCTGTTTTGCAGGTTCAACAATCGTTCTTTTTCAGGTTCTTCTACTTGTTCTAAAACATCACCTAACGTGACATTCGCGAACTTAACAAGTCTTTCTTTTTCGATTTGTTGCAGTTTCTTCACTTGAAGGTCTTCTTCTTTTAACAAAATATCTAGTGACTTCATATCTCCTGATTTAAGCACTTCTGTTTTCCGTTCTCCAAGAGTTAGAAGATCTGTGTGGGATTGTAACAAACGTTCAAGAAGTGATGTCATCTGTGCCGTTTCCATGAGATCCTCCCTATACCTGCTTGTAATGTTGAATAATGGAAGCTGCTGTTTTAGAAACATTGACTTTATATGTTCCGCTATCCACTTGTTGTTTGATCTCATTCACTTTATTCATCCGGTCTTGTTCAAATTTTGAGGAAGACAATAGTTTCTTTGCTTCATCAGAAATTTGAATCTCATCTTTTTTGTATGCAGCCTTAACATGATTATCTTTCATATGGGGCACCTGTTTTGTGTATGGGTTATTTTGAATAGAGTTAAAATGATTAATTCGCATTTTTAGTCACCTCATTTAGAGACTTTAATCTATTTAATGTATCGGCTAAATCATAAAAATCTTTAAGTAATGAAAAGAAATTAGGTTAATTGTCATCAGTATGGTAAGAAGGTAATGCTTCTTCTTGTTTTCTTCTGATCAAGTCCTCAATCGAGAGCTCTGATTTGATACGAGTTTTACACTCCTCGCATAAGCGGCCATCGTTAATTGGCGCTTGGCAGCCATCACACGGGTATGTGAAGTTCGGGTATCCTTTTACACGAATTCTTCCTTGGTGTATGAAATAGATGATCTTACTCTCAGCAACCGCTGTTGATTCACTCACTTCTACGATTGTGGCCTTTCGATTCTCACTTTTTCTAAGAAATCGATAAACTTTATCATAATCCTGTTCTTCTTCTCGAAAGCACGTATCACACTGTTCACGTATATATTTCACAAAAAGTTTGCCGCACTGCGGACAGTTCATTAAATTGTCCATATCGCTTCCCGCTCCTTAACACTTCTATCTTCTGTATATATCGGATTTGAGCGAGCGAGTTTTAACAGGTCATTCGTTTTATTTATCGTGCTAGGGTAATTGATGATACTTCTTTCGCTCCTACTTCAATCAGGACTTTTGCCGCATAACGTAAAGTGCTTCCTGTTGTGTAGACATCATCCACTAGAATGACTTTCTGCTCTTTTACTTTATTAGAGTCTACAACCTCAAACGGGTTCTCTTTTTGGGACAAACGCTCCTCACGCGTTTTTTTACTTTGTTTCTCTTCATGTGTTTTTCTCTTTAATAGGTTTTCTACTGACTTATTCAATCCTTCTGCCAAAAGCTCAGATTGATTAAACCCTCTTTCATAATGTCGCTCCTCACTTAAAGGAATGGGAACAAAAATTGTATTACGAGAAATCCTTTTAAATTCTGAACTCATTACTGGATAAAAGGCTTTAACGATTTCAGCATCTCCACGATATTTCAGCTTAGCTATGATTTCTTTCATATAGTCGTTATAGACATAAAGTGACCGATTTTGCTGTAGAATGCCGTTCCAATCCTCGTTTTCCTCCCAACGAATGCAGTCAAAGCAACTATCACCCTGTCGATATTGCTCGGGAAATACTGAAAAGTCCCGACCGCATATTCTACATATCTCACCGTTAATCCGCACTAACCTTCCTTCACAGTCTTGGCACAATAGTGGTGATTGCTTTAAGCCGATCAGCGCTTCCCATGACCAAGCCTCAGAATATGATTCATGACAGTACAGGCAATAACTCAAATTCCAGCCTCCTTGTTCATGTTCTTTATGTGATTGATTGCTTGTATCATACTGAGTGATTTACCGTAATGAAAAAGAAGTACCTTACCGTTATGATCATCCTTACTTCTCCCCGCTCTTCCTGCAATTTGAACGAGAGCACTTTCTATAAACACGTCATGATCAGCACCAAAAACGACTACATCTAAAAAAGGAACCGTAACTCCGCGTTCTAGTATGGTCGTTGTAATTAAAAACTGAATATCTTCATTCCTAAACTGAGTCACTTTTTCTTTCCGCATTGGGTCTTCTGCATGAACACTGTCAACTGATACATTAACGATCTTTTTTATCAATTCTGTCAGCTTTTCTAAAACGATTACGGAAGGCACAAATATCATTGCGCGTCGTCCACTATCAGCTTGAGATTTCAAAAACTTAACAAAATGAGCTGGCAGTTTTCCACTTTCTAACCTCTTCTTCCACTCACCACCCCAAACCATTTTTGGTACAGGTAATGGAAATCCATGAAACCGCCTTGGGATTTTCACACATGGTAATCTCCCATTCATAGCTGCTTTTTTCATCGTTCTAGAAGGAGTAGCAGATAAATAAAGAAGAAAGTGATTTTGTGTAACGGCACGAGATACTGCATTCTGAAGGGTTTTATCGTACGAATAAGGAAAAGCATCGACTTCATCGACGATCATGATGTTAAACGCTTGTTTAAATCGGTATAGCTGATGAGTGGTTGAGATGACGAGTTGAGCTGGTACTTCACGTTCTTCTGATCCACCATAATAACTCGCAACCAATGTGTTTGGAAAAACTGCTTTTAAACGAGGAGTTAACTCTAGTACAACATCCGTTCGAGGAGTTGCTATACAAACACGAAGTCCGAGGTTTAGTGCTGTTTCAATTCCTTCAAAAAGAACTTCAGTCTTTCCCGCTCCACACACCGCCCAAATTAAAAGTTCACCCTCATTTCCGATTCGCTCCACAAATTCCTGAGATGCTACTTGTTGTCCACTCGACAACTCCCCATTCCAGTGCAGAATATTTTCATGTGACCACTTCACTTCAGGTCCACTCCACGACACCAATGGAGTACACTCGCTCACTCTTCCCATCATGATACAGTTCCGACAGTACGCACAGTTATCACTCTTACAGCGAAAACAGGAAAAACTCGCAAACATACGACTCTTCTCATTTCCGCATCGGCTACATACATAACCGTAAGAAGTTTTACTAACACCAGTGGAGTAATTCACATAACCGTTCTCATAATGCCGTTGAATTTGATCTACTGTAAAAGATAATTCATCAAATAGAAGTTGCTTACCAAAGAGGATTTGTTGAAGTTTCTTATTATACTGAAATGTTGGATTAAAGGGAGGTTGCTCTACCACAGGAAGTTCACTAAAAGGGACAGCTTTCAAAGAGGAATCATTCACAAGAATTTCAGGGGTTATGGTTAAACGGTTGTTTAAAAAAAGGGAGACAAACCTCATTGTGTTGTCTCCCCCAGTGTTAGAGATTTCATTTTCATCTCTCCAATGTTTATTCTTTTATCCACGTAATGCCGAGTGAGCCTTCACCTAAGTGCGTGCCAATTACTGGTCCGAAATAGCTAACCCACACGTCTGCGTTAACAAATTTTTCACGCAGCTCTTCAGCGATTTCAACCGCTTCATCTTCACGTTTAGCATGAATTACACTAATCTTCACTTTGTCATTCGGCTTTACGTTTTCATCCATGATATCGAAAATACGTTTTAAGGCTTTTTTCTTCGTACGTACTTTTTCAAACGGAACAATCTTTTTGTCTTCAAAATGAAGAATCGGTTTGATCTGAAGCAGATTTCCTACGAAAAGTTGAGCTGTGTTCAAACGACCTCCGCGGTGAAGATGATTTAAATCATCAACCATGAAATAAGCTGGTACTCCGTTGTTCTTCATCTGCAGCAGATGATTCATAATGTCATAACCGTTCGAACCTTCACTAGCGAGTTCAGCAGCTTTCAACACGTAAAAAGCTTGAGGTGAACAGCTGATCTCTGAATCAAACACATGAAGCTTGATTCCTTCTACCATCTCACCCGCTGCTACCGCACTTTGATACGTTCCGCTGATTCCACTCGATAGTGTAATCATCACAGCTTCATCATAGTTTTTAGATAGCTCTTCTAATAGTTCTACAAGCTCACCGATAGCAGGCTGTGATGTTTTAGGAAGGGCTCCTTCTTTACCAACCATGTCGTAAAAATCATCTGCTTTTATTTCAGCTTCTTCTTTGTATGTTTCTTTATCAAAAACCACGTTGAGCGAAATCATTACAATATTTTTTTCGTTGCGGATATGTTCGGGTATGTAGGAAGTACTGTCTGTAATGACGGCTACCTTGCTCATAATTTTAGTCCTCTCTTATGCCAAAAATCTTGTTTTTTTCTCCTCTAACAGTGTACACCATCAGAAAAAGTAATTCACTAAATTCAAATTTACTTACACTAAGTATTCTCTTTTTTCTTCCACTATCCTTTATGTGCTTTTCACCTGTTTTCTGCAAAATGAGAAAGCACCATTCAGTTTGAAGTGATTCTGCATAGTTAACATTTTTAATTCTGGTTTGTGAGGGACATATTTTTTCGGGATTCCTATTTTTTATTTTAAGGCATTAGAACTCTATTGGTGTCCCCTACTACTTCAACCGCTAATAAGTACTTTTTTACTAATTATCCAAACCGTTTTCTACACTATTGTTCATTATTAAGCACACGAATTATTAATCTTTTTAAAAGTTTTTTTCGAATGAAGAAGGAATTTGTCGGATATGGAAGAAATTAGAATGTGAGACATGTTTTAAAGGGGGCTAGGACCATTGGATCATAATCTATATATCGTAATACTCTCTCTATTCGTTTGCTTTCTGTTTGCCTTAATCTCACTTGATTGGGCAGTTAGACGTACAGAAGAGCAAAAATCGCAGCAACTATTCTTATTAATAGGTTCTGTTACAATGGGCATTGCAATCTGGGCAACTCACTATATGGGGATGTTATCCATCCAATATCCTGTTCGCGTTAACTATAATTTTTTAATCGTTACCGCAGCACTTGCTGCAGGTATTTTCTTCTCATATGTATCGTTCTTGCATTTTACCTCTCAAAGACCGCAGAATAAACTCTTTGTATCCGTTAGTTTATTTAGCATCGGCTTAATATCTGTCCATGTGATCGGATTGATGTCTATGCACTTGCATATGCCGCTGAAACCCAATCTCATGTTTATCTTACTTTCCATTTCTTTCGCCTATTTATTTTCATGGCTTGGCTTCTATCTACTCACCAAAAGAAGTTTTTCAGCCAGGAAAGTTTCTGCTAGCCTCTCCTTCACTATAGGTGTTAGCCTTATGCACTATATCGGTGAGATGGGTTTAATGACCGGAACACCTACTTTCGATTGGCATAGCAGTTTTCCCATCAACAATATCAACATGACCGCTACTTTACTGGTATTC
The DNA here is from genome assembly GCF_036213205.1 of Fictibacillus nanhaiensis. GTDB lineage: Bacteria > Bacillota > Bacilli > Bacillales > Fictibacillaceae > Fictibacillus > Fictibacillus nanhaiensis_E. The sequence goes on from NZ_JARMFC010000001.1 coordinate 601,438, forward strand.
GGCGCTACAACCGTTGTATTGATTCTATATATTTTAGAACAACGAAACCAAAAAAGACTCGTTGAGCATCAATTTCAACTACTTGAATCTGAGCACCGATATAACTCACTTTTTGAATTGAATCCTGAAGGCGTTTTTGTAATTGGTCCAGATTTGAACTTTATAAAAGTAAATTCTTCACTTGTCCAAATTACTGGCTATTCACTAGAAGAGCTGCACGCTATGCCGTATACCAATCTTTTAAAAGAAAATGAAATCTCACATTCACTGGATTACTTACGTAGAGTGATTGAAGGAGAAACAATCAAACATCCACTAACAATCATCCATAAAGAAGGGCACGAAATAGAGCTCGATATTACGAGCATCCCTTATTCTATAAAAGGTGATATGACCGCTGTAATCGGAATCGCAAAAGATATGACAGCCATAAATGAAGCACAGAATTTTAAACAAAGAGCAAACACGCTCGCCTATGTTGGAGAACTCGCGGCTGGTCTTGCTCATGAGATTCGTAACCCTCTTACTTCAATAAAAGGGTTCGCGCAATTGTTTCAATCTCAAAATACGACAGAAGAAACGCACCACTTCCTTGGCATCATGCTACGTGAAACAGATCGGATCAACTTTATTATCAGCCAACTTATGATCTTAGCTCGGCCACATATGATCTTAAAAAGTGACCATGACTTAACCAAGGTCATTAAACGCTCGCTTAAATTTATAGAAGAAGAAACAGACTTTGAAACCATTTCGCTACACCTTGATCTGCCAGAGCAACCTGTAACATTAAAATGCGAAGAAAATCTAATAGCTCAACTCATTTTAAATATTGTAAAAAACGCATTAGAAGCGACACCTGCATGGGGTAACATCTTACTTCAGCTGAAACAAACGAATGGAAACATCACGATCGCCATTCAAGATGATGGACCCGGCATCCCCGAGCACCTCCTATCAAAGCTCGGACAGCCGTTCTATACAACAAAAGAAGGCAACCCTGGACTCGGCCTCCTAATTTGCTACCAAATCGTTCAGAACCACGGAGGAAAAATGAGGATCGAATCAAAAGAAGGCTACGGAACAAAAGTCTCACTAGAATTCCCAATAAGCGTTCCGTCAGAAGAAAAGGTACTTGAGATGAGCTTAAGTTAATTTGGCTTCTTTCAAAAACGATAGCTGCTGAAAAATATTTTTTGTTCTTTCAACTCCTTAGAAAGTTAATTGAAGTGGAAGATGCGAGACTCCTGCGGGACAAGCGGTCAGGTGAGACACTTAATGGCGCAAAGCGGCAAGTGGCTCACCGCCTGCCCCGCGGAAAGCGAGTATCTGCAACGGAAATTAACAGCTAACATCTACCGTGACATACCAAAAACCACCCACAAAGATTTTCAATATACATCCCCGCACCACCACACTCGCTCAAAAAAAAACAAAACAAAAAAAGACCTTCACATTCGAAGGTCTTTTCCCCTAAAATCAAATCAACGTACCTTAACCCAACCATTCTTGATCGCCTCAACAACAGCCTGCGTACGGTCATTCACATTCATCTTCTGCAGAATATTACTCACATGGTTCTTAACCGTCTTCTCACTAATATAAAGCTCTTCCCCAATCGTACGGTTGCTGCGTCCATCCGCCAATAACTGAAGAACCTCACACTCACGACGCGTTAAGATATGAAGTGGCTTACGGTACTCCACTTCAACAAAACCAGCTTTGTTTTGCTGCGTTTTATTCGATGTCGATAAACGACGGAATTCATTTAATAGGTTATACGTAATCTTCGGATGAAGATAAGCTCCACCATCCGCAACGACACGAACCGCTTCGATCAATGAATCAGCATCCATCTCTTTTAGGAGGTAACCAGATGCACCTGTTTGAACCGCATGTGACACATACGTCTCATCATCATGAATTGAAAGGATAATCACCTTCGTATCAGGAGACTTCTCAACCAATCGACGTGTTGCTTCTACACCGTTGATGTTTGGCATATTGATGTCCATCAAAACCACATCTGGATTATGATCGCGGACGATATTTTCCGCTTCTGAGCCATCATCACCTTCAGCAACAACAGAGAATTGATCTTCCATATCTAGAATACGTTTTACTCCTTCACGGAACAAACGGTGGTCGTCGATAATCGCTATTCTTGTTTTCTCAGGTGCTGAGGCGTTATTTTCGTACACATTAACATTATTCATGTGTGAACCCTCCTAGTCTTGAATGGGAATTTGAATGTAAACACTTGTACCGAAGTTTATGCGGGATTTCACTTTTAGAGTTCCTTCGAGCAGTTCGACCCGCTCTCTCATCCCCATCATGCCAAAGGAATTTGATTTTGTAGGCTGTGCCATATCGAACCCTTTGCCATCATCTCGGATATATAATGAAATAAACTTTTGAGTAAACTCTAACTTTACCTCAATCAGCTTTGCTTCAGAATGCTTAACGGCATTGCTTACCGACTCTTGGATCAAACGGAAAATCGCGATCTCCATCTTATTCGGAAACCGTCGAGTCTGACCAAGCGCATGAAGCTCAACCTCTATACCTGTACTTTCTTTCACATTGCGTAAATATTTGTCTAATGTCGGAACGATACCAAGATCATCTAGAGCCATCGGGCGCAGATCGTAGATAATTCTACGTACCTCTTTCAAGGAATTTCGAACCATCACCCGTAAATCTTTTATTTCAACACGGGCGGCCTCAGTTCCTTTTTCTACAAAGATTTTCTCTAACAGTTCCGAGCGAATAAGCACATTCGCCATCAATTGAGCTGGGCCGTCATGAATTTCACGTGAAACGCGTTTACGCTCTTCTTCTTGAGCTTCAATAATCTGAAGTCCAAACTCTTGTTTTTGCTGAGCGTTTTGAACGAGTTCGTTAATTTTTCTTAAATCACCGTTAAGATAATTTAAAACAACAGAAATCTGACCTGCCAGAGACTCCGCTTTTTGAACCGTATCGTTCAATGCGCCGATTCTCCGCTCGAGCTCATCTCTTTTCTCCCGAAGCTGCTTCTCTGTTTGTCGGATGATGGAAAGTTCAATCTGATACTTATTGGCATTCTCATACGCATCACGAATATCAGATTCGCTGTACTTTTGAAAATGCTTGCTCACCTCAGCCAGTCGAGTTCGTGCTAGCTTTGCATATTCCTCGGTCCGGTCAGATTTATGTATGACCTCAATGACCTGCTGCTTCACTAACTCAAGCTCACGACGCAGCTGTTGAAACTCTTGGCGAGAATGCTCACTGATCTCAAAGATTTGCGATTGACTTGCCGTAACTGTATCGATGGTCTGATTCAGTATTCCGTCCAACAAATGTGGATCTATCGTTAACTTAGCTGCAGTCATGTAAATTTCCCCCAATTAAAACGATAAAGAAGTGTACCCGGAAGTTCTAGAACCATCTTGCCTAATTTATACATAGGTCTAAATACCCATCTAGACGAATCATACCGCGAAGACATTAATCCTTCTAATATACTACATTCGCCAGGATGTGGAATTTTATGACTTTTAATGCTAAAAAATTTTTTAAGAATTTGAATGCTTTTTATAATCACCTTATAATGAAGGATAACACGATACACTTGAAACATGAAGATTATTCGACAAATTTGACATGGAATTCATAATATTCACTACTCAAAGGAGTTTTACCCTATATGCTTGCCAATTATCTTGCCGTAAAAAACGAAGGACAGCACGAGATTGTGATTGAAAAATCTCGTTTTATCGCTCATATCGCTCGAGCTACTACTGAAGAAGAAGCTCAAGCTTTCATACAAAAAATTAAAAAAGAACATAACAGCGCCACACACAACTGTTCTGCATACTTAATTGGAGAAACGGACAACATTCAAAAAGCAAACGATGACGGTGAACCAAGCGGCACTGCGGGTGTTCCGATGTTAGAAGTGCTAAAAAAACGGGAATTGAAAGACACAGTTGCTGTTGTGACACGTTATTTCGGCGGAATAAAATTAGGTGCTGGAGGACTCATTCGTGCGTACGGCAAATCTGTTTCAGAAGGCCTCAACCACATTGGCGTTGTAGAACGTCAACTTCAACAGATCGTTCACATCACCGTGGATTACACCCTTCTCGGAAAAATGGAGAACGAACTGCGCAACTCAGTCTACCCCATCAAAGAGATGAACTACATGGAAAAAGTGGAGATTCAAATGTATGTACCGATAAAAGAAAAAGAAACATTTAAAGAGTGGATCATCGATCTTTCAAACGCACAAAGTGAGATTGTTTTTGGTGAGCAAGAGTACCTAGAAAAGGACATATAAAAATTTCTAGTTATTTTTGCCTAATTTCAACAAAATGTAACAAATATTTTATTGCTATTTTCCCGTTCCTCTCTTAACATTAAGCTATTGCCAAAAAATTACGGTTAATTTGACGCCAACATTATATATAATTGTTACGAAAGATTTATACTATGGGTATAGACCCTCATTTTTCGAACTTAAAGGAGTTTTTTCCATATGAATAGAAAAGCAATGCGCAGTAGGAGAAAAAGACGCCGTCGAATTCTCTTTATCCTTGTTCCTATACTCGTAGTTATTCTAGCTTCTGTAGGATATGGATCTTATCTTACGTATAAATTAGCAAATGCAACGTCTAATGCAAGTGAGGAATTAGGACGTGGCGGAAAATCAGATAAACGTGAACAAGCCGTTGATCCATCTGAAGATCATTTCTCGGTGCTGTTGGCCGGTGTCGATGATAGTTCAAAACGTGGATTTAGTGCAAATGGGGGCTATAAAGGTGTTCGTTCAGATGCACTTATATTAGCAACTTTTAACCGCGAAGATAAATCAGTTAAAATGGTAAGTTTGCCGCGTGACTCAAAAGTTGAGATTCCTGGTCACAGAAATACTGACAGAATCGCACATGCTCACTCATACGGCGGTATGGACTTAACGGTTGAGACGGTTGAAGACTTGTTTGATGTACCAGTCGACTATTATGTAAAATTAAACTTTGATGCTTTCCTTGAGATCATTGATGCTCTAGGTGGCGTAGAAATAAATGTTGAAAAAGAAATCACGGAACAAAACAGTAAGGACGAAGCAGGAGCAATCCACCTTGAACCTGGTGTTCAAGAATTAACTCCTGAAGAAGCACTTGCTTATGCGCGAACACGAAAACTCGATTCTGACATTTATCGTGGTGATCGTCAGAAACAATTAGTAGAAGCCATCATTAAAAAGTCAGCATCTATGGAATCTATTCCGAAGTATGGAACAGTGATTGACACGGTTGGTGACAACATGGCGACAAACTTTACGTTCGGGAATATTTTAGCTCTTTTCAAATACGCAAAATCAATCGATACGATTGAGAACTTGAAACTTGAAGGAACAGATGATACAAGCACTGGAGCTTATTACTACCAGCTTGATGAATCTTCTGTTGAAGAGATTTCTGAGCAGCTTAAATCTCACTTAGAGCTGCCAGGTTACAAATATGATCCGAATAGTTCTGAAAACACGAGCGAAGATTCAGAGCAAGATACAGCAACAGAATAAAGTTTACAATATCTTCACAAAATCTTAGTTTAGCTTCCCTATCTACAGGGAAGCTTTTTTTGTATGCTTTTAAAGAGGTAACTTAAATTGGAAACGATATGGAAATAAGTGTGTGTTTAACTATCCCAATAAATCATGTTACACTTACGAACGTTGTAGTTATGAAATTTAATCTCTGAAAAAGATATCCTATGCAATTATTAATCGAGGTGAAAGTCATGAATAACAACACATTGCAAGAAAGACCAAAACAAATTCGTGAAATTTACCTGGTCCGAGCATTGGCGATCATCGGTGTAATCATGGTCCACTCCACTTCCGGAGTTGTCGCATCATTCAATCCCGACTCATCGCTTTACGGTGTTTACAATTTTCTTAACATCTTCTTTAAATTTGGAACACCGACATTTATTTTCTTAAGTAGTTTTGTTTTATTCTTTAACTACTATCACAAACCATTAACGAAAGAACGTATCACGAGCTTTTATAAAAAGCGTATGTTGTTTATCATCATTCCGTACTTTATCTTTTCATTCTTGTATTTTGCCATGACAGCGAGCGTACAAGGTTATGCAAATACAGGAGAGATGGCAAAGGCGTTCATGATGGATTTCTTAACAGGTAAAGCGTACACTCATTTATACTTTGTTTTTATTTCCATCCAGCTTTATGTACTGTTTCCGTTTATCTTAATGTTCCTTAAAAAGTTTCCGAAAGTAACGAAACACACGATCTGGATTGGATTTGTGCTTCAATGGACATTCGTATTGCTAAATCACTATTATTGGCAGTATTCGCTTAAAGGTAGTATCTCGTTCTCTTATATGTCTTATTACTTCCTTGGAGCGTTTATCGGTATCCATTATCAACAGATTCACGATTACCTTGTTGTTACAAAAGAGAAATTATTCTCTAAGAAAGCATTAGTCTGGATTCCACTTTGGGTGATCTGGATTGCAGCATCTGCTGGTCACGTTGGCGTTTGGTATGTAACGCGTGCGAATGGTGCGATGATCGATTCGAAGATTTATGAACTGTTATGGAACGTGCACACCTTTACGTCAGCAATCGTTTTAATGCAGATTTCATATTGGTTATACAGACATCTCCATGAAAAAGTATTAAACGTTATGATTCATTTAGGTGTTGTATCGTTCGGTGTTTACTTGATCCATCCGATTCTTTTATTAATCGCTCGAAAAGTATTAGTAATAGGAGATCCGATCCTTTATCACGTATCAGTCGCTGCCTTATTCTTATTCGCATTGATCGGTTCATGGATTATTGTAGGAAATATTATGAGAATCAAACAATCTTGGGTATTGTTCGGCCCGAAACCCAAAAACCCTTATGTACCATCTAAAAAAGAAGCTGCTCAAGCCTCATAATGGTGTTGATATGGAACTGACTCTTGATCGAGTCAGTTCTTTTTTGTTGTTTGCGGTGTTCTATGGTGGATGATAGAGATGAATGTAGCCTCTCGGATGAATAATCTCACGAGAAAGTATAATAATCTCACGAGAATCAGGAATAATTTCACGAAAATTGTTAGGATTCTCACGAAAATCACATATATACTCGCGAGTCGACACCCCTCGACAAACAAATCGCACCTCCCCCCCTTCCACCACAAACAAAAAAAGCCAACGCAGACATCAACGCCTGCATTAGCTTCATTCACACACTCATTCACTTACATCTCTTTAATTTTATTCAACACATGTCCAGCTAGATAATATCCTTCACTGCCTTTTAGCTGTGAATCAGGTTTCACTCGCTTCTGTAAAACTTCATCAATATATCCTTTTTCCACCGCTACATCCCACGCTTCACTTTCTGACACGGAAACGCCGTGTAGTGTAAGAAGCATGTGCGCAGCTTGCTGACCTGTGAGAATCTCTTTTCCTTTTTCATCTACGATTTTTTTCAAGTTTTGCATCTTATATTCATCAGCTTCTTCAGGCACCATTCGGTTGATCCCGTTTGTTAGCAGATTGCTGAATGAAAGTTCACTGATCGGCTTATTTACAGGGAATTCATTCGTATATCCACCTACAACTAGTCCATAGTTGATCAATGGCTTCGTGTTCTCGTAGAACCATTCTCCTTTGTACGGGTAATCAGCTTCGTACGCGTAGAGATTAGCACCTTTATCCTTCAAAGTCTCTTGAAGCGTTTTGATTAATTCTTTATCCTTAGACATCTCGCGGAATGTTGTTTCATTTTTAATCGATATTGCTGATGCTGCTCCAGCCGCTTCTCCCAATGTCATTCCTGTTGGAACAACGCGAGCACTTCCTGCTGCAATCGAGCTATAGCCCGCCGCTTTACTTGCAACCAGCAAGTTATCAACCTCTAACGGAATTAAAGAGCGGAACGGAACCGCATATTGTTCAGGTTTTGAAATAACATAACCGTAATCACCAGGTGATGTCGCTTGTACGTCTACAGGATATGCGCCGAATCCGATTGAATCCCAATGATCTTTGTTTTCCCAAATGTCTGTCATAGGCAGTTGGTACACGGTTTTAACATGTCGCGTTTCACGAACATATAATTCTGGCGGGAAGCTTTTGATTTCTGCCTTCTCAAAGCCAGGAAACTCTTTTTGAAGATACTTGAGAATATGTTTTGTTTCTTCTTTACCAATCTTGATTGCTTTCTTCTTGTCTGCTTCATCTAATCCGTTGATCCCAAACACCTGTAAGGCATTGATATAGACTGATCCGTCATCTTGACGTACAACGTTCAATCCGCGCAGTCGAGTCACTGGATTAACGGGTTTGTAATCATAGTGAAGATCTGAGAACCCCCAAGCTACATTGCTCGTTACTTCTCCACCACCAAAAACACCATCTTTAGCAGCCTTTTGAACTTTGTCCCAATCGATGTTGCTAAAGTGCATCATGAGCGTAACGGCCATTTTACGATCTTCTAGACCAATATCTGCTCCACCTTTAAAGAATGGCGCTTCAGCGGCCGTTGCTAGATCAGCGTCTTGTGTTGCATCAACAAATCGCTTGGCCGAAACTGTTTGTTGCTCTCCACTTTCGTCTGTTAAAACGATACCTGTCAGTGCATTATCGTCCATCACGACGTCATCCATCACGGTATTTAAAGATAGCGTCAGGTTTTCTTCCTTTTGTACAAGCTGCATGAATGCATTTTCAGCATCATCTAAATCAAATCCAATTCTGCTGCCCGTAAGTTTAAACCATTCTAAAAATACTCCTTGATTCGCCCATTTTCCATTTTTATCATAGCTCACATCAAGGAAATTCAGAGCACCATATGTAAATAGACCGCCTAAACCGTCTCTATGTTCGATCAGCAACGTTTTAGAACCATTTCTTGCAGCAGACACAGCGGCTGCCACACCTTCTGGCTCTCCTCCCACAACGATTACATCGTATTCTTCTTGTATATCTGGTGCTTCATATGGCACCACATCCATTTTTGCAACAGAAGTAGGATATGGATATATCTTTTTTATAAAAATGAACGCCACTACCAGAACGATTAGCAATCCTCCCGATACAGCCCATCTCAACCAACCTTTGTTTTTCATTCCCCTCAACATCCTTCGTAACGAAAATTTAACATAAAATTAGTATATCAGACAAAAATTACCCAGTATACAGCAATTTTTGTCGTTTTTTGGAGATTTTCATTTACAGAAAATTGATAATATCTTTACAAGAGAAAAGCTCAATAGTTATAATTTGTTAAAGGAGCGTTTAATTTCGGAGGTGCTGATTTGCAATATAAAAAGGCTTCATTCTTTAGTACTCTTTTCTTCACATTTACAATTTCAATGTTTTTAAAAGCTATTTTTGTTCGTTTTTTATTATTTGAAGATATTAATATGATAGATACTATTTCTTTAGAGCTCTGTTACATCCTTCTTTTTGCCTGTTTGATCGAGTACATAGCTAACAGCAAGGTTAAATTTAGTGCATATTTATCGTTAAATTTGCTGCTTTCAACCTTATTTTTTGGAATCACTGTTTATCACTCTTACTTCGGTAATATTCCAACTTATTATGCCCTAATGCAAGCTGGTCAAGTAGGAGCTGTTAAAGACAGTGTCAATCAGCTGATTCAACCAGAATACTTTCTTTTCTATACAGACTTTATCGTGATGGCTATCCTTCTATTAACTAGAAAAATTCCCTTGCAATCTAAATTTAAACTTTCAAAAAAGAAGATGATCGCACCTATTCTAGGCATTTCATTTGCCGTTTGTTTAGCTAACTTCTTTCTTCACAAAGATGAAATTATAACAGATTCCGCTGTAGCTGCAGAAAGTAAAGGGATTTTTAATTTCGAAGCCCTTCAAGTGTATTACGGTCCGAATGGCGGCTTGCCTCAAGCTGCTGCTTTTTCAGAAGCAGAGCTTCAAAATGAAAAAACCATACAAGATAAGATAAACGAAGTAAAAGGAATAACCGAAATCCCAGACTCTGAGCGTAAATACTTTGGTGCCGCCAAAGGGCGAAACCTCATTCTGATTCAATTTGAATCGATGCAAGACTTTCCAATCGGCTTGAAAATCGATGGTAAAGAAGTAACACCAACTATGAACAAGTTGTTAAACAACAGTTTTTATTTCAACAATCTTTATCAGCAAACAGGAGCAGGTAACACATCTGATGCAGAATTCATCGCAAACACCTCTCTTTATCCTGCTGGAATGGTCGCAACATCTACTTTTTTTGAGAATAAGGCTTTTCCAAGTATGCCGAGGCTTTTACAAAAAGAAGGCTACGAGACGTTCACGCTGCATGCAGATAAAGTTGAATTTTGGAACCGCGTTGAACTCTACCCTTCCTTAGGATTTGATAAATATTATGAGTTAGACTTTTTTGGCAAAGAAGATTTGATCGGCCTTGGCCCTTCTGATGAAGTGATGTTTAACAAAGGCATGCCACTTTTAACAAAGCTAAGAGACAAGAACAAACCTTTTTATGCACATTTCATTTCTATGACGAGTCATCATCCCTATGAGATTCCAACTGACAAAGACGTTTTCGAGTTACCAGAAGCGTACAAGAAATCCATTGTCGGAAAGTACATTCAAGCAATCAGCTATAATGATATGGTTTTAGGGAAATTCATCGATCAGCTAAAAGCAGAAGGATTATGGGAAAACTCCGTGTTGGCGTTTTACGGAGATCATATGGGCATGCACCATACGATGTTTAAAGAGAACGACCCTGACATTTTAAAAGAGCTTCTTGGTCATGAATATACGAAAATTGATCGATTTAATGTACCTTTTGTGATTACGGCTCCTGGCATTACAGATAACGGCATGACTTCTGATCAACTCGCAGGGCAGCTGGATATGATGCCAACACTCGCTAACTTGATGGGAGTTTCACTGAACAATTATGTGCATTTTGGACAAGATTTGTTGAATCATAAGGAAAATTTGATTGGAATGCGGTATTACATGCCAGCTGGATCTTTCTTTAATGGAGAAGTGGTGTTCCAGCCAGAAAAATCGTTTGATGACGGTGAAGCTTTAATGCTTGAGACAGCTAAAAAGGTACCACATGCTCCATACAGAGAAGATTATGATCGTATTTTAAAGTTATTAGGGTTATCTGATCAGTATTTAAAGTCACTACCAGATAAATAACGATAAGAAAGCCTCTGCCATCATCTTTTGGCAGAGGCTTTCTTATCGTAATTTCACGAATTTGTTTTGTATTCTCACGAAAATTTTCATAATCTCACGAGTTTTAACTATAATCTCACGAAAAATAAAATATACTCGCGAGTCGACACACATCGACAAACACAAAACCCTGGCAAGAGGTATAAACCATCTCACCAGGGCCACTACATCCTCAATCTCTATCTTGCAAACAACTCAATTGCTTGCTTAGCTGTATCTTTCGCTTTTGCAGTCAAAGGTGCAACTGCAGCTGCCAACTTTTCTTTTTCCTGAGGCAACACTTCTAGATGATTAGTTAAAGCAGAAGCGAGCTCTTCACCCGTCCACTCACCATCAACATGAGCAAAGACTGGTTGATTCGCCTGTTCTGAAAATGCATCAATCTTAGGGTCATATGACAGCGCTAAAAACGGCGTGTTCATGATACCAGCAAAGATCAACGCATGCAGCCTCATCGCGAGCAGCATATCAGACAATCCAATAATGGAGACTTTCTCCTGTATTGAAGCATCATATGGAGCTACCCACGCTTTTTGCTTCATCATCCCTAAAATCTCACGCGATGTATCATCATCATGCTTATCATGCATCGGGATGAACACGACCTCATTGCCTTTCAAAACAAAATCATCCAACGCTTCTGCCACTTTTGATTTAAAATTATTCGAAGTCGGCCATTCACGAACAGAAACCGTTAGGACAGGCTTTGTAAATCCTTGCTGAACATACCACTCAGACTTTGCTTCGTCTAAATGAAAGCCTAAGACCGGATCAGGAACTAGCTCCATCTCATTTCGTATTCCGATTTTTTTTAAAAGTTGAATCGAACCTGTATCACGAAGAGTAATCTTTCCGGCTTTTTTAAGCATCATCTTCGTTAGAACTTGACTCACCGTCTTATCGATCGGTCCCATTCCTTGTGCGTAAATAAAGAATGGTTTTCCGGCCATGCGAGCAAGCATCATGATTCCTGTGTAATACGGGATGCTCTTCATACCCGTCTTATCCTGAAGCAGACTTCCTCCACCTGATATTAATCCGTCAGACGTTTTTAACACAGCTAGTACTTCTTTCATCTGCCAGCGGTTGATCGCATCAACGCCATACGTTCTTTTCGTAAACTCAGGATCGTTTGATAACACCACGATCTCGATATCTGGTTTTTGTTCTCTTAGTGCTGAGATGATCGATAAAAGAATCGCTTCATCTCCAATGTTATTAAATCCGTAATACCCTGATAAAACTACTTTCATTGTATCCACCTTTCACGTACATACGGGTACAATTTATCTCTTAAAGCTTTGTAAACGGCTATGATAACAAGTCCGATTACTAATCCGATTGCTAGTGCGTAAACCGAACGCAACACGGATAACAGAAGTGGAATGTGCAGATGCGTAAATGTGTTCATCATGGAAGCGAACCCGATCGCCCCAACAACTAAGAAAGCACTTGCGATTCCAGCATGCTTGCGGAATAGATATAGTCCGAATACAAAGAACGGGAATCCGATTAAGAATTCTTTTGTACGTGGACGAACGAACATGATTTCTTCTAACTTACTTCTAAACGTCAATTCAAGCGCACTTGCTGTTCCAGCGTTTCCGGAACGGCTTAAATAATAAGCTCCTACTATCGCAACCATCCCAAACAACAATACATGCCAATAACGAACAGGGCTGTTAAAGTAGCTAATAAGTTTTCTAATAGAAGATGCATGATTGATCTTCAACCCTAGAACTACAGCTGTTACTAAGATCGGTAGTGCTAGCAATACTTTAATGCCTCTGAACTCTTCCAGCTTGTACAGATATGGATTGCCGTACATTAGTGTTACAACCAACCAAGCTCCAGCAAATACAACTGCTGCTGAGATCAGATAGTGAATAATAAGTTTACCAAGCTTCATATCCTTCAATTCTTGAATGCGTAGTACTGCCCAAATCGGACCAGCAACAGCTACTAATAGGGCCAAACCTTTTAATAAAATTCCTGCACCTACTAAAAGATATCCTGCAGAGATAACGAGTCCGCCGATCAAGCCTATCCAAGTAAGCTTCTTATGAACAGAAGCAGCTGCTAACGCTAAGTATACCGAGCTTCCTAAAAAGGCGAACAGGTGCAATAAAGAATAATCCTTTAAGTCTTTAAAAGGTTGAGCTTCACCAGTATTAAAATATCCTGGCGCTTCTCTATGGAAATCATTGATCTCGTTAATCACTTGTTTAAATTCAGCATCTGCTGTTTTGTCGTCTAATTTTTGAACTTTTACTAATACTGTTCGAATGTTACGTTCTTTTATCGCACGTGATAATCGCTCAGAAGCAGCGTTTTCACTTGTTCTGTTCTCTGAGTAGAGTCTTTCCACGTCATACTTCATTTCTTTAGCAAAAGTTTGCATTCCTTTTTGCTCTGTTCCTTCGATCGTTACCACGTCATAATCATTTGCTTTTAATTTTCTTGCATATTCGATGAGCTTATCTTTCGAAGTACCGTCATAACCGACGACTTCTTTCCCGATAAATAAAACTTTATCTACTTCGTTTTTAGGGAATTTTAATAGCTGGTTCACCATTTGATCGTTGCTAGAATGAGCTTCTTCTTCTGAAGATGAGAAGTCATTCTTGATTCGAGGCACTACCTGAAAACCGTTTGATGTAATTTCTTCGTACGCATCAGCACTAAAGTAACCCAACGATTTGTCTTCCATCTTTAGGTCATCCGTATCTTTTCCTTCAATAAAATAAAACTTTTGATTATTTGCTGTAATCTCCGTAATTTTATCTTTAAAAGCTCGTTTTAAATAAGGTTCAGATCTGTGTCCTTCTTTTAAATAACTAATAAAAATCCCATCAGTCGTAGGAAGGCTATTAATATTTGGATTGTTCGTTAGTGCAAAATAATTTTGGATATCACTTTTACTCAAAACAGCTACGATACCCTGTGTTTCTAAAGAAGACAAATTCTCCGGCTCAAGCGTAATCGAATGGACCTTTGCTTCTTTCAGACCTTTATAAATCTTGTTTGCTGAAACATCTTCACTCTTTAATATTTCAATATCCGTATAGGGGACCATAACTTCATATGTATTGTTTGCTGACTCCGTCTTGATACGTTCATAAATCATAGGAGAAGTAAGCAGCAAAGATACTATCAATAGACCGAATAACACTTTTTTCAACAAGTAACATTCCTTTCTGAAGTCGCATATTGCTTTTATTTTACCTTAATATCCCCTTTATTATAAAGAGCATCTTGTCTTGGCCATAAAATAAAGGACACCAGCCTGACTGATGTCCTTCTTCATTTTTATTTTCCGACTCTCGGATTAGCTGCCTTGAGTGTATAGAAAATCTTTCGTAAAAACTTATTTACAGGCGCATGGTCTTTACCAACCAGCCCGATTCGTTCAGCAATAAATTGCGTGATCAACAATAACACAGAAAGGATTAATAATGATCCCCATAATGTTGTTAAGTTGAACAAAATAGCTGCTAGTCCAAATAAAGCGCTCATCGCGTAGATAACTAACACGGTCTGACGATGAGACATTCCGCTATTTAATAAGCAGTGATGCAAATGCGACTTATCTGGTGCAGATAATGGCTTCTTGTTCAAGAAACGGCGGATGATCGCAAATAATGTATCTGAGATCGGTACACCGAGAATAATGATTGGAACAACGAGTGAGAATAATGTGATGTTCTTAAATCCTAATAGAGATAGAACAGCGATCATATATCCTAAGAAAAGCGCTCCAGTGTCTCCCATAAAAATCTTCGCTGGATGCCAGTTGTAAACCAAAAATCCTAACGTACTACCAAGTAAGATAATTCCAAGTGCTGCAACAAGAACGTTGCCGTTATAGACCGCCATACCTGAAATGGTGATCAATACCGTAGACGAAACACCGGCTGCGAGTCCATCTAATCCATCGATTAGGTTAATCGCATTCGTGATTCCGATAATCCATAAAAGTGTTAGTGGAACTCCAAGAATCCCAAGGCTTAAACGATAATCAAACGGTAAGTTGATAAAATGAACTTCTACCCCTCCGTAGATTACGATACCTGCAGCAATAATCTGCCCTAACAGTTTCACTTTCGGTGAAAGTTCAAAGATGTCATCAAAAACACCTGTGATGATGATGACGATCGCTCCGAGCACAATCGGTACCGTATATTGGCTGGCCGGCTGTACGATCAGAACTCCAATCAAGAAACTGAGAAAGATGGCTAAACCGCCCAAACGCGGCATTATTTTTTGATGAACTTTTCTCTGATTGGGCTTATCCGTTGCTCCAACGAAAAAGGCGAACCTTTTTACAACAGGCGTCAAGAGAACTGACGCGATAAAACATATTAACAATGCCCAGTAAGTCATAGTTACACTCCCCAATTGGCTTGTTTATGATCATGCAATGTATGGTTGTATTTATTTCGACATAAATCAACTTTATCTTTATACACAGAGAAAATTATAGCATAGATAATTTTATTTTGTGTGAAAAAATCATTAACAAATTATGAATTTCTTGAAAGCGTTTTTTCTTCATTTATAGCTTTCGCAAAACTTTTACGCATTATTTTTTGAAACCCTTCCAAATCGAGCCAATTTCTTACCGATAACAGGTAAAGACTGTAATTCTTCTACTGACATACCCTTTGTAAGCAAAATAAAAACCGCAAAAAGCATACCACCGATTATTATCGCAACACCTGCATACAATAAGCTTGCAAGACGACTAGACAAGTCCATCACTAATGTTGGATAACCGATCGCCACACCCATAATCAAGCTTGCGACGATAAAAGTAAGAATTGAACGGTTGATAAGAGGTAATTTAAACGTTTGTTTAATAACGAGCGCGTTAGCTCCTGTTATCACGATATAAATAATCAATGTAGCTAGCGCTGCTCCTAGCAATCCGTATTGCGAGATCAGCATAAAGTTTAGCACTGCTTTACCGATCGCAGCAGCAACGATAATAACTGCCGCGGCTGTTGGACGATTGATTCCTTGTAGAATTCCTGTTCCAAGAACGGCCAGTGACGTGAATACTGAACTGAAACTCACGATTGCCACAACTAAGCTTCCTTCATCGTTCGTAAAAAGAGCGATGTTTAAAGGAAGAGTCAGAGCTGCAATTCCAACAGCTGCTGGCCAAGAAAATAGATGTGTTAAATTAAATGAACGATTAATAACTCTATTCGCATCATCCATCTCGTTTTTGGCTATTTTGCCCGTAATCAATGGAATTAAAGGCAAAACGATCGATGTTGAGAAAACCGTTGCGATCTGCACGAGTGACGTACCACGAGCGTAGATACCATTTAAGTAGAAGGTTTCTTTCGCTGTCTTCCCTGCCATTTGTAGGGCAGACGGAATCGTAAGCGAGTCCACCACGTTAAGTAATGCCATAGTAAGAGCACCGACACAAATCGGCAATGATAGCTTTAATATCCTCTTACTCGACGATTTAAATGCCTTCATAGTATATGGACGATCTGAGCCCGGTTTAAGTTTCGACTTTTGAAAAATAATTCGCAAGTAAATTAATGATATAAGTGCTGCAATCGCTGAACCTGCCATCGTACCTGCTGCGATCGTCTCGTTATCAGCTGCGATCGAAACAAAATAGTAAGCCGCAACAATGACGAGAGCCACACGAATAAACTGCTCGATTACTTGTGAGTACGCGGTTGGCTTCATGTCTTCATAGCCTTGGAAAAATCCTCGATAAACCGCCATGTACGGCGCGACCAAAAGCGTAATAGAAACGACAATCAATGAACTTCTCGTTTCCTGTCCTCCAAGAATGTCTGCGATCTGATACGAAAACCCGTATAAAAAGCTGAATGAAAGGACTCCGAAAATCACAGCCAGAATTCCTGCCGTGTTAAATATGTTTCGAATTTCTGTATCCTCACCCTTCGCTCGAGCTTCAGAGATGAGCTTCGAGATAGCAATTGGAATCCCTGCTACAGATAAGATAAGTGCAGTCATATAAACTGGGTAAACGAGACTGAATATACCGAGTACATCGTCACCGGCAATGTTTTGTAGAGGAATTCGAAAAACGGAACCAAGGAATTTAGATAAGAAAGTCGCGATCGTAAGGATTAAGGCTCCCCGGATAAATGTGTTCTTACTCATGCTTGCCTGTCACCTTTTGCTGGATGACTTTTAACGCAAAATGCGGTAGGCTCAACTGGCGCTTCCAACGAGAAGGTTGCTTCATTAATCTGTAAGCCCATTCTAAGTTCATCTTTTGCCAAATTTCTGGTGCACGCTGTACTTCACCTGCAAGAACATCAAATGAACCACCGATTCCCATGAACACACCTTTTTCAAACTTGTCCATGTTCTCACCAATCCAAAGCTCTTGTCTTGGAACACCAAGTGCTGTGAAGATTAGATCCGGCTTCGTGCGTTTGATCTCGTTTGGAATGTGATCATCACTCCAATCAAAGAAACCGTGATGTGCTCCTGCAATTTTCACGTTCGGGTATTGTGTCATGATTTCAGCAATTGTTCGTTGAAGTACTTCATCTTTCGCTCCTAAAAGGTAAATACTATAACCTTTTTCGTTTGCGATCTCGAGAAGTCCGATGAACGTCTCAAATCCTGTAACACGCTCTGGCAATGGATTTCCTAACAGTCCTGCTGCTTTAACGACACCAATTCCATCCGCCGTTACGTAATTTGCTTTTTGAACAACGTCTCGATATTGAGCATCTTCCCTTACCTTCATAACAATCTCTGGATTTGCCGTTACAACAAACGTTTTCTCTTCTCTTTCCAGATGTCCGCTTAATGTATTTAAGAAGCCGCTCTGTGTGGAGTTAACAAAATCTACTCCTAAAATTCGCACTGTATTTTTCAATGAATGTCACCACTTTTTCTTATTTATCTTATGTGATCCTGGCTCAGTTGGACTGGCCAATTAGCAATGTTTACCTGTTTTTTGATAAAACACTAATAAATATATCATAAAAAGACATTAAACGATAAGTTCCTTCATATAATAGGTCGTCTCTCATTGTAGTTTTTGAGGGAGGTGGTTAGATTATCCAGTAATATTAAAAATAAGGGGCAGTTTTGAAACAAAACTTGTCGTTTGAGGTGCGTGGAGATCATTGCGGATAGATAATCTCGCGAGAATCCTTGATAATCCCACAGATTTGTTTGTTAATCTCACGAATTTTTGTAGGAATCTCACGAAAACAACCAATATACTCGCGAGCCGACACCCTTCGACAACAACCACCGCTGCAAGCAACCAACAAAAAAGAGACTATTGATTAGAATTCCAATAGTCTCAGCTTATATATAAATTATTTAGCTAACGGGAACAGCTTCATGTTCGTCCCATAAGAACCACCATGGCTGTAAACAAACGTTTTCGGATAGCTAGCTCCGTTTAAGTTTTTAGGAGCAATATCATACCAAGTACCTTCACCTGTTAATGTAGATACTTCATTTAATACAAGCACTGGCGTACCCGTCTTTGTAACTTTATAAAGTTCGTTTGATTTTAATGCCGTAGCTTCACCTCGAACACGTACACCGTCCGTTAATGTAGCTGCGATCTTAAACTGATTGCGTTCTTTTTTACCAAAGAAATTATCCATACGGTACATATAGCCGGCAATCTTTTGCCCCCAGTATGGATCTGATGCATAACGTACGTTCATACCAAGTTCTTTATTGCCAAGAACTTCTCCATGAGATTTCCAGCTATCCATGAAATAGCCCTCATTTGGCTTTAAAAGAAATTGGTTTACTAACTCTTCAATACTTGCTTCATACGTTGGGAACTCAGCTCCATTTTCATAAGCGTTACCATCGTATGCTTTTAATCCGAACAAGTTCTTTTTATCACGTGCAAGTTCACTACTTCCCCATCCGGTTTCATGAATAGCATGAGCAAGTAGGTACATCGCATTTACATGATACTTTGCTTCAGCCTTCTTAAAGTCTTCTCCTAATGTTTCAAGTGGTGTGCTTCCGACCGTAGAAGGTTTGTTTTTCTTAACAAAATCGTTAAGCTGTTCTGCAGTATAGCTCGTTTTTGTGTATAAAGGCATCACATTAAAGTATTGATATTGGTCGTATACTTTTCCATCAGTAACCGACTTGAACGTATGACCGTCCGTGCTTTTGTAATTACCATTTGGCAAACCTACGCTGCTTCCATATTCATAAGGACCGTACGTATTCGTATTCACATTGTACGTATAATGAGTAAGTTTCCCATTATCAGCTTTGTAATAAGAATAGCCCTTTACTGTTACTGTAGGGTGAAGTGTAGCTTGATTCATCTTAAAGTAACCCGTCGTATTGTTATATTTAACTTTTACCCAAGTTTCGCCAGCATCGATAAATTCAGTTTCCGTTCCAGCAACTAAGCTGAAATGGTTTGCACTAAACGCTGAGCTCGTGTAGAGAGTAGATGCAAGTGGATGGACTTGAGCAGGTGAAACCACTCCACTCTTCATGTAAACAACTTTATTGTCCTTTAGAACAACATGGTTGCTTTGAGTAGCTGCAGCCTTCGCTTCTTCATACGTTTCATACTCTTTTACTTTTGTTGTAGCATCTGCTGTTACCGTAGCAAGATAAAAATTAGGTACAGGAGGTGGCGGTGGTGGGCTCTTCAGTTCACCCATCATACGAACTAAGAACGCACTTGTCGTTCCTTTTGTTGCCTCATCTTGTGGACGGAACGTATTATCGCCATATCCAGCAATGATGTCTGCAGAAACCATTCGTTTTACAGAAAGTAGTGCCCAACTTTGAATTTTTGAAGCATCTTTAAATGTAAGATCAGCTTCTGGCAGTTTGATACCCTTATATTCAAAAGCTCCATTCATCATTGAAGCCATTGCTTCTCTTGAAATTGTAGCATTCGGAAGAAATTTCCCATCTGGCGTACCGTTAACGATGTTCATTTCAGCAGCTTGTTGTACAACGTTATAATACCAAGCTCCTTCTTTTACATCGGAAAAGCTTTTCGGGTTAATCACTTCTAAGTTCTGTGCTTCTAACACACGAACTAAGAATGCTGCAAATTCTGCTCTAGTTACTGCACGATCTGGTTCATAGAATGTTTGTCCATCCTTTATCGAACCTTTTAAGTACCCCAAATCAATAAGCTTTCTCATATCTTCCTCAAAATAATGATCTGTAATGTCGTCAGCAGCGTTTACCGGCGAACTGAACAACAGAACAAATGGCAACAAAAACAAAGCCAACCATTTTTTCAACTCTTACTCCCCCTGATTAGAAATATTTACTAAGTTTTACACAACCTCTATTAATCTACCAATATTCTACATTATTTTCTAGTATCTTTCTGACTATCTTTTATTTAACAATAATAGTAGTTAAAAGAAAAAGGACCACTATTTGTATAGTAGTCCTCGTATGACTCGTTATTTTTCTATGGAACAATATTTTTTACAATAGGAATTCTTTGAAGGATCACAACAGCGATATAACTCGATAACGTTACGACAACAAAGGTAACCGGGATACCGAATAAAACGTGATACGTCCTGCTGTGGAGAGCAAAGCCGAATAGATCTTGAAATAGACTAGACTTATAAAGTGTTAAAAAGAACGGATGGATCAGGAAGATTCCAAAGCTTGCTGCTGCAAACGAGTTGATCCATTTGATGTTAACTTTAAACGACCGTTTAAATAAAACGAAAACAGCCATGGACACAAACACCGTGTTTGGAGCTAGGTAATCTAGCCAAAAAATGTCCAATTTCCCTTTTGTATATGTCATATAGTAAGTACCGAAGATCGTAACAATCATACCGATAATTCCGCCTAGATAGATCAGTCCAGTCATCCTTTTACTTAATTCATGTTTAGCAAGAAGATAACCGAGTACGAAATAACCTGCAAAGCCCCAAAACACGCCTAACTTAAATCCTAAATGTGTAGAGGTAAAATAAAAAACTACATTTTCCAGCGTCATAAAGAACCAGATCACCACAAAGTAAACGAGGATTCTCGTATTTTTGGCGATCGAACGGAATAAAGGTGTAACAAAATAGATTCCTACAATCATATACAAAAACCAGAGATGATAATAAGCTTGACCGCTGTATATGTTTACAATTGCTGCTTTTACTGAGAACAGCTCAAACTGCGACCGGTAAGTAAACAATTCATAGAATATGGTCCAAAAAAGAAAAGGTATAATAATCTTAGAAGCTCTCTTTTTAAGGAAGATAGAAAGTGGTTCATCCTTTCCTAACAGCAATGCACCACTGACCATTACAAACACCGGTACACTCCAGCGAGCAAAACTATCAATGATATTTGCCAACCACCACGTTTTTGAAATATCGACTGCCATCAAACTCGCGATCACATGGATCATAACAACGGCCATAATCGCCAAAGCTCTTAATGCATTTGCATATTGAATCAACGGTTTATCCTTCTTTCACTTGTCTATTTTTCTTTTATCATACAAATCCCTACTATATATGACAATATCTTCTTTTTATTTTAAAAGGTTATTTAACCATTTTTGTTAAAATCATTCTATTTTTGGATATTTTTATAAATTCCTGTGATATACTAGTTTCAGTATTTGATAAGGAGAGAGTAAGATGTTGACCTACTTGAAAAACATCATAGATGAACAGCATAGAACGTTAAAAAAATATACCAAAATGGTAGACCATATTAACGAACTAGAAACTATTGTTGAAAAATATACGAATGAGGAATTACGTGCTAGAACTACATATTTTAAAGAACAGCTTGCAGAAGGAAAGACAATTGACGACATCAAGTTTGAAGCGTTTGCTGTTGTTCGTGAAGCATCGAAACGTGTGCTCGGCATGCGTCATTTTGACGTTCAGCTGATTGGTGGACTTGTTTTATTAGAAGGAAATATTGCAGAGATGGCTACAGGTGAAGGGAAGACTCTTGTCGCTTCGCTTCCATCCTATGTTCGAGCGTTAGAAGGTAAAGGCGTTCACGTCATCACAGTAAACGACTACCTCGCACGCCGTGACTGCGAAATCATCGGGCAGATTCATACGTTCCTTGGGTTGACCGTTGGATTGAACGTGCCTTTAATGAAGCCAGAGGAAAAGTCAGCCGCTTATCAAGCTGATATTACGTATGGTGTGGGTAATGAGTTCGGTTTTGATTATTTGCGAGACAACATGGTATCTCACCCCTCGCAAAAAGTTCAGCGCCCTTACCACTTTGCCATTTTGGATGAAGCAGATAGCGTACTTGTTGATGAAGCACGTACACCGCTCATCATCGCCGGTAAAACACAAGTGAGCCAAGAGCTTCATTATGTTTGTGCTCAACTTGTAAAACGTTTCAAGGAAGATGAGCATTATTTGTTTGATCCTGAAACAAAAGCAGTAAGCCTGACGGACGAGGGAATCGACCGCATCGAATCTGGTTTTGGCATCGAGAATCTCTATGACCTTGATCATCAGATGCTGTATCACTATGTGATTCAAGGATTACGTGCGGCCATCATGTTGAAGCGTGACGTTGATTATATCGTTCGTGATGGAAAAATTGAGCTTGTTGACCAATTTACAGGTCGGATTTTAGAAGGAAGAACTTACAGTGATGGTCTTCACCAAGCGATTGAAGCGAAAGAAGGCCTTCAAGTAACGGAGGAAAACAAAACACAAGCATCCGTTACGATTCAAAACTATTACAGAATGTATCCGATGATCTCGGGTATGACAGGAACAGCGAAAACGGAAGAAAAAGAGTTTCGTGATGTGTACGGTGTTCAAGTCGTTCCCATTCCTACGAACAGACCAAAAGTTCGAGAAGATCTTTCAGACCGTGTCTATGCTACACATGAACATAAATATGAAGCAGTAGCCGAAGAAGTTGCCCGTATTCATAATACCTCGCAACCTGTATTAATCGGTACAACTTCAATTGCTCAATCAGAGGAAGTCGCATCGTACCTCGATAAAAAAGGGTTAACTTATCAACTTTTGAACGCAAAAAGTGAAGAACAAGAAGCACAATTGATCTCTTTAGCAGGACAGAAGAGTCAGATTACGATCGCAACAAATATGGCTGGCCGTGGTACCGACATCTTGCTTGGTGAAGGTGTGAAAGAACTTGGTGGTCTTTACGTGATTGGAACAGAACGCCATGAGAGCCGACGTATTGATAATCAGCTTAAAGGCCGTTCAGGACGTCAAGGTGATCCTGGTAAATCTCAATTTTTTGTCAGTATCCAAGATGATATCGTAAAGCGTTTTGCACGAGTAGAGCTAGAAAAGTTTGAAAAAGGAATGAAGACGGATACTGCTGGTCTTATTTTGAACCAAAGTCCGTTAGCTTTCATGGATCGTGTTCAGCGTATTTGCGAAGGGTTCAATTATTCTAGCCGTGAATACACATTGAAGTTAGATGATGTAGTCAATCAGCAGCGTAACATCATCTATAAGATGAGAGATCAGTTGCTAGAGCAGCAAGATATGTTCCCATTTGTTAAAGAAATGGCTGAAGATGCCGTTGAAAAAGTATACAACGACCATATTACAGAAGAACTGTTACCGGAAGAATGGGATTTAGCGGCTCTTCAATCAGATTTGAGAATATTATATGGAAACTTTATTTCTCTAAACGACCGCTATTCGGAAGAAGTTGATCTTCAGCAACATCTAAAAGAACAGTTCTCTATCTATTTAAATGAACTAGAATCTTTCTTAAAATTAAATGATGAGATGACTGAATGGTTAAGAGGTCGTACTTTGATGGCTCTTGATTTAGAGTGGGTAAACCATCTCGAAGCGATGAGTCACTTAAAAGAAGGAATCGGATTACGCAGCTACGGACAAGAAGATCCGATGCGCATCTATGAAAAAGAAGGCCTTCAGATTTTTATCGGAACACGCCATAAAATTCATAAAACGACCATCAATCAGCTGACTCAGTTTATGCAAACACTAGAAATACAAAAGCAAAACTCATAAGGAGGTTCATCATGCTTTCTCTTTTTAAAAAGAAAAATTTAAATAAAACTGGAGAAGACACAACGGTGTCCTCTGAAGAATTATTAAATGAAACGAGTGCAGATCTTTCTGCTGAGGAAGAAGTGGAAACAACACTTCACTACTCTCCTGCCTATATGCCAACACAGGAATTAAAATATGTGTATCAATTTTTAAATCTAGATCTAACTCCACTTAAACCTAACCAGGTTTCACTTTCTGGGATCGAATTAAAACAGGATGGTGGAGATGTGACGGTTACAGCTTTCATTCGTAACAGTTTGGATAAGTCGATTCAACTACAAGAGATGCCTCTACTTCTTTTAGGTGTAGAGGATGAGATGTTGGGTCGTAAAGTGTTCAACTTTGCTGAAGTTGGTGAAATTCCAGCGAAAAGCAGTACGCCTTGGGTATTCACGTTCAGTGCGGATGAAACGGCTGATGTTGAGGAATTCCCTAAAACAGGTTGGAAACTTGCATTTGAGTTAAAGACCGCGCGAAGACATGAACTTGATTTAGAAGAAAGCTGGGCGAACAGTCTTCCTGAAGAGGACAAAGCTCGCTTGCATCAGCTGGTCGCTGAAATTCAAGCACCGAAACCTGGTGAAGTAAACTTTATGGGACTTCAAGCGAAGCAAACTTCTGAAGGGAATTTGCATGTAACGATGCTCATTCGAAACGGCTCGGATAAAAATATTCAGTTGCAGCAGCTGCCTTTAGAAGTGATGGATGCATCTGAAGAAGTCATCGCAAAAGGTGGATTTACGCTGGATGATCTAGAAGTGAAGGCTAATACGAGCAAGCCGTGGACATTTATCTTCCCTAGCGACCTCGTGTTGAAGGAAAACGTCGATCTATCTGTGTGGAAAGCTTATCCACCGCAACAAAATCAATAAAAAAGGTAGCATGTGAAGAAGCCAATTTCATGAGGACTTATTTGAGAATAAGTTCTTGTGGGGTTGGTTTTTTTGTTTGTGTGGGTGGTTGATTTGAGTGGTAGGTGGCGGGGTGGATGCTGCGGCGGAGGGGTGGACGTTTGCGAAATTTGTTGAGGGTTGTCGACTCGCGAGTATATGGAGCAAATTCGTGAGATTATAGAAAAAACTCGTGAGATTATACACTGTTTTCGTGAGATTCTGCTCCATTTTCGCGAAATTATTTCAACTTAAAGTTACCACCTGAACCCCACACCGTCCTTTTAACGAACAAAAACCATACCTAAATCAATAGGTATGGTTTTTCTCCACTTATTTTTCTTCATTCAGAGGTGTTTCTTCTAAATTCTGAACAGATTGAGATTCAATCTGGCCATTTTCCGATTCTTTTACTGAACTTTCTTCTACTGTTTGATCTTCAGCCGTTCCATCAGTAGATAAACCTTGCTCAACTGCTGGCGTTTCCTCAGAAGTTGCTCCCTCTTCACTAGAAGTTGGCTCCTCTGCTTGTGTATTTCCTTCACCCGGTGTTGTTTCTTCATCCGGAGCAGTCTTTTCACCTGGCGTTACATCTTCACCTGGCGCAACATCCTCACCCGGAGCTGTTTCACCATCCATATTCGGTTCAGCAGGAGTTCCTTCTTCTGTTTCCGGCTGCTGTTCTTCCACATCTACAGCTTCCGTTTCCACAGCTGGCGCTTCCTCTGCCGGCTGTTCAACAGCAGCTGCGGCATTTGTTACATGGACCGTCCACTCACTTTGAGACCATACCACGTTGAAGCCAAATGCTTCAGAAATAATACGAATAGGCAGCATCGTCGTATTTTGATCTACCACCACTGGCTCGCTCATGAAAATGTATTTACCGTTTACAGAAATGGTGCGTTCTTTTAGGTTAATGACCATTTTCGTTCCGTCTTTTTCAGCGGTTACAATATTGTTAGCAAATGTAACCGTTGCACCCATTGCTGTTAAAAGATCACGAAGCGGTAAGTATACCGTGTCATAACCATAGATGTGTGCGGCAGGATCGAAGTTTTGCTTGACTCCATCAATCGTCACTGCAACTGGATTTGGATTCTTCACATTCGCATCCATTACATAACGATCTGTGATCGAAGCTGTATAGGTTGCGTTATCCCACTTTGTTTCAACTCCAAGGGCGTTTGCGATAAAGCGAAGCGGTACCATCGTTCGGTTGTCGATCACTTGAGGTGCAGCATCGAACGTGACGGTTGATGTGCCACTAGCTGAAACAACTGTTGCCGTTTTTGAGCCAAGCTTAAAGGTTACCGTTCTATCCCATCTAGTTGCTTTTATCACGCCAGTTGAAGCATTGTAATTCACTGTTGCTTCTAGCTTTTCAAAGATTCCGCGAAGTGGTACATACGTGCGGCCATCTTTTGCAAATGCATCTTCATCATAGCTGAAGAGCTTGCCGTTCACTTTTACCGTAATCTTCTGTTCAGGCTCGTAACGTGGACTGTTCACATACAGCTTATAGCCCTCTTGTGCGACATAAAGCCCGACATATTTATTCTGCGACCAGATCGCTGGATACTCTGACACTGGAACATGCGTGTTGCCTGCATAGTTTCCAAGTTCAGGCGTGAATCCTGGACGCTTATATTTAATAATGAACCAGTCTGTATATCCTCCACCTGAAGGATTTGTACCCGGATAGATCAGACTGTAACCTGTCATGTTTCCGATTGCTTTTGCATAAGCATGATCTCGGTTATACCAGCTTCCTGTCTGGTGAAAGTTCCAATACAGGATCTCGCCACTCGTATGATAGGCGATGGCCATCTCAGGATCAACTTGTGCGGTAAAATTCACCATCACTCTTGATTCTGCTTGGTTAACAGGCGCGGTACCTTTGTAATTGTTCCAAGATGGACCTGATTTATTGTTCTTGATGTTTGCCCAATCAGCAGCATACTGACGATTAAGATCCACACCACGAGCGTTTGATTTCCAACGTTTAAAATCCGTGCTGCCTTCGTTCATGTTGATGAGTTTGAAATGATCTGCAGACGGAAACTTCGTCAATCCGTACTGTTGCAGCGTAACACCGTCTGGATTCACCATCGGCACGAACCACATCGTTGTTTTGTTTAACACATCACGAACGTTATATTTTCCTAATGTATCTCCGTTCGTGTATGCACTAGCATACTCGTCAATCATATCCATGGATAGATTCGTAGAGATCCATTCACGGGCATGATGTGAACCATTGATAAGAACATTCGCATTGCCTTTGCCTAGTTTAATCGCATAGATCGGACGGTTATATTCACTGCGCCCTATCTCTTTATAGCTGACTAAGCCTGGATAATGCGCCGCCAGTTCTTTCATGTCTGTAATCATCTCATCATATGTATAAAATTGATTAGGATTCACAAGATCGTGTGCTGCTTCCACCGTTTGGTCTCCCGTAAAACTAAACGTCGAAAACAACGAGACGATCAGACAAAGAACCATAAAACTATGAAGTTGTCGTTTCCCCAAAAACATTCTCCCCTTCCAAAAATAAACTACTTTAGTAGATTATAAGTATTATGATAGGTAGTCAAAGTGAAATAGACTTATCTTTTGTCAAACTATTGTTACAAAGCATCTATATTTTGGCTACATTATAAAATTCTTCAAATAACGACAAAAACCTGCCTAAAATAGACAGGTTCTTGTAGGATGTGTAACTTAGTATCCCTTTTATCGGTTATATTTCAATAATGTTTAGCATGTTTTTAAAAGATTATAAAAATTTAATTGATATAACGATCTAACATCGATGAAAATTCAGCACGAGTGATTGGATTTAACGGACGGAACGTACCATCGTCATACCCACTTGTAATGCCATTGGCTAACACAGTCTGAATTGAACCGTATGCCCAGAAGCTTTGTTTAACATCTGTAAATGATTTTGATGTTTGTCCTTTTAAGTCATAAGCTCGTTGGATAATTGATGCCATTTCACCACGACTTAATGTTTCATCCGGTCCAAAACGGCCATCTGGGAATCCTGACATTGCGCCAATCTTTGCTACAGCTGCAATGGTTCCATATCCATAAGTACTTGGCGAAACATCTTTAAAGCCAGGGTTAACTACATTTTTAGTTTCAAGCCCCATCTGTTTTGAAATCATCGTTGCGGCTTGAAGACGCGTAATCTTATCGTTAGGACCAAACTTTCCGTTCGGATAGCCGCTGATAATGTTTTGACTCGTTAATGCTAAGATCGACTTCTTCGCCCAAGTCGCTTTTTCTAGGTCTGTAAAGAGTGGCTCAACATAACCGGCATCATACACCGCTTGTAGCTTATCAAAATAGATCGTTCCTTTATTATGCTTAGCTGCATTCGTCTCAGCAAAATAAAGCTGTTTCACTTTTATTGGATAAGCGATATCAGAACTGAGTTTAACGTCAGCATATTTCCAACCTTTCCACGTCATTCCACCTTGCTCTGTAAAATCAATCGTTTGAGCTTTTCCTGAAGCATCAATGATCTGACCGCGAAGCCAGTGACCTGATCCATCATTATGAACCCATACTCCAATCGAGTGAGGACTACCTTTTACAGGTATCGCTCCTTTAGCATCTAAATATGCAGCTGCTGTTCCTCCACCGCTATTTGTGAAATCATAACTAACTTTCGCCGCAGATCCTTCTCTTGCTAAATAAGAATCACCAGATAATGATACTTTTGAACGTGCTCCAGTCGTGCTCCAATTAGCTAATGAGTTAAACGAATCTAGAGGCAACACTTTTGTATTTGATGGGACTGAATTTGTAACGGTAACTGGAATCCTTGCTACAGCTCCACCATGACTAGCGACAAGTGCCCCTTTTCCTTCTTTTTTCGCATAAAAGACATTTCCTTGCATGATCCCTACTCCACCTTCAACCGTCCAGTTCAGCTGTGATGATGTTAGGTTGAGACGATTATAGTTCTCGTCGAGCGCATATTTTAAAGGAACAGCGCCACTCATTCCTACTTCAAGTGCTGGCGCTTCGCCTAGAACAAGCATTGCTGTATTGCCTGCTGGTGCTGTATTAACAACTTCCAGAATAGAAGAAACCGCTCGCTCCACTCCATCAGAAGGTGTATTCATCAATACCGGTTCATATGCTCCGTACGGACGAGCAACCATCGCTGATGATCCACCGCCATCTAGGTTCATCGCATAATCCGCACCAAGTGAGATCAAGTAGTTTGCCATAGCTGGTAGACTAGATCCCTTACTAGCTGAAGAGCGTCCATCATTTACAATAAGAAATAGCTTTTTCGTATCTTTATCGTACGCTACAACCGTACGTGGAGCTCTGTCTTTTACAAGATAATCATTACTAGACATCGATATTTCCACTTTCCCATTACGAACAAGCATCGGCCCGCTGCCTAAAATAAACTCGGCATCTTTCCATTTTTGCTCGATGTTCGCAGATACGGACACCTTGTCTCCTGGTTTTAAGCCCGCTAACTGCTTAGAGAAATCGCCACCTGCAAACGAAACGATCATTCCTCCTTTAGGAATGGAACGGTCCGCTTTTTGACTTAATCTCGTAATCTCTGAAACTGTTCCAGTGATCGTATCACCAAAGCCGATCTCAGCAGGATCTTTTGACGTATTTGTAATAATCACTTCTGTGCCCCATTCATTCGTACCTGAAGAGGTTAACTTATTATCTTTCGTATAAAGAATACCTGCATCGGATTCACGCACAGAGTTCATGCTGTATAACGGCAACGTTTTGCCTTCAAAAGAGAATGATAGACTAGGACGCGTATAGTCAATAATCGGCTCTCCATCAGCACCGATTCCGAATCCTACCGCTACATTCATCGGTGACGTCGAATCGCCTGTTACTACTCCATAGTTTACGATTTCATTGTTTTGTGAAAGTACGCCAGTCGGTGCATATCCATATTTATCGTTTGAGCGAAAGAATGAAGCATTTACAGCACCAACGACATAATGACCTGCACGATTATCTAATTTTGCTCTTTTCGTAACCGTCATTAACGAACTAATCGGATTCGGCACCCCTACCTTTACGGTTGTATGAGGCTGCCCCCATTTCGTTTCAAGCATAAAAATATCTTGATTAACAGAAGCACTTTTATATGTAATCTCTTTAAAAGTTGCACTTTTTGATAGTTTGATCTCTTTCACTGTTTTTGAGTTAACAAACTCTGAAGCGTATGAAGAACTAGCACCGAAAGCAGTCTGTCCTGCTAACAAGAGCGCTAATACAACCCCCGTCTTCCTCTTTAAAAATCTTCCCCGCATTTTTTATTTCCCCCATACCTTTTAATGTAATTTTTTCCAACACCTTTACTATTTTATAATAAATGTAATAGATTGCAAGATTATGTAAGAATATAGTGAAAAAGAACTAAAATTGTTTTATTAGGAAAATTAATGTAGAATTTGGATATGAAGTTACATATAGTAGTTTTTATTGGATTTAGATATCGAGGGCGCTGGCGGCTGAATGCGGAATGAAGTAGTGCCGATATAAATGGAGCACGGACAAAGTAATATTCGTCGTGACATTCATTTTAAAATAAAATCACTCGTAGAATTAGAGGTTTCGTTATGAGAAGAATTGTATTGTTTGGAATATCAATCGTATGTGTACTTGTTTCTTTAGGTATCTTATTTTATAGCATCGGAAAAACATCGCTCGTTGGAATCACTGTTTTTCCAATGTGGTTCATGTTTGCTTCTTTTAATCCTGAAACAGGTCAATCTGGATTTCCGATCGTATCCCTATTATTTTTCGCTTTTGAACTATTGTTTGTTTACATGAATTTTTACTTTATAAAAACCGTTTTGAAGTGGAGCATCTCGTTTAGCACTCGATTAAAGAACAACATGGGTGTTCTCTTAAATGTCCTATCTTTTATTAGTATTTTTATTTCAGTCGCATTGGTCCTTACAACATTAAACCGGAAAGATATGAGTTTCTTTGTATTCTATGAATCACTTTCTCCAGCTTTTAAATATGAAGAAACAAACTTATTTTTATCAAATCTACTATTGATCCTCACCTTTTTATCGGCTGCTTTCTTAATCTATTTAAACATCCGTTTTATAAAATGGATCACTCACCGATTAAAGAATAAAAAGATTCAGTTGATCGAGCAATCCTAAACATCATAAAAAGCTCCGCAAGATCATGTCCTGCGGAGCTTTTGTTTATTTATTTTTCATCTCTACTTGTTTAAGTATACCGGAAACAAGCGAATAACCTTCTTCTTTAAGAAGTGGTCTGTTCTCATCAACACGCTTAAATACTTCACCGTTTAGATAACCTTTTTTCGCAGCTGCTGCCCATGGATTGTTGTGCTGCTTATCACTCTTGATAAACCACTCGAAGATATAACGTGCTGCTTTGTCACGAGTTAATGACTGATCTCCTGAAATATCTGGCCAGTTTATCTTTTTGTAAAGCTCTCGGTCGGTTCGTTCCACACCATTCTTCACCATCCACACAAACTGCTCCTCTGTAAATGGTTCCTCTGGCTTCAGGTCATTTTCATAGCCCGCGAACAGCAGACCTCTTGTATACAAATCTTTTACCGCTGGATAATACCACTTTCCTTCATATAAATAGTTCAGTTTAAAAGGATATAAGTGAGCATTCTTCGCGATTAACTCTTTTTGTAAATCTTTGACCAGCTTCTTGTCCTTTGACATCTCACGGAAGTTCATTTCATTTTTATAAGAAAGAACCGAAGCGATGCCTGCTGCCTCTGCTGTAGACATCCCAGTAGGAACGATTCGAGCACTTCCGGCTGCTAACGAGGAAAAGCCTGACGCTTTACTCGCTACTAGTAAATTATCGATTTTTTTAGGAACAA
The DNA here is from genome assembly GCF_036213205.1 of Fictibacillus nanhaiensis. Taxonomy (GTDB): domain Bacteria; phylum Bacillota; class Bacilli; order Bacillales; family Fictibacillaceae; genus Fictibacillus; species Fictibacillus nanhaiensis_E. The sequence continues at coordinate 633,518 of NZ_JARMFC010000001.1, forward strand.
GAGAACGAAACGGAATTGCATACTGCTTAGGGTTTAGAATGATATAATCCTCCCCATCAGGTTCCGTTGCTTGCACATCTACCGGATAAGATCCAAACGCAATCGAGTCCCAGTGGTCTTTGTATTCCCAAACATCAGAGATAGGAAGCTGGTACTCCGCCTTAATGTGTCGCGTTTCACGTACATACAGTTCTTCCGGAAAATCTGCAATCTCTGCATTATCGAAACCAGGGAAATTTTCTCGTAAAAATTTCAATACATGTTTCGTCTCTTTTTTGCCGATCTCAATCGCTTCTTTTTTTGATTTCTCATCTAATCCATCTACACCAAAAATCTGTAGTGCGTTAATATAGATGTCACCGTCCGTTACGCGAGCGATGTTGAGTCCGCGCAATCGAGTCCGTTCACTTTCAGGCTTATACGCTTCTACCACACCCCAGAATCCATATGCCGTACGTGGCTGGACAACCGCTTCTCCAAACGTTTCATCTTTTGCTACTTTATATACCTTACTCCAGTCTACGTTCTTGAAATGCATCATGAGTGTGACCGACATGCTCGTTTCTTTCTTCCCGATGTCCTCTTGACCGATAAAATATGGAACTTGTGCGAGTGCGGCAAAATCAGCATGTGCAGTCGTATCGATGTATCGTTTTGCTTTATAACGCATCACACCGTCAGAGCTTTTAGTTTGGATCTGCTTGATCGCATTCTCGTCCTCGGTTAGCTCCACTTTTTCCACTTCTGTTTCGAGCTTCAACGTTATATTTTCTTCGTTTCCTACCAGTTCATCAAAAGCTTTCTCCGCTTTATCAAGATCAAACGAAATTTCTTTATCTACCATCTCATGCCACTCTTTAAATATTCCCGCGTTGGCTGGTTTTTTGTCCTTATCTATTCCAAGATCTAGGAAGTTCAACTCACCGTATGTAAATAAACCGCCTAGTCCATTACGTTCTACCAACATGAGTGTCTTCGCTCCTGCTCTTGCAGACGCAACAGCAGCTGCTACACTTTCAGGTTCTCCTCCAACAACGATTACATCAAACGTATCGAGTGGAAGGTTATCGTCAATCCGAACTACATCGTCATTTTTATACAGATAAAAGCCTGTAGCAGCTCCTCCTGCTAGTACCATTACCAATATTACAGCTATCCATTTTTTCAACATGATCCCTACTTTTTTCTGGACAAGTCTTAAACGACTGCCTCATTCATATGTATAGAAGTACATCTCTTATTCTAGCAAAACTCTATTTACAAGTTTAGACAAAATATGAACAAATCATATCAATATGGAAAGGAAAGTTATGATGAAGAGTAAATTTCTTTCTATCTTCACTCTATTCTTTGTAATTTATCTATTAATCTCCGTTAAACCTGTAAAAGCAGATCATGGAAATTCTCTTATTTTCGCAGCTCACAATGATAAAATTTTGTTTGAACTACAACCCGCTCCTCGTGCGGTGAATGGTGTTTCGTACGTTCCCCTCCGTTCGTTCAGCACACACTTCGGCTTTCAGGTCGAGTGGATCGGAGCGACCGGTCAAATCATACTCAGGAAAGGTAACAAAGTAATAACCTTACACACCAAGACGAAACAGATGATACAAGGAAACACCTTTGTTCCCTTTTCTTATATAAACATAAACAACAATCTGCTTATCCCTTACCGCCAAATTAGTGAAGTGTTCGGTTATGGAGTATCTTATTCTCAAAAAGGACCGATTGCACGTGTTACCGATTCAGGCGCAAAATTATCACTCGATCAACTATATGAGAGGAACAAAGGTCAGATTGAGGCTTATCGTAAGGCTCACAACCCTCCACCACAAGCTAAGCCTCCAACACCGGCACCTGGCAAACGTGCTTTTCTTACCTTTGATGACGGACCGAACAAGCATACAGCGGGTATTTTAGATTATTTAAAAACGAATGGAATAAAAGCCACATTCTTTGTTTTAAAACCTAATGTTGATAAAAACCCCGAACTCATTAAACGAATGTTTAACGAAGGACATACAATTGGTTGTCATGGGGTTACACATGATAAAAGCAAATTTTACAGCTCTCCTGCTGCCGCCGTAGTTGAGATGCGTGAGTGTTTTCAATCGGTCGCGAATATTACTGGTGGATCTCCCTCCGCCATCATACGAACACCATACGGAAGTAAGCCATATATGACCGAATCGTATAGAAAAGCCATGGATACGGCTAGCTATAAGATGTGGGATTGGAACGTGGATAGTCTGGATTGGAGCTACAACAATGCTAAAAAAACGAGTGTGTATGTAAATGAGCAGATTTCTGGGGTGATTGGAGCTGGTCATGCACCGATTATCTTGTTGCACGATCGAGTTGATACCGTTGATATTTTGAAGTCATTTTCAATGAAATTAACTTCAAAAGGGTATGTGTTTGTTCCGATTACAGCATCTATTGAGCCATATAACTTCTGGAATAAATATGTGTTGAAGTGATGATGTGTTTGTAAATGGGTTTTGTGGGGTTCGGCTGCTGTAGTTAGAGTGATAGATGGTCCTTGGAGTAGCTTCTGTGAGGATGATCTCACAGAAACCGAGGATAATCTCGCGAGAATTTTGATAATCTCACGAAAATTACCCATAATCTCACGAAAAGTAGTCATAATCTCGCGAGTCGACACTTCTCGACACCTCTCGACACCAACCGACAACTTCAATTCAATAAAAAAGCTAAACCACCTCAAGTGGTTTAGCCTCCTTACAATAGCAGCCTACTTCCTATACGTACCGCCATAGTAATAATAAAGCTCAAACCTATAAGCCTCATTAAAAGTATCTTCTTCCACTGATAACCTTACAACTGGCTTTTCCTCATTAAATTTAGGGAGCCAATGAACATACAGATTCCTGTATTGATTATCTTCATCACGATTCCAATCCATATCAACTGTATAAGGAGTACCGTGAAGCTTCTCCAAGTTTGCTTTCATCTCATTAAACAAACTTGCAGCTTCATTTTGTGTCATCGTTTCAGAGCTATATTGATAAGAAATTCGATTCAGAATCCTTTCTTTACGGTGAAATTCAAAACTTGCATATCCTCCAGGAGCAATCGTGTCATCATTTTTGTAGCTGAGGTACGGAAACTTTGAATCTACGTAAATATCACCTTTTTGAAGTGATTGCACTTCAGCATCATTCATACCTAACGAAACGTCCGTAATTGTCTTCATCTCACTCAAAGGTAGCTTATGGAAAAACCCACTCGTCTTAATATCAGAGTGACTCATTGAAAAGTATGGTTTCCATTTCTCCACTTTTGAAGCTGCTTCATAGTACTCTATCGAATTATCTAAATCAAGTTCACTCGATAATCCAATCACGTCACCTTCATAATTGAAGAGAGGTGTACCAATGAATGAGTTTATATACGGAGTTTTCGTATAAAGCTGCTCACTCAGTCGATTCTCAAAACCATCTACTTTTACTTCAGTTCCTTTAGAAGCATCAAGCACAACAGCTTTTTGACCTTTCGCAACATTAGAGAAATGAACGTTTACAGGCTTTATCGTTATTGGTGATGCTAGCTTAACAAGAGCTAGATTTTCGAGAAGGTCCATCTCAACAATTCCTTCAACCTGAACTTTCTCTCCCTTCACGGTCTCAATGTATGCTCCTTCAGCTTGATTTACAGCAGATTGTGTTGTCAAGATGAGGCTTGGACTAACCACAACACCAGCCCCTTTATTGATATAAGGCAAACCATGTTTCAATTTTGTGATTGTTACTACCTTTTCTTGGTTTGCCTCCACAAACTTCGTGAACTCTGATCCTGTTATATGTACGCTCTTACTTTTGGAGTCGTAAGCAACCTTTGCGTGCAAAGTCTCTCCCACGAAACGTAGTGGCACTAATGTCCGGTTGTTTATCGCTTGAGCTGGCACATCAAGTACTTTTTTCATACCATTGATATTGGCCGTTTTCGAACCTACCTTCAAAGTAATATTGATTCTATCCTTCTTAATTCGTACAGTTTTGTCAGATGATTGATACGTAACAGAAGCTCCAAGACCTTCCGATACAGCTCGGATTGGCACAAGGGCACGATTCTCTTTAATAATAGGCTGCTGGTCGTATTGTTGCTTTGCCCCGTTCATATATAACGAAATGGAACTACTCGCAGCCACTTCTTCAGAAAATGTTAAAGGTGATAATGTGAGTGAAAGTCCGATACCAAAGCTAATAACTTTACTTCTAAGTCTCATTATTAAATCTCCTTCTGTCATCTTAATAAGTCTTTCCCCAACTAGAAAAAAGCCTTGAGTTGACCTCAAGGCTTTTAATCTTATTACTCTTGTTCCTCTTCAAAATAAGTGTCATAAAGAACACCCGTTAAATAGTCAGTAGAATACACTTTCCACGAATCATCACGCTTAATTAGGTGATACATGCTAGAAAGATCCTCTTCATAAGTATCTGTTACATTTTTCTTTAACTCTTCATCATAATAAGTGATCGTATACTTCACGATAAAGTTCTCTACATTTACTTTTGCAAAGCGAGTTGAAGAAGAGACAAGCGTCAACTTCGGTTCACTAATTAGCTCTTGTTTTTCTTCATAGAAGAATTCCTCTTCCCCTTCTGCAGGCATTTCTTCTTCTGGAATTTCTTCTTCATAACCAAACCCAAGGAATTGACCCATCATCGCATGAACAAGACCATAGTGGTTCTTGTCATTTAGCACCGCAAGCTTATCAAAGTCTTGTTCATTAAAAGCTGCCATGCCATCTTTTTCGTTTTGTAGAACTTGAGTCGTAAGTGCTCCCGCTTGAGGAAGACCTACTTCTTCTTTCCAAAGCGCTCTACGAATCATAACTGCAGCTTCTGCACGAGTTGCGTTTTTATCAGGAGAAACTGTAGTAGCTGACGTTCCACCTACGATGCCAACTTGGTTAGCTTGACGAACATGGTTATATGCCCAGTGGCTGCTCTTTAAGTCAGCAAACGTTTTTGCCGTACCTTTTGCAAAATCAACAGTTGGATCAAATGCTCTAACAAGGATTGATGAGATCTCAGCACGAGAAATCTTGCCGTTCGGATCAAAAGTCGTTGCTGTTTTTCCAGAAACTACTCCTAATGCACTCGCCGTATTGATGTCGTTTTGAGCCCAGTGACCTTTTGTATCTGTGAACGCCGTACCTTTTTTCGTTGTTTCTAATTCTAATGCACGAACGATCATCGCAACAAACTCAGCGCGACTAATCGTGTTGTTCGGATTTAAATAAAGATAGACGATTCCTTGCTTGCGGTTGAATTCTTTTTGACCACGTAAAATATCAGCTTGTAACAGATCAAGCATTTCTGTCTCAGCCCATGATCCCCATGTGTCATCCGGATAATAGTTATCCCACGGATCTTTATACTCTGCTTTAACTGGTGAAGCGATTGTTCCAGCTATGATTGCCGCACCTACTAATCCCCCAATAAACTTTTTCAAAAAAGTTCCCCTCGATTCAAAATATTATACATTACGGAAAAATTTTATAATTTTTACAATGTTTTGTCCTATGTCATTTGTACTATTTTTCAAAAGTTATTTAAGATAAAATCCTTGTGATAATAGCTTTCAGACAACGATTCTGTCATTCGACAAGTTTCGCTATTGATACCTATATAATTTGCAGCAAAAACCAATACTTCACAAGGTTAAGTTATTTTATAAAAATAAAAAGACTCATCACTACGGATGAGCCTCCTCATTATTTCTTTTTCATGATGTTTTCTAACACATCACTAAAAATAACTATGTCTGAGATGGATATTTCTTTCTTTGCTTGATCATAAGCTAGTTTACACAAATTGATATCGGTTATTTTCCCTGTTTTACCATCAAAACACGTACCTTTATCAAAGAAACCTTCCACCGATGACTTGTAGGTGTAGTCTCCATTCGTGAATGAGAGGTCACGCTGAACGACCAATTGGTTCTGTTCATCAAACAGGTTTCCGCCCATCATGAATCGATCATCAAACGGAACGCCTAGAGCATGAAGAATCGTTGGCGATAGATCCAGCTGTCCACCCGTTCTTTCATACACACCTTTTCCTTCGTCGTTCGGCAAGTGCATCACGAGCGGAACTTCGTGGAACGTCTTTTCGATGTTGTATGGCGAATACTTTTCACCGGCAATCTTCATCATCGCTTCGTTATTATCAACACCATAATCGTGATCTCCATAAAGAAGTAATACGGTCTCGTCCCACAGATTTTCCTTCTTGAGACGTTCAACTAGCATACCAACCGCTTCGTCCACATAGTGAACAGAATGAAGATAGTCACCAACAATATCTCCTTCATATTCACCAACGTCCAGACTGCGGTAACTCGACTGGATATTATAAGGATGATGACTTGTGAGTGCGACCATAAATCCATAAAACGGCTGCTTCATTTTTAAAAGCTCATCAACAGACTGCTGCATGAACGGTTTGTCACCAAGCGTCCACCCTGCGATCTCACCGTCTTTAAAATCACCTTCACCAATAAAGTGATCAAACCCGTAATTGTCATACACCACATAACGATTCCAGAAGCTTTTCTTGTAAGCATGAAACGCCGCAGTTTCGTACCCTTTTTGTTTTAAGATACCAGGCAGCGCATCGAACGTGTTACTCGGATATCGCACATAAACAGAACCCGAATATAACGGATGAAGCGATGCGTTCGCTAAAAACTCAGCATCCGATGTACGCCCTTGTCCCGTTTGAAGTGAGAAGTTCGGGAAGTACATGCTGTCATTAATAAGTTTATTAATATTCGGCGTTATTTCCTCACCGTTGATCTTTTGATTAATCACAAAATTTTGGAACGCTTCGAGTTGGATCATGATCACGTTCTTATCTTTTGCCACACCATAAAACGGCGTTTCCTTGCTCATTTCTTTTTGATGATTCGCGAACCAGTCTTCAATCTCTTTAGACTCTTTGGCCGAGATCTTCTTTTGTTGAAAGACCGTTTCGTTCACAAACCGATAAACATCAAAACCATGGAAGCCTAATAGACCAGTCTGGCTATAAAGTGCCATGTTGTACCAGTTACTCGCAAAAAGAGCCGATCCGTACTTTTTCGTATATTCATTGATCGGACTCATGATGAAGAGGTATCCGATGAAGAATGCAGCTAATCCCAAAGCGCCACGTGTTACAACACGCGCTTTCAACTGTCCGTTTCCACGCTTGATCAAAATGATCATTAGTGGAATTAACACGAGTAGATCCGCGATAAAAATAAGATCTTTTCCTTGAAATAAATCTAGTATACTACCAGAAATCGCTCCAACTTGATTGGCTTGCGACAACACGGTCATTGACAACAAGTCGTTAAAATATCTGTAATAGATCAGGTCTCCTACTATTAAAAAAGTAAGGATTCCATTTAGAATAAGCAAGCTGATCCAGCGCTTGCTTTGTTTTAGGAACAGTGTCCAGAACGAGACAACGAGTAGAGCACCCACGCTAATTAATGTTAATCCTGCATAAAATCCAATGATTGTTCCTTCATTTAGAAGTTTACTAAGGCTCTCTTTTACATAGCCCACAAGACCCGTTTGAGCAAAAACGGTATCAGAAAAAGCAGCAAATAAGTAGAGTTTAAGAAAGACAGCGATCAGAAAGGCACCGTAAAAAAAGAAGTCCCATCCCCAGCGCTTAAAACCTTTAGAAATCATTCACGTGTATCCCCTTTCAGTACCTCTATCATTTTACATTTATATATAAAAAAGGGCAATCATCCCTGGTGGAATTATGTGGTTGTTGGTTGTTTTGGGGGCGGGGCGGCGGGGCGGTGGTGTCGAAAGGTGTCGGCTCGCGAGTATATTGAAATTTTCGTGAGATTACAGGAAAACCTCGTGAGATTATGTTCACTTTTCGTGAGATTATTAATGATTTTCGTGAGATTACTAGTCTCAGCTAGGTAAGTTTAGGCTTTTCCTTCTTTGCTACAAACGGAAACATCAGCCAAACTAAGGACAACAACATCTACAAATACGAAAGGTAGATAGATAATGAGGAAATTAAAGATAGAACAGCCGATTATCATTAATAAACTAGAAAACTTATTAAAAAGATGCCCATCCAGCCATTCAAAAAGATCACAAATTATTGAAAGTCTCCGAAAATATCGTTCAGGATATAACGGTGAGCAATCTTTAGCCTACTATTACAGATACTTACCAAAGGAAGAGGTATCTTTCTATCCTGGACTCAGGATCCTGCATGATGGTTATTACTTTCAGATGGATTTACTCGTGGTTACTCCTCATTTTTTATTAATAATCGAGATTAAAAATCATGCTGGGCATCTTTATTTTGACGATAAAGTGAATCAGATGATCAGGACATTCGATGGTCATAGAGTTGCGTTTGAAGATCCTGTCTTACAAGTAAACCGGCAAAGGTATCATCTCATTCAGCTCATGCAACAACATAAATTCCCTGCCATTCCAATTGAGACATTGGTTGTAGTGGCAAATTCCTCTACAATTGTGGAGTTCTCACCTACATATAAAGAGGCGATGCAAAAAGTAATCAAGAGTCCTCAACTTCAATTTAAATTTATGGAGTTTCAGCAACGGCACAAAAACAACATTTTAGAGAATAGGACAATAAAGAAACTAGTTAAACAGTTGTTTAAATTGCATGATATCTATAATCCTGATGTTTGCGAGCTCTTTCAGATAGACAAAACCGAACTTATTACAGGTGTACTATGTTCATCATGTATACTTCCTGCCACCATGTACTATAAAGGAGCAAATTGGCGGTGCACAAATTGTTCGCACACGTCAAAAACCGCTTATATTGAGGCACTAATAGATTATGCATTCCTTATATCCCCTACAATTACAAACCGTGAATGCAAAAAGTTTTTACATATGCCATCAACCAGTGTTACAACTCATCTGTTAAAATCACTTCACTTGCCGTATATCGGTTCCACCAAATCGCGATCGTACAGCTTATTACCATTAATAGAAGCAATAGAAAAAGACAGCCCTCGTAAAAGAGCTGCCTTCAACCTACATTAATTCAATTTTAACTTTAACGTATACGGTGTTAATGAGGCGTTACCGAAAATGTCTGTGACTTTCACGTGATACGTTCCTTTTTTAACAGAGAAGTTTAAGAACTCAGCGTCTCCTAAACCATACGTGTCAGAGGATGCAACAAGCTTTCCTTTGCTGTCATACAGACTGATCACACCGTCGATCTGTGCGTTTGCAAATGTTAGGTTACCTGTTTTTGCACTCTTCACATTAAACTTGTACCAATCTGCATCTCCGTTTGAAACGCCAGCGTTGAGATAGCCTGTGCTTTCCCACGTATTTGTTGATTTCCATTTTAGTGCGATCGGTTTAGATGGTACATTGTTCTTCACAACAGATCCTGCATCTTCATCTTTCGTGTTAACTGGTTTTACCGTTAGCTCGTATTCGTTCAAGTTAGCAGGCGGGTATTCCCAGCTCCATTGGTCAATAATGATGAAGTAGCCTTTTCCTGATTTTGCTTTAAATGAACCTTGTTCAGGATCGTTCGCAAATCCTCGATCCGTCACGCGTGCGCTTCCGAATTCCTCTTCATCTAGCTTTCTGTTACCGTTTGTGTCTTCTAAAATAACGAGAATACCATCAACTGGTTGAAGCAATTCTTTTGGATATTTTGCTTTCAACTCTTTTGACGTTGCTAACGGCTGGAAGTGCGCACCATAGATGCTGTTTGATTTTGCTTTTACATAATAAGCATCCAGATCTCCATTTGAACCGAAGTTCGCACGGATTTTCTCACCAGCCATATCTTTTACTGGTTTATTCTCAAAATCGTTGTTTGGCTCGTGCTTATCTTCCGTATTCTTAAATTTCATCTTTGACGTGATCACATAACGGTCAAAACTAGGTTGATAGTTTAAGTCCATCACGCGGATAAAATATTCTTCCCCTTTTCGCAGCCCTGCAGATAACTGATACTTCGTCTTCACATCGCTAAATCCATACTCAATGTTTGATGCGACCGGAATGAGGTCCATATATCCGTCTTGGAACTCGTGAATTTTTAGAATTTCAACTACCGGTACAGAGTCGGAGTAACTGAAGTCAAACTGTACGATTCCGCTCTCATCAAGCTGTAACTTGAAATAATCTTCGTCACCGCTGAACTGAAGATGACCCATTGCGCCTGTTTCTACATCATATTCCAATGCAGATTCGCGCAGTTGATTCATCATTTCTTCTTGTTCAGCCATCCAATCTTCATTCTCAGATTCATGGAAGCTACGTTTGTATTGTGCACGTTTCTTTAGGAAACTTTCGATGGAAATATCACCTTCCATGTACTCTTCCTCATAATGGCCGTACAATGGTAGGCCGTCTTCGTCTTCAGACATCGCTTTTGCATCCACTTTTAGAGAATAAGGAAGGTGTGAAGATGGCCATTCCTTCATCCCATTACCTACTTCGCCCATCATGAACGAGTAGCTTGGTGTGTGGTTGTTCACTTCAATAATATATTCCATGCCAGGCATCGCTTCAAATGTATACTTTTCACTTTCGCTCGTAGGCTTGAAATTGATTACTTCCATTAGATGCTCCATTGGTGGCATCTCTTCTTCTGGCATACCTTCCATTTCCTCTTCAGGAAACTCTTCAACCATATAGACGCCAATGGCACTATCAATTCCTGTTACTCCTCTTAAGTCTACATTAACAAGTTGTGGCTCTTCACCTGCTAGTTTAAACGAGTAGAAATCAGAATCTCCATTTTCCTCTGCCGTAAAGGTACGATCGGTTTCTTTTTCATTGTTGTAAGGGAAAGCTTTGATTTGTACTGGCTTCTCTTTCGTGTTTGTATCTTTCAAAAGCCCATCAAATTTTTCTAGAGTTAACTGATAAGAGGATTTGCCGGCTGCATTATAGTTTCCGTTCGCATCTGAAACACCGATTACAAGCGTGCCATCTTCAGACACTTTATATAGGTGTCCTTCTGCTTTTCCTTCAGCTACTGCGTTAATAGGAAGCTCTTTCGGTTTCGCATCCTTACCTATTAAATAGTAAGTCATCTTATAGTCATAATCTGATGATCCTACAAGAGTTGTTTGAATGTACTGACCTGCTTTTACAGGAACTTGAACAAACTTCTCTTCATACGGAAGCTTAATCGCTCCTTTTTCTACTAACTTTTTCGTAAGGTCTATTTTCTTCGCAGCTTTTAGTAAGCTCGCTTTATCACGTTTTACGTTAACAGAAGGTGGAATTTTAGAAGTATTGAACGAAAGGGCTTTAACCGGATCAACAAGCCCGTTAGCAAACTTCGTGTCGTACCCTTTTGCTCCGAGATCTTTCGTTGTATGTTCTAAAATGTACTCAATCTGTTTTGGTGTAAGGTTAGGGTTCTTCGATAATAAAAGTGAAGCAACACCAGCCACCACTGGAGATGACATCGATGTTCCGCTCATCTTCATAAACGATGACTTTTTCTCGTAATGATAAAGCGGTGCATATACATCTTCACCTGGTGCAACAACATCCACGGAAGGACCGTAGTTCGAGTAATAAGAGAGTTCGTTCAACTTATTTGTTGAACCAACAGAGATAACACCCTCTAACGCAGCTGGATAAGATGGCATATCGATCGCTTCATTACCTGCAGCTGCGACTACGGTTACGTTTGCAGCTAACGCTTTTTTTACAGCTTCAGCAATAAGTGGAGAATTAGAGTAGCCACCTAAGCTCATGTTGATCACTTTCGCCTTCTTCTCAACCGCATAAAGAATAGCTTCAGCAATTACATAATCAGAAGCGCCCATGCCTCGATCAAACACATCGATCGGTAAAATCTCCACGTTCGGGTTAATTCCGTATCCGCCGATACCGTTTCCTTTTTCACCCGCAATGATACCCGCAACATGCGTTCCATGTGAATCAGGAGAACCTTGATTCATCGGATTTACCGCGTTATACGATGGAAGTAACTTGTTTTTCAATTCAGGATGATTTTTATCAATACCTGTATCAATTACAGCTACACGTACTTTGTTCTTACCGCTCATCGTTTGAGCTTTTCCTACATTTAATAGGGACAGATGATATTGTTCAGCTGTCTTTGGATCAGGTGTTCCTTGTCTAGTAAAAAGCGCACTTGGTGAAACATAAGTAACAGAATTTAGTTTGCTATAGTTCTGCATAACCGCATCTAGCTTTTTACCTTTATCAATCTTTACTACATCATAACCTAGAGAAGTAATTCGTCGTTGTAGGGATGCTCCTGCCTTTTTGTGGTCAGAAGCAGTTAATGGTTTGACATACTTCACAATCAGCACAGAATCACTCATCTGTTTTTGCTTTTGTTTAGTAGGACCAAATAAGTTTTCTTTTACGGTATTACCTGGTTCAAATAAAGAAGATACCGGAATCGAGCTTACCTTGACCTCGTCTGATTTTGCTGAGACTGTCGTTAAGCCCGTTCCAACTAAACTAGCTGTCAGAGTGAGTGAAGCTAGTTTCTTGTGCCAATTACCCATACACTTAACCCCTTTTATAGAAATATTTGGTATATCTTTTTCTATTATATCAGCCTATGAAACTATCTTACAAATTTTTGAATAAAAAAAATCGAGATATGGAGATTATCAACCACGTCTCGAAAACCAGTCTTATTTTTGGTATTTTTCTAATTCCTTTATTAATGTTTTTCCAGTCATACCACCTGGCACATTAATTCGATTTAATTTAAAAGGACCTTTTTGTTTATAATTCATGCCTGGCTTAATCGTAAACGTCATCTTAATCCCAGCTTTTTTAAGCAACTTTTCGGCACTATCGCTATGGTCACCAAACGGATAGGCGAACGAGATAACATTATTGCCGACTTTTTCCTCTATAGTTTTTTCATTTAGAAGTAAGTCGTCTAATACTCTCTTTTCGTAGGCTTGCTGTGTTTCAAGTTTACCGTCTATCTTTATAGGTGTGGTAATTGCCCCTCGGTCATAAGTTGCAGTTTTTCCTTTATGATGCATGTTATACGTATGAGACTGTATTTCAAAAACACCAGATTCATACATTTCCTTCGCTTGTGCCCAGGTCATTCTAGGAAACTCGTACTCTTGCCCATCTTCTATCCGACTTCCTATTATATATACAGTAGCTTTCATATCTAATTCTTTTAAAATAGGATACGCAATCTCGTAGTTACTTACATACCCATCATCCATCGTGATGAGAAGTGGCTTTTGCGGAAGTTCTTTCTTTCCTTCCATAAACGCAAGCAAGTCGTGATCGTTTATCGTTGTATAACCCTGTTCTTTTAATGCGAGTAGCTGATCTTTAAAAAGATGAGGTTCTACAGTAGCGTTAGTTGAAAGACCTTCTTGGAAATGATGGTACATCAAAACCGTAACCGGAATCTGTTCTTGAGGTAGATCCGTAGACTCAGCTGAACTTATGAGAACGGAACGAGTCGAGTTGTTCCATTTCACTATATAGCCGAGTGAGTCTGCAATAAAACGAATAGGTACAAACGTGCGGTTATCTTTTGCAATAACAGGAACATCTATTGTAGTAGATTTACCGTTCTTCCAAACGGTTTTCTTATTTAATGTCAGCTTTAGTGTTGTGTGTTCTTTCAGGATTGTTATGCTATTATCTTTTGCGTCCCATTTAACGGTAGCATCTAAGTTTTCGAATGTTTTTCGGATTGGTACGAGTGTTCGTGAATCTTTAACATGTGGTGGAACATCGTATATAATTTTGGTTTGATCGATGTAGACTTGAATGTCATCTGCTGTTGCTGAGCCTGGTGGGTATAGCCAGAGGCTGATTGTCATGATAAGTATTAAAAGAGTTTGGATGGCTTTTGCTAGTGAAGCTTTATTTTTGTGAAACTTCAATTGTAACTCCTCCTGCAAATTACATTTTTTGAGAAATAACAATTATTTACAGAAAAAAAGACTAAAGCCTAATGGCCTTAGTCTTTTTAATGTGTAACTATTATTAATTACTTAGTAAGAGTTACATCAACACTTACTGGAGCAGCTAATAGGTTAGCATCAGTGTGAGTGTCACCAGAAACTTTTACTGACTTAAGAACGATTGTAAATGTTCCGCCATCTTTACCAGATGCATGAGTTACAGTTTCACCAGAAACAGTTACATCTGAAGAGTTTACTACAGTAGCTTCATAAGAGAACTTACCATATGTTCCGTTAAGATCCCAAAGGTTACCAGTTGCAAGTGAAGTCGGTGCACCATAAACGTTAACTCCAGTAGAAACAGCTCCTGATTTTACATCAGTAATTGAAACTAGAGGTTTGTTATATTTATATCCACCATTTGAAGCAGCTTTCTTAACTCCAAAGAAGAATTCAGGGCCACTATTTGTATCTTTTAATAATTGAGTAGCATCAACTTTTCCAAATAAAATTTCTTCAAGAGAGATGCTAGTGTCTCCAGTTGCAAGCTTAATAGATACAGGTTTTGTATCAACCATAGCTTTGTGTGGAACTAACCATGAGTTTGTAAAGTCGATTGTTTCAGTTACTGTGATTCCAGAAGCAGTAACTTTAAGATCTGCTTTTCCACCCTCACTCATTGTGTATAGAGATGAAGCATCAAAACCAAGTACAGGACCAGTAAGATCTAACCAGCTATCAAGAGAAGTACCAAGAGCCGCGATACTTGGAGTTGCTTTACCAATGCGGTTACCGTTAGCATCTAACTCATAAACTGTTGAAAGATCAGTTTCGTAGTTGAATACTCCAGCAGCATCAATAGAGCTATAAGTTGGAACTACATCGATTGATGCAGGAGCCTTAGTAGCATCTACATTAACAACACTTACAGTAACATTCTTAGTCATTGCCGGAGTTGTATCTGTAGATTTAGCAAAATAGTTAACGCGAACTGTAGCAGTTGGAACAACCTTACCTTGTTTAGAAGTAATAGTAAATGTGTTGTTTGTGCTGTTGTAAGCACCTAAAGTAATTCCTTCTTCATTTGTAGAGATAGTTACTTTAGAAGCAGCAGGACGAGCAATAGCTTTTCCGTATTGGTCAACTGAATAAACAGATACTGTAGTAGTATTTACGCCAGCAGCTGTAGTTCCTTTTGACTCATCAGAAAGTTGTACAGATGTAGCACTTAAATCGATTTCTTTAAATGCTGGTGCAGCAATTACTTCAACAGTAATTGTCTTTTTTGTCTTATCAGCAAAAGTGATTTCGAAAGAAGCATTTCCAACTTGCTTGTTGTTGTTAGCAGTAAGAACTAGGTCGCTTCCTGAAACAGCACCAGTTGCAACTGTAGGATTTAAAGATTTAACTGTAGCACCAGTGAAGTTAACGTGAGCTGCATCTGGATCGCCGTTTGTTGTATTAAACAAAGCAACCTCAGCTACTTCACCATTGTTGTACAAGTTAGTATCTTGTTTAGATACATTGAATACAGCAGTGTTAGCAGGTGCAGTACCAGAAGTTGAAACTAAAGTGAAACCTTTATTTTCTACAACTGGAACAACTTCTTCAACTACTACATTGAAAGTGTTTGTTACAACTGTGTCATCAGAAAGTGTAGCTTTAACTGTTACTGAAGCAGTTCCTTCATTAACAGATGAAGCTGTTAAAGTATCACCAGATCCTGTTACAACATTAGTATTGTTAATAACATAAGTAATGCTATCTGGAGTAACGACTTTACCTGATTTATCTTTAAGAACTACTTTAGAAGTTTCACCAAGTCCTAAAGAAGTCTTAGAAAGGTTAACTGTAATTCCATAGTCATAAGTGTAAACTAGCTCTGCTTTTAATTCAGCAGCAGCTTTACCGCTCATAGCATTCTTAACGCCTGTTGCAGTAACAGTGTACTTAGCACCAGAAGTTAAACCTTTGTTTAATTGAAGTGTTACTGACTTTTTGTCTGCAGAAAGAGTAGCTTTAGTTACAGTAACTCCACCAGAAACAGCAAAGTTAGTGTGATCAACGTCTGCAATTGGAGCGTTGAATTCAACTGTAACTGTATCTCCATCAACAGCACTTACAGCTTTAATTTCAGGAATAGCGTTTGCTTTTGCCCAAGCTTCGTCAGCTTTTTGGATGAAAGCAGCCATCTCAGCACGAGATACTACATCAGTTGGAGCGAAAGTAGTAGCTGTTTTACCGTCAGCAATTCCCCACTCAACTAGAGTTGCGATATCGTTTTTGAAGATGCTCTTGTCAATGTCAGTGAAAGAAGTAGCTTTTCCAGACCCTTGAAGATCGTAAGCACGAACGATTAGAGCTGATACTTCACCACGAGTAAGTTTGCGGTCTGGAGAGAACATGTTGTCTCCAGTGCTTCCCATGATTTTTCCGTCTTTAACTGCAGCAACTGCGTTATGGTACCAAACACCTGGTTTAACATCAGTGTATCCAGCTTGTTGACCATCTTTATAAAGTTCTAATTTGTTAGCAAAAAGCGTAGCTGCTTCTGCACGAGTCATAGTTTTTTCAGGAGCAAATGTAGTTCCACTTGTTCCAGTCATATAACCCTTTCCAGAAACATAATCTACTGCTCCTTTGTACCAAGCTCCTGCTGGTACATCAGTGAAAGTAGCTGCGCTAGCTACTGGAGCAACTGCTGAAGCAACTACTGCTGCTGTCAGACCAGTTGCCATAAATTTACGATAAGACTTAGACGCCATGTCGTTATTTCCTCCCTTAATATGTAACTATTAATATATGATTTAACTAAGCTATGAGTCCCAGGGCCCACAGATCAGTAAATACCAAATTATACAAACTATAACAATAAATAGTATATTTGTGGGGATAAGGTATGTCAACATAAATATCCAATAGTTCCAAAATATTATTGTATTCCCATCTTTCCTCACAAGTGGCAAGTTTTACCTTGTTACGATTATTTTACAATATATTTCATTTTATGCAATATATTTCTTTCAAATAAATTCTATAAAATAGCAATAATTGTATTAAATGGTCGAAATTTGATGTTGTTTGCCCTTACAGTAACCTATATCGACACATTTTTAGTAATGTTTAGTAAAAAACGGAAATAAATATATTGAAATATTTTCTTGTTATTCCAGAAAAATATAAAACAAAGCTGTTACAATTGTTACATAACTGTAAACTACTAAAGTCCTATTATGTGATAAGCTAACTTTTGTAGAAAATAATAGAAAATTCACTAAATACTAGTTTATAAGCTCACATATTGGGGAAAGGTAGTGTTTTATGGTTAAGAAGTTAGGCACATGGATCGTATCTCTTCTATTAGTACTTACTCTTTTACCTGGACAAGCAAAAGCAAGCGAAAAAGAGAACTTAATCGCAACCGCAAAAAAATACATAGGTATAAAGTACGCTTGGGGTGGAACTTCACCCTCAACCGGATTTGATTGTTCTGGTTTCAACTCATATGTATTTAAGCAATTCGATGTTAAACTTGCTCGAACAGCAGCTGAGCAATATAAAGGTGGAACTTCCGTTAAGAAAGCGGATCTAGAGCAAGGCGACTTAGTTTTTTTTGCCACAACAAGCTCTGGCGCATCCCACTCAGGTATATATGTAGGAGACGGTAACTTCATTCATGCTTCTTCATCAAAAGGAGTTATGATTTCTTCTGTAAGTGATCCTTATTACTGGGGTTCTCGATATCTTGGAGCACGTCGTTACTTAGAAGAAGATAAGATTGCATCACTTGCTGTTCTTCCAAAAGGACAATATCATGATGTACCGAATACATACTGGGCTTACACGCCTATTACGAATTTAAGTAAAAAGAATGTCATGAGCGGATATCAATACAGCCAATTCAAACCAACTCAATCGGTAACGCGTGCAGAAGCAGCAGCGATGGTTGCAAACGCACTTAATATTGATGCTTCAACAAAAATGAGCCACTTCCGTGATGTAAAGACTTCACACTGGGCAGTTGGATCGATCAACGCAGTAAAAGAAGCTGGAATTATCTCTGGTTATCCAGACGGTTCATTCAAACCGAACAAAGAAATGACTCGTGAAGAAATCGCAGCTTTAATCACAAAGACATTCGCTTTAAAAGATAAAGAAGTAAACTCATCGTTTACGGATGTAAAAGAAGGTTACTGGGCATACAATGCGATTCAACAATTGAATGCTAACAACTTAGTGTCAGGTTATACGGACAACACATTCAAACCATTAAACAAAACATCACGCGCAGAGTTCTCCGCATTCCTATACAGAGCAATAACTACCGTACCCGTTAAATAAGACGAAGCCACCTGAAAAAAAGTTTCAGGTGGCTTCTATTTTTTTACATAATATTTGAAAAACTGCTCTCCGTTAGTTGGAGAACAGCTTTCTTTAGTTACTTTCTTCTATTGTTCTTGCAAGAAACACTGCCATTTCGGATCGCGTAACGGGATGGTTTGGTTTGAATGTGCCATCGTTGTAGCCATTTGCTATAGATGCAGCAGAAAATCGTTGTACAGCGTTATATGCATAAAAGTCTGAGTTGATGTCTTTGAAAGATTTTGCCGAACCTGTTGTTTCTTTTAATGTGTAAGCTCGATCTAGTAGAGCGATGACTTCACCGCGCGAAATGATTTGAGTTGGTTTGAACGTGCCGTCTGAAAAACCAGTTGCTAAACCTTTTTCAGACATCGTTGCTACATAACCAGAAGCAAAATAGCTGCTTTTCACGTCAGGATAACGAGTGGCTCGTGGCGTTCCATCTAATTTCAGTGCACGTCCAATCATAGATACAGCTTCTCCGCGTGTTATTGGTTTTAGCGGATAAAACTTGCCGTCCGGATAACCAGATAGGATGTGATTAGCATTCAAATCATACACATATTTTGCGTACCAATCTGAAGGTTTGAAGTCAGGAAACAAACCGTAAACTTTTGTTTCAATAGCTGCCTTACTAGATTCTAATCCCCCATCATTTACTGAAGTAACTTCATAATTATAGAATCCTGGTTTGATAGACTCGCTGAATTGAAGCTGTGAAACTAAGGATGAGATTTTAACACCGTTTCTGTAGATGTTATAACCCTTGATCTCTTCATTTGTAGAGTTTGCTGACCAATTCAACTGGACTTTTCCGTTTGTTAGGATTTTATAAGTTAGATTCTTTGGTGCTGCTGGTTGTTGAACGCGCTTTGGCGCTTGAATCAATCCATACCCATAATTCACATCACGTCCAGGCGCTCCAAGATCTCTTGTTTGTATATTAATTTTTGTGCGTAGTTCTTGTGCAGTTAGGTTAGGATATGCTTCTTTATATAGGGAGTAAATGGCTGTCACATAAGGTGTTGCCATTGAAGTTCCCGTTTGGAATTCATAACTATTTTGAACGAATGTACTATAAATGTTCACACCTGGTGCTACAACTTCAAGTTCAGGACCCGAGCCTGAAAATTTTGGATGTTTGTCATATTGATCAACTGCTCCAACCGCTACAACACTTTCATATTTTGCTGGGTACATCACGGCCTGATCTTCGCTAAACGTTGTATCCGTGTGGTTACCAGATGCTGCAACAATATGAAGGCCTTTCTTATGAGCTTCATCCACCGCAAGTCTTAAAGCTTTTGATCCTTCTTCGCTCGATAGACTTAGGTTAATAATGTTTAGTTTTTGTTGCACCGCCCATTCAATTCCATCTATGATCTGTGAATGAAGACCGACTCCATTTTTGTCTAAAACCTTAATCGCGTAAAGTTCCACTTGTGGTGAAAGACCCCTTATGCCAAAATCATTATCTTGTGCAGCTATAATACCTGCAACGTGTGTGCCATGTCCGTTATCATCATGATAAGTTGGGGCGCCAGGTATGAAAGACGCACCACCCGCTATCTTTAAATCTTCATGTTTAGTGTCAATGCCCGTATCAAGAATCCCTACTTTTACGCCCTTTCCACTATAGTAAGAAGTGTTGTGATCTGATATAGGTGGAAAGTTGAGTTTTGATAGATATGGATTTATGTATTGTTCTTCTGTCTGTACTGTTTTGTCTTGCTCGACGAAGCGAACGTTAGGAGATTGCGAAAGTTTATATGCAGCTTCTTCGGTAAGGATTGTGGAAACTGCAGAAATGCTCTCTAGCTTTGCTTTGATAGAGGTACCGTGAGATTGTAGTAACTCTTCATCGATGCTGTTTTTAAACACTACGATGTATGCGTGTTTTGCAGTTTTCGTTTCAGTTGCAGCAGTTTCTGTATCTGTAGCTGCTTGGGTTTGCGTTGGTAATGCAACGATTGGTGCGATTAGAGAAGCAGAAATGAAAACAGCCCCTATTTTCGATTTGATATTGAGCATATGAATCCCCCTATAGAAGTAAATGGTGGAAAATTAGAAATTGTTTGGGGTCAGACCCCTTTCTTAACTATCGGTTTTTTTGACTAGTAAATCAATAGCAGGAAATAAGAAGTTTTGTCGAAGATGGCAGATAAATATAAAAGAAGTCCATATGGAAAGGATGCTACGCTTCCTTTCCATATGGACTTCTAAAGTAAAATTTATTTATTGCTAAAGTAGTCTTTAATTCCAAGATGAATGGCGTTTGCTGCTTTTTTACGCCACGTATCAGATGCAAGTCTAAGCGCATCATCTTTATGATCAATAAACCCTAATTCAACTAACGTACTTGGCATATTCTTTTGATATTTAATAACATAGAAAGGTCCCTTTTTTACACCACGGTCTTCCATGTCTAAATCAGAACTCATCATACGTTTTTGTATAAATGTTGCTAACTTTTTGTTCTCTTCACTCATAGCATTATCAGAACTGTAATACGTTTCTGTACCATGAGCTTTTCCGTTAAAGGAGTTTATATGTACAGAAACAAATACATCTCCTTTAGCTTTCTTTGCAATCGATACTCTTTCTTCTAACTCGTGAAAGATATCGGTCTCACGTGTCATTACAACAGTTGCACCTGCATCCTCTAAATAATCTCGTAGATGTTTTGATACAATTAATGTAAGGTCTTTCTCCTTCATCCCATAACCGCTAGCACCTGGATCATGATCTCCGTGCCCAGCATCGACAACAATAATTTTACCGCTTAAAGGATTAGAAGGATTAGAAGTATCTGAAAACCCATACTTTAGATACCCTCCATGTACGTAGCCTGTCAGTGACGAGCTTTTAATATATGCCCATCCATTTGATAGTTTCGTATACACATCCACCGTTGTGCCGTATCTTAGCATACCGATTGCAGAATTGTTAGCATCAGGGCCAGTTCTTACATTTAAGAAATCAGCGGTCACTTGTGCCTGAGCGATCGGTGTTGATGTTGGCGGTAATGGCGGTGGCGGTTCAGGCTTTGGCTCTGCTGGCTTACTTCTAAACTCTGGATTTAGTACTCTAGCAAGCATAAGCGCAAAGTCAGCACGCATGATGTAATCTTTTGGACCAAATTTTCCGTTCGGATACCCTCCAACTATACCGGCTGTTGCTAGTTTGTTGATTGGAACATATGTAGGCGAACTTTTTGGTACATCAGTAAAGGATAGATTGCTTGTTTCCTTGAAAGACCAAGCTCTCGATAAAATCGAAGCCATCTGTTCACGGGTAAGTTTATCACTTACACCAAAGTAACCATTCCCATAACCCGACAGAATGTTATCACTGCTCATATCCTGAATGTAACCTGAAGCATAGTGACCTTTTGGAACATCACGATATTCCGTTTGTCTGTACCCTCCCTTTAACTGAAGAGCACGTCCGATCATAGAAGCCGCTTCTGAACGTGTTACATAACTACCAGGCTTGAACGTACCATCCGTGTAACCACTAAGAATTTTCTTGTTGGCCAAATACATAACTTCATCGTATGCGCGATGACTTTTTGACACATCAGGAAAAGACGCAGCAGAAACTGACGCAGGTGATGAGAAGCAAAGTACAGTCATCAGCATC
The DNA here is from genome assembly GCF_036213205.1 of Fictibacillus nanhaiensis. Taxonomy (GTDB): domain Bacteria; phylum Bacillota; class Bacilli; order Bacillales; family Fictibacillaceae; genus Fictibacillus; species Fictibacillus nanhaiensis_E. Next base: position 655,463 of record NZ_JARMFC010000001.1, read on the forward strand.
ATTAGCCATGCGACGACATTCTTCTTGCCAATCATCCAAATTCCTCCTAATATTGTAATTTATTTATAGTTTAACAGTTCCTTCCAAAAGGGTATATACTTAGTTTGTACTAAAATAGATCATTTTCTTTGTAGAAATAAGTAGAACCATTAGTAAGGATGTAATATTTTGGAGGAAACTATTTCCTATATCAAAATTAATATCGGTCATAATTTGTCTGATTTTAGCTAAAAAAATAAAAGGACAGAAATCTGCCCTTTTTAGATCAACCTATTTGTATTTTTTAAACGCTAACGGCCACTGTATCATTTACAACTGTAATACGTTTGCTTTCAGTAGTTACTTCTAATCCAGAATCAAAACTTAGCTCTGTAAAAAAGCAAAATCTCGAAGCTGGATACGGGTATGATAGTTGGTTAAGATCAAGTCCTAGAGCCTCTACTACTTCTTTAATACACTCTTCAGCCACATTTTCTAACCCCCGGTTCACAACATCTTCCATGTTCTCAAAAGCTGTCATTCTTGAAATAGATGTTCCCATACGATAATAAGTAAACTTGATTCCGATTTTGTCCATTTAAGCAACCACCCTTATTACGAATAAAGTAAAATAATTTATTACATTATTAGAATTATCTCACAATAATTGATTTTTGTGTTAATTTTTCACATGTCTTATATCGGCCTATCTTTTTAAACGTTTACTATGTTTTTCAAAATGAGTGTGCACAAGAAAAAAAGCTCTGAACCAAAGGTCCAAAGCTTTATTACTTATCACACTAATTGCGCCAAAGTTCAACGAGATTTCCAAATATCACATCATCTGAAATACCAAGGTGCTCAATGCTTTTATCATAAAGAGGCTTACACGTTTCCGCAGAAACAGACTCTCTTTTCTCAATATCATAACACGTTCCGTTTTCTAACTTTAGATCATAAGCAGCTTTGTAATAGTATTTATCCGTTTTCACTGAACCGTATCGAAACACAACAGAGCCTTCTTTATCATCTAACAAGTTTTGTCCCATGTGATGGTAATTCTCTTTATTCATTCCAAATAGATGCAGCAACGTTGGCATAATATCTACTTGCCCGCCAGCTTTATTTATTTCCTTTCCATCAACACCTGGCACATGCATCAACAAAGGAATACCATCTTTCACTTCTAGCTCTCCAAGTTTATCTGCTTTTGTGTTAGCAAATAAGGTAGACCCTGTATTCGCCTGCATATATCCGCTATCATGATCACCATAAAAGACAACGACCGAGTTTTCCCATAGTCCTTCTTTTTTAAGTTTTTCAATAAACGTTCCAACTGCCTGATCCACATAATGAACAGACTGAAGATAGTTTCGAAGGTTAACATCACCTACATCATCAATATCCAAGTTTTGATACTGAGCTGGCATCGTGTAGGGATAATGTGAAGTTAAAGCGATTAAGAACGAATAAAACGGATCCTTACCTTTCTTCATGATATCAACGGATTGCGTGAAGAAAGACTCATCTCCTAAAGACCAACCGACCTGCTCACCTTTTTTAAAGTCTTCAATACTATGAAACTCATTAAATCCAAGGTTTGGATAAACAATGTAACGATTCCAAAACCCAGGTTTATATGCATGAAAGGCTGCTGTATCATATCCACTCTCTTTCATAATGAGAGGAAGTGAATCATACTCGTTACGAGGAAACCTTACATAAGCTGATCCTGTTGCAAGCGGATAGAAAGATGTATTCGCTGAAAACTCCGCATCCGATGTGCGTCCACTCGCTGTTTGATGATGTATATCACTAAAATAGAGCGATTCTTTTTTTAGCTTATTTAAGTTTGGTGTGATTTCTTGTCCGTTTACTTTTTTATCGATGACATAACTTTGGTAAGCTTCAAGCTGAACCATAATTAAATTCTTCCCAGCTGCTTTTCCTTCATAAGCCGTTTGAACGGGAGGTTCTTCATTTTTATCCTGGAACCAAGCTTGAGCGTCTTTTCGATCTTTCGCACTAACTTCCTTCTTATTTAATACATACTCATCTAAGTACTTATACGTATCAAATCCATGAAAGCCGAACAAACCTGTTACTTCATATACTCTCATGCTCGATAATGTCTTATCAAAAAGGTACGCTCCACCCTTTTCAACAAAATCATGAAGCGGATAGAAGAATAGCCACGCTCCAGCAGCTCCAGCAACTAAACCTGTTGCAAGACGAAGAGCAGGGTTTGCATTTTTGTTATGTGGAATTTTTTTATAAAGTACTACCAAGAGTACTATGAAAATCAGAACATCACCGAACAATAAGAAATCTTTCCAAGTAAAAAGATCACCAACCGAACTGCCGAGTGAGCTCATCTGTTTTATTTGTAATAATACTGCGCTCGAGATCAAGTCCTCGAAATATCTGAAATAAATCGCATCTGCTAGGATTATGAATGAAAGTATAAAATCTACAACGATGAGGGCAATCAATTGCTTTCTAAGTTTCAAAAAAATTGTCCAGAATGAAACTAATATGATCGCTCCGAATGAAACGAGCAGAATCCCTTCTCTTAGTGGTGAGAAAGAAGCATCATTCACAAAGAAGTTAAACAATCGTTTAAACATTTCAATGATTCCATACTGTGAGAATAGGGTATCAGACTGATTAGAAAACCATGTTAACTTCCAGCCGATGAGGATAACAAACATACTATAAATGAGAAGAGATATGCTTAACGACTTTATTTGCTTTTTCATCTTAGCCACCTTTATAAATTACTTTTATTACAGAACTATTAACGTTATGTAAATGCTACTATTTTTGAACACATTTTTCAATCCTATCCATCCTATTCCCTATTTTTCCAAATCTATATCTTAAATTGTTCAAACGTTTGTACCTTTTTGTGGGGATAATGATGACTTGATTTCATTTATTCATCGTGTTGTTGTACGCTAATACAAGAAAGACTCACAAGGAAATGCCGCTACTTCAAAACCTATAAAAGTTTATATGGATGGAGGAAAACTTCCTTTTCAAACAGCACCGATTATTAAAAATAACCGTACTTTTGTAGAAATGAGACCGATTTTTGAAACTGCAGGTATCAAGCTGTACTGGGATCAAAACACACAAACGATTACAGGAAAAAAAGAAGGAACTACGATCAAACTGCAAATTGGTAACAAAACAGCCTATATCAATGGAAAAGCCGTTCAGTTAGATGCAGCACCTTTTGCAAATAACAACTACACATTTGTTCCACTACGTTTCATTGGTGAAGCGACTGGATATAAGGTTGACTGGCATAAGACATTCAATCTGATCCATATTCACGAAAATCATGAATTTGTTGAAGACCGCGCTTTTACAAAAGAACAATTAAAGGAAAACATGCTTGAAACACTTAGAGAAGGTAAATTTCCAGACTTCCCAGTAGGGTTAAACGATGGTGTTGGTGTACTTTTAGATGAAGCAGGAGCACCTAAAATCTTCAGACCAGGAATTTCTGAGACAGAAAAATTTGAAGAGTGGATGTACGGGGATTATTGGTTTGTATTTAAAAATGGCGATGTTAACGCGATTAAGGTTGAGCCTACTCGTGCAACAATTACTTTAGATGATGTTTTTAACGCGCTCGGACCTGCCGAAAACTTATACTTACATGATGTTTCAGGAAATATGATCTATGCCTACTATGAAGGCTTGTATATGTATGAGTTTATGTACGATCAAGAGAAAGTTATTTCTATAAGTTTAACGCGTTGGTTTTAACCTAGAAGAGTAGAATGATAAAAACCAGCATCGAATGTTTTATAAATTCCGATAGCTGGTTTTTTTGATGGGTCTATTGCGGTAGATGAGACTGGCAAGAAGTATAGCGGTAGCCCCACCGGTAATATCTATGACTACATCTTCTACATGTGGCGTGCGATTTTCTGTGAAGTTTTGATGTGTTTCATCAAATGCCGCATAGCTTGCTACAAGTATTAGTGCGATGACGGCTGATTTCCAGGTTCTGTTTCCACTTATGCGTAAAGCACGGAAAGCGAAAAAACCAAGTGCAAAGAAAACGGTAAAATGAGCTCCTTTACGTATAAAAAACTCTACGAAGCTTGCTGCTCCTCGTGCTTCTACACTAACTTCAGATCCAGCATAATTGACTTTCACGTCACTGAAGTTTTTTTCGACTTTTTCTAAATCTACATATTTACCGATCTCAGGCCGTACATCTTGCTTTTGATACGGTTGAGACGATGAATAGAAAACACCTATAACAATCAATAGAACAGGAATCCACTGATATAATTTCAATTTCAATCCAAAAACTCCTTTATCCTTCGTAATTGTTCATTATACAGCATATCCAGATCTTTATGAAGAAGACCCCTAAACAAATAAAAAAAGCATCAGTTAATCAAAACTGACACTTTGGAGAAGTAATTAATTTACATTGTGTAAATCAACAAGTTCATATGTAAGCTGTGTTTTGTTCTCTTTCCAGTTGATCTCAATCACTTTTGCTTTACCTGATGGTTGTGACTTCTCCGTTTTTTGAACGTTTTGGATATTGTTCAAAACGTATATGTGGTATCCTTCAAGCTCTAGTTTGAATGTATTTCCTTCTAAACGTTTTTCCATTCCGTTCGTTAAGATGCTCGTATGCATGTTAAAAGGCATGTTCATTATGAAACACTCTCCCTCTTATTCTTATCTCTATTTTAAAAGAAGTTCAGAAGTTCGTCTAATGAAATAAAAAAAAGCTTGAAGAGAAGTCTTTCATTCTCTTCAAGCTTGATTATTATCGTGCGGTTTTTCTAAACTTGAATACAAATCCGATGATAAACGAAACAATCGTCATGATGAACATTGCAGTTGTAATGGTAGTCACACCAGAATTAATGTTCAGAGCATGATAAACTTGTACACAAATTCCAAATGGAACAGCGAAGAACAAGAATAACATACCGAAGACCGCATTCTTCGTATTATAAAGCTCAGTTTTGTGTGCAATGTCTAAAACCTTTAAACTTAAGATCCAAAAAGCACTCGTGATCGACCAGAATAAAAGTATGGAAGAAATAAATGAAGTTGAAGTCAGTCCCATAATTCGTTCAAAGAACAAATTAATATTCCCCCATACCATCACTGTTTGATAGAGTCCTAAAGCAAAAAGCGCCGACAGAAATGTAAATGCAAATCCAAAACCCGATGTAATATGTTTCACCCCAAATATACTCTCCTTCCCCAATTCCGATAAAACGAAACATGATTTTCAAATTATTTTACAATATTTTTTAGAAAATTTAAACCCTTTTGTGCACTTTCATAAAAAATTACATAATTGTGAGGGGTCAGACCCCGGGTCTGACCCCTCACAATTACACTTTTACTAATATGTTTATTTCAGCAAGACATTTTACATAACAACCTATTACGTGCATTTTCAGGTTTACTCTTTTGTAATAAATGGAATATAATGGTTAGGTTTTGCGTTACCCCATTAATTGGGCAGGCGTAAACACATTCAATAGATGGAAGGAGAAATGTTTAATGGATCATACTCAGCCAGGCACAAGTTATTCTAGCGACAGGTTGATCGAAAGTAGCGAACAGGCTAAACTCGGTGAATTCGTAGGAGAAAAAAAGCGAGATTTTTATTTTAGAAAATGGAAGAAAGACAACAGTTGGAACTGGGCAGCTTGTTTATTGCCCCTTTTTTGGTTGGGATACAGAAAAATGCTCAAGCCTGTTGTTTTCATCCTCTTTGGTTTTTTAGCAATTGACATTATTATTTTATTTCTTGGTATTGATGGGGCAGCTATCAGTAGAGGGTTAGGATATGGACTTGCCGGTGCTTTAGGGATAACAGGTAATATGTTTTATAGAAAGCATGCTGAAAAACAAGTGCAAAAAGTTAATCAGCTTTCTATCAGCGAAGAGGAGAAGATGCACGAACTTCGTAAACGTGGTGGCACAAGTGGGAAAGGAGCTTTCTTAGCTGTCTTAATGTTTGTTGGCTATTTAGTGATCACCTTAGGATTGACACTTACTTTCGCATAGTTTACCTATATTATATATAAGGATAACTCGAATATGGAGTTATCTTTTTTGTTTAAATCAAAGTAATTCTTTACGATATTTAGTCTTTAGATACATAAAAAAGAATAACCAAAAAATCACAACGAATATTCGTTGCGACACTTTTGGTAAAATAGAATTTTTTTCTTTTCACGAAAAAATCTTTTCTTTTTTGTTTATGATTTGATTAAGATTCGTCTCTAATAATGCTGCTTTATTTACGATCCCTTTTTCAAATTGTTCAATTGTTGTTTGATCTCCATTACTTTTAACGGGTTCAATGTTAAGAATTTCTTCTAGTTGCATACGCGGCAATTGTTCTTCTGTATCATGATTTAAACTTCTCAAGTAAATAAAAGTATCCATATCTTGATAGTTCAGTTCAATTTCAATGGCTAGTTGGCCTTTCGTGTATAAGAAGGTTGTCTTCCAACGCCCATCTGTATCAACCGGTTCAGAAAATCCATAATCATGTATTAAATAGTCAAAACTTTCTTCCGTAATTGATGAGAATAAATTCATGGTTACACCTCCGTTAAAAATGTTCTACTCTATTATTGATGTTTCATCTAGTTTATCCGTTTTTAAGTCATAAAGATAATACATATTATTTCTCTCTGCTAATACGTTCTCCTCTTTTTCCTTAAATAAAACAAAAACCACCATGGAAAGAACACGGCTGATGCCGTGTTCTTTCCTGGTGGACAAAATCTGTTGTTTTGTTTTTGTTTGGGGTCAGACCCCTTTTATTCTGCTACTTTGGTTACGCGTCCTTCGATCTTCGCTTCCACTGTACCAGCTTTCTTCACGTAATTGATCAACGCATCCAAGTCCGTGATATTAACAGTCGGTTTTTTACCATCTTTCAGCACAGTGAATCCATCTCCACCTGTTGCCATAAAGTTGTTAACCGTTACTGTATAAGTCGCTGCTTTATCGATATCTTTACCGTCAGCAAGTTTTACTTCTTTCACTTGTCCCGAAATTTTCCCGTCAGTACCTGTTTTAGAAGTGTACTTAACCGTTAGACCTGACACTTGAAGAATTTTCGCAGCACCTGTTGACCATTGTTGGTTCAATAAGTCATATACTTGTTGTCCTGTTAGCTCCATCGTTACAAGGTCGTTACCGAATGGTTGAACGTTAAACAGTTCACCCCAAGTGATGTCACCAGCGTTTACACTGTCACGTACCCCACCTGAGTTCATGAATGCTAGCTGTGTTCCAGTTTGAGCAGTCATTGAGTCAGCAATTAAGTTACCCATTGCGCTCTCACCGTGCTCGTTCATCTCTTTGCTGATCTCAGCTGTTGTTTTTCCGATAACAGCATCAAGTCTATCTTTTACTTTGTTGTAAGCAGCATCAACCATCGCTTTGATTTCAGCGTCTGGTGTGATACCTTCATGAACTGTATTTACGATCTCAGCAGATTTCTTCACGATATCACCTGTTTTACCATTGATAAGAAGGTCAATATCAGAGAATGCTGTTCCTGATGAATACGATTGAACAACTAGTTTACGATCGACAACCGCGTTCGTGTATTTATGGTTATGACCTGCATATACGATATCTACTTCGTCATCCATCTTCTCGATCATATCGATCAGCTCACCAGATGCACCTGTTCCATCTGTATTAGAGATTGCAGGTTTGTGTGCAAGAACAACGATCGCTTCAACACCTAGTTCTTTTAACTCTGCAGCATATTTGTTGATTGCTTCTGTTTCATCTGTAAACTTAACGCCTTTTACTCCACTTGGAATAACGATGCTTGGCGTTTCAGTTGTAACAACACCGATGAATCCAATTGGTACACCATCAACTTCTTTAATTACGTAAGGATCTAAGATTGGTTTATTATGCTCGTCAACTACGTTTGCTACTACATAATCAAAGTTTGCACCAGCAAAGTCTCCAGTTGCCTCATGTTTACCACCATTAATCAAGCGTTTCATCTCTTCTACGCCTTCGTCAAACTCATGGTTTCCTAGAGTTCCTACATCAAAGCCTAATTTGTTAAAGATCTCGATCGTAGGCTCGTCCTGTAGAAGAGCAGATGCAGGAGAACTTGCTCCAACCGTATCACCAGCGTGAACTAACAGTGTGTTCTCTGGATTCTCTGCTTCATGTTTCTTAAGGTAAGCAGCTAAATATTCAGCGCCGCCAGCCATTTTGTCTCCAACTTTTTTATATGTGTTAATCTGACCGTGAAAGTCATTCAATCCTAGTAATTGAGCAGAAATGAGCGAGCTATCAAGCAAGTTGTAGATAACTGCTGCACCTTCAGCACGATTTGTAATGTCTTGTGGAGCCAATAAATTCCCAGCTTTACCGTTGATCAGTCCGTTTTGTACACCGACTGCAACAACTTCTTTCGCCCATGAACTTACTTTGTCCATATCAGCAAAATCAGGCGTCTCACCTGCTTCTAATTTAACGTCCATCCCGTATTCATAAGCTCGAACAAGCATGGCGATCATTTCTTCACGAGTTAATGTTTTAGTAGGTTCTAGTTTAGTAGGAGTCGTTCCTTTTACTAGACCAGCTTCATAAGCCGCTGCAATGTCGTTTGCTGCCCAAGCAGGTACATCTGTAAAAGGTGTCTTTTTTGTTGCTTCTGGTAGATCTAGTGCACGCGCAATAATAGAAATGAACTGCGCACGAGTTAGTTTCTGTTCTGGAGCAAATTTGTTGCCGCCAACACCTGATACTAGACCTTCATTAGCGAGCTCGTGGATAACTGAATATGCCCAATGCTTCTCAGAAACATCAGAAAACTTGATCGTTTCCTTCGCACTTACTACGTCTTTCCAAGTGATCGGTGTTGCTAGTACTGAAAGAGCCATAGTGGTTGCTAACATTGTACGGCTTACTTTCGAAATTGATTTTTTCGCCATGCTTATCCCCCATTTGACACAATATTTTGTACTTCCAAAGTTTATTATATATTTACAAAACAATAATGGAAGACCTTTTTTGTAATTTATTTGTTAATCTACTAATTTTAGTTAATGAAGCTCTTAGAGGCATTTTTAATTTATTCATCTAGTAGATATTACAAAATCCCCTTTAAAAACTACCTCTATATGGTAAAATCAAAATTGCAGTAAATTTTTGTCGAAATTATGCTCAAATACCAACTTTTATAAAATGAGGGGAATAAATGGTCTTTAGTAATCTCGTTTTTTTATTCATGTTTTTGCCTATTGTTCTAGCAGCCTACTTTCTGCTGCCAAAGATGTTCAAAAACTTCATATTGTTGCTTGCTAGTCTTATCTTCTACGCATGGGGAGAGCCAAAGTATGTCATCTTAATGCTTGTATCCATCCTTATGAACTATATGTTTGGATTGATGGTACATAAGTTCCGCGACCAGATCAGCTACAAAAAGATGACGATTGCTCTAGCCGTGATCGGGAATATTGGTCTGTTAGGCTACTACAAATACAGCAACTTTTTCATTGAGAATTTGAACAATGTATTTGGTTTAAACATCTCAAATGAACCTTTGCCTTTGCCGATTGGAATTTCTTTTTTCACGTTCCAGGCGATGAGCTATGTGATCGACGTTTATCGTCGTGACGCTGCTGTTCAGTCTAATATTTTTGACTTAGCACTTTATATCGCTCTCTTTCCACAGCTCGTTGCGGGTCCGATCGTCCGATATAACACGGTCGCTGAGGAAATCAAAAAACGCGTGCATAGTTTTGAACTGTTTTCTGAAGGTGTACGCCGCTTTATTATCGGTCTCTCTAAAAAAGTTCTGATTGCAAATCCGATGGGTGAACTAGCAGACACCCTTTTTGCCATGAACCCCGGAGACATGAGTTCTGGAACGGCTTGGCTCGGTATCATTGCCTACACCCTCCAGATTTATTTTGATTTCTCTGGATACAGTGACATGGCGATCGGTCTTGGTAAGATGTTTGGTTTTAACTTCTTAGAAAACTTTAACTATCCATACATTTCACGAAGCGTTTCAGAGTTCTGGAGAAGATGGCACATTTCACTAAGCTCCTGGTTCCGTGATTATGTGTATATTCCATTAGGCGGGAACCGTAAAGGACCTTGGAAAACATATCGAAACCTGCTTATCGTATGGACGATCACAGGTTTTTGGCATGGGGCCAGCTGGACTTTCATGGCGTGGGGCTTTTACTACGGAATCATCATCAGTCTTGAACGACTCGGTTTGAGTAAGGTTTTAGAAAAATTGTGGAGTCCGCTTCAACACGTTTATGTACTCTTGATCGTTATGATCGGTTGGGTGTTCTTCCGTGCTGATAGCTTTGATTACTCGTTCAACTTCATTCAAACACTGTTTGGCATGAATGGAACTCAAGCTCTTGATAACTCAACGTTCCTTTATTTGAACGATTATGGTTACGTGTTTATTTTAGGTATCCTTTTTAGCATGCCTGTTATGGATTGGCTAAGAAAATTGTTATACCGTGAAAATAGTTTTATTGGTAGATGGGCCGTTCCGATTGTGAGTCCCGTTGTTTATATGGCTTTACTTGTATTCGTAACGATGTTCCTAGTGAACTCAACTTATAATCCATTTATCTACTTCCGATTCTAAGGACGCGAGGAGGGAAAAAATATGAAAACAATCAGTAATGTCATACTATCCGTATGTTTTTTAGCATTCGTGTTTGGAATGGCGCTCAAGATGGAGTATACCGAAGACCGCGCAAAATCTTATTATGAGAACCGTGTGCTTGCTAATGAACCGGAAGTGAAGATTCAAAATTTAGCAAATGGCACGTTCGCGAAAGAATATGAAAGTTATTTCAGCGACCAGTTCATTAATCGTGATGAATGGATCAAGATGTACTTGAACTGGCAGAAAATGACGAATCAAACGTATATCTATAAATACTTGATTACAGATGACCGTTGGGTGTTCCCTGAACCGGTTTCAGAGTTTGCCAAACCAAGCTACGATAAAACGATTCAATCGATGAAAGATCTCAACAAATTTACGGCTGAGCGTAATATTGAACTGTTCTACTTTTCGCTGCCAGATCGCAAGAACATCCTAGACATCCCATATCCGTCTTATACAGGACCTAATCTTTCTGAGACGAACAAAAATTATGTACTGTCTAACTTGCCTAAAGAACCTTTGCATGTTGTTGATGTATCAGAATCGTTCAAGAAAAAGTATGATCAAAACGAATTGAAGAAGCTGTTCTTTGTGACCGATCACCATTGGAACACAGTTGGTGCGTTTGAAGGGTATAGTTTTGTACGTAACTATCTAGCCGAAGAATCGTCTAACTTTACGGATGGCAAAGTGGATGAGAAACAATATGACATGAAGTGTTTTAACGAAAAGAAATTTATGGGCGGTTATAACAAGCAACTATACGGAATGATCGACTTAGACCGCGACAAAATCTGTCATATGGTATCAAAAGAATATGATATTTCTAGCTTTGATGTGTACACCGGTCCTGTTACCAAAGAAAAAAAGACCGATTGGAACAAAGTATATGGAAAAGCGTTAAATGAAGAAGAAAAACTCGTAGATTATTCTGGTATTTTTACAGGAGACTGGCGTGAATTAAACATTATCAACCCAGCTAAAAAAGAAGAAGGTAAGCGTGCATTAGTCATCAAAGATTCTTATGCTAATCCGTTGACTCAATTGGTGAGTCAGCATTATTACCAAACAACGTTCTATGATATGCGTTATAACATGGATCGTACCGTGTATGACTTCATAGAAAAGAATGAATACGACACTGTTATCTTCCTATACAACAACGCAAATATGTTTTCTCTTATGTACGACTTTGATCTTTCTGAAAAAGCAGAGCGCGAACGAAAAGAAAAAGAGCAGAATAAAAAGAAAGAAGATCAAGTCTATTAAATGTGAAAAAGCCCTGCCGGTTTGGCGGGGCTTCCTTTATAGGGGTGAGGTGATATGTTGCGTTGCCGATAACTCGTTAACAATTGGAATATCTACCGGATTCATGTTAGGTGGCAGTTTATGAAGGGGGAAAAATTGCAGAGCCGATGTCTCTTTGTTGTCAGGCTTTAGAACGCCTTCGTAATTTTTGCATACGTAAGCTGATACCACATTGTAAACCTCATCTCCATGCGGATATTGATAATAAAATTCTGGGCCAGAAAAGATGTTAAGTATGGTTAATTCATTTGCAGTCAATCCGGTCTCTTCAAACAGTTCTCTTCTTGCTGTATCTTCTAACCCCTCTCCTGGTTCTAATGAGCCACCCGCCAGACCCCACATATGATTATCCGTTCTTAATTGTAAAAGCAATTCGTTCTTTTCGTTGAGCAGCAGCACACAAGCTCCTACCATGATGAGCGGACGTGTGCCCACTACTTTTCTGAGTTCCTGAATGTATCCCATAGATAAAAGCTCCTTTTTCATTATAGACTTCTTACACTTCTCTAAAAAAACCATCATACCTCTTCTGTTTTGTGACTTTTCGGACTGTGAAGTTTTATAGGGTTATATTACGATGGAAATAATAATATAGACATAAAAGTTGAGGGTGAACGAATGAAAAAACGATGGTTATTATGTGGTGTGGTTACCGTGGTGTTGATGAGTATACTTGCAAAACCAGCAATAGCAGCTGATTTTCCGCGTCAGAAACTGATCTCGAGTAAGTTTTTTAACGAATCTCAGATGATGATTGTAGAATCAAATGGCTGGGATACGAAATACGCAAAGCTTTCTACATACGAAAAAGTAAATGGTGTTTGGACGAAAGTGTTCAACGATATGCCTGCAATGATCGGTTATAACGGCTTTGCACGTGTGATGAAAGAAGGCGGTGGCGCTTCTCCGACAGGCATCTATAACATGGGATTGGGATTTGGTTCTGTAGCAAAACCAGCTAACAGCACTTACCCCTATCGCGTAACCACTTCTTATGATTATTGGGTGGATGATGTTACGTCTCCTGATTATAACAAGTGGATCAGTTATAGCGGTGATCCTACAAAGCGATGGAAGTCATTCGAACGGATGAATCATCCTCTATACAAATATGGGGCAGTCATAAAATATAATGAAAATCCAATAGTAGCAGGCAAAGGAAGTGCCATCTTTCTCCATATGTGGAAAAGCTCCTCCTCAGCAACAGCAGGATGTGTAGCCGTATCTGAAGTAAACATGAAAACCTTGTTGACCTGGATGGATTCAAAGAAAAAACCATTGATCGTGATGGGACCTACTTCTGAAATCGATGGATATTTGTATGCGCGAAATGAGAAACTACCTGAAGTCGGCATAATGATTAACGGTGTGAAGAAAAACTTCGACCAACCTGCTGTATCTGTCGATAACCGTACGCTGGCACCGTTTCGAGGCATCGGAGAAGCACTAGGTGCGAAGGTAGAATGGAATGCTGCCACTGAAACCGTAAAAGCAGTACGAAATGGTACTACGGTTGAGTTAAAGTATCTTTCGAATGTTGGTAAAATTAATGGCAAGAGTGTTCAGTTAGATACAGCTTTGATCAGTATCAATAACCGAATGGTCGTCCCTGTAAGATTTTTCGCCGAAGCATTTGGAGCTGATGTGAAGTGGGATGCTTCTAGGAATTTAGTAGTGATTAATGATTGAGTTTGAGTGAATTTAGATGGGTTAAGATTTATGTGGTTATTTCGACGGAAGTGAAAAAGTGTGAATTTGGAAGGAAAAACCCTCCATGTCAGCGGATGTGTCCGCCCGACGTGGAGGGTTTTTACGTTTTTGTATTTGTGTGGGGTCAGACCCCTAAAGTTCTGAACGTGTCTGGGCGCTCCGTTGATTTGCCGAAGTAATGCAAGATCGCTTCAGCGATTCTACGGCTCGCTTCACCATCACCATAAGGATTTGAAGCTTTTGACATCGCTTCATAAGCAGCATCATCTGTTAGCAATTCCTTCGCTAATCCATAGATCGTTTCTTCGTCTGTTCCTGCAAGCTTTAGTGTACCTGCATCGATGCCTTCAGGTCGCTCTGTTGTATCACGAAGCACAAGAACAGGAACGCCTAGTGAAGGTGCCTCCTCTTGTACACCGCCGCTATCCGTTAGAATGATGTGCGCACGTGATGCAAAGTTGTGGAAATCTACTACTCCAAGCGGTTCGATCAAATGAATACGGTTATCGTCCTTAAGGATCTCATCCGCTACTTCACGAACAGCTGGATTTAAATGTACAGGGTAAACCACTTGTACATCGTCATGCTCGTTCACTAATCGTTTGATTGCACGGAACATGTTGCGCATCGGATCACCTAAGTTTTCACGACGGTGAGCTGTTAGCAAGATCAATCGATCGTTACCTAATTTATCAAGAACTTCATGTGTGTAATCTTCTTTTACCGTTGTCTTCAACGCATCAATCGCTGTGTTCCCTGTTACATAGATGCTGTCGCCAGACTTGTTTTCATTCAGTAAGTTTCTAGCCGCAGTATCTGTTGGAGCAAAGTTTAAATCTGAAATAACGCCGGTTAGTTGACGGTTCATTTCTTCTGGATACGGAGAGTATTTGTTCCACGTACGAAGTCCCGCTTCCACGTGTCCGACTGCAATCTTGTTATAAAATGCTGCAAGACTCGCCACAAACGTTGTCGTCGTATCTCCATGAACAAGAACGACGTCAGGCTTCACTTCTTTCATGATTTCATCCAGACCTTGAAGTGCACGAGTCGTTACATCTATTAACGTTTGACGATCCTTCATGATGTTCAGATCATGATCAGGTGTTACCCCAAAGATCTCCAAAACTTGGTCAAGCATTTCACGGTGCTGTGCCGTAACCGTTACAATGGATTCAATCTGTTCGTTATATTTTTCTAACTCCAACACAAGCGGTGCCATCTTAATCGCTTCTGGTCTTGTACCGAAGATCGTCATTACTTTAACTTTTTCAGCCATTTAAAAATTCTCTCCTTTAATCAGGACATATGTATACCATTATGGGCGATTTACCCTCATTTCATGCTACTTCTTCATACGTATCCCGTCAATAGTTATCCTTTTCACAATCAAGAGCCATACATATACTTCGTTAATAAGGTTGTTATTCCTATCGGTCACTAGAAATTTTGAAGAATTTCCCTCTTAAACACTATCAAATAAAAAAAATCCGCCTCACTAAAAGGCAGATTTGTTCAGTATTATTTGAACACATTATAAACATGCTCTGACCATAATTTATAGCCTTCTTCATTTGGAACTAGATCATCTGTCACATATTTTTTGAGTTCCTCTGAATCAACGTCTGGCCAAGCTACCCAATGATCGAGATAAGGAATGCCCTTCTCTTTTGCATAAGCCTCTAACGCACTTACTTGAGTCGCATACTTAACCGGTTGATAGATCGGATTAGATGGCTGAATGACAATAATCGCCTCAGAATTTGTAAATTTAATATCATTAATCATTTTACCCAACACATAAAGAGTATCATCGATTGAGACACCCTCATTATCGTTCATCAGAACTGGCTCAATAAGGACAACATCTGTTTTCTTTTTAACTAGCTCCGCATAGCTATTTTGGCTAGTTAACTCTAAACTATTAAATTTTCCGAAGCTCGTAGTTCCAACAGTCACATCTTTACCGTACGCCTCGTTCATTTTTGCTGTAAAAAGTGTAGCCCAATTGCCAGCTTCTGTCGTCGTTAACGATGATCCGACAAGCGTAAGATTCAAGCTTTCACCCGCTGCTTTTTTCTTGTTGTATAGATCAGCGATTCCAGCAGGAGCATTACCAAAATGCTCTACTTTCTTCTCACTAGCCGCTGTTTTCTCCGTTTCTGTCTTCACATTTGGAGCTTTTGCTAGTTCTAGTTTTGCCGCATATGCTGTTTCTTCTAATTTATTATTGTAATAAAAATGCCCGCCAATCACACTCGTAACACATGCAACCATAATAAACACTGTTAAAAATCGACGCTTCTTCACCCGTCCCAACCCCTTATATAGTCTATCACTATAATAATGGGTAAAATTTTCTATTACAAGAAAATTGTTGAAAAATGTAGACTTTTGGTGCAGGGAAATTCGTTTATTTCTAGAATTCGAATGTATATAAAGGAGAGTGATTCAATGAAATGATTATGAAAGAGCGTTGTACACCAGTTGTTGTCTCCGGTTTACAATTACTTTTAACACGACTGCTGCCACACTATCCTCTGAGAACTTACTTGGAAGATGAACTCGCCAAGTATTTGTCAGGTTATAAAGGCGAGCAATCCATTGATTTTCACATGAAGCACTTACCTCAAAAAGAGTATTTAATTTTTCACAACCTCCGTATTCCTCATAACGACTCGTATTTCCAACTCGACATTCTAATCCTAACTCCATATTACTTTTTCATTATTGAAGTTAAGAATTTTTCTGGCAAACTCTATTTTGATCAAGACTTATTCCAACTTATTAGAACTTACAATGGCATTGAAGAAGCATTCGCAGATCCTATTTCACAGTTGAAAAGGCAGCGTTATTGTTTACTGGATTGGCTGAAGAATCATCTTTATTCGGAGATCCCTGTTGAAGCTGTTGTTGTCATAAGCAATCCTCAAACGCAAATTAAAGTCTCCCCCGGCCGCTCGAAAGTTTACAAATGGATTACTCACAAAATCAATCTTCCAGAGAAGATTCGTTATTTTGACCAGAAGCATACAGAGGAACGGCTCTCGATGAAGGATTTACGTAAGCTTTCTAAGGGGCTTTTGAAAGCACACACTCCCTCTATCCCAAATCTGCTGCAAAAGTATCAAATTTTAGAAGATGATATCGTGAAAGGTGTAGCCTGTCCTAGTTGCGGTTTAATTCCAATGATCAGGAATACAAGAAAGTGGTTCTGCCCTTCGTGTAAGTGTTACTCAAGATCAGCACACATTCAGGCATTGAAAGACTACTCTCTTCTTTTCGGCCCCACGATTACCAATAGTCAGTTTCGTGACTTTATTCAGCTAGAATCACGGACAATAGCTAAGAAATACCTTTTGAGCATGGACTTACCGACGTCTGGAGAACTGCGTCATAGAAAGTATCATTTGGATTTTGATGATTGGAGAGATTAAAGAGATGGGGTATTAGGGGTGGATGTGATGATGTGATGATGTGATGTTGGATCTGGTTTGACCCATAGAGGTTGGTGTTTGACCCATAGCAGGGCCGTTTTGACCCATAGAATTTGGTTTGACTCATAGGACATTCATTTTGACTCATAGACCATTCATAACGACTCATAGGATGGTGATTTTGACTCATAGAACTTTGGTAACGACTCATAGACTTCTATAAAAATCGATCAGCATAAAAAAAGAAGCTCCTTGCTTAGCAAGGGGCTTCCTTCGATCTATGATTTCTGCTGATGATCTTGGAAAACCTTCTTCACCTTTGGCACCAAATAGTGACTGCCGCCTCTTCCCTTCACATCTTCAATCATCATCGTGACTAAAAGGGACGGATTCTCAGTGTTATACGCTACAAACCAGCCTAGCTCCATACCGTTTTTGTCTTCTTTACTGGCTTTGAGTTCAGCCGTTCCTGTTTTCCCAGCAAGCGGCAGCTTCGCCATGTAGGCATCATGAGCCGTTCCAGCAGAGTTCGAGACCACTTTCGACATATCATCTCGAAGGATCGCTGCCGTTTCTTCAGATATCACATTTTCCTTTAAAACAGCCGGCTGACCTGCCGCTTCATCTTGAAGAATCTGCGGTTTCAAAAGATTTCCGTTATTTAAAAATGGCGTATATGAAATTCCGAGGTGAAGTGGACTCATCTCGATCTTTCCTTGACCATATCCGCTATCTGCTAGCTGGACTTCGGTCATTCCTTCTTCACCAATTGTAGATGGATTCGCGAGTGGCAGATCTTCGCCAAATCCGAACTTTTTCAAGCCGTTCACGAACGGTTCTTGTCCGATCTTCAGTGCAGCTTGAGCAAAATAAATGTTGTCTGAGTAGATCAAAGCTTTTTCAAGGTTCACACTTGGAACGGCACTAACACGAGTTACCGTATACCCGCCCCATGATTTATCTTTTTGCCACGACTTACCGTTCACGTTTATGACATCGCTCGGATTGAGTGTTCCGTTCTCCATTCCGATTGCAGCTGTTATTGGTTTCAATACCGATCCAGGTGCATACGTGTATACGAAACGATTGAGCTGTGGATTTTTCGGATCGTCACTCCACTTTTTTCGTACCGCTTCTGTCAGGCCGAGTGTGTATTCATTCGGATTGTACGAAGGACTATTTACAAGCCCCAGCACTTCTCCCGTTTTTGGGTGGATGGCAGATGAAGTTCCAACATCCCCTTGAAGTTGAGCATAGATAGATTTCTGCACGTCGCTATCAATCGTCGTTTTCACGTCTTTACCGTTTACAACCTCATTCTCTGCGACAACCGCTTTTTCTTCTTTTTCACTCGTAAGTACTTTAATGACACCGCCCGCTTGACCGCGAAGCTGTTCTTCATACAATCTCTCGAGTCCGGCTTTACCGACAAAATCTTGCGCGATATATCCTTTACCTTCTAACTTCTTCAGGTCATCAGCATTTACTTGTGCGATATAACCTGTTAGATGGGCTGCCGCTTCTCCTAGCGGATACAATCTCGTTTCGGCTTTTGGTGACTGCACACCTTCTAGTGCTACGGCTTTTTGAATATCTGGGTTATCGGTTTGCATCTTCTTAATTGGAACACTATATTCAGGTTTGACCCAAGGCTGATCCAGTTTTTTCTGAACTTCTTCAGGTGTCATGCCTAAGATTTTTGCGAGTGGGACGATTGTTTTGCTTTGGTCTTCCGGCAGTTCTTGAGGAACGATCGATACCTCATAAGCTGTTCCGTTAAACGCTAGCGGATTTCCTTCACGGTCTAAAATCGCTCCACGTTTTGGCGCGGTGGATGAAGCAGAGATTCTATCTCCTTCCTTCATCTGTGGGAAGATATGTGACGGATTCCACTCCACTCTCCAATTCTCTGTATCTTCTTTTTCTTCTAGATTCAGTTTTATGTTATGCGTGTAGTCCACCGGACCCGCGAGTGTGTTCATTTTTACAGAATACGAGGTTTCAGCCTTTTCTTCTTGTTTCTCGTTTTGTTTCACTTTCCCTGAAGCTTTAACCTTAAGATCTACAGCTTCAATGCCACTATAAATAGTAGTATAACGATCTACGAATTCTTTTTTCGAGATGGCTTTCTTAGACTTTGAATCTAGCATGTCATACATACTCTCAAAATCTTGCTTCTGCCACGCAGACATATACTTCTCCACCGTTGATTCTGGCTTTGGCGGTTCAGAACACGCCGTCAAAAAGACAAAACAAAGTGCTGCTAATACGAGGATTTTATAAAAATTCTTCAAAAACAGAACTCCTTTCCCTACCATTAAACAAGTGTTTAATCATTATAGCAAAATATCTGGTAATAAATGTGTGATAACTACATGATAAAAAAATCACCTTGTGCGCATAGATAAAGATACGCACAAGGTGATAGATTGTTAGTAATTAATACGCTTAGCCCCAAGATATCGGTCTTGCCAATACTTATAAGTGAGATTGCTGATCGTCACACCCGTGCTCGATCCGCTATGAACGAACTGATCATTTCCTAAATAGATGCCAAGGTGTGATGGACCAGTGGCATACGTCTCAAAAAATACAAGATCGCCAACGGCTGGCTTAGAAACAGCCGTTGTGGCGTTCCACATCTGAGCAACCGTTCTTGGAAGCGCTACGTCTTCTTTTGCAAACACATATTGAATAAATCCACTGCAATCAAATCCGCTCGGAGTCGTTCCTGCCCAAACGTACGGTGTTCCCATAAGTTCTGCCGCGTTCGCGATTACGTTGATCGTAATTTCATTTGGCGTTTTGATTTGCTCTGGCTTTTTGTTCTCCACTTCAGTCATCTTGTCCAAAACGGTTTTGGTTACGATTCCTGTCACAGGTAAGCCATGTGCCTTTTGAAACGCCTCAACGCTATCTTCTGTTACCGTCCCAAAATAGTCCGTAATCATCGGATATGTAAAGAAGCCTAAGTTTTTAAGGCGCGTTTGCAACTGCTTAACTTCTGGTCCTGTTGTGCCAAACTTCAATTCCTTAGAAGTGATTGGCTGAGGCTTTGATGTTGCTGGTGGTGTCGCCGGTTTTGATGGAGCTGGCGTTGGTTTTGGCTTAGGTGGAGCCGCCGGTGCTTTTTTAGCTGCCACAGCTTTCGCGATTAATTCTTGCGTTTTCGCATCAGCCACACCTGTAGCTTTTAACTTTTGACTGATTTGAAATTTGCGCACTGCTTCGGTTGTAATTGTTCCATAATAATCGGTCGTTTTATAATATGTAAAAAAACCAAGGAACTTTAGGTCTTGCTGAAGCTTCATGACAGCTTGTCCTGTGGAGTTCAGCTTCATTTCTTTCGAAGAAGTGTTAGCCGCTGGATTTGATGCAGCTGGCTTCGACGGAACTGGTTTTGCAGCTATCGGCTTTGGTGCAGCTGGTTTCGGGGCCGTTTCTTGAAACGATTTCTGTAACAGCTTGCTATACGTGTTCTTCCCCACGATTCCATCTACAACGAGTCCGTTCGCTTTCTGAAAATCCATAACTGCCTTTTTTGTAATCGGTCCAAAATACGTTGTCGTTTGTGAATCTTTAAAGAATCCTTTTTGCTTTAAAATGGATTGCAGCTGCTGAACATCCGCATGCGTTGTCCCAGGTTTTAGGGTGTTATCACCTAAGGCAGCTTCACCAACGAGAGGAACAGCAAAAAATGCACCAGCAAACGCAGAAGTCATCACTAACCGTTTTACAACCGTGTTCTCCATGTTCTCCTCCTTCAAAAATACCGTTTATTACATATATCGGCAATTATGGATATTTATTTAACTGTCTTTTCGACATAAAACGAAAAAAAGCCTGCTGGCTTTTTTTATTTTCCTTCTATTAGACTACGAATTGCACATTGCAGCTTATATTCTGCTAAAGTTTGGCTCGTTTTTCTTTCTTTAAGACGCTTCACTAGATCATTTATCACAATGCGCCGTTCTTTAGCCATCCTCCTCACCTCATCCGGATTCGGTCCCCCCTGAATACTGCGCCTTTTCACAAACTGAATCGGACAGATGATGTCCTCCCACTCTTTTTGGGTGAGATTCAGGTGTTGGTGATGAGTCGTCAAAATTTGTTGAACCGTTTGAAGAGACAGGTCGGGAAGTTCTAACTTATCAGATGAGCATTTTTTTGCGATGGTGCTCGCTATGTTGTGAGCCTTTCGAAACGGCACTCCCTTTTCTTTTGCTAAAAAGTCCGCAAGCTCTGTAATCGTGATACATGATGTTTTCGCACGAGCGAGCGCTAGATCTTTGTTCACTTCCATCGTCCGGATGACTGCATGCATGAGGTACATCACTCGGTTTGCTTTTTCATAACTTCTATATAAATGGGGCTGAAGGTCGTCTTCCGTATCCACGATATCGCCAAACGGGGTGTTATGGATCATGTGAATTGCAGCCAGGGCTTCTCCTGCTGATGAACTGGCGAGTGCGCGTGAGTGTTCGATGGAAACCGGATTTCGTTTTTGTGGCATGATCGAGCTGATCTGCACGTATGGATCTGCCACTTTTATGATGTCGTGTTCACGGGTAACGAGCTGAAGGAAGTCTCCAATCCAACGTCCGCTGTTCGTCATCAACGTTAACACGGCGGTCGCTGTTTCTATCAAATAATCCGCGCCAGCTACAGCGTCATAGGAGTTTTCAATAAGTTTGGAGAAACCGAGTAGTTCACAAACTCTATTGCGGTCGATTGGAAAACTCGTTGTAGAGAGTGCCGCTGCTCCCATTGGTGAACAGTTCACTGTTTCATATGTTGATTCTAGCCGTTTAATATCACGTATTAGGATGTCTAACACAGCGGTTAGGTAGTGGCCGAGCGTTGTCGGCTGTGCGGGCTGGGTGTGGGTGTAGGCTGTCATGACGGTTTCCGAGTGTTCGTAGATCTTTTCTAGAAGGGCTGTTGCTAGCAAGAGTGCGCTTTCTGTAAGTGTGAGGATGTGTTCTCTAAGCACGAGACGGTACATGGCGATTCCCATGTCATTCCGGCTACGTGCCATATGCATACTCCCCGCAAGATCTGGTCCAATTTCTTCACTGATTTTTTGTTCAATCATGAAAAATAGATCTTCGAATTGTGGGTCGTAGGTTAGTGTTTGCGGGTCAATCTTCGCTATGATTTCTACACCTCTGAGTATTTTCGCGGCTTCACTTTTATCCAGGATTTGTTGCTGGGATAGCATCACAACATGTGCGCGGTGAATGTTAAACATATGTTTAAAAAGATAGTCTCTTTGGTCGTTGAATACGGGTCGCAGCAAGTGTTCCACGTATGTTTTGCCGGGGAACGTTGTGCCTTCTTGCTTGATAAAATCGTCTTTGGATGGCATGTCTTTTCACTCCTAACTGTGAAGGAATATGTGTTAGTAGTGTATAGAGATGAGTGGGTGTTGGGAACTCGGATACATCATGTTATTGGGATTAGTGTTCGTGAAGCCGTGTGAACAAAGTTTTTCACGGTACGTGTTTTTTATATTATTACACGTTCGCACACTTTTCTTCTTTCTGCACTCAATTCGACACCGAATACACACACTTCGACATGTAATGCGCACATCTAATGATTGTTTACACACACATTGTTTCCATTTACGCACAAATTGCTAAATTTTAACTTTCATACCGCCTAGCAAAACACTTTGCACAACAAAAAAACACCCAAAAAGTCTTCATCACGACAACTTTTGGGTGTGACATCTTATTTAGCTTCCAAAACCGCAACAAACTCACGCATATAATCAGGTAAATCCGGCGGACGGCGGCTTGATACGAGGTGACCGTCTACAACGACAGGTTCATCGATCCACGTTGCACCAGCGTTCTCCATGTCATCCTTGATTCCAGGTGTGCTCGTTACTTTTTTACCGTCTAAAACTTTTGCTGAAACAAGAACCCAGCCGGCATGACAGATCTGGCCGATCGGCTTTTTGTTATTCTCCATATGTTGAACCATCTCGATCACTTCAGGAAAACGGCGCAGCTTGTCCGGCGCCCAACCACCCGGAACTAAGATTGCATCGTAATCTCCAGCATTCACATCACCAAACGCATAATCAGCATCGGCCGGAACACCGTATTTTCCGATGTACGTCTCTCCTGCTTTCTCTCCAACAAGTTCGACGATCGCCCCTTCTTCACGCAAACGTAAAATCGGATACCACAATTCTAAGTCCTCAAAATCATGATGCACGAGACTGAGCACTTTTTTACCTTTTAAACGCATGTTTAACACCTCCGTTATTTTTATATCCTTATTAGCGTAACATGAATCCTAGCTGAGACACTATTCTTCCACTTCAACAGAGATGTATGTTACGATTTTTTCAATATAAAGCGTACGATATGGAAGGAGCTTGGATAAAAATGGGCAAATGCACGATTGACCACACGTTAGAAGATGTAGAGCAAAAGCTAGCAGAACAATCCGCTTTTATGCCGCGTGAACTAGTGATGGAAGTTGGCGACTCTTTATCTGATGATGCTGATCAGACCTACTTAAATGAAGTGTTTCATCTTTTGAAAAAGTACGATCTTGCAGATGAGAAGGAAAGAGAACATCGAAATGAAAAACTGAAAGATGTAGCGAAATAGAAAAATCCGGCACCACAAAAGGTATAGAAAATGAAAAGTCGCTTAACTTTGACGTTAAGCGACTTTAATGATCCTTATGAAATTCGTGTCTTGTTCTAACAGAAGAACAGCACTTCTTGCAAACGCAACCGGTAGCTCTGTTTTGACTAACGCTATCACCAAATGTGCCCTATTAAGCGAATTATCATTCTTGGTATTAACATTATGATGTTCCATACCAATTCAAATACAAACTCGATTAGGGTATCTTTTAAAAAGCTATTTCTATTTCTTTTTTTATTTTTCATCTTCTACTCCCAAATAATTAATAAGAATACATTCCTTTAAATGTAAATAAATTCTACTTTTATTTTCTATTTTCATCTTCCGCTAACCTGCCTAGTTCACATATATATTCAGCAAATATTACTGTTAAAAATGATATTAACGTTTTGTGACACCGTTACACATTTGTCCGGATCTTTCCATTTAATTTGGCTTTATTGTTTGCAGCATTGCCCACAGGCTTGTTTCTACGCCTTCCATTTCTGCTTTTGATGGGATATGAAGGGAGAAGTAAAACAATTCGCCTTCCACTTCTTTCACAAGATACATCACCACATCGTGCTGTTCGCTTATCCCCTTCACATAAAACTTCGCATCACGAAAATAAGAAAAGTACAAGTCAGTAGCCGCTAACTCATTCGCTTTTCCGGTTTGTTCTTCAGCTCGTTTCATTGACGATTTCTTCAAACTTTCGATATCAGCGGATGGATCCAACTTTTCAACTGTCGCATAAAAAGAAGAATCGTTCAGAAATTCAATCCTTCCTGTCTGCTCGTTCTCGTTTTCAAAATGGTACAGATCGAGCATGTAAAAGTGAAAGCCGTTTGAGCTTTGCATAAGTTCAGCTGGCCGCTGCTCTTTCATCCCCTCAACTTCTACTTCTATATTTTGGGTAGGCGGTAACTTTGTTTGTGATTCTTTCTCTTTCTCTTCAACTGGAGGCTTTTGAGGTTTTACTTCTTCATTTTCGCTATTAGAACAAGCAGTCAAAATGATTGCTATAATAATAAAAATTCCTATCCTAAGCAAGGTCTTCATAGAGAGTTCCCCTTTCTGAATGGCTCACCACTTCTGCTTAATGTCTTTGTTCGTTACACTAGTTAAAAATCCTTTACAACTATATGAAAGAGTATAAAAGTTATGTCAAGAAAACTTTCCAACCTTTTCTAAAAAACTAAGGTGAATCGTTTCGATTTTTCATTGACTCTCAAAATGAAAGCGCTTATAATTTTTATTATCAGGTTTATCGAAACGTTTCGATTGTATCAGACCATACACAATAAACGATATCCAGGAGGTTTTCTTTATGCTTAAGCAAAACGTGCAACATTTAATTCAAGACATGACATTAGAAGAAAAGATCAGCCAGTTGGTTCAGCTTGCTACTCCTTTCTTTAAAGGTTCATCTGATCAAGGCTTCATCACGGGTCCTATGCAGGAGATGGGGATTACGGATGATGTGATTCGCAATACGGGATCTGTTCTTGGTGGATCAGGAGCTCGTGAAACGCGCAACATCCAAGACGCACATTTAAAAGAAAACCGTCATGGCATTCCTTTATTGATGATGGCTGATATTGTTCATGGTTTTAAGACGATCTTCCCGGTACCTCTTGCGATCGGCTGTTCATGGGATATGGATCTAGCGGAAAAGAGTGCAGAGATCGCAGCAAAAGAAGCTTCTGTTTCTGGTGTTCACGTAACGTTCGCTCCAATGGTCGACCTCGTTCGTGACCCGCGCTGGGGCCGTGTGATGGAATCAACGGGTGAAGATGGATTTCTGAACAGTGAGTTCGCTCGTGCATTCGTTCGCGGTTTCCAAGGAAGTGATCTAACAAACGACAAAGATCGTGTTGCAGCTTGCGTGAAGCACTTTGCTGCATATGGTGCTCCTGAGGGCGGACGCGATTATAATACGGTGAACATGTCTGAACGTCAGCTTCGCGAGTCTTATCTGCCTGCTTATAAAGCGGCGCTTGATGAGGGCTGTGAGATGGTGATGACGGCGTTCAATACAGTCGACGGTATTCCGGCAACGGCGAACAAGAAACTGATGCGCGACCTTCTTCGTGACGAGTGGGGCTTTGACGGTGTGATTATCTCAGACTGGGGTGCTGTAAAAGAGCAGCTTCCGCACGGTGTGGCTGAAGACGAAGCAGAAGCGGCATATAAAGCGCTCACAGCTGGTGTTGATATCGAGATGATGACAACGTGCTATGTCGACCATGTGAAGGAACTCGTGGAAACCGGCAAGTTATCTGAATCTCTCGTTGATGAATCAGTAGAACGTATCTTAACGCTGAAGCAGAAGCTTGGACTTTTTGAAGATCCTTACCGTGGTGCTGATGAGAAGCGTGCGAAAGAAGTGATTCTGTGTGACAAGCACCGTGATGTAGCACGTGAACTGGCTGCAAAATCTTGTGTTTTATTAAAAAATGAAGGCGGCGTTCTTCCCCTTCAATCCACGCAAAAAATCGCACTGATCGGTCCATTCTCTACAAATGGCGATTTGATGGGACCTTGGTCTTGGCAAGGTGCTTATGATGATGTGGTAAAAGTAGATACAGGTCTGTTGGGTAAACTGGCTGATCCTTCTCTTTTAACGATTGCTGACGGTTGTGAAGTTGAGTCTGTAACAGATGAGCAATTGGAAGAAGCGGTTCGTGTTGCGAGTGATGCGGATGTGATCGTGCTCGCACTTGGAGAAGCTTCATTCATGAGTGGTGAAGCAGGATGCCGAGCTGACATTCGTCTGCCAGAGCCTCAACTTCAACTGATTCAGGAGATGAAAAAGTTAGGTAAGCCAATCGTGACGGTTCTCTTTAACGGTCGTCCACTTGACCTACATGGTGTAGTAGATCAAGTCGATGCTGTATTAGAAGCTTGGTATCCAGGTACTGAAGCAGGCGCTGCGATCGCAGATCTTTTATTCGGAGACGTGAATCCGTCTGGACGTTTATCGATGTCGTTCCCATATTCAGTAGGTCAGGTTCCTGTGTATTACAACCACTTCAACACAGGTCGTCCACAGCCAACTCCAGAAAATAAAGAGCGCTATCTGTCTCATTATCTGGACATCCCGAACGAGCCTCTATTCCCGTTCGGTTTTGGATTGAGCTACACAAAGTTCAAGTACGACGATGTTAAGTTGTCTAGTGATGTGTTGACGGAGGATGAGTCGATTACAGCTTCTGTTATGGTAACGAATATCGGCGACATGGCTGGTGAAGAGCTTGTTCAGCTGTATGTCCGAGATATTGCCGGTGATGTTGTTCGTCCGGTGAAAGAGCTTAAAGGTTATAAAAAGATTGTACTTGAGCCAGGCGTGTCTGAGGAAGTAACGTTTGAGATCACTGAAGAAATGCTTCGCTATCACCACGAGAACCTTGAGTTCATGAGCGATTCTGGTAAGTTTACGATTTTTATAGGGAAAAACAGCCATGATGTGGTTAGTGTTCCTTTTAGGTTGGTTAAGTAAATTGGGTAAGAGGACGCCTTATGAGGTAGTCCTCTTTTTTCATGCGTTTTATAGCTGAAATAAGCCAATAATAACGACCCAAAAAAGCAACCATCCATAGAAAACATAGTTTACAGCTCGTTTAAACGTTCTCAATTCATATGGTAGGAGCCATTTTACTTGATAGTAAGGAATGATAGAAATTGAGGGAAGAAATATCGGGAAAAAGAATCCTGCCATTAGAGCAACGTTGCCTAAAGCCTCTATTGTCATGTCTCGATCTGCTCCGCCTGCGAGTAGAAGGATGAACCAAGCAAGATAAACAAACCAAATGGAGTTAAAAAAGCGTCTGAGTTCTGAGCTCGATTCATATCGAAGGATGCATAGTAATAGTAAACAGCCCATCGCATAAGTCCACCATGTATCCACTTGAAAATAACTAGTAAGGATAATAACTAAACCAATAATAGCAAGGCTATTGCGCCTTATTTTGCTGTGATGCTTAAGTACTTTCATTCGTGGCACCTCCCTTATAGGTAATTTATACCAGTAGAAGAGACTATAGTAAATGTTTTTATTCGTTTTACGGTACGTGTTTTTATAATTCTTACACGTTCGCACAAAAATGATCATTTTGCGCACATATTCATGAACTTTTCACACACAATTACTAGTATTTCGCACAAAAAATTCAACTTTCCGCACAAACTTAGCCTCAGTACGCACAAATTCAAAAATCGCATCTTTAACGACCTAACAATTAGCCCTGAAAACAGAAAAGACTGCCCTAAAAGAGCAGTCATACTTAATTATCCAACCAAAACACGCAACGCATCATCCACTTTCGCATGTTTCTTGCTGCGAACGAGAGTTAATTCATCATTTTCTTCAATTACATAATCAGCACTCGGTAAAATCTTCGTTCTAGAATCAAATGCAATCACATCTTCCACCTGAGTTAGGCGGAAATCGATATAATCTTCACTTACACCGGTAATTTCAGCGGTCGCATAAGCAATTTTCACACGACCAACCGATAGATTCATAGGCAGCATCACACCGTCTTTGCTCTGCAACAACAGCTTTCTTCCACCCAACAACGCTACTCCATCTTCATAAAGCGTAAATTCTTTATCAAATCCATCTAAATTTAACAGATGAAGGAAACGCTCACCTTCCGCATCAGCAGTCGATGTCATGAAGATGCCGTGGTGTGGGCAATCATGCGTTAGTTTCGCACGACTTCCTAGTCGCTCGAGCGCTGTTTTGAAGAAAGGCAGATCGCAACGATAGAAGCTGGCAATCACGATCGCGCGTCCGCTTCCTACCTCAGACTCGAAGCCACAAACATCTCCAGATCCGTACACTCTGAAAATTGGCGTCACATCTGGTCCAACTTCAAAACGCTGAACGAAGCCTGAACGAATCTCGGGCTGAGCTGAAGCCCAGTTGTCTCCATAGATAGATAGATAGTTTCCGTGACCATCACGGCTTATCCCTTTATACGTCACGTCTAGCGCTTCCGCTAATAGCGTACAGTTCTTCCCTTCCATATCATAAAGAGGAACCTCACCGTATAGAAGAATGCTCCCGCCGATGTTCAAATAGTTTACGAGTTTCTCCTGGATAGCACTATCCATGTAACGAGCGGACGGTAACGCGAGAACAGGTGTTACAGCTACATCAAGCGGTTTGTTCTGAACATCAACCGCTGTAAAACGATAACCGTTAAGCAGCATCGCACGGCCCATGATCTCCCAAGCTCCAGCACCGCGGTTCGCTTCAATGTTCGACAGGATCTCACGCATCACTTCGCTCTTTGGATAACGATATTCGGTCATATAATAATCCGGGATGAACGCAAACGATACTTCATCTCGTTCTTCGTTCATACGTGCGAGCTTATCACTCACCGCCATCACACTTTGGTTCACGCGTGACATGCGCGGAAACGTATAATTGTAGTCGCCTTCTGGACCAATTGGTGCCGCGAAACCATGGCGTTCACCAGTTGATGCAATTCGGTCGTTGCCATCATCAACTAACGTATCTAGTCTCGCATTTTTACCGCCAGCAAACAGATAATAGTTGATCAGTCGGTTTCCTTGAGCAAGACACATTCTAAACTTAAAATCCGCAGCTGATGGATCATAGCGCTCACCTAACGTCTCACCAAAATTACCATCTCCACAGTTGAACTCAACAGACGTTAACGGTTGATCTTCGGTATGCACAGCTTCCATCAGACCGTTGATGATGTAGAGGTCTTGGAACGTTTTCATGTCGAGATCGCCAAAATAAATATCAGATCCCGAGATATATCCAGGTCCTTGGTTATACGTTTCATAAAGCTGGCTGATTCCGATCGGGTACGTGAACCCGCGTCCTCCGCCTGTTCCGTGGATGTTTACGACGAACGGAATGTCTTTCACACCGAACTCTTCTGCATACTCTCTTAAAATCGCAATATATTTCGCGAATCGGTAGCGCATGTAATAGCCTAGATCTTTTAACAGCTGTGCCGCATACTCTTCTTTTGGAGAGCGGAATGCAGTGTTTCGCTCACGGCTTTCTTCTAAAGAAAACGGGTAACGCTCAGAAACGGTATCTCCATAGCGACCAACTAACCAATTTGATAAATCGTTCAGCACGTTGTCTGTTAAATCCGGTGTGTTGCTCACCCATGACAGCATGCCGATCTCGTTATCAAGCTGAAACGCGATAATTTTTCCGCCGTTTGGATAGGTGCGCGGCGTAACCACTTCCATCACTTTTTCATAATACTTACGCACTTCTTGTAAAAATCCTGGTGCGAGATAATCCACGGTCGGTGTAGTCGGTTCGCTTTCGTCCCAACCAACCGGAATGATTTCAGGGTGCTTCTCGTACACCCAATAAGGAAGGCCTTCGTTTTTCATCTCGGCCATGATGAACGGCCCGGGACGAACGAAGAAATAAAAGCCGTTTTCCGTACAAAGGTCGATGAAACCGGCAAGGTCTGTTTCTGGACGCGTTTTACCTGTAAAATCAAACTGCCCTTCCACCGGCTCATGCCAAAGCCATGGCACATAAGTGGCCACGGCGTTACATCCTGTTTCTTTTAGCTTGTTCAAACGGTCTTGCCAATCGCTTTTATCAAGACGGTAGTAATGAATCTCACCGCACGTGATCAGAACAGGCTTACCGTCGATGATGATCTGTTTGTTTTTGACCTCAATCATTTAACAGGACTTCCTTCTGTCTTTTTCCAACCTAATAGGTCAGCACCTTGTTTCACATACTTATTTTTCATGAACAGATCCCACACGAGACCAGATTGATAGTTTTCGATCATAAGAAGCGTGATTCCCTTATCAATCCCGATTACATGGTCTGAATACCAAGCTGGCGTGACATCCAGATTATAAGAATCTTGGAAACCATACTCACTCCAAAGCTGTGGGTGCTCTTCGTAAAAGTACTTCATTGCCGCGATCGACTCTTCTGGTGTGAACACGATCGATCCCGCTGCTCCCGTCGGTGCGATCGTCCCTTCAAGCTCAGGCGTACACCCTTCATAATATGGAGGAGCACCTGGGACGCGGTAGCCGGTCGGACTCGCACAAGCCGTTAAGCCCCACGCGTTCTCATGATACGTCTTGAACTCACTCGATTTTTCTTTACAAAACGCACGGTTCGCAAGGGATGCTTTTACCGAGTTCTCGAACCAGTTGATTCCGTCTCCGTCGACGATATTTCTAAAATCGATGAACGCGTGCGAATATTGGTGAACAAACATTGCGTTTCCTGGCGCGTGGATGTACTCGTAATCTTTGTACGTTCCTTTTCTTCGCTCGAAGCCGTCATAAATTTTTGCTGGAACGGGATGTGTTGGAGATGCAACACCAAGCACGTACGTCATCATCTGCTCCGCGTACATATCCCAATGGTGGAAGCCGCCTGTTTCCGGGTTGTATCCCATGTAGAACTGGTTCACCGGCTCATCATAGTACACGTTCCAGTCGACACGAGCATAGATCTTTTCAAAAAGCTCTGCGATTTCTCCGCCAAAGTATTCAGCAGATGTTACGGCTCCACATAGGAAGATTCCCGTATCGATGATTGACGCACAGTCGTACCACTCTTCGTTTTTCTTCGCTGTCTGCATGTTTAAGAAGTGGTAAAAGAAGCCGCTCGCGTGTTCCACGTTGTTTAAGAAAGTTTCAAGCGTCCCTTTAGTACGCTCGTATCCTTCTTCTTTCGTGATCCATCCGCGCTCGATTCCGATGATGATCGCCGTTAATCCGAATCCGTTTGATGCGATACTTGCTACTTTTTTATTCGCTGACTGATCCAGGATCAACCCGTATCCCGGGCTGTTTTTATCCGTGTTAGCTTCGTTCCAAAAGAAATTAAAGCACCCTTTTGCTTCAAGGTCCAATAGTTTTTGTGTATCCATCGTTATTCCCCTCTCATCTCTTACTTAATTTTTAATAAAAGATCGTGGATTTTTGAATAGGTTTTGAGATTGTACTTCATTGCTAAGTTGATTGGAGTGCAAGGTGCGAGACTCCTGCGGGACAAGCGGTCAGGTGAGACCCTTAACGGCGCAAAGCGGCAAGGGGCTCACCGCCTGCCCCGCGGAAAGCGAGCACCTGGAACGGAAATCAACTACCCACACCGATCCCTACTCCCCAGTAATCCCCGAACGATCCACACCTTCAACAAACCAGCGCTGCGTGATAAAGTACACGATTAATAATGGCAGAATCGACAGGACGGTTCCTGCCATCTTGATTCCTTCGTTCAACTGGTTGCCTCCACTCACTCCCATCTCAGCCGGGAACATCTGCTGATACGTCGCAACGAACTTTTGCAGCTGCAGCGGTAATGTCGTTAACGCATCTCCAAAATAGATCGCTGCCAAATACGTCTCGTTCCAATACCAAACGAATGAGAACAAAAATGAGATGATGATCGCTGGCAAGGCCATCGGTAAGGCGATCGTGAAAAAGATTCGAAAATGTCCTGCGCCATCGAGCTGAGCTGCTTCTTCCAATGCTTTTGGCACGGCTCTAAAAAACTGATAAAAGATCAGGATGAAGATCGCGCTGTTCAATCCTTGTCCAAACGTTGCCGGAAGCAAGAACGCACTCAAACTGCCGAGAATGTTCAGCTCATTAAAGAAGATGTATCTTGGAATGAGCGTCACCTGTGGCGGGATGATGAACGTCGCGAGCACTAGAACGAACATGATCTTTTTACCGCGAAAATCAAAACGAGCGAGTCCGTATCCGACAACTGCTGCTACAGCAGTCTGCGCCAAGGCAGGAAGGACCGTCACATACAACGTTTCCATCAATGTTGAAAAGAAGTTCAGAACCTTGTTCGCCTGCTCATAGTTTCCAGTATAAAACTGTGTTGGAATCCAGTTTACGAGCGGGTTCAACAGATCGTCCAAACTTTTAAAGCTGTACACACCCATGTAGAGAAGCGGATACAGGTACACAAATCCGATCCCGACTAAGAGTCCGTAGATCAAGAGCTTGTAAAGAAGACCATCTGTCCCCTGCATGCCCAAAAACATGCGTTTCGTCTTTAAGTAATACTTGTTTACTTGCTGTGTTTTGGTTTGCACATTGATCACATCCTCTTAGGTGTATTTTTTCTTTCTTTTTACCGTCATCACACCAACCGCGATCGCAAGCGCTGCAGCGATGATCAGAAAGTAGATCCACGATAGTGCTGAAGCATAGCCATAACCTGTGTTTACTTTAAACATGTTTTTCTGTATGTGTTCGATGATCGGATTCAACGAGAATACCGAATACGTTACGATCGTGTAGATCAAGTTAACGATGATCATCGGCGTTAGACTTGGCAAGGTGATCTTCCAAAAGAACTCCCAGTTGCTCGCACCATCGATCTTCGCCGCTTCAAAGATCTGCTTGTCCATCTTTTGAAGTGCAGCTAAGAAAATTAAGATCTGTACTCCGGAATACCACAGAATTACGATCAAGTTTTTAATTAAATACAGTAAGATTCCGTTAAAGAAACCATCCGGGTTATCACTTAACGCCTGATAGATGGCGTATTGTTCAATAGAAGGAATGGTCGTGATTCCTTGATCAATCAGCTCTTTGATTACCGGTCCGCTCGCAATAATAACGGGCAGAAAGAAAATTGTACGGAACAATCCGCGGAACTTGATCTTCTGGTTCAACAATAGAGCGATGATCAACGAAAAGACGATGATGATCGGAACCGAGATGACCATCTCTTCTAGATATTTTAGGACGCGGTCTACGAACGTTCCGTCGACCGAAAACGCATATTCGTAGTTTCCAAAGCTCACAAAGTTCGTTTTGATGCCATCGGTCGTGATCTTTACTTCCTGAAAGCTTAAAAAGAGCGAGTATAGAAGCGGAAACGCCGTAAAGACGAGAAAGCCGATGATCCATGGTGAAACAAACAGCAATCCTGTAAGATTTCTGTTATTGCCTAGTCGTTTCATCGCTTTCTCCTCCTTCTGTTACCGCAAAATACTTTGGTTTCACTTCAATACCGTTACTTTTATAAGTTGCGTTCGTGTAGTTGACGACGATCACTTTTCCGTTGGAGTATTCCACTTCCACAACACCTGTCTGTGGCACATTACGGCTGACGATTTCTTCACCTTCTACCTCACCAAGACTTTTCTTAATGTTTTCGTACTGATACAAAATCTTGTCTTTCCAGATCGAGTATTCCGATGTATAAACGTCACTCGATGCAGTTTTAGCAAGTAGGTGTGACGCTTCTTTCGTTAAAAGATACGATGGATACGCTCCGTACTCAATCATGCGCAGCATCTGATCTTCTGAATCTGACTGAAAGTTCGAGAACGGTGCGTAGTATGGCATGTACCCTTTTAGCACGATCTGCAGAAACGGTACCGTGTCTGTTTCAAACACATAGTTCGACGCGTTCATCGGAATGTCGAGATAGCGGTCGGCCTGATTCCATAGATATGTGTTTGGTTCATAAAGAGCGACATTCCCCACTTCTTTGTTAAGTGTGCCAAACAGCTTTTGATACGTTTTGATCGTCTGATTTCGCTCGCTCGATTTTTTTCCGCTAAAGTCAGAGAACAACGTGTATCCGCTCGTATCGATTGCTACGTTTGAAATGCCTTGTTTCTTAAATTCCTTTGCATCGTCTTTTGCGATCGCAAGAGATTTTTCTGGCGATAAATAATAGAGCGTTTTCTTATCTTCACTGTGTGAGATCGTCTCTGCACTAATTTTCTTTGCTACGTCTTTGCTGCCCGAATAGCCAGATGCTCCGTCATACGCTTTTGTATAATCGCTGTAAAAATAGAGCGGAATGTTATCCTTTTTAAGACTGTCGATCGTGTCCTTCACGTCGTCACTATTTCCAAGCTCACTTTCAAACGGAAACTTCTGAGGCAGCGTGCCTGTTAGCCCGCCTTCTGACCAGCCTTTATAAACGACGAACAGATCATCGATGTCTTTTTTGAGTTCAGATGTCATGCTCGGAATGTCTGTCACCTTCGTCATCGGCAGAACAGAATCCCACAACAGACCTTCCTTCACTTCGCCACCTAGAAACTCAAGTCTGACACCGGTTTTGTCGTCTTGTTTTTCTAACTGTTTTGTATCAGAAAGATGGTTTTGATACGCTTTGGCCATCCCTACATAATCTGCGTCATCGTCTTGTAAGAACATGTATCTCAGCTTTACGCCGAACGGATTTTTCGTTTTTTGATATACGTTAAGACCTTTCATGTTTTTACTCGTCGGCTGATAATATTCTTTTCTAAAATGAAATTCAGAAGAGATCCAGTTAAAGTCGGTCGAAACGCCTGATGGATACGCTAAAATGTCACCATGCGTATAGCCTTCTTCAATCACAGCCAGAAATCCGTTCTGCTTCACACCATGAACCGTTCCGAATACCGGCATCTTGATCTGCTCAACCGGTGTTACTTTTTCTTCTTCTTCCTTCTTCACTTTTGTTTTCAAAAAAGCTTCATCATCACCGTAAATGGATCCGGTAAACGGTGCATCCGCTTTTGTGCCGTTCTTTTCATAACGAATTAATGCACCTGAGCCGTCTGGTATGAACATATAGCCGTTGATGTCACTCTTGTTCACAGCACCTAAAAACGGATAAACGCGCATAGAGATGAGCTTTGTGTACTTGTTTTCTCTGATCTCATTCTCAGGAATTGAAACAACAAGATCGTTTTCTTGAAGCTCTACGTTCACTTCAAATTCTAATTTTGACTGGTTCATGTAAAGAGAGGCCGTAAACCCTTTATCGTTCATCTTCACACGAGGTCTAGAATCGTTCGTCGTGATGCTCTCAGTTTTCACCTTTCCGCGTCGATCCATATAATCAACGGTGATCGCAGATTGAGCCATCTGTTCCCACGTTTTGTTCAGTCGGTACTGATCGGGGTTATCGAGGCCTGAGTTCCAAACGTATTTCGTTTTTTTGTTCTCTATCTTGATCGCGAGCGTTTCTTCGTTCACATAAAGAGCAAGATTATCGTTCTCGGCTGCTTTTTCAAAGCCTTGGAACGAGTTTTTCTGTTTGATCGGAGCCGCACTCTCTTTCTCAGGCTTCGTAAACGATGAAGACGTATACTTCATCACATTTTGACTGTTTTCTGTTGGTACGGGAGGCTGTTCCGTACTTTTCTTATCATCTTGCGCCGCGAATACAGAGATCGGTACGAGCAAGGTAAGAAGCGCGATACTTAACTTTTTATACACGAAGAACAGCCTCCTTTATGATGGAATAAACAAAATCGTACACTTGATCAATCAACACGAACACGATGAACACAACAAGAAGCATGATTACCATACCGAACAGCGTGACGAAGATGTTTCGGATCGTGTCTGAGAACGTGTAGTTATGAATCTCTTTTAGCATGATGAAAAGGATGATCAGACACCATGCGTAGATGATGCGGATCGAGAACACATAAACAAACGCTTCATTGTAAGTGAGCACGTTCGATAAAAGGGTCAGGATCGGACTGAACAAAAGAAACGGAGCGAGTGAGTAAATCGTTCCGATATAGATGTCCTTAAACCTTCCTTCACCGTCGTTGATCGTACTAACGAGATAGTTCACTACGATAAAAAGTGCGAGTGGTACGAGCAGTAAGAGAAGCTCGCCAACTAAGTTCGCATCGCTGCTCACCGTTTTAAAGATAAATCCGGTATAAAACCGGCTGTAAATATACTCGACGATTAAGATTACATACAGGATCGTCGCTGATAGAATCGACGCGTATTGTTTTCTTTTCAGATAATAAAAACTATCGATCGGATGACGGAAGAACTTGAACAGGAAGAGCAGTTCTCCTATCAATTTCTGTTTCTTAATCGCGCCAATCTGTCTACGCGGCTGATTCAGAATGCCTTTCTTTTTGTCGATCGCCTTCACTATATAGTACAAAATCCCAAAGAAAATGAGCGCGAACAACACCGTTTCCAGGTTCTCTTGCATCCATGCATGTCTGACTTCCCAGAACGAATCGGAATAACCGAACACGTCGTTAGCAAACTCGTATTCTTCTAACGCCTTATCATAGTCTTGCTGTTTATAATAAGCAGAGCCCATGGCCGAATGTGCGAGACCGAACGAAGAGTTCATCTTCAGCACTTCTTCCCAGTACTTCTGACTTTCTACATAACGCCCTTCTTTAAAAAGGGCAATTCCTTCATGCACTTGTTTAGAGAAAGCAGTAGATTCAAAGACTTGGATCATGCCGCGTTCTTTGTCGGTTACGTACAGCCTGCCTTCAGGATCAATCGTGATGCCTGTCGGCTGTTTGAACAACCCGAGACGGTTCGTTCCGTCGTCTTTACCGCCGAAGATGAATAGTAAATTTCCGAAACTATCATATTCATAGATCTCGCCGGTGCTTGATACGACGAAAATGTTTCCGTCGTGATCGACCGCGATATCTTGTAGAGACTTCTCATCAGAGATATCTGGAAACAGCATATTTTTTCCGGCAACGTTCAGCTTTTTGATAACTTCGTTCGTCGTTCCTTCTGTCACGGAATAGACGAGACCTTGATCATCAAGCGCGATGTTGTCTGGCGCGGGAGGTGTTTTCATGAACATGTTTGCTTTTTTACTCTCTGATGTGAGAAGCTTCTGCAAAAACGTGCCAAACGATCCTTCTGTGCTGTTTACGCCGTAATAGCCGAGAAATCCGCCATCTTTACTTAGCTGAATGATTCCGTTCGTTGATCCTTCACTGATCACATAGATGCTGCCGCGACGGTCAACGGCTACTTTTTGCGGTTTAAAAGAAGAGCTTTTACCGAAAAGCGGTGAATCTGGCTTTCCGTATACCTCTTCTACCTTGCCGTCTTGCGAAAAGCGGAATACCTTCTCTACTTCATAATCCGCTACATAAATGTTTTCATTTTCGTCCACATAGACGCCAGTTGGTGATTTTAAGACACCTTTTCCAATCTCACGGACAAATTTCCCATTCTTATCAGCAACGAGAATTTTTTTAGTCCCAGAATCCGCAATATAAAGGTTTCCTTTTGTATCAGAGAAAATGTCTTCCGGGTTCATGATCTCAACGTCTGGTAACAGTGTACCTACGGGCGTGTAAGCAGTCTGTGTTTCGATCGTCTGACCGCCTGCTGATAAAGTTTCTGTCTGATAAGGGACAGAAGCAGAAGCGGTAGAG
This sequence comes from Fictibacillus nanhaiensis, assembly GCF_036213205.1. Classification (GTDB taxonomy): domain Bacteria; phylum Bacillota; class Bacilli; order Bacillales; family Fictibacillaceae; genus Fictibacillus; species Fictibacillus nanhaiensis_E. Next base: position 693,435 of record NZ_JARMFC010000001.1, read on the forward strand.
TAGATCGGAACAAGCAGGAATACCAAAAATGCTACAAATTGGGCAATGCGCTTCATTTCTCCCCCCTCCTACTTTCTTACTTGATTCCTGAGTGGGCCATCGTGTTCATCACCTGGCTCTGCAGAATTATAAAGATGATTAAATTTGGTACGAACATGATTAGTGATGCCGCTGCTGCCAGTCCTTGTCCTGCCACGTTGTTTCCTGCGACCGTTGAAGTTAACGTCGACATATAGAACGAGAACGTCTTCAGTCCTTCATCGTTTACATAAAGTGACGAACTTTCAACGCTGTTCCAAACGAGCTGGAACGATAGAATCGCGATTGTAGCGATTGCAGGTTTGACGAGCGGTATGATGATTCGAACAAAAATCTGAAAATCAGATGCACCGTCAAGCCTTGCTGCTTCTAGCAGTTCATCTGGTATCTGATCGATGAACTGTTTGACGAGAAACAGACCGATCGGCATCGCGAGTAACGGCAAGATATGAACCAAAAATGTATTGATCAAGCCGAGTTCGTCAATCAACAGATAACGCGGAATCATAACTGCTGCTGGTACGAACATGAGCGCCAACGTGTTGATCTCGAAGATCGCTTTTTTCATTCTAAAATTTTTCTTAGATAACGCGTAGCCTGCCATCGTGCTGATGATGACGGTCAGAACAACAACGATTAGCGTAACCACAACAGAGTTGAACAGAAAGCGCGACATCGGAACACCGGTATCGTTCGTCTTTGTAAAAAGGTCTACAAAGTTTTGTAACGTCGGGTTATCTACAAAAAAGCGCGGTGGATACGCGAACAGTTCGTCGATCGGTTTGAACGCATGAAAAAATATATAAACGATCGGCAAAGCCATAAAAATAGCCAGTGGAATTAAAAACGCAAGAAACTTCAACTGACTTCTATGAAACTTTGACGGGTTCATTCTTGTTCCTTGAAAGGCTGACATGTTGATCACTCCTTTTTCGCTAGTCTTTCTCTCCAAACAGCCTCCAGGCTACTTTCGAGAACAGATATACAACGATGAGCAGCACGACCGAGATCGCTGCCGCATAACCCATCTCATAACGGATAAATCCATAATCTTCTAAGTGGTTGACCATAAGCTGACCCGCATATTGCGGTGTCGGGTTAGCACCAGATAGCGCCACCCCGATCGCACCAGCTTGAAACGTTCCAACAACAGCCATGACCGCCCCAAACAACATCTGCGGCTTCATGGACGGAATCGTAATATAGATGATCTCTTGAAAACGGTTGTTGATGCCGTCGATGTATCCCGCTTCATAGATCTCTGTGTTAATGTTTAGAACACCTGATAACATCGCTAGAAAGCCAACACCCATAGAGCCCCAAAGCGTTACAAAGATCATGATCTTCATCAAATACTCAGGTGACTGCAGCCATTGAATCGGTTCTAACAGCACACCCATCGTTAGAAGCAAGCTGTTTAGATAACCGGTTTCATCTCCAGAGAAGATGATCGTCCAAACGACCGCCATCGCAACCCCCGCTGTCATGGACGGCGAGTAGATGACTAAGGCAAGCACCGTTCGCATGCGCTTTGGCACTTGAGCAAGCGCCCAAGCGAGTATGAACGATAAGATATACCCGCCAGGGCCCACGATCAGTGCGAACGTTAACGTGTTCGGCAGGATTTTCTGCATGAACACTTCATCCTGTGTGATCAGACCAACATAGTTGCTTAACCCGATGAACGATGGTGTCTCGATCGCGTTAAAATACGTGAATGACAATAGGATTGCCGCTGCAACAGGTATGATGATAAACGTTGTAAAAAAGATGATATACGGAGCAAGGAACATCCACGGTGAATAATCTCGTTTATTTGGTTTCTTTTTCATTCTCATCGCCTGCCCAACTTTTCACTTGTTCTATCGTAGGAATCGGATACGGCTTTACCATCTTGCCGTCTTTCACATATCCGAACTCTTCCATCTTTCGCTTGATCTCCCGGTCGATCGCAACGACTGAATCGTCAACTGCAGATCTCGGGTTCACACCGTCAAATACGATGCGGTTCCAGATGTTCGAAAGCTCACGCTCGATCATGTACGAACCTGGATTCTTCGGTACTTCGTATAGATACTCCCACTGCTTCAGAATCGTTTTCTTATGCTGTTCTGGCCATGGAAGGTTCTTGAACGCCTCTAGATTCGACGTGTTCCACATATATTCTGGTCCGTAAAGCATCTGCAGATTGGTCGCGAACTCGGTCTGCGTATCTTCTGACAGCCACCATTTTAAAAGCTCCCACGAATCTTCCTTACTCTTCGTACCTTTAAAAATCATCGCAGACTGACCTGAACCTGTTGCCCAGCGCTCCACCGTTCCGTCTTCTTTTTTCACACCAGGATGTGGTGCAATATCCCACCATCCTGCGATCTCTGGAGCGGCTGCTGTTAGCTGTGTATACGTCGTAAAGTTTGCTGTTCCGATCGGAAGTGTTGAATATCGGAAATGGTTATAAAAGTTCGGCACTTGTAACGGCATGCTGTAGATCGTGTTTAGCTCTGCCATGAACTGAATGCCTTTTAGTGATTCTTCTGTTCCGATCGCCGTCTTCATCCCATCTTTTCCGTAAAGATCTCCGTCAAACTGATACACGAACGGAGCGGTTGCTTGGAACGGCTTAAAGCCTGTTGCACCAGCGATATGCGTATAATAGTTCATCCCAAAACGCTGTAGTTCTGGCAAGATGCTCTTCACGTCATCCCACGTATCTGGAACCGGAAGACCGAGCGCCTGCAGGATATCTTTTCGGTAAAACTGCACAAAGAAATCTTGCGTCTCTGGCATTGCATAAACCGAATTACCGATCATGAGCGGCAGAAAAGCTCCTGGTGAGAACTGCTTGCTAAATTTTTCAAAATCTTCGAATTGATGCAGATCAACGGCCGCACCACGAATGGATAACTCATAAGGCAGCCATGAGGAGATACCAAGCGCAATGTCAGGTTGTTTGTTCGACGCACTCGCAAGAATCAGCTTCTGCTCTTCTGGCATGATCGAGAACTTTACTTTGATTCCTGTTTTCGGCGTAAAGTTTTGATCAGATAGATTTTGTAGGAGTTCAACATATTGGCGCGGTCTGTTCACCCAAACCTCTAACGTATCTTCTTTTGCCTCACTCGCTGAATAATTTTCAGAGAAGAACGATAAGAAAAAGCGTTGAATCGAGTCAATCAGCTTTTCCCAAAAACCAGCTTCTGCATCCGGCACTTCTTTTTCGTCACCATGCACGTAGAAACGGTCGACCGTTAACGGTTGTTCTGGCAAAGTCACGAGCATGTTTCCAAGCAGTTGTGCCGCTGAAGACGATCCTTCTGACAGCTCTGTGAGTCGGCTTGGAATCTCATTCGGCTTTTTGCTAAGTGCTCTTAGCTTTTGAACCGCCATCTCAAGCGAGACCATATCTTTTGAATCTTCTTTTGTTTTATCAAGTGTTCTAAGATAGTTCAGTTCTTTCTCTAGCTCGTCCGCCCATCCAGCAAGTTTTTTATCAATGCCAGGAATGTACTCGCTGATCTTCCAGCCACGAGATATATCTGTCTGATTCCCGGTAAGCTTTCGGATCTCAAGCGTGAGCTCTTCCATCTCGCGCATCACTTTGTTCGTCGTATGAAGAACGGGCTCAACAGGAGCGGCATCAGCTTCTAGACCGATTTGATGACTCCCTTTTGATAAATAAAAAAGATACGCTTTTCCATCTTCATCTTCTAGCGTGACGTTATCCCAGTTTTTATTGAATGGGAACGTAACGGGTGAAGCTTCTTGAAACGGAACTTTTCCGTCGATCAACAGTTTTCGGAAGACTGGACCACCCGTCTCTTTGTTCTGCAGCACTTTAAACGTTATTTTGTATAGTCCAGCTTTTTTAACGTTAACGTTCCAATTAACTGTCTGTCCGGAGTCTTTCCACGATTCAGAACCTAGCGTGTTCAGAAGGAGGTTCTTTGGAGAGCTCGGTATCGCTGATGAATCATTCGCTGCAAAAGGACGTATGTACGAGCTGTTTTTTTCGTAATCCTTCTCAGCTTCACGTGTGATCAACTCGTCGACCATTTTTGCGTTTTCATGCTTTTTTACATAGTCTTTATAGCTTGGTAGTTTGCTAGGTGATTTGACGTACGCTTTTCCTAGCAGCATCTCGCCTGATAGATTTGTAAGCTGGATCGTATTCCTTCCTTTTTTCAATTCGTAACGAAGCGGTTCTGACTGAAGCTGACTCGCATCTTCAGCTGTTAACGTGTTCCAACGTTCGATCCGTTTCTGCTTCGGAATCATGTCGTTCTTGAACCGATCTTTCTCGAACGTATTTTTCTCGTTTTTCCAGTCGGCCGGAAACACGATTCTTCGGCTTTCATAAAAAGGATAGTTGCCGTTCACTTGAATGGCGCCCTCTATTGGAACAACCTCGTTGCTCAGTGGATAATAATCAAACGCTAGCTCATATAGTCCCGCTTCCTCCACATTCACTTCATAAGAAACGGAGTCTCGGTTATGCCAATAGAAAACACGATCGTTATAGCCCTTACTCTCTGATTCTGACAAAAGGTTCTTTTTGTCTTTGATCTTAAAATCAGAAGGAGAGACAGACGCTTCAAACTTAGAAGCGTCACCTGTCCCTTTCTTCTCCCAACTGTTAAGGACGGTATGATAGTTTTCCTCCACGACTTGTTCGGCAGGCTTAACCTCACTGTTGCCTTCAGCAGATGCATATGGGTGTGGAATAATGAGACACAGCGCTAAACCTAACCAAAGAAATCTTTTAAACTTCATACTATCAACCTCCCCTTAAACTTCAGGCTTTCTATTTATCTTTTAAAGCCTCACTTGCTTCTTTGCTCTTTTGGTCTGCTAATTGATCAAGCTGTTTTGCGTAGTCTTCGATCTTCAGATTTCCTTTGATCACGTTATCTAAAATCACGGCCACTTTCGCATTCGCTTCTTCTCCAACCTTCACGCCAGTTGGTGCTTCCCAACGTGCATCAACATAGCCAGGTACGGTTTTAACCGGCTCAACGACTGCGTTGTCTAAGTTGTCATAAGCTGTCTTAATTCCAGGCACTTCATTGATCGCGAAGTACTCTTCTAAAATTTCAGGATCTGCGTTAACTGGTAGTGTGTTCAGTGCTTTTCCTTCTTTTTCAGCGATTTCCATACGTTTCATGAAACCTTCTTTACCGAATGACATCCACTTAGAGAAAAGGAATGCTTCTTCAGCGTGCTTACTCGTTTTAGAGATTCCAACAAAGTCGTTCGTTACACCCGTTCTTCCACCCGGAAGACCGATGAAGTCAAAATCAAACGTTCCTTTTTCAACGAGAGAAGGAACTCCCCAAGTACCGTCCCATTTAACAGCAACTTGGCCGTTCATCCATACTTCTTCTGGGTTCTCACCTTTAAAGTTAGCTTTCAAGTCATCTGGAAGTGACTCGTACGCGTAGTTGTTCGTTGTGATTTCTTTTGCAAGATTAGCTCCTGCAATGAATTCTTTTGAATCAAGAGAATATTGTCCGTCTTGAACCGTAAACCAGCCCATGTCTGGGTTAGCAGCAGCCGGATACCAGTCTGTTACGGAGAACGCGTGGTTCGTTCCAGCTACACCTTTGTTGATGTTCGTTACTTCTTTAATGGATTTTGTGTACTCTTCTAGTGAAAAACCAAACTCAGGGTAATCTAGGTTCGCTTCGTTAAACAGATCTTTGTTTACTAAGTAGCCTAAGAAATGCTGTGCGAATGGAACCGCATACACTTTATCGTTGTAAGTCGCTGATTCGCGAACCGCTTCTGGAATGTTAGCAAAATCTTTATCTTTTTCTGTCATTTTCGTGATGTCCATCAACCAGTCGTTTGATAGTGACGATGGAATCTGTGGAAGAGCGAAAACGTCTGGCATCTTGCCCGCACTTGCTGCTGCAGCGAGTGTTCCGTTCCAATCAGCCGCTGTGATTGACTCGTCGATCTTCACCTTAATGTTCGGATACTTTTTCTCAAACGCTTTGATCATAAGGCGCTCAAGGTTTTGTTCTTTTTCAGTACCAAGTGACCAGCTGGCATACGAGATGGTTACGTTTTCTTTCTTGCTGTCCGTGCTTGCTTTTTCATCTGAGCTACAAGCTGCTACTGAAAATAGCAGTGCGATGATCATGAATAGTGATAAAACTTTCTTCATTACCTATCAACTCCTAATTAATTTTTTGGGGGCTAATGCTACGTTGCTTTTGAAAGTGTTGATTTCCGTTTCGGGTGCTTCGCTTTCCGGGGGGCGTGCGGTGAGCCACCTCGGCACTTTGTTCCCTTAGGTGTCTCACCTGTCCTGATCCCCCAGGAGTCTCGCGCCCTACACTGCAATCAACTTATTCAGGGATGAGAATGAAAAAATTACATTAGCAGCAACAGTTAGGAATAGCCTTACTTATGGTTGAATAGCGTTTGCGAATGCCGGTTGAAACCGGATGGATGTTGTGTCTTCTGTTGTTGAAATCAGCACTTTATAGGCGTGCTCTTGGAGTTCCTCGATTGAAACCTCTTTGGTGTCTACAGGTTTCCAGGTGGAGGAACGGAAGACGAATTCTTCTTCTTTTTGAATCATTTTAATAGTGAGTGAGATTTCGTCTTGTTGCTGTAGGCTTTCGTAGATTTCACCTGTTCCGTATTCGATGAACAGTTCGTCATGTAACGGTACGTTGACTGGTAGCATGAGGCCGCTTCGCATTGGAATCGAGATTTCTTTTCCACCGAAAAGAGTTGTTCCGTCGTACGTGATCGTCGTCTTCTTCTTAAATTCATCAAAGTTTTGAAGAAAGAAGAAGTCTCCTTTTTCTGGTGAAGATCGAACGGTAATATCAAGCTCTTCTTCTAGTGTGAAACGACTCTCGATCCCAGCTCGTTTGGCAAGATCGACGATGATGTCGTTTTGATAATGAAAACCGTGATCCATTCCAATACCAAACATGTATAGCTGACCTTTTCCAAGCTGCTTTTCAAACGCGATCACTTGGTCCGGCTTGTCCTCGATATGCGCAAACGCGCCATCTAGGTTTTCATAGATCTCAGCTCGGTCGATCAACACGTTGTCCGCCTGATCAATCTGACCGAACACGCGATGCTTTGTTTCTTTTACCGATACGTTGATGTAGTCTTTTAGAATCGTACACGGTACGTTTTTCAACGTTTTTGTCGGAATCGTCGGGAACAGGATAAGCTTGCCGCCGTTCTCTAGATATAAGACGAGTTTTTGCTGAATGTTTTCATCCATCCACTCTGTGGTAAACATCCAGAGAGAAGGAATTTCGCTCGGATCAATCTCGGCATCTTCCTGCACGTTAATCGCATCATAGATGATGTTGTTCACTCGAAGTGCCTTCGCGATGCCGTTCGCCATAAAGGTTTCACGATCACGCTGAATCTGGTCGACCATGTGTTTTGTATGCTCATCATGAAACTCTGTCATGTAATAATCCGGATAAAAACCGAGATGTGTATCAACAACTGGTTTCGTTTGTAGAAGTGAGCTTTCAAATGTTTGAAGCATCTTTCCGATATGTTGAATAACAGGATAGTGTGGGTTTTTCTGGCCCGACTTAGTAAGCGGTGCTTGCCAATCGTGACGTCTGCCGAACAAACCGATGTTTTCGTAGTTCTCACCCGCACCAAACATGTAATAGTTCACACCGTTCATTCCGTCCGCGATACATAAACGCGTCGTCAGATCAAACGTTGTCGGTTGAAGCTTCGGCTTGTCGTGAATGCTCCCGCCTTGGAACTCAGCTGAGAAAAGCGGCTGTTCTTTCCATTGGATCGCTTTTGTGAACGCGTTCGCCAAAACGATATCCACGTAACTGTCGTACTCGATGTTGCCGATATAATAATCACCAGCCATGAGCGTGTTCTCAATTTTCGCGGTTTCGAGCAGCTGCGAAATGCCGATCGGATACATCGTTCCGCGCTTTAAGATATCGATTCCATGAAAGCCATGAATGTTCACCACGAACGGAACGTCGATGCCTTTTTCCTCTGCTGACTGTTTAAGATGCTCGATGAAACGCTTGTAGTGTTGTCGTAAAAAAAGTCCAAACTCATTTCTTAGCGCATGAGCGAAAATCGCTTCAGGCTTTTTTGTCATGTTCTCCGCGAACGACTGAATCTCGCTAAACGGAATGCGGAATGTTTCTTGAAACGATTGCTCTGTATAGTTGGTTTTCAGATGTTGTTGAAACTCTTGTAGTGTGGAAGTGTTAAAATCGGGTTGGTTCGTCACCCAGTGGAACATTCCCACTTCGTTATCGAGCTGAAAAAGGATAACTGGACCGCCGTTTGTAACGAGAAACGGCTTAATAACAGCACATACTTTTTCATACCAAAGCTCTGTTTTTTCTAAAAAGGTCGGGTGACTGTAACTTACGACTCGGTTTGGATGAATTTCGCCAACGTTCGTTTTCGCTACCGCTTCCGGATAGTTATCGATGAACCACGTTGGAACCCCATGATCCACGATTTCTGCCATCACATATGGCCCCGGGCGGACTAGACAGTACATCCCCTCTTCCTTTACGAGCTGCAGAAACGTATGTAGATCACGTTCTGGGCGAGAGGTTCCGGTAAGATCCGTAACACCTTCCTCATACTCGTGAAAAATCCACGGTACGTACGTGCTGATCATGTTCGCGCCAGCTTCTTTTACCTGCTGGATGCGCTCGCGCCAGTCTTTCTTCGGGATTCGGAAGTAGTGAAGTTCTCCTCCGAACAAGAAGACCTCCTGACCGTCCACGATCACCTTTTCATCTTTTATTGCGATGTTCTTCATAAATCACCTCTTCATCCGGTAAAAGCCGGGGTACTGGAGTAAAAATAGATAAAATCATGTGGGTGATGCGTTAGGGTGCAGTTGTTTCGAAACGTTTCGATATAGTGCAAAAAAATAGGATTTTCGGTAAATATAAACGTTTGAATTGTCGTTGGACCCCTTCAATCCTCATTTTACCAATAGAAACGTTTCACTTTTTCATATTATAAATCAACTTGTAAACGGTTACAATATAATTTTCTAAAAATTGTGACGTGCTGTAAGTAATTTTTGTTATGCCCAAATGAACAAAGAGCTTCATTAGTTAGGTTTCACGGTACGTGTTTTTATTGTGGTTACGCGTTCGCACAATTTTATGATGGTTACACACGCTTCGACACTAACTTCACTCAAATCGACATCAGCTTCACACATTTATTACTTCTTTACACACACATTCAACACTTTTAGGCACATCACCCCTAAAAGTTCTCCAACTATTCTACTAACGAGCAGGTAAACCCTGAAGATATATAGAAAATAAACATAAACCATTAAAGGAGTGATGCTATGTTAATTAAAGAAGCTGCAGAATCATTAAAAATGAAGCAATTACGAGTGATGTTAAGTAGATCCTCACCACACTTTTTGTATCGAAAGGAAATGGAAAGTGAACTTGCTCGGCGGATAGCCGGTTATCAAGGCGAAAAGTCTATGGATTTTCACATGGACCTTCTTCCTAAAGCAGAAACTTTTATTTTTCATGATCTTCGAATACCCTACGGCACGACTTACCACTTTCAATTGGACATCCTCATCTTAACAACTACTTTCTTTCTCATTATTGAAGTAAAGAACATGGTCGGTACCTTAATTTTTGATCAAGAATTTAAACAATTAATAAGAACCTATAAAGGTGTTGAAGAAACGTTTCCAGATCCTATTTCACAGCTGTATCGGCAGACTTTTCTTCTTAAAGAATTGTTAAAGCAAAATCGTTTTCCCTATGTCCCCATCGAATCACTTGTTATCGTTAGCAACCCTCATACCCGCATTAAATCCATCCCTGAACATATAGATCTCTCAAAAAGTGTTACCCATAGCACAAATCTATTAGCCAAATTTCATGAATACCAAAATGTTTATAAAGAAGAGAAAATAGCAAAAAAAGAGATTAAAAAGCTGTACCGGCTTTTACTTAAACAAAATCGGCCGCAAACTACAGATTTATTTAATCAGTTTTCAATGACAGAACATGACATTTTAAAAGGTGTTGCTTGTCCAGATTGTAAGATGATACCCATTGTCCGCCTAAGAGGAAAATGGTTCTGTTTAAAATGTGGCCATACTTCAAAAGACGCCCATTTGGCGGCGTTAAAGGATTATTCCATTCTTTACAACCCCTCCATATCTAATCGTCAATGCTGTGATTTTTTACAAATTCCTTCTCGGTTTGTAATCAAACACCTTTTAGATGCTAGTCCACTTTCCTCTTCAAAAATGGGATCCAAAAGAATCTATCACCTTCATGAATTAGAATAATACTGCCCAATTTACGGTACGTGCTCTTTAAATTCTTACACGTACGCACATTTTTTTGTTATCTGCACTCGTTTCGACATATGATTCACTCTATTCGACCTCAACTTCGCACATCAAAACCTAGTTCACACACACTTTCTCAGCATTTACGCACATACTAACTCGGAAGCTGGCTTTTTCTAAGTCAGCTTCCAAAATGATAAGACTAGAAATTATTTCTATCGGGAATCTATGAATGTAGGTTTGATTTTGTTACATAATCCGATATACTAGACCTTTATAAATATACAAATATTCTGATTAATTTTACATAATAAGACAGGAGACGTGACGATGAAATTTACCATTGAGCCGCTTGGCGATAACAGCATGATCATTGAACTAGGACAAGATATGAGCCATGAGATCCAGCAAAAAGTCAAAAAAGTCTCCTCTTTCTTTGAAGAGCACGCGTTTGACTGGGTGATTGAAACAGTACCTGGTTTTACGACAGTTGCTGTTTTTTATGATCCATTAAAGATCAAGACAACGACACTTCCTTTTGAAGAAGTATGCGCATTTTTGGAACCGCTTTTAGAAAAATTAGAAGTTGACGTTGATGCCGAACCTCGTGTGGTGGAAATTCCCGTCTGTTATGGCGGTGAGTTCGGTCCAGACTTAGAGGAAGTCGCGCATCACAATGGACTTACGGTTGAGGAAGTGATCGATATTCATTCAAATGGTGAATACACCGTTTATATGATCGGGTTCGCCCCTGGTTTTCCGTATATTGGTGGCATGAGTGAGAAAATCGCTGCGCCAAGACGAAGTAATCCGAGACTAAAGATTCCTGCTGGTTCTGTTGGAATCGCAGGCAAACAAACAGGCGTGTATCCGATCGAAACGCCTGGTGGATGGCAGCTGATCGGCAAAACACCCCTAAAGCTTTTTACCCCAGAAGGTGAAACGCCTTCCCTTCTGCAAGCCGGTGATCAGATCAAGTTTGTTCCGATCTCAGTAGAAGAGTTTCAAAAAATAGAGGAGGACGCGAAATGATTAAGATTACAAAGCCTGGCCTCCTAACGAGTGTTCAAGATCTTGGCCGTTACGGTTTTCAAAAATATGGTGTGATCACGAGTGGTGTCATGGACACGACTGCACATCGGATAGCAAATTCTTTAGTTGGAAATGCTGAGAATGAAGCAACTTTAGAACTTACGTTGCTTGGGCCTGATATGGAGTTTCATGAAGATACACTAATTTCAATCTGTGGTGGCAACTTATCTCCTTCCATTGACGGTAAACCTGTGAAATTATGGCGCTCGGTCCTTGTGACGGCTGGTAGCAAGCTAAAATTTGGCGGCTGTAAAACAGGGTGCCGTGCATATCTCGCTGTTGCCGGCGGTTTTGATGTGCCTGAAGTTATGAACAGCAAATCTACATACTTACGAGCTGGAATCGGCGGACATAACGGAAAAGCACTGCAGAATGAGAATGAGCTTTCTTTGGGTGAGCCGAGTGAACTTTCCAGTAACATTTCAAAAATTTTAGCGGCAGACCTTGGTGATAAAAAGTTTGTCGAGATGCATTGGACGATCTCTTCTGATTTTATCGCGTCTTCTGCTTCTAAACCGCAAGTCCGAGTTATGAAGGGCAGACAGTACGACTGGTTTACAACAGAAAGCCAGATGAAGCTTTTTACCGAACACTTTGAAGTTACATCACAGTCTGACCGAATGGGTTATCGTTTAAAAGGACCCCAGCTTGAACTTCAAGAGAAACAAGAGATGCTCTCAGAAGCTGTAAGTTTTGGTACGATTCAAGTTCCTTCAGAAGGTAATCCGATCGTACTGCTCGCCGACCGCCAAACTACCGGCGGATATCCAAAGATCGGGCAGATCGCAACCGTCGATCTCTCAATCATGGCGCAGCTTAAGCCTGGAGACAAAGTTCAGTTCGTCGAAGTTTCACACGAAGTAGCCCAACAACTCTACTTAGATCGTGAAAAGAAATTGCACCAGTTAAAACAAGGAATCGCACTTAAAATACGACAAGAAATGAAGTAATTTAGGAGGTAAGTTATGAAGAAAGAGTCAAAAGCAAGTATTCTTTTAGGCGCAGCGTTCTTGATGGCGACATCAGCTATCGGACCAGGGTTTTTAACACAAACTACACACTTCACGTCCATTCTTGCGGCAAGTTTTGGTTTTGTCATTTTAACATCAATTATTATTGATATCGGCGCGCAGATGAACGTATGGCGAATTATCGCTGTATCAGAAAAAAGAGCACAAGATATCGCGAACGCTGTACTTCCGGGCTTAGGTATATTCTTAGCTGTATTGATTGTTATTGGAGGACTTGCGTTTAACATCGGAAATATAGCCGGTGCTGGTCTTGGTTTAAACGTATTGTTCGGCGTCTCGCCTACAATGGGTGCTGTTCTCAGTGGTATCGTTGCCATCTTAGTATTTGTTGTCCGTGAAGCTGGAAAAGCGATGGACCGTTTCACACAAGTTGCCGGTTTCATCATGATCGCATTGACTGTATATGTGATGTTCACAGCGCAACCTCCTGTTGGAGAAGCGGTTGTAAAAACATTCGTACCTGACACGATTGATATTTTAGCGATCGTTACGCTAGTCGGTGGAACAGTTGGTGGATATATCACGTTTGCTGGTGCACACAGATTGCTTGATGCAGGTATTAAAGGCCAAGAAAACTTAGGTGAAGTAACAAAAGGTTCGATCTCAGCAATCGGGATCGCATCGATCATGCGTATTTTCTTATTCTTAGCGGCACTTGGAATCGTGTCTCAAGGACTCGCACTTGATCCAAAGAACCCGCCCGCTTCTGTTTTCCAGTTAGCTGCCGGAAACATCGGTTACAAAATGTTCGGTGTCGTTATGTGGGCCGCTGCCATCACATCTGTTGTTGGTGCAGCGTACACGTCGGTTTCGTTTATCCGTACATTGAATGCAACACTCGAAAAGTATCATAAGTGGATCATCATTGGATTTATCGCTGTTTCAACCATTGTCTTCGCACTCGTTGGAAAACCCGTTGCGATTTTAATTCTAGTTGGTGCGTTAAACGGACTCATTTTACCGATTTCACTTGGTGTGATGCTGATTGCAGCGTACAAACCTAAGATCGTTGGAGACTATAAACATCCGATGTGGATGACGGTCTTTGGCGTTGTAATCGTTCTGATCATGGCCGCGATGAGTGTATACACGATGTACACAGAAGTTCCAAAACTTTTCGCATAAATATTTTATAAAAAGGGGAGCTTGTTATGAACGCACTAGACCGTTTAACTCCAGTTGAAGCTCGTGAACTGATTCGCCGTGGTGAGTGGAGAAAGCCGACAAGCGGACTCGCAAACGGCTTTACACAAGGAAATCTTGTGGTTTTGCCGAAAGATCTGGCGTTTGAGTTCCTTCTGTTCTGTCAGCGAAATCCGAAACCTTGTCCGGTGCTAGATGTAACTGAGCCCGGATCCGCCGTTCCTGCACTTGTTGCACCTGATGCCGATCTACGTGTGGACATACCGAAGTATAACGTCTATCGACACGGCGAGCTCGTTGAAGAGTGTACCGATATTACTTCGTTATGGAATGAAGACATGGTCGGCTTCCTGCTCGGATGCAGCTTTACGTTCGAGCATGCGTTGATGAACAATGGGATTCCTGTTCGTCATATCGAACGCGGCTGCAACGTTCCGATGTTTAAAACAAACATCGAATGCATGAAAGCTGGGCGCTTTGAAGGTCCGATGGTCGTGAGTATGCGGCCCGTTCCTGAAAAAGATGTCGTTCGAGCTGTTCAGGTAACAAGCCGCTTCCCTTCTGTTCATGGAGCTCCGGTTCATATTGGGAATCCAGAAGCGATCGGTGTGCATGATTTATATCAGCCAGATTTCGGTGATCCTGTTCAGATTCATGACGGTGAAGTTCCTGTGTTTTGGGCTTGTGGGGTAACGCCTCAAGCTGTCGCGATGCATGTGAAACCTGAGATCATGATCACACATGCTCCCGGCCACATGTTAATTACCGATGTTCGTGATGAAAAGTATGGTGTTTTGTAGTTGAAATCGTAAAACGAGGAGAGAATCTACTTCGGTAGGTTCTTTTTTTGAGTTTTGAATGTGTTTTGTTGTCGTTTGAAAGGGTCAGAAATGATGCCGTGTGCGTAAAACATATTAGAATGTGTGTAAGTCATGTCGAAATGAGTGAGTTGTGTGTCGAAGTGTGCGTAAAGATAGGAAAATTGTGCGTAAAACTTTAAAATGTGTGCGAACGTGTAACAAATATAAAAACGCGTACCGTAAACAACGGTGGAAATTGTCTGGGGTCTGACCCGGGGTCAGACCCCAGACAATTTAAAAAAGACTGACCCTCATGCAAGAATCAGCCCTCAAAACATTACATACATCTATTCACTTTCCGCTGGGTGCACTACAGTATTCAGCAATCCACCTAGGATAATGATCATCGCAGACAGGTAGAACCATAACATCAATACGACGAGACCTGCCACTTGACCGTACAGCGCGGAATAGTTGCTTCCACTCACATATGTGGCAAAGCCCATCGAAACGAGCTGCCAGCCGATCGTCGCAAAGAATGCACCTGGAAGTACTTTACGAAACCCAAGCTTGATGCTCGGCGCAAATGTGTACAACACGATAAAAAACAGCAGCAGAAATACGGTCCCGATTCCCCACTGCACGATGATCCATAGCTTTTGAAAAGCAAGATTTGAAAAGATACCTTCCAAATAAACGCGCAGAATTTTTTCAAACAACGGAACAAAAACAGAAAAAAGGACAGCGATCATGAATCCTACGGTTAACAGCAAACTTTCTAGGATCTGTTTTAGCATGTTCTCTTCATTTCGTACTTGATACGCATCGTTCATAATACGTTTCATGCTCTGAAAGCCCATCGATGATAGCCACAATGTGACGATCAAACTGAACGACAATAGATTGCCTTCTTGCCTCATAACAGTATACGATAATGTTTTTTCGATTAATGCATATGTGCTCTCTGGCGCATATGGCTGGACTAGCTCTAATATATTTTCTTCTCTCAGTGGTAAATATGTCAGCAATGAATAGATGGCGAGCAAAAATGGAAAGACCGACATTAAAAAATAATAAGCCATCTGTGCCGATAAATCGTACACCCTCAGTTTGAAAAATCGGTCACCTAGTTGGTTTAAAACTTGAACGATATTCATGGTGCAACACCTCTTTAGATAAGCCAGTCCATAAGTACAGTAATATAATATATACGCTAAAAGTAGTCAAATCAGATCACTTTTTTGCAAAAAAATTTCTATGTGGAATTTTTCGAGTGTTGGCTTGTTTAAAAGTGTTTCATTAAATTACTAAAACGAACCGAAAAATCATCTATGGGTCTTTACGAGACTTCTATGGGTCACCATAGTCTTTCTATGAGTCGTCATTAACATCCTATGGGTCTTAATGGCGTTTCTATGAGTCAAACCAATATTGTATGGGTCCTCGTTCACACTCTATGGGTCATCCGCATGATTCTATGAGTCATCAATTCTGCCCCCCTCAAGTTCCATCAATCACACAAAAAAGATGCCCCTCACAAACATGAGAGACATCATTTAATCTTTATTTCACCGCTCGACCTGCGGCTTCAACGAGATCAACTGTTTGATCCACTGTATTTCGGCGAAAATCCTTGAACTCCTCCGTGATATATACGGATTTGTTCTCTGGATAAAATTCTTGTGCTGCAATATGCAGGTGTCCCCCTGGAATGTCTGTTGCACCAACACCTAAGCGAACACGATTCGAGCGGTACATGCTTTCGTTAGACAGATAGCTTCCGCCTCCACCCTCTCTCGCTTTTGAGCCAGGTGTTGGTCCATCCTCATTACAAACCGCTGGATCTTCAAAAGTTGGCGGCAGCCATTCACATACTTTATCATTTCGGAAAACAGGCCACGGTCCCGTTTTAGCCGCAATCATATCCTCATATGGAAGTGTGGTTTCAATAAACTCCGGAAGCGGCTTTGGCATCGGCCAATGAGATACAGGTGGCGTGACTTCTGCTCTTTCTTCGAGCTTGTTATCAGCTCCCGTATGATAGCGTCCGGCATATCCTTCGATCGCCATCTTACGCGGTCCACCTTGACTGATGGTCATGATTAAGTCCACTTGCTTCAAGCCTTGCTTTAAAAATGGACCAAACGTATTCTCAACGATTCCCTCTTCAAAGTCATCCCATCGAACAGGGAAATTCGCCGCTTGTATGACGGCTAATCCATCACCCGTCCACACCCATCGTCCGTCGAGCTGCAGACCACTTGCACCCGAAGGATTGGTTCGTCTGAATTCTTGTTCCAGGCGATAAGGATCGAATCCGCTCACAAGAATCCGCTTCACTTTCTTACTTTTTGGATAGTCTATCGTCGTAATGCCCCTTGATGTATATTCTAATGATTTCATTAACTTCTCGCGTTGTTCTTTCGTCACGTTAAAAGCAGGATCCCATTGTCTGAGAGCACTCGTCATATGTAATCTTGCCCAGTAAAGCGGTCGATCATCATAGGAATCGAGCTCGCCTAAATCTGGTCTTTTTCCTTGAGCGCGATCAACAGCTGTTTTCCATAGTTCCGTCCCATGCTTATGTATCACTTTTTCGGCTTTTTCTGGACTTCTTGCTGAACATAGGTCTTTTTTAAAATGATTCACGTATGAAGTGAATTCACTTTCTTCCAATAGTTGTTGCGGAATTGGCCTGCCATCTTCAATTCTTTGTTCTTCTGCTGTTAACTCAACATTCGTGTCAAAACAGCTTGTCTTATTCTTCGCTTCTGCTGTTTCACCATTTTCAAAAATAACGACTCCAAGCAACAAAGCGCACGTCATTCCAATACTTCTAACAAATGATATCCTCACAAAAACCCTCCTTTTGTTCCTTATTGTAGAATAACGACGAAATCATTTGAATAGTATGAATTGTTTAATCCTGCATCTTTTCGTCGAAAACAGCCATCCTACTACCCAGGAATATATGAGTGTTTTTATCTTCGGTTCACATTCAGTACGATGATCAGCAAGATAAAAGCGATTCTGATAAAACGATCTTTGGCCACTATTTTCAGCAGTCCTACAGAAACGATCCCTAAAAGCGGCCGCTCTTCTAATAAAAGAATGGTAATCATATCAACGATCAACAGGACCTCATCCAGCGCTGCCAGCTGCTCTTCTTCCATACCACTCACCCGCTTTTTGATTAGTGTATGTGATGAGTGAAAAGATGCTTTTTCATGAAAGCAACTTTATATCAATTCTGTTTAAAATCCTGTAAGCTTTACACATCATGTCACGCTTAGATGGGAATGGACGACTATGGAAACCTCACAAAATGTTAAACAATCAACGATCGTTGCCTTGCTGCTCGCTGGTACGTTTATTGCGATTTTAAATCAAACACTCATGATCACTGCGATTCCTCCGATCATGAAAGAGATGAACATAACGGCGAACAGCGCTCAATGGCTGACGACCGTTTTTATGCTTGTGAACGGAATTATGATTCCCGTTAGTGCGTTTCTGCTCGAACGGTTCACAACACGTCAGCTATTTATTTCCGCGATGAGTGTGTTCGCTGTTGGAACACTCGTTGCAGGACTTGCACCCAATTTTGAGACGCTTTTGCTCGGCAGGGTCATCCAATCGAGTGGAGCAGGTGTGATGCTCCCTCTTATGCAGACCGTGTTTCTGATGATTTTCCCTGTGAATAAACGCGGATCGGCGATGGGACTGGTCGGGCTCGTGATCTCATTTGCACCTGCCATCGGACCTGCTCTTTCAGGATGGATAACATCACACTATTCATGGCGCATACTCTTCTTCATCATCTTGCCCATCGCCATCATTGATATTATCGTGGCCTTTTTTGCGTTAAAAAATGTTACGGAAACATCAAAAACAAAGGTAGATGTAACTTCAATCATTCTGTCATCGTTCGGTTTTGGAGGATTGCTGTACGGTTTTACGTGTGCAGGTAATCTAGGATGGACCGCGCCAAGCACACTGATGTGGCTCGCGATTGGTGTCGTGGCTCTTGTTTTGTTCATCACACGACAACTGCGTTTAGCACACCCGATGCTCGAGTTTAGAGTGTTCGCGAATTCCATCTTTCCGCTTACAATCATAATTGGAATGATCACGTTCTTAGGACTGATTGGCGCGGAGACAATCATACCGCTATTCATGCAAAACATGAGAGATTTTACCGCGTTTGAAGCAGGTCTTGCACTCTTACCAGGTGCGCTCATCACAGGGCTGTTGTCTCCGATCACGGGAAGACTCTTTGATAAGTTCGGTGCACGCTGGCTTGCGATCATCGGATTAACGATCATAACAGGATCATCCTTTGCGTTTGCCACTTTAAGTCCGACCACATCGTTCACCTATTTAACTGTGATGTATGGTGTTAGGATGTTTGGGCTTGCGATGGTCATGATGCCTGTTGCTACCGCCGGGCTCAACCGTCTTCCGAAGCGTTTGATTCCACACGGTGCAGCGATGGATAATACGATGAAAATGATAGCAGCATCAGTTGGTACAGCCATTTTAGTAACGGTCATGACAACTACCGCTGAAAACGCGGCAGCGCGTCCTGAAATCTCACATCCAGATATGTATGGCGCGAACATGGCCTTTATCGTTGTGTCCGTATTATCATTGGTGAGTCTTGTGATCTCATTTTTTATAAAAGAAAAACAACCAGAAACAGAAGGCAGCTGATCTCAGCTGTCTTTTTGTAACTTTGGTCGATTGTAGCTCGATATTTCGTGACAACCATATCTTCTTAAGTAATACTAGAGATAAAGCTTTCTTTTTTTAACATTTCAATACATATATCTTTTAAATGAGGAGGTTACCATCTTGAATCAGATCCAGCACACTTTAGCCAAAGCGCTCATTGAAGAGGCACCTACACTGGCTGAGCACATACTCACACTACGGTTTAAGAAATACCCGATAAAAGATAAACAGCTATCTGATCGTCAATCATCCACTGAATATATTATGAAGTTAGTCCAACTCTTAGGCAGCTCAATCTTGCTGTCACCAAGTGAAAGAGAAGAAGGTTTAACAATATGGTCGATCCAAACCGCTCGCTATGCTCTTGAATACGGTCAGTCGTTGGATGTTGCGATGCAATCAACGATTTTTATTCGCAGTGAGATTCTTCATGTGATCGAGCGTATAGCGGAACAAGAACAAACTAGCATAAAAGAAGTGATATATATCATTCAAGAAATGAACCAGATGCTCGATCTATGCTTTCAGGTGTTTACCGAAACCTATATGGAGAGTATTTTAGAAGCCATTTAAAGATGACGACACTTGATCATAGAAGATCCGGTGTCTTTTTTTGTGTGTATTTTTTTAGGCTCACCCCACGCACCCCGGAAAGCGAGCATCTGAAACGGAAATCAACAACGAATAAAGGCATAAAAAGCGTTACTCAAAAAAGTTTTAGCAATCCTTTTCTTCCAATAGAAGGGATGTTTGTCGAAATGTCGAAGGTTTCAACAGATGCATTCGGAAACTGTTCGAGGAGGCTATCCCCATGGAAAGTTGTAGGAATCTAGGAACGAAAATAAAAGAAAACAGCAAACAACTTGTAGACAAACTCACGCCGATCGAGAACTTAGAAGCTGATTTCTTAATCTACAAAAATAAAGTGTCACACTGGATGGAGATCCTTTTTCAATATTTAGGTGATGGGTTATCAGAAAATGGGCAAACGGCTGAAAGAAAAATCACAAAATGGGCTGACTCATTCGGCCAGCGCTCGTCTGAGTTGGAGATTCCGCTCGATCACGCTCTTCATTTTATCTTTGAATCTCGTGTTATTCTTTCACAGCTTGTAGAGGAAGAATTTAAAACATACAGTACGAAGACTGATCGTGCTATAACTGCATCCAATCGCCTAAATCTTTTAATCGATACAGCCGCTCGTAACATCATCACACACTATACTAAGTTTATGGATCACACAAAAAAAGCACTTCAACACACAAATCGAAATCTGGATATCTCCATCCTTGAATTAAATAACATTCGAACCGCTCTTTTTGAAGGAACAATCTTCTCCGTTACAGACAAAAACGATCGCATCACACAAGTGAACGATCATTTTTGCCAATTAACGCAATATACCCAGAAAGAGCTGATCGGGCAAGACCACGGTAAAATTTTATATTCAGGCGTTCATACAGAAAGCTTCGTTAATCAAATAAAACAGGAGATAAAAGCTGGTCGTGTGTGGAACGGCGAAATCTGCAATAAAGCAAAAGACGGCTCACTTTATTGGGTAGATACGACGATTGTTCCGTTTCTAGATCCAGAAGGCGTGGCGTATCAGCACATCTCGATCCAATACGATGTGACGGAGAAAAAGAAAACAGAGGAGATCCTGCTAAAATCTGAGAAGGTTTCGCTTATCGGCGATTTAGCCGCAGGAATCGCTCATGAGATTCGCAATCCCCTAACATCGATCGCTGGCCTCGTTCAGCTCATTAACGAGTCCGATTACGAAAAGAACACATTTTTTAAAGATATCATTCTAACCGAGATCAATCGTATCAATTTTATCGTGAGTGAACTGATGGTCCTCGCCAAACCCCACGCTGTCTATTTCAGCTGGTTCAATATCGTTGAAAGCACCCAGAACGTCATCGATCTCATGCAGCCTGAAGCGAACTTGCGCAACGTCATTATTTCATTTGAAAAAGAGAAAGACATGCCGCTCGTGTACGGTGAGAAGAATCAGCTAACACAAGTGATCATCAACATGATCAAAAACGCGATGGAAGCATTGCCTGACGGGGGTGTGATCTCGCTCTCGGCCGCCCCAGTTGACGGACACGTCGTTCTTTCGGTAAAAGATAACGGAGTCGGCATGACAGACGAGCAACAAAAAAGAATCGGCGAGCCGTTCTACACGACGAAATGTAACGGAACAGGACTCGGACTCATGGTTTGCTTTAAAATCATTCAAAACCATGGAGGTACGATTCTGGTAGACAGCAAACTGAACGAAGGCACCTCCTTTCAGATCACTTTACCCGTACATTCGGCATCAACTGTTGATTCTGTACATAAATAATGAGTTGCTATATAAGAATCTACTTGTTGTAGGTTCTTTTTTTGTTGGATTTACTGTTTTTCGAGTGTGAACGCAGCTGGGTGTGCGTAAAACTAGCTGCGGTGTGCGAAAGTCGTGTCGAAAAGAGTGAAGCGAGTGTCGATTAGAGCGCAAATGATTCTGATATGTGCGTAAATAGGGAAAAAGTGTGCGAACGTGTAACAGATTATAAAAAGACGTACCGTAAAACCTCCCATTCTTATAATTAAAAAGCCTCATCACGAAATCAACATGATGAGACTCTTTTTAAACATCTGTTTAAAAAATCATATTCGCCACTAAAAGTGACACTAATCCTACAAACCAACAGATCGTCGTCGGTACAGACCAGACCATAATCTGTTCTTTTACCTCTTTTATGCCGAGCATCCGGTTAACTACCCAGAACAAGCTGTCGTTAAAGTACGAGAAAATCATCGAACCCATCGCTGCAGCTTGAGCCGCGAGTGCCATGTTCACATCTAGCTGAGAAAGGATCGGTGCTGAAATAGATGCTGCAGTTATCATCGCTACTGTTCCACTTCCTTGAACAAGGCGAACAATCGTCGCGACAAAGAACGGAATTAAAATCGCGGGTAGTGGAAGATCTGCAATTTTTTCAGCGATAAAATTCCCCGCTCCACTCTCACGAAGGACATTTCCAAGCGCCCCACCTGCACCTGTAACTAACAGGATGATACCTGCTGTCTGAATTCCTTCTTCCATTCGGTCAAGTGATTCAGAGCGACTCAAGTTACCAGCTAAAGCGTAGATTGCTACAATGAGTCCGATACTTACGGCGATAATCGGTTTACCTAAGAAAATTAGAATTCCGTAAAATCCAGATGTAAGTTCGAGTGCGGTTAACGTCGTGTTTAAAAAGATTAATAGAATCGGTAGGACGATCGGTAGTAGTGAGCGACCTAAAGAAGGCAGATCATCCTCTCGCGCACTTGCTAGCTCGATAAACTCTTGATAAGCTGCTTGTTTAGTAGGACGTGTAAATCCTAGCTCGGAATCATCTGGTACTTGATAGATTCGTTTACCAATCCATTTTGCATAAAGAACGCCTGCGATCATAATCGGAATGGCAAAAAGAAGACCAAGACCAATCATAAGTCCGATATCCACTCCAAAGATTCCCGCCACACCTAACGGACCAGGTGTTGGTGGTACTAAAGAGTGCGTGATCACGAGACCCACGGCTAAAGCTACACCTAATGAAACGACCGATTTCCCCGTTTTCTTAGATAAAGCTTTTACGAGTGGATTTAAAATAACAAACGCTGAGTCAACAAAGATCGGAATGGAAACCACATAACCCGCGATCGCCATCGCCCACTCTTCCTTTTTCCGGCCGACTGCTTTAATTAGTGAATACGCTAACGTTTCAGCCGCTCCTGACACTTCGAGAATCCGTCCAATCATCACACCGAGTCCGATAACAATCCCAATAGAGGCAAGCGTACTACCGAATCCTGCCGAGATGGTATCCGCGACTTTACCTGGTTCCATACCGCCGACAAGACCGGCAATTGAAGCTGCGATGATAAGAGCTAGAAAAGCGTGAATCTTTGTTTTTAAAACGAGAAAAATTAATGCAATAACCCCAAGAACTAAACCAGCTACCATTTGTGCTCCTGAAACTTCCATTTCATTAACCCCCTTTAATGTAAGCGCTTTTATTTTATTGGAATAATAGTGAAGGGCACGAGACCCTTCACTTTCATCTGACTATTTTAAAGACTGTTCGCTGTAAATTTCGGTGCATATTGAGCTGCTAGTTTGATACATTCTTCCATACTCGTGCTCTCTGCAATGTTTTTCCCTGCAATATCAAACGCCGTTCCGTGGTCTACAGAAGTTCTTAAGAACGGAAGGCCGTTCGTGATAGAAATTGTTCGGTGGAAATCTGTCATCTTAGCTGCGATATGTCCTTGATCATGGTAGAGCGACAACACCGCATCATATTTTCCGTTTAAGGCTTGGAAGAATACAGAATCTGCTGGAACCGGACCTACTGCATTAATTCCATCTGCTACAGCTAGCTCAATACCCGGTTTGATCTGCTCGACTTCTTCCCAGCCAAACAGTCCGCCTTCTCCGCTATGCGGGTTCAAACCAGCAACTGCCCAGCGTCTGTTTTCAACACCTAGGCGAGCGAGCGCTCGATCACATCGTACTAAATAATCATGCACACGTTCTTTCGTCATAGCTGCAATCGCATCTTTTAAAGAAAGATGACGTGTTAAGAAAAAGATTCTCATCCCTCTAACTTCGAACATCGTTAGAGGATCATCTGAACCTGCAAGTGCTTCAAGCATCTCCGTATGTCCGATATAAGGAACATTCGCGGCTTTTAACGATTCTTTGTTGATCGGCGTTGTTGCCAGCGCTTTAACCTCTCCTGCTGTCGCAAGCTCTACAGCTTTTTTGATATATTCAAATGCTCCCTGTCCGCCTTGAGCAGAAACTTCACCGTACTGAAGTTTCTTCATATCAATGTTGTTTAAGTTGATCACATCAACTGTTCCTAGTTCGTATTTCCCTTCTGCTGGTGATGTTACTTCATTAATTCTAAGATCTGCACCTACAATCTCGATAGCTTTTTCTAGTACTGCAGTATCTCCAATCACAAGTGGTTTACACACGTCGTATATCTCTTTTTTCGCAAGAGACTTCATCGTAATCTCAGGTCCGATACCAGCTGGATCTCCCATTGGAATTGCGATGATTGCTTTTTCTGTCGTTGTCGTTTTCGTTGTCGTAGTCATGTTTCTTCCTCCTTCAGTTGTTTAAAAAATTTATTGAACTTGCTTTGTAGACGTTTGGTTTGCTAAAAGGTGTTTAACAATCGTGTGAATCGCTTTTTTGTCACCGACCATGCCGCCTTTTGTTGCGAGCGGTATACCATCAAAGTAACCTCCAATGAATTCACCGTATGCGACGAGAGGAAGCACCTCATTTTTTAACTTAATTCCTTCTGCTCTACCAACGGAACAGAGTGATGCCGTAACATCTCCTCCACTAGAAAAGCAACCACCAATCTCATAATTCGTTGACTGAATCACAATACGCGTGATCTTTCCTAATCCATCTGCAATTCTTTTTGCGAGTTGATCCTGACTCACACCTTGCTCTTCAGCCAATCGTTTTAATTCTAATCGTTTTGCTTCTGGCGAATTGGTCGTGATGATCAGGATGTCTTGGTGATGGATAGCTTCCAGGGCTGCTGTCACACCCCTTTGAACTTCTGACTCCCAACTATCCGACAGACTTGCTAATTTTTCAGCATCAACATAGACCGGTTTCGCATCCGTTTTATCGATCAAGTATGTTAGCTGCTCTCCACTTAAAGAGGTTACACTTCCAACTGTGACGAGTATCTTTTTACTTTTTGTGTGTAAAGACGTGTAAGCCTTTGCATAATAAGCTGTTAATGGTCCCGGGTCTACCGGTACAAGTTGATAATCCTCAATTAGTGTCATCGCATGTGCGATATCTTCAATCTCTTCATCTGTTACCGCATCCATCACAAGGATACGATTTCCCTCGTCTATTTTTCGCTTTAACTCCTGCAGAATTCTTTTCTTTCCTTGTAAAACGGTTTCGAGTCCGATGTGTGATACGAGATGCTCACTCTGTTTACCTATAATAGAAGGAACGTACGATTCAGTAAGAGGCATGACCGGATCTTTGGCAACATCTGTCGCCTGAACAGGCACACCATCGACCAGTAAGTAACCGCCAGATGTGATACGGCTTGAATCTGGAAACGATGCAACCACTACCGCAATTGATCGTTCACCAAGTTCATTCAAAACCATGTCAATCTCTGTTCCGATGTTTCCTCTTACCGTACTGTCGATTCGTTTGCAGATAACATCTGCGCCCCAACGCTGAAGGTTGCTCAATGACTTTTTGATTCGCATCTCAGACACATCTTTTCGTGCATACCTGCTATCTGTATCGATACAAACTGCGTTGTAACTGCCTGATGCTGGCTCCTGATCGTAATACACCATCGTTGCCGCTTCAAAACCTTGCTTGATCAGTTTTACACCTGTCGCATTGGCACCTGTTAGATCGTCTGCGATAACGCCGACTTTCATCCCTTTCCACCACCTTTAACGGTTACGACTTCTAAATATTCATTCAGCATTTTTTCGGTATCTTCTGAAATGTGCTGATCTGTAATCAATCCGTGTATCTGGTTTAAGTCACAAACCTTTGTTAATGATTTTTGATCAAATTTACTAGAGTCAGCCACGAGCCATGTTTTTTCTGATGCCGCAATCATCAGCTTTTTAATCGAAGCCTTTTCGAAAGTGGGTGCTGTAACACCTGCTCGGCTGTGGATCGCATGAGCTCCTAAGAAAAAAAGATCCACATGAATTGCTCTTAACATCTGTTCTGTTAGTGGGCCGAACAATGTTCCTATCGTATTTTGCAGTTCGCCGCCAGTAACGATTACTTTTACATCCGTATCGAGAAGCTCAGCTGCGATCTTAATATCATTCGTAACTACTGTGATCGTCGTTTTCTCTTTTAACAATTTTGCAATTTCTAATGTTGTCGTTCCCGAATCTAAAAGAATAGTCGAGTCATCCTGTATGAATTGCACGGCTCTCTCGGCGATCGCTTTTTTACGGTCGTTGAACTTCCCTTCTTTTGTTCGAAACGAAGATTCCACGACTAACGGCTTGTTAAGTATCGCTCCGCCATGCGTTCTAATGATCTGGTCGGTTTCTTCGAGATAAGCAAGATCCCGGCGGATTGTCATCGCCGAAACATTTAATTCGTTTACTAAATCCTCAATCTCAATTTTTCCGTTCGTATTTAATTGTTGAAGAATATGATCTCTACGCTCTTTAGGCATTATTTTCATCACCTTTGTTATTTTCAAACATTATATATGTATTATAATGTTACAAACGAACAATAATGTCAATAATTTTGTTCGAAATTAACATTAGGGTAAACAACTTTTTGGGCAAATGGATAATAGCTGAGGCGATATGTGTCGAAAATCGTTTAAATTTTTTTATCCGTGAAATTATTCTTGTTATCCCTGAAATTATTCTAGTTATCCTTGAAATTAAAAGGTTTATCCGTGAATATAATTTGGATTACCGTGGATATATTTCAAGGAGTCTATCTGGTGTGTACAAACCGCAACAATGTCCTTATCCTGAACACAGTCTACTTCGCAACACACCCCCTCTTCTGCTATAACTAGCATAATCACTCCTAATAACTGTTATACCACCACAATCCCACTCTAATTAATCTAAAAAATAGTCCCTTTCTGCATTTACTTGTATACTAGAGTTATAGAAATGAATGATATTAGAAAAGCACACAATAAATGGTACATATAAGGGGAAGAAGTTTGAATGTCCATTCTGATCGTTGATGACAATACAGTAAATTTATTTGTAATAGAAAAAATATTGAAGAATGCAGGATACGAAGACTGTACCTCACTCTCATCTGCTCAACAGCTTTTCGATCACCTCGAAGAAAACGATAAAGAGCTGAACAAAAAGTCGATCGACCTGATCCTCCTTGATATCATGATGCCGGAGATCGATGGGATCGAAGCTTGTCAGCGCATCCAAAAAGATGAGCGCTTCAAAGACATTCCGATCATCTTCATCACAGCGCTTGAAGACTCTACGAAGTTAGCAGAAGCGCTGGACTGCGGCGGGATGGATTATGTGACGAAGCCTATTAATAAAGTAGAACTGCTTGCTAGAATTCGAGTCGCACTGCGATTGAAATATGAGAAAGATTGGCATGCGGAACAAGAACAAAAGATTCAGAACGAGCTCGATCTTGCGATGCAAGTTCAAAAAGGCTTGTTGAATCCTCCGATTAAAGAAGACAATATTACAATTAACGTATCTCATTTGCCTTCCTTTAAGCTCGCGGGTGATATGTATTATTGGCATAAGTTTGATGACAATCGATATGGCATCATCTTGCTCGATATGATGGGGCACGGAATCTCTTCTTCTCTTGTCTGCATGTTCATCTCTTCTGTTATGCGGGATAGCATTAAAGAACTTAAAGATCCAGAGCTTGTGATCAAAGAGTTGAACCGTTACATGGCACTTCTTCACAATCCGAAGAACGATTACAACTACTATTTCACAGGCATCTACCTTTTGATCGATACCGAGAAAAAGACGGTTGAGTACGTGAATGCGGGGCATCCAGAAGGCTATGTGCTCGTTGATAACTCCCTTCAATCCATTGAAAGAAGCTGTTATGCGGTTGGTTTCTTCGAACAGATCGAAGTGAAGAAGTCTGTTATCCATTATGAAGACAACATTCAGATGTTACTTTTCACGGATGGTGTGTTAGAAGCTGACGATGACGAAGAAACGATGCTAGAGAAGCTGAAGTATGTGGCTTCTGAAAAATGGAGCAACATCCGCTCGCCGATTCATCTTGTCATTCCAGAAGAACAACAAAAAGGTCAGAGCGATGACATGTGTATCATGATGATTCAAGCCCAATAAAAAAAGCAGGAATGAAGAAGCAACCATACTCCTTCATCCTGCTTTTATTTTTTTTGATAAATTTTCACCTGTTCCGCAAAGTCTGTATATTTATCTGCACAGTCCGCAAATTGGATGGATTCTTTATCTCCAAGCCCAAGAAAACCATTCGCGCTAAGACTATCGTAAAACAGCTCATGCACTTGATTTTGCAGAGCAGCCGTAAAGTAGATCAAGACATTTCGGCAAAGAATAATATGAAATTCATTAAACGAATGGTCCGTTACAAGATTATGCTGAAGAAAGCTGACTTGTTTTAATAATGAAGGCTTTAAATAAGCAAAGTGGCCGTCTGTTGTATAGTACTCAGAAAAGGCTTGAGTCCCTCCAGCTGACATATAGTTCTTCGTATACGTCCTCATCTTGCTCAGCGGCAGAATGCCAGAACGAGCTTTGTTCAGCACTGGCTCGTTCATGTCTGTCGCATAAAATTTCGTCTTATGACTTAAGCCTTCTTCTTCCATTAAGATAGCCATTGAATACACTTCTTCCCCCGTTGCGCATCCTGCGTGCCAAATGCGGATCTCAGGTAAATCTCTTAACTCGGGAATCACCTTTGTACGAAAGGCACGAAAGAACTCGGGGTTACGAAACATCTCCGTTACGTTGATCGAAAAATCATTGAGCAGCGTCGTCATAAAAGCTGGTTCGTGCAGCACTTTTTCCAAAACACCTGTAATCGTCGGAATCTGTTCGAGCTGCATGCGGTTGTGCACACGTCTATGAATGGAGGACCGCATATACTGGCGAAAATCAAACCCAGATACGCGGTACAACCCTTCTAACAACAGATCCATCTCAAGCGTCTCCGTTAAGCTATTTTCCTGGTTGTCATCGTTGTTCCATAAAAAATCCTTCATCAGTGGTCGATCCTCACTTTGTCATCCAAA
This sequence comes from Fictibacillus nanhaiensis, assembly GCF_036213205.1. Lineage (GTDB taxonomy): Bacteria > Bacillota > Bacilli > Bacillales > Fictibacillaceae > Fictibacillus > Fictibacillus nanhaiensis_E. The sequence continues at coordinate 722,425 of NZ_JARMFC010000001.1, forward strand.
CATGCATCACAGAAAAGAGCTGTTCAAGCTTCAACGGTTTGCTGATATAATCAGAAGCCCCTGCTTCCAGACACTTTTCACGGTCGTTCTTCATCGCTTTTGCCGTTAACGCAATGATTGGCAGATCCTTGTGCTCACCGTTTCCGCGAATGCGCTGCATCGTTTCATAGCCATCCATCTCAGGCATCATGATATCCATCAAAATCAGGTCAATCTTCTTGTTCGCATCAAGAACGTCCAGACATTCCATGCCGTTATTGGCAATTAGAATGTTCATTCCTTTTTGTTCTAGAGCTGTTTTTAACGCAAAAATATTTCGGTTATCGTCATCTGTGATCAATACCGTTTTACCGTAGAATACGTTCTCTTCATCAACAGAGATCGGCGTTTGTTCTGCCTCAGGCTCTGCCGGTACGATTTTAGCTGTTATCGGTTGTTCTGCTACAAGAACAGGGTTGCTGGACTGTTCGAGTGCGGTTGCCACTTCAGCTGATGCTCCTAGGAACGTATGTGCAGAAACACTTTCATCTGAAATACTTGGAATCAGCAGTTTAAACGTACTTCCTTTTCCTTCTTCACTTTGCAGCTGTAATCGTCCACCTAAAAGCTTCGCAAACTCACTGCTGATCGATAATCCAAGACCTGTGCCGCCATACTTACGAATCGTTGCACCATCACCTTGCTGGAAAGCCTGGAAAATGAGTGCATGCTTTTCTTTTGGAATACCAATTCCCGTATCCTTAATTGCTACTTCTAACCAATAATCTACACCTTTGTAGACCACATCCGTTTGAACTTTTTTCACGCTAACCGATACAGATCCTTTTTCTGTAAACTTAAACGCGTTAGACAGCAGGTTTTTGATAATCTGCTGAAAGCGTTTCTCGTCTGTTTGTAAAAGAGTCGGAACATCAGGAGCTATATTGATCGTAAAGTTCAGGTTTTTTTGATCTGCAATATGAGTAAAGTTTCTTTCTAGGTTAGACGGAAACTCACTGAGGTTCACTTCACTAAGCATGATCTCCAGTTTACCTGCTTCTACCTTCGAAAGATCTAGAATATCGTTGATCAGATTCAGAAGATCTTGTCCTGAAGAATGGATCACTCGAGCGAACTCTAACTCTTCGTCCGAAAGTGACTGATTTCCATTTTCAGCAAGCATCTCGGAAAGAATCAAGATACTGTTAAGCGGCGTTCTCAGTTCATGAGACATGTTCGCTAAAAACTCTGATTTGTACTTAGACCCCGTTTCAAGTTGCTTTGCTTTCTCTTCCAGGTCTTTTTTCGCGATCTCAAGTGCCCTCGATTTTTCTTCAGCATCTTGTGAGCGAGATTCTAGTTGCTCGTTGATCATCTGCAGTTCTTCCGATTGCATCTGCAATTCTTCAGACTGCGTTTGAAGCTCTTCAGATTGTGCCTGCAGTTCTTCTGTCATCGCTTGTGATTCTGATAAAAGTCTTGCAATCTCCATTCGGTCGATCACTCGATTGATCGTGAGTCCGAATGTTTCAAGCACTTTTTCAATAAATGCAATGTGCTGTTTACTGTATGTCGTTAGGCTCGCAAGCTCAATCACAGCCACGATTTCGTCCTCATGCACGATCGGCGCGATCAGGATGCTGTTCGGTTTTGTTTCTCCAAGACCAGAGGAAATAAGCGTATAGTTTCCATCGATCTTTTCGACCACTTGAACTCGTTTTTCCAATGCACATTGTCCGATGAGGCCCTGACCTAGCGTGAAGCTAGCTCGTCCTACATCTGCAGCAGTGTCGGCGAATGCTCCTTTTTTAACAAAGCGAATGTTCTTATCTTTTCCTTCTTTAATATAAAAAGCGCCGTACGATGATTCCGTGATCTGGGCTGTCGCAGAAAGAAAGATCTCAGCAAGTGTTTCAAGCGATGAAACGCCTTGATTCTTGCTCACAACATCCGTTACACTTCGTTGCAGCCAGTCGCGTTCTTCGAAAGAGTTCAACAGTTCGTTCGTCGCTTCTCCTAAGTCTTTTATCTCATCATTCGATTTCACATGAATGCGACTGCTCAAATTGCCGCCTGTTGTCATGGCGCGAATCGTCTCAACGACTGCTTTTATCGTCTTAATGATCGAACCGGAAATGATCCATGCAAGCGTAATGGATGCGATGACAACGAATGCGAGCAAACTAAAAAGACCGATCTCTAAGTATCGATTTTGATCGTTCAGATCATCTGCGCGTCGTTCAGTAAGTGCTTTTTCTTTCGCACGAAAAGATTCGAACTGCTGAAGCACTTGCCCTGTCTTTTCTTTACCTGGATCTAGTCTGAAAAATTCCGTGATACCCGCCGTATCGTTCTGCTGCTTCATCTTAATAGGCGGATCTCCAGCAACTGTGATCCATTCTTTAATGTTTTCGTTAATCGTTGCCGCGTTTTTTTGCTGACTCGGATTATCAGAAAGAAGTTCGTTCAGTGCGTTAAAGTCCTTCGTCCATTTTGAACGAGCTTCATTATAAAGCTGAAGATAGCTCTCATCTCCAGTGATCAGATAACCCCTTTTGTTCGTCTCCATTGTTAGCAAATCTTTTTCAATCTGACTCGTTAGGTCCCTGACCGCGATGTCATGCTGGATGATAAAGTTTCTCTCACTCTTCATGTTATCCAGCTGATTGGTCACCGCAATAATAGCAGCAATTAAACAGACAATGATGACAATATAGCCAGCAATAATTTTCTGGCGAATCCCGAATCTAAAATTATTCATCCCCTATATTCCTGCCTTTTTACAAAAAATGTTTTTATGCCTAATTATACTGTTATTTGTCGGATAAAGGTAGCTTGAAGACGCGTGGAATGTGCTGGAAAAAGAAAAAACTAGATCTTTTGTACAGAGATCTAGTTTTAGGCGTTTAGTTTGAGTGTTGCAGCTTATTTTTATAATGAAGTGCGGAAAGTAGCTTTAGTCCACCTAAGGTACTTATTTGTTTATCGATAATTGCGAGAGCGCCGTTAACGTTGCCGTTGCGTCGGTGCTCTTCAGCTGTTAACCATGTCACATAATCGGGGTCTTTCAACTGATTTTTATATTCCTCGTATTCTGCTTGTCTATCTTCTTCCATCGCGACGATCGCAGAATAATATAGTGTGAGCTCACTCTTTTTCATGTTCTGTAAGAGTTGTTTCACCTCAACCCATCTTTCTTGCTGTGTGAAAAGCATGATTTCTGCAAATTTTCTCGCTTGAACTTGTTTAATTTTCGCAAGCCTCGCTTCAGCCTCACTTTCTTCTTCATATAGAAAGGCATATAAAAAGCGGTGGTACGGCTGCTTTGATTTTAATAAATATCTCTTTACTTTCTCAGCATCTTTTTGCCACATAAGTGGATAGAAAAGTGCGAGGAAAAAGCCAGCAACGAACAGGAATAGAAGTGTAACGAACATCCACGTTGGCGCTTCTAGTACCGCGAGAGTAAGGGAAATGAAGAAAAGTATGAGGTAGGCAATCCAAATCATAAGTTTGTTTCCTTTCTGTATAGAAGTTTGTAGGATTTATTATGTCATGGATGATGCGTTTACGGTACGTGTTTTTATATTTGTTACACGTTCGCACACTTTTTGGATGGATGCGCACATTTAATAAACGACTTCACTCTTTTCGACATAACTTACACACAAAGCGACACCTGTTACGCACATTTCTCACTACTCTACGCACACTAAATAAAAAAAGGTTCAAAATCTGCTACACAAGCACATCTTGAACCCCCAGTTATACCTAATTTTAAAGACTTTCTCCGATTTTCCGTACAGAGATCCCAGAATCCTCTAACGTTTGTCTGATTTTCTTCGCAAAACTTAGCGCATGAGCTCCGTCTCCATGTATGCAAACTGTATCTGCTTTAATATCGACATCCACATCTTGCTGCGTCATCACTTTTCCCTCTTTTGCCATACGGATCACTTGTGCGACAGCCGCATCATCATCCGTAATCACAGCATGAGGCAGTTTGCGTGAAGTAAGTGTGCGATCTTGCTGATACGTACGATCGGCAAAAACTTCAGATGCTGTGCGTAAGCCCACCTTTTCACCCGCTTTAACAAGTTCGCTCCCTGCAAGTCCAAACAAAATAAGCTCAGGATTCACCTTATAAACCGCTTCGGCGATCGCTTCAGACAGCTCACGGTTCACCGCTGCCATATTATAAAGGGCTCCATGCGGTTTCACGTGTTGAATTTTTCCACCTTCAGCCTGAACGAATCCCCACAACGAGCCGATCTGATAAACCACCATCTCATACGCTTCTTGAGCAGAGATGTCGATGTTTCGACGGCCGAATCCTGCTAGATCAGGCAATCCTGGATGAACACCGATTCCAACTTCATGCTCTAGCGCCAATTTTACTGTTCTTCTCATGGTCGCAGGATCTCCAGCATGAAAACCACACGCGATGTTAGCTGATGTTATGTATTTTAAAATCTCTTCGTCCGTCCCGAGTTTGTAAGCCCCAAAACTCTCGCCCATATCACAGTTAATATCAATAACACTCATGAAAAAGACCTCCCGATTTTTAAACATGCGTTTAATTTACCCCAACTGTACGATAAGTTTTATATAATGTAAAATGTTTAGGAAGACTAATGAAGGAGGTGAGAAATTTGGAAAAAATATTGAATGAAATTCTAGTAAAATTACTTAGCATCGATAATAAGGTTTCTGAACTAGATAATAAGGTGAGCAACTTGGATAATAAAGTGAGTAATCTGGATAACAAAGTGAGTAATCTGGATAATAAGGTGAGCAAGCTGGATAATAAAGTGAGTAACCTAGATAATAAAGTGACCCATCTGGATAATAAAGTGATCAATCTAGATAATAAGGTAACAACCTTAGAAACTGGCCAACAACAGATTGTAACTAGACTCGATACATTAGAAACAGATGTTAAAGAAGTCAAAGCCACTGCCAAGCGGATCGAAGTTAGCCAAAATGATGATGTGGTTGAATTATTAAAAGTGATGCAAAAACAGAAACATTAACCACATGTCGTGTAAATCACTTCACAAAAAGTCCTCGATTGTGCACTTCAAGACTACTTCAAAATTCTCAAATCCTATAAAAAGAGGAAAGCCCCTTGAGAACAAAATTAAGGGGCTAATTTATTTCCAATTGCATCAAACGCGCTATATTTTCTGCTGTTTTTTCCACATTTCGAGCTCCATGCAGCAATGCTTCCTCTAACGTCACCACACTGTTCATCACGCTAAACACAGCATCAATTCCGTGATCATACACCGCTTCGTATTCAGGACCGATGCTGCCAGCAATCGCAACAACCGGTACACCTTCCACAACGGATTTCGCTCGTTTCGCTACACCAACTGGCGCTTTACCATGAATGGTTTGAGAATCGATCCGACCTTCTCCAACAATCACGAGATTCGCATCACGAACGGCTTCTTCAAATCCAATCACATCAAGCACGAGATCGATTCCGCTTTGCAGCTTTCCATCTAAAAACGCTACAATCCCAGCACCAAGGCCGCCAGCGGCACCAGCGCCAGGCAACTCATCCACAGCAATACCTAGATTCCGCTCCACCACTTCCGCGTATCGTTTTAAGCTCTCATCTAAAATACCAACCATCTCTGGCGTCGCACCTTTTTGCGGTCCAAAAACAGCGGATGCTCCAAGCGGTCCTGTTAACGCATTGGTCACATCACACGCCACATCCACTTTCACCGACTGTATCCTAGCATCCAGCCCAGATACATCAATGGTCAACAGCTCACGAAGCGCTTCACCACCGGCCTTCAATTCCTCGCCATTCACATCCAAAAACTTTACACCGAGTGCAGACGCCAGGCCAGCTCCGCCATCGTTTGTTGCAGATCCACCAAGACCGAGTACGATCCGCTCTACACCGCGATCCAAAGCATCTAGAATCAGTTCACCTGTTCCGCGTGTTGTTGTCAAACTAGGATTTCGCATCTCTCTCGGAACAAGATGCAGACCGGAAGCGGCAGCCATCTCGATCACTGCCGTCTTACCGTCACCTGTCACGCCGTAAAACGCATCCACTTTTTCACCGAGCGGACCTGTTGCCACCACTTCGACTATCTCACCGCCTGTCGCATCAACAACAGAGGTAACGGTTCCTTCTCCACCATCACCAACGGGCACGTGCACATATTCTGCGTGAGGAAACGCCTTTTTGAAACCAGCTTCCACTGCTCTACAGACTTCAGCTGCTGTCATACTTTCTTTAAAAGAATCAGGAGCGATGACAATCTTCATTGGTGTCCACCTACCTTTAACGTTCGCTATTTATACTATTTCTTCATTCGGTAAACCAGTAAGATAAACCTTCATCTCTATAAAACTTGCGGTGCAAAAATAATGATTCAAATGCTACGAGTTCTATTGGTACAAACAAAAAGAGACTAGTCTATATTCCGACTAGTCTTCTTTACCTAACTTTACTTATTATACCTTTTTATACCCGTAAATTTATCCTTCCAATAAGTATCCCCTATATAAGAAACAACTACATTTTTTGATCGGTTCGCATGTAAAAACTGATTCTCACCAATATATATGCCATTATGAGAAATTCCTTTTTTGTATGTGTTGCTGAAAAAAACAACATCTCCAGGCTTTATTTGATCTATCGTAATTTCAGTTCCGACAGACCACTGTTCTTCTGCAGTTCGCGGTAATTTTACACTAGTCATTTGATCGTGGACAAACTTTACTAATCCTGAACAATCAAACCCAGCATTCGTTTCGCCTCCAAAGATATACAGTGTGCCCAAATATTTTTTGGCTTCTTCAATCGTTGGCACATTGGAATCTGCAATTTGGAATCGGCGCGCACCCGCAAATTTACCTCTCCAGTAGTCGCTCTTTTTCCAGTAGGAAATGACAACGCCATTTGAAACCGTAGACGAGATAAATTGATCGTTGCCGAGGTATAAGCCTACATGTGAGGTTTTATCCTTTTTATCATTATAAAAATATAATAAGTCACCTGCCTGTACCTCTTTTTCGACGACGGGTTTACCGAAATCCCACTGTTTCTCAATAGTTCTTGGAATGTTAAAATTCATTGAGTTCTCAAAAACGTACTGTACAAAACCAGAGCTATCGAAACCTTCTGTGTTATCCCCACCCCTTTTATAGGGAAGTCCTAGATAATGCAGAGACTCTTTGATAACTGGTGATTTATTGATATTCTTATCATTTAAGGGGATACGTCTTGCTTCCTTAATACTCTTCTGCCAATATGAATCTTTCAGGTTACTAACGATAACTCCTCTTTTAGTTTGTGCATTAATAAAAAGGTTAGAACCGATATAAATTCCGGCATGTGTAGCCACTTTTTTATTATTCTCTCTGCCAAAGAAAACTAAATCACCATGTCTTAAATCCTTTGTTTTAACCGTAGATCCTACTTTACTTTGTTCAGATATTGTTCTAGGTAATAAAATATTATGAGAGTCCTTAAAAACATATTGTAAGAATCCAGAACTATCAAATCCACTCTTGTCTTCTCCGCCCATCTTATAGGGTGTACCAAGCAATTTTAGCGAAGAGTTTATTACATTTTCTTTTTCCACAGCTTCCGCACTTAAATTAAGATCATTAGGATATAACGGAACGATAGCTAATAAGCAACATCCGATTATTGCCAATAAACGCTTTGCCTTAAACCTCATCTTTTTTCCTCTTTCCTATATGAGTGTTATAGCTTTTATCGACCGTTACATCTATTAAATGAAGCATTCTTTCTAAAAATGATTAAATAAAAAAGACGACTTTTTTCAAGGTACTGAAAATAACAATAGCCTCACACCGCATAGATTTACTTCAAATCATTCTTTTTGTCTTTTTTAAACGTAATAGTTCTTTTTAAATTCGACGCAAATATTATGATGCACCTTGCAAATCCATATTCATTACACAGGGAGGATGCCAAACGATAAACATTCACGTTTTTAAATTTCTTTATTATACAAAAAAAGATCAAACACGCTCGACATTGCGAGAACGTTTGATCTTTTCTTTTGATTGGATACAACCATGTAGGGATTGGAGCGCAAGGGTACTGACTCCTGCGGGACGAGTGGGACAGGTGAGACCCATAAAGGCGCGAAGCGGCATGGTGCTCACCGCCCGCCCCGCGGAAAGCATGTACCCTGGAGCGGAAATCACCGCTTGAAATCATCTATTGATGGACTTTTTCAGTGGTGTCAACTTTTTTCAGCCGTCTTTTTCTAACGTTTCTAGATTGAACTTCTTTTGATAGGAAACTAGCTTTTTGTTCCAATCGCTTAGCGAAGTCTGAAATACTACTTCACCGTACGAATTAAACACTCTCACGTTATTACCTGTAACCTTTGTATAGTTAAGCGTAGTATCTAGATTCTCTGATAAGTTTTCAAATCCATCAATCACTTCTTTTTCTTCAGCACTTAATACTTCACTTCTTTTAAACGTTGACATGATCTGTAGCAATCCAAGAATAATGACCACAGGCAGTATAAAGCCCATAAACTTTTTTACTGTTTTCATTTAACCATCCAACTCCCATTACGACGCTTATCTGCCACACCGTATATTTTATCGTGCTGTCTATCAATGACTAAGGCTTGAATGCCTCCATAAAAGGTATTGTTTTGATAATAATCAATAGAATACCCTAGCTTCTTTAGTCTTTTTTCAGTACTGTTCGGAAAAGAGGACTCTGCTACTATCTTTTTGTCTTCAAAATAAAACCTTGAATGATCTACAGCATCTTGAAGTGTAACCTCTTTAGATTTAAACTCATTCAATGCTAGAAACAGAGCCATAGGAATTCTACTGCCGCCAGGAGAACCTATTCCAATCGTAAGATCTTTGTTTTTTATAATGGACGGGGTTGTGTAACTTCTAGATTGTTTTCCTTTTGAATAGTAGTTTGCAGATAGTTCTTGAGTGCTAAAATTCTCCATCTGATTATTTAGGAAAAATCCGTGCATTATTTTACCTGTTCCAAAAAAGTTACTAAGCGTATTTGTAGCTGACACTACTGTTCCCTTCTTGTCCATGATTACAAAATGAGTTGTGCTTGTATGTTCTTCATCATCAAAATCCATTTTTCCCGAGATCTTATCACGGTTTATATGATCTGAGAGTTTGTTCATGTATGAATCTGACAAAAGGTACTTTTGATTGACCTCATTAAAATACGGATCACTCAAATGATTCGAACGTGAATGATAAGCTGCTTTTTGTATTTCTCCAGATAAATGTATATATTCGCTCATGCCTTCTGAATCAGTTATTTCAAACTTGTCAGCTAGCTTTAACATTTGTATGAAGGTGATACCTGAAAACGGTGGAGGTGCTGAAACAATCTCATACCCATCCACCTTACTTGCAATTGGTTTTTGGAATTTTACTGAGTAACTCTTAAGCTCTTTGTTGCTAATTCCTAGATACTTACTAAGGTCTGCTCCAATCTCACCAGAATAAAACCCTTCTGCACCCTCACTCTGTATAACTCTTAAGGTGTTCGCAAGTTCTTCTTGTTGAACTATTTCATTCGCTTCAATTGTCTCGCCATCTGGAAAAAACGCAGACATATCAGAGGAATTCAAGCGATATTTCGCATTCGATAACCGCTCTGAAAGCACTTGATCTGATCTAAATCCTAGTTCCGCTAAATCTACCGCGGGTTCCAGAAGTTTTTCCCAAGAGAGAGAACCGTATTTTTTGTGGGCTGTTTCCATACCTTTCACAAAGCCAGGAATCGCTGTTTGGTTTTTTGTAGTAAGAAAATGCGATGGAGCACGTTCCCGATAGTTAATAAAATCATTTTTTTCGTTATTTTGAATTAACATTCCACCACCACCGCCCATCCCCGAGCCGTATGGTTCTACTACATTTAATACAAATGAAACAGCAATTGCAGCATCAACCGCATTACCACCTTGCTCTAAGATGTCTATTCCGGCTTTGACGGCAATGGGATGGGAAGCAGATACTCCAATTTGCCTTGATTTTTCATAGTTTGATGAGGACTCAAAACCTTTAATTGATTCGTATTTTTTTGTATGCTCTCGTTTATTATTCCAATCGCTCATACTGAACCATAAAAACAAAATCCCAAAACAAATTACCAAAATAAAAGTTTTTGTCCTTTTTCTCATTTTATCTTCTCGTTTCTTTTATTACCTTTTTATGATTAACCTGAAATGATAGCTTTCCATCCTTACGTTTCCAGACTATACTTTCACCAGTATCTTTTGTTAATTGTCTAAATATCTTTTCTCTAGAAATCCAACTGTTAACAGGAGAAGGTGTTGCTTCTCTTATGCGTAATGGCGTGATTTCAAAGGTTGCCATGCCATCCTTAGAAAGCTTATATTGAACGACTGCACTGTCACGCGTTCTGGACCAGCCTTGGTCAAATACAAAATTACCTAACGAATAAAAAATAACAGTGTCATTATACTTTTCTACAGTGGAAAGTACATGAGGGTGATGGCCGATAACAATATCAGCTCCTGCATCTGAAAGCGCATGACCAAGCCCCTTTTGCCTAGGACTCGCTTCAGCATCGTATTCTTGTCCCCAATGCATGTGCACGACTACAAGATCTGCATTTCTTTTTGCCTCTGAGATTAGCGGCATAAAGATTGTCGGATCAGCGTTTGCTACGCCACCGTCATTTTTTGTAGCTCTTGCTCCTTTTACATAAGCATCAGTAAACCCTAACGTTGCGATTGTAACGCCGTTTACCGACTTGTAGGAGACTTTACCTGCATCTTCAATGTTCTTTCCTGCCCCTACAAAGTCCATGCCCGTCTCATTGAATGTTTCAACTGAATCCTTTAAACCAGGTTCTAAATAATCCATCGTGTGATTATTCGCTAGATTCAATACGGAAAATCCTAAATTCTTCAATGTCTTTACACTATCAGCAGAAGTTTGTAAGTGAATAAATTTATCCGCTTCTTCATAATCATCTGTTTTTGTTACAGGATGCTCGAAGTTGCCTGTAACGTAATCAGAAGTCTCAAAATAAGGACGAACATTTCTGAATAAGTATTCTTGCCCTTTTTTATCCGTAACTTCCTCCACATGCCTGCCCAGCATAATGTCTCCCACAAATGTACCTGTTAGAAGCGGTGGCTCTCCTTCACTTTTTACAGCAACAGGATCATTCTCAAAAAAGAGGTTGTAAGAGATGATTAAAGTTAAAACAATGATCGTGGAAAGAATGGAATATTTTTTATTTTTCTTTTTTGTCCGTTTTAAGAAGCGCAACACTTTTTCCTGAGGTGTTAATTCTCTATTCATCTACTATTCTCCTAAAACAAATAATACAATGACATGATGCTGAACGTTATTCCACTCAGTAATACTGTACTTCCCAATGTCATTGGAATACCTTGTTTTTGAATTGTATTTGCAATCAATCCTGGAACGATGACTCCAATACCCCTAAACTCATAGATTTCGAAGGGCATAACAGGATATAAATAATCGAAAACTAATTTAAGAGCTATACCTGTAGTCAACATGGCTGCAAACTTTCTGCGTCCATACAGAATCATAAATCTGGAAAGTCCGAAGTTAACAATTAAAAATGTAAGTAAGCTAATAAATAGTACAATCAGCAAAAAAATGGGTTGATCAAAGATAAGTGCTAAGTAACCAGGTACAACCAATCCTGCTGGGATAATTCCTGTTTTTTCAGTAAAAATTAAGCTTAAAATAACTCCAAGGACTAATGCTATGTATAAATCAGATCCAAACATATCTGTTCGTTACCCCACTTTTTTCCCGTATTTATTTGTTGAAAATTTTTGAATTAAAGGTTCAGCTGCCCCATGAATGTTACCTACACCATAAATAACAGTGTTGTTTAACAAAGGCATGATTTTGCTGTAGACCTCTTCTGTACGATAGCCTTCTAAATTCCACAATTCCTTTGCTTTCATGTTTCCTTTATCAAATTCATTAACGATTGGACTAGTCGTTTCTCCAATCAAAATAAGTATTTCAGCATCTATGTATGGTAAAACATCTTTAGAAAACTGTTCTGTACGGTCCACCCGATCTGCTCGACAGTTCATAATGACCACGGGTTTTTCTGTTGGATATCCTAGTTCAACAATTCGATCCCAGATCTTTAATGTTGATGATGCATCATTTGCAGCAAACCCATTTACAAAATAGGACGGAGAATCTTCATCTCCTAGAATAGTGATACGCATCGCCCCTGGATCTGGATTTGCACGTAACATTCCGTTAAACGCAGTCTCTTTATCAATACCAAGCGCTTCAGCAACACCAAGTGCCAATGCTGCGTTATCAGGAAAGACCATATATTCAAATTGTCTTAAGAAAGACTCTTTGATTTGTGAGTGATCTGCAACGATAACTTTCGTATTTCTATCCTTAGCTATTTTTTTGTAATAGTCCAAGTAGGCATCATCTGTAACAATTAAATGACCATTATATGGAATGGTAGCCATAAACGCCTCCGCGACCTCATCTAATGTTGGTCCCATAACGTCCATATGATCTTCCAGGACGTTTACAATCACGCCAATATTCGCTTGAACTAATTTTTCTTGAAAAGTGATCTGATAATCCGGATTTACAGCCATACACTCACTAATCAATGCTTCACAGCCAAGGTCCGCTGCTTTTTGTACGACTCGCCTCTGTTCTCCAATATTAGGTCCCTCTGGCCTCCTGATGATTGGTTCCTCTTCGTCTTTGAACCAAAAAATCATCCTTGCAGAAGTACCAGTAGTCTTACCTATCGTCTTATAACCTGCTTCTCTTACGATACCTGTTATTAAACGAGTCACGGTTGACTTACCACGAATTCCATTGATATTAACTCGAATGGGAATCGATTCTATGCTTTTCTTATGTAATCTCTGTTCATATACTCCATAAAAAATAATTATAGCGAGAATAATAGGTATCAGGATCATATGAATTTTCTCCCCTCTTTTCCATTTGTTTTCTAAAAAACTTTTTTTAGTAAAACACACGGAATATTATTCTGCAATAAGATTACAAGATTGAAAGGTTTAATTAATGAAAATTTAACATAGTAACTTTTTTGTCTTTTTCGTCTCGATTTTTTTGACGAAGTAATCTTGCTTTTAGATCTCTAAAATGTTACATATAAACTTTCCTAGAAATATTGAGAATAAAATTAAAAAATGTTTTGACACATTACTGAATTACTTGTAAAAAAACATAACTTTTTCCAATAAAATCATCTATTATATAGGGAAGAGTATTATTTAAGGACGTGAACAATGAAAAAGCATATACCAAATTTATTAACTTTAGGAAATTTATTCTGTGGGTTTCTTTCTATCGGATACGTTTCAAACGGTGATATTAGAAACGCAGCCATCCTCATATTTATCGCGATGATGCTGGATGCGGTCGATGGAAGAGCAGCTCGCATCTTAGGAGTTTCAGGAAACCTAGGAAAAGAACTCGATTCCCTTGCGGATGTTGTCTCTTTCGGGGTTGCACCTGCTTATTTTGTAGCGAATACTTACTTCGCTCATTTAGGAATGTGGGGCTTTCTATTTGCAGGATTGTTTCCGTTATTCGGCGCATACCGTCTAGCGCGTTTTAACATTACGGCTTCAGAAGAATCGATGAAATATTTTAAAGGAATTCCGATCCCACTAGCAGGCGGAATCGTTGTATTCTTAGTCTTTTTTGTAAAATGGATTCCACTTTGGATTTTTGTACTTCTTTTTTACGGACTCGGCCTCTTGATGGTTAGTACGATCAAGATTCCAAGCTTCAAGGATATTCCGATGCCGCGATACGGAACGATCATCTCGCTATTTTTGTTCTATATGTTTTACTTACTTGCGAAGAACAAATTCGAGAGCGTACCGATCTTCTTTTATGTCGCACTCGCTACGTATTTCTTATTTATTGGAGTTAGGTTTATTAAAGTAAAAGAGATTAAAATTAGACGACCAAGACGACCTCGCCGGAACAAGCGAAGACGTTTCTAAAAGTTTGCATGTATTACCTACCAGATGCTGAAGATTTTCAGCATCTGGTTTTATTTTTGAATCATCTTTTCTCCTCTCCCTTCATATAATGTCACAATAAGCGAAACATGTACTTTGTGAAATGGACAAATCATGTTTGAGAGGAGAGATGGTATGAACAACTACCCAAACCTTAGGGAGTTTTATGAAAAGGTACCTATATTAATCGGTGAGAATGATCGCGCAGCTCTCATGGATACAGCACAGACAGACGATGCTGCACTTGAAAGCTCCACACATTGGCTCATCGCGATGGAAGGCAGTGAAAAGCAACGAAATGTGTACCACTGGAAGGTGCTCATCTATCCTTCACAAACGAAAGTGATACGTTGCTACAAGTCACCTTACTATGCATCACAGCACTTCGCATCCATCTATGATGCGATCGAGTACTCTAATGAATTAAGCCAAAAAGCACGCGAAGATCTACTCAGCACGATTGAAAAGCCTGCCCTACAAAGAGAAGCATAACTTGATTCACTCTCGCTTTTCTTTTTGCAACAGATTGTGAAACAGTGTACATAGAGAAGTAAATTACATAAGAAACGAACCAATGAAGTGGATGATCAACCAGTTCATTTTTATTATGTTTTTTTGAATAAATGCAGTTGGACTTTTCATAAATGGTGACGAGATGTGCGAAAGGCGTGTCGAAAAGAGTGAAAGGCGTGTCGAAATGTGTGCAGATCATCATTATTTGTGCGCAATTCTCCACATTGTGTGCGTAAAACACAAAAATCTGTGCGAACGCGTAACAATTATAAAAGCACGTACCGTAAAACGTACAATCCTTGCATGCCACATAAAAATAGCCGCCCCTTTTTAAAAAAGGAGGCGACCATTTTATAAAACCATCTAGTATTGTACTTCAAACTGCTTATTGTAAAGATGCGCATACGCTCCATCGCGTCTAAGCAGCGCATCATGCGTACCTTCCTCCACAATGCCTTCATTCGTTAAAACAATAATTCGTTCAGCATTGCGGATCGTGGAAAGGCGATGGGCGATCACAATCGTTGTCCGCCCTTTTGCTAAAGACTCAAGCGAATCCTTAATAACACTTTCAGATTCATTATCCAGCGCACTCGTCGCTTCATCCAGTATCAGGACAGACGGATTTTTCAAAAAAACGCGAGCAATACTAAGTCTCTGCTTTTGACCTCCAGATAGCTTAACTCCGCGTTGGCCGATGTCAGAGTGGTATCCGTTTGGCAAGCTCATAATGAAATCGTGAGCGTTTGCCTGTTTTGCAGCTGCAACCACTTCTTCATCTGTCGCTTCGTTTTTGCCGTAGCGAATATTCTCCATCACCGTTCCCGAAAACAAATAAACGTCCTGCTGAACAACACCAACTTGATTTCTCAAATCATTTAAATCTAGCTTCCGTATGTCCACACCATCAAGCTGCACTTCCCCACCTGTCACTTCATAGAAGCGAGGAATGAGCGAGCATAATGTTGTCTTTCCCGCACCAGATGGACCGACTAACGCTACATATTCTCCAGGCTGTATATGAAGAGTAAGATTTGAAAACACAGCATCCAAATGCGGTTCGTACTGAAAACTCACTTCCTTAAAAGCAATTTCCCCTTTCACCACGGAAAGCTTTATCGCATCTGTTTTACTTTCGATGTCTGGTTTCAGGTTCATGATCTCCATAAATCGCTGAAAGCCCGTAATTCCTTCTTGAAACTGTGTGCTCATATGAGTCAGACGTTGAATAGGCTCCACCATATAGCCGACATATAACAAAAACGTGATCATATCGGCTAAATCTAACGTTTGATTGACGATACTTGCGCTGCCGAACACAACAACGGTAATCGTGATGAGCTGAATCAAGATTTGTATGCTGTTATAAAAGGTTGCTTCTACTTTATACGTATTTCTTCGACTATCTAAGAAACGGATATTTTCATTGTTAAACTTATGAATTTCCACTTGTTCGTTTGCAAAAGATTTTACGACCCGAATGCCGGAAAGTGTATCCTCAAGCTGTGCGTTGATATCTGCGATCCGCTCCTTATTTCGCCGCAAAGCCTCGTTCTCTTTCTTGTTAAAATAAAGCGAAAGAAATCCGATGACGGGCAGAAACAAAAACACGGCAAGCGTTAGAGGCACATTGATAAAAAACAGGATCACAAAGGCTCCAACAAACCTCACAAAATATTTCACATAATCTTCTGGACCGTGATGATACAGTTCAGCAAGTAAAAATAAATCGTTTGTTACCCGAGACATGAGTTGGCCTGTCTTTTCTTTATCATAAAAGCTAAATGAAAGTTTTTGCAGATGCTGAAACAACTCGCTGCGAATGTCACTTTCCATCCGAGCGCCGACTTCATGGCCTTTATAATCGACAAAGTAGGTTCCAAGATTTTGCAGCGCCACTAAAACAATCATGACTCCGCCGATCCAGTACACCTTATGAAGGGCAACAGACAAGTCCCCTTCCAAAACATCCTTGGTTATATACCGAACGAGCAACGGAAGGATGAGTGTGATTCCAGAAACAATAAACGCAATAATTAATACAGATAGAAATAACCCTAAATACGGTCTGTAATAGGAGAAAAAAAGTTTGATTGGAAAATGCATGATTTACCCCTTTTGTGTTTTTTTACGAGGCACACATAAGGGGACACACCGTCTATACGTTAAGAACGTGTTCCACCCTTATATGTTTGGACGATACGACTTGTCATGTTTCTCATGTTAAATTCCTCCTTGATTAGTAGTAACCTCATTATAAATGATTACAGAAAATTCTTACATATTATTTTTAACCTAATGAAAAAAGACTAAAGAAGTGAACAGCACTCACTCTAAAGTCTTTTCTAGTATTGGTTGGATATCCGTATATCATGGTTGGGCAATAACTTCTGATTTATGAACCAAAATAACTCTAGGGATATATGGTTCGTTCACTTTTCTGATTTCAAGAAAATCTGAAGAATACACATGAAGTACTTTGTGTAATTCCTCGTGATATGTTACTAAATCGCCTCTTTCAATAGTCATAGCCTTCACCCTAGTTGTTAGTTTCTATAGATAATTATACCTAATTAATTCGGTAAGAAAATTGGGAAACATGAAGTGATTTAGGGATTAGATTGCAATTATTTGAGACTAGTTTCCTCTTACAGTTAAAGTTCAGGTATATTTATAGAAGGGAAAATTTTCAGCATGAGCTTATACCTAATAATTGTAAAATCAACCTATGAACAAAGGTGGGGTAAACAAGAATGAATTTAGGAGAAAAGATTCGTTATTTCCGAAAAGTCAAAAACTTATCCCAGCAAGAAATCGCTACCGGGATATGTTCAGTACCTTATTTAAGTAAGATTGAAAATGGAGTAACTGAACCTTCAGAGGAAATTCAGCACCATTTAGCAGAGCGATTAGGTATCAGGTTACATACTACAAATGAAAAAAGTATCATTCAGAACTATGTAGATCTTTTCTATTCCTTATATATGAGAGATTATCCAACCGCAAAGCAGAAATATGAAAATTTAATTGACTTACCTTCACAATCCGTTGAAGAGGATATTCTGAACAAGATTTTTAAGAGTATGTACATTATGATGACTACCCAGGAAACAAATGGGGTTCCTGAGATGTTAGATGAAGTTGCATATATTGACGATTTAATCAAAGGGGAAAAGGCATTTTACTATCTACTAGCTAGATCTCAGCTCAGTTTTTTTATGGAAGAATTTGAAGACTCGCATAGCTATGCTTTAAAAGCTGAAAAATTGTTAGAAGAACACCGTTTTCAGGAATGGGAAAGAGGCTACTTACTCTATATGATTGGGCTCACAGCAAATCAGCTATTTAAAAGCATCACCGCTTTAGAATATACACAATTAGCTCTAACCATATTTGAAAAAACGTACTTCTTTAAAAGATGTGCAGATTGTAGGATTATACTTGCCATTGTCCAAACGAGAATTAAAAATTTTGACGAATCTATTAAGCAATTGCTCCTAGCCGAAACCATAGCTAATTCATTTGGTGATGAAGTTATTAGAGGAATTGTCTACCATAATTTAGGTAGTATTGCTAATCACAAAGGGGAAACAGAAAAGGCGATTGAATTGTTTTCTCGAAGTTTAAAAGCAAAAAAAGGTGAACCTATCATAGCTAAGATTATGACAATCTACGCATTAATTAAAAGCTATGAAAAAACAAACCAACCAGAAAAAGGCTTACAGTTATTGAACACTTGGATGGATCACGTGAAAGATAACCCTATTTTCAGAGGATATGAACTGCATTTCCTTTATTATAAACAACTATTTACACACGGGGAACTTAATGAAGCAACCGTTCAATTTATGATAAAAGAAATGATTCCTTATTTTAGAAAAAGAAATGAGTGGATCTTTTTAGCAGAATATTACCCTATACTCGGAAAGTATTTTGAGGATCACCAAAAATATAAACAAGCAAGCATGTATTATAGTTCTGCTATGGAAGCTATGAGAAAGATGTATGACTTAGGTGTTACTTACATATAAATTCAAGCAAAAAGAAAAAAGCACGTGCATGTGCTTTTTTTTGTTTATTAAATATTATGCGACCTTATGTCTATAGACTATGAATAAATGGTTTAATAATCGGTTCTGGAAGATTTTCTCCTGCATAAATACCAAGGGTAATTAAACTTAAAACGCTAAACATGAAGATTTTCTTTCTCATTGTTTGACACCTCAATAATAATTATTTTTTAACTGACAACATTTCCTAAAATAATCACTTGATTTTTTATAAGCCTTAGTTTGGTAATAAAATTTTGCAAGTATTTCATAACAATATGCGAGATTAATTACATCATTTTTTTGTTGGAAGAAATTCACTGCCTCTTCTTCTACATAGTTCCTAAATTCTTCATAGGACTCTTTTCCTTCGACTTGAAACTTAAGCATCCTTAATAAATAATATGTTTGATTAGTTGGTTCAGACAAAGCAAGTCCCTTTTCAATCCATTGGTTAGATTCTACAAATTTATCTAAGAGGAATAACTCAAAAGCTAATTTATAGATTGTATTAATACAGCCAGAGTAATTGTCGCATTCCGCTAAAGCTTTCGAAAAATAATTCACAGCTTCTTCTGATTTTTTTTGACTATGATAGACACATCCTAGGTTATGAAAAATGTTTGCTTTTAAATGGGTAACATTTTTCAAAGAATGTATGCCTTTTAACGCTTTATTATAGTAGGATATAGCAAGCTCATATTCTCTTATACGACTATAGTTAACGCCTAATAATATGTAGCAATCAATTACCTTAAAGAACAAAATATCTTTATTAAATTCATTTAAAGCTTTTTCTGTATTTACAATTGACATCGTAATCTTATTAAGAGATGTATAGATAAGTCCAAGTTGATAGTAATATTCGGGCTCTCTTATTTTTTCTTCTACTTTTTGATAATAAGTAAGCGCTGTATTCAAATCACCTTTTAAGTATTCATTCAGACCAGCAAAGTAATAATACCTTGATGTAATCTTTTCTGGAAGATACTTCAATATTTCTCTTACTTCATCTAATAATATTTTAGCCTCTATAAATTGATTAATTAACAAAAAGTGACGTGCGGACATGAGTTTAAATTGTGCAAGCAAATTAATATCACTAATTCCTTTTATTCGCTTTTTCATGATCGAATAATGTTCACTGCTCGCATTTTTATCACGAAATTTAATATCCTCATACCAGCTAGATAACAATAATTCCAATTTTTCAGTTGATGAAGATTCTAATAACTCATTAACGTCAATATGAAGCTTTTTACATAAAAACGTAAGTGTTTCTTCGGTAGGGAGGATGCTATTGTTTTCAATCTTGCTTAAATAAGAGATCGAACATATCCCATCAGCTAAGACTTTTTGCGTTAAGTTTAGTTTATCCCGGTAGTATTTTATCTTCTCCCCTCTAATCATAAAGTCACTCCTTGATGTTTTTTTACCACTTATTACCCATATTACCATACTTAACCTAATAATGATTTACTCATTATATAACTTGTGATTGAAAAAATCTTATTCTTCTTACTTAATTACTTATAATATTTTCTAAGTTTTTCTCAACAAGGTTAAAAGCACTAAGT
Source organism: Fictibacillus nanhaiensis (assembly GCF_036213205.1). Classification (GTDB taxonomy): domain Bacteria; phylum Bacillota; class Bacilli; order Bacillales; family Fictibacillaceae; genus Fictibacillus; species Fictibacillus nanhaiensis_E. The sequence continues at coordinate 742,612 of NZ_JARMFC010000001.1, forward strand.
CACTAATGTAACAAGTCATAGTTTTTTAAAATTATTCTTAAAACAAACAAGAAGATTCTAATTTTATAGCATGGAAAATCATTCAATCAAGATTTTTATAGTTGTGAAAATACAGAAATGACAATGATATAAATGGTTACTTTTTTTGGAATTTTATCAATATACAGATAATCCAAATAATGCTAATTTTTATTTAGAACACCACATACGTTGTGTTTACAAAAATGAAAAGGGGAATAAAAAGTTATGAACAAAGCGAAATTAGGAAAATTTTGTGCAGTTGCTTTAACAGCGACAATTTTATCTGGAGGACTCTTACCTAGTGTATCAAAAGCCGAAAATGCAACTAACCAAGTAGTACCTGAAGAACTAACAGTTGATATGGCTGCTTTCGAGCAACTTGTAATAGAAGTAAAAGAAGGTAAAATTACTAATGATACAGAAGCTGAAGCTAGATTAGCAGAATTAGAAGCAATGAATTTACCTCCTAAGATGACTACTATGGGCTCTAGTGGGAGTAGTTATTTAATAAAAGCTGCTGAAGTAGCAGCATGTATAGCTGCTGTCGGTCCATTTGATACAGCAACAGCAAAAAATAATGCGGATACTGCTTCGGCTGCTGCTCTAGATTCTGGGTATTCTGGTGCACATAACGGAAAAGCTGACGCATTTAGACATTCATTTTGGAATGCCTTAATGTCCGAAAGTATTGGTACTGGACAAGCGAAAGAAGTTGCAGATATTCATGAAGAATATAATGAAGGTCCACAAATTGAACATGATATGGACTACTTTAATAATTCAAAGGGAAGATCTGCCTTTACAGCTTTAGAGAATAGTGGAAGTAGTACTTCAGAAGCAAATTTAAAAAAACGTATTAAAAGTGATATTGATGCTGGTAAAATGAAATATATAAAGAGTGGAAAGCTGGTTTATACAAACAAATAAGGCAGGTACAGACATGAAGAATTTAATATCTGTGATTTTATTATCAATAATTTATTTATCATTGTGCTGGATTGTAGATTTTCAAATAGATACGTTAATTTTAGATAGTTCAGGAAGATATTACAATATCGAAAATAGCATCTTTTATGACAAGATAATTTTCTACAATGACAATAAAATTGACTATACAAATCATGTTATTAAATATGATAGGATACTTGTAGTGTTAATATCACTTGTGGTCCTTGTGAGAGTTTTAAAATTTAAAAGTAAAGTCAAATGACACTACTAACTCAGAACATAAAGCTTTAACAAACGCACAAGCCACCTAATTAAATTAGGTGGCTTGTTTCGTTAGTATTAATTCAATCAATTAAACTATCCTAAGTAACTGCTACAACTGACTTTTCCTTAAGAACCACCGCCAGCTCCTCCGCTGAAATCGGCCGGCTGAAGTAATACCCTTGCGCCTCGTTACATTGCTTTTGCTGCAGGAACTGAAGCTGTTCTTCCGTCTCTACCCCTTCTGCGATTACCTTCAAATCCAAGTTATGAGCCATCGCGATAATTGTTTCTACAAGCGAAGCGTCTTTTGGATCCGAATAGATGTTACGCGTAAAGCTTTGATCAATTTTTAGCGTATGAATCGGGAACGTCTTCAGATAGCTAAGCGACGAATAGCCTGTTCCAAAATCATCAATCGAGAGATGAATCCCCATCTCTTTCAACTGCTGCATTTTAGCTACCGCATACTTTGAATCTTGAATGATACTTTCTGTTAGCTCAAGCTCTAAATATTGAGCATCAAGCTCAGTTTCTCTCAAAATTCTACTCACCCGCTCAACAAGATCACTTTGCTGAAATTGACGGGATGAAATGTTGACGGCCATCCGTAACGGCGCAAATCCTGCGTTTTGCCAGGCTTTGTTTTGACGACAAGCGCCATGTAGCACCCACTCTCCAATCTGTAAGATCAGTCCTGTTTCTTCTGCGATCGGAATAAATTCAGCCGGTGAGATCGTACCCCATTCTGGATGATGCCAACGTAAAAGAGCTTCAACTCCAATGATGACGCCCGTTTCCACATCGATCTGAGGCTGGTATACAATTTTAAACTCATCGCGCTCAAGTGCCTTTCGTAAGCCAATCTCAAGCTTCATTTTTTTAGTAACTGCCTCATTCATCTCTGGTGTATAAAATTGAAAGTTGTTTTTCCCTTGTTCTTTCACACGGTACATCGCAGTGTCCGCATTTTTGATCAACGTTTCTATATCACGGCCATCTCCCGGATACATCGCGATTCCGATCGATGGAGTCACAAAGAGCTCTTGCTCATTGACCATAACGGAGCTGCTAAACAGATCTACGATTTGCTGTGCGATTTTGGACACTTCATCTGCCGTTGTATTAGGTATAAGTACGATAAACTCATCCCCACCCTGGCGACAGACCGTGTCGTTCTTCCCTACACATGATTGAATGCGCTTTGAAATTTCTATCAACAATTGATCTCCAACCGCATGTCCAAGCGTATCATTAATATACTTGAACCGATCGAGGTCAATGAACATGATGCCGATCGTCTGCTTGTTCTCATCAGCGAGTTCAAGGGCTTGAGAAAGACGGTCGTTCAACAGAAGTCGATTCGGCAGTCCTGTCAAAGGATCACGGTAGACCATCTGATTAATTTTCTTCTCGTTTCTTTTTCGCTCTGTAATGTCACGAATGATGCTGCTAAAATAAACTTGATCATCTTCCTGCCAAGCTGCGAGCGACAGTTCGATCGGAAATTCACTTCCATCCTTTCGAAGTCCTTCTAACTCTACCGTGTTGCCAATCACTTTTGGTTCTCCAGACAAAAGGTAGCGTTCCATTCCTTGTTTATGCGCTTTTTTAAATTTGTCCGGTATAATGATCTGCAGATTTTTTCCTACCGCTTCTTTTTCGGAAAAACCAAAGATTAGCTCTGCTCCTTTATTCCAAGAAATGATGGTTCCCATTCGATCTGACAGAATGATAGAATCGTTGGCAGATTCGATAACTGAACGAAACTTTCTTTCTGATAGAATTGACTGATACTCAAACCTTCGATCGATGAACGTGCTGATGAACACCATCCCTAACAGAATGAGGATGACAATACCAATCGCATAAGCTAAAAGGGTACTGTTAAACGGTGTTGCTGCTAGATCAGTGTGATGCTGATGCGCCTTATAGGTAGCAGCTGACATACCCGTATAATGCATTCCGGAAATGGCGATACCCATGAGCACCGCACTTCCTAACTTCACGAGCCATATTTTACTTGTTTTGTAGTTTTGGCTAACAAACGAAAGTAGATAAAGGGCCACTACTGATGCAACAAAAGCAATGACCGCCGAGAGCGTCCATAATACTGGATCATACTCTATTTCAGCGTTCATTTTCATCGCTTCCATGCCTGTATAATGCATGGAAACAATACCCGTCGCCATGAAAAGAGCACCCAACAATACCTGTTTCTTCCCCATAACGGGTCTGCTAATGATATAGAGAGCGATTCCTGAAGAAAGAATCGCTGGAATGATTGACACGATGACGAGCGTCACATCATAAGTGACGTTGATAGATAAGTGAAAAGCAAGCATCGCCACGAAATGCATGGCCCAGATGCCCATCCCCATCGCAAAAGCTCCCGAGACCATCCAAATGTACCGTGCGTATGATTTTGTTTTTTGTACCTGAATCCCTAAATCCAATGCAGCATAAGAAGCAATGACTGCAATAATGATAGATAGAGAGACAAGCGGAATATGATATGTACTAGAAACGGCATCCATTTATAGAAACTCTCCTTGTTAATAAATCGAAAATACTTTACATATTCTATATCGGTAAAATATTTGCCGTATTTAGTGAGGCAATACTAATATTTTTAAACAGTTGTTTAATTAAATGGCTACCTGCAGCATTTGTAGATTAAGTGTACATACACAATAAGGAAAATTATGTATAATTAAAAGGTGGAAATAAAAGTTAAAAGTTATTATGAGGAGTGATATTATGGTGTTTAAAAGAAATGCTGGTATACTTTCAATTCTATCTTTATTAATTGCGGGTTCTCCAATCATTTTGGCTGCATATAGCCAATTCATTGGGGACTATATGTTTCCTATTTTTTTCACGTTTATCGTCTTATCCTTGTTCTTGGCTTTTTACGCGGAAAAAGGATTATCAAAACGAATAGCTACAACTCTGGTTTTTGGATTCATAGGCTTGGCCGCTCTCATTTATCTAGGCATGCACCTCTTCTGGTCAAAGCCTTAATGAAGTAGAGAAGCAGGAGGAATGTATCATGTTTTTTGGAATGCCTTTTCTTATTAGCTTAGTTCCAGGCGTAATCGTCCTCTTTATTACGTGGTGGCTAAGAAAAAAGAACATCTCTTTGTTCATAAAACTTGTGCCATGTTTGTTAACTGTGATTAGCTCCTTGGTCATTTTTTATGTGAGTTTAGAGTTCATTCGAGGTTTTGAAGGAGCAGCTTACGGAATCCTCGCGTTTTTCTTACTTGGTTTTGGAGTTGCCGCGTATTTTCTGGCAACAAATAGTCGCCACCCAGTAAAAAAATAGTGATAACAGGAAGAATCTACGTTGTGAACTGCACCCCGAATT
>NZ_JARMFC010000002.1:0-12805 GCF_036213205.1 Fictibacillus nanhaiensis
CTTTTTGGGTTCAGATCATTTTCAATCAGGACGTTTTTTTATTTTCACTAAGATATGGCATTGTGTTTGTTCATTATTGACAAGTTAATTGGAGTGTAAAGTGGGAGACTCCTCGAAAATTGAACTTCAAATTTTCTTCGTGCGATGTGTCGCTGCCGTAGCCTTCCTTGTCCTGTGGGACAGGCGGGCAGGCCGAAAAGTGGAAGTGGCTCGTTTAGCCCCGACAAGCAAAAGGGAAATGAGCTGGGAAGGGGCACTTTGCCTTCTGGATCATTTAGCTTTTGACCTCGAGGGGCTAGTCACTGCCACTAGACAAGTGAGACACTTAAGAGTGAAACGTACGAATGTGGCTCACCGCCTTCCCCGTGTAAAGCGGTCACCTGGAACGGAAATTAACCTCTCACAGTCGGAAACAGCTTATTTCAACTCTCCAAAACTTTGTTGACGCAGCGCTTCATAGATTAAGATCGCAGCTGTATTCGAAAGGTTCAATGAACGAATGTGTTCATTCATCGGAATGCGCAGACACCTTTCCATGTTTGAATCGATCACTTCACGCGGAAGTCCCTTCGTTTCTTTTCCAAAAACAAAGAAAACATCCTTCTTCGAATCAGAGTAATCAAAGTTTGAATATGTCTGTTCACCGAATTTGGTGATATAGTAAAACTCTCCGTCTGGATATTCATTATAAAAAGCATCCAAAGAATCATGATGAGACAATTTCACATGCTCCCAATAATCAAGGCCAGCACGCTTTAAGTATTTGTCCTCCAATGAAAACCCAAGTGGATGAATGAGATGCAGATGTGCACCTGTTCCTGCACACGTACGTGCGATGTTTCCTGTGTTCGCAGGAATTAATGGTTCAAATAAAACAACATGTATAGCCAAAAAGCTCACCTCAAAAACAATATTCCAATAAGTACTTATTATAGCACTTTTTTTGGAATATCACTCTCTGAAGGCAAGCTTCTTCTTAAAGAATATGAAAAAATTTATATTGAATGCGCTTTGTGTACGCCGTTGAATCTTCATAACCCCAATATCTCATTCTGCTGTTTGTTGTATGAGCATTTACGAGTGGTTCTCCAGAAGGATCCTTTGCGACCACAATCGTCGTATGCTGATAATGGCCATCTCCATCAAAGTCATAACAGATTACGTCTCCAGGTAAAAGAAGATGCGCCGCTGATTTCTCCTGCGCTTGAAGACTTGATTTTGAGCCGCTCAAATACCATCTCATTGCATTGGCTACTGACCAACTATAGCTCCAAGAATTATTTCGCATCCACCAGCCCTTCGATTTAATAGATTGAGAAGTCATCGGTATGCCACCTGCATGTAGACTTTGAGAAATATAATTCGTGCAATCATTCTCAAAAGATTTATAGGCAGGATTAAACGTATTCCACCATCTCTCTGCATAGCGTACAGCAGCAAGTCTATCATAACCGCCCTTCGTTGGTGCGATCGATTCGTTCTCCCGCTCGATCTTTGGAAGTTCTCTGTAGTTACCTTCCACATTCACAGGTTCATCACTTTTCATATCCCCATCTTGAAAAGTAGCACGTCGCTCTTGAGAGATCTCTTCCACATAGAAATCAAACCCATGTTTGATCAAGAAGCTATAATGCACCAAATAATTCACCTGAACCTGATCCTCAGACTCGGTCGTTCGTAATACGCTTCCGTTCGTTTGATTGTTCACGATAAATGCATTTCTATCGGTATACATTTGTTTTTTTCGAATAAAGCTCTCTTGTTCTTCTCGTAAAAAGAAACCTCTTCCGTCTGCATCTGCATGTATCATCCATTGAGATTGGTTTTGGATATAAGCTTTAAGTGTTTCCATCCACATCAGACATCCCTCCTGCTTCTACTAACATATGAGTGAGATATCAAAAAAAAGAACCCTTTAAGGGCTCTCTAGGATGTCTTCTTGCAGCTGTTCTGTTCGATCGATAACAATATTTCTTTTTTATCTAATCCCCCGCCATAGCCTACAAGTGCTCCATTACTTCCAATCACTCGGTGACATGGAATAAAAACAGGTACGGGATTTTGGTTGTTCGCGCTGCCTACAGCTCGAACAGCCTTTGGTGCACCAATGCCTTGAGCCACTTCCTTATACGAACAAGTTACGCCATAAGGAATACTCGTAAGCTGGTTCCATACCTTTTTTTGAAAAGCGGTACCAAATAAATCATAGTTCACACTAAACTCATGCAAGTTGCCTGCAAAGTAAGCGTGTAGTTGTTGAACGGCATCATCCAATCGTTCAGGAGAGCGTATAAGTTCTCCTTTAATAAAATGTTTCGCCATCCATGAACGTAAAGTTGGAAGGTTATCCTCCATTGAACCAAAATCGAGACGGCAGATTCCGTTCTCCGTTGCAATGATTGTTAACGGTCCGATTACGCTTTCCATTTCTTCGTAATAGAGTAACGTTTTAATCTGACACATAATTATCCCTTCTTTTCATTACTTGACCTTACTATATCGGACACTTCAAACATATGCGATTACGAAATTTCATGATTTCGGACCATTTTCAGTCCCTTTTCAATCTCTAACGTGACCAAATCGTCTTTTTCACGCTCTTTTGCAGATAATAGTTCTAACTCCGCCTTTTCCCCGCCAATCTTACCAATCGCCCATGCTGCAGTTCCTCTTATGACAGGTCGTGGATCATGTTTAAGGACCTTTAATAAATCCGGAATTGCTGTTTCATCTTTAAAATGAGCTAAAGCGATAATCGCATTTCGCTGAATAGGCTTTTTCCCTCTCCAGCTGCCTGAAACATGGCCGAATTTTTCTTTGAACTCTCTATTGCTCATCGACAACAATGGCTTTAAAAGGGGTTTCGCAATCTCTGGGTCAGGTTCCATTTCCACATGATGATGAAAATCTTTTCCCTTATTTTTAGGACATACTGTCTGACACGTATCACACCCATATAAACGGTTTCCGAGCTTATCTCTATACTGATCAGGCAGGAATCCTTTCGTTTGCGTTAAAAAGGCGATACATTTTGACGAATCAAGCTGTCCTCCCTGTACAAGAGCGTTAGTCGGGCACGCATCGACACATTTGTTACACGAACCACACTGATCTTCCATTGGAGTGTCTGCAGGGAATGAAATGTTTGTAATCATTTCTCCGAGATACATATAAGAACCAAACTCCGGTGACATGATCGCACAATTTTTTGCACTCCATCCAATTCCGGCCCGTTCCGCAACAGCCCGATCAGATAGTTCACCTGTATCTACCATCGATCTCACAGTGGCTTCTGGAATTTTTTCTATAATAAAAGCTTCCAGCAATGAGAGCTTTTCTCTTAATATATGGTGATAGTCTTTACCCCATGATGCTCTGCAAAAAATTCCTCTGCGTTCACCTCGAACACTTCTTGGAGCATCTTTCATCCTGGAGGGATATGCGAGAGCGATCGAAATAATACTGGAAGCTCCAGACAAAAGCCGATCAGGCTCTGTTCTTTTTTCAATATCACTTTCTTCAAATCCTGATTGATAGTTAAGGTCTTGCTGTAATCGGAGACGTTCTTTGAGCTCAGCAAATACATCAGCATGTGCAAAGCCAATTTTGTCGATTCCGATTTCTTTACTATATGCAACGATCTCTTCCTTCAACTGGGCACTTGTCACGCATATCCCTCCTTTACATTTATTTTCCACAAATATGATAAACTACAATTACATAAAAAAGAAACGGGGTTACATGATGATCACAATTAATCCTAAACTAAACGAACTTGTCCCGAATTTTAAAATAGGCACAATTACATACCATAATATCGCGATTAGCGAATCACCGCAAATGATTAAAGGCAGGTTCCAGCTATTTACAGAATCCCTCCGACTTGAAGAAAAAAATGTTGCCGATTACCCTGGTGTCGTAGAGTATCGCAAAGTATTCAAATCATTAGGAATTGATCCCTCTAGATATCGTCCCGCTTCAGAAGCGTTGTTACGAAGGGTGTTAAGCGGAAAGGACCTACCTCCGATCAATTCTGGCGTCGATGTAAACAACTTTTTCTCAATTCGATTTGCGATTCCGATCGGTCTTTATAACCTAGATAAGATTCATGGTGAAGTGGAGATTCGTATTGGTAGTGCTGAAGATACATATGAAGGATTAAACGGACGTGAGATGAATATGAAAGGTAAGTTGCTGTCTAGAGACGATGTTGGTGCCTTTGGCAGCCCAATCGTCGATTCAAAGCGCACGATGGTGGATGAGAGTGTTAAAAATGCTCTGCATGTCGTGTACCTACAGCCATCTATGGATAAAAGTGAAGCTTATGAACTCTTGGAATCTATGGCCAAGATGTTCACTCAAGTGAACGGCGGAAGTGCTGAGATTCAGGTGATTTAAACAGTTGTTTAAATACGAAAAGCTCATTTGGCTACAATTTTTTATTAAATACAGCTGATGTCGAATGATGTAGACTCGTCGATATAGCATACAAACTCGTCATTATAATGTGGAAATTGGTGAATATATTGTGTGAAAGTTTCAATAAAATAGGAAAACTCGTCAATATATAAAAATTGCGCTTTATAATAAAAAAAATGCAGGGCTTCATTGGATCAACGAAGCCCTGCATTAAAACCTACAACTAACTTGTTCTATATATAAGCAGCAAGTAGGACATTTATGACAAGTTCTTTAAACTTTCTTAAAAAAAAATCACCTGCCTAAATATTTTTATTACTCTACTAACGTATATCTCACGGACAATGTTGCTTCAATCTCGTCCCCTTCATCCAATTCAAACACATATTCAGGAAGAAACAGGTCATCCCCTCTGCCTAAGATGATATTGACTTTACTTCCCCCGTTCACAAAGTAATTTCCAAACCCATTCACTGGTTCTACTTTATATCTCCCTGGAGCGATGTCTTTACCCACTATAAAAACGCCGGCTACTAATGTTCGTGGCTCCTTCTTCTTAATTAGAATGCCTTTATTTAATGTATCAAGTTCATTTTGTTTATTTGCGATCTCCCCGCTAAGTTTTTTCAATTCATCTTTCTTTGCATTTACTTGAGTACCTAACTCATCCACTTCTAATTGAATCGCTTCTTTTTGGCCTACCATCTCAGTAACTTCATCAAACCGTATTTGAAGACCATCCAATTCAGCTTGTTTACTGCTTTCCTCTTCTTCCATCGCTTCAACGTTTTCTTCTATACTTTCTAACTCTTTTTGCCATTCTTTGATCTCACCATCAATTTCACCTGCTACAACCTTTTTATCTTTGAGAAGAACAGAAGCTTTGTTGTAACCTATTGCGTGCGCTGAAAAAGCGGTAATTGCTACTAAAACCAGCGCCATTAAGCTAAAGTAGACCCACTTCTTCTTAAACATCGATAATTCCCACTTCATAAAATCTCCCCCTTATGATGAGATATGTATGGCTTTGGAACTATTTTATTTTCTTAAAAAAACAATATGCTTTTTCATAAAAATAAAAACCCCTTAAAAAAGGGGAATATTATCCTATCTATAAATATCGAAATAATACAAGGATAGAAAATACAAAAAGTATGATCATGACCAACAACAAGCGAAAAGATTGAAAAAGTCTGATCATCAGTCCATTAATCATGTGCATGTAATGAAAAATATCAGCAGTAATAAAGAGGATTGAAACGAAGGAGACGGTAATTAAAATCAGGCAGACTGTGGCACGCCGGTCTCTATACATCAGAGTAATAACCTCCTTTACACCTACATATTCAGTGTACAAGAAGAAGATTCAAAAAAGTTCCCGGCTTGAGTTGCCAGGAACTTTGTATAACATTATGAGATTATTGTCAGCCAGCTAAATCTAGATTTTTCGGTTCACTTTTTGTTTTTGCAAACAGATAGACTGCGATCGACAATAAACTAAAACTTAATAGATAAATGAACAACACACCCACATTTGAAAAAGCAGAACTTGTGCTATCTAATGAGATCAATGCTTTAAACCCTGCTATTGAATACGTGAACGGCAAGAATTCACTCAATGAGCGCAGGTTCTCTGGCAGCATATCGATCGGCAAGTTTGCACCCGTCGTTGAAAGCTGCAAGATCACTAAAGCGAACGCAATAAAACGTCCGATGTTTCCTAACGACGCAAACAATAAGACAATTCCTGTGAATACTAAACTTACAAAAACCGCAAAAGCTATAAAGCCAAGTGGGTTTCCGGTCTTCACATTTAAGACAAGTAAAACGACTGTTGAAAGAAGTAATGCCTGTACAACAGCAAGTGCACCTAGGTTCATGAATTTAGCACCGAACCAAGAGAATGCTGAAATTCCTTCAGGCTTCTTAAAGTTGATAAACATAGACATGATTAAGATGCCCACAAACAACGCTAAGGAAAGAACATAAGGAGCTGTTGAATCACGATAGAGTGGATATTTATTAACCGTTTCACTCTTCAATTCAACAGGAGAAGAAAACATGCTCAAGTTCTTATCATTCGCCGCTTTAATCGCTCCTGTTTTTTCAGCACCATCCTTAAGGCCAGATGATAGCTCGTTACTTCCATCATTTAATTTCCCTGCACCATCATTTAATTTTGTAACACCTTCCGTTAAGTCGCCCCAGCCTTTTTCAACTGTTGCATTTCCATCACTAACTTGTGACATACCAGCGTTAATCTTTGTCGCACCGGATGTCAGATCACGCCATCCTTTTTCAACAGAAGAGTTACCTGCTGATACTTGGCTTGCGCCATCATTAAGCTGTGATGCGCCTTTTGTCAGAGACGTCCAACCCGTATTGACCGATTGGTTTCCTGCAGCAATCTGCGAAGTTCCCTCGTGCAGCTCTCCTACCTTACCTACCATCGTGTTCCAGCCACTCTCAATAGACGCGGTCCCTTGTTGAAGCAAAGGTACCTTTTGGCTTAATGTAGCAACACCGTTATCCACTGACGTTTGGCCAGCTACAAGCTGATTTACCCCATCAGCGACAGACTTTGGATTAGGTACAGCATTTGCGGTAAAAGCTCCCGCGATTTTTTCAGCTCCCTGTTGTAGTGCCTGGAGCTTTTGTGCTTTTGCAGGATCAGTTGCAGCTGTCGTAATAGCTTGGCTTGTACCATAAATTTTCATAAAAGCAGGATCATTTTGCAGTTCCGGATGCTGCTTTAAGAAAGCTTGAAGATCTGCTGACAAAGCTTGCAGCCCCTTACCTAGGTTTGCAGATTCAACTGCCACTTGAGCAACACCTTGAGAAATCTGTTGTGTTCCAGGTGCGATTTCGTTCTTTATCGCACTTTGAACACCTTTCAGTCCCGTTAAGATCCCCGTTGTCCCTGCTTTTAATTGAGGTATGTTCTCCCCGAGCTGTTTTGCACCAGCTGCAAGATCTTTTACTCCTGATTGTTTATCTTTTAAATTTTGTAATAAAAGTCCTGTCCCTTCATTCGCTGCAGCTGAACCTGCTGCGAGCTTCGAAATATCACCCGACTTAGATTGAAGGGACGAAAGCAGTTCTTTCGTACCAGCACTTAGTTGCGATGAACCGTTAGCCAGTTTACTAATATCCGGCTGTTTCGCTGAAAGAGAGCTTGCCATCTGTCCTACACCATTTTTAAGTTCTTTTGCACCACTTGCAAGCTTTGATATATCAGCAGCTTTATTTGTAAGCGATTTCAAAAGTGTGTTTGTTCCATCACGAAGATCTGTCATCCCCGTATTTAATTTTGCAGATCCGTCTGCAGCTGATTGAAATCCTTCAGATACATCACCGAGACTGGCAAACATATTGTTCGCATACTTCTCAGTAATTTTATCTCCTAGTTTTTCTCTTAGCTTTTCAGTCGCACTTCTTGTTACTTGTGCTGCCATGAAGTTTAATCCTTCGTTTTGAATATACGTAAGTTGAAGCTTCTCTGGGTTATCACTTAAAACGGTTGTTACTCTTTGTGAGAAATCCTCAGGAATCTCAATAACCATGTAATACTTAAGACTATCGAGGCCTTCTTTTGCTTCCTCATCACTTACAAATTCCCAACCGAGATCTTTTCCTTCCTTTAAGTCTGCGACCAAATCTTTTCCTACATTGATCGGTTCATCGTCCGATAATGCACCCTTGTCCTTGTTGACTACAGCAACAGGCAAGTTCGACAAGTTGTCATACGGTCCCCATTTTGGTGATAGAAGTATACCACCATAGACGACCGGTACAAGCAACGCGGCAATGACTGAGATCAGCAGACCCTTTTTACCTGCCAACTTCGCCATTTCCGCCATAAACAAACGAAAAGCGTTCATCCCTTTACCCCCGTTCTCCCCAAAAATAAATACATTCTGTAAAAATGAACAGGTATTCACTTCTACTAGAATGTATTATTCGAAAGAGACAAGAATAAATCCTTCTTATTTATCAGAAAATTGTAAAATATTAAATAATATTAAGGTAGTAAGTCCTGTTATAATGTAAGATTAGATAAAAAAATGTATATTAAGTGTGAATCAACGGCTCTAATAGTCCCATATCTAAACAGGTGCTGAGTGATAATTTCTTTTCTTTGGATTGAAAGGTTAACGTCACGAATTCTTCACTGAGCTCAGTTATTTCTCCAGGTCCAAATACACGGTGAGTAATGGTGAGACCAACTTGTAATTCTTCCTTCTTTTTAATACTATTCGGATTGTAAGGAACTCCATTTATCTTTTTCACTTGTTTTTTTATGGGTTCAGATTTCATCAATCTTGTCGGATCTAATAAGTTTTTTACATCCGTAACAAACACAGACTCTTCAACTTTTTTCCCATCTCGATATGGATACGTAACTAAGGTTAATTGTTTCTTGGCACGAGTCATCCCTACGTAAAATAACCGAGCTGCTTCTTCTAACAATAGATGGTCCGTGCGATCTTCTTTAGATGGTATGATTCCATCCACTACATCAATCATATACACTTTCTCAAATTCGAGCCCTTTAGCACTATGAAAAGTAGAAAGTGTTATGGCTTCATGTCCCTTCTTCTTTTTTGCTGTCTTCAAAACAACTTCGAGGTGTTTTAAGCGTTCAGCAAAATCCTGAAGGCTCTCAAGATCTGTTGCAATTTCTTCTAGTGTGTTTAAGATGCCCACTAAATAATCCATTCGAAAGCCAAGGCTCTTACTGATCTTTTCAATTGCCTTATCGTAACCTAAACCATCTCTGATCACCCGTATAGCTCCAAGAGGCTTCATATCTTTCATTTCTTTAAACGTTTCTTTACTTGTCTTCAGAAGTTTAACTTGATACTCCTGCAATTTCACATGATTTAGCAGATTATCAAATACAGAATCGTTATTGTTCAATTGCTTTAAAGCTAGCATCTGTTGCTTGGTTATATAACCATTAAACTTCAAATGAATTTTTTCTAAAATGTCTGGCCGCTTATCGGTAAAGGCCATACGCATAAAATTCAATATATCCTGAACCACCCAATGTGAAAAGAAACGATTATCGGCATCTTTCATATAAAAAGGAATTCCTGCACGATCAAAATCATTCATCAAACCAATAGATGACGAATTATTTCGATATAAGATGGCGATTTCTTTTAGATGAACATCGTCATTAAGTTCCAGGACCAAGTATTTTGATTGTTCCTTAAAATTCACGAGATGTTTCACTTCAATCGGTTGCTGCGAAGGATTTTGAGTGAACATATTTTTTTCATATCTATTTTTATTTCTTTTAATGAACGAATTAGCAACGTTAACGATATCCTCAGATGAGCGATAGTTCTGCTCCATAAACAAAATAGATGCATCACTGTACTTTTCCTTAAATTTAAGTAAGTAGGAAGGCTCAGCACCTCTCCAGCTATAGATGGATTGGTCATCATCGGCCACAACACATAAATTTCTATGAGTAGAAACCATTTTTTCTATAATGGAATGCTGCACAAGCGACGTATCCTGACTTTCATCGGTTAAGAAATAGTCGTATCTGTTTTGATAATGACGTAACACCTGCGCATTCTTTTCTAATACATCATTTCCGATTGTGAGCATATCATCAAAGTCTAACAACACATGATGCGAATCAGAACGTTTGAGTTCCTCATATTGTTTAAATATCTCTTCAGCCTTTGGAACATCACAAGAAACTTCTGACCAACGTTCGATAGGTATCATTTTGTTTTTAATATAACTAATATAAGTGGTTAGCTCCTCCATTTGATCCTCGGTTACGTTTTCCCCAACAACGGACTTGAATAAATGTCTTAGCATAAGTTTTTTGTTGTATTGAAAGTTTCCTGCCGAACCTGCCTTTTCATCTGAATCGTGATCACCCTCTATAATTGTAAAGGGGATTCCTAATTTTCTATAATGATTCCTGACTACCTCAAAAGCAAAGCTATGAATAGTTGAAAAGTCCACAGAAGGAAGCTCAGGATAAAATCTTGTGAAACGCTCTTTCATGTCATTAGCTGACGCCTTACTGAATGTAACAGCCTTGATACGCGACGGATGAACTCCTTTTTCCATAATCAAATAACCGATTCTCATAATGACTGTGGTTGTTTTTCCAGAACCAGGTGAAGCAAGTAATAGAAGGGGTCCTTCTGTCTTCATAACAGCATTCTTTTGAACATCATTTAAAATAATGCCTAGATCATTTTTCATTTTATTGAAGAAATCTCTCATTGATCAGTACCCTTTCGTAACTTGAATATATTCATCGTTAATTGAAGTATAAAGTTTAAAAGCAAATAAAAAAACTCCCCACAAAGGTGAGAAGTCTTAAGTTTAAATGTTAAGTTAAGTAAAATGGTACCGGTGGTCGGGGTCGAACCGACACTCCAGAAGGAACACGATTTTGAGTCGTGCGCGTCTGCCAATTCCGCCACACCGGCATTTGAATCTTTTTAAATTGGAATTTATGGAGGCGGCACCCGGATTCGAACCGGGGGATAAGGGTTTTGCAGACCCGTGCCTTACCACTTGGCTATGCCGCCAGAAAACAAAAATGGAGCGGAAGACGGGATTCGAACCCGCGACCCCAACCTTGGCAAGGTTGTATTCTACCACTGAACTACTTCCGCAAACATTTAATTAACTTATAATATGTTGTTAAAATCATCTTATGTTATAAAAATAAAAATGGCTGGGCTAGCTGGATTCGAACCAACGCATGTCGCAGTCAAAGTGCGATGCCTTACCGCTTGGCTATAGCCCAAAATTCAAATGGGGCGGACGAGGGGAATCGAACCCCCGAATGTCGGAACCACAATCCGATGCGTTAACCACTTCGCCACGACCGCCACAGTATTAAAATTGGCAGGGGCAGTAGGAATCGAACCCACACCAAAGGTTTTGGAGACCTTCGTTCTACCTTTAAACTATGCCCCTATATAAGGAATAAAAGATGGTGGAGGGGGACGGATTCGAACCGCCGAACCCGGAGGGAGCGGATTTACAGTCCGCCGCGTTTAGCCACTTCGCTACCCCTCCACAAATGAAGACAGGTTTTATTATAAAATATAATCACCCTGTTTTTCAACAAGTTTTTTGTTCCAATTCAGGAAGAAAAAACTGGTGCCGGCTAGAGGACTTGAACCCCCAACCTACTGATTACAAGTCAGTTGCTCTACCAATTGAGCTAAACCGGCAAAAAAAATGGTGGCTCGAGACGGAATCGAACCGCCGACACGAGGATTTTCAGTCCTCTGCTCTACCGACTGAGCTATCGAGCCAAGAAAAAATTCTTGGTGTTATAAAGCCACCGTTTAAATAAAAATGGCGGACCCGACCGGGGTCGAACCGGCGATCTCCTGCGTGACAGGCAGGCATGTTAACCACTACACCACGAGTCCATTCATGAAATAAAATTGGTTGCACCCTATGGGTGCTACTGATATTTCATGGTCAAGAAGTAATCTCGACTTTGATCATGAAATAAAATTGGTTGCGGGGACAGGATTTGAACCTGCGACCTTCGGGTTATGAGCCCGACGAGCTACCAGACTGCTCCACCCCGCGATGATTGTAAGTATCGGATGATGAATCCGATAGTATGTCGTCTCTTCCTCTACACGTAATTCTTTGATGTGTATCCGTCGAGACATGTCGCTGTGATTTCACCGAAGCTTATGCTCCATGCTCCACCCCGCGATGATATATATGATATAAAAGTTAATGGTGGAGGATGACGGGTTCGAACCGCCGACCCCCTGCTTGTAAGGCAGGTGCTCTCCCAGCTGAGCTAATCCTCCATATTTAAAATCATTATGTATAAGTGGTGACCCGTACGGGATTCGAACCCGTGTTACCGCCGTGAAAGGGCGGTGTCTTAACCGCTTGACCAACGGGCCAGTTGTTTTTTTTAGAGAGTATGTATCTGGCGGAGAGCAAGGGATTCGAACCCTTGATACGGGGTTGACCGTATACACGATTTCCAATCGTGCTCCTTCGACCTCTCGGACAGCTCTCCAATATGGCTCCACAGGTAGGACTCGAACCTACGACCGATCGGTTAACAGCCGATAGCTCTACCACTGAGCTACTGTGGAATATGTATTGGCTCAGCGACGTCCTACTCTAACAGGGGGAAACCCCCAACTACCATCGGCGCTAAAGAGCTTAACTTCCGTGTTCGGTATGGGAACGGGTGTGACCTCTTTGCCATCATCACTGAACCAAATTATATTGAGAGATGTTCTCTCAAAACTAGATACGACGTTTCCAAACGTTATGCTTTTTAAGGATAAGCCCTCGACCGATTAGTATCTGTCAGCTCCACGTGTAACCACGCTTCCACACCAGACCTATCAAC
>NZ_JARMFC010000003.1:0-44434 GCF_036213205.1 Fictibacillus nanhaiensis
TTCAGTTTTCAAAGAACTGTTTGGCTTGTCTTTTTCCGAGACAGCTTTATTATCTTACCGAATGGAAGTTATAAAGTCAAGCACTTTTTTAAAATTCTTTTTTGATCATTTTTACGATCATATGGTGGGCCTAAATGGACTCGAACCATCGACCTCACGCTTATCAGGCGTGCGCTCTAACCAGCTGAGCTATAGGCCCCTAAAAAATAATGGAGCGGGTGATGAGAATCGAACTCACGACCAGAGCTTGGAAGGCTCTTGTTTTACCACTAAACTACACCCGCATAAGTATGGTCGGGAAGACAGGATTTGAACCTGCGACCCCCTGGTCCCAAACCAGGTGCTCTACCAAGCTGAGCCACTTCCCGTAAAACATGGCGCGCCCTGAGAGATTCGAACTCCCGACCTTTTGATTCGTAGTCAAACACTCTATCCAGCTGAGCTAAGGGCGCGTATTTTAAATGTATTCTATGTTATAAGTAAAAGTTGGTGCGGTCGAGAGGACTCGAACCTCCACGGGGATACCCCCACTAGCCCCTCAAGCTAGCGCGTCTGCCATTCCGCCACGACCGCGCGGCTAGGATGCCAGCGCATGAGCACTGCAACTTACTGAGAAAATTAATATGGTGCGGGTGAAGGGACTCGAACCCCCACGTCAAAGACACTAGATCCTAAGTCTAGCGCGTCTGCCAATTCCGCCACACCCGCATATTAATTTGAAAATGGTGAGCCATGAAGGATTCGAACCTTCGACCCTCTGATTAAAAGTCAGATGCTCTACCAACTGAGCTAATGGCTCTCACTCGAAGTGTCTTTTAAACACTTATCTTAAAAAGAAAAAATGGCTGGGCTAGCTGGATTCGAACCAACGCATGTCGCAGTCAAAGTGCGATGCCTTACCGCTTGGCTATAGCCCAACACCTTAGAAATAATGGCGGACCCGACCGGGGTCGAACCGGCGATCTCCTGCGTGACAGGCAGGCATGTTAACCACTACACCACGAGTCCATCAATCTATAGGTATTACTTGAATAAAAGTAAATGGTGACCCGTACGGGATTCGAACCCGTGTTACCGCCGTGAAAGGGCGGTGTCTTAACCGCTTGACCAACGGGCCACATGGCAGAGAAGAAGGGATTCGAACCCTCGCACCGCGTTAGCGATCTACACCCTTAGCAGGGGCGCCCCTTGAGCCACTTGGGTACTTCTCTGTATGGCTCCACAGGTAGGACTCGAACCTACGACCGATCGGTTAACAGCCGATAGCTCTACCACTGAGCTACTGTGGAATGTCTTTTAAGGACAATTAATATCATAATCGTTTTCGTCTCAGATGTCAACTAGTTTTATAAGTTTTTTCTGATCCGCATTCGCTTTACGATACCTGCTTTTAAAAGCTATGTAATAGGTATGTCTAACAGCGACTTTATTAAATTACCACATACCTATATTCGAAGTCAACACCCTATTTTAAAGAAACCTGTTTTAATTTCCCTCTGCACTTTCCGCACACATATCTTTTCGTATCAATTTGCCTCTTTCTTTTATAAGGCTGCATACAGTTTGTGCACACATAGGCGTATTTATAACTCTCTGTTCTTCGTTTTTCCGGGATGGATTGACAGAACCGAGATCCACCTACTTTATGAAGCCAAAATTTGAAGTCATCGTCACCGTGTTTATAACCTTTACCCTCGATATGCATATGATAGTGCACAAGCTCATGTTTAATAACTCCAATTAATTCTTCTATACCAAACGCCTCGTAAAGATGAGGGTTCATTTCAATATCATGTGATCGTAATAGATAACGTCCACCTGTTGTTCGCAGCCTTCTATTGAATCTCGCTTGGTGGCTAAACGTTTTATCGAAGAACTGAATCGAGATTTCTTCCGTTAACTTCTGCAATTCTTCATTCGTCATGGTCAAGCTCCTTACATTTCAAGTTCACGTTAACAAGCTCCTATACATAGACTAATACACAAATAACGGATTGGGAAGTTCAAGGAGGTTCTCTATATGCCAACATGGTTTAAAAGACAGCTCCGCCGTGCTTATTATCAAAAAGACCGTTACCAAATCCGCTTACTTAATCAATGCTGGTTCTTTTATAACAAAAAACACTCCTCCAGTGAAGAGTAATTCGCTGGAGAAGTGCTTCATCTTTAATTGATAGCTTTATTTAGGTGCAATCATCGTTAGAGCAATTCTCTGTTTCGCTACATCTACAGAGTCTACCCACACCGTTACGACTTGCCCTACACTTACTACGTCCATCGGATTTTTCACAAACCGATCAGTAAGTTTAGAAATATGAACAAGCCCATCCTGTTTGACGCCTATATCTACAAAAGCGCCAAAATCTACAACGTTTCGAACGGTCCCTTGTAGCTCCATTCCTTGTGACAAGTCCTCCATCTTAAGAACATCTGTTTTGAGGACTGGCCCTGAGAAAGCATCACGTGGATCTCGTCCCGGTTTCATAAGTCCTTCAATTATGTCTTTTAAAGTAGGAACGCCAATATCTAATTTTTCAGATGTCGCTTCAAGTGAAAGTGATTTTAACTTTTCTGCAAGAGCATCTGAGCCAATATCAGCAGGTTTGAATCCAAGTTCTTTTAATAGAGCTTTTGTTGCCGGATAGCTCTCTGGGTGTATACCCGTTTGATCAAGTGGTTGATCACCGTCAACTACACGTAAGAATCCAATACATTGCTCATACGTTTTTGCACCAAGACGAGGAATTTTCTTAAGTTCTGTTCGGTTTTTGAACTTCCCTACCTCGTTTCGTTTGACGATAATATTTTGCGCAACGGTTTTGGACAACCCTGATACGTATTGTAGAAGAGATGATGACGCCGTATTTACATTAACACCAACTTGGTTAACCGCGGTTTCAACAACAAAGGAAATTTCTTCACCTAGTCTTTTTTGAGAAACATCATGCTGATACTGACCGACACCAATAGACTTCGGATCGATTTTTACAAGCTCCGCTAACGGATCTTGAAGTCTTCGGGCAATGGATACCGCACTTCTTTCCTCAACTTGAAGGTCAGGGAATTCCTCTCGAGCGACCGTGGATGCGGAATATACACTCGCTCCCGCTTCGTTAACGATCACATATGCTACCGATCTCTCTAAGTCCTTTAACGTCTCTGCGATAAACTGTTCTGTTTCGCGTGATGCCGTACCGTTTCCGATCGCAGCGATCTCGATATCATATTGATCGATTAGTTTCTTCACAACCGCTGCCGATTTTTCTACCTCTGATCGTGGTGGTGTTGGATAGATCGTCTGGATATGAAGCACTTTCCCGGTTTCATCTACTACACCTAGTTTGCAACCCGTTCGGTAAGCGGGGTCAACACCTAGAACAACTTTTCCTTTTAGAGGTGCTTGTAATAGAAGACTTCTTACATTTTCAGAGAAAATATGAATCGCACGCTCTTCCGCTTGTTCGGTTAGAGCCGCGCGAATTTCTCGTTCGATGGAAGGTGCAATCAATCGTTTATACGCATCTTCAATCGCTTCTATAATAAAAGGTACAGCTGGTGAGCTCGAGCGTTTCACTACTTTTCTCTCCATCTTTGAAACGATCAGTTCGGAAGGAGCAGCGATACCTACTCTTAAAATATTTTCTTTCTCCCCACGATTAGCGGCCAAAACACGATGGGGAACAATCTTACGGATGGGTTCTTGATATTCGTAGTACATTTCGAACACTCTCTTCTCATCCAATTCCGTGTTCTTACCATCTGTTTTGATCTCGCCCTTTGAAAACGTGTCTTCCCGAATCCATTTTCGCATATCCGCATCGTCAGACAGCATTTCAGCGATGATATCTTTAGCACCAGTCAGTGCATCTTCAGCAGAATGCACTTCTTTTTCTTCATTTATGTATGCCGCGGCTTCAGTTAGTGGGTCATCATTTCTTTGCTCTAACAACCAGGCAGCTAACGGTTCAAGACCTTTTTCTTTTGCTACAGTCGCCTTTGTTCTTCTCTTTTGTTTATATGGACGATAGATATCTTCCAGATCTTGAAGCTTTTGGGCTTTTGCAATTGCTGCTGTTAATTCTTCAGTCAGTTTTCCTTGTTCTTCTATTAAACGAAGGATCTCTTCTTTACGTGAAGCTAAGTTTTGCAGATATGTCCATCGGTCCATAATGTCTTTGATCTGTACTTCATCTAAACCACCCGTTAATTCTTTTCGATAACGCGCGATAAACGGGACCGTATTTCCTTCTTCTAAAAGAGCAATAACTTGGTTGATTTGTTTTCCTTTTACGTTCAATTCTGTTTCCATTGTTTTCAACGCTTGTTCACTAATAGGTTGTCCCAATAAGAACACTCCTTTTTCAATCAATTAGTACTATTATAAACTAAGGAAGTGGTGGCGTAAAAATTACACTCAAGTGAGTAGTTGATTTACGTTTCAGATGCTCGCTTTCCACGGGGCGAACGGTGAGCCTCCTGCCGCTTTGCGCCATTAGGAGTCTCAACCTGTCTAGATGCGGTGGCTAGCCCCTCGAGGTCAAAAGTTAAACGTTCAAGAAGGCAAAGTGCGCCTTCCTAGCCCATTTAACTTTTGCTGGTCGGGGCTGGACGAGCCACTTCCACTTTTCGAATTTACCGCTCGTCCCGTAGGAGTCTCGCATCTTCCACTTCAATCAACCTGCATAGAAGAGTTAAATCCATGCAATACTCTAGTGAAAATCCATCTAAAACAAAAAACACCACCCTACAAACTGATGAAGGTGATGTTTTACGAAATCAAATTTATTTGTCCGACGAGACATGTTGCATCGTCATTGATGTCTTGAGGTAATCCACTAATATAGAGGACTGACTCTTTTGGTGATATCATTTTCGTTAATAACGAACGACTCTGCGTATGAATGTCCATACCATCTGAATAAAGCATCAGTGTTAACTCTTTAACAAACTTAAAGTCTTGTACTTTAAATTTTTCGGGCTTTCCTGCAAGAAAACCAACCTTAGGCATAGGATGAATGGCTCTTTGTCTTTCAGCAGAGATCATAAAACGGATGTTGCCGACTCCTGAATAAGTAGCAGTATGATTATGATAATCGACTTTAACAATAGCAATTACTGCCCCGCGAGTATTTTTTAGTCCCTCATTACAGAGTTGCATTAAACGCTCGACAGGTTCATGATGATTTTGATCGATAATATCAGTAGCGGTTCCAGAAGCTTCTTTAGCCATCTTACCGCTTCCTAAACCATCCACTACTGCACAAATCAAATAATCTTCCGTTTCTTTCACATAAAAACTATCTCCGCAAAGATCATTTCCCATTTTTGGTTTCTGGTAAGAGGAAACAGATGCCCTGCTAAACTGAAAGTGTTCGATCATTTAAGAGCCTCCGAAGGTGATACTCGCAAAGCTTCTTTAAGTTTTTCAAGTGCTCGTCGTTGAAGTCGGGAAACATGCATTTGAGAGATATCTAAACGTTCTCCTGTTTCTTTTTGGCTTAGATTCTCAAAATAAGTACATTGAAGAATTTCACGTTCACGTTCAGAAAGTACGGCAAAGGCTTTTTCTAAGAGCATTCTTTTATCAATCTGATCAAAACCAATATCGTTAGAACCGACTAGATCAAGTAATGTGACTGTACTTCCTTCTTGATCGGCTTCAATAGAACTATCCACAGAAAGCGCCTGATAGCTTTTACCCATCTCCATCGTCTCTAGAACTTCTTCCTCAGAAACTTCTAGGTACTCTGCAATTTCAAAAATCTTTGGAGATCTTTGTAAACGAGTAGTTAGTTCTTCCACGGCTTTTTTGATTCTTGGACCAAGCTCCTTAATTCGTCGAGGCACGTGAACACTCCATGTTTTATCCCGAATAAAGCGTTTGATCTCCCCTACGATTGTTGGAACAGCGAAAGATTCAAATGATCTTCCAAATGTTTTGTCGTATCTTCTAAAAGCAGCAAGCAGTCCAATCATACCGACTTGTACCAAATCGTCATGAATGCTTTTTCCTTTAGAGAACTTTCGAGCAAGTGAATGAACTAAGTCTTGATACTGCAATACAAGGCTCGTTTGAATTTCTTCATTCTTAGGATCTTGCTGCAGCTCGTCAATCCAAGCATAGACTTGTTCTTTACTGTGAAGGCGCTGGTGAGATTCTGTCGACATGTTCCTCCACCTCATCTCTGTGAAGATACTTAGTCATCATTACAACGACACCGGCTTCACTGCTTATTTCTACCTTGTCCATTAGTGTGTCTATCAGAAAGAGGCCTAAACCTCCCTCATGCAGTTGATCAACTGATTTACCATCTACAGGGCCAAGATTTTTTGAGATAGATTCGACGTCAAAGCTTTTTCCTTGATCGACAACCGTAATTTCCATGCGATCGTCATATATATTACAGCCAATACGTACTTGGCCTTTTTCTTCAGTATCGGTATAGGCATGGTTAACAACGTTAGTTACTGCTTCTGATACGGCAATCTTGATATCCTCAATTTCGTCAAAAGCAAAACCCATGCGGTTAGCCAGGCCTGAAATCGTTAGCCTGACGACACCTACATAATCCGGTTTTGCAGGGACCTTCATTTCAATATAGTCGGACGCTGTTCTCATAGCGCCTCCCCCTTTACTCCACTCTCAATATCCATTACTTCCGTTAATCCAGTAATTTCAAAGATTCGTTTCACGCGTTCTGTCATGCCTCTTAATTTTAAGGAGCTATTGTTTGCTTTGGAAGATTTTAAAGCTCCCACGAAAATACCTAGCCCCGTGCTATCCATATATTCAATTCCAGAAAGATCTACTATTACGATGTTTCCTTCTTTATCTGTTAAAGGAAGCATCACTTCTTTTAACTTAGGAGCCGTGTAAGCATCAACTTCTCCTGTAAGTTTTAACTCGTATGTTTCATTTATTTGATCTTGATTTATTTGCAAGTTCATTTTATTTCCCCCCAAGCTTTGTATGGAACCATATAAGGTACCTTTACCCTAATCAAATACCGCTTAAACCAGTCGTTTTAAAATAATTAAAGTAAAATCATCTCTGAGCTCAAAGCCTTGAAGACGATCAAGCTCCTGAAATACATTCTCAACAATCTTTTGAGAGGGCAGATCCATATTTTTACGAATAAGAGAAACAACTTCTTCTCTTTCAATGAATCCTTTGCTCGTTCTGCACTCGGTCACTCCGTCTGAGAGAAGGATAATCATATCTCCCACTTCTATCAACTTTTCGTAAGGATGGTAGGTGGTTGTTCTGGATACACCAAGAACAAGACCTTTTGCAATCAAGTCATGAAACTCGTCTTCCTTCGCATTATAGAAAAAGCCAGGTTCATGACCTGCACCTGCATAGTGGAATTTATGACTTTCTGGTTCATACACCCCGTGAAACATAGTGATAAACATATTGCTATGAACGTTTTGTTCAACTACACGATTTAAGTTTTCTAAAAGCAGATGAGGCTTCATCTGTTCTTCTGGCAAACTGTCCATCGCATATTTAATCATAGACATACACAGTGCAGCAGGTATGCCTTTACCAATGATATCTGCTACGGCGACACTTAAACTGTTGCCGCTCTTAACAAAATTATAATAGTCACCGTTCATTTTTTTTGCAGGAACACTGACAACTCCTATGTCCAACTGGTCAAATCCCGGGACATCACTGACCAGTAACGTTTGCTGCATACTTGCGGCAACCTCAATCTCTGATTCAAGCTGTTGTTGCTTATCACGTAAACTTTGATGCTCACGATAAGCAAATCCGTAGCCGATCATCGCTTCGAGCAGAAAGTCAAAAGAATCTCTCATTTCTTCAGACATATCCGGAAACAGCTGATCCATCACTTGGATGTGTAAGCTGACGAGATCTTCTGGTGAGATTTGCTGTTCTAATAACTTTCTGCTGAATTGTTGCCCTTTATAGAGGGTCGTCTCTGTTTTAACTTTAAGATAGACTGATAATAAATCTTGATAACGTTCCGTTAGTGCGTCTTTTGCGGTCAAGAGCTCTCCTCCTAACGAAGCCATTTAGTAGCTGATATCTCCGTTCCCACATCAACCGTGGATTCGATTGAGAACTCATCCATTAAACGCTTCACGCCTGGTAATCCAGCACCTAATCCGCCAGAAGTGGTATATCCATCTTCCATGACTTTTCGGATTTCTCGAATTCCAGGGCCATTATCTAAGGCTACGATTCGTAGTCCTTTTCTTCCTAATTGATCAATAGGTTCAATGCAAATCTTTCCTCGTCCTGCGTATAAATAAATATTTCGGGCGAGTTCAGATATCGCTGTTGTTATTCTTGCTTGATCAACGTTTCCGAAACCTAGCTCTTTAGCCATGTTTCTTCCGAGTTGACGGGCACTTACGATGTCCCACTCGTTGCGTACTTCCACACAGGATTGGATGTCCATTGTCATCCCTCCAGTTCCAGACGCAATTTATCAAGCCCCTGTTCTAAGTCAAGTGCTGTCGAAACTTCCCTCATTGAAATTCCAAGGTCAATTAAAGTAATAGCAACTGCTGGTTGTATTCCTGTTAATACAACTTGAGCTCCCATTAATTTTGACATTCTCACTACATCTCCAAGAACTTTTGCAATAAAGGAGTCGATCATGTCTACTGACGTTAGGTCAATAACAACTCCTTTCGCACCTGTATCGTGAATTTTATTTAGCAAGTCTTCTTGAAATTGAAGAGCTGTCTGATCATCCATTTCAACTTGAATGGTGATCAATAAATATTCGTGCAATTTTAAAATAGGAATTCTCATTTTTTACTCTCACTCCCTATTTATTGCTAACTAACTGCTGGTTTGTAATTTCAAGAGCGTTTTCCATACCCTTTTGAAGTGTGCTTTTTGTAGGAAACAGACTTAGATCAATTCCTAAGCTTACAATTGTTTGTGCAATTTCAGGACGTATTCCTACTAAAATACAGGTAGATCCTAATAAACGCACGGCATCTGCTGCTTGAATAATATGATGAGCTACCATCGTATCAACGACCGGTACACCCGTGATATCAATGAGTACTACTTCTGAACGATATTTAATCACTCCGTTCAAAAGGTTTTCCATAATCAGCTTCGCGCGCTCTGTATCAATTGATCCGATAAGAGGCATAACACTAATATTTTTGAAAACTGGAATCAATGGTGCAGATAGTTCTAATAATGCCGTCTTTTGAACAGAAACCGTTCTCTCCCAAATCTGTGAGGAGTTTTCAACTACTCGATTTAAGATTGGGTCTAACCAGCGATCGATCTCACGATAAACAGCCGCTACTTTCCCTTTGTCGTTTTCCGTTTCCACTAAAAGGTTTAAAATGACACGGCGTGCCGCTTGTAGTCCTTGTGTTAAATAACTTAATGGTAAGCCTGTATGAAGAACTTGATCAAAAAAATCGTCAAGTGTTCCGTCTTTAGAAATATCGTGAAAATTTATGTGCTTAATTAACATAGCAAAAAACTGTTGGTCCGTTTCCTCACTAAACTTTAAAGTTGTTCCAACGAGTTCTTTTTCTTTAAAAATCTTAACTTCTGTAAGCCAATTATCTTTTAGGGTTTCTTGATTTTCATTGATCATCTGTACAATCAAGTTGTCCAATTTTTCTTGCACCCCCACTACATGTAGTCTTCATTCTATTATTTCACTTCTGAATATATTGTGCAATGTTTACTCTTTTACTAGCTTTGGTTATATAACCCAAGTTCCTAAAAGCTAAACATGTATTTTTTTACAAAAATATTTAAATAGTATTCGTACACTTCTTCTTATTAAATGGGGTTCATTACTTGCTGAGTCGTGTAATGAGTAATATGAACCTTAAAACTTAAAACTTCTTTTCTCTCCATAAAAACCTGATACAGCTCTTAACACCTAAAGAATTCTTTCAACGTAATAGGAAAATTGTACCTGGCGTTCCAACGATCCTTTACAAAAAAATAAAAAACCGCCAGACATCCCCGTCAGACAGTTTCCTAAATGATGTTATAAAGTTAAAAATCAACCAGACCAGTACTGATCTGCAATGCGTCGTCTACCCTGCGCATCATGTCTTCATCCAGTTGTGTTATTTTATCTGTTAATCTTTGCTTGTCAATCGTCCTGATCTGTTCAAGCAAAATAACTGAATCCCGTTCAAAGCCGTATTTTTTCGAATCTATTTCAACGTGTGTTGGAAGTTTAGCTTTCTGAATTTGAGCTGTGATTGCTGCTACGATAACAGTAGGGCTAAAACGGTTCCCGATATCATTTTGTATGATCAGTACAGGACGAATTCCGCCTTGTTCCGATCCAACTACCGGTGAAAGATCTGCAAAGTAAACGTCTCCGCGTTTGACTATCAAGGACTACACCCCGCTAACTAAGCGGTCCAAGGTATGATCGGCTTCCTCCTCTAACATAAATGCTTCTGAAGCAATCGTTAGATTGATCTTAGCCATTTCCATGTAACCTTGTTTCATCTCATCACGAAACTGACGCTTATTCTTCCGCTCACGAAGAAACATCTCAGTAGCTTGATGGATGAATTCGCTGCGGTCCAAATTCTCTTTTTTTATGACGCGATCTACCTCACTTAGTAATTTCTGAGGAAGACTAATCACTATTCGTTTTGTGTTCAATTCGGACACAACATACACCTCCAGCGCAAAGCTATACTACGATCAAATTCCTTTTAACCACATTTAATCTTATCACTTCAATTATCCATTTGCAAAGCGATTTCAAAGTATTTATTCTACAAAATTTTCAATAGTCCTTCTAATATTCTGCTAAAAATTTAGAATTACATTCATATTTTCTAAAATTCGACCTTTTTTTGTATAAACTCTCGGCACTCGAGCAGAAATGAGGCACGGAATTTCATAATTTATCGTATTTGCAATACTCGCGATCTCATCCATTTCAATTCTTTTATCCTGCTGACTTCCTATTAAAGTGGCAACTTCTCCAACATCTAATCTCTTTGGAAGTCTCACCATGCATTGGTCCATACAGATTCTGCCGATGATCGGCATCCTTTCTCCCCTTATGAGCACCGAAGCTCCAGGGGAAAACCGTCTTTGCCAACCGTCCGCATAGCCGATTGGAAGAGTCCCTACCCACTCCTCTTCTGTAGCTGTATAAGTAGCTCCATAGCTTACAGTATCCCCAGGCATAAGTTTTTTAACATGAATGAGCCTAGAATGAAGGCTGAAGGCTTCTTCTAGCGAAAAAGGCAAGTTCTGTTTTAATTCGTTCGATGGCGCCAATCCGTACATACTGATACCAAGTCGAACAAGATTGAAAGGCCCTTCCACTTGTCTTATAGCCGCAGCGCTGTTAGCACTGTGAATGAGAGCTGGTTTCATCCCCCATGATTTGAGCAAGTCTATATATTTAATAAAACTCTTTCTTTGTTTCTCAAAAAGTTCTGATTCCCATTCGTCTGCAGTTGCAAAATGGGTAAATACACCTTCTGCTTCAAACGCAGATGAACATTTAATGAAGTGCGCTGCTTTTTGCAACTCACTTTCTTCTCTAAACCCTACTCGCCCCATACCAGTATCGATCTTTAGATGGACTTTTACACGATGATTTGTGTCTTTAACATGTGGTTCTGCATCATTGAGCCATTCTTTTTGAAATACGGTTAGGCTTAATTCATTTTCTGCCGCAAGATTAGCATATTCGGGATTTACCCGATTCATAACTAAAATCGGTGCAGAAATTCCTTGCTTACGTAAAGCTAATCCTTCATCAAGCATCGCTACAGCAAGCCACTCTGCTCCTGACTTCAAGGCTTCTTCTGCAATTTGAAATGCTCCGTGGCCATAACCATTTGCTTTTACGACAGCCATAATCTTTTGATCAGGGAGATGTTTCTTAAATGATTTTACATTTTGACTGATCTTGCCTAAGTCAATTTCCGCCCACGTGTCTCGATAATAATGATGTTTATCCATGATGTTTACCTCCCTGGTTTAGATTGCTGCCTTCTATTTTACCCTCTTAGCGTGATTTATGTAAGCATCCTAACGCTTCAATCCACAAATATGTATGTGCAATCCAAAAGTTTTGAGTGTTTATCCACGAGTTTTTGTTCTTAATCCAAAAGTTTTGCCACTTTATCCACGAGTCTACAATCCTCGACAATTTAAACACTATCTCTAACCTCTAATACCTTACACTCAAATAAAAACAGGCTAGCATCATCGCCAGCCTGTTTCCTATCAGTATATATAATGTAGATATTATTTAATCGCCTTACCGTTCACAGAACGGGCAATCGCCATCAACTCTTCTTGACCGAGGTTATTAGAGACAAGCAAGTAATCCACTCCGTTAAAGTTCCATGTGATCGATTGATCTGTCATAGCACCTACTGTAAAGCCTAGATCAACCGGTTCTCCACTTGACATCGTTAGGCGGGAAGCTGTTTCAACAGCTGTGTTTTTCTGTTGCATTAGAGTAAAAGATTTATCTTCATCAGCATAGTTTAATACCACTTTGGAATCATCTTCACCTTGAGCGACTTCTCTTTCGTTAACGATATTTAAGTTCGCTGTATAAGTCGGATACAGCACCTCAAACTCTTCTCCAGCACCAGAAAACGTAGGTACTTCAAATTGAGCACTGCTCATGTTCGACTCCATATCAAAAGAGTTCTTATCAAATTTCGCGTTGAACTTAACTTTTGAGAAATCCAGTCTAACAAGCTCTTTTTGGTCTTGATCCATAATTCGTACTTGTTGTGGATCTAGATCTTTATTTAATGTAATCTCTTGCTGATATAGATTTTTGTTTTGATAATTTGTTTTAGTATGGAAAACATAGCTTTTCTCTTTTGATTTAAACCCTCGATCTGTATCATTTAAAATATCCGAAATGAGTGATTGGAACAAATAGACTTGGCTGTTGTTCTCTGGCCAGTCGCTTTGGAATCGGAAACTTTTATTCAGAGCAGGCGTAAGAACGAAAACTCCATCTTTGTTACGCAGTATCATCTGACTTTGATCTTTTTCAGCATTCTTTAAACTCACTCGGTAAAAATCAGGCTTCTTATGCCAAATCTCTAAATCGTAAGTTAGTGGTTTCTC
Organism: Fictibacillus nanhaiensis; assembly: GCF_036213205.1. GTDB lineage: Bacteria > Bacillota > Bacilli > Bacillales > Fictibacillaceae > Fictibacillus > Fictibacillus nanhaiensis_E. The sequence goes on from NZ_JARMFC010000003.1 coordinate 13,103, forward strand.
TCCTGTGCTCAATGTCATCTTGGCTTCCGCTTTGTAGCCCGTCATGGATTCCATTCTTTCCTCTAAGGAATCCAAAACATCGTTCTGGCTTTGTGCACCACATGCCGACAGAAGCAATACGAACATGAACGCCGTCAACATCATTGACAGTGTTTTCTTCATTTTTTGCCATCCCCTTTGTCCCAAAGTAATTTCGACATTGAAGGGGGACCAACTCTCTGCATCTTGCAAAGGACTACCCCTTCTACCGCATTACAATATATGAGACAACCCTGGACATTATGCAAACTAGCTTGACGAGCTTTCTAAAACCACTTGTGCGATCGCGTATTCCTTCGTATGAGAAATAGAGAGATGACATAAATATGGATAAGGGGAAGTAAGGAATGGCTTGCCTTTTTCATCTGATTTAATTTCCATGTCCTGCCACGAAAGTTCAGCACCAATTCCAACACCGAGCGCTTTAGCCATTGCTTCTTTTGCAGCAAAACGTCCTGCAAGGTATTCAAATCTTCTGTTGCCGTCTAAAGAATGAAACCTCTTTTGTTCAAACGGAGTTAACACCCGCTCTGGAAAACGAGGCTGATGGTAAACCACCTTTTTGATTCGTTTTAGCTCGATCATATCGATGCCTGTTCCTACAATCATTAATAAAAGCTCCTTTGCAGCTATATCTTTCGCCCTATCTACCGTCACATGGTAAACTTAAGGAAGAAATGAGTATGTTCTAAACTTTAAATAAAAAGGGTGATACTATTTCCATGTTTATAAGAGATGAAAGCTTTCAGACCTTTATCAGGCGCTATCCTATTGTTACTTTTTTAGTAGCTGCACATATTATCGTGTTTCTTCTTATTAATTTTACCCCTTTTTCTACCTCTTTGTATCATTTTATGGTTGGTTCTAACTATTACATTACAGCTGGAGAATATTGGCGTTTATTTACCCCTATTGTTACACACGAAGCTGCAGGTCATCTGATCTTCAACTCGTTCTCACTTGTCTTGTTTGGTCCTGCACTCGAAGGAATCCTTGGAAAAGCCCGGTTTATTATTGGGTATGTAGGTGCTGGCTTGATCGCAAATATTGCTACGTTATTACTGCTTCCACTTTCATACGCTCATATCGGTGCATCCGGAGCTATTTTCGGTTTGTTCGGCATTTATGTTTACATGCTTTATAACCACCGTCAATACATTGACCAAGCAAACACACAGATTCTTCTCGTTGTCCTAGGTATTAGCTTAGTGACCACGTTTATGAATGCACGAATCAACGTGATGGGTCACCTATTCGGATTGATTGGTGGGGCAGCACTAGCTCCGATCATTTTTGCTTCACTTCATCGTAAGAAAAATAGGTGGTAACACAAAAAGCACCTCATCACGCTTGAGGTGCTTTTCCTATTTGAAGATGCTCGATTAATACATCTTTTAATGAAGTTTCAAAATAAACCGGCCAATCCACATCAAATGCGTTAAGCTGTCTTGCATGCTTTGGCTTTACACCAATAATTTTCACTGGTTTCCCATTCATGTACTGAAGCATGCGGAAAAGCTCACTTAATTTTTGAACGCCACCCTCATCAATTTCTCCTGTGGCTGATAGATCAAAGAAAATTTCTTCAAATTGACCTTCGTACGCGGCTTTCAAAGCATTTCCTGTAACAGTGATCATCTTGCTCTCATTCACATCACCAAATAGCGGAACAAACGCCATTTTCTCAGAGATCGGTATGAACGGTCCGGACAGTTCATCAAGACGTTTCATCGCTTCTTCTAAGGCTTCTTTCTTTTCAAACAACTCAAAATCTGTAGAAGATAACCGAAGTCTAAGTTCTAATAGCTTTTCCTCAAGCCCTTGGACGTGTTTGCCGATTGGAATAAAAACAATATGCGCGTATTCGCCTTCCCAACTAATGGAGATATCACACAGCAAGAATGGCTGATTTCTTGCTTTTAAATTGGCTTCGAATGTCTTTTCTCCCTTAAAAGGCAACATATACTTCATTAACTTGTTATGACTTTCTTCATCAAAACAATCCCGAATTGTTTCAGCCTGCAAATCTAACAATTCAATAGCTTTTGAGGATCTGTCGAGAATCACTCCATGCTTGTCTATCTTTACGTATGGTACGGGTAGGACACTACTCATTTGTAGGCGTTGATCCTCTCTTCGGTATATTCATCCAGCCATTTTTCTACTTGTTGGAGATTTCTTATAATAATTCCTTGATTATTCACGTATGGTTCAAGGTCGTATTTTTCTGTAAGTCTTCCCCCTACTAAGATGTCAGGCTTATTTGGAAGAGCTGCTAATGCGCGAACATAGTTTTTAAGCACCGGTAGATTATAAACGATGGAAACGGATAAGCCGATAACCTCAGGCTTCCATTGCAGTGCAGATTTCAGTGCATATTCTAATGGTAGACTTGCTCCATAATATTTTGTTTCCCAGCCTTTTTCTTCAAATATGCTATTGATCATCTTAATTCCTAGGTAATGCTGTTCACCCTGCAAACACAAAAACATGGCTTTCTTTTTATTACGTGTTGTTTCATCTGATGATACTTGAAACAGCCTGGAGAGTACAAAGTCACAAACTCCCGTTGCTAGATGTTCATCAGCGACTGAAATTTCATTATTTTCCCAGAGGTCTCCAATCATATACATTGCAGGAGTAAACAGGTCTCTAAACAAAACCATTCGATTTTGATCTGGCTGCTGTTTTATAAAACGTAATGCCTCAGCATGATTACCTTCTAAAAACAAACGCGCCAGTTTTTCAGCTGCTGAAATAGCCATGGATGGGACCTCTCCTTTGTTCTAGTGTGATGCAACTTTAGTCTGTAAAACAGCAATTGCTTGTTGTAAATATTCTACATAAACACTAACGCGTGTATTTTCTCTCTCTTCTTTTTTCTGCTCTTCTAACAGAACTTCTATAATAAAATCAAAATTATCCATCAGTAGTTCGGTACTCATCCCAAACTTTTGTAGTATACCGTCCAACCAGATCGCATAGTCGATAAAGAACGCACCATTATTGAGTTCATATGCCGTCTCTAAGTGTTTAAAATGATGTTGGTTATCTTCTATGCATTTTGCTCTACCCTTGTCACCATATCGTTCGACAAGAGTGGGATCTTTTTGGTAAATTTTTTCTGTTACTCTTTCTACCATAACATCTATGTTAAATTCCGTCATTTGGCAACCACCTTATATTGCTTCACAGTTGGTATGACAGCTGCTAATTCTTGGTCAGGATACTTCTTTTCTAAATCATGTATCTTTTTAAACTCGTCACTTCTTACCCAATTTAAATAAGCTTCTTTAGAAGTAAATATAAGTTGAACGGTCAGTTCACCTGCGCGCTTGTCGTTCTGAAGCAACAGAAAGTCAACAAACCCATCGGCGTTATCTACTGATCTAGAACGATTCTTATAAATATTTATAACTTCCTCTGCTTTTTCGTTTGGAACATCAAACGTGGAAAAGACGGTATACATGAAACATCACCTCTTGGATGTATTTAAACGACACAAAATGTTTATCTTATTAAAAGATTCAATAAAGACTATATTTTTCCTGCTAGCTAAATCCGCTAACAGCATCTTTTAAATTGAACCACTCATATTACAGGAAACAAACATAGAAGTCGAATTTAAGTGAAAATACAGCAAGAGAAAAAAATTAATCAAGGAACTTTTACACATAGAAAAAAGGATAGAACCCCCTCGATTTTGAGTTTGTTCTATCCTTTAATTTTTTTTTTAGTAAAGATCAAACATATTCACATCGTGATTGGTCTGTTTTAAATAAGTAAACAACTGCCCACGGTGATGGTAGCTATGCGTAACAATTTCTACTAGCCATTTTGCCTGAGTAGCACCCTTCTCAGCATAAAATGCCTTCGTTTCTTTCTTTAGGAAATCTTCTTCGGACAGAGATAGGAAATAAGACTTCGTTAAGTGATAGCCTTCTTCTAATACATGAGTTAGTTCTGTAACATTTTCTGCCGATAACTTTTTTTCCAGCTGACGAATTTCTTGCTCTGATTTTTCTTGTAAAATCGCTAGATCGATATGAGGAATCTGAACCAAATGATTAGCTAGTTCTAAAAAAGTACGCATGTTTTCAACGGGACGAAAATCGTAAACAGAAGGATCTGCTTTTTTTAATAATTGACTGGTTGTTCGAACCACAACATACAATTCTTCAAGTAACGTCTCTGTTAAGGAAGCCGTTGCATTCATATCTTTTTTCCTCCTGCTATGTATAATAATCACTTGTATTATTTTCTTCGTCTCAAGCGTCTTTTCCTCCGTATAATCCAGAGGCAATCTCATTTTGCACGGAGTTACTCATCAAAATATTCTCAGAGTGGTTCTCACAGATTAAAAGCATATCGTAATAAGCACGCATAAACACTTCCACGATAAATGGATCATACATTTTACTTGATTGATTCTCGATCTCTTTCTTTGCTTCCCATGGTGTCATACCTTGGCGATAAGCACGGTTACTCGTCATCGCGTCAAAAGAATCGGCAACGGCTAAGATACGAGAATAGATCGGTATATCCTTTCCTTTTAAACGTTGCGGATAGCCTAGACCATCGTATCTTTCATGGTGATGAAGAATCCCTGTTAAGACACGGTCCGAATAGCCGAAAGACTTTGCTAGAATCATCCCGTCAACAGGATGCTTTTTCATAATTTCGTACTCTTCTTGAGTTAATTTTCCGTTCTTTAACAGCACTGCATCAGGTGTAGAAATCTTTCCGATATCATGAATGAGAGCTGTCAATTCAAGCTCTTCACATTCTACATTTTTGAATTGACCATGTTTGGCAAGAATCATGGCATAAAGCGCTACTCTCTTTGAATGCCCTTGTGTATAAACGTCTTTGGCTTCAACAGCTAACGAGAATGCCTTTACACCTTGCTGGATCGCTTCTTTTTCTGCAACGGACTGATAAACGATTCGTTGAGCCATGAACAAAAGTGAACAAAAAATCACATAGATCGAGAAGAACGCTAGATAGTCTTTAAGTGGTTCGTTCGATAACAACAGATAGGATGCCAAGCCACCTATACTTGAAACATAATATAGCCTCTTATCATTTAAAAGAAGAGCAGATACAGGCAGAAAGAAGTATGCAGCCTGCACGATTGGGTATGTAACAAAAAAGTAGGAAATCGAAACGATGTATATACTGCACAAAACAAAGGCTAATTTTGTATAGTTTTCTTGTAAAGAATTGACTCCCCATGCTGGGAGAAATCCGATCAGAAATAAGAAAAGAAACGGGAAGAAGCTTTCCATTGGTTCTATAAAAAAATGATGGAGAGCCTGAATGAAGGCACTCCCTACAATAAATAGCTGAGCTAGCTTAATATTACGTATCATGAAAGAAACTCCAATTGTCGAATTTTGTAATTTAATGTAATTATATACTATAAAACTTTTTTATCCTATAGTTTGTTAGTATTTAAAACATGTTTGCATTTTCATTCTATTTTTTGCAAACAAAAAAACCGCCAAAATGACGGTTTTATTTCACGTAACTGCGAGCAACTTGTCTCATTTTTTTATGTTTGTGTTTTTGATTTCGCATTCTTAAAATCACTAAAAATGCGAGCAATAACAATAAACCACTGTATAAAAATATTCCCGTTTTCACAACAGATTGCATAAACGTAGAATCTACTTGTTCTACTGATTTGTTATCGATCGTCGCCGTAGCTTCTTTTTCCTTCTCTTTAAAAAGGGTGTGAGTGAGTAGAACATTCCCACTCGCGTCTTTTAGTTGTAGCTCTCCATCTGAACTTACATCCTGAACCGGTTCCTCTCCTTTTGGTAAGGTAACAGCCAGGTCTTCTTTTAGCGGATAAGACTTTCCGTTTAACGCTTCGATCTCTGTACCAGCAGTCAGTGTTTTTCGTTCGAAGTTTGCAAATCCGTAATCACCAAGCGCCATCGTATCCCAATAGGCCGCTCGACTCGTAGGTGCTTTAAGTGTAACGATGATCACATCCAGGTTATCACGTGAAACAGCTGTAACTAAAGTGTGTTTGGATTCATCAACATATCCGTTCTTTACACCAATCGTTCCCGGATAATCCCACAAAAGCTGATGGTGATTTCTTAACGTTGTCTCCCAGCCTTCTCCTACCCACGGCAATTCTTTTGTTGATACAATCTCACGGAATTCTTCATTCTTCATCGCATATTGAGTAATTTTAGCCATATCTTCGGCAGTTGTATAATGTTCTTCATCAAAAAGTCCGTTCGGATTCACAAAATGAGTGTTCTCTGCCCCCACCTTTTTCGCGAACGCGTTCATTTGGTCAGCGAACGAATCAACATCCCCTGCCAAATATTCTGCAATCGCAACAGCTGCATCGTTACCGGAGTTGATTAAAAGGCCTTGAACAAGCTTTTTCAACGGTACTTGCTCACCTTCCATCAAATAGACACGTGTCCCCTCAGCTCTCACAGCGTCACTGCTGACAACAACAGAATCATTCAACTTGCCTGATTCTATAGCCAGAATTCCTGTAATGATCTTCGTAATACTTGCTGGATACATTTGTTCTGAGCTATTTTTTTGGTATAAAATATCCCCCGTTTTCGCATCAATCATTACGGCGCTTTCGCTTTTAAGTTCTGGTGTATTTTCCCCCGTAGCTTGTACAAACTGCGTATTTACAAGCATAACTAGTGAAAAAACAAGAATTAGGCTAAGTTTTTTCATTTATTTCCGCTCCCGTTAGTCATTTAATCTTCATATCTCTTCGTTGTTAGTTGCGTTTCTTTTATGGTTGAAATACAAATGAAATCTAGTAATATTCGCCATAAAAAAACAAGCGTTTTATCAATTGATACCGTTCGACAAAATCCGCCTGTTTCCTTTTATATATCGTTCATATTTTCAATTCTTTTAGTCAAAATGTTTTCTACTTTTCTTTCCTCTTAATAGATCTCCTGTCCAACCTTTCATTCTTAGCCATAGATATACTCCTAGCGTTGAGGCAATAATTAAAATCATGGCATACAGATAGCCTAACTTCCAATCAAGCTCTGGCATGTTCTTAAAGTTCATACCCCAGATCGCTCCAAGGCCCATGGCAGGAGTAAAAATGACGGTAAACACAGTTAACGTCTTCATAATTTCATTCCCACGGTGAGAAGAAAGAACTTCTTCCAGGTTCAGCAATGTATCAATGTCTTGTCTGTAATGAGAAAGAAGCGCAGTCGTTCGATCAATTCTTGTTTCAATTCGTTTATAGGCTCGTGTTTCCGTAATTTCATCGAGAAAAGCTTCCTTAATAGCCATCTGCGTTTCATGAACAGGGAGTGTTAAATCACTCCAGTTGATCAGCTCAATTCGCCTGTCATAGATGCTATTCAATAGGTTGGTATGATTATTTCTTTGCACATCACGTTGGAGTTCTTTCAACTTTACTTCTAAAGCATCAATACCGTCCAAGAAATGATTAATCAATTCACCAAGAAGTATTAAAAAACCTTCTACAGGCGTCTTTTCTTCCAGAATGATATGGTCACAAGCATCACGGTAATCCCCTTGAATACTCGTCAGGTCTAAACCGACTGTAATTAAAGATTTTGGTCGTATATAAAAGTGAAACACTTTAAAGTCGGATTGGTTCTCTGGATCTTGTTTATACGTGAGGGAGCCTCGGACAATTTGATCACCGTCACTATCTCTTTCAATCCTTAGATAGTTGACTTTATCTTCTTTAATATTACTCAGCCAATTCTTGCAGCCTTTCGTATCTGCGATCAAGCCATGAATCGTTTCTTCGTGACACTCATGACGATGCCACTTCCAACTATAAACACTTGTTTCTTCCATAGAATTATCCATCCTTTATATAATGATCGTTTCAGATTAAGACATATTCTTTTGCACCTTGTTTTCTTAACCATTTTAATAAGAATTGCATAATATCAGGTTGATTCTGAAGTTCTTTATTCTTTGAATAAAACCAGATATAACCTTTCTTTTCGGTTTCTTGTACTTTTAATAGTGCAATTGCAAATACTTCATGCTCATCTTCTATTATTACAACGCTTGTCTCATCACTACCCTCTAAATATTGAGAAAGTTTCTTCTGATATTCTGGAGAGTCACTACACCATTCCAACAAACGATTAAGGTCTTCCTTTTCAGCGAATACCGGTTTCACTGCCATCCTCCTCCATTAGAGTTCCCTTATAAAAATGTAAACAAACACTAGATTACTTTTCAGTTGGTGCCAGATAACTTTCTAAAAGCTTACGGTCTTCCGGAAAGGATAAAGGAAGTGTTTCTAACTCTTTCAAGGATACCCACCTTATATCGTGTATTAAACCATCAGGATCTTGGATGACCGAAAAACCACTCACTAGTTCTGTTAAAAAATAGTGAACGCTAAAATGTATGTTTTGAGAAATCCCTACTTTAATATGTAGTTTTTTAACAACTTTTACGACATAACCCGTTTCTTCCCACACTTCACGAATACCACAATCCTCAAGACTCTCGCCGCCTTCTCTACCCCCAGAAGGAATACTCCACTTTTTCTCCTCATCAGCTGTTCCTTGTAAAACCATCAATAACTTCTCATCGTTGACACAAATACAACTTGCGCCTTCCCACTGCATAACCATTCCCCCTTTACAGCTATTTTCTGGACATGAAAAAAAAGTCCTGCGCTTGAATGCCAGGACTTTTCTACAATTATATGACTTTAAATACAGCTATATGACTTTCGTTTGTTCGGCTACTTTTTGAGTGTTCACGATGCAACATTTGCAATGATCCCACGTGTATAGCGTTTTACTGTTTTGTTCTAATAGTGACAGAGAATCATCCGTACATTCTACGATCTTAGAATGAGGAATTTCATGCTCTTTTTGTTCACCTGTCTTCATATCAATATATACGATTCGCTCGCTCTTTCCCGTTGCAAGATCTAGTTCATAGACTAACAGCTGATCATCTACTTGGTAAAGTGCTCGGGGAGAGATGGATAGCTTATATTCTGTAACCACTTTATCTTTGTTATTCAAAACCATAATCTTCTTTGGGTCTCCGTTTAGAACGGGCGCACCCGAAACGTATACAAGATCTTCATGACATAAAATATCAGTAGGTGCCATGTTGCTTCCAAGATTTATACGCTTTTTCTTCCCGTTACGAATGATGTAGAGAACTGCTTGATCTTCTTCAACAATATAAGAAGAAATGTAGAGGACATCTTGGTTCATCTCTACTTCCCAAAGGAAACCATTCACTTTCCATTCTTTTACTAACTCTGGGCCATCCTTTGAAAAAATTAAGACTGAGCCTTTTGAACCATCACCCTCACAAGCGACTACAACACTTGATTCGAATTCATAAAAGTTGGGTTGTCCCTTAATAACTTGAGATTTCAAGCAGCCGTTTTTATGGTCAAAAATGAAGAGCTTGTGGTCCCTTGATTGATCATCTATCTTTTTGGAGAACCAGTAATTCTTCTGTTTGTCCATGAATACTTCGGAGTAGGCAAAAGCGCCTTCCTCATTTCTTACTATACTTCCGGCTACTTCAGGATCACGTGAGACATACAGCGATTGATTCTTCTCTGCAGTTCGTGATGATAATTGATACATTTTAGCCATAGTGCTCTCTCCCTTCAAATTTGACGCCGGCTCCGTGCTGACATAGGATTTATGTAAAACGTTCTTTTCAAAATTATCAATTTCTAGCAAAAACTTTGTATTTTCTGTTATATTTATCTTATCAGACATTCCATTTATTCTGTATTGGGAAAAATGGTAGGATAGATACTTGTTTATTAGGGGTCTTGCATGACAATTTTCCCAAGTTCTGAAAGGGGGATTTTATGGTCGGTCAACGAATAAGATACTATAGAAAAACCAAAGGCCTAACCCAGGAAGAGCTGGCACAGGGAATTTGCTCTGTCTCATACTTGAGTAAAATTGAGAAAGGGGACGCCAAATCAAGCGAAGAAGTCATTAATCTGCTTTGTGACCGTCTAGGTATTTCGCCGGAGGAAGTCGATAACAACGAAATACTTGAGATGTTGAACGAGTGGAATATGATGATGGTTAATCGTAGGTTTGAAGAAGCTACAGAATACTATCCTGCTCTTCATGAGAAAATGAAGAACGTTTCTAATCCAGAAATTCTTATTCGATTTGACTTGTTTCTAACACGATACTACTTAGTAACAGATCAACTTAAAGAGGCACAAGGTAAATTGAACTCTTTAAACCAAATACAAGAACAATTTTCTGCTGAATTAGAATTTTACTTTTTTCAAGTTACGGCAATGTATAACTTTTTCTTAAATAAATATAATGAAGCACTTGATAGTATAAAAAAATGTGAAGCCTTGTTTAGGAAAGTAAATATTAAAGAAAGCGAAGAAGCAGTACTTTATTACCAAATAGCTCTTTATTATGGTCAATTATACCGAATTACTCTAGTAAATTATTATGCTTACAAAGCTATTTCTATTTTTGATAAAGAATATAATTATAGCAGGAGTGCTGATTGTCATATTCTGCTAGCTATTAATAATAGGCGTGTGCGTAATTATGAACAGGCAGAATATCATTTAAATCATGCATTAAAATATTCAAAGGCATTTAATGATAAATCTACTACCGCAATTATTTTTCACAACTTAGGTTATGTATCCTCATGTAAAAAAGAATCAAAGAAAGCAATAGAATATATTTTAAAAAGTTATAAATTAAAGCAAGAATTAAATGATATAAATATACAGTTAATTACTACGATATATTTAGCTGCAAAAGAATATTTTAATATTGGAGATTTCACTAAGTCTTTAGAATGGATAAATAAAGGATACGAAATTATCAAAAATGATGACTTTGTAAACAATGAATACTTTTACCACTTGAAGATTTTAGAATTTCAAATTCAATATGCAAACCAAAATACATCTAAAGAACTAGAAGAATTTTTATCAAAAGAAGCGATACCGTATTTTGACAAATTAAATACAACTGAATACTTAGCAGCTAATGCAGAGTTATTAGCAGATCTTTATTTTGATCAGGGACAATACAAAAAGGCGAGCCATTATTATAGAATTTCTAATAATGCTAGAAAACATATATTATAAGGAGGTGAACGGTTTGAAAAAATTAATCTTAGGGCTTGTTCTTATAGGTGCTATTGCTTTTACTAACTCTTCATTAGTTGAAGCTAATGATCAACTTCCAAGTGTAAAGAGTATTTCTTTCGCAAAATAATTAAAGAGCTCAAGTTTGAGCTCTTTTTTCATGCCCTAATAACCACCTTCGTCCCGATCGGTACAAGCTGGGATAATTCCAAAACATGATTATTATGCATCCGTACACATCCTTTGGATACGTTTTTGCCGATGGATGATGGTGTATCTGTGCCGTGTATCCCGTAGTGTGGACGTGAGAGCCCCATCCACATGACTCCGAATGGTCCGCCTGGGTTAGGTGCTTTGTTAATTATCGTATAGGTTCCGGTCGGTGTAGGTGTTAGCATTTTCCCTACTCCGATCGGGTAGCGTTTGATTACTTTCCCATCTTTTACGAGGGCTAGTCTTTTTCGTGTTGTTGAAATATAGATCTCATAAGGCATCATCATACCTCCCGCTTTAGCTTATGCAGGACAAATATGAAATGACTCTATTTGGCTACCATGAAGCATTGCTCACTATGAGAGGCTTGTATACGTCCAGTAGCTTCTAGAAAGCTCTCTGCCGTTGTTAAACCAACATGCTTAAAGGTCTGTTTCAGCACTTTTTGTTTTTCCTCTGTTTCTTGAGGCAGTTGTTTTAGAAACTCTTCAAAGCTTCCAAACTCTTTTATAAGCGTATGAACTCTCTTCGCATTTTCAATCGTCGCTTCAATCTTTTTTCTATGTCTGACAATCCCAGCATTATTTAATAAGACTTCAACCTCTTCCTCACCAAACTGCATGACCTTACCTACCTCAAACTGAGCAAATGCATGTCTGAAGTTTTCTCTTTTGTGAAGAATGGTCTTCCAGCTTAATCCAGATTGAAAAAGCTCAAGTGTTAAGCACTCGAATAACCTATTGTCTCCAGCTACATACTGACCCCATTCGTTATCATGATACTGCTGCAGCATCTCACTTTCTTCACTCCACTTGCATCGATTCATCTCACATACTCCTTTTACCAAAAAAATAAAAAGCGCAGCATGGCTGCACTTTAGTTATTGAGTTGCACGCATCTCTGAAAATGGATAGATGACGACTTCTGAACGACCTTCAATTGCTTTTGTTTCTATTAAACCTAGTCCGTTTCGTGAATCCATACTATTTAGACGGTTGTCGCCCATTACGAAAACTTTTCCTTTTGGGACTTTCAATGGACCGAAATCTTCCGTTAGGTATACACCTAAACTTTTCGCTTCAGATTTGTTTTCTTGGAGATAAGATTCTTTCACTTTTTTATTGTTTACATAAAGGCTATCACTCTTCATCTGAATAACGTCACCTTCTAATCCTATCACTCGTTTTACATACCGCTTATCGTCGCCTTTAATGATAACGATATCGCCTTTTTGTGGCTCAGAAAACGCATAAACAATCTTATTAACATAAAGCTTTTCTTGATCGTGAAGAGTAGGTGACATAGATGCACCTTCTACCATATATGGAGCAAAGAAATAGGCTTTTGTGATAAAAACAAAGACTAACGCAAATCCAATCGCCTTTAACCAGCTAACCCACTCACTTTTTTGCTTTGTTTCTTTTTCTTGTTCTATCATATCTTCATTCACCTCGGCGCAACGATTTCAATTTTTAATCGATCTGGATCTTCAAAGAATAAAGCGTAATGATGTTCTCCACCTGCAAAAGGAAACTTGTCCTCATACAAAAAGGAAATATTTTTCTTCTTCAATTGTACACGAAGGTGCTCTATTTGCGCACGTGATTTAGCCCAAAAGGCCAGGTGATTAAGTCCTGAACGCTTTCGGTGAAAGGGTATGTCGTTATACAATTCTTCTGTTTGCACAAAAACAAGATAAGATGATTCCATTTTGTAGCTAAAGCCTTTTTCCCATTCCTGATATAGAAAAAAACCTAACTCTGGCAGCAGCCATTCATAAAACTCTTTCGTTTTCCCCAGATTCCTCACGTTTATTTCGATATGATGCAAGCCTTGTTGTGGTGTCATAATCTCTATTTCTCCTTCTACTTAAAAAAAGGTACTCTACCACTTTTAATCTTTTGAGAAATAGCCTACAATGGTAAAGATTTCCGTTTCGCTACAGGAGGGTTATACCTATGAATTCTAAAACAAAACACGCAGCAATCTTCCTGGCTATTTCTTTGCTTTGGTTGAAAACCTATATTGTTTATAAAGTTTCATTTACGCTGCCTATCGATCATTTCCTGCAAGAAATTTTATTATTTTTAAATCCGCTCAGTTTTCTTGTACTCTATTTTTGTTTAGCCAACCTTGCTCCCCCTGCTAAAAGAAGATCAATTATTCTATGGCTGTCCATCATTTATAGTTTTATAATGTATGCGAACGTTGTCTATTATCGATTCTTTACAGATTTCCTTACGATCCCGGTATTGTTTCAAACAAAGAATGTTGGAGATATCGGAAACAGTGTCTATGAACTTGTTTATGTAACAGACATATTCTTTTTTGTTGACCTTTTTCTATTGGCTTATCTATTAAAACAGACTAGATGGAAATCGGATTATACACTTAAAGCTGTAGACCGAAGAAAATTGTTTGTTTGCGGTGTTGCCATTTTATCTGTCCATTTAATTCTTGCAGAGCTTAACCGACCTCAGCTTTTAACTCGTACGTTCGACAGAGAAATCCTTGTGAAAAGCTTAGGTACGTTCAATTACCATCTGTACGACATCATGCTTCAATCAAAGTCTTCTATGCAAAAAGCACTAGCGAGCAATATGGATGCAGAGGAAATTCTGAAGGATGTAAAAAAAGAGACTTCTAACAACCCCGAGCTCTATGGAATTGCAAGAGGAAAAAACTTGATCATGGTATCTCTAGAATCCACTCAAAATTTTGTACTGGATTACAAAATAAACGGTGAAGAAGTCACACCATTCTTAAATGAACTAGCTCAATCTAGCTATTACTTTAATAACTTCTATCATCAAACAGGGCAGGGAAAGACATCTGATTCTGAGTTTTTAATCGATAATTCCCTATATCCCCTGCCAAGAGGTGCTGTTTTCCAAACACATTCATTGAATGAATACAACGCGATGCCTGAGATTTTAAAATCAAGTGGCTATTATTCAGCTGTTTTTCACGGCAATAATAAAAGCTTTTGGAACCGAGACGTTATCTATAAAACGATGGGCTATGACAAATTTTATAGTGAAGAATATTATAATGTTACAAACGATAACTCGATAAATTATGGACTTAAAGATATACCTTTCTTTAAACAATCCATGCCGTATTTAAAGAAGCTGCCTCAACCTTTTTACGCCCGATTTATTACACTCACTAACCATCACCCTTATTTAATCAACGAAAAAGAGCAATGGATCGACCCCTACCCTGTAGATGATGGAACGGTTAGCCGCTATTTTACAACCGTTCGCTACGCGGACGAAGCACTGCGTCAGTTTTTTGAAGAGCTGAAGAGTTCTGGATTATATGAGAATTCTGTCGTTGTCGTATATGGGGACCATTATGGAATATCAGAACGGCATCAAGAAGCGATGTCAGATGTGTTGAACAAAGCAACGCTTACTGCCTACAATCAAGTGGAGTTGCAGCAAGTACCCTTGTTTATTCACGTTCCAGGAAAAAAAGGCAAGCAGCTTGATACAGTTGGGGGACAGATTGACCTAAAACCTACACTGTTACACTTGCTTGGAATTGAGTCGAAGGATGACGTTCATTTTGGGACAGACCTTTTTTCAAAAGATCATGATGATTTAACGGTACTTCGTAACGGCTCGTTCATAACAGATGATTATATTTATACCAATGAGACATGTTATGTAAAACCATTTGGTGCACCTGTAGAAGAGGAAAAATGTAAGTCATACATTGAGCAGGCAAAAGAGGAACTTGATCAGTCAGATCGCATTATTTATGGAGACTTGCTGCGATTTTTAAAATAAATATAGCCCCCTTGTGAGGGGCTATATTTTTTTGTGTCTATAATGATTCATTCAAAACCTTCTTTTACTTGTTTTGATATTCTGATTATGGAGCTTAGGCCTAGGATTAAACAGGAAATAAAAAATATGCTATTCCACTCACCTATGAAGATTAAGTAAAAAACACTTAACAAAGCAGCTAGAATAATAATACAATCTAAAATAAAGGCAAACTTCACTCTCATTTTCTTAACCTCCTAAGTCTTTTTATAAGGTTGTTTTCGAAAACTTTGTTGCTTTTGGAAGTGTTGATTTCCGTTCCAGGCTGCTCGCTTTCCACGGGGCAGACGCTAAGCCACATTCGTACGTTTCACTCTTAAGTGTCTCAGCTGTCCGCCTGTCCCGTAGGAGTCTCGCACCTTCCACTCCAATCAATAGCAAAGGTGACAAGGAGTTAAAAGCAACAAACAATTAATAAAGTGCTTTTTGCAAGAAGCAGCTTAAACTAGTATAAAAAATTGGTGAGGGCAATATTTTTTCTTTCATACAAATCCTATCTATCTACGTCTTAAATATTTTTAAATAACCTCAAAGCAGAACCAACAGCTACGATTAGGAATGTTAAGAAATAAATACTCTTCCACTCATCTATGTAGATAAAGTACAACATACTTAATAGGGCAATAAGAAATAAGAGTAATTCAAAAATAAAACCTAACTTCTTTCTCAATACCTTAACCTCCTGATCTTTTTGCAAGAATAAGCTTATTTCATTATAAAAGATAATTTGTTGAAGGTGGAAATATGTTGAAACCTCTTTTTGCTTATTTTACAGATATTCACGGTAATTTAGATGCTCTTCAAGCTGTTATTGATGACGCTACACGTATGGGAATCTGTCGTTTTATTAGTGGCGGTGACATGATTGGAATCGGTCCGTTTACAAACGAGGTGCTAGAACGGTTATGTAACTTGCCATCTATTAAGATGGTTACGGGAAATCATGATGAATCGATTTTGGCGTTAAAATATGGTCTGCCTCACCCTAAGAGTCACTGGCATGCGAAGCAACATCATCAATGGATTGCCGATCAGCTAACGGATACTTATGCTCATATTTTAAGCACTCTTCCCCGAGAGCTAATATTTGAGGAAGAAGGTTTTCGTTTTCTCATCACACACTATCCTTATAAACAAGGAAAAAAGGAATCTCCAATATCTAAAGACCCCTTTATGCCGATTATAAGTAAACCTGATTCTTTAGCTATGAAAGAGCTCTTTAAAGGCTTATTTACCTATGATTTTATAGGATTTGGTCATCATCATATCCTTCACGACTTTAAGGTAAATCAAACTCATTTAGTGAATCCTGGTGCACTAGGATGTAATAAGGTTGCCGAAGCGCGCTATGCCATCATCTATATCGCAGATGAAAAGGAACTTAAGATTGAATTTAAATCTGTAGCCTACGACCAAACAAATCTGTTTAAGACTTACAGAGAACTTGAAGTTCCAGATGGTCCGTTTTTAATTAGAGCTTTTCATGGTTAGGAGGTAGCTCTTTTTTTGCGACTCATTTATTACTGTGCTTCTTGGTAGTAGCAATCATTTATTTGGTTAGATTCCATTCATCTAATGTCATCATATTAAATTCTTCTTTGACATCCAATCTTAAAGGAGCCATTAATTCGATGCTATTTCCATCTGGATCTTTAAAATAAATGGCTGCGTGAGCTTGTGGGTTATTAGGTAATACTAAAGGTTGTTTTTCAGGTGAAAATCCAAAATTAGTAGAGACTTCTATAGCCCTTTCTTCTAACCACCTCTTTATATTTAACATATCATCTCTATCAATCTGAAAAGCGATATGTCTTAACGATGGGTGATAGGGTGTTTTAACCTTGTCTGTTTCCCATAACCCTAACCAACTTCTTCCTTTCTCAATCCAGAAAAAAACTAAATTTTCTTGTTGATACGCGATTTCTAAATCTAGTTTCTTATAAAAGTCTATTGACGTTTTAAGATTACTTACCGGTAAATGTGCTTCGTAAAGTCCTTTAATCATTTGATTACTCCTATTAACTTATTCTATATATTATTTTCTAATTTTCTTTGGGATGAAGTACTAGAGGGTTGTTAGTTTGTATAAATTCAATCTCTTCTCCGTCTGGACCTTCGTAAAATACTGTTTTCCAACCGTTTGGGAGGTCATATGGTCCTTCTGTTAAAAGGATTTCCTCCTGAGATAGTTCTTTTATTTTTTCCGTTACCGAGGTCACACTAAATGCGATATGACTGCATGCAGCATAATCTCCAGAATTAGACATCAATTCAAGCTGAAATCCTTTCCCTATTAAAAAAACTAGCTCTGTATCGTTCCACATGAAACTTTCTTTCTTTTCAATAGGAAGAATCTTTTCATAGAATTCACTAGACCTTTTCATATCACTTACGTAGAGACCGATATGATGCAGCATGATGATCTCCTCACTTACAGAATTAGATTCATATCGCCAAACTCGTGCCAGAGGTAGCGCTTTTGAATCGCATCGTTATAAGCGTTATACAATTTAGCTCGATCTACGAATGCAGAAAGCAGCTGAAGATGACTCGCCTCCGGTTCATGCATCCCTGTAATTAACCCATCACATACTTGAAGTTTCGTATTTTCCGTAATATATAGATTCGTCCAGCCACCAGCTGCCTGAATCCCTCCATATTGCTGAGCGACTGTCTCCAACGTCCTTACAACCGTAGTACCCACTGCAATCACACGGCCTCCTTTATTTTTCGTTTCTGAAATGAAGTTTGCCGTTTCTTGTGGTACCTGATAATTTTCAAAGTTCTTATCCGGTCCTTTATGCCACTTGTCATCAAGCAAATAACTAAGTCCCGTATGAAGCGTAATGTAAGCGACCTTAACACCTTTTTTCTGAAGGCGAAACAGAAGCTCCCAACTGAACGCTCTTCCCGCAGAAGGCATCTCTACGGATCCCGGAATGGTTGCAAAAACCGTTTGATAGTAATCTAGATTCCAAGGATTCTGAATGTATTCATACCTGACGGGTTCTCCTAGATTATAGATCTGGTTAAAAAGTGAAGAGCAGCACAGATTAAAAGCTAGTGAGACAAAAGGTGTATCTTCTGACTGTTCAATAATGTCAGCCGTTAATGTCGGCGAAAAACGAATGATATCGCCTTTTTTTACGTTACCGCTAACAGGAAGCGCCTCCCAAATTGATTCAGTTTTTCTATGAGCAAGCCGAATCTCTACCTCTGTACCATCAACTTCTTTCCAACTTTTTAATACCGCTGGAACAGTCCTGCTCGCGTTAAGTACGAGCAGATCACCTTTCTTCAAATAACGGTCCAGTTGGTAGAATTGTGTATGATTGGTGTTCCCTGTGTTTTTGTCGAGCACCATCATTTTTACATAATCCCGACGTAACCCTCTGCGTTCTGGTGGTTCTTTTGCATTTAGTTCATCTGGAACCTCGAACTTCATCGCTGCTTCCATTAGAACTCACTCCCTTCAAGCTGGAACTTCTGTGCCTCAAATCGCTTTCCGGTAATGAGTGAGGATGCATCTGATGCCAAGTATCCAAATACTGCCGTCAGATCCTCAGGTTTGGCAAGCTCATAATCACAATCTGGTACAGCTTGTTCATGCATTTCTGTATCCATCTCGCCAGGATCAACCATGTTCACACGCACACCAGATTCACTTACTTCGTCTGCCCACGTTTCTGTTAGTCCTTCAAGTGCAAATTTTGATATGCCATATGCTCCCCAGCCCGCATACCCAGTTGCACCCGCCTCTGATGTGATATTAATGATGCTTCCTTGTTGTTTTTGAAGCATGATCGGCAACACTCTTCTTGTTACTAAGAAGGGTCCGATCGTATTTACGCGAAGGACGTCTTCAAAATCTTGTTCTGGATAATCAAGCAAATAAGGAATAGGGCTAGGGCCGATGATAGATGCGTTGTTAATTAATACATCTATTGCTCCAAAATGCTCTTCTGTCAGCGCTACGAATCGCTCTACATCTTTTGATTTTGACATGTCTGCTTCTATAGCGAGAACGTCTGCTCCAAGCTGGATCGCTACTTTTTTTACACTTTGTAGCGCGTCTCCGTTTCTTGCACATATCGCCAAGTCGTAACCTTCCCCTGCAAAATATAGAGAAAGCGCTTTACCTAAACCTTTTGATGCTCCTGTTATCATGATTACTTTTTTCATTATTTGTACCTCCTAAGAATTCAAATTTTATTTTTATACTTTTTATACATATATGTTTACTAAGTATTTTTATTATAGTTATACATCTTTTCATTCGTCAACGAATAAGTATACAAATTTTTCGACAAATTTCCCAGAAAATAAAAAAATCTCTGCCATAGCAAAGATTTTACTTTAGGCGAAAAGAGGCTCCATCAATGATTTCAACATCTTTTCTTTCTTTTATTTCCCTCATAAGCTGAAAAAGGGCTAAATCTTTTTTCTTGGATTCGATCATACAATCTATTTTCTCCACACTACCTTTTACTGCGTTTAGAAAATCAAAAAACATATTAACATCTACAAAGTCAGCATGATTCCTAAATTGCTTCTCACTCTTAGGACTTGAGATATGCATCTTCAATGGCAACGGCGATGTTTTCCAAGAATCTACTACTCGTGGCCAATGCTGAATCCAGTTCTCGTCATGATGATATGCGAGGTGATGGTGGTAATCGAATACGAGAGGAATCTGTAGCTTTTCACATAGATAAAGAGCATCCGCCATTGTAAAAGAAGTATCGTCGTTCTCAAGCATAATCATCTTTTGGATCGATAATGGTACGCTTCCCCAATTCTGCACGAATCGTTCAAGAGCAACATCGGTTTCTTTATAATTTCCACCTACATGCATCACACATCTATGCTCTGTATCGATTCCCATTTTTTTTAATAATTTGTAGTGCAGCTGTAGCGTCTTAAGAGAGTTTTTTAGAATCTCTTTTTTCGGTGAATTAATCAGAACAAAATGGTCAGGATGAAAGTCCATCCTCATATTATGCTGTATAGCATATTGCCCCATTTCATGAAGCGCATCACTTATAGGACTGATATAATCCCAATCTAAGAGCTCACTGTGGTTGGCTAGCGGAATGATTCTGGATGTCATTCGATAAAACCTTACATCGTTAGCCACCGCATGCTTTAGTACCCTTAGCGTATTGGTTATATTGGCATGCGATATGCGCTCAAGCTTTCTCAATCCTGCTTCTCTATTCTGCAGCTGGCTAAATTGTTTATAAGTCATCGTTTTGGATGGAGAAGCATTTTTCAGTTCCATGCTCATCGCTACAAATCCGAGTTTAATAATGGTCATCTGTACCACCTCATTTTTATCGTTAACAGTATGACCCAGATGTTTACACTTTTAATCGCTTCAAAAATGGTTAAAACTCATGCAAACAAAAAACTGCCCAAGTGCTTATTAACAGCACTTGGGCAGTTTATCGTTAAGCGGCTTGCTCAGCCTGTTTTTTCTTCTTACGCTTGAACAAGTTTCCTATATTAGCGAGCATTTCATATATAACTGGCACAACAACTAATGTAAGTAAAGTCGAGACCGAGAGCCCGCCTATTACAACAATCGCTAAACTCTTCGAAACAAGGCTTCCGCTTTCACCACCGAACATTAATGGAAGCATCGCACAGATTGTTGCAACGGCTGTCATTAGTATAGGACGAAGACGAGTAGCGCCTGCTTCAAGTATGGATTCTCTAACATCTAATCCCTTTTCACGCTGCTGTTGGACTCGATCAATAAACACAATCGCATTGGTTACTACGATTCCAATTAGCATGAGGGCACCTATCAATGAGGAGATGTCTACTGGAATTCGTGTGATTACTAAAGCTAATACAGCCCCTACTGCAGCGAATGGGAGCGAAAATAGGATAGCAAACGGCGCGCGTGCCTGACCGAATGTGATTACCATGATTAAATAAACAATTAGAATAGCAGCCCCCATTGTTAAGAATAGGTCCATAAACTGCTCATTCATTTCTTCTCCTACACCACCAAGTGCAACAGACACACCAGCAGGTTTTTCAATATCTTTAATAATAGCAGCCACATTAGCATTTACTTTTTTTACGTTCTTATCTGTGATTATTCCTTTTACTTGTAGATATTCTTTTCCATCTTTGCGGAAAATCTGTGACTTGGCTGGCTTTAATTCTAATTCGGCTACATCTTTTAAAGCAACAGCTCCTTTTTCCGGTGACAAGATCGCCGTCTCTAATAAATCGTCGCGTTCTTTTATACTGCTTAAATCATAGCTCATCATCACTGGCAGCTTGATATTGTCTATTGTAATCTGTCCAACTGGACTCTTACCCGTCAACCCTCTTACTTGCTGTGCAACCTCAGCTGGCGTTAGTCCAGCGGCCTGTGCCTTGCTCTGATCAACCTGTAAAATCCACTCATTCTTCAAATCTTCATTGTTGGATTGGACGTTTTCAAGTCCCTTTACATCCTGCAGTTTTGTTGTAAGTTTTTCTGCCATTGGTGCGAGATCTGCTTGTTTTTCCGAAGTAATATTTAAAGTGATCGCATCTGAGCTTCCACCCATCATACTTGCCATACCGGCCGAGATGGTAGCTGGTGCATATTCTTTTTCTAGCTCTTTAATTTCTTCTACAAACTTCTCTGTATCTGTTCCTTTTTTCATCTTGGCAACAAGTGTCGCAACATTGTTTCCTTGAGCTGCTCCCCATTGTGCCATCTCACTAGAGACCCCAACCTGTGAGTAGCTTGCCGCCACATCATCGTCATTATTAATATATTCTTCTAGTTTATACGTGCCTGCTTTTACTGTTTCTAACGATGTGTCTTCAGGATATTCAATACTTACGTTTACCATACTCTCATCCGCAGATGCCATTGATCCTGCAGGCATGACTACATACAAGGCAATAGAACCTGCAAATAAGAGCACACAGATTCCGCTTACGATCCATTTATGATTCAAGGACCAGCTTAAGATGTTTAGGTAGCGTCTTGGTGGTTTTGGTGTATGTTCTTTAACGTTTTTTAGCATTTTGTAACTCATCAACGGAACAACTGTTAAAGCCACAAGTAACGATGCTAATAAGGAATACACCATCGTTAAAGCAAACGGTAAGAAGAATACTCCTAGCGCACCTTCAACTAGACCAACTGGTAAAAAAACAGCAATTGTTGTAATCGTTGAAGAGGTTATCGCCTTGGCAACTTCCCGAACAGAATCTACGATTAGTTCTTTTGAACGTTCGCCCGTTTGTAGGCGACGGAAAATATTTTCAATGACTACGATACTATCATCTACCAATCTTCCTACGGCAACCGCCAGACCCCCGAGTGTAAGCACGTTCAAGGTAATGCCTGATTGATGCAGTAAAAAGAGCGTTAAGCATATTGATAATGGAATACTAATTACCGCGATTATCGTTGATTTGAAATGGCGAAGGAAAAGCAGGATAACAACGGATGCAAACAATGCTCCTAGAGCTACTTCTTTTGCCATGCTCATTACAGAATCGTACACAGAATCTGAAGTTGCATAGAACACGTTTAGTTGGAACATGTCACCATACTGTTTATTGATCTCTTTCATTTTTTCTCGAACATCATCGCCAATTTGTACAGCGTTGGCACTCGCTTCTTTCGTAACAGACATATACATGGCATCTTTTCCATCTACATGGGTAAAAGATTCTAATCGTTGTTCATCCTTTAGGTCTGCCACATCTTTTAATAAAACATTTGGAGCAACCATGATGTTTTTCCATTCGTTCAAGTCTTTCATCTCACCTACGACTCGAAGTGTGTTCGTCTTATCCTCAAGCGTAACATCACCCGCCGGAAGTGATATGTCTTTTCCTTGAAGCGCAGCCATAATCTGAGGTGCAGCAACTTTTTTCTCAAGTAGCTTTTTATCGTTAAGTTGCATTGTTATTTCTCTAGTAGCTTTTCCGTATAGCGCTACATCAGAGATCCCTTCCACACTCTCAAGCTGCGGGATGACTTCTTCCTCAATCTTTTTATAATCTTCAGTAGTAAACGCTCCGTTTTTATTTAAAGTCAGGTCCATGATAGGAATCATAGATGTATTCAATTGAATAACGTATGGCTTGTTTATCCCTTCAGGAAGCGGGAAGTTGTTTGTTTTGCGCTCGACTTCAGCAGCTGCTTCTTTCATATCTGAGTCCATATCAAAAGTCAGATCAATCTTTGAAATTCCCTGTCCCGAAACAGAAGTAACAGAGTCTACCCCTTTAATGTTTCGTAGATCTTGCTCCATTGGTTCAGTAATGGTGTCAGTCATTGTTTCAGAATCCATGCCATCGGCTAACGTTGTCACGGTAACCATCGGATTATCAATACTCGGTAAAAACTCCATCGGTAAACGCTGTCCCGCATACACCCCTAATGCGGAAATCAGCAAACACATGATGACGATTGCAGAACGATTTTTCAAAGAAAACCAAGTTAGCTTCAACATTTCTCTTCCTCCACCCCTCAAGGTCTTTTGCACAACAAAGGCTTACACATAATTACAATACTTGGCTATTGTAGTACGCTAATTAAGGGAAAACAAGTAATATTTATAAAAATTTACCAAAACAACAAAAATAGAAGTTTTCCTACAAAAAAATGCCCTCGCTACGGAGGACAATTCTTGTTTCATTTGTTCTAAGGTAAATATCTTTTCGCGCCAACATACGAATTACTCCAATAGTTAGCGTTAAGTGATTGTATACGTACACCTTTGGAAGTAGCAGCAATAAACTCTTTATTTCCCAAATAAATGCCTACAAAGGAAACACTATTGCCGTTTGTCTTAAAGAATACGAGATCACCTAATTTTTCTTTTCCTTTTACAACGGGGGTGCCGCCTTTATACTGGTCAGCAGACGTTCTTGGCAAACTTTTGTTTACTACTGTTGATTGGAATATATATTTGGTAAACCCGGATGCATCAAATCCTTTTGGTGTTGTCCCGCCCCATTTAAATGGAGTTCCTTTGAAGAGTTTAGCTGTTTCTGTTACTTCTTGATCGTATGATGGAGATGCTTTTGCTGCAGATACACCGCTTAAGATCAACAGAGCTGCGAGTCCTAATGAAACCACTGCGACGAGTAAACGTTTCATGATTAACATCCTCTCTATAATGAACTCTTTCACTCTATTAGTCGACGATCACTCTGCTAAAGTTACTTTCTTTCCATAAGAAAAAGACTGCAAATTGCAGCCTTTTTCGACATACATATTTATATTAGGCTCTTTGTTAAAAAATGCTGCTTTTCAATCTTTCTTTTTATGTCTATGACGCAGGTGAGACTTATACGAGTAACGTACGAATGTGGCTCACCGCCTGCCCCGCGGAAAGCGAAGCACCTGGAGCGGAAATCAACTACTTTCGTAAAGCGACAATGTATACGATAACGGCCTTATATCATTGATAGAAGTTTGCACCGGTCACTCCTTCAATCTCTTCATCAAGCTGATAAGGACCGATCGAATCAAGTTTCGTATTATTAAACTTCACAGACTCAAAACCGTAACTCTCAGCTGTTAATAGAATAGCATCAATCATCATTAGGTCTTCCGTATCATCTGCTGATAATTTTATAGAGTCAGGAAATGTAATCTCTACATCATCCTTGTTAATAATTTTCACACCTAATGCTGTATCTTTTGGTAACAATGGCTTTAGCCCGCGCTTTTGCTCATCATCCATCATCTCAAGAGCATCTGTAAACTCCTTTGGCATCGAGTCAGCGTCTACCCCTGTTGAAAACAGACTTACGATAAACGAATCTGATGATGGTGCATCATAACGGAAATGTGGAGCTCCTGGAACCTGAAGATTCCACTCTGAAACTGTACCGAATCGTGGAAATTCATAGCCATTTTCACCGTTCATCCGAAATTCCACTTTCGCCTTCTGTCCTTCGTTAGCAAATGTCATAGAAATAAGTGCTTGTAACAATGGTTCTTCTGCTTCGTTAATCGTATCCTCAGGGAAATCAACGATGACCGTCTCTTCTTCTTCAGTTATTTTAGCCTTTTTTAACGGACTATTCGTTAGCCCAACATCGCTCGGATTGAATGCTTTAAGTTCTTTATTTACTTTATTGACGTAATAGTCTCGATCAGTTAAAAAACTTACAGGTATGACAAGCTGTGCTTGATCATCCAAATAGCCTACTGTCACCCAGTCTTTGTTCATTGCTTTTATATTTTTATTCAAATATGGTGCGTGATAAGCAACAGAAGGTTCAGTTTTCATGATTCCAACTGAGTTTTGATCCTTATCCGCTGAGTCATCTAGTGATTTCCCTTCCATCTTATCTGATTTTTCAGCAACTTTGGAGTTTTCCATCTGTACGCCGTTCTTGATAAGATCTGGGGCAAATACACCAAAAATAACGAGTGCACAAGCTGTAGCTAAAGCCGGTAGACTCCATGAAGGAAGCCGCTTCCCCTTATTGTCCTTATATTTAATATTTGCCTGAACCTTTAAGAAGAGCTCCTGCTTTGATCTGCGATCTCTTATCGGGGGCAAATGCTTAAGATGCTGTTCAATTTTTTCTTCGTTCCACTTAATTGGTTCCATCTTTCAATTCCTCCTCCAGGCCCGGTTGCTGATCCAGCCATTTGCGCAATTCTTTTATAGCCCGGTGCTGGGTGGTCTTCACTTTACTTTCGGTCCAACTTAGTATTTGCGCGGTTTCTGAGATCGATAATGACTGAATGTACCGAAGTACAAGCACTTGCTGCTGATCGAGTGAACAACGTTTCATCATTGTATATAAATCTCGGTAAGACTCTTTTTTTGCAACTAACTCTTCTGGAAGGGGGTCCTGATCACGCAATAAACTCTCACTTTCTTTTATATCAAAGAATAGGAACCGTTTGTTGCGTCTTGATTGTTTTCTAAGCCAGTCAATGGCCACGTGCCTGGCAATGGAATACAACCATGTTTTCTCTGAACTTTTACCTTCGAAAGTTTCGTAAGCGTTTAATACCCGGATATAAACTTCTTGTACAAGATCTTCTGCCGATTCCCGATTTCGTACCATATAGAAGATAAACTGAAATAATGCCGGATGGTACTCATCGTACAATCGGTCGAACGTTTCTTTCACTTCGGATGGCCCCCTATCTCTATGTATTTATATAGTCGACTTTTCTAATAAAAAGTTACATTACAAACATGTTACTTCTAAGTCTACTCTTTTTTATATCATCTCGATAGGACCATTTGGTCGATAATTCCCAACAAAAGAGGAACTCCTTTGACAAAACTAGCCAGAAATATGTATAGAGCCGGATGGGTGTTGTTTTAGTTAATAAAGCGGAAGAGCATCAATACGTAGCCGGGTATTTTTATTATTTTTTCGTGAAATATTTATGATAATCCCTGAAGTTTTGAAGCTATTTCCGCGAGTTTGGCTTACACATCCGTGAGTCGACTTATCTCGACGTTTTTGGAAATACATATACCCTCACCCTTCAAACAAAAAAAGACACCAAAAAAGATGGTGCCTTCTCTTTATTTCATTTTCACATAGCTTAAAAACATTTCTTCAATTGTATCCCAGGCGATTCGATACTGCTCTTCTTCTCCTAGGAAAGAATAATGAAGCACGTTACCATCACGAAGAGCCCAAAAAATACGTGAAATGTTTTGCGGATCTAGCTCTCTTTTAATTTCTCCCGATTCCTGACCCTCTTTAATAATCTTCACAATATAATCGATAAATCGATTGTATCGCGCGGCAAGAATAGACCTTAAATCATCTTGTCTTGATCCATAGAGCCAGAATTCAATATATACACGCATTGTCTGCTGATCATCTTCTTTTAACTCTTGCTTTTTCCAACGCTTGAATAGATTTTCAAGCTTTCTGCTAGCACTTTTAAGAGAGGCGTTCTCTTGTTCCATAGCTTCAAAAAATTCATCTGTTCTCTTTTTTAACAGCTGTAGATAGATCTCCTCTTTACTCGCAAAATAATTATAGATGGCACCTTTACTAATATTTGAATCTTTTACTATATCGTCAATAATCGTAGCTTGATATCCTTTTTCACTGAAGCATTTTAAGGCGCTCTCAAGAATGTGGTTGCGTTTCTCTTCTTTGTACTCAGCTGAAACTTTAGGCATGATGCTTCCTCCATTTATGACACGTCTTTCATAAGTATAACAGAGTTTTCAGTCTATTTCGGAAAAAGTTTTCACGGTTCGAGACTCGTTTGTTTGAATGATTTCCCGTTCCATGTGTACTTGTTCCACATACGTCGAAAATCCAGTTTTCAACAGAAGTTGGTTTAAGTGATCCTCTTTTTTTGGAATATTAATCGTCATCCTTTTTACTGATCCCTCAGCGGGAAGGAATACCGTTTTTACTAATTCTCTAACTGTGTCTTCTTGTAAGTCATTCTTTTCGTCGGTTACACATTGATAGAGTAGAATTGCCGATAGCTCTCCCGCTTCTTTATAGACCTTTTTATAAACGGCATATCCGAGTGCGATATCGTCTTTTTCCCCTATCACACAAATAAAATCTTTTAAACTTTGAAATTGCGTTTGCCATGCCGTAGTAGTCTTAAAATAAGACAGGCGTTGTAAATGGTGCATCGGTACTTCTTTAACCTTTATTTCTGAACTTTCATCGTTCCAAGTCGTAATGACTCCTTCATGCTGAAGATATGTCAGCTCTTCGAACGTCACATAACCCATACTTTCATATAGTTTTATAGCAGCATCGTTTTCTTTGATGGCTTCTAGCCTTGCGATCTCAACCTTCTCTTCTTCATATATGTTTAGGCAGCTTGAAATAAGCTTCTTACCGACACCCATTCCTCTAAAAGGTGGAGCGATTGCGGTTCCTCCATTCCATACGTACCGTTTGCCGTTAATCGTTCGAAAGCTGTTCAGCACAAACCCTGCTAACTTGCCATCGTAAACAGCCACGACCGACTTTTCTAAAGAAATTCCTTCACCTGCAATTTTTAGTATGAATCGATTAAGGTCCATGGTCATATCAGAGAAATAATGTTTCCACGATTCGTTCCATAACGAAACCGCTTCATTAAAGCTTAACTCACTAAATTGTTTAATGACTAACACCACAATCACTCCTCTATTTTCTTTTTAAAAACGACTGGTCGTTTTATTAAATTTTATAAAATAAAGGAAGCGATCGCCAACTTAATCGTTCGACAAGAACGGTAGATTTTCTTCAAGCTTAGTAAAATGAATAAAAAAGCTGATATCAAAGTTCATTTAAGATATCAGCTTGTTTTATTTTTTATGATTTTTCTTCGAATAGCATCTTAAAATGATCGAAAAATTCTTCTACTTGTTGATTTTCTTGCTTCAAATAATCGTTTAGTTGTTGTTCTGTTGATAACTGAAGAGCCTTCTCGCCAAATTCACTCATATCATCTAACACACCAGATGTTTTCTCTCCGATCTCAACATCTTCTTTTAACAATTGAGCGACTTCCGTTAGTTTATTGAGCTGTTCTTCACTTAAGCTTTTGTTTTGATGAATATCTTCCAACATGGAGTAAATAATCTGTGCTCTTTCTTTTGTCTGTGTTTTCATAGAATCACTCCCTATATTACTCATCCCCCATCCATTCTCTTAATAAACTGTTTTATATTTACAAGTATTGGGTAAATCAGGAGTAGTAACTTAGAGAAAGGAAGAGTGCTGTGGCGAAAAGGTCTGTACTTCGTCAGAAAAGAAAACGATCGCTCTGGATTCGGCGAACAGCTATTATTACGTTAATTCTTTTCTTGTCCAGCGTGACATTTGGAGGCGCATTGATCTACGCATACGTGAACGGCACTCCAAAGCTTACAGCGGACGACTTAAAAGATCCTCAATCATCAATGATCTATGATATGAACGACGAGTTCATCACGTATGTAACAGGCTCTGAACGAAGAGAATATGTAAAGATCGATAACATTCCTGAACTCGTACAACAAGCCTTTATTTCTACTGAAGATGTTCGTTTTAAAGATCACATGGGAATCGATATAAAGCGAATAGCCGGAGCAGCTGTTGCAAATGTACAAGACGGATTCGGTGCTGAAGGGGCAAGCACGATCACACAGCAAGTTATTAAAAACTCTGTTCTATCATCTGACAAAACCCTGGAACGAAAAGTGCAAGAAGCGTACCTTGCTATTCAGTTAGAACAAAAGTACTCAAAGGATCAAATCTTAGAGATGTACCTCAACAAGATCTATTTTGGAAGTGGTGCTTATGGTGTAGCGACAGCTTCAAAGACATATTTTAATAAGCCACTGAAAGATCTATCACCTGCCGAAGCAGCACTCTTAGCTGGCCTCCCACAAAGGCCGAGCAGCTATGATCCTTTTCTTCACCCTAAAGTGGCGGAAGAAAGACGAAACACCGTACTGCAGCTCATGTATAAAAATGGTGCAATCACAAAAGATCAAAAAGAAGAAGCCGTCAACACATCTGTAACAGACTCCCTCTCCAAAGAAAAAGCAAAACGATTAAAATATGATGCTTTTATTCAACAAGTGATTAAAGAATTGAAAGAAAAAGGAGTTTCTGAACGAGCGATCTATGAGGGCGGATTAAAGATTTATACAACTCTTGATCCAAAAGCTCAAGCTCATACCGAAAAAGTGTTATCTACAGAAGAATATGTAAAATATCCAAATGACAAGTTTAAGGCTGGTGTCGCTTTACTCGATACAAAGACCGGTGTTATCCGTGCTATAGGTGGTAATCGAACGAGCGGTGACCAAAATATTGAAAAAGGCTTTAACTATGCGACCGATATTACACGTCAGCCTGGCTCGAC
Organism: Fictibacillus nanhaiensis; assembly: GCF_036213205.1. Lineage (GTDB taxonomy): Bacteria > Bacillota > Bacilli > Bacillales > Fictibacillaceae > Fictibacillus > Fictibacillus nanhaiensis_E. The sequence goes on from NZ_JARMFC010000003.1 coordinate 43,152, forward strand.
CATTAAACCAATCTTGGATTATGGTCCAGCGATAGAAAAGTTTAAGTGGTCTACGTATAAACAGATTAAAGATGAGGAGCTAGAGATTGACGGTTGGGAAGCGGGAAACTGGGATGATGAATTTCATGGAGATGTTTCCATGAGAGAAGCACTCGTTCATTCATACAACATTCCAGCGATCAAAACCTTTATGGAAGTTGGTTCAGAGGATGCGGTAAGCTTTGCCAAACAGCTAGGTATTCCGATTAAAACTGCTCATCCAGCCTATGCCATTGGCGGATTTGGTAAAGGTCCCTCACCTTTAGAACTAGCAGGCGCTTATACGGCATTTGGAAACCAAGGTGTCTATCATAAACCGACCACTCTTCGTAGTGTGAAATATCCGGATGGTTATGAAACAAAGTACGAATCTAAGCCTGTTGCGGTCATGCATGATTACACGGCTTATATGATTACAGATATGCTTAAAGATGTTGTCAAACGAGGAACAGGGACGCTAGCCGCTATCCCCGGTTTAGAGGTTGCAGGAAAAACCGGAACTACTAACATGCCGGACGGGCTTGATCATATTAAAAAGGGCTCTAGTGACTCTTGGTTCGCAGGTTATACAACAAATTACACAGCCGCTGTATGGACGGGCTATGACAAAACAACAGCTGAGAGCTACCTAACACCTGAAGACCAAAAGATCGCCAAATATATTTTCAAGTCTATCGTCTCAGAAGTGTCAAAGGACAAAAAGACCGCTGGATTTTCTAAGCCTAAATCAGTTGAGGAAGTCTACATTAATAAAGATACTGGCTATGTAACAAAAAGTAGTTATGGATCTAACGTCACAAAAGAACTCATCGTAAAAGGTACATCACTAAAAGATATGACTGCGCCGGTTAAAACCAAAAAAGCAGATAAGAAAGACCGAGCGAAGAGTAATAAGAATGATGAAGATAAGAACGAAAAGAAAGATTCAGACAAGGTTAAGGAAGACGAGAAAAAGAAAGAAGAGGAGAAACAAACAGAGCCTCCTCCTACAAAGCCAGAGGATGAGGCTGATCCGCCACCACCACAGGATGACAACCCGGATGATCCTGGAACAGAACCTGAACCTGAAGATCCACCGACAGTGCCAGATCCACCTCCAACGGAGCCGCCTCCGACAACTGATCCGCCACCAACTGATCCACCACCAGCGGATGATGGTGAAGGTACGGGAACAGGAGCTGGCGATGGGACAACAACTGAGTAATAAAAAAAGTAACCCGCTGAATTGAAGTGACCCCTAAAAG
>NZ_JARMFC010000004.1:0-91200 GCF_036213205.1 Fictibacillus nanhaiensis
TCCTGCGGGACAGGTGGGCAGGTGAGACACTTAAGAGTGAAACGTACGAATGTGGCTCACCGCCTGCCCCGCGGAAAGCGAGCACCTGAAAAGGAAATCAACTACTTTCAAACGCAACAAAGCAACACACAAATTTTCATACATGAAAAGAAAATATTGGTAAATAATAGTACTATCTAAAAAGGTAATGCAATCACAACTTTTGTGACTCTTACTGAAAGGAGTTTACCATGGAAAAACTGATGATTGAAGGGGGCTATCCTCTAGAAGGAACGGTCCATATAAGCGGAGCAAAAAACAGTGCGGTGGCGTTGATCCCCGCAACGATATTAGCAGAATCCACCGTTACCATAGATGGTTTGCCTAACATATCAGACGTTCGAATTTTACGTGATCTGTTAGAGGAAATCGGAGGGGAAGCTTACCTGGATGAGAATCAGACTCTAACGGTTAACCCTGAAAAAATGATTGCGATGCCGCTACCGAGCGGAAAAGTAAAAAAGCTTCGTGCTTCGTACTATTTGATGGGTGCGATGCTCGGCCGTTTCAAAAAAGCGGTCATCGGATTGCCGGGAGGCTGTAATTTAGGACCTCGCCCGATTGATCAGCACATCAAAGGCTTTGAAGCGTTAGGCGCAAAAGTAACGAACGAGCAAGGCGCGATCTATCTACGCGCGGACGAGCTCGTTGGTGCACGAATCTACTTAGATGTTGTTAGTGTTGGTGCGACCATCAATATCATGCTCGCGGCAGTAAGAGCAAAAGGGCAAACGATCATTGAAAACGCGGCTAAAGAACCTGAAATCATTGATGTAGCTACCCTTTTAACAAGTATGGGTGCGAAGATCAAAGGAGCAGGAACAGATGTTATTCGTATCGATGGTGTTGACAAGATGCATGGCTGCCGTCACTCGATCATTCCTGACCGCATTGAAGCGGGAACATACATGATTTTAGCAGCATCAATGGGTCAGCAAGTATTGCTAGACAATGTGATTCCTCTACACTTAGAATCTCTCATTGCCAAATTGAGAGAGATGGGTGTATACATTGAAACAAAAGATGATCAAGTGCTCGTTTATCGTGGAAAAGATCCACTGAAGAGCGTTGACATAAAAACGCTCGTCTATCCAGGGTTTCCAACGGATCTGCAGCAGCCGTTCACTTCACTCTTAACAAGCTCTGAAGGAACGAGCATTGTAACGGATACGATCTACAGTGCGCGTTTCAAACATATCGACGAACTTCGCCGTATGGGAGCGAATGTGAAAGTAGAAGGACGTTCTGCTATAATAAATGGGCCAGCGAAGCTTGAAGGTGCAAAAGTGAAAGCTTCTGACCTTCGTGCTGGAGCAGCGCTAGTTGTAGCGGGTCTTATGGCTGAAGGTGTTACAGAAATCTCTGGCCTTGAGCATATCGATCGCGGCTATGAATCTTTAGTAGACAAGTTAAAAGGGCTTGGTGCTAAAGTTTGGCGTGAGAGCTTAGGTGCTGAAGAGATGGAAGAGCTTAAGAATTCATAAGTTAAAGTGAGAAATCACCATCACCTGGTGATTTTTCTTCAGGATAAATATGCAAGCGGTTAAGTTATGGGGAGGGGAACACACATGGAGAGAAGTTTATCGATGGAGCTTGTTCGTGTAACAGAAGCGGCAGCTCTTGCATCAGCACGATGGATGGGAAGAGGAAAGAAAGACGAAGCGGATGATGCAGCAACAACTGCGATGCGTAACGTTTTTGACACGGTTCCGATGAAAGGGACAGTTGTAATCGGTGAGGGCGAGATGGATGAAGCTCCTATGCTTTATATCGGTGAAAAATTAGGGACAGGCTATGGCCCGCGCGTTGATGTTGCAGTTGATCCGTTAGAAGGAACGAACATCGTCGCATCAGGAACGTGGAATGCTTTAGCGGTCTTAGCGATTGCAGACCACGGAAACTTACTTCACGCACCAGACATGTACATGGACAAGATCGCTGTTGGTCGTGAGAGTGTTGGGAAGATTGACATCAACGCACCTGTTATTGATAACTTACGAGCAGTAGCAGAAGCGAAAAATAAGAATATCGAAGACTTGGTTGCGGTAATTCTAGACCGACCGCGTCACGAGAAAATCATTCAAGATATCCGTGAAGCGGGTGCGCGTATCAAGCTGATTTCTGATGGCGATGTTGCGGCGGCGATCAATACAGCGTTTGACGATACGGGCGTTGATATTTTATTCGGTTCTGGTGGAGCTCCTGAAGGTGTAATCGCAGCTGTTGCGTTAAAATGCCTTGGCGGAGAGCTTCAAGGAAAGCTTCTTCCTCAAAACGACGAAGAATTAGAACGCTGCAAACGCATGGGCATCGACGACGTTAATCGTGTATTATACATGGACGACCTTGTAAAAGGCGACGATGCGATTTTTGCTGCAACAGGCGTTACAGACGGCGAGCTTTTAAAAGGAGTGCGTTTTGACGGATCAACGGGTACAACTCAATCCGTTGTTATGCGTGCAAAGTCTGGAACCGTACGATTTATTGATGGAAGACATAGTTTAAAGAAGAAACCAGATCTTGTAATCAAACCATAAGTAAAAGGGAAGGCCGGACAATTTCGTCCGGTCTTTCCGTTACAAATACATGAACAAATTTCGATTTCAGTTGCAAAAGCTCAGCATGTATTGTAAATTCTCGTTAGATAGTCATTTGCTTGAGTTTCTGTTGCTTGATTAAAGACCAAATATGTGGTTAAAATAAGAAGTATGATTCATTAGGTTAATATTTTCTTCATACCCACTAATACCCTTAACTTTCAAAGGAACTCCTTCCATTTTCAAAAACCAAACCAACAAAACAAACACAAAAATCCCATCATAATTTTAAAATATATGTTTAGTTAGTTATTAATAGAAAAGCGTGGTGTCACTATGGGGATAGATTTAGCAACATTAGAGACAAAGAAATTAAAAGAGCTTTATGAGCTTGCCAAACAATTCAATATTCAATATTACGGGAAACTGACAAAGCGTGAGTTGATGTTCTCGATTTTAAAAGCACAAGCAGAGCTTGACGGTTATTCTTTTATGGAAGGTATTTTGGAGATTATTCCGAACGAAGGTTTCGGCTTCTTACGTCCGATCAACTATTCACCAAGTTCTCAAGATATCTATATCTCAGCTTCACAGATCCGTCGCTTCGATCTAAGAAACGGTGATAAAGTATCAGGGAAAGTTCGTCCTCCTAAAGAAAACGAACGTTATTATGGTCTTTTACAGGTTAACGCGGTTAATGGTGAGGATCCTGAAACGGCGAAAGAACGCGTGCACTTTCCTGCACTCACGGCTCTTTATCCGGAAAAGAAAATGGTTATGGAGACAACGAGCAACAACATTTCAACGCGTATCATCGATATGATGGCACCTGTAGGTTTTGGTCAGCGTGGTCTGATCGTCGCTCCTCCAAAAGCAGGTAAGACAAGCTTGCTGAAGGAAATCGCACATAGTGTGACGACGAACAACCCGCAAGCAGAACTGATCGTTTTGCTTATCGATGAGCGTCCTGAGGAAGTAACAGATATTGAACGTTCTGTAAAAGGAGACGTAGTAAGCTCAACGTTTGATGAAGTGCCTGAAAATCATATTAAAGTAGCAGAGCTTGTTCTGGAACGTGCGATGAGACTTGTTGAGCATAAGAAGGACGTTGTAATTCTGCTTGATAGCATCACACGTCTGGCGCGTGCATACAACCTGGTTATTCCTCCAAGTGGTCGTACTCTATCTGGTGGTATCGATCCTGCTGCGTTCCACCGTCCGAAGCGTTTCTTCGGTGCGGCTCGTAACATCGAAGAAGGTGGAAGCTTAACGATTTTAGCAACGGCACTAGTCGATACGGGATCTCGTATGGATGATGTGATCTACGAGGAGTTCAAAGGAACAGGAAACATGGAGCTTCACTTAGACCGCAAGCTTGCTGAGCGCCGTATCTTCCCTGCGATCGACATTCGCCGTTCTGGAACGAGAAAAGAAGAGATGCTTATCGCAAAAGATCATCTTGAAGCACTTTGGTCGATCCGTAAAACGATGGATGATTCGTTCGATTTCGTAGATAAGTTCATGAAACGTATGCGTAAAACAGAGAATAACGAAGAGTTTTTCGAGCTTTTTGAAAGTGAAAAAAAGGGCGCGCCAAAGAGAGCTAAACCCGTAACAAACTAACAAAAAAGTATGGTTGCAAATGGGTTTTGTCCCTGTTATACTATTTTTATGTGTTTATAACTCTGCTTCCGCATAGGAAACAGGGCAGAAGGAGTGGAATTAGAATGAAACAAGGAATTCATCCGAATTATAAAAAGGTTATCTTTGTTGACGCTCAAAGCGGATTTAGCTTCCTTTCAGGTTCAACTTTGTCTTCAAGCGAGACAATGAAATGGGAAGATGGTAACGAATATCCAGTAATCAAAGTGGATGTTAGTTCTGACACTCACCCGTTCTACACTGGACGTCAGAAGTTCTCTGATGTTGGTGGACGTGTTGACCGCTTTAAGAAGAAATACAACCTTAAGTAATTTGTTGCAAGTAAAAGGGCAGGAGTCTTTCTTGCCCTTTTTTCTTTTGTATTTTATAGAAAACAAGAACTCGGTAACTGTTTTGATGGACCGGGTTTTTTATACGCCTTAAAAGGAGTCGAGCACTCCAGTACCGAACGTTTATGTATGGTAAAACATCATGCATTTCGTACATACTAAGGGAAACATTGTTGCGAAAGGGGGAGCAGGCCATGTATGTGATGAAACAAAATGGCTGGATCGAATTGATCTGCGGAAGCATGTTCTCTGGAAAATCAGAAGAACTTATCCGCCGTGTAAGAAGAGCGACGTATGCAAAGCAAAAAGTACAGGTGTTTAAGCCGCTGATTGATAACCGCTACAGCGAGGAATCGGTTGTGTCTCATAATGGAACAGCTGTTATGGCTGAACCAGTTGGGCGTTCTGTTGAGATCTTAAAAAATGTATTACCCGAAACCGAAGTCGTAGCGATCGACGAAGTGCAATTCTTTGATGAAGATATCATACCAGTTGCTCAAGAACTAGCGGACCAAGGACTGCGCGTTATCGTTGCAGGACTTGATCAAGACTTTAAAGGCGAGCCGTTCGGACCCGTTCCGAAGATGATGGCTCTTGCTGAACATGTGACAAAGCTTCAAGCAATCTGCATGGTTTGTGGATCACCTGCGAGCCGTACACAGCGTTTGATCGATAACAGACCTGCTTCTTACGATGATCCAGTGATTTTAGTGGGAGCCTCGGAGTCATATGAACCGCGCTGCCGCCATTGTCATGAAGTACCAGGAAAGAAAAGAAACCTCCTATCAGGCGCAGAGGGCTTAGAAGGTCGGTTGAAATAATATAGTGTGTGATTTGATATGATATCGTCCGGGAGCTTTGTGCTCTCGGGCTTTTTTTGACGTTGGTGGTGCTTGCGGAAGACAGCATGCAGTTGGAGTGGGGTCGGAAAATGTCGCAGTGTGTCGACTCGTGGATAAATGCCCAAAACTTGTGGATTGAATGCAGGAATTTATGGATTGGAGGCCAAAACTTTTGGATTCTAGCTCCAAATTTGTGGATTCATCGCTACTCATCACAATTATCCCCCTAGAAACGGCTCACCACCTAACAACATAATCACCTCCAAAACAGGAAATCCTAACGATATGGGAGGTGTTTATAGTGAAAAAGGCAATGTATGCGCCGCTTTTTGCACTATTGGTAACAACAGCATGTTCACCTATGCAGTCTTATAAAGAAGAAGGGGCTAAAATTGAGCCTGCCGCTCATGAAGATAAACGGGATATTCGGGATAACCTGTTTGGTCATGGGATTATCAATTACCACCTAACCAAAAACGAACCACGAAACAACTTCAGCTATGACACGAATATGAATCCAAATGATTATCGGACGATGAATACCACGCGATTTGACCTGTCCGATGATCAGGATATGATTCGTCAGGCTGTTATTGACTCATCTGGGATCAATCCGCAGATGGTCACAGTAAATGGAAATTATGCACACATTCATGTAAATGTACCGCATGATATGTCCAAGAAAGAACGAGCAGCTACGCATCGTAAAATTATGAACGCCGTAGAACGAGCTGTTCCGAGATATAATTTCTCACTGAAAATCGATCATTAAACATTGTGGGAAATAAAACGGGAAATGGGGTCAGACCCCATTTCCCAATTTATTTCCCAAGTCTTCGAGCTGCTTGCTGAATGGGATCCCACGAACCGTTATATGGAGGAGCGTATGCCAGATCTAAATCTGCCAATTCCTCTACGTCCATCTCATGATAAAGGGCTGTTGCGAGGACGTCGATCCGTTTATCTACGCCTTCTTCACCGACAATTTGTGCACCTAGTAACTTCTTTGTCTCTTTGTGATACGTTAGTTTTATTTCTAATTTCTTTGGATCAGGATAATAACCGGCATGACTTTTCGATGTAATCTTGATCTCTGCAAAAGGAATATTCAGTTTTTCTGCTTCTTTATTTGACAGGCCGGTTTTTCCTAGTGTTAGGTCCATGAATTGTATGATTGACGTTCCGACAATTCCTTTGAAAGGTTTCTTCACACCAACCATGTTCAATCCAGCGATCCGCCCTTGTTTGTTCGCTGTTGTTCCAAGTGGAATATGATCATTTAGTTTCTTAACTCGGTGATAATGGGTCGCGCAATCACCTGCAGCATACACACCATCCACATTTGTTTCCATCGACTCATTTACGACGATAACTCCCTGTTCATTGAGTGCCACGTCCGTATCTTTTAAAAAGTCTGTATTCGGCGACACACCAACCGAAACGATAACAAGATCTGTTGGATAGTCTTTTTTGGCTGTTTTTATGAATTGAACATGATCGTCGCCTTTAAAACCGAGCACTTCTTCTTCTAAACAAAGTTCCATACCATGTTTCTCTGCTTCTTCATGAATGAATGGAGCAAAATCCGAATCAAAGATATTTCCAAGCTGATTGCTGCGCTGGATGATACGTACCTTTTTACCGAGTCTTAGTACGTTTTCAGCCATCTCAAGACCGATGTATCCTCCACCGATGATGGTTACGTGTTGAACATTTTTTAACCCAGCCATTAGATTCTCGGCATCAGGAATCGTCTTAAGCGGATAGATTCCTTGTAGATGCAATCCTGTCCATTGCTTCGGTATGATCGGACTAACCCCTGTCGCAACTAAGAGCTTATCATATGGCACCTCAAAAGATTGCCCTGTCTTCGTATGTATACCAGTCACTTTTTTAGAGGTGGTATCTACAGCTTTTACCTCATGAAACGTACGAGCATCCATGCCGTATTTTTCCCGGAACGTCTCAATACTGCGAGCGATAAGTTCATCAGTAGAAGGGATGAGCCCGCCTACTACATAAGGAAGTCCACATTGTCCATAAGAATAGATACCGCCTTTTTCAAGAACGGTTATGTTAGCATCTTTTTCATTTCGAACAATCTGCATCGCGGCACTCATACCAGCCGCATCTCCACCAATAATGCAATATTTCATCTGATCAGCTCCTTACGTCTCTCTAACCATATAGTATTCCCATTGTTGCGAAAAAAGTAACGTTTATAAGTATGATGCCACAACTCTCTTCACTTTGACCAACAAGAAGTGCAGAGTTAAAACGAACTATGATAGTAGAAAGAGGTGGTGGACTGTGCTAGAGATCAAATCGAACGGAACGGACTGGAACGCACCGGTTCAGCCGATTCATACACTGATAAAAAAGCTTGAACAAAAACCATTGGATCCTGTCTATGAAGGCATGGGCAATTTTATTATTAAATATAAGAATCAAAATCAAACGGACAATCCGCGTTATGTTGGCTGTACGCATTTTCTAGGTCATTTTGCGACCATCCCTTATGTGTTCAATGTGATCACGAACGAAAAAGTGGTGATCGAGGAGCTGACGAAAGCGATTCGAATGAACCAAGAACGTATCGATTACGAGCAGTTGCGTCGCAATATCTTTTCCTATTAATTTCCTTTTGTCCTGTGCTATGCTTTTTGTGAGGTGAGGGGAATGATGGGCAATATAGCATCGTTAAACATTAAGCTGCCAGAAGAAGTTAAGACACAAACTAAAACTTTTTTTACAGCCTATAATAAAACGCCGCAGCAGCAACCTGTTTTTTTACATAAAACTCATTTTGAAGGTGACGGAGTAGGGGATACGAAGCACCATGGTGGAACAGATAAAGCAGTATGTGTGTATCCATCTGAGCACTATGAAAAGTGGACGACTGAGCTGAATTTAAAAGCGCCGTTGTCTGTCCCCGCATTTGGAGAAAACCTTACTGTTAAAGGTCTTTTAGAGGATGATGTTTGTATCGGTGACGTGTTTTCAGTCGGTGAGGCGATCGTACAGATCACACAGCCTCGTCAACCTTGTCAGACACTAGCTTCTATACTTTGTCGACCAGATATGATCAAAAAGGTAGTAGATACAGGGCGAACCGGTTATTACCTGCGTGTTATAAAAGAAGGATTGGTTGCAGCAGGTGATGAGATGGTCTTAATTGAAAAACACCCTGCGCGTATTTCAGTTACAGAATCCAACAGAATCAAGTATGGCTTTTTAAAAGATGCTGCGAAGGTACAAAGATTGATCAACGTGAAAGAATTGGCAGAATCGATGAGAGAGTCGCTGCAAAAACGAAAAATGTAAATATCGTCTTTAAGTTTCATAAAGGCTCTCTTTTTAAGGAAAGGGCGGCCTTTTTTATTGATTTCGTTCCTTTTTGCTTTTGACTGTAACACCTGTAATAGTCTATAATTATAATGTTATGCATATAAAACAGAGGTGAAAAACCATGTTAGAACGTTTAGAGACGATCGAAGCAAGATATGACAAGTTAAATGAATTACTCAGTGACCCTGAGGTTATAAATGATACGAATAAGCTGCGCGATTATTCAAAAGAGCAATCTTCCCTTCAAGAAACGGTAGCTGTTTACCGTGAGTATAAAGAAGCGAAAGAGCAATTAGATGAAGCAAAACTAATGCTTGAAGATAAGCTTGATGCTGAGATGACTGCGATGGTAAAAGAAGAGATCTCTGGCCTTAACCAACAGATCGAAGAATTTACGGCTCAGTTAAAAATTCTATTGCTTCCAAAAGATCCGAACGATGACAAGAACGTTATCGTCGAGGTTCGTGGTGCAGCAGGTGGAGACGAGGCAGCACTTTTCGCTGGCGACCTTTACCGTATGTACACACGCTATGCAGAGATGCAAGGATGGAAGTCTGAAGTAATCGAAGCTTCATACACAGAGCTTGGCGGATACAAAGAAATTATCTTTATGATCAATGGTGCCGGTGCTTATTCGAAGCTTAAATATGAAAACGGAGCACACCGTGTTCAGCGTGTCCCTTCAACTGAATCAGGCGGACGTATCCATACGTCTACAGCGACGGTTGCTGTACTTCCAGAGGCTGAAGAAGTTGAAGTGGAGATTCATGAAAAAGACGTTCGTGTTGATACGTTTACATCTTCTGGTCCTGGAGGGCAGTCTGTAAACACGACTCAATCAGCGGTTCGTTTAACACATGTTCCTACAGGTACAGTTGTATCGTGTCAGGATGAAAAATCACAGATCAAGAACAAAGAAAAAGCGATGAAGGTTCTTCGTGCACGTGTATATGATAAGATTCAGCGCGAAATTCAAAAAGAGTATGATGAAACACGTAAGAGTGCGGTTGGATCAGGTGACCGTTCAGAGCGTATTCGTACGTACAACTTCCCGCAAAACCGTGTGACCGATCACCGTATCGGTTTAACGATTCAAAAGCTTGATCAGATCCTTCTTGGTAAGATGGATGAGTTCGTTGAAGCATTGATTACAGAAGACCAAACAAGCAAGATGAAAGCTCAGGCGGACGCGTAAAATGAGTACAAAAGTTCATGAAGCCCTCGCGTGGGCTTCTTCTTTTTTAGCTGAAAACGGACGGGAAAGCTTTGCAGCAGAAATTTTGATGAGACATGTTTTAGGCGATGTGAACAGAACGGAGATGCTTATGCGTCTTCATGATGTGATGAGTGAAGAGATGGAAGCGCAGCTTAAATCTGCGGTCGCTCGCCACGTTGAAGGAGAGCCTGTTCAGTACATTACCGGTAAAGAGGAATTTTACGGTCGAACGTTTTCTGTGAACAAAGAAGTTTTAATTCCGAGACCAGAAACAGAAGAGTTGGTAGAGCACACACTAGCGCTTATTTCAGAACATTTTCGTGAAGATGAGCAGGTGGATGTTGCAGATATCGGAACAGGTAGCGGTGCCATTTCGATCTCGTTAGCACTGGAGAATGAACGACTGAACGTTTTCACGGTTGATATAGCAGAGGAATCGATTGAGGTAGCAAAAGGAAACGCAGAACGACTTGGTGCAGAGGTTACATTCCTGCACGGTGACCTTTTACAGCCTTTTATCAGTAGTGGGAAAAAACTTGATGTTGTCGTATCGAATCCGCCGTACATTCCTGATCATGAGATCGCGGTCCTTGAAACGATCGTAAAAGACCGTGAACCGATGAGGGCATTAAGCGGTGGGAAAGACGGTTATGTGTTCTATAGACGATTCATGGAAGAATTGCCTCTCGTTCTAAAAGAAAAAGCGATCGTAGGCTTTGAAGTAGGAGCAGGGCAGGGTGAGACGGTAGCGGGCATGCTTCGTGTCACGTTCCCTGGTGCGGATGTGTATGTAAAGGAAGACATCAGCGGCAAGGACCGCATGGTGTTTGCCCTCCTCGGGAAATAAAGTGGGAAATGGGGTCTGACCCGGGTCAGACCCCAAAGACAAACGGCCGACATAATCCGTCGGCCGTTTGTGTGAAAATTAAACATTCTTAAATAATGAGTGCCTTTTACGGTACGTGTATTTATTATTATTACACGTTCGCACACTTTTAGGTCATTTACACTCACTTTAAGGAACTTTGCGCACGTTTTAATATCAACTCCACACTATTCGACATAACTTTCGCACACTTCATCTAATTTTACACACATCAGCCACATACGTTAATGAATGAAAACTAAAATCCGGAGAAGTACATGGTACTTCTCCGGATTTTAGTTACTTTTCTTTGCTCTTATTCTTTCACCATCAACTTCAGAGGTGCTGCAATCTTCTTTTCTACTTTCTTTCCTGCAAGTACGTCTGATGCTGCTTTTACAGCGAGTTCACCGATCAGGTCAGGCTGCTGTGCGACGGTTGCTGCGAGTTTTCCTTCTTTTACAGCATTGATCGCATCTTCATTTCCGTCAAAGCCAACAACAAGAACATCACGTCCAGAGCTGTTGATCGCTTGAAGTGCGCCCAGCGCCATTTCATCGTTATGCGCGAACACGGCTTTAATATCTGGATTTCCTTGAAGGACGTTTTCCATGACGTTTAACCCTTTTGTACGGTCGAAGTCAGCCGTTTGTTTAGCTACAACGTCTAACTTTTCATCAGCTACATTGTGGAATCCTTTTCCGCGTTCACGTGTTGCCGAAGCTCCAGGAACACCTTCTAATTCAGCCACTTTTGCACCTTCACCGAGCTTTTCTGCTATAAAGTCACCCGCCATCTGGCCACCTTTTACATTATCAGAGGCAACAAGAGTGGCGACATCTCCTTTATCTGTTGAACGGTCGAGTGTGACAACTGGAACATCCAGGTTGTTCGCGGATTGAACAGCCGTTGAAATTGCTGCTGAATCAGTTGGATTGATCAACAGAGCGTCAATGCCTTGCTGCAAAAGGTCTTCTACATCGTTTACCTGTTTCGCAGAATCATTCTGTGCATCGACAACAATCACTTCGGCACCTTGCTTTTTCGCTTCATCAATCACGCCATTTTTCATAGATACGAAGAACGGGTTGTTAAGCGTTGAAACGGATAAACCGATTTTAATCTTTTCTCCGTCACCTTTTTTAGCCGGCTTTGCCCATGAAGGGGGCTCTAATGAACAGGCACCTAACAAGAAAACAGATAAAGACATGATGAGTATTAAAGCTTTTTTCATTTAGAAACCCTCCTACGCTGCTTTTTTACGGTCGATCAATACCGCGATCAGAATAACGATCCCTTTTACGACCATTTGGAAGAATGATGATACACCTAATAGATTCAAACCATTGTTCAACGTCCCGATGATCAATGCACCGATCAATGTTCCGACGATCAGTCCACGACCACCGGATAAGCTTGTTCCACCAAGAACAACAGCTGCGATCGCATCGAGTTCATACGATGTGCCGGCAGTCGGTTGAGCAGAGTTCAGACGCGACGTAAGGATGGCCCCAGCCAGTGCAGCTAATAGTCCTGCTAGTGAATAGATCATGACTTTAACTTTTGTCACTTTGATACCTGAGATAATCGCGGCTTTCTCGTTTCCGCCAATCGCATACGTTTTTCGACCAAACGGTGTTTTATGAAGGATCACCCAAAACGCTGCAAAAGCAAGCATCATTGTAATCGCTGGAACAGGTATGCCTAAGAAATAACCGCGTCCAAAAAGTTGGAACATATAGCTCTCGCCAAGACCCGTGATCGGATTACCATCTGTATATACTAACGTTAGTCCACGGAAAATGGTCATCGTTGCGAGTGTAGCAATAAAAGGAGCCATTTTTCCTTTTGTGATCAAAAGGCCGTTGATCGCACCCATTACAGCACCTAGCAAACAGCCGATTAAGATCGCTAGCATCGGATCGACGCCGGATACGATCATTCCCGCCATCAGTGCACTCGATAACGCGAGTATGGCACCAACGGATAAGTCGATTCCGCCTGTTAGAATAACGAATGTCATACCAAAGGCGATAAGTGCGTTTATTGCGACTTGTCGCAGCAAGTTTAATAAGTTTAGTGGTTCTAAAAAACTAGGATTTAGAATCGAGACAATCGTGACGAGAATCAACAGTCCTAATAGAGGTCCAAGTTTTTGCATTAAATTTTCTACATGATTTACTTTAGCCGGTGACGTTTTCATTTTATTGTCCTCCCGTTGCATATGTCATAATTCTTTCTTGTGTCGCTTCAGTCTTCGTGAGCTCACCGCTGATCTGTCCTTCGTGTACGACAAGAATGCGATCACTCATACCAAGAATTTCTGGAAGTTCTGACGAAACCATGATGATCGCTACACCACGATCGGTGAGTTCGTTCATCAACTGATAGATCTCCCGTTTCGCACCAACGTCAACGCCTCTTGTTGGCTCGTCCAATATCAATACTTTCGGTCCGATCCCAACCCATTTCGCGATTACAACTTTTTGCTGGTTGCCACCGGAAAGGTTCTTGGCGTTCGTTTCGCCCGATTCGGTTTTAATCTGTAATCGCTTGATAAGCATGTCTACAAAGTCAGTCTCTGTTTTATAATCGATCACGCCATTTTTAGAAAAACTTTTCAAGTTCGGCAGCGCCATGTTTTCACGTATCGAAAAATCGAGCACTAAGCCTTCGTTCTTTCTGTCTTCAGTAATAAAACCGATCCCACGTTTCACTGCTTCGTATGGGTTTTTGATCGTTACCTTCTGACCGCTAACTAAGATCTCGCCAGAATCAAGCTGATCGAGACCGAATAATGCGCGCATGATCTCCGTACGACCTGCACCCATTAGGCCTGAAACGCCAACGATCTCACCGGCCCTTACTGAGAAACTGATATTTTCAAAGATCCCATTTCTCGTCGCGTTCTTTATTTCTAAAACAGTCTCACCAACTTGCGGATTTCGTTCCGGAAAGCGATCTGTAAGCTCACGGCCTACCATCTTTCGCACCACTTCATCAAAACTAGTCTCTGAGATTGCTTTAGTATCAACCGTTTTACCATCCCTCATCACCGTAATACGGTCACAAATCGCGAAAATCTCTTCCATTCGGTGTGAGATGTAAACGATCGATACACCATCTTTTCGTAGGGCGTTGATCACATCAAACAATTTTTCGATCTCACGCTCTGTAAGGGCAGCGGTCGGCTCATCCATAATGATAACTTTGGCGTTTGTCATAAGCGCCTTCGCGATCTCGATCATCTGCTGTTGTCCAACTGAACAGAGTCCTGCGTCTTTTTCAAGTGGAATGGTGACGGCTAGTTTTTCAAATTGCTTTTTTGCCAACGCTTTCATTTCTTTTGTTTTTAAAAGACCGAACGGTGACCGCAGCTCTTTTCCGATAAAAAGGTTATCGAGCACGGTCATGTCAGGCCATACGTTCAATTCTTGGTGTATGAACGCGACTCCGTGCTTCTCAGCTTCTTTCGGGTTATCAAAATATTGTTCTTGTCCATCGATCTTGATGGTTCCCGAATCTCGTTTATGAAGTCCGGTTAAAATGTTCATCAATGTTGATTTCCCGGCACCATTCTCACCCATTAGGGCATGCACTTCGCCTCTTTGAAGGTCGAAGTCAACACCGGATAAAACTTGATTGGCACCAAATGCTTTATATATGTCGTTCATTTGAATGTGCAACACGATCACCTCTTTTAGAAGATTACACCTGCTTGCAGGATACAGTTGGCATATGGTGTCATTTCACCGGTTCGAATGACTACTTTCGCCTGCTTTGTTAATTGTTTGAACGCTTCGTGAGAAACGAATTTTTTTTCTGTTTCAGAGAAAGTTTCGTTTATAAACATCAAAGTTTTCTCATTTTTCTCTTTGATCTCACTTGCAAGTATCACTTGTTCCACGACCATATCATTTGATACAGCGGAAACAACATCTGTAAAGCTCGGTACGCCAAGCGTGAGTGCCAGATCGATCCGCGGAACATCGCTTGGAATAGGAAGACCAGCATCCGCGATCACGATAAGATCGGTGTGGCCGAGGTCACTTAACACTTTTGAAATATGACTGTTTAAGATGCCGTGTCGTTTCATAGAGATTCCTCCACTTCTATACGATTTGGCATGCCGCCTTGAGCACCGAACTTCGTAACGGATAGGGAAGCGGCTCGGTTAGCGAACTGCAAACTTTCAGTGATGTTTTTACCTTCTGCTAAAGCAACAGCTAATGCCGCATTGAACGTATCTCCAGCACCGGTCGTATCTATCGCCTCTACTGTGTAAGAGGGAACGGTGATCTCTTTTTCACCATCAAAATAACGAGCGCCTTTTTTTCCTTCTGTAATAAACACTTTGTTCGAATACTGTTTCAGTGCTGACTCTGTTGATAGGCCATTGAAAAGAACAGCAGCTTCATGCTCGTTCGGTGTAATGTAGCTAGCCGAGTCGATCACTTTTTTAGAGAGTGGGCGAGCTGGTGCTGGATTCAATAACAATGGAACATCAAGCTCCTTGCAAAGCTCACTTACATATTCTACCGTTTCTTCAGGAATCTCTTGTTGAATGAGTACCATATTCGCTTGTTTGATGAGTGATTCTGATTTTTTTACATATTCAGGTGTCACATAGTCATTTGCACCTTTTACGACGACGATGCTGTTATCACCTTCAGCTAAAATAATATGAGCTGTACCACTCTCTGTATCTGTAACCGGTTCCACATTCGTTACATCAACACCGTTTTGTTTAAAGTTCTCTAAGATCGCCGCTCCATAATGGTCGTCGCCCACGCATCCAATCATGTAAACATCCGCTCCAAGACGAGCAGCCGAGACTGCTTGGTTCGCTCCTTTTCCTCCGGGTACGGTTTTAAATGAACGTCCGAGAACGGTTTCTCCTGCTCCTGGACGTTGATCAGATGTAACGACGAGATCCATCGAAGAACTTCCGATAACTACGATTTTAACCATTTTCATCAACCTTTCTTGTTGTGTTTCGATCTATAAATGTAACAGGCAGTTGAACTTGATGTTGCTGGATTTTTTCTTGATTAGTGATCTTCATAAGCAGCTGTGCCGCTTCTTTTCCCATCTCATAAGCCGGCTGACGAATGGTAGAAAGGGAAGGGAACAACAAACTGCTCTGCGGAATATCATCAAATCCAATGATCTGCAGTTCTTCCGGAATTGATTTTCCGAGCCGAAGAGCTTCATGTAAGACGGCTGTGGCGACAATATCGTTGCTCGCTAACACACCATCTGTATCAGGATACGTTGCAAAAAGCTCTTTCGCCCATTTCTCTGCGTCTTCAAAGGCAAAAGACGTAGTCGACATCACATGAAAATCAATGTTCGATTGACTTAAAACTTCTAACGCGCCTTGAAAACGATCTTGAGCAGGCTGGATGTGCGCGGGACCTTTTAAAATCGTGATCCGCTTGCTGCCTCTTTTTACAATCTCTTCTGCAGCCATTCTTCCACCTTTTTTTCCATCCGCATAGACCGATGGATAATCAGTCGATGTTCGGTCTAGGAAGACTACAGGAATGGAAAGATTTTTATAGTTGTCTTTTGCTTTATTGTTCGTGGCTGAGATGATGCCTACTACATTGTTTTGAATAAACGTGTTCAAATAATCTAGCTCTTTCTCAGCATTCTCATCACTGTTTCCAAATAAAATACGATAACCGCCTTTTTGCATCTCGTCTTCCACACCTCTTGCCAGCTGTGGAAAGAAGGGGTTCGTGATGTCCGGCAGCAACAAACCGACCAGTTTGGATTTCTTTTTATAGAGGGAACGGGCGACTTCATTTGGGCTGTACTTCAGTTCATCAACAGCAGCCATTACTTTTTTTCGCGTATCTTCATGAACGTATCCATTCGCATTCAAAACGCGAGATACCGTCGCAATCGATACACCTGATTTCTTTGCCACATCACGAATGGTAACCAAATTTTCGCCTCCTCTAAAACTAATATGTAACCGTTTACACATTTAAGTTAACAGAAAAAGAACCAGCATGCAAGTTGGTAAATTTTTCTCCTGTTTGGTTGTCTTTGAAAAGACTTTCTTCAGGTCTTACTCTCCCACATCTTTGAAAAGTTGATTGAAGTGAAAGATGCGAGACTCCTGGGGGATCAGCGGGACAGGTGAGACACCTAACAGTGCAGAGCGCTAGGTGGCTCACCGCACGCCCCCCGGAAAGCGAGCATCTGTAACGGAAATCAACCACTTTTAACGAATGTCGAATCAGACAGAACGAAATTTAGTAGATTACTAGTATGAAAAAATCCCACCGTGTCCAAACTGTGGTTAGATACGACGGGGGAGGAAAAAACAATGAAAAAACGCAATCATTTCTTTATTCTAGTTCTTATCTCTTTAGCGGTGATGTTCTTATTTTTTGAAACACAAACCAAGGTGGCGAACGCAACAATGAACGCCTCTGTTAAAATACCTGAAGAGTCGATCAGACTTCGCATTCTAGCAAACAGCAATACAGCTGCTGACCAAAAGCTGAAGCGCGAGATCCGTGACGAAGTGAACGCCCAGATCACAACTTGGGTGGATGAGTTATCTACGATTTCTGAAGCACGTGAGATCATTCGTAAACAACTGCCAACGATTGAAAAGATCGTTCAAAGTAAGCTAGATGAAGCAGGCCTTGAGAAGACGTTTTCTGTAGAGTTAAACAAAGTGGCTTTTCCTACTAAAATGTATGGCGATTTCATCTATCCAGCCGGACAATATGAAGCAGTATTGATTACACTTGGTGAAGGTGAAGGGAAGAACTGGTGGTGTGTACTATTCCCGCCATTATGCTTCCTAGATTTTGAAAATGGCGATGCTGTAAAAGAGAACAAAGAAGGCAAAAGTGATGCAGTAGATACGGCTGCTGATGCAGGTGCGGATGAAGCGGATCAAGCAGATCAAGCAGATCAAGCTGAGGAAATAGAGACGAAATTCTTTGTGGTAGAACTATTTGATAGCCTGTTTAGCTTTGTAGGCTCCTTATTCTCTTAAAATGTGCATATTTTCCTCCCTATTTTCATAGATTATAGAAAATGAAGAAGGTAACCGAATGGTGGTTAGCCTTCTTTTTTTAAAAATGATTTTCGGATGAAGTGATGGAAAACAGCCGAACGAAGGCTGAAATTATATAGGAATAGGGGAGTTAGTGATGACGATTATTTTAAGGCAGGCTATGCAACACGAAGCAAAAGATCTTTTACAGCTAGTCGGAAAAGCTGGACTTCAGTCAGAAGGCATCAAAGATAGCATCGAAAATTATTTAGTCGTGGTAAACGATCAAGGCGAGACGATTGGTACAGTAGGTTTGGAGAGAATCGGAAACGACGGTTTGCTCCGTTCTTTCGTACTGAAGCAGAAATATTCCTCAGAGACGCTTCTGCTTAAACTCATTGATAAAATTTTGGTATACTCAAAAGATAAAGGAGTCGAAACCCTTTATTTACTTACGAAAGCTGTTCACATGTTTGAGCAACTTTCGTTTAAAACGATTCCTAAAGATAAAGTGCCTCCACATATTGAGAGTGCAGATCATATAAAAAATAACGCAACATCAGGAGCAGAACTTTTAGCTTATGCACTGGATTAATCAGAGATTGTCAACAAGTTGTCCACAATTTCCGACAAAATGTGTATAACTCTGTGGATATAAAAGTTTTGTAATCGACCTTTCCGTATCATGTCGACCTGAGTAATAGAAAGGATTTATCATATGAAATCATTCCAAACGGAACGCTGGCCTGTGGATAAAATAGAAAAATCTTTAATAAATCATCCACATATTATTCAAGCTTCCCTGTGGATAAATAAGAACGAAGTAGTCGCTATCCCAACAGAAACGGTCTACGGATTGGCTGGAAATGCGAGAAGCGATGATGCGATTAAACGCATCTTTGAAGCAAAGGGAAGACCAAGTGATAACCCTCTGATCGTTCATATCTCTGATACCTCGCAATTGGAAGGTCTAGTTTCTTCTGTTTCAGACACTGCTCAGAAATTGATGAATGCATTTTGGCCGGGACCTTTGACGATTGTTTTGCCAAAAGGTGAAAACGTTAGTGAAAGAGTGACGGCAGGGTTATCCACAGTTGCGGTAAGGATGCCAGACCATGAGATCGCACTCGCCGTTATCGCAGCTTCAGATGTTCCGCTTGCAGCACCAAGCGCGAACCTATCTGGAAAACCAAGTCCCACTTCAGCTCAGCATGTTTATGAAGATCTGAAAGGCAGGATTCCGGGAATTGTAGATGGCGGCTCAACAGGTGTTGGCGTTGAATCTACGGTTGTTGAATGTACAGGTGAGGTTGTCACAATATTAAGACCTGGCGGAATCACGTTAGAAGAGCTAGAAAAAGTTGCCGGTGCAGGGCGAGTTGTTGTTGATCCGGGATTAGAGAACGAAAAGCATACACCGAAATCGCCAGGTATGAAATACACACACTATGCACCTGACGCACCGTTCGTTCTTGTGGACGGAAGTGTGGAATTTTTGCAGAGACTTGTGGATAAAGAGCGCGAAGCAGGAAAGCGGATAGGAATTTTGACGACAGAGGAAAGAGCAGATGTTTATAAAGCGGATTGTGTGATTCCAGCTGGCAATCGTTCCAACCCAGAAACGGTGGCTCAACACCTATACGAAGCGTTGCGAGCATTTAACGAAGCGGATGTAGATCAGATTTTCGGAGAGGTTTTTCCGAAAACAGGCGTTGGAGTCGCGATTATGAACAGACTTGAAAAATCAGCAGGTGGGAATGTCATTAAAGAGTAGCTTTATGGTTCTGATTCAATGTTTATTGATTGAATCAGAGCTTTTTTTGTTCAAAAAACTAGGAAGTACCAAAAGTAAGGCAGCGACACTAACTTCAACGTATTCTGAATGCCTCTTTAAAAGATAATTACGAGGTAATCCATAATAATTACGAGGTAATCCCAAAAATATCCGTAAATAAAAGCAATATATCCGTAGATAAAAATTTTTATCGGATTTTCGACAAACCGCGGGCTAAACCAAGAGCCCCAGAAGAAAACAAGCCCGCGTCTCCTTAAGACGCGGGCTTGTTTTTATCGATCGGAAGCAGGATGGAGAAGGTCGTTCCTTCATCAATCTTGCTGTTGATCAAGATTTTACCATGATGGTTCTCTACAATCTTATAACAGATCATGAGGCCGAGGCCGGTACCTTTTTCTTTTGTGGTATAAAACGGCTCACCTAAGGTTGGTAGACGTTCTTCTGAAATTCCACAGCCATGATCGATGAAAGAAGCGACTACGTATCCGCCTTCTCTCTTTAAATGGATATGTACAGAGCCACCGGTTGGCATCGCTTCGATCGCGTTTTTTAGCATGTTCACGAACACTTGCTTGATTTGATTGTCCACACACCATATTTCTGGAAGATCAGGTTCACTCTCAAAATAGATCTGAACATTCGTTAAAATCGCCTGTGTATCAAGAATCGATATAACGTGTCGCAACAATTGGCGAAGATCGGTTTGTGTAAAGTTCATCGCTTGCGGTTTGGCGAGTAACATAAACTCTCCGACGATGCTGTTGATTCGATCGATCTCTGAGAGCATGATCTCGTAATAATCTTCATTCTCTGAAGCCTTCGATTGCAGAAGCTGAAGAAAGCCACGAATTGAAGTAAGTGGATTGCGGATCTCGTGCGCAACACCAGCTGCAAGCTGACCGAGTACAGAGAGTTTGTCAGACTTTCTTAGCATTTCTTCTGTCTTTTTTCGTTCAGTTAGGTCGCGGGCTACAACAACGAACGAGTCAGGCTGGTCTGAATCGTTTGCGATCGGGGTCGCATTCGCTTCAAGGGTTACCCAATGTCCATGAGCATGCTTGCATCGGACTTCAAACTTCACAGGCTTTTGAGTTTGAACCATCTCGTTCATCGCCATTCTTACTTTTGCCCGATCATCTGAATGAAAGAATCCTTGAATCTTTTTTCCATCATAAAGCGACGGATCAAAGCCGAGTAGAAGACGATTGGATGGGGATACGTATTTGACGTTTCCTTCTAAGTCGACGACACCAATTAGATCCGTCGTGTTCTCTGCAATAATCCGATATTTTTCTTCGCTTTCTTTCAACGCTTTTTCTTTTAGTTTTTTATCCGTAATATCTCTTGAGATCGCAGAGAGTGCGACGACTTCACCTTTCTCGCCATAGATCGGACTTAAGGAAAGGCTTACATTTAATCGTTTGCCACACTTCGTCAATCGTATGGTCTCTACACCTTTTACGTAGCCTCCATGCTTGACGATCGTCATCAGTCTTTCAGATTCAGCTTCTTTATCTTCAGGTACTACGGGAAGGATATGTGAAGTCAGGTTGCTGAGCTCTTCTTGAGACCATCCGTATATGAATTCGAACGCCGGATTTACTTTTACAGAGTAATCAGTTAAGTGGACGACAGAAATCGCATCACTAGAATGATAGATAACAGATTCCAGAAGATCCTTTGTTTCGCGGAGTTCTTTTTCCGCTTCTCTTTTTGCTGTTACGTCTTTAGCGATCCCGAAAACACCCAGCACTTTATTAAGAACGATGATTGGGGTAAGAGTGAACATGATCTGACGCGTTCCGCCGTTCTTTTGCTGAATCCGCGTTTCATACATTTTGGATTGTCCTTTTAGCGCATCCTTAAACTGATCGATCGCAGCCGCTCTTCGATTAGGCATCATGAACGGATTAAAAGTCATGTTTAGAAGCTCTGTCTCACTATAACCGCTCAATGTCGTACACGCTTTATTGACCGTTGTAAACTTGCCTTCGAGGTCCAGTGAAAACAGAGCATCGATGTTATGGTCCATCAATGATCTAAAACGCTGTTCGCTTTCGGCTAGCTGTGTTTCAACCGATACCCTTTCTGTTAGATCTACACAAAAACCATACACTTCTGAGACAGTTCCATCTTTATTATAAATAGGTCCGATCGCAGCTAAAAAGGGAATACCATTGAGCTCAGACTCGTACGTAAGACTCTCGCCATTTAACGCTCTTTCGTACATTTCCTTTTTAAATTCTGCCATCTCTTTAGGGAAGATGTCTTCTATTCTCTTTTGCAATACGTTTTCCCGCTTGAGGCCAAACAAGTCAAACAGTTCACCTTCGCTCTCGGTCATAATGAGATTTTCATTATGCTTCATACATCGAAAAGTCATGCTTTTTTGGCGTGATAGGCCAGTCGGGAATGGCGACGATCGCCACATGTCTTTTCCGTTTTCCGTTATGGCCGATGCGTTATGGACCATGCTTGTTCCTCTCCTTTACATACAGATTCACTTCCTTTTATATACGATATAAATCACATTATCCCTTCCTCTAAAGCGGTAAAGAGTTCAATTTTTCACCTCCTTAACAGCTTGTTTGTTTTTTAGTCTTTTTAAAAGTAGACATGCATAGGCTGAAAGTATGATGGATAAGGGAGTGGGAAGTATTTGGCAACCATGGGAGAATGGATGACACTTTTATTTATGTCAGTTGCGCTAGGTATGGACGCTTTTTCGATCGGCCTAGGGATGGGGATGTTATCTCTTCGATTTAAACAGATTATGAAAATAGGAATTACGATAGGGATTTTTCATATGCTGATGCCACTTGCAGGAATGTCGATAGGCAAACAGATCTCCGTTCATTTCGGTAGTATCGCGGCTATCATAGGTGGAATCTTGCTTGTTATTCTAGGTGTTACGATGATTCGGTCCTCCTTTTCGAGTGAAGATGAACCGTTTGTGCGCCCTGTTGGACTTGGTCTATTCGTCTTTGCGATGAGCGCTTCGTTAGATAGTTTTTCAGTTGGTCTATCTTTAGGGATCTATGGAGCAAAAACATGGCTCACCATTGTGATGTTCGGCATGATGAGCATGATCTTAACTTGGGCTGGATTGATCATGGGAAAAAAAGTGCAGAAGTGGCTCGGTTCATATGGTGAAGCGTTCGGCGGCTGCATCCTGCTTGCTTTTGGGGTGAAGATTTTGTTTCCGTTTTAGAAAAACGCAGATGCTGCAAGGAAGAGTTGATTTCCGTTTCAGGTGCTCCCTTTCCGGGGGGCGTGCGGTGAGCCTATTAGCGCTTTGCACTGTTAATAGTCTCACCTGTCCCGCTGATCCCCCAGGAGTCTCGCACCTTACTCTCCCATCAACTTTTCAATGAAGTCAACGGCACTGTAAGACAAAAGTAAGCGTGATGAAGAATGTGACACTTTGTTGCTCTTGTGAGTCATTATTATCGCTACTTGTGCAAGACTCGAAGGTAAAAAGTGAATTATCAAGCTCTATGATTTCGTTACAGATAATGAAACCAAGATCTTAAAAAGCGCAGCAACTTCCTATATTTTTTATTCCATGATCCGATGATATACTTATTAATAAGAGCGTTAACCTATAGAAAAATAGGGAAAGATAGAATATGAGGTGAATTCACCATGAATGTTTTATTTATTTGTACAGGCAATACTTGTCGCAGTCCGATGGCTGAGGCCATTTTACGCAAAAGAGGAAAAGGTAAGTTCAACGTAAAATCAGCTGGTGTATTTGCTGGAAACGGTGCCGTGATGAGCTCGAACGCGACACAAGCTCTTTCAGAAAGAAGTATTAAAGAGAGTCATCAGTCACAAGGCGTGTCAGATTATTTGATCGAGTGGGCAGACCTTATTTTAACGATGACCGAGAGCCATAAGCATGCGCTCGTCGGACGCTGGCCGGATGCGGTTAATAAGACGTATACATTAAAAGAATACGTTCTGGACGACGATGAGCAGAAAAAAATTGAAGAGATCTATGAGCTCTACACAGAGATCGAGATGCTGAAGCTTCAATACATGTCTAAGGATTCTGCAGATGAAGAAGTGAGACAGGCGTTTGAAAGGGAAGTAAGGCCACTCGTTGAGAGAAGGATGAAGTTAGAAAGTGAAGTACCTTCTTTAGACATTACAGACCCGTTCGGTGGACCACTTCACCTTTATCAAGAAACAAGAGATGAGATCGAAGCGCTTATTGAAAAATTAATGAAAAAAGACGATAGCAAGAAGTAGTAAGACAAAATGAGGTAAGGCTGTCCTAAATGGCCTTGGAGTGACATTGAACGGGCTATCTGGACAGCATATAATGAAAAAAAGTATGAGAGAGCAGGTGCACGCAACATGAAAGTAGCAATTGGATCAGATCACGCCGGAATTGAATTAAGAAAAGAAATCATCAGCATGATTGAAGAGCTGGGTATGCAAGTGGAGGATGTTGGCTGTGAATGCGACACATCTGTAGACTATCCAGATTATGCGATTCCTGTAGCAGAAAAAGTAGCCAACGGTGAAGCTGATCGCGGAATTCTAATCTGCGGTACGGGCATTGGAATGAGCATCGCAGCGAACAAAGTCAAAGGAATCCGCTGTGCGCTTGTTCATGATCTATTCAGCGCAAAAGCTACAAGACAGCATAATGACAGCAATGTACTTGCAATGGGTGAACGTGTCATCGGGCCGGGTCTCGCACTCGAAATCGCAAAAGTATGGCTAACAACAGAATATGAAGGCGGACGTCACGGTCGCCGTGTAGATAAAATCTCTCAATATGAAGGCCAATAGCAATAAAGCTATAAACCTATAAAATGAAGGGAAGACCATCTCATGAGCGATGAGCTCCAACAAATTCAAGACCAAGTCCTGAATGTTTTGCAAGATCTGCAAAAGCATGCACAATTAAGACCGTCACAATTATTAGTAGTAGGCGCAAGCACGAGCGAAGTAATTGGTGAACGAATTGGCACATCAGGCACGATGGATACAGCAGGTGCACTTTACCGAGGTATCTTAGCGTTTCAAGAGGAAACAGGCGTGGCACTTGCCGTGCAATGCTGTGAACACTTGAATCGTGCGCTTGTCATCGAGCGCGAAGAAGCTGAACGACGAGGCTATGAAGAAGTGCGGGTCGTTCCAGCGCGATCGGCTGGAGGTGCGTTGGCAACACATGCCTACCACCATATGAATGAACCCGTGATCGTTGAATATATAAAAGCCGACGCAGGCATCGACATCGGTGATACCTTTATCGGTATGCATCTGAAGCATGTGGCCGTGCCGGTTCGCAGTGAAGTGAAAAAGGTCGGCGCCGCACACGTGACGCTAGCGAAGACGCGTCCAAAGCTCATAGGCGGCGAACGCGCGGTGTATCCGAGTAAAGAAGACATACGGTGTTTTTAATTAGTGGTGGAAAGCCCTCTTGGTGAGGGCTTTTTTCTTTTGTGACGTGATGTGTGGCGCGATGATGGTGGGTTGTCGTAACGTGTCGAGGATTGTAGACTCGTCGATAAACCGTCAAAACTTGTGGATTCGGAGGCAAAACTCGTGGATAAACCACCAAAACTCGTGGATAAACCACCAAAACTCGTGGATAAAACACCCAAACTTGTGGATTCCAAGCCAAAACGAAGGGGTTCACTGCTATTTTGTATAGGATTACGGTTAACAAGCCTCTGTTCAGCAGCTTCTAAGCCTCGCATAGTTCCCTTATCTTTCTACTTAATGTTCAATCTCGTAATGAATCCACTCTGAATTGATGTTTTTTCCGCCCATTTTCTTATAAAGTGCTTGAGCAGACGTATTATCGATCGCGGTTTGCCATGACATGTACGCGTAGCCTTCCTTTTTCGTGTATTCCAGCACATGCAGAAACAGCTTCTCCCCTAAACCAGCACCACGGAAATCCGCATCTACAAAAAGATCGTTCAAAATAGCGATCTTCTGCAACCGGGTCGTGCTGAACGAAAAGTAGAGTGTTGCGAATCCTGCTAATCTGCCATCCTTTGTCTCAGCAACAAATTGAGTTCCAGCTTCCTCTGAAACGAGGAGATGCTTAATATGATCCTCCAGCCTTGATCCCTCAGGAGTTTTTCCTTTATAAAAATCAACAATGTAACGATGCATCAATTCCTTCAACTGAACTACATCTTCTAAAACGACAGGACGAATTCTAAAATTACTCATCGTTCTTCATCTCCTTTAATCTGACTTCCCAAATTAAAAAGCGGTCATTTTACATCTATATTAAGTGATTCTTGCTAGTCTGAATAGTATGATGATATGGGCGATATAGAATGATGTTTTCTTTAGGAAGGGCATACTAGAGCTGCTTCCTTTTTTAGGTGAAAGGAGAAAGTGATTATGAGTAATTATGCGATCGGAATAGATATTGGTACAACGAGTACAAAGGTTGTTCTTTTTGATGAAAAAGGAGCGGCTGTCGCTCACCATTCGAAAAATTACCCGTTACTGTCAGAAGAGCCAGGAGCGGCCGAACAGAAGCCGGATGAAATTTATGAAGCAGTGAATGAATCCTTACGAGAAACGGTGCGAAAGAGTGGAGATCTGGCGAATCAGATAAGCTTCATTTCTTTTAGTACAGCCATGCATTCTCTGATTGCGGTGGATTCTGAAGGAACACCACTAACGAACAGCATCACTTGGGCAGATATCCGTAGTGAATCGTATGTAACAGCATTTAAATCGGATTACGGTAAAACTGCGCTTGAACTTTATAAACGAACCGGAGTCCCTCAGCATCCGATGACACCGCTTTTTAAATTACAATGGCTAAAAAATGAACGTCCTGACATTTTTCAAAAAGCAGCTAAATTTGTAGGAATTAAAGATTACATACTGTTTCGCTGGTTCGATGAGTGGAAGACGGACTTTGCAACAGCCGCAGCAACAGGTCTTTG
Source organism: Fictibacillus nanhaiensis (assembly GCF_036213205.1). Classification (GTDB taxonomy): domain Bacteria; phylum Bacillota; class Bacilli; order Bacillales; family Fictibacillaceae; genus Fictibacillus; species Fictibacillus nanhaiensis_E. The sequence goes on from NZ_JARMFC010000004.1 coordinate 26,593, forward strand.
GAACATGCAAAGCAAAACGTGGGATGAAGAAGCGCTGATACTTGCAGATGTCACACCAGAAAAACTTCCGAGCCTTCAGCCGACCACCTATTATTGGGAGGAGCTGTCTGACGTTCTCACGAAGAAATCGGGTCTCGACCCCTCTGTAAAAGTGGTGATTGGGGCAACGGACGGTCCGTTATCTAACCTTGGTGTCGGAGCAATCTCGGCTGGAGATGTTGCCGTGACGATAGGAACGAGTGGTGCGATTCGAACTACCTCAGCTACACCAATACTTGATACAGATGGCCGCACGTTCTGTTATCCGCTCACGGAAAATCATTGGGTATCAGGCGGACCGGTTAACAACGGTGGAATCGCGTTTCAATGGATTCATGATATCTTGCAACAAGAGGGTGACAGTGCGGCATATGAAAAGCTGTCTAGAGAAGCTGAGCAGATTCAGCCTGGTGCAGAGGGCTTAATCTTTCTGCCTTATCTGACTGGAGAACGAGCGCCGTTATGGGATGCACAAGCAAAAGCATCGTTTATAGGGCTGACACTTCGCCATGATCATAATCATATGGTGCGGGCTGTACTCGAAGGAACGATTCTTAACTTATTCAGCGTGTACTCACTAATCAAAGGTCAAGTGGCAGACATGGAAGTGAAGATCTTTGCAACTGGAGGCTTTACGAATTCGCCGCTTTGGAAACAGATCTTGGCAGATATTTTTCAAACGAAAGTGAGCATTCCTGAACATACGGAAAGTTCGTGCTTAGGAGCGGTCTTGCTCGGCCGATTTGCCATCGGTGAAACAAAAACGCTTGAAGAAGCGCCTGTTGAGACGAAGCAGTACGAAGAAATCACGCCTAATCCTGATCATAAGACAATCTATGAAGAGCTGTTTCACCTTTATCAATCTCTATCAGATTTGATGCAAACACAATATAAAGCCCTTCATGATTTTCAAAATAAACATAAAAAAGAGAGCGGAGAATGATTCCGCTCTTTGTTTCTTAGTTGATATATGTCGCGTTGATCAGCGGGAGTCCAGTCTTAGCATCCTTACCTGTCTTAACGTTTCCGAATACGGTGATTTCAGAACCTTTTTCAAAACCGCTGCCCATCGTAAAGTTCATCACTCTAAATTTTGTTTCTCCAACTTGAAACTCGAAGCTTCCGCCCATTCCTTTTTCGTTATCCGTTAGCACTTTTCCAGTTGCTTTAATGATTTTTTCTTCGTACGTTTTTGGGTCTCTTTCAAGTGCTTTTGGATCTAATTGAACGGCGTTTTTTTCCATGTTCTTAATGATCTCAGCTTGTTGGCCTGCAAGATCATCTGTTGTGCTTTGTTCTTCGTTATCTCTTGTTTCTACTTTTTCCTTTGCTTCAGGCTTTGCTTTTTCCTCGCTACAGCCAGCCAAAGCTAGTACAAGAATAAGGAGACTCGCTCCAAACCACTTTTTCATCATGTTGATAACACCCCTTATTAATAGCTCTCTCTCTATTATGTATCATCATACCATGTTCATCCCTATCAAATAAAATGAATTTTCACACTTGTGCATTTCCTCTTACAACTTAAAGCTTTAACGTGTAAGATAGAGGGGTATGTTACAATCATAATCATTTTTTCACATAAGGTAAGGGGGAAGCGAAATTGAACCATTTGAAAACAGCTGATCAAGAAGTTTACCAATCCATCATGGATGAATTGCACCGCCAGCGTACGAAAATTGAATTGATTGCTTCTGAAAACTTTGTAAGTCAAGCCGTAATGGAAGCACAAGGCTCTGTACTTACAAATAAATATGCAGAAGGCTACCCGTCCAAACGCTATTATGGCGGATGTGAACACGTGGATGTTGTTGAAAACCTAGCAAGAGACCGCGCGAAGGAAATCTTCGGTGCCGAACACGCTAACGTTCAACCTCACTCAGGTGCACAAGCAAACATGGCTGTATACTTTACGATCCTCGAGCAAGGAGACACCGTTCTTGGTATGAACCTTTCTCATGGCGGCCACTTAACACACGGAAGTGCCGTTAACTTTTCTGGAATTCAATATAACTTTGTGGAATATGGCGTAGATGCAGAAAAGAATGTTATCGATTATGAAGATGTTCGTCAAAAAGCACTAGAGCACCGTCCGAAGCTGATCGTAGCTGGAGCAAGCGCGTATCCGCGTGCGATTGATTTTGCAAAGTTCCGCGAGATTGCTGATGAAGTTGAAGCTTATCTTATGGTGGATATGGCCCACATCGCAGGACTTGTTGCTGCTGGCCTTCACCAAAATCCAGTTCCTTATGCAGATTTTGTAACAACGACTACACATAAAACACTTCGCGGCCCTCGTGGCGGTATGATTCTTTGTAAAGAAGAATTCGCGAAAAAAATTGATAAATCGATCTTCCCAGGCATCCAAGGTGGTCCTTTGATGCACGTTATCGCAGCAAAAGCGGTATCGTTCGGTGAAGTATTAACAGATGAGTTCAAAAGCTACGCAGAGCAGATCGTGAAGAACGCGAAGCGCTTAGCAGAATCCCTGAAAAAAGAAGGCATCACCCTCGTTTCTGATGGTACAGACAATCACTTGATCCTGATCAATGTGAGTGAACTTGCACTAACAGGAAAAGTGGCTGAAAAAGCATTAGATGATATCGGAATCACAGTTAATAAGAACACGATTCCGTTTGATAAAGAAAGCCCGTTCGTAACGAGCGGAATCCGTATCGGAACAGCTGCGGTTACATCCCGTGGTTTTGTTGAAGAAGATATGGACGAGATTGCTTCTATCATGGCGTCTGTTTTGAAAAACATCGAGGACGAATCGGTGTTGAAAGATGCAGAAACACGTGTTGAGAAGCTAGCAGGTAAATATAAATTGTACGAATAAGATAGATAAGATGAAGACCCTTCTGCATGCAGCAGAGGGGTTTTTCTGTTTTTTAATCATGATTTTGTTTGATTTGAAATAGGATGAAACTATTGTTAGCAATACCCGTAATGTAAAATTAAGGTAAAGGAGTGATAACGTGGAAGACGTAATTATAGTACGTTCACTTATGAAGTCCTACGGAACAAAAAAAGCAGTGAACAATCTTTCTTTTTCTGTTAAGAAGGGTGAAATATTTGGCATTATCGGACCGAACGGAGCAGGAAAGACGACCACGATCGAAATCATGGAAGGTCTTCGGAAAAAGGATAGCGGCGAAGTGTCTATTTTAGGCATGAATCCGGAAAAAGATCGGAAGGTGCTGAACCATAGGATTGGTGTTCAGTTTCAGGCGACTTCTATCCAAAAGAAAATGAAAGTAAAAGAAGCGCTAAAGTTATTTGCTGCGATCTACAAGAAAAGTAATACGGGTGATGAGATGTTGAAGCTGCTCGGTTTAGAGGAGAAGATGGATACATACTTTGATGACCTTTCTGGTGGACAAAAGCAGAGATTAACATTGGCCTTAGCTACTTTACATGAGCCTGAGATTATCTTTTTAGACGAGCCGAGTATGGGACTTGATCCGCATGCTAGGCGTGAGATGTGGAACATTATCCGTTCGCTGCGAGATCGAGGCACAACGATTGTAGTAACAACACATTACATGGAAGAAGCGGAAAAGCTCTGTGACAGGGTCGCGATGATCTATAACGGAGAAATTCGTGCACTAGATGAACCGAGTCGATTGGTAGAAGATATCTCTGCTCATTTCATCAGCTTCCGAAGTCCAGATTTTCCTGTCGCTCAACTTCATCAGATGGACGGTGTTATCAAAGTTGAACATGATGAAGAGTTAGATGCATTCAAAATTTATACCGAGGATCTTCAGTCTTGTTCTTATTTCTTATTTAAAATCGCACAGGAAGAAAATTACCATATCTCCGAATACAAATTTGAACGAGGCACACTAGATGACTTGTTTGTTCACTATCTACAAGGAGGGGAATCCGCATGACAGCTCTATGGCAACTAACATTACTTGAGACGAAGATGTTTTTTCGAGATAAGCTGCAGGTGTTCTGGACGTTTTTGTTCCCCGTCCTTATGATTTGGTTGTTCGGCTCGATGTTTGAGAACCAAGCTCCCGAAGGTTTCTCTTTTGCGAGTCTCTATATTCCCTCATGGATTGGGGTAAATATCGTTACTACCGCATTTTTTACACTAGGAACGGTCCTTACCGGATACCGGGAAACGGGAGTTCTTCGCCGATATCAATCCACACCTCTCGCTCCATGGAAAATTCTCTTCGCCCACACGATTCAAGGGACAGTGATCTTTAGCTTCTCTGCGGTCGTTCTTGTAGTGTTCGGAACGCTCATGTTTGACCTTCACGCGCCAGTCTATTTAGGAAGTACGCTTATCGCTTTATTGCTTAGCATCCTTGCCTTCTTTCCGTTCGCACTCTTCTTAACATCCCTAGCGAAAAACGTAGGAACAGCCGCGGCAATCAGCTCACTCTTTTTGAACCTTATGCTATTTTTGTCAGGAGCTACATTTCCGTTAGAGATGATGCCTACTGTTCTCCAATATATCGCAAAGATCTTACCTCTTTACTATGTGATTGAACTGCTGCGTGCCACATGGAACACGTCACCTTTATGGGAGAACTGGACACCTGTTCTCGTACTAAGCTGTATTGCGCTCGTATCAATCGTGTTGTCATCTGTGTTTTTTAAGTGGAGTGGGAAGGCGGAATAATTAAGCAATTGCTAATCTATGAAAAAGTATTGGACATGACGTAAATCAACCAATACTTTTTTTTTCGACATAAATCCAAAAAAAATTTTTATTAAGAGTGATCCAAAATAAAATTCTCTCCGTTAGCTTATTGAAATTAACTAAAAAGGAGAGATTTCAAATGAAAATGAAAAAAGCACTTTTAGCAGTACCGTTAAGTGTTTCTTTACTAATACCTACATTCACAGTGGCAAATGCACATGGTCATGAAAACCATAGCAAAGGACCTATGTCTGCAGAAGTTTCGAACCCGGCAATCGATCTTCGCGCTTCATTGGATACTCTTCTTTCAGAGCATGCATTTCTAGCTGTAGTAGCGATGCAAAAAGGAATCGATGGTAAAGAAGACTTTGAAGCAGCGGTTGGACAGCTGAACCAAAATACAGAGGCATTGTCAAAAGCTGTGGGATCTGTTTACGGTGAAGAAGCTGGAGCACAGTTTAAAGAAATCTGGAGCAGTCACATCGGCTATTTTGTCGACTATGTAACAGCTACTGCTGAAAATGATGAAGAAGGCAGAAAACAAGCGCTCGCTGAATTGGACAAATACCGCGTAACACAAGCTGATTTTTTAGATAAAGCAACAGAAGGTAGATTAAAAGCGAAAGATCTTGAAGAAGGATTGAAAGTTCACGTCGACCAATTGATTTGGGCATTTGAGAGCTACAGAACTGGGGACTATGACAAAGCGTATGACAACATTACAGAAGCGATGCACCACATGTTCATGACGGGTAAAGGTCTTTCATGGGCGATCACAGATCAGTTCCCAGACAAGTTTGAAAACAAATCAGTAGATACACCTGCAGCTGATCTTCGTGCTGACTTGAACAGTGTGTTCTCTGCCCATGCAGCGTTGGCGGCATTAACGATGCAAAAAGGAATTGACGGTGCAAAAGACTTTGAAGCAGCGGCAGCTGAGCTGAACGAAAATACAGATGATATCACAGCAGCTGTAGAATCCGTTTATGGAGCAGAAGGAGCCGCACAATTTAAAGAGATCTGGAGCAGCCACATTGGTTATTTCGTAGATTACGTAACAGCAACTGCAGAAAAAAATGAAGAAGGCAAGAAACAAGCGATGGCTGAACTGGACAAGTACCGTATGGAACAAGCTAAATTTTTAGATACGGCAACTGAAGGGCGTTTAAAAGCTGATGATCTAGAAGAAGGCTTAAAAGTACACGTTGACCAGTTACTAGCTGCATTTAACAGCTACACAGGAAAAGATTATCCAGCCGCTTACAAAAACATCTCTGAAGCGTATACTCACATGTTCGGAGTAGGACAATCCCTATCTGGTGCGATCGTTGATCAATTCCCAGATAAGTTTGCTGGTCAAAAGCCATCCGATATGCCGAAAACAGGTATGGGCGGAATGAGCCAATCAACAAACGACACTATCCTTTGGAGCATGTTCGGATTGATTTTAGCTTCTGCAACAACAGCAATGATTCTTCGCAAAAAAGCAACGAACAATTCTTAAGAGTTAAGAGTGGAGGACAGCAAACCTGTTCTCCATCTTTTCTATCTAATTGAGATGGAAAGGAAGGTTTTTATGACGAAGGTGTTTCGTGGTCTATTGCTCGCAGGACTATTATTAACCGGTTGTGCAGCTCCAGAAGATAGGGAGAATAATAATGTTTCTAAATCTAGTGAGCTCATGAAAAATCAAGAACAAGAGAAAGAAGTAAGATCTGCATCAACTGAACTAACACCACCTGAAGGATTAAAATTAAAAGCAGATACTGAGGGAATCGCACCTTCTACGATTGAAATTCCAGCACTAGGAATAAACACGGAAATTGAGAAGGTAGGCAGGCTAGACAATGGTCAGATGGGTGTTCCAAAAGGAATGGATACCGTAGGCTGGTTTAGTGATGGTGCGAAACCGGGATCTCCAGGAAACGCTGTAATGGCAGGCCATGTTGACAGCAAGACGGGTCCAGCTGTTTTTTATAAGCTAGAAGACCTCGAAAAAGGTGATGAAGTGATTGTTAAGGATAAAGAGGGAAAAACATTAATCTTTGAAGTAACGGGAAAAGAAAAATACGGCAGAAAAAACGCGCCTGTTGATAAAATATTCGACTATTCGTATGGCAGCAAGCTGAACTTGATCACGTGTACCGGTAACTTTAATCGTGATGAAGGGACACATGAAGAGAGATTAGTTATTTATACAGAGTTGAAAGCGGATGAGTAAAAAAAATTTATCGTTACCTAAAAGCATCCATTCATATGGGTGTTTTTTGTTGTGCTGAAAACTAAGTGGACAGTATTTTTGCAGAAGTGGACAGTAAAATATGAAAAGTGGACAGTATTTATGTAGAAGTGGACAGTAAAGTCAGTAAAGTGGACAGTATTATTGCAGAACTGGACAGTAAATTACATTTAGGGCTCTATCATGCGAGGTATATAGAACGTTTTTTTAGGATTTCCCCTATGAATTCAGGGAATAGTAGTAGGGGAGTTTGTATGTAAAATTTGGATGCAGAAAACTATCACATCTGTTGCTGATTTTCCTTGAAGTGAAGGTTGTTTTTCTGTACAATGCTAGAGATGCTTTTTGAACGAAAATAAATGTTACATAAGGAGAGGTGCTTAAAACATGAGCAATGTATATGTCCTTGATCATCCGTTAATTCAGCATAAATTAACATACATCCGTGACGAACGTACGGGTACGAAAGAATTTCGTGAGCTTGTTGATGAAGTAGCGGGGCTTATGGCTTTTGAAATTACACGTGATCTTCCATTGCAAGAGGTAACGGTGAAAACGCCGGTTGCTGAAGCAACTATGAAGACGATCGCTGGGAAAAAGTTAGGGCTAGTACCGATCCTTCGTGCAGGATTAGGGATGGTAGACGGGATCCTTAAACTCATTCCAGCAGCAAAAGTTGGACATGTTGGGCTGTACCGTGATCCTGAAACATTAACACCGATCGAATACTATGTGAAGCTTCCTTCTGATGTAGAAGAGCGTGATTTTATCGTGATCGATCCTATGCTTGCAACAGGTGGATCTGCAGCAGCAGCGATTGAATCAATCAAGAAACGCGGCGCGAAAAACATTAAGCTTATGTGTTTAGTGGCAGCTCCAGAAGGCGTAAAAGTTATTCAAGACGAGCACCCAGACGTTGATATTTTCTTAGCAGCACTTGATGAAAAATTAAACGATCATGGTTACATCGTACCAGGTCTAGGCGATGCTGGAGACCGTTTGTTCGGAACTAAATAAGATAAAAAGTAAAACTGACTTCTGCAGAGGTGAAAATTGCCTGTGCCGGGTCAGTTTTTTTGTTTGTCATTATTCAAATTTGGTGGAGCAACATGATTTATGCTCGTTCCCGGGTTTTTATGCTCGTTCCCAGGTTTTTATGCTCGTTCCCAGGTTTTTATGCTCGTTCCCGGAGTTTTATGCTCGTTCGCAGGGTTTTATGCTCGTTCCCGGGTTTTTATGCTCGTTCCCGGAGTTTTATGCTCGTTCGCAGGTTTTTATGCTCGTTCCCGGAGTTTTATGCTCGTTCACAGGGTTTTATGCTCGTTCCCGGAAATTTATGCTCGTACACAAAGTTTCACCTCGCTCACGAAACTAATGCTCACTCACCGCACTTTTCATGCCACCAAATTAAAAGCAGCCCACTCATTATACGGGCTGCTTACACATGTTAGGCTAAAATCAATCAATTCAACTCTTCAAACTTCATATCCACTAGCTTTTCATCCGTATGCATGACGCCGACTTTCACTAATCGTTTCTTCCCGTTTTCGTTAACCGTAAAATCGAAGAAATCAGAGATAGTACCATCTTGGCTCACGCGGCGTGTGTCGTATTGGTAATCACTCACATCACTGTTCGGATACTTTTTTTTCGTTTCAGCTAGCGCCATCTTCCCCCATTTGCCGTAATCTACTGTTGTCCGATCAGTAGGGGTCTGGTCATTATACTGAACGCTCAATGGTTTGGTACGATCACTTTCCTCATTATTTCTCATGTCTGTAGATTCTTCCGTAGGCTTTTTGTCATTATTCATGCAGCCGCCAGCCACTAAGATTCCGATCAACGCGAATAAAATAATTAATTTTTGTTTCATGTCGAACAAGCTCCTTCCATATATTTAATGTAAGTATTTATCAAATAGGGTGATTTATTCAGGAATATGGAAAGTGCAGGCAGAAGTAGTAAACAAAGTGAATAATAAACCATTGAAACAAGCCACAAAATTTCCACAATTTATTTAATAAACCGTCCCGTAAGTCGTTGACATAGAAATGTCACTATTGTATTCTTACAAAGGGAATATGGTAAGGTTTACATTCTTGTGTTTACAAGGGTTTTCAAGAAAATTATTACCAAATTTCCAGAAGGAAGGAGTCCATACGATATGAGCAACGGGAAACGCCCTTATAAAGCGATGGCTTTAATGTCTGGCATTCTTTCTCAGCTTGTTGGATGCATCTTAGTTGGACTTTTTGGAGGGAAATGGCTGGACGAGAAAGTCGGTAATGAATTTCCAATCTTCCTTATCATCGGGTTGTTTCTAGGTCTTGGAACAGGTGTTTACGGGATGATCCGCTTAATATCGAAGTTTTCAGGGGACGGGCAATGATGAATGAGTACAAATCGGTGTTTTTCAAATACATAAAGTACACATTATATCTTCTCTCTCTTTTTTTCGTCGGTTATGCTGTCACTCCTTACAAAGCTATCTTTTTAGGACTAGCTCTAGGAACTGCTTTTAGTCTCTATAATCTTTGGAGCATGTATTCGAAGATCGACCGCATGGGACAAGCAGTGATTCAGCAGAAAAGAGTGAAAACACTCGGTTCACTTTCAAGGCTCCTCTTTGCAGGGTTAGCGGTGCTCATCGCGATGAAATACCCGGAACATTTTCATTTATTAAGTGTGGTAGTGGGATTGATGTCAGTCTACATTATCATGTTAATAGATTCACTAACTCAAGTTACACGTACTCCAAAGGAAAAGAGGTGAACATAGGTGGAACATGGTGCAGTTACAGCTGATTTTCTAGGTTTGACGTTTAACCTGTCAAACGTACTAATGATCACAGTTTCATCCGTTATTGTTTTCCTTATTGCGGTACTCGCTACTCGAACCCTGTCAATGCGACCAGGAGGAATGCAAAACTTCCTTGAATGGGTAGTCGATTTCGTAAAAGGAATCATCAACAGCACAATGGATTGGCATACGGGCGGACGCTTTTTAGCTTTAGGACTTACATTAATCATGTACATTTTCGTTGCCAACATGCTGGGATTACCTTTTGCAGTAGTAGTCGACCATAATCTATGGTGGAAATCCCCTACTGCAGACCCAACTATTACTTTGACTCTAGCAGTTATGGTAGTGGCGCTATCACACTATTACGGTGTGAGAATGAAAGGGTTCAAGGAATATGGAGCTGAATTCTTCAAACCGATGAAGTTCTTGTTCCCATTAAAGATTATTGAAGAGTTTGCGAACACTTTAACGCTTGGTCTTCGTCTTTACGGTAACATTTTCGCAGGTGAGATGCTTTTAGGTCTATTAGTAGGTTTGACTAAGATGGGTATTTTTGCTGGCGTACTTGGAATCTTCCCATTAATCGTGTGGCAAGGCTTCTCAGTATTCGTTGGTGCAATCCAAGCATTTATCTTCACAATGCTAACAATGGTTTACTTGGCACATAAAGTAAGTCACGATCACTAATCTTTAGGAAATATCAAGCTTCTATACATAGAAGCCCATTTTCATAAAAACTTTAAGGGAATTCAGAAGGGAGAAATTTTATCATGAATCTTATTGCAGCTGCAATCGCGGTAGGTCTAGCGGCACTTGGTGCTGGTATTGGTAACGGTTTAATCGTAGGACGTACAGTTGAGGGGATCGCTCGTCAACCAGAACTACGTGGTACTCTTCAAACAACAATGTTCATCGGGGTTGCATTAGTTGAGGCACTTCCAATCATCGGTGTGGTTATCGCGTTCATCGCGCTTGGTTCTTAATCCTTAAAACAACCACTGTTTATTACGATTTCTATAATGGCGAAGCAAGTTTCCCTATAGGGACTACCCTTCGCCATTCCTTATGTATGATTGATTGAAGGGAGGAAATGGTGTGCAAAACTTAATTCTAGGTGCTGCTGCAGGTGGAGGCCTGAACACAGGTGATATCCTTTACCAATTAGCTGCATTTTTAATCCTACTAGTATTATTGCGTAAATTCGCATGGGGCCCGTTAATGGGAATCATGAAGGAGCGCCAATCACATATCAACAGCGAAATTGATGCGGCTGAAAAATCCCGTCAAGAAGCTAAGAGCTATCTTGAAACTCAAGTTGCTGAGTTAAAGAAAGCGAAAGAAGAAGCAAAGTCTATTATCGACAATGCTAAAAAGCAAGGCGAAGCACAAGGTGAAGCAATCATTAAAGCATCTCGTGATGAAGCTGAGCGTGTGAAAGAAGCTGCATTAGCTGAGATCGCTTCTGAAAAAGAAAAAGCAGTTGCTACACTTCGTCAAGAAGTTGCTGCTCTATCCGTTAAGATCGCTTCTAAAGTTATTGCAAAAGAACTTGATGAGAGCTCTCAGGAGAAGCTTATTAACGAATACCTTCAAGAGGTAGGCGAGTCTCGATGAGCAAAGATCAAGCAATCGTAGCAAAACGTTATGCATTAGCACTTTTTGAAGTAGTGGGTGTTACGAAACTTGAAGATACAGTTTCAGAATTGCGTCTTGTGAAGAACGTACTGGAGCTTAACAAAGAGCTTCAAAAAGTTCTATCACATCCAAAAGTATCAAAAGATCAAAAGAAAGAATTGATCAAAGAGAGCGTTGGAGCTGACCTTTCTACAGCAGTAATGAACACGATCTATCTGATGGTAGATCGCAACCGTTACACATACATCACAGAGATGGCAGCGCAGTTTATTGAATTAGCAAATGAAGCACAAGGCATTGCCGACGCAAATGTATATTCTGTACGTCCTTTATCAGACTCAGAGATACAGAAGTTGGAGCAAACGTTTGCTGCCCGAGTCGGCAAAAGAGCGTTGCGCATTAATAATATTGTAGATTCTTCTCTTGTTGGAGGAATTAAAATCCGCATAGGCAACCGTATTTTTGACGGAAGCATCAGCGGAAAGTTGAATCGAATGGAACGTCAATTAGCTTCTAACGGAAGCTGAGAGGATAGGGGTGAAATTCATGAGCATTAAAGCTGAAGAAATCAGTGCTTTAATTAAAAAACAGATTGAAAACTATCAATCTGAGATCGAAGTTAATGATGTGGGTACAGTTATCCAGGTCGGTGACGGTATTGCCCGTGCCCATGGATTAGATAACGTTATGGCTGGTGAGCTAGTTGAATTTTCTAACGGTGTAATGGGTATGGCCCAAAACCTTGAAGAAAACAACGTAGGTATCATCATTCTTGGGCCTTACCAAGAAATTCGTGAAGGTGACGAAGTAAAACGTACAGGACGTATCATGGAAGTTCCTGTAGGTGAAGAGCTTCTTGGCCGTGTAGTTAACCCTCTTGGACAGCCTATTGATGGTAAAGGTCCAATTGCTACTACAAAAACACGTCCTATCGAGCAAAAAGCTCCAGGCGTAATGGCTCGTAAATCAGTACATGAGCCACTTCAAACTGGTATCAAAGCGATTGACGCTCTTGTGCCAATCGGACGCGGACAACGTGAGCTTATCATCGGTGACCGTCAAACAGGTAAAACAGCTGTAGCGATCGATACGATCTTGAACCAAAAAGATCAAGATATGATCTGTATCTATGTAGCGATCGGACAAAAAGAATCAACAGTTGCGGGCGTTGTAGAAACACTTCGTTCACACGGAGCGCTTGATTACACAATCGTTGTATCAGCATCAGCTTCTCAACCTGCACCAATGTTGTTCCTAGCTCCTTATGCTGGGGTATCTATGGCTGAAGAATTCATGTGGGCTGGCAAGCACGTATTGATCATTTATGATGATCTTTCTAAGCAAGCTGCTGCATACCGTGAGCTTTCCTTGCTACTTCGCCGTCCTCCAGGCCGCGAAGCTTATCCAGGGGACGTATTCTACCTTCACTCTCGCTTGTTAGAGCGTGCAGCGAAGTTGAATGACGAGCTAGGTGGCGGATCGATCACAGCGCTTCCGTTTATCGAAACGCAAGCATCTGACGTATCTGCTTATATTCCAACAAACGTTATCTCTATCACAGACGGACAGATTTTCTTACAATCTGACTTATTCTTCTCCGGTGTTCGTCCGGCGATCAACGCAGGTATCTCCGTATCTCGTGTAGGGGGAGCAGCACAGATCAAAGCGATGAGCAAAGTATCTGGTACACTTCGTCTAGATCTTGCTTCATACCGTGAACTAGAAGCATTCGCTCAGTTCGGATCTGATCTTGATAAAGCGACTCAAGCAAAACTTAACCGTGGTGCACGTACAGTTGAAGTACTTAAGCAAGGACTTCACAAGCCACTAAAAGTTGAGCACCAAGTTGCAATCCTTTATGCATTGACTCGTGGTTACATCGATGATGTAGCTGTTGAAGATGTAAACCGCTTTGAAGAAGCGCTTTACGCTCACATGGAAGCAAACTCTAAAGACGTTCTTGATGCAATCAAAACGACTGGTAAACTTCCTGAAGGTGACAGCCTAGACGAAGCGATCAAAGCATTCAAAAAGACATTCGCGTAAGATATATAGACTTTAAAAGCAGAGGTGCAGTTGCAGTGATGAGCTGCGCCTTGCAACCAGCTTACTATGTTTAAAATGAGGTTAACCGATTTTTAAACTACCAATAAAGGTGGTGAAAATGAATGGCATTAAAAGATATTAAAGCACGTATAGACTCCACTAAAAAGACCATGCAGATCACAAAAGCGATGGAGATGGTTTCAGCTGCAAAGCTAAACCGCGCTGAGCAAAATGCGAAATCTTTCGGCCCTTACGTGGACAAGATCCAAGAAGTGGTAGGAAGCATCGCATCAGGAAGCAACGCGAAACACTCTATGCTTTTAACACGTCCAGTGAAAAAGACAGGTTACTTCGTCGTTACAGCGGACCGTGGATTGGCAGGAGCTTATAACTCGAATATTTTACGCCACGTTTACCGTACGATTCAAGAGCGTCACAAATCAGCAGATGAGTATGCATTGATCGTGATCGGTAAAGTCGGTGTGAACTTTTTCAAAAGCCGTAAGATGTCTATCTTGGACAGCATCACAGGCGTGGCAGATCAGCCATCCTTTGCTGAGATCAAGGCAATCGCATCAAAGGCAGTCGGTCTTTATGCGGACGGAACATTTGATGAGCTTTACATGTATTACAACCATTTTGTAAGTGCCATTCAGAGCGATCTGACGGAGAAGAAGCTTCTTCCGTTAACAGATATCGCTGCAACAAAATCAAAATCTTCCTATGAGTATGAACCATCAGAGGACGAGATCCTTGAAGTGCTTCTTCCTCAATATGCGGAGAGCTTGATTTATGGTGCTTTACTTGATGCAAAAGCAGCTGAGCATGCTTCTCGTATGACTGCGATGAGAAATGCAACGGATAACGCTAATGAACTGATCGGCCAATTGAACCTCTCGTACAACCGTGAGCGTCAAGCAGCCATCACTCAGGAAATTACGGAAATCGTCGGCGGTGTAGCAGCTCTAGAATAGACTTTTTTAAAAAGTGATTTTAGCAGCTAATGTGCAAAATAAGATAGGAGGGAAACCGATGAATAAAGGCTATATTACTCAAATTCTTGGACCGGTCGTTGACGTTAAGTTCGAAGGCCAGCTTCCAGAATTGCTTAACGCTTTAACTGTTAGCGCTGAGGGTGTTGACTTAACACTAGAAGTAGCACTTCACCTTGGTGATAACATGGTTCGTACAATCGCAATGGATTCAACGGATGGTCTTGTTCGTGGAATGGAAATCGCTGACTCAGGTAAGCCGATCTCTGTGCCAGTAGGTGAAGCAACTCTTGGACGTGTATTTAACGTAACAGGTGATCACATTGACCTTGGTGAGGCAGTACCGGCAGAAGTTCGCCGTGACCCAATTCACCGTTCAGCACCTTCTTTTGAAGAATTAACAACAAAAACTGAGATCCTTGAAACAGGGATCAAGGTAGTTGACCTTATCGCTCCATACGTAAAAGGTGGAAAAATCGGTCTTTTCGGTGGTGCGGGTGTAGGTAAAACGGTTCTTATCCAGGAGCTTATCAACAACATCGCACAAGAACACGGTGGTATCTCCGTATTCGCAGGTGTTGGTGAGCGTACTCGTGAAGGAAATGACCTTTTCCACGAGATGAGCGACTCTGGTGTTATCAAGAAAACGGCGATGGTATTCGGACAAATGAACGAGCCGCCTGGAGCACGTGCACGTATCGCTCTTTCAGGTTTGACAATGGCTGAATTCTTCCGTGACGAACAAGGACAAGACGTTCTTTTCTTCGTAGATAACATCTTCCGTTTCACGCAAGCAGGTTCTGAAGTATCTGCCCTTCTTGGCCGTATGCCATCAGCGGTAGGTTACCAGCCAACTCTTGCAACTGAGATGGGTCAATTACAAGAGCGTATCACATCTACGAAAAAAGGTTCTGTAACATCTATCCAAGCGATCTATGTACCTGCCGATGACTATACGGATCCGGCTCCAGCTACAGCGTTCGCTCACTTAGATGCAACAACTAACCTTGAGCGTAAACTTACAGCTATGGGTATCTATCCAGCGGTAGATCCACTAGCTTCAACTTCACGTGCACTTTCTCCTGAGATCGTTGGAGAAGAGCATTACGAAGTAGCTCGTAAAGTACAGGCGACTTTACAGCGTTATAAAGAACTTCAAGATATCATCGCAATCCTTGGTATGGACGAGCTTTCTGAAGACGACAAGCTAGTTGTACACCGTGCGCGTCGTATCCAGTTCTTCTTATCTCAAAACTTCCACGTTGCAGAACAATTTACAGGACAAAAAGGTTCATACGTTCCTGTTAAAGAAACAGTTCGTGGATTCAAAGAAATCCTTGAAGGAAAATACGATGATCTTCCGGAATCAGCGTTCCATCTCGTAGGCTCTATTGAGGATGCTATTGAAAAAGCAAAAACTTTGGCCTAATGCCTGAAAGGGGTAAGATTGGATGAAAACCATTCAAGTCAGCGTAGTAACCCCTGATGGTCCTGTGTTTGAAGGAAATGCGAAAATGGTCAGCGCGAAAGCAAAAAGTGGGGAGCTTGGAATTCTTCCAGGCCATATCCCTCTTGTAGCTCCTTTAACGATCAGCGCCGTGCGTGTTCACGACGTTGATGGGAAAACACAATATGTGGCCGTTAGCGGTGGATTTATTGAAGTGCGACCTGAAAAAGTCACGATTTTAGCAGAAGCTGCTGAGATCGCTGGCGACATCGAAGTAGATCGTGCACGTGCAGCAAAAGAGCGTGCCGAACAGCGTCTTGCTAGCAACAAACAAGACAACCTAGATGCAGCTCGTGCGGAGTTTGCGCTTAAACGCGCAATGAACCGTATCGACATAGCAACAAAACGTTAAGTTAAAAGCCCTTCAGCTCTCTTTATCGAGAGTTGGAGGGCTTTTTTTGTGTTTGTAGGGGGTATGTGAAGGTATAGGGAGTGCGAGCAATGTCGAGGACTGTAAACTCGTGGATAAAGTAGCAAAACTTTTGGATTGAGGACTAAAATTCGTGGATAAACAGGCAAAACTTCTGGATAAACAGTCTAAACTTTTGGATTGCACAAATTTTATACCCCATATGGTATATTGATTGTACAGTTTCGGGAACCGAAACTGTACCTGATCTTCTTCAGAACTCAAAAACCCCTTCGACTTGTCCAAAAACAAAGTCAAAGGGGCTTTATACGAATACATCACGTTCAGTTTGAGAAGGTTGAACACTGGATGGATTTTTTTTATTTGGCTCTTTTTTGCTAGATTGTTGCTATTTGGATAAATATTTATTTTCTCCATATGCAAGTTGATTGAAGCGTAAGGTTGCCGACTCCTATGGGATGAGCGGTCAGTCCGAAAGCGGAAGTGGCTCGTTCAGCACCGACAAGCAAAAGGTGAATGGGCCAGGAAGGTGCAATTTGACTTCTTGACCATTTAACTTTTGACCTCGAGGGGCTAGCCACTGCAACTGGTCAGGTGGAGACTCCTAATGGCGCAAAGCCGCAGGAGGCTCACCGTTCGCCCCATGGAAAACGCGCAACCTGGAGCGGAAATCAACTTACTTCCGGATAGCTACATCGCATATGAAAACAGCTTTCTATTTTAGTTTCTTCCAAGATTCGGCGGAGCACATGAAACCCTACGTAACCATAGCTGGTCGCCATTTTCATCAGTCATCGCGTTCATTTCTGCTACCTCTTCCATTTGAACGACTTCATCTCCAAAGGGATTCTGAAAATCACCAACAGGAGAGATAACAGTTTTTTTTCTTTTTTTAATCATGCTTTTCACCTCCTCAAGCAAAGGAAGTGCTTAAAATAGAGCTCTATTTAAAAGCTATATACTATTAAATGCTCGTCCGTCAGTAGTTGTATGTGTTATTATCACTTAATATGTAAAAAAGGCGGTTTACTGGGGTTTTGCAATAAAATGTGAGAACTGGTGAATGATATGAAAGTAAGGGGTGTGCAAGATGAGCTTCCATGGACAAAAAGTTTTGCCGGCAGCGAGAAAGATGAAAGATTTTGAGAAGTTATTAAATAGCAAATACACATATATCGTTTGTTTGGACACGCATATCAGTCAGCTGAAATTTATGATCGCTATGGCGAACGAACGAAAAAAGAAAGTTTTGGTTCATCTGGATCTGATCAACGGATTGAAAGCAAATGAGTATGCAGTCGATTTTTTAGCACAAGAAATGAAACCAGCCGGAATCATTTCAACGCGATCTAACTGCATCATGCGCGCAAAAAAGAAAAACATGATCGCTGTTCAGCGTTTGTTTTTATTAGATTCATTAGCTCTTGAAACGAGTTACAAAGTCATTGAACGTGCTCAACCAGACTATTTAGAGGTTTTGCCAGGCATCATGCCGGAAATAATAAAAGAAGTGAGTGAACAAGCGGGTATACCAGTAATCGCTGGTGGATTGATTCGTACAAAAGTAAATGTGATGGAAGCACTTGAAGCAGGTGCAGAAGCAGTGACGACTTCAAACCCTGAATTGTGGATTTAATGTTCATGTGAAATAACGTTTGACAACGTTTTCATCCTTGTTATAATAGAGACAAGTTCATAAACGTGACGGAGAACATGGAGATCCACAAGGGTTACTTATAGCAAAACTATAGGTATCTTTTGCTGGGTCTTTTTTTGATGAAATCCGTACACACGTGCACTTGTTTGCGATTGCACAAAGGAGGAATTATACATGTCAACATTTATGGCAGAACTGATAGGAACAATGATCCTAATCATATTTGGCGGGGGCGTTGTTGCAAACGTTTCCTTAAATAAATCAAAAGCTCAAGGCGGCGGATGGATCGTTGTCGCACTTGCTTGGGGACTAGCTGTTGCGATGGCGGTCTATGCAGTCGGAAGCTTTAGTGGTGCGCACCTTAACCCAGCAGTTACGCTTGGCCTTGCATCAATCGGTGAATTTGCTTGGGCAGATGTGCCAGCTTATATCCTTGCTCAGATGCTCGGAGGAATGCTCGGAGGAATGGTAGTCTATTTCCACTTCCTACCGCACTGGAAAGCAACGGATGATCCAGCGGTAAAATTAGGAGTTTTCTCAACTGACCCTGCAATTCCGCATACGTTTTCGAATCTTTTATCAGAATTTATTGGAACTGCGGTTTTACTAGTAGGATTATTGTCAATCGGAGCGAATAAATTTTCAGATGGCTTGAATCCGTTGATCGTCGGATTCCTAATCGTAGCAATCGGGTTGTCACTTGGTGGACCAACTGGATATGCGATCAATCCAGCACGTGACCTCGGTCCAAGAATCGCACATTTTATCTTGCCTATTCCAGGCAAAGGAGGATCCAACTGGACATATTCATGGATTCCTGTTGTAGGTCCGATCCTTGGGGGAGTTTTCGGAGCATTGTTCTATCAAGCTGTTTTCACAGGAAAAGTTACAACGTTATTCTGGATCTGGACAGTGGTATCACTAGCAATCTTTGCAATAACGTTCTTCTTAGGAAGTAAAGGTACACAAGCATTGCCTCATGGAGATCAAATAGAAAACTAAAAAAATAACAAACCAATTTGGGAGGGTTTACTTATGGAAAAGAAATATATCATAGCACTCGATCAAGGGACGACAAGCTCTAGAGCAATCCTTTTTAACAAAGCAGGAGAAGTCGTTGAGATCTCACAAAAGGAATTCAAGCAGCACTTCCCGAAGCCAGGCTGGGTAGAGCATGATGCACAAGAAATCTGGGGAACGATCTTAGCAGTAGTGGCAGAGGTTCTTTCAAAAACAGATACAGACCCAGGCGAGATTGCCTCAATCGGTATTACGAATCAACGTGAAACAACGGTTGTTTGGGACAAGAACACAGGAAAACCGGTTCACAACGCAATCGTATGGCAGTCACGACAAACGGCTGAGATCTGTGATGAGCTGAAAGAACAAGGCTTAAATGATAAATTTCGCGATAAAACTGGATTGTTGATCGATGCTTATTTCTCCGGAACAAAAGTTAAATGGATTCTTGATAACGTTGACGGTGCGAGAGAAAAAGCGGAAAACGGCGACCTATTATTCGGTACGATCGATACGTGGCTAGTTTGGAAACTAACAGGCGGAAGAGCGCACGTAACTGATTACTCAAATGCTTCACGGACACTCATGTACAATATTTACGATCTGAAATGGGATGACGAGCTTCTTGAGATTTTAGGCGTTCCGAAATCAATGCTTCCTGAAGTAAAATCATCATCAGAAGTTTACGGTGAAACGATTGATTATCATTTCTTCGGTAAAAATATTCCGATTGCAGGTATCGCGGGCGATCAGCAAGCGGCACTTTTCGGACAAGCTTGTTTTGAAAAAGGAATGGCGAAGAACACGTATGGAACTGGCTGTTTCATGCTTATGAACACAGGAGAAAAAGCAGTTAAGTCAGAGCATGGCCTACTAACAACGATTGCTTGGGGCGTAGATGGAAAAGTTGAGTACGCACTTGAAGGAAGTATCTTTGTAGCAGGATCGGCGATTCAATGGCTGCGTGACGGACTTCGTATGCTAAAAGATGCGGCTGACAGTGAAGATTATGCAGAGCGCGTTGCATCAACAGACGGCGTGTATGTTGTTCCAGCATTCGTCGGCCTCGGAACTCCATACTGGGATTCAGAAGCACGCGGTGCAATCTTCGGACTGACACGTGGTACAGAAAAAGAACACTTCATTCGTGCGACACTAGAGTCACTTGCGTATCAAACGGCTGATGTATTAACAGCGATGGAAGCAGACTCAGGTATCGAGTTGAAAAAACTTCGTGTAGATGGCGGAGCTGTTAAGAACAACTTCTTGATGCAGTTCCAGAGCGATATTTTAAACGTTCCTGTTGAGCGTCCAGAGATTAACGAAACGACTGCACTTGGTGCTGCATATCTTGCAGGTCTTGCTGTTGGTTTCTGGGGAGACCGTCAAGAAATCGCAGATAAATGGAAAGTGGACAAAGACTTCGACGTAAACATGAAAGAAGAAGAGCGTAAAGAGCTTTATGATGGCTGGAAAAAAGCTGTTGAAGCAACGATCGCATACAAACCGAAAGCATAACCCTTTCAAAATCTTGAAAACTGCGTTATACTAAACCCAAGTTGATATTGAACCGGTTGGAGATCAGGAGAGACCACAAAACCTCGTACAAACGTTGCGGGGTTCTTGTGGTCTTTTTTTGCGTACCAATACACTTAAATGTTGAAAAACGCGTGTTGGGTTCGCTGATTCCGGGAAAACTACCCGTATTATATACGTCCAACGGTTCTGTACAGAAGGAGTGAAGAGAAAATGACAGCATCATTTTCAACATATAAAAGAGAAGAAATCATCACAGGTATGAAACAAGAGAAGCTGGACCTTCTCGTAATCGGTGGAGGCGTGACTGGAGCAGGAATTTTGTTAGATGCGCAAACTCGCGGTATGAAAGTAGGTCTTGTAGAGATGCAGGACTTTGCTGCTGGAACATCTAGCCGATCTACAAAGCTTGTTCACGGTGGACTTCGTTATTTAAAACAGTTCGAAGTGAAGCTCGTTGCAGAGGTTGGTAAGGAACGTGCGATCGTGTACGAGAACGCGCCGCACGTAACGACACCAGAATGGATGCTGCTTCCGTTTTACAAGGGTGGTACGTTCGGGAAGTTCTCTACTTCCATCGGTCTAAAAGTGTACGATTTCTTAGCAGGTGTAAAACGAAAAGAACGCAGAAAGATGTTTTCTGCAGAAGAAACATTACGCCGTGAACCACTTTTAAAAAAGGATAACTTACTTGGCGGCGGATATTACGTTGAATACAAAACAGATGACGCTCGTCTAACGCTTGAGATCATGAAAGAAGCGGTAGCACGCGGAGCATCAGCAGCGAATTACGCGAAAGTTACAAGCTTTATCTATAACGGAAAAAGAGCGGTAGGTGTAAAAGTAGAAGATCAGCTTACTGGTGAAATTCATGAGATCTATGCGAAAAAAATCGTGAACGCAACAGGTCCATGGGTAGATGAATTACGCGAAGAAGATCGTTCAAAAACAGGTAAAGAGATTCATCAT
Organism: Fictibacillus nanhaiensis; assembly: GCF_036213205.1. GTDB lineage: Bacteria > Bacillota > Bacilli > Bacillales > Fictibacillaceae > Fictibacillus > Fictibacillus nanhaiensis_E. The sequence continues at coordinate 48,065 of NZ_JARMFC010000004.1, forward strand.
ACGAAAGGGATCCACCTTGTTATTGACGGCTCTAAGTTTCCACTAAAACAAGCGGTTTACTATGACACAGAAGATGGCCGTATGGTGTTCGCAATTCCCCGTGCAGGTAAAACGTATATTGGTACGACAGATACAGATTACAAGGGAGACCTTGCAAACCCTGGCATGACAGAAGAAGATCTTCAATATGTATTGAACACGATCCATTTTATGTTCCCAGACGTGAAGATCACGCGCGACGATGTTGAATCATCATGGTCAGGACTACGTCCATTGATTCACGAACCGAAAAAAGGGCCTTCAGAAATCTCACGTAAAGATGAAGTGTTCCACTCTCCATCAGGATTATTAACCATCGCTGGTGGTAAGCTAACAGGCTACCGAAAAATGGCTGAAAAAGTTGTTGATATCGTTCGTGATCAGCTTGGTGAAGAAGAAGGGGCAAAATTCCCTGGATGCCGTACGCAACACATGGAATTATCAGGCGGTAAGATGGGCGGAAGCCAAAACTTTGCAGACTTCCTTCGTACAAAAGTACAAGAAGGGTTAGCGTTAGGTTTAGATGAAGCAAAAGCTCGCGAGCTCGTTCAGCGCTATGGTACAAACATTGATATCGTTTATGGTTATATGAAAGAACGCGGTGAAGAGGCGAAGAGCTACAACTTGCCAGAAAGCTTGTACGCATCCCTACTATACGCATTAGAATATGAGATGACATCAACACCATCTGATTTCTTGATCCGCCGTACGTCTGCTCTATACTTTGACATCGATACGGTATATGAGTGGAAAGAAAGTGTAATCAACTGTATGGCAGACAAATTGGGTTGGGATGCAGAACAAAAACGTGAGCATGCGGAAGATTTTGAAGAGCAATTGCGATTGTCAGTTGAGGCGATCTGATAAAAAGTTGAGAGTTATGGCAGAGAGGCATCCCGCTTGGTTGAGCGGGGTGTTTTTTTATGTGTGGGGTATATGAGGGGTTATTTGTATCCGAAGGGTGTCGAGATTTGTCGACTTGAGGATAAATAGCCAAAACTTTTGGATTCAAGCTAAAAACTCGTGGATTGCACACCGATTTTTGTGGATTGGAGGCTTAAATTTATGGATTGATTGTCGGATATACCCAACAGGGTATACATAAGAAGCAGTTTAGTTCACCGAAACTGCACCTATTTTAGCCAAAACAAAAGGATTATCCCACACAACTACGGGAGCATCCTTAATTTTTGATAAATGTTGATCGTGATAAGTAATCTGAAGGGTATTTTTGCAGCAAAAACTCCAGAAACAGATGAATTTCATACGGCATTTCATCATAATACTCTTCATCTGACTTTCTCAACGTGTCCAGCAGTGAAAAAAAGTGCTGTTTGTCCACTTCTTCAGCTGATTTTTTAAAATAACCCCAGACATGTTCTAACGTGTTGCATAAAGCACGTCGCTCAAAAGGTTTCTGATTCAACTCAGCAAGCAACAACCTAACTTTTTCATAGTCGGGGTCAGATTGAGCATCTCTCATCAACCCTTGAATCTCTTTATAAAAGTTGTAGCCCTTAGCCATAACGGTGTATTTTTCACTCGCCCACAATTGTTCGGTCTCTTTTTTCAAATGAGATCACATCCTTTAAAAGCAGCATTTCATTAAAGATAAATGTAGAGTGCAAGTGCGATGATCGATACAAGAATCACCACTGCATAGATGAGGGTGAGTCGCACAAGGTTTTGTCTTGTTGAACTTCCGTATTTTTCGTCTTGTGTTTTAGAAATCATGATCGTACCGACTAAACCAGCGATCGAGATTACGACGATCAAGAAATAAGCGATCCACCAAATATCCATTACGAATCTCCCCTTTACACCTATCATACTGCTAACAGTCTATCGTCACATCCAAAAAATTTACAGGATTATGAACATTTCTATAGAAAAATAAGGGGGAGACCCTAATATAGTGTAAGTACCATATGTGAAGAAGCACATCGACACAAAATATGGAATTTGCTATAATTAAAGCGGTTACAGAATTTATAAAATTCTGAAGATTAGGAGGTAGTCAGAATGGATTTTTATCATCTGTATCAAAACAATTACCTCATTGTGGCTGTATTTTTATTTTTAGGGGTCCTTCTGCCGGTAGTCGCACTAACTGCAGGCCGTTTGTTGCGCCCTTATAAACCATCTGCAGAAAAATACACCACCTACGAAAGCGGAATTGAGCCTTTTCATCAAAGTTGGGTTCAGTACAATGTCCGCTATTATCTGTTTGCGCTCATGTTCGTTATTTTTGATGTTGAAACTGTATTTTTATACCCCTGGGCCGTTGCCTATGAAGAGCTAGGCGTGTTCGCTCTGATCGAGATGGGGATTTTTGTTGTTCTTTTAACGCTAGGTCTTGTATACGCTTGGAAAAAGAAGGTGCTAAAATGGACATAAAGTGGGAACTTACGGCTGAGGAACGCGCCGAACTAGACCGCAACGTATTCATGGTAACACTCGAACAAGTGAAAGCCTGGGCCAGAAGTAACTCGCTATGGCCGTTAACTTTTGGACTCGCCTGCTGTGCGATTGAAATGATGGGCACAGGTTCGTCGCATTACGACCTGGACCGTTTCGGGAGTATATTCCGTACGTCACCTCGTCAATCTGACGTAATGATTGTTTCGGGAACCGTCACGAAAAAAATGGCGCCCGTTTTAAAACGATTATACGAACAGATGCCAGAACCGAAGTGGGTCATCGCGATGGGATCATGCGCTACAGCCGGAGGTCCATACATTAAATCGTATGCCGTCGTAAAAGGCGTCGATCAAATCGTACCAGTGGATGTATACATACCAGGATGTCCACCTAACCCTGCTGCACTCATTTATGGCATCAACAAGCTTCAGGAAAAAATCCGTTATGAAGCGAAGACAGGCAAGAAGGTGATGAGCGAATGACAGATAAGCAGAATGATTCTAATGAAGGATTATCGATAGAAGAACAAAAGAAAAAAGCGGCCGCAGAGGCAAAGGCAAAAGCCCTCGAGCTCGCAAAACAAAGGCAAGCTGAAAAAGCAAAGACGGCTGAACAGTCAGAGCCAACAACAGCCGAGCCAGAATTAACAAAAGAAGAGCTGAAGAAAAAAGCTGCAGCAGAAGCGAAAGCAAAAGCACTTGAACTTGCGAAACAGCGCCAGGCTGAAAAAGCGAAAGCGGCTGAACAGTCAGAGATAACAACAGCCGAGCCAGAATTAACAAAAGAAGAGCTGAAGAAAAAAGCTGCAGCAGAAGCGAAAGCAAAAGCCCTCGAGCTCGCGAAACAGCGCCAGGCTGAAAAAGCAAAGGCGGCTGAACAGTCAGAGCCAACAACAGCCGAGCCAGAATTAACAAAAGAAGAGCTGAAGAAAAAAGCTGCAGCAGAAGCGAAAGCAAAAGCCCTTGAACTCGCGAAACAGCGTCAAGCCGAAAAAGCGGATACTCCGGAAGCTCCACAGACGGATGAGTCAGCGGATGATCTTGCGAAACAAAAAGCACTCGCCGCCGCGAAAGCGAAAGCAGCCGCAGCAGCAAAGGCGAAGGCAGCAGCAGCCGCAAAAGCAAAACTAGCAAGAGAGAGTGGAGGCAACACGTCCACTGAATCTGCTTCAGACGACGAAAATGCGAAAGCAGCTGCAAAAGCAAAGGCCGTCGCAGCTGCAAAAGCAAAAGCTGCAGCCGCAGCCAAAGCGAAAGCATCTCGTGAAGCCGGAGCAGATGCATCAACAGCTGAGTCAGCAGGTGATGATGAAAAAGCGAAAGCGATCGCAGCAGCAAAAGCAAAAGCAGCTGCAGCCGCAAAAGCACGTTCTGCTGCAAACGCCAAAGGTGCAGCAACAGAACCTGCGGCTGAAGAGAAACCATCACCAAACCAACCTATCCTCGATACCTACATAAAAGTCATCAAAGAACATCTAGGAGAAGATGTACTCGAAGATTCCTATATTAACAGACTGTCAAAAGACGTTCCTACCTTAGTTGCAAAACCTGATTCCTATTATAAAATTGCGGAGTTTTTAAAATATAACGACCAGCTTCGTTTTGATTATTTATCCGAAATGCACGGTACCGATTTTGAAACGCATTTTGAAGTCTATAACCATCTGTATTCTTACAATCATCGCCAGTCGGTTGCTTTAAAAGTAAAAATAGATAGAAATAGCGCTACTACCCATTCCATTACCCCGTTATGGGAGGGAGCAAACTGGCCAGAGCGTGAAACGTATGATCTTTTAGGGATTCATTTTGAAGGACATCCGAACTTAACGCGCATTATGCTGCCGGACGATTGGATAGGACATCCACTTAGAAAAGATTACGAACCACATGACGTGGAGGTGTAGAGACATTGATCAGAACAGAAGAGATGCTCCTCAACGTTGGGCCTCAACATCCAAGCACACACGGCGTTTTTCGAATCGTACTCAAAATTGACGGAGAAACGATCATTGAAGCCACGCCAGTGATCGGCTATCTTCACCGAGGCACCGAGAAGCTAGCAGAAAACCTTCAGTACACGCAGATTATTCCATACACAGACCGCATGGATTATTTAGCGGCCATGACGAACAACTACGTAATCTGCCATGCGGTGGAAACGATGATGAGTCTAGAGATACCAGAACGAGCGGAATATTTGCGAGTGATCGTGATGGAACTTGGCCGCATCGCAAGCCATCTCGTCTGGTTCGGTACATATTTATTAGATATCGGGGCGATGAGTCCATTTCTATACGCGTTTCGTGAACGAGAAGCGATCATCAATATGCTGAACGAGATTTGTGGGGCACGCCTAACGTTCAATTACATGCGTGTTGGCGGTGTGAAGTGGGACGCACCAGAAGGATGGATCGAGAAAGTGCGAGATTTTGTTCCGTACATGAGAGAAGAGCTTGCTGGCTATCACGACCTTGTGACAGGCAACGAAATCTTCTTGAACCGTGTAAAAGGAATCGGCTACTACACGAGGGAAGAAGCACTGAACTTTTCATTAAGTGGCGCAAACTTAAGATGCACCGGTACGAATTGGGATCTTAGAAAAGATGAACCATATTCGATCTATGACCGTTTTGATTTTGATGTACCGGTCTTTCATACAGGCGATGCATGGGCGCGTTATCAGTGCCGCATGCAAGAGATCGAAGAATCACTCAAGATTGTAGAACAAGCGGTGAAACAGTTCCCAGAAGAGGGTCCTGTTATGGCAAAAGTGCCAAGAATCATCAAACCACCAAAGGGTGAAGCCTTTGTGCGCATTGAGTCGCCTCGCGGAGAGATCGGCTGCTACATCGCGTCTGAAGGAAAAAAAGAACCGTACCGCTTAAAGTTTCGCAGACCATCTTTTTACAACCTTCAGATTCTGCCAAAACTTTTAGTCGGTGAAAACATCTCCAACTTGATTACCATCTTAGGCGGGATTGATATCGTTCTCGGGGAGGTTGATGGCTGATGGAGGAGCTTTTATACGCACAGCCAGGCTGGATGCATGTTGCGATTTTCTTTGCGCTAGGCGCGGCACTACTCGTCACGGTTCTCGGGTTCGTAACTTACGCGATTCTAGCCGAACGAAAAGTGCTCGGATTCATGCAAATGCGTACAGGGCCGAACCGGGTTGGAGGAAGATTCGGTCTTCTTCAAACGGTAGCGGATGTTTTTAAACTTTTGATAAAAGAAGACACTATACCAAAACTAGCTGATCGGCCACTATTCGTATTGGCACCAGTCATCGCGTTTGCTCCAGCGTTCATGGTGCTCGCGACGATTCCCTTTTCAGAAAACATGCAGTTCGCAGACCTTGGCGTCGGACTTCTGTATTACGTAGCCGTTTCAGGAATTTCAACGATCGGCATCTTAATGGGTGGCTGGGCATCAAACAATAAATACTCGCTCCTCGGCGGCATGCGTGCTGCAGCACAGATGATTTCATACGAGATTCCGCTCGTTATCTCTGTGATTGGAGTAATTCTGTTCGCTGGCAGCCTGAACTTAAACGACATCGTAAGAGGACAAGAAAACATTGCTTACATCTTCTTAACACCGATCGGATTTTTCGTATTCTTGATCTCCTCAATCGCGGAGTTGAACCGTACACCGTTCGATTTGCCTGAAGCAGAGTCAGAGCTCGTCGCCGGTTATCACGTTGAATACTCAGGATTTCGTTGGGCGTTCTTCATGCTCACAGAATATGTGTACCTGTTTGCGATGGCTTCTTTAACAACCGTTCTTTTCTTAGGAGGCTGGAACCCGATTCCGTTCTTAGATTTTATTCCAGGGATGTTGTGGTTCGGCGTCAAATTCAGCATCGTCGTGTTTTTCATGATCTGGATCCGCGGAACACTGCCACGACTCCGCGCCGATCAACTGATGAGCTTCGCATGGAAGGTCCTATTGCCGCTAGCACTGCTAAACATTTTTGTCAGTGCAGCAGTTAAGGAATTGTTCTTATAAAAGAGCTTAGTGCAGCTCTCCTGATGTTTTTTGAGGGTGTTGATTTCCGCTCCAGGATGCTCGCTTTCCGGGGGGCGTGCGGTGAGCCTCTTAGTGCCTTGCACTATTAAGAGTCTCACCTGTCCCGCTGATCCCCCAGGAGTCTCGCACCTTGCGCTCCAATCAAGTATGCGAGGAAGTATGTTTGCAATACATCCAAAGATTTCATAGCCGACCTTCGAAATTCAAAGCGATGGCTAAGGTCATTCTATAAGATTTTTTTCTAGAAGTTTCTAGAAGCTTGTTGCTGTAATCACTTTTCGACTTCCTTGAACGGTTGGTTGTAGTGAAAGGTGTGAGACTCCTGCGGGACAGGTGGGCAGGTGAGACACTTAAATGTAAAACATTCGAATGTGGCTCACCGCCTGCCCCGCGGAAAGCGAACGCCTGTAACGGAAACCAACTCCCACAATAACCAGCGCAATGCTAAAACAATGCTCTATCAATCGAAAGACCAACGCATAAGGAGCGTGATCTCAGGATGAAAGGTCTTGTAAAAGGTTTAAGCTATACCGTCAAAAACCTAACAAAGCAAAACATCACAACAAGCTATCCAGACGTGCCGATCCAGATGCCTGACCGTTTCCGCGGCATCCAAAAGTTTTATCCCGAAAAATGCATCGTCTGTAACCAATGCGCGCAGATCTGCCCAACCGACTGCATCCAGTTAAAGGGTAAGCCCCATCCCGACCCTGCGAAAAAAGGGAAGATCATCGACACGTACGATATTAATTTTGAAATCTGCATACTATGCGACCTGTGTACAGAAGTTTGTCCGACTGAAGCAATCGTGATGACGAATCAGTTCGAGCTTGCTGAATACAGCCGTGATGAACTTTTCAAAAACCTCGAGTGGCTCGATGAGAACGACGAGAATGTCAGAAAGGAGAACAAAGCATGACCGGTGAAATGATCGCTTTTTTCTTTCTAGCCTTAACAGCCATTGCCGGCGGCGTTCTTCTTATTAACCTATCAAATGTCGTTCACATGGTTGTTGCTCTTATTTTTACGTTCATTGCCATTGCAGGAATCTACATCACACTATCAGCAGAGTTCGTAGCTGTCGTGCAGGTGTTAATCTATTCAGGCGCGATCACCATCATCATGTTGTTCGGGATCATGCTTACACGTCATCAGGAAAAAGAAAAGCGTGCACCACGATTAAAAGTCATCTTAACCGGGCTTGCGATCGGACTTTTCTTTCTGATCATGTACGGCAAGATCAAAGACCTTGATTTTGGTCAGCAGAACGCAGAGCTTCACATCGATAATACGAAAAAGATTGGAATCGAGCTGTATTCGCATTATGTGATTCCGTTTGAGTTAACTTCCGTCTTGCTGCTTGTTGCCTTGATCGGTTCTATCATTCTGGCAAAGCGGGATGACGATGAAAAGGAGGCAAAAAAATGAGCTCTGTCCCTTTAGCAGCTTACTTGATGCTTGCCTTAATCCTGTTCTGCATCGGTTTGTTTGGTGCATTAACTAAACGAAATGCGGTCATCGTACTCATTTCAATCGAATTGATGCTGAATGCTGTAAATATTAATCTCGTGGCTTTTGCCAAATACTCAATAAATCCTGGTTTAACAGGTCAGATCTTTTCGCTGTTTACGATCACGGTTGCTGCTGCAGAAGCGGCAGTCGGACTTGCGATTCTCATAGCACTGTACCGCAACAGACAGACGGTCAACGTGGATGAGATGGATACGATGAAGCGATAAGGAAGGAGATGGACGATTATGTTGCAGAATAGTTGGCTTATACCGTTGTTCCCGCTTTTATCCTTCGTTTTATTGCTGTTTTTCAGAAAATCAAAAAGTGAGGGCACTGCATGGATCGGTGTGTCTCTAACCGGATTATCGCTCATTCTTTCCATCGGGGTTTGGATCGCGGTGTGGCAAGGTGAGGGAATTAAGGTTGAAGGCACTTGGTTCGAAATCGGTGAACGTGCCATCACGATGGGATATGAAGTTAATCCGCTGAACGCCCTTATGCTTGTGATCGTTTCACTCGTTAGTTTTCTTGTACATCTTTACTCAAAAGGTTACATGCATGGCGATGAACGGTTTCCTGTTTTCTTTGCGTATTTGGGATTGTTTTCCTTTGCGATGCTCGGACTCGTTCTTTCTCCGAATCTATTACAGCTTTATATGTTTTGGGAGCTAGTTGGACTGGGTTCGTTTTTGTTGATCGGATTCTATTATTTTAAACCAGAAGCAAAAGCCGCAGCGAAAAAGGCATTTGTGATGACCCGAATCGGGGACGTTGGTCTATTTATCGGTATGGTTTTGCTATTTTGGCAGGTTGGTAGTTTTGAATATGACGAAATTTTTGCTTCTGTTCGAAATGGCGATATATCATCTGGCATGCTCACACTTACGGCACTATGTATCTTTGTAGGAGCGATCGGAAAATCAGGTCAGCTGCCTCTTCATACGTGGCTTCCGGACGCGATGGAAGGTCCAACACCAGTATCAGCACTTATCCATGCGGCAACGATGGTTGCAGCTGGGGTGTACTTGGTCGCTGCGATGTATCCGCTCTTCCAAGCTTCAGAAACGGCATTAACGGTCGTTGCTGTAGTAGGGGGAGTCACGGCAATCTTTGCCGCTTCAATCGGTCTTATGCAAAAAGACATCAAACGCGTGTTGGCATACTCAACGGTCAGTCAGCTAGGGTACATGATGCTAGCACTTGGAGCTTCGGGTTATGTGGCAGGTATCTTTCATCTAACCACACACGCATTCTTTAAAGCGTTATTGTTCTTAGCTGCAGGAAGCGTGATTCATGCTGTACATACACAAAACATCGAAGAGATGGGTGGACTTTGGAAAAAGCTTCGACTTACTGCGCCTCTCTTTTTAATCGGCGCCCTAGCCATCTCAGGAGTTCCGCTATTGTCCGGTTTCTTTTCAAAAGATGAGATTCTAGCAAGCACGTACGCAGATGGCCGTTACGGTTTATTTTGGCTGGCAGTCGTTGCAGCTTTCATGACGGCGTTTTATATGTTCCGTCTATTTTTCCTTGTGTTTACAGGAAAACCACGCGGTGATCAGAGTGGCGTACATGAATCGCCAAGCGTAATGACGTTGCCGATGATTGTTCTAGGTGTTTTGGCAATCGTAGCGGGCTACTTGAACACAGCTTGGTTCGGTACATTTTTAACGGATTACTTAGCAGGAGGCCCTGTTGAACTAGCGTATGGAGATCATCACGGTCCAAGCTGGATTCCGATCGTGGCAACTGCAGCATCTCTTTTAGGAATCGGTCTCGCTTATCTGATCTACCAAAAAGGAGCGCTTTCCCGCGATTGGATCACTCGCTCGTTGCCAGGACTCAGCAACGTGATCTACAACAAATGGTACGTTGATGAAGGGTACTACGCCACCTTTGTAAAAGGAACGAAGGGCTTGAGCAAGCTAGGCGTTTTATTCGATAAATATGTCGTTGACGGAATGGTTGCGGCAGTTGTGAGCGGAGTACAAGGGCTGAGTAAGTTAGGGTCGCGCCTTCAAAATGGGCAGGTCCAATCATATGGTACGTTCGCCATCTTTGGCATAGTGATTTTATTGCTGATCGTCGCATTAACAGGGGGGTACTTCACATGAACACATGGCTTCTATCGATCTTAATTTTATCCCCGTTGTTAGGCATTTTAGTACTCATATTTACTCCGTCTCAAGATGAGAAGTCGATCAAATGGATTGGAATTTTAGGCACGTTATTCCCACTCGGAACAGCACTCGTTACATTATCTGCTTTTAATGCATCTGGTGAAGGTCTACAGCTTGCTGAGAAATTTCAGTGGGTTTCGTATGAAGTCTTTCAATCGAACGGTGATGTGAGCTATCCGATCTTTTATGAAGTAGGCGTTAACGGTCTATCGATGGTGCTTATCTTATTAACAACGGTTGTGAGTGTGCTTGCTGCCATTGCATCTTTTTCGATCAAAAAAGATTGGAAAAGTTACTTCATTTTGTTCTTCTTACTCGAGATGGGCATGATTGGCGTGTTCGCCGCACAAAATTTATTTTTGTTCTTTATTTTCTTTGAAATCACGCTCATTCCGATGTTCTTCCTCATCGGACGATGGGGTTATCTTGAAAAAGAGAAAGCAGCATACAGTTTTCTGATCTATAACGGGGTCGGTTCAGCCATCCTTTTGATCGCGTTCGTGGCGATGTTCATGAAGACGGGAACGATGAATTTTGAGCAGTTAGCTTACACATTCTCGCTTCCGCAATCTGAACTGAACGAGATGAACATCACAAGGAATTTTAAGATGGGGATGCTGATCGCGCTTCTTGTTGCGTTCGCCGTCAAGCTGCCTGTAGCACCGCTTCACTCTTGGATGGTGAGGGTTCACGTTCAGGCACCACCGCCGATTGTTATGCTTCACTCAGGGATTCTTTTGAAAATTGGTGCGTACGGCTTGATCGTTTTTGGGGCAGGGCTGTTTCCAGATCAATTCAACTCTCTCGCTTTTATCATCGGGTGGTTCGGTGTGATCAACCTCCTTTATGGAGCGTTCTTAGCACTCACACAACGTGATCTGAAACGCGTCTTAGCGTATTCGTCTGTCTCGCATATGGGAATCGTTCTGATCGGGCTCGCCGCATTGAACGAAGCGGGGATGACGGGAGCTGTGTTCCAAGTCGTTTCGCACGGATTGATCTCGGCGCTGTTGTTCTTTTTGGTAGGCGTTCTGTATGACCGGGCCGGTTCATCTCAGTTAAAAGACTTTGGTGGGGTCGCGAAAAGGATGCCGATCTTTGCAGGAGTCTTGCTCGCAGGGGGGCTCGCATCATTAGGACTTCCGGGTATGTCAGGTTTTATTAGCGAGTTCATGGCGTTTTTAGGATTGTTTGAGACGATGCCCGTGTTAGCAGCTGTAGGAGCACTAGGACTGATTTTAACAGCGATCTACGTCTTGCGCGCAGTGTTGGCCATCACGTTTGGTGCTGAAAAAGAACTATCGAACGCTCATGATCTTTCATCAACAGAACGAATTCCGGCGTTTATCTTGCTTGCAGCGATTTTGTTTATCGGCATCTATCCTGCATGGTTAAGTGATATGCTCCGTCCAACATTAGATAGCATTCTGCTAGGGTTAGGGGGCTAAATCATGGATCTAGATACTTTACTATCGTTTAAATGGAGCGTCATGCTTCCTGAATTTATCATCTTAGGTGTTGCGACACTTTTATCGGTTATCGACCTTTTTATGAAAAAAGAATCGAGCCGGAAGCCGCTAGCCTGGCTTGCCGGAGCAGGTATTCTCGCTGCTCTCATCGCCATTTTTATGCAGCTCGACATAGAAGTAACATCGATTCTGTATGATACGTACAGACTTGATTCGTTCTCAAAAGCTTTTAAGATTTTACTTTTGTTAGGAACGCTATTAGTAATCGTTCTTTCTTCCAATTATAAAAAAGAAGATCTAGAGGAAAACCGGGGAGAATTTTATTACTTACTCCTCGCCGCTCTATTAGGAGCCATGATGATGGCATCCAGCGCTGACTTGATCACGCTATTTGTGGGACTAGAACTTCTCTCTCTTTCTTCTTATGTTATGGCAGGACTTGAGAGGCGCAATAAACGAAGCAACGAATCAGCGTTTAAGTATATTGTGTCTGGCGGAATCGCTACCGCTATCACGCTTTTTGGGATGAGTTACATTTTCGGACTGACAGGAGAGACGAACCTGTTCAAAATCGCAGAAAACATGGGGAACGTTGAGCTGTTAAAACACAGCTTTCTTATCGTCTTCGCGTTCATTATCACGTTTGCAGGATTAACCTTTAAGATCGCGGCCGCTCCACTTCACATGTGGGCACCTGATGTATATGAAGGTGCGCCGGTTCCAGTTACAGCTTTCTTGAGTGTCGTGTCCAAAACGGCAGGCTTTGTGATCTTGTTGCGTGTGATCATCATCTGCTTTATCGCGGCTCCAGGGATTGATAGCGAACCGATCTTGCTGCAAGTTCAGCCGTATGTAATGGTATTAGCAGCAGCAACAATGATCATTGGTAACGTAACAGCGCTTCGACAACGAAACATAAAAAGAATGTTTGCGTATTCGTCTATCGCGCAAGCGGGTTACATTCTCGTGCCATTCGTGTCAAATTCGTCATTGTTGTTCGAGTTAATCTGGTTTTATCTGTTGGCGTACTTGTTTATGAATATCGGCGCGTTTACTGTCATTCAGCTGTTAAGTAGTCAAGAAGGTTCTAATGATATTGGTATTTTCCGTGGTTTATTCCGACGGTCTCCGTGGCTCGCCGTTTCGATGACATTTTTCGTCCTGTCACTAGCCGGAATACCGATCACCGCAGGATTTATCGGTAAATTTGGAATCTTTATGGGAGCACTTGGTCTTGACCCCGCACATTATTGGCTGGCTGCTGTTATGATGGCAACCACGCTCGTGTCGTACGTGTATTACTTTAATATTATTGCAATCATGTTCTTTCGTGATAGTGAGGATGCGAATAAGGTTTCAATCCCAGGTGGAATGGCTGCCGTACTTGCATTCTGTACAGCATCGGTTCTTATCTTAGGGGTCATGCCCGATCTCGCACTGGATTTCTTTTACGGAAACTTTGATGTAAATGAATTCTTCATGCAGATCGAAACCGAAGTTCATACACATGATCATTGATAAATATTTAATATGTAATAGCCCATTAAGCTTCTCCTTTTTAGGAGTTCTTGATGGGCTTTTTTTAGTGGGTTTTACGGTAAGTGTTTTCTAAAATTGTTACGCATTCGCACACTTTTCAGCTATTTGCGCACATTTCAACACGCGCTTCACTCCTTTCGACTCGGCTTACGCACAGATCACCTCACTTTACACACAAAGAACTCTCCACCAACGAAAAAAAAAAAGACATCTCAGCAAAAATTTTTTTTCCCACAAAAAATTCCTCACAAAAATGAGCCAAAACTACCGTAACTTCTTACGTTTTATTTCGTCTAATCATAGTGAAACGACTATTAATCAAGATTGACATATATTAGTCGTTACAAATTTTTGAACTTATCGAAAGAAAGGGCTTTCATAACACTTTACTAGGGAAAAAGTATCTATCTAAAATGTTGGGAAAGACGTATGCTTAAGATGTCGAAATATGTAATGAGGAGGTCAGACTTTTATATGATTCCAATCGGACAACAAGCTTTGTTACATATCATCGTACATCTATTGTTTCTCGTGATCTCTTGGTGGGCATTGCAGGCCGTACATTTTGATAAATGGATCAAAAAAGGCAAGGTCATGCAAGCTAGAGTGTTATACATACTTCTAGTAATCAGCTTAGCAAGCATAGCGAGCGATTTTTTTCTAAAGTATTTACAGTATTCCACGAATCTTAGTCAGCTATTTGGATGATTTCACAACTTTTACAGAAGTAGTGGATTTGTCGGAATATGACTACAACTTCCACGGATATCCTCTGTTTCATTGGCAACAATGAGAAATAGAGAGGATGTGCTGGGGAATGAAAAAATGGACGATGACGATTACAGCGATTTTGCTTTTAGTTATGATTACTTCTGGATATGCAAAAACAGATGAAAAAACAAATGAAGTTACACATATAATAGACGTTTTAAAAGACAGCGGGGCGACGCCTGACAAATGGACTATGTATTTTCGTGGTCAAACAGGTTTTGCATCTAAAGGACTAGGGTATGTAAAACAAGCAGAAGAACTTAAACGTAATTATCCTAAATTTAGCTGGGCGGTAACTGAAGAGGAAGCCGGACATTATAAAATGACCGGAATATTTGAGCGTAATGATATCGGGGTTAGAGAGAAAATGACCGTCATTACATACCCCCAAAAAGATCAATTTGCATCGTATTTTATTTATGCGGTTGAAGGACTTGTAAATGCAAATCAAAATTGGGAAGAAATCCAGAACCTGATTGATAGCCGTGTTGAACAATCAATTGGAGGAAATCCCAAAATTTTCTCTTGTGTTACCGGTACATACGGTGATAAAATGGTGGTTGATTTGTATTCGCAAGCAAATGAATTGGTACGCGCCTTTTCTGGTGATCCTGTAGAGGAACTAAAAGAAGAGACGTTTGTGTCGCTTTCTGCATATACTGAGCAGTGGGAACAAGCGATTTATACCGGTCATCAACATAAAATGAATCTTCAGGTGGCACTGCGATCTGAAGGATTGGGCAGTAGAACAACTGTCACAATTGGCACACCAATAATTACGTCTGAATATTAATATACAAATTGGACGCGGAGGGGAATATCGTTGGAAAAAATCATTGTCCGTGGTGGTAGGCGGTTAGAGGGCTCTGTACGAGTTGAAGGAGCTAAGAATGCCGTACTTCCTGTCATCGCAGCATCCATTTTAGCAAGTAAAGGCAAGAGCACGATCAAAGACGTGCCAAGTCTAGCTGATGTGTTTACGATTAACGAAGTATTACGTTATTTAAATATTGATGTAGCATTTGAAAACGGTGAAATTTCTGTTGATGCTACTAATGAATTGAAAACTGAAGCACCATTTGAGTATGTCCGCAAAATGAGAGCATCATTCCTAGTTATGGGACCGTTGCTTGCTCGTGTTGGATTGTCTCGTATCGCACTTCCAGGAGGATGCGCAATTGGATCACGTCCGATTGATCAGCATCTAAAAGGATTTGAAGCGATGGGTGCAACAGTAAAGATCGGAAATGGATTTATTGAAGCAAAAATTGATGGCCGCTTGCAAGGTGCAAAGATTTATTTAGACTTCCCGAGTGTAGGAGCTACTGAGAACATCATGATGGCTGCAACACTTGCTGAAGGTACGACTATCATCGAAAACGCTGCAAAAGAACCAGAAATCGTTTGTCTAGCTAACTATCTGAACGCAATGGGTGCTACAGTTATTGGTGCAGGAACAGGTACGATCCGCATTGTCGGAGCTGAAGAACTTGTTGGTGCTGAGCATACAGTTGTTCCAGACCGTATTGAAGCTGGTACGTATATGGTAGCAGCAGCTATTACACAAGGTGACGTTTTAGTTGAAAATGCAATCGCAGAACACCTACGTCCTTTAATCGCAAAAATGGAAGAGATGGGTGTACAGATTCAAGAAGAAGGAAACGGACTTCGTGTTCGCGGACCTCGTGAATTAAAACCTGTTGATATTAAAACAATGCCTCACCCAGGATTCCCGACTGATCTTCAGTCGCAAATGATGGCGCTATTGCTTCGTGCAAACGGAACTAGCGTAATCACGGAAACTGTATTCGAAAACCGTTTCATGCACGTGGAAGAATTCCGACGCATGAATGGTGATATTAAAATTGAAGGCCGTTCTTCTGTAATCAACGGACCTGTAAATCTGCAAGGTGCTGAGGTTGCTTCAACTGACCTTCGCGCAGGTGCTGCTTTGGTACTTGCTGGGCTTGTCGCTGATGGTTACACGCGTGTAACTGAGCTGAAGCACATCGACCGCGGATATGTTGATTTTACTGGAAAATTGGCTGCATTAGGTGCTGACATCGAGCGTGTTAACGAAGATGTGAAAGCAACACCTGCAAAAGAAGAGCAATCATTAAAAAGTAATTTAGCATAATATATGAATAGGAACCCTTTCTCATTGTTGAGGAAGGGTTTTTCTGTTTTCTTAGTGAGCATGTAGTTATTAAAAAGCTGTAAATCGATTTTACGGTACACGTTTTTTTATTTTGTTACACGTTCGCCGGTAAATAGGTGGTGAGCACCTGAAAAATGTGCAGTTCCACCTGAACGCAGCATTTTACGACCGATGATTCACGTTCAACCACCTGTAAACGATATTTTTACACCGACATCAGAGATTTTAGAGCCTCCTTCCGTTTAATTCATAAGGTATTCGGGAAATCTAAATCGTATACTTATACTTTTTATATTAATGAAGGGATGTCGAATTCATGCTCTGGACCATTATCGGAATATTAGTCGTACTTTGGTTATTAGGTGTCATTTTTAAAGTAGCTGGCGGTATCATTCATATTTTACTTGTCATCGCCTTGATCGTTTTTGTTTTAAATTTTATTAAAGGTCGAAAATCGAAATAGCTGTAAAAAAAATCAAAATGGTTGTAAAAGCTGGCTTTCATAGCTAGCTTTTTTTAATGGGAAAAATTCATTGATTTACTCGAATGAGCGCAAAAAAACAGTTCCTAATACCTGCTTTTTGTTGAAATTTTTTGCTTTTAGTACAATTTAATCAAAATTTTGAGAATAGTTTGAAAATTAAACGTAAGGTGCTATTATAAATCCACTGGCTTTAAAATTCATGAAGCAAAGGGGATTGGGAAGGGATGAAAAAGCAATTATCGGTATGGGGTTTGGCACTTGGACTTGCAGTAAGTCCGTTAGCAGCAGGACAAGCATCAGCGGAAGCACCAGTTAATGTTTTATCAACAAAAAAGATGAACAGCTTAACAGGTACACCGTCATTTGTTTCTGGAAAACTATCTGAAGCTTCTTCAAAATCAGCAAAAGAAGTCGTATTCAATTATCTGCAAAAAGAATCAAAAACGTTTAAATTAGGAACTCAAAAAGCAGCGGAGTCGTTCATAGTTAAGTCTGTTACAAAGGACGAGCTAGGCAGACAACTCGTGCGCATCCAACAAACGTATAAAGGGGTTCCTGTTTGGGGATCGACGCAAGTAGCGCATGTGAACGAAAAAGGAGAGCTCGTTGTATTTTCAGGAACGGTTACTCCTGATCTTCAAAGTAAACCAGAGCTAGGCTTCGCAAAAAAAATTACAGCAGCAAAAGCAGTAACTGTAGCTGTTAAAGATCTAGGTTTCACACCTGAATATGAAGCAGATCCAACATCTGAACTGGTTGTTTATACAAACGGAGATAAAGCCACTTATGCGTACTTGGTGAATTTAAACTTCTTATCACCTGAACCAGGTAACTATAATTATTTTGTGGATGCTGTAACAGGCAAGATCCTGAATTCTTATAACGACCTGGACGAAGCACATGGTGACCAAAAAGCGCCGCCAACGGGTGGGGGAACTTTAGTAGGTACGAATGCGATTGGTACCGGAACGGGTGTCCTTGGCGATACGAAATCATTGAACACACTATTATCGAACGGTACGTACTATCTGCAGGATAACACGCGAGGAAACGGCGTATTTACATACGATGCGAAGAACCGTCAGCAGCTTCCTGGCAGTTTATGGGCGGATGCAGATAACAAGCTGAACGCGACTTATGACAGAGCGGCTGTAGATGCTCACTATTATGCAGGTGCGACGTACGATTATTATAAAGAAGTCTTCAACCGCAACTCGTATGACAATAAAGGAGCAGCATTAAAATCAACGGTTCACTATGGCCGTAATTACAACAACGCGTTCTGGAACGGACAGCAGATGGTCTACGGTGATGGCGACGGCTCGACGTTTGTGTCCTTATCAGGTGGATTGGATGTTGTTGCCCATGAATTAACACATGCTGTAACAGATTTCTCATCTGATCTGATCTACCAAAACGAGTCTGGTGCGTTGAATGAAGCGATGTCTGATATTTTCGGTACGCTTGTCGAGCATCATGAAAATAACAACCCGGACTATGAGATCGGAGAGGATATCTACACACCAGGAACGCCGAATGACGCGCTTCGTTCGATGAGCGATCCGACGAAATATCAAGATCCTGATCATTACTCGGTTCGCTACACGGGAACAGGCGACAATGGCGGGGTACACATCAACAGTGGGATCATCAACAAAGCGGCATATCTGCTGGCAGTTGGTGGAACGCATTATGGTGTAACGGTTCCAGCGATCGGCAACCAAAAAGTTGGAGCGATCTATTACCGAGCAAACACGGTATACTTAACAGCTTCCTCAAACTTCAGCCAAGCAAGAGCAGCTCTTGTTCAATCAGCATCTGACCTTTATGGAGCAACCTCTCCAGAAGTAGCGGCAGTGAAAAAATCGTATGATGCGGTTGGTGTGAACTAATTCAGTAGTAGAAATAACCCTGATCTCTATATATGGAGGTCAGGGTTTTTATTGTTGTCTGTTTACAACCCATTTACCGCCATTTTTCCGAGCGGTCCGTTCTCATCAATAATGTCCTGGAATTCAAAAACTGAGATAGGGAACATGGGAAATCCATATACATATGCGGTGATCTCGTATAGCTGAAAATATACCACGAGCGACTTATCAGCGATATAAAAATCTTGATCTGGCCGGATGCTTTTGAACGGTTCGAGCGTGTCGATTTGCCGCGATTTAAGCTGTTCTTTTATATGACGGTTGATGACTTCCACATAATTGCTTCCGGGTTTAAAGAGATCTTTTAACTGATACGTTTTTCCTGTAGATAGATCCCACGTCTCTGATTTGATATAGGTCATGCCATGAGCGGCCATAGGTGTATAGGCAAAATTTAAGAAGCCGATGCTCAAGATGTTCTTCTCATTTGTTTTAACGGCAAACTCTCCATACATGCCCGGACGAGCCTCAGGATTTTGGTAATTTGCGAGCTGCTCGTTGATCTGAACGATTCTTGTGTTTACTTGCTGCTGAATACGAGGGTTGATCTTGCCTTCGATCTGCGGGTAGTAAATCTTAATATTGCCAGGTGCATACGTGAGCGTACGAACCAAGACAGGAGGCTGAAAACTGTCCATGCTGTTCACCCTTTCGTGCTGATCATCTCTTCATATTATGCGAGGAAATGCCTGTCTCAGTCCCTGAAACAAAACTTGTAAATGAAGAATCTAAGTAGCTCATTTCAATTGTAAAAATGCTAGTTTTGAGTTCTAAATGCTTCTCTTTTTGTATAAGTTGTATGGTAGATAACAATCTAGGAGGGCATGGGAACGTGAATGTAAATATAAAGCCGCTGATTTGGATTCTAGCTATTTTTGTCGCTATCATCGTCCTTCTTCCGACGATACTTGTACTACCATTTTCGTCAGCACCTCCCGAGTGGAAAGAAGAGAAGTCAGAACGCCAATCTGAGAGAGTGCTAGCTTTAGAAGTCCCGCATTCAGACATCGTTGTACCGGTTTTTAGGGTATCGATGGATACGGTTCAGAACATCCCGTTAGAAGAATATGTAGCAGGAGTGGTCGCTTCTGAAATGCCGGCAGACTTTGAGATAGAAGCGTTGAAAGCGCAAGCACTGACGGCACGAACGTTTATTGTAAAAGCTCTACTAAACCGCGGCAAAGATGATAGTCTGCCAGAAGGAGCAGTCGTGTCAGACACGGTAATGCATCAAGTGTACAAAGGAAACGAAGAGCTAGAAACGCTTTGGGGAGATGATTTCAACAAAAAAATAGAGAAGATCATCAAAGCGGTCTCTGAGACAAAAGGACAGATCCTAACATACGAAGGAGATCCGATTCAAGCGAGTTTCTTTTCTACAAGCAATGGCTTCACCGTGAATTCCGAGGATTATTGGAAGAACGAATATCCGTATTTACGAAGTGTAGAAAGTCCATGGGATAAAAAAGAGTCTCCTAAATACACAGAGACTATCCAGCTGCCAGTCAGTACGGTAGAGCAGAAGCTAGGGGTCTCACTAACAAAGGACGGTCAGATCGGAAAAGTCGTAGCCACAACGAGCGGAAAACGAATCGGCAAATGGGCGATTGGTAAAAAAGAGTTCACTGGTAAAGAAGTGCGAGAGAAGCTGGAGCTGCGATCGACTGATTTCCAGATGAAGAAAAAAGGAAAGCAGGTTACCGTAACAACGAGAGGTTACGGTCACGGAGTGGGATTGAGCCAATATGGTGCGAACGGGATGGCAAAAGAAGGAAAGACGTACAAAGAGATCGTGAATCATTATTACAAAGGAATAGAGATTACGGATTATAAACCAATCGCTGACAAGGGGCTCGCGTATCAGCCTCAGTAAATTGTGTGGAAATTGTAGGGGGTCTGACCCGGGTCAGACCCCCTCTTTATCATTTTGAGGAAACCGCTAGATGTCATAAGGCATTTAGCGGTTTTTTTAAATGTCGAAAGAAACTTTCAAAAAAATTTTGCACCAAAGTATATATTTTCAGAATTCTGTTCAAACTTGTTGCTGAGGTGATGAAAAATGAAAGAAGAAGAAAAACAAAACAAAAAAACAGTACCGATGAAAGGTAAGAGTGCTATGAAAAAACGTTGGGTTTATCCTGCAGTATATTTAAGCTTTGCAGCAGTCATTCTAACTTCTGTTCTATGGTATCAAAACGATGCGAAGAATACGGAGAATAATAATACTCCAGATAGCGCATTAGAGGACAATGGAGCAGCAGTGCCTGTATCTCTTACAAAAGAAGTTTTCCAAATGCCAGTTGCTGATCCTGAAGCCATTGAAGTTGTTAAAGATTTCTTTAGCCCAGAAGCTCCGGCTCAAGAACAAGAAGCAGCCCTTGTATTCTATAACAATATCTACTACCAAAACCGCGGTATCGACTTAGCGACTGCTGATAACAAAGCATTCGACGTAACAGCAGCACTAAGTGGTAACGTTGTAAAAGTAGCGAAAGATCCTGCACTTGGATTCGTAGTAGAAGTAGAGCATGACAAAGGTGTAGTTACACACTACTCATCACTTGCTTCTGTATCTGTTAAGCAAGGTGACCAAGTGAAGCAAGGCGCGGTTTTAGGACAAGCTGGTGAGAACGCATATGATACAGATGCGAAGATCCACGCACACTTCGAAGTTCGTAAAGACGGAGAAGCAGTCGACCCAGTGATGGCTTGGGACCAATCTGTTGCACAACTTGCAACCGCTGTTGATGATTCTCGTAAAGAGATGAAAAAAGCGGAAGAGAAAAAAGCAGTAGAAGAGCAGAAGAAGGCTGAAGAGAAAAAGCCTGCTGAAGAAAAGAAGTCAGCACCAAAGTCTGAAGACAAAGGTTCTAAAGATACAAAGGACACAAAGGATTCTAAAGATACAAAAGATATGAAAGACACGAAAGATGGCAAAGATGCCAACCGTGAGCAAGAATCATCATCTCAATCAGCAGAAGATACGAATGCTCCTGCAGCAGACGACTCTGGTGCTAACGAATAATAGCAAAAAGGAAGCTGTCTCGGTTCTATCGAGGCAGTTTTTCCGTTTTTTATCCGGATTGGTAGGCAGCTGTGACCATTTATCGGTGAAACGATTCTTTTTTCAGGCGGTGATGGGTTCATCACCGGTGTAACGGAGCAGTTCTCAGGTGGTCGCAAACGTATTATCGGTGAAACAAGCATGATTACCGGCGAACGAGTAATACATATAAAAACACGTACCGTAAACAAAAATTTTTCTTTCCTTCACATTCATTAAATAACTTAATTTTCCAACTGTTTATGCAGGTTTTTTCACAAATATGGACATTTCCCCTTGTCCCAGTTGAGATTTAGGCATATAACGAAAACTTGGTTAATAAGATGTTACAAACCTACAATAATTCAATTGAGGGTGAGCGGTGAGAAATCGTACTATGGCTGCGGTGGAAAAAGGGGAATGGAAGCAATACTTATAAGCCGAAGATGACAACATAACTTGTCACGTAGCTTGTTCATACAAGTCTCTATCGCATCTCTCACATCCATTTTAGGGAGGCGAGTGGTGTGCACGATTACATCAAAGAGCGAACCATCAAGATAGGACGGTATATCGTGGAGACAAGAAAAACAGTCCGCATGATCGCAAAAGAATTCGGGGTTTCCAAAAGCACGGTGCATAAAGACCTCACCGAGCGGCTGCCTGAAATTAATCCTGATCTTGCAAACAACGTAAAAGAGATCCTCGAATACCATAAGTCCATCCGCCACTTGAGAGGTGGAGAAGCGACTCGCGTAAAGTACAAAAAAGGCACAGAGGAAGTTGTTCAGTAAGTTTATAAGATGTAAGGATGCTAGATGAAACGATATTACATTATGTGCCTTTTCGTTCCGGTCTCAAATAATTAATTTTTGACAATATTTCACCTTGTTCGACAGACTTATGATATAATGATAAATTGGATAGAACTTCGATTTTTTACTTAAAATGTCATTATATTGTATGGATGTTAACAGGGAGGATATAACATGTTTTCAAGGGACGTTGGAATTGACCTTGGTACCGCTAATGTACTGATTTATGTAAAAGGAAAAGGGATCGTACTCGATGAGCCATCTGTCGTTGCGATCGACACGAATACCGGAAAAGCACTCGCAGTAGGAGAAGAGGCCCGCCGCATGGTAGGCCGTACACCTGGAAACATCGTAGCGATCCGCCCGTTAAAAGACGGCGTTATCGCTGACTTTGAAGTAACCGAGCAGATGCTGAAACATTTTATTAATAAGATTAATGTAAAAGGCATGTTTGCCAAGCCTAGAATCTTGATCTGCACACCAACGAACATTACGTCTGTTGAGCAAAAAGCGATCAGAGAAGCTGCGCAAAAGTGCGGAGCAAAACATATCTTTCTTGAAGAAGAGCCGAAAGTGGCTGCAATTGGGGCGGGGATGGATATCTTCCAGCCGAGCGGCAATATGGTTGTGGACATCGGTGGTGGCACAACTGACATTGCGGTCTTGAGTATGGGAGATATCGTTACGTCCTCTTCTATTAAAATGGCTGGGGACAAGTTCGATACTGAAATCCTTCAATATATCAAAAAAGAGTACAAGCTGTTAATCGGTGAACGTACGGCTGAAAACATTAAGTTGAACGTCGCTACTGTTTACGAGCGTGATGAAGAGCTCGAAATCCGTGGTCGTGACATGGTATCAGGACTTCCTCGTACGATTACAGTAGGATCTAAAGAAATCCAACGTGCATTGATGGAGCCTGTGATGGTGATCGTTCAAGCGGCAAAGAGCGTTCTAGAAAAAACGCCGCCTGAATTATCCGCTGACATCATCGACCGTGGGATTATGCTAACAGGTGGGGGAGCGCTTCTTCACGGAATCGACCAGCTGTTTGCAGATGAATTGAAAGTGCCTGTGTTGATCGCAGAAGAGCCGATGAGAGCCGTAGCGAACGGAACAGGCTTAATGCTTGAACATATGGATAAAATTGCGAAAAGAAAAGTGTTTTAATGATGGAAATGCCGCCCGTATTGGGTGGCATTTTGTTTTTGTGTAGAAGGTGTGAAGGGTAAATGAGCAGGAGAACCAGCTTATAGGCCCTAAGTTAAACTTTATAGGCCCTAAAATAAAATTTATAAGCCCTGAAAAACCTTTTATAGTCCTTCACAGAAATTTATAGTCCTTCAAATGGATTTATAGGCTTTTCGACAAACAAAGGGGTAGGGTCCGCTGCTCCAAGTTACTTTACTCCTCCTCACCACCTCTAGGACAAATCCCTCATCATGAAAAAGGAATCTCATTATTTTTGCAGAAATCTATTAATAATTGTAAAAAACTGTCGATACAACAGATGAGACATTTTGTGTCCAGATTACAAATACAGGAGGAATACTCCGTGTTAAGAGGCTTTTATAATGCTGCAGCTGGCATGCTGGCACAGCAGCGCAAACAAGAAATTTTAACAAACAACATGGCGAATGCGAATACGCCTGGATATAAAGCGGACAATGCGAGTCTGCGCACGTTCCCAACGATGCTGCTTCAGCATATGGGTGAAACAGAAATGAACGGAAAAAAACTGCCGAATAACTACCCGATAGGACCTGCTGCACTATCAACAGGTGTTTACGTGCAGGAAACGACACCTAACTTTTTGCAAGGAGACATGCGCGAGACGGGGATCAAAACAGATATGGCGCTTCTTCAAGGACAAGTTCCACTTGATCCGGAAACTGGAAAGCCGGGCGGACTCTTTTTCCGATTGAACGTGAACGGTGAAGAGCGCTACACGAGAAATGGCCACTTTTCAGTGGATGCAGAAGGTAGTCTTGTAACGCCTGAAGGGTATTATGTGCTAGGAACAGATGGCAATCCGATCACGGTGAGAAGCGATAATTTTACAGTGAACAAAGACGGTACGGTCATCGATAACGGTGCAGTTGCAGGGCAGATCGATGTTGCGCACATTACGAATCCTAACAATCTTGTAAAAGAGGGGTCAGGCTTGTTCAGACTTGATGGAAACGGGAACGCACCGAGTGCTCTTGGAAATCCAAACATCACGTACAACGTGCAGCAAGGTTTTGTAGAACGTTCGAACGTGAACACCGAACAGACGATGACAGAGATGCTGACGGCATATCGTGCGTTTGAAGCCAATCAAAAAGTACTTCAAGCCTATGATCGAACGATGGAAAAAGCATCGAACGAAATTGGCCGGATCGGCTAGGGGGATCAAAACATGAACCAGTCTATGATTTCAGCAGCAGTAACGATGGGTCAGCTGCAGCATAAGCTTGATACCATCTCAAATAATATGGCGAACAGCACGACGAACGGCTATAAAAGACGTGAGGCGCAATTTTCTGATATTCTTTTTCAGCAGATTAATAGTGAAGCACTGAATCCGACAGAAGCGGGCCGTCTAACACCGAACGGAATCCGTCTTGGCAGCGGAGCACGTGTTTCTTCAACTGCACTTAGTTTAGAAGCAGGCACGCTGCAGCAGACAGGACGACTTCTTGATGTAGCGCTCACACAGCCTAGCTTTTATTTTCAGATTTCGGGCGTGGATAACAACGGAAACGTAACGCAGCAGTTCACAAGGGACGGTGCGTTCTATTTGTCACCGTCTGCTAACAATGCAAATGTGATGGAACTTGTAACGTCTGAGGGCAATAAAGTAATGGGTGTAGACGGACCGATTACGATTCCAGCTGACCATAGCAAAATTACCATTGGACAAAACGGCCAAGTTTCGGTAACGTTAAATAATGGAGCGATTGTTGAATCAGGGCAGCTAGCGATTGTGAACATGGTTCGGCCGCAGTTAATGTTATCTGTCGGACAGAACTTGCAAGCGCCACAGGACATTCCGTTAAATCAACTGATAGAGGAAGTAAATGCTGGAGCAGGTAACTTCGTTCAGCAAGGTGCACTCGAATCCTCGAACGTAAATATCTCTACGGAGATGACGGAAATGATTCAAACACAGCGTTCTTATCAATTTAATGCGCGTTCTCTTACAATTGCTGACCAGATGATGGGGTTAGTAAACGGGCTTCGCTAAATGAGGTAGGTTTGTATGACGAATAAGATGCAAGAGTTGAATAAAAACGAAAAACCGAAAACACAGCGTTACCAAGAAAAAGAAACGTCTTCTAAAGAAGAGAAGAAACAATGGTATCAACGCCGAACGAAAAGAAGCTTTCCAATCTGGCTGCGTCTTCTGCTTCTTGTCTGTGGAATCATCGTCTGCTTTGCTGTTGGTACGATGGTTGGCTATGGCGTGATTGGTGACGGCAAACCGATGAATGTGTTTGAAAAAGAAACATGGACACACATCATCGACCTTGTAGAAAAAGATGCGTAAAGATATAATAAAAAAACAATGACAATGAATGTAGTCATTGTTTTCTTTTGATGTAAAATTAGTACCAGGTAACAATACCAAGTATAATGAAAATAGATTAGAAACAATGAGTGAAAAAGAAAGGTGATGTTTGTATATGCTAACAATCGAAGAAATAAAAGAAATCATTCCGCACCGTTATCCGTTCTTGCTGATCGACCGTATTTTAGAAGTAGAAGAAGGAGAGCGCGCTGTCGGGATCAAGAATGTTACAGCGAATGAAGAATTCTTCAACGGCCACTTCCCAGAGTACCCGGTTATGCCAGGCGTATTGATTGTAGAAGCGCTTGCGCAGGTAGGGGCAGTCGCGATGCTGAAAAAAGAAGAAAACCGCGGACGCCTTGCATTTTTCGCAGGTATTGATAACTGCCGTTTTAAAAAGCAAGTGGTACCAGGAGATCAGCTTCGTCTAGAAGTTGAGATGACACGCGTGCGCGGTTCGATCGGTAAAGGAAAAGGTATCGCAACCGTTGATGGCCAAGTAGCCTGCGAAGTCGAGATCACCTTCGCACTAGGCAAATAGGGGTCTGACCCCACACAATTATCATAAAAGCTTGAAATGGAGCATTTCCTTAGGGGTGTATGTCCTATTTCAAGCTTTCTTTTTATGCTATTTTATTTTTGACACTTCAAAATACGGCTGCTCGAAGGAGAATAAATCATGATAAAAAATTATGAATATGTCTTGTTTGACTTAGACGGCACTCTTTCTGATCCAAAAAAGGGTATTACAAAATCTGTTCAATTTGCTCTGAGAAGAATGGGAATCACAGAAGAGAATCTGGATGACTTAGAATCTTTTATTGGACCCCCGCTTCAGCAATCTTTCTCAGAATTCTATTCCTTTGATGAAACGCAGATAGAAACAGCCATCACGCACTATCGTGAAAGATTCAAAGACATAGGCATGTACGAGAATACACTTTACGAACATATTCCTTCCCTTCTTCAAGAACTAAAAGAGAATGGCCATACATTAGTTATCGCAACTTCTAAACCTACTGTGTTTGCTGAAGAAATTTTAAATTACTTCAACATACATCATCATTTCGACTTGATCGTTGGCAGCAATCTTGACGGAACACGAACGAGTAAAACGGAGATTATTCAACATATTCTTCACTATTACAGCGACCAACCAAAGGAATTGTTCATCATGATCGGTGATAGAAAGCATGACATGATTGGCGCACGTAACACAGATATTGATTCAATAGGTGTTACATACGGATATGGATCAATAGAGGAACTTACAGCTGCAAAACCTACTACTATTGTTAAAACTGTCTCTGAATTAAGAGAAGTCTTGTTAAAAAACACCCTCTATTCAAATCCAAAGCTGAACAAATAGAAAATATGAGTTAAGTGTACTTGTAGAAAAAACACAATCTCCCTATGTCCGCATATGACGGACACTACATAATTATTACGAGGTAATTCCTTTTATATCCACGGATAAGCTCAATAATTCCAGGTATAAGCTCAATAAATTCGCGTATAAAATTATTTATCCGATTTTCGACAGGATTCGCTATTAGCTAAGGGTATTTTGCTAACCTCAATCACATCACAACTAACGAAGTGCCCAATACAAAGAACACATCAAAAAAACCTGGAGCACCCTCCAGGTTTCAAACTAAATGCCTATTTCGCCCTCGCCACGATTCCGTTATGCACCTTAATGTAACCATGATGCAAAATCTCTAGACCATTTTCATGTAAATAGAGCCCCATCTGCTCTAACGTCATCAGTTCGCGATACGTATGGTTCATCACATCCGCCATGATCTCGTAATACAGTTTGGAACGCATTTGCGCACGAGGCGTTGTCATCACGATATAGCCGCTCGGTTTCAAAAACTTTCGATGCCATTCAACGACTTCAGCTTTCATAGAGTCTGGAAAATGCTCTAACAAACCGACGCTGAGCACGATATCGAACTCTTTGCCATATGGCAGATTGCGGATATCATCCACAACATACGAGATGTTGAAGTCGTCCTTATAATAAACTTTATCTCCGCCTGTTCGTGAATTTTTCCCTAAAAACGGATAAGACTCAGGAAACTCTGCGAACCGTGCATCTCGGCAGAAGGGATCATAATCCACCATCACTACCTCGCCGTCAGGATACATCGCACTAAGCTGCATCGCCTCATAGCCTTCAGCAGCTCCTAAAAATAGAATGCGAGGCTTATCCACATCCAGTCCTTCGAACAACGCTCTCTTTCCGCGCGGATCCCAGATGCCGTCTTGAATGCGGTGCACATAATTCCAGAGGTGGATCCGCACGTAATCACCAAGTGCGGTCTTTACTTCACTAGGTTTGAAGCTTGTTAAACTTTTTAAAAATGCCCCTTTTTTCTCACCAATCTCAGTGGGTACATCCTTAGAGAACCACTCGTGAAAGGACTGGTTGAACATCGTCCAGGATGTATGGACCGGGAGCATCTCACCGTGCGTTTTTTCCCACTCTGTTTTTTCTTTTGAAAAAGAAGTCACTTCATACGGTTTGCCAATATCTTTCCACGTCACAGTAGACCAATCGTTCACCGTATTTACTTTTACAAACTTTTCATATTCTTTTCTGTCTCTATACTGACGCAAATCCATTCGATATGACGGTCTCACTTCCGTTTGGCCAAACGTTTTCGGTTGCTGAACAGCGGTTTCAAGCATGATAAGCCCTCCTTAAAAAGGATTTTTTATAGATATTCAAAGAAAGTATGTAAAATCCTCTAAAACCTAACATTTCGCTTCAACATGATAAAATAGAATAAAGAAAACAGGGAGGGAAATGGATATGAAGATTATTTTTATCGGTGACAGCATTACAGCTTCAAATAAAAACACAGACGCAGATCGACTTGGAGACGGTTATGTTCGCATGATTAAAGAAGTCTTGCCAAAGGAAGTAACCGTGATCAATAAAGGTGTGAACGGACATCGTGTGACAGAACTTGCTTTTCGGTGGCAGCGAGATGTAATTGATCTTGAGCCTGACCTCTTATCTGTTTCCATCGGGATCAACGATGTGTGGAGACAGCTCGACAGCCCTCAATTGCAGCAGATCGATGTTTCTCAGTTTGAGGAGGTTTACCGAGATTTGTTATCGCAACTTTCAACAAAAACAAAACTCGTCCTTATGGAACCAACAATCATAAAAGAAAATACAGAATCTCAAGGAAATCAGCTGTTGATTCCGTATGTAGAAGTGGTCCGAAAGTTAGCACAAGAATTTCAAGCTGTACTCGTACCTACACATGAAATTTTTATCAACCATATAAACAAAAAACCAGATGTGTCCTTAACAACAGACGGTGTACATATGAGGCGTAAAGGAAATGAACTTATGGCAAAAACTTGGCTGGAAGCGGCAGAATCACTTGTTACCCAATAAAACCGAACAGGAGTTACATAGATGACAAACACATTACTAACATTCTTTAACGAAATGCATCGAGAGGCGTTAAACGCATTTTATTTACCTCAGGAGCAAGAAAAATTCACTGCCATGCCGAATGAGGCGTTAATAAAGTGTGAAGAAGATCGTGGACGTCATCCTGTGGTTATTGAGGCACACGGCAAAACAGTCGGTTTTGTCGTTCTGCATAAGGGGGAAAATATTCAGGATTTTACTGCAAACCCAAACGCGATGGTGATTCGTGCGCTATCCATCAATCATTCCGAGCAAGGAAAAGGGTACGCAAAAGAGGCGATGCTGCAGCTGCCTGCATTCGTTTCCAAACACTTTCCGGAAGTCAATGAACTGATACTAGCCGTAAACTTTAAAAACGATTCAGCGAAAAAGCTTTACGAAAAAGTGGGCTTTGTTGATCGTGGCCAGATCAAACCTGGTCCAGTCGGTCCCCAATATGTGCTGCATTTTGATGTTTGATTATTAAGCTAATATAAAGCTGATTTTAGAATTGTAAAGTGTTGGTTATGACTTGGTAAATTGCGTCTTTTCGGGTTTTTTTCATGATATATTCTGAACAGGGACAGGGAAATCCCATACTCATGCAAAATCATAATGAAAATCCGAAGGGAGCAATTGAACAATGAGCAAAACGTTTTTGGCTAAAATCGGAGCATCTCTTTTGGCAATTATGTTAATCACTGCATGTAACAACGCGGAAAACACGAATACTGATGAAGAAACAAACACGGAAGAAACAGAGACTCAAGATGAAGAAACAACGACCGATGAAGAAGGTTCTACAGAAGAAGAAACTTCAACAGATGAGGAATCAACAGAAGAGTCAGCTGAATAAGATAGAAGAAGTGCCGGGCCTCTACCTTCCAGAGAGGACCCGGTTTTGATTTATTTAGGTATTCTTAACGTCGGTAGCATTTTTACGGTACACGTTCTTATAAATATTACACGATCGCACATATATTGGTGATTTACGCACACTTCATGAATACTTACACACATTTCGACACCAATTACGCACATCTCATGCCGTATTTCACACACTTTTTCTTCATTTACGCACAAACTGAAAAAAAGCTTGTTTCAACATCTCATATCTACGGTCTGTATAAGGAATTAACTCAGCCCCTAAGTAAACACGCATACCATTATCTGAAAAATATGAAAATATACCCATTTAAGACCATTTTTATCAGCCGAATGACTCATTTCTAAGAAAAGAAAACATGGCATAATTAAAGGAATGAAAGCGTTATCTTAAAAGCATTTGTGCAAACGCTTTCGCTAAATTGCACACTACAAAAAGGGGGAAATGAAGTGAGGAAAATGAAATCTCGCAACAGAGTTTCTTGGTTATTGCTTTTTACGCTTATTTTGCAAACGTTTGCATCTTCGCTACTCATACAACCATCTTCAACAAAAGCGGTGGAGCGAACCGTAACACTCGTTGGAGATCTGCAATCTGAACTTGGTGGTTCTAGTGACTGGAACCCTGCAGACACTGCTACAAAGATGGAACTTCAACCGAACGGAAAGTACAAGCTCACTGGAAAACTTCCTGCCGGTACCTATGAATACAAGGTCGCCATCAATGGTTCATGGGACGAGAACTATGGAGTTGATGGAAAGCAAGGCGGTGACAACTACAAGCTGACGATCGACAAGGAAAAAGAAGTTACATTTGTTTATGATGACACGACTCACAAACTAACGATTCCAGAACCACTTCCTACCGAAAAAACACCGCGAATCGTAGGTGATATTCAGCCGGATATCGGAGCGGGCGGCGAGTGGACGCCAGGTGAATCGACCGCACTATTACAAGATGAGGACGGTGACAACATCTACACATACACCGCTCAAGTGCCAAAAGGAAAGCACGAATTTAAAGTAGTGCTCGGCAATAATTGGGATGCACCAAATTACCCGGCAGACAACATGAAATTAAATGTACTGAAAGACGCAGAGATCACGTTTTTTTACAATCATGACACAAAAGAAGTGTACACGAACTATGATGCGGGTCTTCCGGATGGCAGCGTGAACGCAGGTAGGCTTCACCATGACACTTGGAACGAAGCGTTTCGTGCTCCGTTTGGAGCGATCAAAGCTGGACAAGACGTAACACTGCGCCTGCAAACAAAGAAAGGCGATCTAACAGCAGCAAAGCTATATCTTCGTAACTATAACTCCGGCAATACGACGGTCAAAGATATGGTGAACGCAGGTTGGACGACAGTGAACGGCGAAGACATCGAGCTTTGGGAAGCTACAGTTACACCTGAAGAAAAAGGGGTGTACGGCTATAAATTCACCGCGCGCGATGGCGATGCGGTAAAAGAATATGGAGAAGACACGGGTGAGGGTGGAAAAGGAGCAGCATCTGATACGAACGCCGCTCTATTCCAGATGACCGTATACGACCCGTCTTACAAAACACCTGACTGGATGAAAGAGTCGGTTGTGTATCAGATCTTCCCGGACCGTTTTTATAACGGAAACAAGAAGAACGACAAAGCCAAAACAACAGCACGTGGCACTGAACCGATCGAGCACCGAGATTGGAATGAGCTGCCGGACAACCCTCGTCAAGCAGAAACAGAAGGCTATGATGGAGACGAGATCTGGTCGAACGATTTCTTTGGCGGCGATATTGCTGGTATTCAAAAGAAATTAGATTATATTGAGTCACTTGGAGTTAATACACTTTACTTAAACCCAGTCGCACATGCAGCATCAAATCATAAATATGACGCGACAGACTATAAAGCGATGGATCCGATGTTTGGATCACCAGAAGAATTTAAGGCTTTTACAAAAGAACTGAAAAAACGCAAGATGCACTTGATTCTTGATGGTGTATTCAACCATGTTGGAGACGATTCGATCTATTTTGATCGATACGGTAAATATAAAACGGTCGGAGCGTACGAATATTGGGCAAGCATCTACGACCTGATGAGTACAAAAGGCTTAACAGAAACAGAAGCGAAAAAACAAACAGAAGCGAAGTTTAAGAAAGAAGGACAAGAGTTTAGTCCATACGGCTTTCATAATTGGTTTAACATCGAGAACGAAAAAGTGAACGGCGTTTATAAATACCAGGCGTGGTGGGGCTTTGACTCACTTCCTGAGATCAAATCGATTCCAGGTGAGGCGGTAGACTATGATTCTGAGTTGAACAACCAGCTTTTCGCAGACTATATCATGTATGACAAAGATTCTGCTGCAAAATCGTGGCTAGATCGCGGTGCATCAGGCTGGCGATTGGATGTTGCGAACGAAGTAGATACAGAGTTTTGGAGAGAGTTCCGAAAAGAGCTGAAGGAAGGCAAGAAAGATGATCCACTCATTCTAGGTGAGATCTGGGATGATGCGTCTGAATACTTCCTTGGTGATCTGTATGATTCTGTGATGAACTACCGTTTTCGTGGTGCGATGATTGATTACTTGAAGAACGGTAACGCAGAAGGTGCAGAAAACCAGATGAACGCCGTGTTTGAGGATTACCCGCAAGAAGCGTTTTACGCGTTGATGAACTTGATGGGGTCTCATGATACACCTCGTGCAGCGTTTATCCTTGGAAACGGAACAGATTCTTACGAGCGTGCAGAGCTGGATCCGAAATATAATCACGAGCTAGGCGTGAAACGACTGAAGCTCGCGGCAATCTTACAGATGGGTTATGCAGGAGCACCAACTCTTTATTATGGAGATGAAGCAGGAGTTACAGGTTCTAAAGATCCGGACGACCGAAGAACATATCCATGGGGATTTGAAGACAAAGATCTTATTAAGCATTATCAAAACATCGGAAAAGTGCGTAGTGATTACCACGATCTCTTCAGCTATGGGGAGCTTCACCATCTATACGCTGAAAAAGATGTACTTGCTTATGCTCGTACAGATAAGAAAAATGCAGCGCTTGTAATCACAAACCGCGGCAACGAAGACAAGACGGTTGAACTAGACGTGAAGAAGCTGATCGTAAACAACGTAAAGCTAACAGATCAGCTGAACAAAAAATATAAAACAGCTGTAAAGAATGGAAAGTTATCGGTAACGGTTCCGGCGATGAGCGGTCGTATGCTCGTTTCGGACAAGCACCAGAATCTGAAGGCGCCAAAAGCTGTGAAAGTTGTAAAAGCGTCAGAAAGCAGTCACGCAGTTTCGCTTTTCTGGAAAGGTGACGCAAAACGTTACGCAATCTATCAAACAACAATCTCTGGTGCTTTTTATGAAAAGGTAGCAGAAACGAAAGGTAACTCAATCAAGATCGATAACTTGGACAACGGACGCAAATATTATTTCGCGGTTGTTGCGATCGATAAAAACAACAACGAATCTTTAAAAACAGAATCAAAAGCCGCGATTCCGCATGTGGCGTTAAAGAACGGAAACTATAACATTTCAAATGTAACAGCGTTAAAGAATGGCGTGATCGACCTATCTAAGCCACAAACGGTTTCAGCTGATATCAAGATAACAGGTGAAACAGAGACGGATCTTGCAGAAGGCTTACAAAGTGAGCTGCAAGTGAAAGAACCAGGCAAGACGGACTGGACAACTCATAAAGGAACGTACACCGCTCAAAACGGAGAATTTAATACGTTTAGCGCAGATTTCTTACCTTTTAAAGAGGGAGCGTATCAATATCGTTATGCGTTCTCAACCGATCTAGGCAGAACGTGGGTAACAAGTGAAACAAAGACGGTTACGTTCACAAAAGGCGATGACACGACTGCTCCTGCAACATCTGTAACATTGGAAGAACCAGCGCAAGAGTCAGGACAAGTGAATCTGAAATGGTCTGTAGAAGGAGCGAACGAGCCTTATCTATTCACGATCGTTCGTGATGGAGAAGTCATTGATCAAGTCCTTGATACAAGTGCCACAACGTACAAAGATCTGAACGTAACGAACGGAAAAGTCTATACGTATGAAGTGCACATATACGACAAAGCCGGTAACAGCGTGAAGTCGAACGCCGTTCAAGTTATGCCAGATCTTGTTATGGTAAAAGTCACAATGAAAGTAAACGCACCAGCTTATACACCACAAGGCGTGGATGTTACGATGCCAGGCAGCAAGAACGGCTGGAACACAGGTGCGTGGAAGATGACACGTGGCGGCGCTGTAACCAACGATTATGAATATACGTTTGAAGCGCAAGAAGGCGAAGTTATTACCTACAAATACGCGAAGAACAGCTCTTGGGATCAAGAAGGTCTTGCTGATCATACACCGAGTAATCAAAACGATGATGATGTAAGTTATTACGGTTACGGGGCAACAGGAACAGACTTGAGCTTTGTTGTAACGAACCAAGGCGGCAACTCGATGGTCGTTCAAGATAAGATCTTACGATGGATCGATATGCCGGTTGTCGTAACCTCTCATTCAGATGGCCAGACTGTAACATCTGACACGATCACCCTAAAAGGAAATGCCATCAAAGAAGGTGTGATGACGATCAACGGCCAGCCGGTTACCATCAACGATGACATGACGTTCTCACACACGGTGAACTTGAGTGCAGGAGAGAACAAGCTGAACATTCATATTGAACCGTCAGAAGAGAACAAAACGACTATTTTCAAAAACGACGGTGGAGCAATTGGGAAGAACACGAAAGATATTGTGATGA
Source organism: Fictibacillus nanhaiensis (assembly GCF_036213205.1). Classification (GTDB taxonomy): domain Bacteria; phylum Bacillota; class Bacilli; order Bacillales; family Fictibacillaceae; genus Fictibacillus; species Fictibacillus nanhaiensis_E. The sequence goes on from NZ_JARMFC010000004.1 coordinate 83,109, forward strand.
CGATTAATAAGAATTAGTTTGGTAGGGTGTCGCTTCTCTTCGGGAGCGGCATCTTTTTCCTTTCATTACATTTTCTTTACTGTTTTAGTTTTAAAGATTTACTTAAGAAAAAATATGCTATATTCATATATGATTTTAGAGGGGGTAAGAGTATGAAGTATTTTATGAGTTTACTTGCTGCAGGTTTATTCGTCTTAGGAATTAATAGCACAGATGTATCTGCAGAGTCATTTAATGTGAAGGTCGGAAATGATAGTGTTGTTTTCCCAGATGAGAAACCTATTGTGCAAAACAATAGATTGTTAGTTCCACTCAGACCGGTTTTTGAATCAATGAACGCTGAAGTGAAATGGAATTCAGAAACAAACATGGTTACCTCGCAACTATCAAAGTATGGAACAACAGCTAAGCTTGCACTTAATATTCAATCACCATTTTTAGAAAAACAATACAATAATAAATTCTATATTCAGCAATCTGATATCAAACCAGCCATTATTAATAATCGTACATACATACCGCTCCGTCTAGTTGGTGAAGCTTACGGATATGATGTAACGTGGGATGGAAGCACAAATACTGCGACTTATAATGAAACCGGGTCACTTCATCTAACAGATCCAACTTATAAGACTCACTTATCAACTGGAACGATCAGTAAACAAAATGTGTACGAACTTGAAACGTTCTTTTCTGTTAATAAAAACCGTTTGAATAACGGCAAAAAAGAGTTAGCTTTAAACCCTACATTGAGCAATGTCGCAAGAGAAAAATCTCGGGATATGCTTGTGAAAAACTATTTTGACCACACGTCTCCAACATATGGCTCACCGTTTGATATGATGAAGCAGTTTGGGATTACGTATACTTCAGCAGGAGAAAACATTGCTGCCGGTTATACGACAACAAGTGCTGTTATGACAGGCTGGATGAACAGCCCCGGTCACAAAGCGAACATTTTGAGTGATAACTTCACACAAATTGGTGTGGGTTATATGAAAGGTACAACAGGATACAAGACATACTGGACACAGATGTTTATTCGTCCTTAAAAGGGGATGCCTCATGATGAGGCATCTTTTTTTGAGTGGGAGAATGGGGAATGACCCATAGAATAGCAGTTTTGGCTCATAGAGCTTAGATTTTGACTCATAGAAATATGCGGGACTCATAGAACGTCTATTTTGACTCATAGGATGGCGAGTTTGACCCATAGAAACCTATTTTAAACTCATAGCGATGATAATTTGACCCATAGAACAAAAAGAACTGCCTAACTTGGCAGCTCTTTATCTTTTATACCTATTAAATATCGCCTCAGTAACTGATTCCACATCTTTATTACTTCTCTTCGCCTCTACATACCTCTCATAATCCTCAGCTGAAACCTCTAACAAGAAGCTCTTCGGAAAGATATAAGGCTTTCCTTTGTCTTGTTCGTCAAGATTGTTCAACACTTCCAGCTCGTCTTTGTTCTCCTTGTTGCGTTCAGGATCATATACAAACATCTTTCCATACTCTTCTTCTACACTTCTATTCACATTGATAAAATACTTCATCCCTAAAACACTCCTGTTTTTTTGTTTATGTAAATGTTATTCCCTAGACACGTTGAAATCAGACATATAAAGGTACAAAAAGGGAAGATAATCTATAAAAATAGTACAAGCACGACTCGTCATATTTCGAACTTTGTCCCGATATGATGTAGAGAGAGCCTGACAAGCGCAGGCTTATCACACGGAAAGGGAGTTGGAAGTAATGAAAACTGCGAGTTCTTGGTCTCATTCTTTAAAATTTCTTTTATTTAGTGCAGTTGGTATTTTCATGTTCTTCATTCCGATTACAGTAAAAGGAAAGTCGTCGATTCCGCTCGATCATCTTGTAACGTGGGTAAGAGATACGGCGGGTGAAGCTGTGCCGCTTTATGCGTTGCTCGTCATATTGCTCGGTGCTGTTTATCCGTTCTACAAAAAAACGTGGAACAAAGACCGAGTCACGACCACCTTCTCCTTGTTAAAAGTTGTTGGACTCGTTGCAGCTGTCCTACTTTACTTTGAATGGGGTCCGAGCTGGTTAAGCGATCCGAACATGGGACCGTTCTTATTTGAGAAACTCGTGATTCCTGTTGGATTACTCGTTCCACTCGGTGCTGTTTTCCTAGCTTTTATTGTGGGATATGGTCTGATGGAATTCATAGGGGTGCTTGTGCAAAAAATCATGAGACCTATCTGGAAAACGCCGGGCCGATCAGCCGTCGACGCCGTCGCTTCATTTGTTGGAAGCTACTCAATCGGTCTACTCATCACAAATCGAGTGTTTAAAGAAGGAAAGTATACGGTGAAAGAAGCAGCGATAATCGCAACAGGCTTCTCTACCGTTTCTGCAACATTCATGATTATTGTGGCGAAAACGCTAGGTCTGATGGAGATGTGGAACACCTACTTCTGGACGACGCTTGTGGTGACTTTCTTAGTAACGGCAATCACCGTTAGAATTCGTCCGTTAAGCAAAATGGATGATACGTACGCAGGTGGGGAAGGTCAGCCTGAAGAAGAGGTGAACGAGAAATACCTGCAAACAGCTTGGAGAAACGCGATGGATTCATCTCAGAATGCTCCTGCATTCTTGACTAATATCTGGTCTAACTTAAAAGACGGTTTTCTGATGGCAATGAGTATATTGCCTTCCATTATGAGTGTTGGTTTGATCGCTCTTTTGTTAGCAGAATACACGCCTGTCTTTGACTGGTTGGGTTACGTTTTCTATCCGATCACATGGGCGCTGCAGCTTCCTGATGCCATGCTTGCTGCAAAAGCGGCTTCCATCGGTGTTGCTGAAATGTTCTTGCCTGCACTTTTAGTAGTGGAAGCGGCACTCGTCACGAAATTCGTAATCGGCGTCGTATCGGTAGCTTCGATTCTGTTTTTCTCAGCTAGTATTCCTTGTGTATTATCAACAGAAATCCCAATCAGTGTTCCAAAACTACTATTCATCTGGTTCCAACGCACGGTTTTGGCATTGATTATAGCGACGCCACTAGCTTATTTACTACTATAAAAGGATAACATTACTTTTACAGGTTGTTATGTAACCCCTTTATCGATAGAATAGTAGTATATAAAACTAAATAGTCATTACCACTAGGGGTGCCTTTGTTAAGGCTGAGATTAGAGTGAACTTTAAGACCCTTGGAACCTGATTTGGTTAGAACCAGCGTAGGGAAGTGGTGTGTGGATCAGATTACTTCGCTATACATTCTAAAAACTGTGAAACCACCTCTTTGCTGCATAAAGGAGGTGGTTTTTTATTGTGGAAAAACAGCTTCATGTGATTACTACGGGAAGGCAAAATGATGATATTTTGGTGAACATAGCCGCTAGCATTCATCCGTATATAACGATGCTACATGTACGGGAAAAAACAAAGTCAGCTAAAGAACTCAGTCAACTTATTGTTCTTCTGCAGAAAGCGGGTGTGCCTTCTTCTAAAATCATCGTAAATGATCGTGTGGATGTCGCACTTTGCTCAGGCGTTAAAGGTGTTCAGCTGACACATCACAGTTTAGATGTGTCAAAAGTGCGAAGAGCTCTGCCTGAAATGATGATCGGCTCTTCCGTCCATTCTGTTTCAGAAGCACAGGAGGCTGAACAAAACGGTGCTGACTTCATCATATATGGTCATATTTTTAAGACAGATTCCAAACGTGATGCTGAGCCAAGAGGGTTAGATCAGCTTCAACATGTAGTAGATCAAACCGCAATTCCGGTCATCGCAATCGGAGGCATCACACCAAAAAACGTACAAGATGTTATGAAAACAGGTGCAGCCGGAATCGCTGTGATGTCAGGCATTTTAGAAGCAAAATCACCACTACAAGCTGTGAGACTGTACAAACAACAATTGGAGGTGTGGGATGCGCACAACGTATGATGCCATCATTATTGGAGGCGGCGTGATCGGCTGTTCCATTGCCTATGAGCTTTGTAAACAAAACAAACGTGTGCTACTTCTTGAAAAAGAAACAATTGGGAGCAAGGCGTCAAGTGCTGCAGCTGGCATGCTCGGTGCAGAGATGGAGTTTGAGACGAATCATCCACTCTATACCTTGGCCAAAGAAAGTCGGGATTCCTTCAGCTTTTTATCAAAGGAGCTCTTCGATATTTGTGGAATAGACATCGAACTGATCCAGAAGGGAATTTATGAACTCGCGTTTAAAGAGGAAGAAGCGGTTGATTTAAAGAGGGAAGCAGCGGAACGTCATGATCAAGGTGAAGAAGTTTCCTGGCTAGAAGCAAACAATCTGCTCATAAAAGAACCCTCGCTGTCGCCACTTGTAACGGGAGCCCTCTATTTTGCAAAAGATGCTCAAGTGTCACCGGTTAAGCTTACTCGCGCTTTTTATCATTCTGCAAAAATTCTTGGTGCAGAGATAAAAGAGCATACCAAAGTTGTTCAACTTCTCCAATCCAACAACAAAGTGACAGGTGTTGTAACAACAGAGGAAACGTTTCATGCTGATTCCGTCATAGTAGCTTGTGGGGTGTGGAGTTCGGATATAGAGCCTTCACTAAAAATGGTGCCAGTAAAAGGAGAATGTCTTTCCTTCAACACTAAGCGTTCATTATTAACAGGCACTGTGAAATACAAAAACTGTTACCTCGTTCCAAAGCGAGAAAACCGAATTTTTGTTGGTGCGACAAGTACACCACACGTCTTTGATGAAGACGTTACATTTTCAGGTCTCTTTGAATTGATGGAGAAAGCGAAACAGATCGTTCCTGAATTAAGTGGTGCTAGTTTTGAAAAAGCATGGGGAGGCATAAGGCCGCAAACGCTATCAGGAATTCCTAATATCGGTCGTCATCCACATAAAGAGGGGCTCATTCTTGCGACGGGGCATTATCGAAACGGCATTCTGCTTTCCGCCATAACTGGAAAAAAGATTGCTGACTATATGGAAAGCGAGGTACATAGTTCGTGAAACTTATGATAAATGGAGAAGAGGTCATGGTGCCAAACTCATTAGAGTCAATCACAGATCTGCTGAAGCACCTTAACTTACATGACCAAGTTGTTATTGCAGAAGTGAACGAAGATATCATCGATAATCAAAAACAAAGTGAAACGCAAATAAAAGAAAACGACAAGATCGAACTTGTTCGATTTGTTGGCGGAGGTTGATTATATGTTAAACATTGGACACTATTCTTTTTCATCTCGATTACTTTTAGGTACAGGCAAATACCCGGACTTTAAAACACAAAAAGAAGCGGTAGAGGCTTCTGGTTCTGAGATTTTGACGTTTGCGGTTCGTCGAATGAACATCTTTGAAGAAAGTCAGCCAAACTTTTTAGAGATGCTTGATTTGAAAAAATACACATTGTTGCCGAACACAGCAGGTGCGAAAACGGCGGCAGAAGCGGTTCGAATCGCAAAACTGGCGAAAGCATCGGGATTATGTGATATGGTAAAAGTAGAAGTCATCGGATGCGACAAAACGCTGTTGCCGGATCCAGTGGAAACATTAACAGCAACAGAAGAGCTATTAAAAGAAGGATTTATCGTGCTTCCTTATACGTCAGATGATGTGGTACTCGCTAGACGATTGGAAGAGCTGGGTTCACATGCAATCATGCCTGCCGCTTCTCCGATCGGTTCCGGGCAAGGGATCATCAATCCCCTTTATTTAAAATTCATCATCGAGCAAACGAAAGTCCCGGTTATTGTTGATGCAGGTATCGGTAGTGCGAGTGATGCGATGATCGCGATGGAACTCGGAGCGGACGGTGTGCTGTTAAACACTGCCGTAGCGGGTGCTAAGGATCCTGTGAAGATGGCCCTCGCGATGAAAATGGCGGTAGAAGCGGGACAGCTAGGGTTTGAAGCGGGAAGAATCCCGAGAAAAGAAACGGCAACAGCGAGCAGTCCTTTAGAAGGGTTGAGTGTGAAGTGAATGAACGTTATTCAAGACAAGAATTATTTAGCCCGATCGGTATAGAAGGGCAAGCGAAAATTCGAACAAAAAGCGTGCTGATCGTTGGAGCAGGCGCGCTTGGAGCAGGAAGCGCTGAAGCTCTTACGCGTGCAGGTGTAAAACGAATCGTTCTCGTTGATCGCGATTATGTGGATTGGACGAACCTTCAGCGTCAGCAGCTCTATTCTGAAGAAGATGCGAAGAGGCAGCTGCCAAAAGTAGTCGCTGCAAAAAATAGATTGAACCAAATTAATTCAGATGTCGAAATTCAGGCACATGTGATGGATATGGGGATCGAGGAAGCAGAAGAATTAATCTCTGGCATCGATCTGATCATGGACGCGACGGATAATTTTGAAACGCGTTTGTTGATTAACGACCTAGCTCAGAAATATGAGATTCCGTGGATTTACGGGGCGTGTGTTGGAAGCTATGGCATCTCTTACACGATCTTACCAGGAGATGGACCGTGTTTGAACTGTTTGCTCGATAAGATTCCGGCGAACGGTCAAACATGCGATACGGCAGGAATTATCTCTCCAGCCGTTCAGATGGTCACCGCTTATCAAACAGCAGAGGCGTTAAAGATTTTAGTAGAAGACTATGCATCTGTCCGGAGTAAAATCGTAACCTTCGATACGTGGACCAATCAGCACGTTCAATTAGGGATGGGAAAAGCGAAAAAGGTAGATTGTCCATCTTGCGGGGCTAATCCAACATATCCTTATTTAGAAAAAGGAGCTGCGTTAAAAACAGCTGTTCTTTGCGGACGGGATACTGTTCAGATCCGTCCCGCTCATACGATTGAAATTGATCTGGAGGAGATGGAGAAAAGATTACTGCCACATGGCGAGGTTCGCTGTAACCCTTATTTACTAGAGCTTCAAAGTGGCAGTCATCGCCTCGTTCTTTTTAAAGATGGACGCGCACTTGTTCATGGAACGAAGAATACGGCAGAAGCGAAATCTCTGTATCATAGATATATAGGGTAAGAATTTTGTATAATGAAGTATAGGAGGTGATTTGATTTATGGAGTTTTTTGATCTGTTGTATCAAACGGACGCTTTAGTTTTATCGATTAGTATTGCACTAACGTTTATTATTGCTAAACAGCTTACGGTTGTAAGTCGTTCTGTCATTCATAGATCAAATCACCATGTGAAGCAGGACAGGCTAAGTTCTGAGAAGAGGATGACCGACACTCACCTTGTTCAAAACTATTGCTTCATTCGAGACGAGATCGCACGAACGATGTTTAGAAAAGAAACACCTGATGATAAAGAAGGACACGTTTACTCCTTGTTTGCTTAGATTTTTTTTAAAACAAGGAGGAACAACGATTGAAGAAATATGTATCCATTCTTTCATTACTAGCTATTTTTCTATTATCGGGCTGCAATAACGCACCGATTACAGCAGAAAGTCCGGGTGTGTGGAACCATTATTTCATCTACCCGTTTTCAAAGCTCATTCAATATGTGGCGTATCTGTTTAACGATAGCTATGGCATTGCGATCATCGTCTTAACGATTGTGATACGATTCCTGATCATGCCGTTAACGCTAAAACAAACGAAAAATCAGGAAAAGATGAAGGAGATTCAGCCGGAGATCAAACAGCTTCGTGAAAAACACAAAGGGAAAGATCGAGAATCTCAACTGCAATTACAATTATAAAAAACATGAGGTCAACCCGCTATCAATGGGGTGTATGCCCCTTTTGATCCAGATGCCGATTCTGTTTGCGTTCTATTATGCAATCATTAAAACGAAAGAAATCGCATTGCATAACTTTCTTTGGTTTAACCTTGGAACAGCAGATCCTCTGCATCTGCTCCCGGTGTTAGCGGCTTTAACCACGTTCATCCAATATAAAATGAGTACAACTGAGCTTGCTGCTTCAAATCCGCAAATAAAAATGATGGGTTATGTGATGCCGATTATCATCCTATTCTCGGCATGGAAGCTAGCGGCCGTTCTGCCTCTTTATTGGATGGTGGGGAATGTATTTTTAACGATTCAAAATGTTGTTTTGCAAAAACGAAAGAAGAATGCAGCGTCTGCTAGCTTGTAATAAGAAAACGACCCGATTTTTATGAACTGCACCCCAATTGT
>NZ_JARMFC010000005.1:0-401742 GCF_036213205.1 Fictibacillus nanhaiensis
GGGTTTGTCTACGTTCTGAAGCATGCTCTCTAAAATAGAGAACATGCTTTCATTTTTATATTTATCTTCTTCTATTACGACTGCGGTTACGCAAGAAAGTTGGAATATCAAGCGTATCTGAATCAGCATTCGTGTAAGAGGTATTTCTTGATTCTTGGCTCTCTTCACGAGTTTGCCCTTGTTGAGACTGACTTTGCGGTTGAGATTGAGTTTGAGAAGAATGAGACGTATTAGAAGTAGGAGCTTGCTGCATTCTAGGGCGTTCAGCTCTTTGTTGGTTATTAACCATCTTCTCCGTTTCATCAAATCCAGTCGCAATAACTGTAACTAGGATCTCATCTTTTAGTTCTTCGTTAATTACGGAACCAAAGATCATGTTTACTTCAGGATCTGAAGCAGATGAAACGATATCTGCTGCTTCGTTCACTTCATAAAGACTCAAGTTAGCTCCACCTGTAATGTTCATCAATACACCTTTTGCTCCATCAATAGATGTTTCAAGAAGTGGAGATGAAATAGCTTTCTTTGCAGCTTCAGCGGCACGATTCTCACCAGTACCTACACCGATACCCATAAGTGCAGATCCACGTTCAGTCATGATTGTTTTTACATCGGCAAAGTCAAGGTTGATCAATCCTGGTACAGCGATTAGATCCGAAATACCTTGTACACCTTGGCGAAGAACATTATCCGCTTCACGGAAAGCTTCTAGCATCGGAGTATTTTTATCAACGATTTCAAGCAATCGATCATTTGGGATTACAATTAAAGTATCCACTTTCTCTTTTAATACAGAAATTCCACCAACTGCTTGAGTAGAACGTTTACGTCCTTCAAAAGTGAATGGTCTTGTAACAACTCCTACTGTAAGTGCGCCAAGATCTTTAGCGATCTCTGCAACTACAGGAGCAGCACCAGTCCCTGTACCGCCGCCCATTCCAGCTGTTACGAAAACCATATCAGCACCGCTAAGCGCTTCTTCGATCTGTTCACGGCTTTCTTCAGCTGCTTTTTTACCGATATCAGGGTTTGCACCCGCCCCAAGTCCTCGTGTTAATTTCGTTCCGATCTGCATTTTCACAGGTGCTTTAGAAAGATTCAAGGCTTGAGCATCTGTATTTACACAGATGAATTCTACACCTTGTACACCGTGTTCGATCATACGGTTAACGGCGTTGCTTCCGCCGCCACCAACACCAATAACTTTAATTGTCGCCAATTGATCCATATTCATATCAAACTCTAACATGAGCGTTCCTCCTAATGACTAGTTCCTTAATGTTATTCGAAAAATAAACCAAACCAGTCTTTGACTTTTGATTTCATGCCACCGGATTGTTTTTCTTGGCCCGATTTTTGGCTGGATTGTTGTTTCTTTTTAGGTAAAGGTTCTCCAGCGTTATCAACTAACGCAGTGGCAACTTCTTTTCCTTGAACTTTAATATTTTTGTGAGTGAATTGGATTAATCCAACCCCTGCTGTAAACTTTGGTTCTCTAACTCCGATATAATCTGGCAATGAAACGCGTACGTTCTGCTGGAAGATATCTTGAGCGAGTTCAAGTACTCCTGGAATTGCAGCAACACCGCCTGTAATAACAAATCCGCCAGGCAGTTCGGAATATCCACGCTGATGCAATTCATCATCAATCATCTCAAATATTTCAGCCATACGAGCTTCAATAATTAATGAGAGCTCGTACTGCGAGATTTCTTGTTCTTGTGAAGATCCAATTTGCGATACAGTAAATGTCTCATCTTTTGACGCATAATCCACGAAAGAATGACCATGCTTCAGCTTGATCTTTTCTGCATCTTCAGCAGATGTTCTTAACCCGATCGAAATATCTTTTGTTATAAAGTCTCCACCAATCGGAAGGACTGAAGTTAATTGCATCGTGCCTTGGTCAAATACAGAGAGTGTAGTAGAACCGCCACCAATATCAATAAGGGCTACACCAAGCTCCATCTCATCACGTGAAAGTGCAATCGATGATGTTGCCAATGGCTCTAAACAGATGTCTGCAACTGTAAGTCCAGCTCTTTCTACGCATCGTAATAAATTATGTAAGATTGTTTTGGAACCTGTTATCACTGTTCCTTCCATCTCAAGGCGGACACCTAACATACCTCGTGGATCAATAATCTCATCTGTACCGTCAACAATAAATTGTCGTGGGATCACATCGATAATTTCGCGTTCTGGAGGCACTGACATAACCTGAGCTGCCTCTATTACTCTAGCAATGTCATCATCACCAATTTCTCGGTCTTCTTTTGATACCGCAACTACACCGTGGCATGGCTGAAGTTGAATATGGTTTCCTTTTACACCTACAATTACTGCATTTATAGGAATACCTAACATTCTTTCTGCTTGCTCTACGGCTTTTCTTATGGAACGAACAGTTTCGTCAATATCTACAATGGAACCTTTTCTGATCCCAGCTGATTTTGCATGGCCAACACCAATAACATTAAAGGACTCACTAGTCATTTCTCCAATGATCACTTTAATATTGGATGTACCGATGTCTAAACTTACATAAATTTCATTGCTGTTCATTCTGTGGCACCTCCTTACCTTTCATCCAATAAATCTTCTTAAATTTTTAAAAATCCCTTAATTTGCACTTAATTATGGAATAAATTCCACAAACAACGGGTTATCCCTCTTTTTTTTTACCGTTTTTTCAAATTTTTTAGGCCTTTTTGCGCGAATCTGACCATTTAGAAATCATTAAGCGTCTAATAACTGCAATATTATTAAACAACCTAACACCAAATGCAAAAATTGCAGCTAGATACAGGTCAATACCAAGGTGTACCCCTAAGTATGCGAGCCCTGCAGCCAATAAAATGTTAAAGAAAAAACCTGTAATGAACACTTTATCTTCAAAACTGCCTTGAAGATGTGCACGTATACCTCCGAATAAGGTATCCAGTGCAGCTAAGACAGCGATTGATAGATAGTTTGCATATTCTGGAGGGACCCGAATATCAGACATGAATCCTAATAGTAGACCTAATAATAGTCCAAGTACCGGCAACCACATCTTACGTTTCCTCCTTTGCCGGTTTCATAAACTTCACCTTCATATCTTTATCGAAAGCTGGCAAAATAACTTTAGCTGTTTGTTTAGATTCGACAAGAAAATTTTCACGGATAAACTCCTCTACAGCTGGTGAAGCAATAATCTTTTGATGCAGTTTTTCATTGTTTTTTGCCAAAACTCTGATTTCAATCGGAAATGATGAAACAGGCTCATTGTTTATGTATATGTTTCCATTCACTTCACGGATTGGAGTTTTGGATACGACACGTTGTCCATCTATGCTGATCTCGTTTGCATCGTATCGGTTTAATTCATTTACAAGTCTTCTAAGCATATCAGGATCTATTTTAGGAACAGGTTGATCTACTCCAATTAGCTCTTCATTAAAAGGTTCGATCGTTATTACGATTCCTTGTCCGCTAATCGTGGTTAATCCTGCCTGTTTTTTTAAATCCCATAGCGCTTTTTCCATTGCTTGGATTTTTTCGTCTTTCCCGTCACCTTTATATTGGTTTAGGAGTTCACTATAGCGTTCAAATTCCTCATTAAGCTCCTGCTGACGCTGTTTTTCTTTTTCCAAATCGGCTCTTAATTCCCATAAATCTCTTGTATCCCGAACAACAGGATTGTTTGTGGTCTCAAATTGGATCGCCAGCATTCCGCCAAGTATGAGGGCAATTGATGCGAACATGAATTGTCTTTCTTTCAACTGACTCATCCCTCTTCTGTAATAAATGGCTCCATCTCGATCGCGCTTTCTTGCTCCACTCTTACTTCTACTCCATCATTGACAATTTTATCAACGATATATAGATTCAAAGATTTCTCTAGGGTTGTGGAATTCCCGATTGCTGTTATAACAAAGGGCGCAGGATATTGGTTACCATCCACAGAAACGACAGGTCCGATACAAGCGATATACGTATCATGAGAGATCCTTTGTCCGTTTATCGCAATTGCTTCTGCGCCTGATACGTGAAGTTCGTCTATGACACTTCTTATATGTTCTTCATGGACGATATAATCGTTAGGGTTCTCCCCTTCCGGTATATAGGAGGAGTCTTGAAGAGTAACTTCTACCCCCTCCCCTTTCACTTTTACGTTTCCTACTACCATTCTGAGCTCTTTTAAATCTTCTACTAGTTTAGAAGATATCTCCTCTTGATCTGCTAGCTTATTTTCTTTCTTCTCAACATTTTGCTGCAGACTTTGAAGGTCGCCTGCTATTTCTCTATTGGTTTTTTGAAGATTTAATATTTGGCTTCGCAATGAATCTTCTTTTTTCCATTCATTGTTCTGCACAACATTTTGCTTTTCGATCTGTGCTCTCTGATAGGAGAAAGATAATATGAACCCGGTAACGAGAAGGATTAAAGATAGAAAAAGATGCGTCCCTTTAATTTTGCTCATTACTTTCCTCCACTTGGTTGTATCGTTCAAAACGTGTGCTGATTCCTAAATAAAAAGTTCCCTTTTCGTCAGACTTTAGCTCGCTCACTAAAGATGGATAAGCTGTCAGCCTTTCTGAGAACTTTGAGATCGTTGTTACCACTTTGTTTCCATCCGTCATAAACAACGTTAGTTGGTTTGGACTATTGGATGAAGGTGTATGTGTGATCTCTGAAATACGATGAATGATTCCTTCAGGCAGCTTTTGCAGTTCCTGAGCCATCACCTCTAGTTGTTCTGGATCCCTCCAGCTGACAATTACAGGTGCATTTACAGGTCTCTCATTTTTCTTAAGAGGTTCTAACATCTTCCCGTTCTGAAGCATTGGGTAATATATGTTCTCTTTCCTGAAATAGCCGACACGTTGATATTCACTCACTTTTATTACAACTTGGTTAAAAAATTTCTTTTGGATGGATACGGAACTAACTTCAGAGATACCTTCTAGACGCTCCATGATTTCATCCTCAGATACATTTAAATACTTTGTACTTGTTGAGATTTTACTTTTTTCAAGAATCTCATTGTTGGTTACAAAATAGTTGCCTGAGACGGTAATTTTCTTCACATGACTAAGATCAGATTGAAAATAAACGACGACCAACAATAACAGGAAGAAAAAGGACAAGTAATAAATAAGACGACGATTTGCTTTTTGTTTGCGATGTTCTTTCAGCTTCGGAATTCGGTCCTCAATCTTGACAACCTTTACCTTGTCCATCCTCTTCCTCCGTTTTATAAGTTAGTACAAGAAGCATTAACAGTTGACAGAAATAAAAGAACTTGGCTGTTAGACGCCAAGTCTTCAAAAGGTACTGATAACAGTCCAACTGTCAGAAGATAACGAAATGTATGGTTCGTTTAAACGTCAAAAGTTAATTTTTTCTTGTTCTTTGTATTATAGCACGGATAAGCCGCAATTCAGCACTATTTATCCAATTTTTTGTTAATCATTTCTACCAATGATCTCAACTTCTGTATGAAGCTCAACCCCATGCTTCTCTTTGATCGTTTTTTGTATAAAGCTAATTAGATCCAGCACGTCTTTTGCTTTTGCATCTCCAGTATTCACAATAAAATTAGCATGCATCTCAGAAACTTGTGCACCGCCTACTTTAGTTCCTTTAAGCCCTGATGTCTCAATAAGATGTCCTGCATAATTTGGTAGCGGATTACGGAACACACTTCCACAGCATGGAAAGTTCCAAGGCTGAGTGTTTCTGCGATAATCTTTATTCTTTTTAAGCTCTGCCATAATGGTCTCTTTATCACCTTTATCCAAAACGAGGATAACTTCTACACAGATCCCACCTGTTTCTTGAAGGATAGAAGTTCGATAAGAGAAGTTCAGTTCTTCGTTAGAAAGCCATTTAAGCTCACCGTCTGGTAATAAAATCAAAGCCTTCTCAACAATCTTTGACATATCAGAGCCATGAGCACCTGCATTCATGAATACAGCGCCACCAACTGATCCTGGTATACCTGCCGCAAATTCAAGACCTGTATATGCTTCACGTGACATTAAAGTCGCAAGCGGTATAAGCGAATATCCTCCGCCGACTCTTATCGTGTTATCATCTTTTTCAAGGTGGTTGATCCCCTCCCCTACTTTAATGACAACACCTTCTATTCCTCCATCAGCAACAAGAAGGTTAGATCCTCTTCCGATTGCACGTATCGGTGCGTTCGCTTCTTTTATAAAACTTAATGCTTTCTTTAGACTTTCAATATCTTTCGGTTCATAAAAGAGATCAGCCGGTCCTCCAATTTTTAATGTAGTGTGATTTTTTAATGGTTCATTTACAAGGACAGTCCCTAGATCTTCACTTTTTAATTTCTCAGCTAATTGGCTATACATGATTAAAAACCCCCTACGTTCATACGCATCGTTCTATTTATATGCTATGCGTTAATCTTTTCCATGTTTTCATTGTCCTTAAACATCGACAAAGTAGTATTCGTCAGAACTAACGATTTTGTTTCTTATTTTTGAAAAACGACGTCTGATTACCGTTGTCGTTCTTGAATGTGGTTGATTTCCGTTACAGGATGCTCGCTTTCCGCGGGGCAGGCGGTGAGCCACATTCGTACGATTCTCGTATAAGTGTCTCACCTGCCTAGTTGCAGTGGCTAGCCCCTCGAGGTCAAAAGCTAATTGGTCCACAAGGCAAAGTACGCCTTGCTAGCCCATTCACCATTTGCTGGTCGGGGCTAACGAGCCACTTTCACTTTTAGGACTGCCCGCCTGTCCCGCAGGAGTCTCGGATCCTTGCACTACAATCAACTGTCTTTGGAGACAAGAATTTAAGAGCAGAGACTAGAGTATAAGAAACAATTACATTAAAAAACAAATACAGAAAAAGAAGTTACCCTGCCATAATTGACAGGGTAACGTCTTTAAATCGCTATTTTTAGAATAAGAGAATTTCCTTTGAAACTCAAGTATTAATACCTTGAATAACGGCTAATATTGAGGATTACTCCAATTGAAGCAAGCATCAGAGTTAATGAAGATCCTCCATAACTTAAAAACGGCAACGTAATTCCAGTTACGGGCATCAAACCTGTTACAACCCCGATATTAATCATTACCTGTATGGCGACCATCCCTATAATTCCTATCGCTAAAAAGCTACCGAAAAGATCTGGGGCACCTAAGGCAATTCTAATTCCACGCCATAAGAGAAGGCTAAACAAAATCAATACAAAAACAGCACCGATAAAACCGAGCTCCTCAGAGAGAATCGCAAATATAAAATCCGTTTGGGGCTCAGGTAGGTAACCGAACTTTTGTCTACTTTGCCCTAAACCTAATCCAAGCAATCCACCTGGTCCGAGTGAATAAAGAGATTGGATAATTTGAAATCCGCTTCCTAATGGGTCACTCCATGGATCGAGGAATGAAGTAATCCTCTTCATACGGTATGGAGCAGAAATAATTAATCCTGCAAGTCCGATAACACCGATTAAAGCCATACCTACAAAATGAGAGATTCGGGCACCTGCAACAAAAACCATCACGATACTTGTTCCGACCATCACGGCTCCTGTTCCTAGATCTGGCTGAAGCATGATCATGCCAAATGCAATCATCACTAATCCGAGAGTAGGTACTAAACCTTTTTTCAGGGAAGTGATCTTTTTCTGATGCTCTGATAGATACTTAGCTAAAAATGTGATCATGGCTAATTTCATAAATTCAGACGGCTGAATGGAAAAAGCACCTACACCAATCCAGCTTCTCGCACCGCCTCGAACCATTCCAATACCAGGGACAAGTACAGCGATCAATAAAACAAAACAAATAATCAGGAGAATCTTTGACCAGACTCTCCACGTCATATAATTGATGTTCATGATAAAAAACATCGCTGCAATACCTACACCGGCAAATAACAGTTGTCGCTTTGCAAAAAAGAACGCATCATTAAACTTGTATAGTCCTAAATCTGCACTTGCGCTATAAACCATTATGATACCAATCGATAACAACATTAGCGTAACTACGATCATAATAATATCAGGGGTTGATCTCGTTGCAGGCAATGGGAAACACCTCAACTCTTCTTATTTGTACAAACCTTATTTAAGTTTATGCACAGAGTTGATAAACATGTCCCCTCTTTGTTCGAATGTCTTATATTGATCCCAGCTTGCACATGCAGGGGATAATAAGATAACGTCTTCTTCGTCTGATAGACTATACGCAAGGGGAACAGCATCTTCCACATTATCAGCACGTTTTATCGTTTGTATTCCTGCTTGTTTCGCTGTTTCCGCTAATTTTTCTGCTGTTTGACCAAAAGTAACGATAGCTTTTACATTTTTGAGTGACGGAAGCAGGTCATCAAAAGAATTTCCACGATCAAGTCCCCCAGCTAGTAAGACGACTGGTTGTTCAAATGCAGACAACGCTGCATTCGTTGCTAATATATTCGTAGCTTTCGAATCATTGTAGAAACGTCTTCCGCTAAATTCTCCCACATATTGGAGACGGTGTTTAACCCCAGGAAACGAAGTTAGAACCTGATGAATTTGTTTTAAAGTAGCACCGGCCAATAGTGAAGCTGCTACTGCTGCCATAATGTTAGAGAGATTGTGTTTGCCGGGTAACACGATTTCACTCAACTCAATAACTTTTTGCTGTTGAAAATACAGCGCACCTTCTTCAACATAAACGCCATCCTCATATTTCTCTTTTACAGAAAAAGGTACATGTTGAGCCTTAGAATCCTTCATTAAACGAAAGACACGTTCATCATCTGCATTGTAGATCACATAATCAGAGGGATCTTGGTTTTCAGTAATTTTAGCTTTTGCTTTTCCATACTCATCAAGTGAACCGTGGTAATCTAAATGTGCTTCAAATAGGTTCAGAAAGACAGCAATCTGTGGCTTAAAACGCTCTGTACCCATTAATTGAAAACTCGAAAGTTCAGCTACTAATATATCATTCACTGTAGACTTTGCGGCAACCTCAGAGAACACCGTACCTATATTTCCAGCTACGATTGGTGTTTTATCACTGTTTTTTAACATATCACCGATTAAGGTTGTGGTTGTTGTCTTGCCGTTTGAACCTGTAATTGCAATAATTGATGCTTCAGAAATCATACCTGCTATTTCCACTTCTGTATAAACAGGAATGTTTCGTTTAACCGCTTCATCAATCAATGGGTTCTGATAAGGAATTCCTGGATTCTTAACAACGAAATCTAACTGGTCGTCTAGTAATGCCAACGGATGTTCTCCACAAACTACTTTAATTCCAAGCTCTTCAAGTTTTTCTGCTTCAACATTTCCTTCTCTAGGACTCTTGTCGTTCACCGTTAAATGTGCTCCAAAAGAATGAAGCAGTTTTGCACCAGCAAAACCGCTCTTGGCTAATCCTACGATTAATATCTTCTTATCATTAAAAAATGTAGTGTCTTTCATCTATACCCACACCTCTAAATAAATTCCTAATGCTGCAAATACCAATCCTACAAGCCAAAATGTAACGACAATACGCCATTCACTCCAGCCTGACAGTTCATAGTGATGATGAAGCGGGCTCATCTTAAACACACGCTTACGAGTTAGCTTGAATGATGCTACTTGAATCATTACAGAAAGCGTTTCGATTACAAAAACTCCACCAATGATAACAAGTAAAATCTCAAGCTTTGTTAAGATTGCGACCGCGCTAATAGCACCACCTAATGCGAGTGAACCAGTGTCTCCCATAAACACTTTCGCAGGGTGTGCATTAAAAACTAAAAAGCCAAGTACAGCACCAACTACAGCCACACAGAAAATAGCAGCTTCAAATTGGAGAATAGTAGAAGATAACACTGCAAATGCACCAAATGCAATAGCAGCTGTACCTGCTAACAATCCGTCCAATCCATCCGTAAGGTTTACCGCATTAGAAGCTCCGATTAACATGAATACTACTAATACTGGATAAAACCATCCTAGATCAAACGAAAAATCTGTCCCGGGAACTGAAATTTCAGTTGAGAAATCAATGGCTCTTAAACCAAAGAAGAAAAGAGCTGCAATTATCAATTGACCTACTAACTTCTGTTTAGATGTTAACCCAAGATTTCGTTTCTTAACTACTTTAATAAAGTCATCTAAAAATCCAATAAGTCCGTATCCTAAAGTAACAAGGATAAGTAAATGGGTTTCTGCTGTAACTGCAAAAAACTTCGCAGTCATCGCATATGTTGCGATTACAAGGGCTAAGACGATTACGATCCCGCCCATAGTGGGTGTACCTTGCTTTTTTTGGTGAGATTTTGGACCTTCATCACGTATGCTCTGTCCAAATTTTAATCTTCTTAAAAACGGTATAAAAAATGGTGAACTTAATACCGCGATTAAAAAGGAAGCAACTAACGTAAATAATAAGACTTGCTCAATCATTTTTTCGACTCCTGTTCTTCTTCTAAAAATTTCGAGACAAGGGTTTCTAATACCATCCCTCTTGATGCTTTAAAAAGAATAGCAGTGTCTTTTGATAATAAACTAGATATTGGTTCTTCCGCTTCTTCTTTTGTTAGACATTGAATAACTTCAAGGTCTTTACGTTTATGTTTTTTTAATTCATCTGCAATCCAAGCACCTTTTTGTCCCACACATATTACGTGTGAGATCGCATCGTCCACATGCTTAGCCATGTTACGATGCATTTCTTCCTCATTCGAACCTAATTCATACATATCCCCAAGAACAGCGACTTTTTGAGAATAATCCTTTAGTTCACCAAGTGTTTCTAAAGCAGCGATCATACTAGTAGGACTAGCATTATAGGCATCGTTGATAAGAAGAGTATCGTTCTTGCCACTTTTCATTTCAAGCCTCATGGATGTAACCTTAAGACTCTCAAGACCTTCTAATATTTTATTTTCTTCTATGTTCAAATAATGACCTACAGCTATGGCATATGCTGCATTTTTAATATTATGACGTCCTAGCATCGGAATGCGATAAACGGTTGTACCTTCTTCTAAAGTAAACGTTACTCCATTTACATCTGTCTTAAGGTTTGATAGCTTCAGTGTATTTGAATCACCGAATCCAACTTGCAACACGTTCTCACCTTTAACATGTGAAAGCAGCGGTTCATCACCATCGATGATAAACAACCCGCCTTGCTTTAGACCATCTGCAATCTCAAGTTTAGCTTTAGCGATTCCTTCACGACTACCAAGTTGTTCAAGATGACTTTCACCGATATTCGTGATAACAGCAACATCTGGCTCTGCGATCTTACTCAAAAGAGAAATCTCTCCATAATCACTCATACCCATTTCCAGGATTAGTACTTCTGTATTTTCTTCCATCGCAAGAATAGTTAGAGGCATTCCAATATGATTATTGTAGTTTCCCTGTGTTTTAAATGTCATAAAGTTTGCTGACGAAACACTTTCTATCATATCTTTTGTGGTTGTTTTTCCGTTACTGCCTGTTACAGCTACAACTACAGGGTTGATCTTCTTCAAGTAATATTTTGATATTTCTTGTAAAAACTTCACAGTGTCTGTTGTGTATAGAACTGGAAAATCCTCTGGTAATCCTTCTGGAAGGTCTTTACCTTCCTGCCAGACTGTGGCTGTACATCCTTGCTGAATCGCATTTAGTAAAAAATCATGACCATCAAATCGCTCGCCAGCTATAGGCAGGTATAATGCATTCTCACTCTTAAATCTTGTATCTTTTGAAACACCTTCTAATATAAGGTTCTCATACTTTCCACTCGTCCGATCTGCTAATGAGACCAGCTCTTTAAAATCTAACTTCATTTTTTCACCGCCTTAATTGCTTCCCTTGCTACGACTCTATCATCAAATTCTAATATGTCTTTACCTATAATCTGATATGTTTCGTGTCCTTTACCGGCTATAAGTATAACATCGTTTTCTCTAGCCTGTTCAACTGCATGTTCAATTGCTTTTTTACGGTCAGGAATGGTCACATAATTTCCTCCATCCACTCCCTCTTCCATATCTTTTAAGATTTGAAGAGGATCTTCTGTTCGCGGATTATCACTTGTGAAGATAGCTTGATCAGCTAAATTAGCTGCAATTCCTGCCATAATTGGCCGCTTTGTCTTATCACGGTCACCACCACACCCAACGATCGCCGTAATTTTTCCTGTAGCAAATTCTTTAATGGTTCGTAACACATTTTCTAAACTGTCTGGCGTGTGTGCGTAATCAACGATAACAGTAAAATCTTGACCTGCTATTACGGGTTCGAATCTGCCTGAAACTCCAGATACTTCTTTTAGACTTGTAAGAATTTGATCCAAATCTAATCCAGATAACAAACATGCTGTTGTTGCTGCAAGCACATTATAAACGGAGAACTTTCCGATCAGCTTCAAAGTAACATCTCTTGATCCGACCGGTGTATGGAGCTTAAACGTAGTCCCTTGAGAACCGATCGTTATATCGGTCGCTCGAACGTCGCTATCATTATCAATTCCATAAGAAATAACCTGTGCCGATGTTACTCTTTCAAACATTCTTGAAGCTGGATCATCGTTATTAAGAACAGCGACTTTACGATCTGATTTGTTATAAGTATTACCCATTTGAGAAAACAGAAGACTCTTTGCAAATTGGTATTCTTCCATATTTTTATGGTAGTCCAAATGATCTTGTGTCAAGTTTGTAAATACAGCGATATCAAAGTCACATCCCCATACTCTTCCTTGAACAAGAGCATGAGAAGAAACCTCCATAACAGCTGCCTCTACTTTTTCTTCGGTCATCTGATAAAAGGCATTTTGCAAGAATAATGAATCAGGTGTAGTATTAGCTACCTTAAAGCTTTGATCTTTTATTTTCATTTCAATCGTACCGATCATTCCGGTGCATTTCCCGGCATCGCTTAGCACTTTTTCAATGAGATGTGAAGTTGTTGTCTTCCCATTCGTACCAGTAATTCCGATCAAATGCAGTTTCTGAGAAGGATGTCCATAAAAGGCATCCGCTAAAACCGCGAGTGCTTTTTTTGTGTTTTTTACTTTGATAACAGGAATGTTAACATCGATATCTTTCTCTGCTAGAATAGCGGCAGCTCCGTTATTTGCTACTGTTTTGGCAAAATCATGTCCATCAAACAGAAGTCCTTCCATACACACAAAAAGACAGCCTTTCCCAGCTTTTCTGGAATCCATTTCAACGGAGGTAATTTCAGGATTGGCTTGGATATCCATTTCATAGTTCACTAAATATGTAAGAAGTTCTTTTAATTCCATTAATCCTGATCTCTCCTCTAATCATCGTTATGCCTATAATTTTAAAAAAGCGTTGTTATCGCATATGCTGTTGCTCATAGAAAAGGGCAATTCACCGTGTTAACTTCATTGGCTTTAAAGGGCTGAACGTAAGACCTTTCTAGAAAAGAGCTATAAATATGCATCTTTAAAGAAAATAAGCCAAGGCAAGAATCCGCGCTTGGCTATGTGTACACTCTTTATTTTAATCTTCCACTTCTTTTTTGTCACCCAAAAATAAACGGATCGTCTTGCCAGCTTCTAGCTTCACGCCAGCTTTTGGAGCTTGCTGTACGATATAATTCCCTTTTCCGGAAGTTTCAATCTTAAGATTATACAGCAAATTCGTTAATTCCTTCGTTTGTTTACCAACTAAATTCGGAACGACTACTTCAGGAGCATCAAGCCATGTTTTCTCTTTTTCAATCTGATCTTTTTGCTTTTTGACACCCATAGCAGAAAGACTGTCCTCTATAATATTTCCTACGATTGGTGCTGCGACTATTCCACCAAACTGAAGAGTTTCTTTTGGATTATCTATAGCCACATAAACTACGATCTCTGGATTATTTGCAGGAGCCATACCTATAAAGGATACGATATGGTTGTTCTTTAAAT
Organism: Fictibacillus nanhaiensis; assembly: GCF_036213205.1. Taxonomy (GTDB): domain Bacteria; phylum Bacillota; class Bacilli; order Bacillales; family Fictibacillaceae; genus Fictibacillus; species Fictibacillus nanhaiensis_E. The sequence goes on from NZ_JARMFC010000005.1 coordinate 13,893, forward strand.
AAACGCCACCTTCTGCCTTCTGAGCAGTCCCTGTTTTCCCTCCGACACGATAACCATCTACGAATGCATTCTTACCAGTACCTTGAGCTACAACACTTTCAAGTGCTCGTCTAACTTCCTTAGACGTTTCTTCAGAGATCACTTTTCTCTTAAGTTTAGGTGTCTGCTTACTTACTACTTCTCCCGTGAGAGGATCAACTAATTCTTTAGCTATATATGGTTCGTACAAATAACCTCCGTTTACGGCCGCAGACACAGCAGCTACTTGTTGAATCGGAGTCACAGAAACACCTTGTCCAAACGCCGTTGTTGCAAGTTCCAGCGGTCCAACACGATCTAAGGAGAACAAGATTCCTTTTCCTTCACCCGCCAAATCAACACCTGTCTTTTCTCCAAACCCAAAATCTTTTATATACTCAAAAAGTTTATCCTTCCCTAAACGTTGACCAAGGATTACGAAACCGGGGTTGCAAGAGTTTTGTACGCCTTCTAAAAAGGTCTGACTACCATGCCCTCCTGCTTTCCAGCATTTGAGCTTCCTCCCTGCAACTTCGATAGAGCCAGGATCGTGAAAATGATCTTTATCTAAGTCAACTTTATCTTCCTCGAGTGCGGCTGCAAGCGTAATAATCTTGAAGGTGGAGCCTGGCTCATATTGAGCCCACACTGGCAGATTCCGATTGTATACTTCTGGTGAAACACGCTTGTACTCTTCTGGATCAAAATCTGGCCGAGAGCTCATTCCAAGAATTTCTCCAGTATTCGGATTCATAGCTATAGCTATCGCGCCATCAGGATCATAAGTAGCTTGAGCGATATCGAGCTCTCTTTCGATAATCGTTTGAACACGTGAGTCTGTCGTTAATCGAAGATCATATCCATCTTTCGGTTTTTCGTACTTGTCCGATAACGATGGCATTCTGCGCCCTCTTGCATCTGAGAAGAAGGATATATGGCCTTTTTCACCATTTAGTTGTTCATCGTAATAAAGCTCTAGACCTGTGAGTCCTTGACTGTCAATTCCTGCAAAGCCTAATACATGAGAAAGGTAAGATCCGTATGGATAATGCCTTTTGCTGTCTTCTGCAACAAAAACACCTGGCAGATTTAACGCTTCAACTTCTTTTGCTTTCGTATTGCTGATTTTCCGTCCACCGTTATCAATTCTAACGATGGAAGCTTTTTTAGTAAGCCTCTGGTACACTTCTGTTTTTGATATATTTAACAAGGCTGCCAACTTTTCAGCTGTTTCATTAGGTTCTTTAATCTGTCTTGGAACGACAAAAACGGTCGGAGCACTAATATTTGTAGCAAGTACCACATCATTACGGTCTAAGATCTTCCCTCTTTTTGGTTCAAAGGGAATGTCTCTGCTCCAAGAATCAAGAGCTTTGTCTGTCAACATATCTCCAAGCACAAATTGGACGTAGCCGAGTCTTAAAGAAATAACAAAAAAGAAAGCTATTCCAAAAACAAAAACAAAAATTAAGCGCCTGCGTACAGTTACATTCGAAACTCGCACACACAATACCTCCCTTGTATGTCTCGTTTCAAATATATGCTTGTACACAAGCGCCTAGAACATTTAGTCTGTTACCGGCAGATCTTCATCTTGGGACTTTTCTTCTGTAGATCCCGTTCCTTCCACATCCTCATCAACTTCGGAATCTGTTTCTGATTCTGTTACTTTAGGAGGTTCTAGTTGAACAACAAAGAAATCTCCTTCTTTAACGGGGTTACCAGGTTTAATGCTTTGCTTAACTGCAAATCCACTTCCCGTTATGGTTTCTTTCAACCCGAGAAGCTTACTGATTCTTAAGATATCCATGTAAGACCAGTCTTTTACATCAGGCATCTTAGCATCACCAGACGTTTTTAATATGACTCTTTCACCTTTCATCACGTAAGCACCCTCATAAGGTTCTTGGTTCGTTATTTCGTTACCTGAACCGATGACTGAAACTTCCATGCCGAGTTTTTCTAAGTCACTTTTTGCTTTCTCAGCAGACTGACCGGTGTAATTCGGCAATTCTTTACCGTAAGATTTTTTTACTTTTGTAGACTTATCTTTCACTTGGGCTTCAGGTTGGATATTTAAATATTGCAGCCCACTTTTCATAACGCTTGTAAAAATATTAGCAACAGGTGTAGAACCCATCTCAGGGAATTCAACCTTTGGGCGTTCAACAGCCACATAGACTAACAGTTTAGGATCATCTTTAGGCGCCATTCCTAAGAAAGAGAAAACATTCTCTCCCCAACCAGAAATGTACTTGCCGTCTTTTCCAACGATCTGGGCAGTTCCTGTCTTTCCGGCTACACTATACCCGTCAATCATATAAGGTTTACCTGTTCCATCTGTCACTACCGTTTCTAAAATATCTCTAACTTGTTTTGCAGTTTCTTCTGAAATCGGCTTGCCTGCAATTTTCGGTTCATTTGAAAGCACCGTTTTCTTCGTTTCTGGATCCATGATCTTATCAATCACGTATGGTCTCATCATCTTACCACCATTCGCAATAGCTGTAGCCGCTTGAATCTGTTGAATTGGTGTAATCGTTGTTCCTTGTCCGAACGCAGTCGTTACTTTTTCTATCTCATAGTTATATAGAATGGAACCGCTCTTCTCATTCGGCAAATCAATATTCGTCTTTTGGTCTAAACCAAATTTTGAGAGATAACTTCTATATTTCTCATACCCTAGCTTTTCGCGTACAAGTTTTGAGAAGGCAACGTTAGAAGAGTTTTGAACCCCTTCGTTATAAGTGATTGGTCCCCATCCTCTTTTATTATGGTCGTAGATCGGTCTTCCGATGTTCGGAAGCTTATACGATCCAGATTGGAACACTTCATTACCGTTATATTTACCTTCCTCAATGGCAGCTGCTAAAGTAAAGATCTTCATCGTCGATCCCGGTTCAAACGGATAAGAAACAGCAAAGTTAGTATAGTTTTTTATATCTTTTTTGTTCGGATTAAAACTAGGCGAATTACTCATCGCTAGAATTCTTCCCGTTTTCGGATCAGCAACAATTCCGGTAATCTTTTCAGGTTTATATTTCTTAGCAGCTTCTTGAACCGCTTCATCTAAATAAAGCTGAATCTTCTCATCTAACGTTAAATAGACATCTTGTCCATGCTTTGGTGGTGTGATTGATTCTTTATTTGCTGGAATTGCTCGGCTGAACGCATCACCAACAAAGGAGATCTTGCCATCCTTTTCTTGCAAATACTTGTCTAAAGATTTTTCAAGTCCCATCAGACCAGTCTGAACACCTTCTTCACCGTTCCCGGTGTACCCTAATACATGTGCAGCAAAACTTTGGTTAGGATAATATCTTCTAGATTCTCTTAAAAAATCAACTCCAGGAATCTTCATCTTTTCAATTTGTTCTTTTTTACGATAGGAAACCTTTCTACCAGCAGGAACCTCTACTTGAAACCTGTCTTCTTTACTCAAAAGCTCTTCTAAGTCTTCTTTGTCAGTATCCAGAACTTTTGATAGTTTTTCTGCAGCCTCTTCTGGGTCTTTAATATGGTTTGGATACTTTTTATCAAGGATCGCTATCACGCTGTATGATGGGATATCTTGAGCGATCACTTCTCCGTTCCGATCAAACATCGTTCCGCGCTTTGCATCTAAAACATCACTCTTCAACCATTTTCTTTTCCCGTATTCAATTAGGTCTACTCCTTCTGCTGACTGAGAAGAAGCCACGAGAAAGAATTTACTCGTTAATACAAAAAAGAGCAAGGTAAACACGACCATCAGAATACCTGCTCCAACGTTTTTTCTTTTTAACTTCATAACAGCACCTGCTTAGTCCTGAACCACTTTTACGTTCTTATCATCAAAGATGAATCCTTGTTTCTTTGCCAACTTCATAATGCGTTCAGGGTTGCTTAGTTCTGTCACTTGAAGGTGATAATCTTCAACGATTTTCGTTTCTGCTGTAAGGTCTTTTTGAATGCTCTCAACTTCAGCAGTAGCCTGATAAACAGATGCGTATAGAGAAATGAGCCAAATTAATCCTGCAATTAAGACGACCCCCATAGCTCCCCACAATACGACTTCACCTTTTGTAAATAATTTTCGGGATGAGTGTTGTACCGGCTTTGGGTTTCTTTCTGGCTGTAACTGAACTTGTTGTTTTTGAACTTGATAGGCTAAATTGCTCACTTTAGCTCTCCTCTCTATTTTTGTTTTTCAGCGACCCTTAATTTTGCTGAGCGTGATCTTCTGTTTTCGTCAAGCTCGTTGTCTGTTGGTACGATTGGTTTTCTTGTGATGAGTTTTAATTCTGGTTTGTATTCTTCTGGTATAACCGGCAGTCCTGGAGGGAGTTCCGGACCTGTACTTGCTTTTTTTAGTATATTTTTACACGCACGATCTTCTAAAGAATGAAATGTGATAACCGCAATCCTGCCACCGACATCTAATAGTTCAATGGAATCTTGCAGTGCATCTTCAAAAGCGTTCAATTCATCATTTACAGCAATACGAATGGCTTGGAACGTCCTTTTTGCAGGATGACCTCCTGTTCTTCTTGCAGGAGCAGGAATAGCATCCTTAATTATTTCGACAAGTTCTCCAGTTGTTTGAATATTTTTTTTCTCACGAGCCGCTTCAATCTTTCTAGCGATCTGTTTAGCGAATTTTTCTTCGCCATACCTCGAGATAATCTTCATCAACTCATTGAACGACCATTCATTCACAACTTCTTTTGCTGTAAGATCACTTGATTGATCCATTCGCATATCAAGTTCAGCATCATGCTGATAGCTAAACCCTCTATCCGCTTCATCTAGCTGCGGAGATGAGACACCTAAGTCAAAAAGGATGCCATCCACTTTATGTATGCCGCGTTTAGAAAGCTCTTCTTTTATATGGCGGAAATTGCTGCGAATAATCGTATACTTTCCTTCATGTTCCTTTAGTACCTGACGAGCGTTTTCAATAGCTATGTCATCTTGATCAAATGCATATAGATGGCCAGTTTCTAGTTGGGACAGGATTAATGCACTATGACCTGCACCACCTAACGTACAATCAACATAAATTCCATCTGGTCTCACGTGTAAAGCATCTACTGATTCTTGTTTTAAAACGGTTATATGGTCAAACATGGAAAATTCCTCTCTGCAATAAACTTAAGGGTTATAAATCAAAGTCCATCAGACTTTCTGCAATTTCTCCAAACGAGTCTTCTGATTTTGAGAAGTATTCTTCCCAAATTGATTTACTCCAAATTTCAATTCTATTCGACACACCTATCACTACGCAATCCTTTTCTAGTTTTGCATAGTCTCTGAGCGGAGAAGCAATGTTCACTCTTCCCTGTTTATCTAACTGACATTCAGCAGCTCCAGAAAAGAAAAAACGAGTAAATGCACGTGCATCCTTTTTAGTGAATGGCAAACTTTTCAGCTTTTCTTCGATGACCTTCCACTCATTTAAAGGATATCCGAATACACATTGATCCAATCCGCGAGTTAAGATAAACTCTGTGCCTAGTTCTTCACGAAATTTAGAGGGGATGATCATACGTCCTTTTTCGTCGATGCTGTGCTGATACTCTCCCATGAACATATGATCACCCCACTTTCTCCCCTAAATCTACCACAACGCTCCACTTTTCACCACTACAAGTATTATTCGTGTACAAAAAAAAAAATCCTGCTGTAGCACAGGATTTTTTCTAAAATATTTTATCGATATTATAAGTACACAATCTTATGTTTTCCGTTGAAATGATAAGGGTATTGTACAAGTTTATTTACAAGATCAGAACCTTCTTCATTTACAAACTGGTAGATGTTCCAAACCCTTTCTTGTAAAATCTCAGTCGGTTTTAATTGGAGCATGATCTCATCAAATTCAGCAAGTGGTTCTTTTACTTTTTTCCGAACTCTCTGTTCTAATTTGTTCTCCATATAGTCGATCTCTGAAAGAATTCTTTTTATATTTTGGTCTGCAACGGGAAGAAGCTTTGAATCAATATCTACTGCTAACTTTATCAGCTTATCATAAGAAGAAATGAATTCTGCTCTTACGGATTGAAATGTTTCAAAAGTCTCGATCGGCCGGTTTAAAGCAAACCACTCGCGTTTATATCCAGCGGTTCCATTCTCTAAAACTTGCTGTACCGTTATTTTCTTCGATTGAAGTAGTTCGTTTACTTGGTTGGTTACAAGTGTAAAGGATAGCCTTGGCGTCAAAATAGGCATCATTCTATTAAATCGACTGAAAACCTTTCCAAGTACTGCCCAGTATGCGATTTCACCAGGACCCGCAACAAAAGATAAAACAGGTAAAAGAAACTCTTGCATCAATGGCCTTGTCACTACATTATTGCTGAATTTTTCTGGGTGTTTAACCACTTCTTCAAGAAGTTCTGATTCAGAAATCGTAAAGTCTTTCTCTTTTGAAGAAAAACCATTTTCATCGCGATACAATAAGATCCGTTCTTGATTGTTTGTATAAAATAGATGAGCATTGTTTGCTTGAACTTCTATCGGTGCAGAATAACCACCTTGGCACAGTTCTTCTGTTCGATCATTAAATGCCTTATCAATCTCGCTGTTATGAACGATCATCTCTTTTAATATCGTGGATTGTAGTTTTTTATACTCTGGATCTCCAGAATCTAATAGGATTAGCCCCTCTTCATAAAACCATTTTGAAAGAAGCTTTGCGAAGAACGTGACGATAGAATCTGATTCGTCTAAGATACGTTCCGTTTCTGCGAGTAGATCACTTGTAAAAGCTGTTTCACCAAATGAACGAAATACATCCTTTAACCAAGGCTGAACATCATCTTTGTTCCATTTCCAAAGTGATGCTGAAGATTTAACACTGCTCGCTGACTTTAATGAAACTTTTTTAGCAGTATTATTTTTAGGGAGCATAACGTGGTTGATCTCATCCATATCGTGATCTTCACCAGCTATCCAAAAAATGGGTACAACAGGAACATTTAATTCTTTTTGTGCTTGTTTTGCTAGCTGAATCGTACTGATGCACTTATAGATCACTAAAAGCGGTCCGGTTAAAAGTCCCGCTTGCTGACCACCAACGACAGCTAAGCTATCATCTGCATTCAGCTTTTGAATATTTTTAATTGTTTTAGTTGAGGAACCAATTCTTTGATTATAAGAAGTCAGATATTCCGTAAGACCCTTTCTAGGAAACGAATAACGCTTCAATTCCTGTTGTCTTTTAGCCCATTCCTGTTTATCGTAGGGGGATTTATAATCAAAAAAACGGACAACCTCCGCATCTCCGTTGGAGTACCCTTCTATAAAAGGCGATGTATGAAGCTGCATTTCCTCCAGTCTCATTTATGAACTTCCTTTCTACGTATCAATTACATCCTTAACGAGTATAGCAAAGAAAGAATGAAGAGCATAAAAAATATGCTCTAAATGTCCAAAATCCGTGAAGTGATACCATATGTCAACAATGAAAAGTAACCGATTGACAAAACAAGGAACTGTAATCGCCAATTTAACCTAAGTATCTTCCTGATAGATAGATCCAGTTCCTTTTTCCAAATCACATAAGTAAATAGCAAACATCCCGATAAAAACAACAGCAGCAGAATCCAATAATAAGATTGTCCCCATATCTCAACTGTCATTCTTTCAATAGCAAGAAATAAAAAAAACGTTGTACAATCAACACCCGCCTTAAAGGCCTTTCTTCTTTTCTTCGTGAGCTTTAACAAACTCTTATTAACAAGAAAAAAAACAATATAAGGAACGGTTATTAGTGTAGCAATAATCGCACCTACAACACTAGCCAAGCATTCATCCTCTCCAATCCAATGAACTGATTGCTTCATAAGCAAAACGAGAATAAGGGGTTTCGATCTTCAATTCAATTCCTCGCTTAATGATCTCTCCCGTAATACTCTCAATCTCAGTTTGCTTTCCGCTCTCTACGCTCTTTAACATAGAAGATCGGTTTAATGAAGTATTTCTGCACAGGACTAACAATTCCTTCCATAATACTTCGCGCTGTTCTGTCATATTCAATACGGAAACAGCTTCTTCAAAAAGTTCTTTCATCATAGATAGTGCATGTGGATTCGTTAAAAGTTCTCCATTTGTTATTCTTAACAAAGCTGTAAGTGGATTGATGGATGCATTCATAATTAGTTTTTCATAAACCATTCGTTCCCACTCTTCCTCTATTAAAATTGGAAAACGAGTTGAATGAAGAAGATCGCACCATGTATGTTCAGAATCCCCTCTATAGGAAGAGATTTTAATCCTACCTTCTCCTAGATGATGAACTGTCGTAAATCCTTTTTTAATCGCTCCGTGCTCAACAACACCAATACTTATCTGTTTTTGTGGCATGCTTTTCAAAAAAGAGAGATGACTGATTCCATTTTGTAAAAAGAGAGAAGAAACTTCATTATATTTAATCAATCCCGTCAATTCCTTCATCGCAGTTTGTTTCACGGCAATAATACAGATTGACTCTTCAGCATTATATACAGCAAAAGGTTTAGCCTCGACCATTATGGTTGTCTCTGAACCTTTCATATCAATGTAAGTGAGTCCAGACTTACTTAGTTCCTCTGCTTGAGATAAGCTTCTTGTATAAATAACAGGTTCATTCCCATTCTGTTTTAAAAAATATGAAATCAATAACCCTATTGCACCGCCGCCAATGACACTTATTTTCATAATTAAGCTCACCTCTTAAATGTATAGCTCGATCTTATCATATTCTTAATCATACTAAAAAAACCTCCCAAGTTAGGGAGGTTCAAGCATTAGACAGGATAAACAGGGTGCTTGCGTTCACTGAATATCATTTCTTTGTTTTCATAGAATGCAAAACGGTTAGCAAGTTCATCTCTTAATGCTGAAGGTGAAACAATATCGTCGATAATCATTTCAGAAGCAAGCTTATAAATATCAATATGTTCTTTATATTCTTGCTGTTTTTGCTGAACAAATTGAATACGCTCTTTCACATCTTCAATCTCATTAATCTTATTAGAATATACTGCGTTCACTGCTGCTTCCGGACCCATAACCGCAATCTGCGCTGTTGGCAACGCAATGCAACAATCAGGTTCAAAGGCAGGACCAGCCATCGCATATAGACCAGCACCGTAAGCTTTTCGAACGATTACTGAGATCTTTGGAACCGTTACATCACTCATCGCTGCTATTAACTTTGCTCCATGTCGTATAATCCCAGCTCTCTCTACTTTCGTTCCAATCATAAATCCGGGAACATCTGATAAGAAAAGAAGAGGAATTGAAAATGCATCACAAAGTGTGATGAAACGTGCTGCTTTATCCGCAGAATCTACAAACAGTACGCCCCCTTTAACTTTCGGCTGATTTGCGATAATCCCAACTGGTTTTCCATCAATACGTCCAAAACCAGTCACGATTTCTTGTGCGAATAGTTTTTTCATCTCAAAAAAACTACCCTCATCAATGAGTCCTTCAATAAACTCATACATATCAAACGGGACATTTTGATTTTCTGGTACGATTGCTTCTAACTCTCTTCCCGCTTTAGGAGCCATAGCATCAGCAACCGGCGCTTTTAATTTATAGTTACTCGGGAAATAGGATAGATATCTTTTTGCTTCTTCGATGGCTTCTGTTTCATCCGCTGCCAAAACGTCACCGCATCCACTTACAGAGCAATGCATTCTTGCTCCACCCATTTCTTCAAGCGTCACTTTTTCACCAATTACTTTTTCAGCCATTCGTGGACTACCTAAGTACATCGATGCATTTTGATCGACCATGATCACGATATCACAAAATGCTGGGATATACGCTCCACCTGCCGCTGATGGACCAAAAAGTATACAAACTTGTGGAATCATTCCAGACATTTTTACTTGATTGTAAAAAATCTTACCCGCTCCGCGGCGGTTCGGAAACATATCAATCTGATCGGTTATTCTAGCACCTGCAGAATCGACAAGATAAAGCATCGGAACTTTCAACTTTTGTGCGGTCTCTTGTATGCGAATAATCTTCTCTACTGTTCTAGCTCCCCAAGATCCAGCTTTTACAGTTGAATCATTCGCCATAACGCATACTGTTTTCCCGCCAAGTTTTCCTATTGCAGTCACAACTCCATCTGCTGGTAGGTCTCCTGCTTGATTGTTTGCAAATTTAGCATCCTCTACACGGTATTCACCATTATCAAAAAGAAGTCTCAGACGGTCGCGGACGAACATCTTATTTTGAGAACTATTCTTCTCATGATATTTCTGTGCACCACCAGCTTCAATCTGGTCGATTTTTTCTTTTAATTGGCTTTCTAATTTTGCTACCATGATATACCTCCTTCAAGAGAGTGAGCGCTCGTTCAGATTGTTTGCATGTAAATTTTATTTCAGTGTAACGAGTACGTCTCCCTCATTCACAAAGTCTCCGGATGCAAACTTAATATTATCTACCGTTCCTGCATCAACAGCGTCAACGGGTATTTCCATTTTCATAGATTCTAAGATAATAACGGTTTGTCCTGCTGTTACCTCGTCACCTTCGCTAACCAATACTTGCCAAACTGTGCCTGCCATAGATGCTGTAATTTCTTTCATTTCTCTCTCTCCTTTGTTTGATTAGGGTTTTGAAACTTTTCTCTTACTTAAATAGCTAGTGGTATAGTCACCTTTTATAAAATCCTCTTCTTTTAAGATCATTTGAAAAAGCGGTGTATTCGTTTTTAGTCCGTTTATCGCTAAGCTATCAAAGAATTGAACCGCATTCTTAATACATCCCTCACGATTGGAATCGCTTACAATTATCTTCGCAATCATAGGATCATAAAAAGGTGTTACGGTGTTTCCACTTTCATAACCTGAATCAATCCTTACATTCTCAGATCTCGGCCAATTTAGCCCTTCAATTTTTCCTGGTGAAGGGAAGAATGTGATCGGGTCTTCTGCATATAATCTAAACTCTATCGCATGACCTTTACTCATAATCTCTTCTTGAGTCAATGGCAGCTTCTCACCTCTTGCTACTTGTATCTGCCATCTTACAAGATCCAGTCCCGTGATACTCTCTGTAACTGGATGTTCAACTTGAAGTCTTGTATTCATCTCTAGAAAATAGAAATCTCCGTTCTCGCTTACAACAAATTCAACGGTTCCCGCATTTACATAGTTAACAGCTTCAGCTGCTTTAACTGCCGAATCAGTAATTTTAGAACGAAGGCTTTCTGTTAGAAATGGTGACGGTGACTCTTCTACGACCTTTTGATTTCTTCGCTGAACGCTGCAATCCCTCTCAAAGAGATGTACGATATTTCCATGAGCATCACCCATGATTTGAACTTCTATATGCCTAGCATTCTCGATACATTTTTCGATAAACATTCTGCCCGATCCAAAATAGTTCTTAGCGCGCTGTTGAGATGAAACGAAATGTTTACGAAGATCATCACTGTTATCGCATTTTACCATTCCAATTCCGCCACCACCGCTGCTTGCTTTCAGCATTACAGGGTACCCGATTTGTTCGGCTAGTTTTACACCTTCTTCAACATCTTCAATCGGCTCGATTGTTCCAGGTACGATTGGAACACCCGCTTGCTGCATTGTTTTTCTTGCCATGATCTTATCGCCCATCCACTCGATGGTTTGAGGCGCTGGACCAATAAAAGCTATTCCAGCTTTCTCTATCTTTTTGGCAAAGTCATCATTCTCTGATAAAAGTCCATAACCCGGATGGATAGCGTCTACCTTATGTTTGAGAGCAACTTCTAGAATCACTTCACTCTGCAGATAGGATTTCGCTACTGGAGGTTCACCAATATGTACTGCTTCATCAGCAGCTTTTACAAAAGGGAGGTCTTTGTCTGCTTCAGAATATACTGCAACCGTTAGAATGTCCATTTCCTTACACGTTTTAATAATACGTAGTGCGATCTCACCACGATTGGCGATTAATATTTTTTTCATGTTCATCCTCCTTCCTGTTGTCAACATTACCTTTTTCGACATAAAAACCAAAAATCCTTTTTTGAAAGCGTAAACTAAACGAATATTTTATTTTTAAAGAATTTTTTGCATAATTAGTATATACTATAAATATAGAGAAAAGTACAGAAAGACTGGGGGAGATCATATGTTAAAGTATGAAGTAAAAAAATTATTAGTTAACTATAAAACGCTCGAAGAATTTAAGCAGTTCAAGGAGTACGGCGTACAAGAATTGTCAATGCTCGAGGATCTTCAGGAAAATATGATCGAAAACGACAGTGAGTCTCCGTTCTATGGAATTTATTATGGTGATAAACTAGTAGCACGCATGAGCTTATATCAGATTGAAGCTGCTTATGATCAATATTTTGATCCTCCACAAGATTATTTAGAGCTTTGGAAACTTGAAGTATTGCCTTACCATCAGACAAAAGGGCTTGGAAAAGCTTTAGTAGAGTTCGCTAAAACATTCCGACTACCTATCAAGACAAACGGCAGACAACAATCTGGCGGTTTTTGGGAGAAGATGGGCTTTGAAGCTGTAACATATAATCAAGACCGTGATCGTGGTCAGAATCCTTATGTATGGTATCCAACAGGCGTAAGTGAACAACGTCTTGCATAAAAAATAAAAAAGATGGCATCTGCCATCTTTTTTTAATTTCTCACAGGAACTTCTACTAATTTCCTCGCCCTGTCCATGATCTGCAATACATCTTTATAATCACGGTACACTGCCTCATATTCTTTGTTAACTTTGCTAAGTTTACTTTTCAGTGTTCCGTTTTCTTTTTTAAGGTTTTGGAGTTTCAATAACAAAGCTTTATTTTCAGCTTCTAAGTTCTTCGAAACCGGTTTTTCTGCTTGAAGTTGCTGTAAAAACAGGATGATATCATTTAAAGAGAGAGGTGTATCGTTTTTCGAGCTGTATGAAGGAGTATCGTGAAGTACCTCATTATGATTCTCAATGATTGAAGCAAACTGTTTAACTTTTCGCTTATTTCGCTCTTTACGTACTTTTTTAGCCTCTGTTATTGCTTTATCGTATTGTTTACGAATGAGTGAGTTCCACCTGAATCCACAGGCTGCTGGTGTTCTCGTCAGCTTCTCTCCTACCTCTTCAAAGGCAACCAGCTGTGTACTACCTTCTCTTATATGCCTGAGTGTTACCTCAGCAAGAATAGCATCTTCATCTTTTGTCCAGGCATCCTGGCGCAAATTTGTCATTTAGATCCCCCCATTTTAGTGGTTTGTAATATGAATATGCTAGTGCTAGATAAGATAGACTTTTTATTCTACTAAAATGGGGAAAACTTATTTATTTAAGAATGCCTCTACCCTTCTATGATGTTCATCTGACGCCCATAACTTTGCGCAGCGTTCGATCTCATTTTGCACGCTCTGCTTCACTCTCGCCTTATCGAATTGTTCAAGCTGAAGAGCTTTATAAGACTCGATGACACCAAGTGGTTGAGAGGTAAACCTACTCACATAGCGTTCAGTTTCTTTCAAGCCGTTTCCTTTAATGACGTATTGGATGAATCCGTAATCCATACCTTGCTTAGCTGTAACTGGAGTGGAACTATACAAGAGATCCATCGCTCTCGTAAGGTTTATTCTTTCTAAGAGGTAAGTTCCTCCTCCCCAACCCGTTGTAATGCCTAAACGACCTTGGATAAACCCTACTTTTGCTTCTGCTCGAGCAAGTCTGATATCACACGCTGATGCTATCTCACATCCGCCTCCAACTGCTGATCCATTTAAAAGAGCGACAGTAGGTTTTGGAAAAAAGAATAGATCATGAAGAATGTTTCCCATTTTTGATAACATGCCGTACGCTTGATCTTCAGTCTTTAAAGAATGAAAAGCACTGAGATCACCACCAGAGCAAAATGCTTTCGTACCAGCTCCTGTTATGATAAGAACTTTTACCTCTTCGTCCTTTTTTGCCAATTTTAAAAGAGCAGATAAATTCTTCATCACATCGTAATTAATGGCGTTACGAACAGAAGGGCGATTTAACGTTATCCAGCCTACCCCATTCTTTTTCTCCCATAATACAGGTTGCTCGTTCACTATATACACCTCCGATACATAAGAAAACGCTTTATTTATGTATATGAAAAAACAGGAAGCCTATAGCTTCCTGTTTCTCATTACTTGCTAACTACTTCTTTTCCTTTGTAAGATCCACACTCACGGCAAACGCGGTGAGATAACTTGTATTCTCCGCACTGTGGACACTTTACCATACCAGGCATGGAAAGCTTGTAGTGTGTACGACGCTTCGCTTGGCGAGTTTGAGAAGTTCTGCGAAAAGGTACTGCCATTTGTATCCACCTCCTTAAAGGTTCTAGAAAGAATCATTATAACCTATTCTTTCACTTTTTGTCTTCGTCAAAAAATTTAGCCAGACCTTCCAAACGCGGATCTATCCGGTTCTTCATGTCTTCGTCCGTAACCCTCTGCCATCCTTTTCCTTCTTTAGGAGCTGGACCATCTGTCACATCAGCAGCCGTAATTTTTAACGGTTTTTCAAGCAAAATATGCTCTTCGATGACAGGGAGAAGGTCAACGTAATGTCCTTCGACTTTGTGAAGGCTCTCTTCATCTTCGTATTCCGTATAGTTCGGATCGAAAATAAAAATTTCCGTCGTTTTTACCGAGAATGGAAATTCCACATCTACCAATGTGTTGGCACATGGCAACACCATTTTTCCTTTTATGTTTAAGTAAAAAGTGGCTTTTTGCTGAGTTACATCTGCATGTCCTTCTACGTGAACAGGATCAACGCTTCTGATCTCCGGGTCTTTTTCCATCACTCCGCTCGCATCAACATTTTGTTCAAACGTTAACGGTTTACGGTAAAAATTTTTAATTTCTTGTAGTGACCATTTCATGTCTTTATCACCTCAAGGCAACAGTAGTAATTATATCGGTCATCAAATAAAATGTCAATATTTTATCTTTACACTGATACTTTTGATTCTAAACTCTTTTTAGTACAATGTAAACAAGTATAATGTAACGTTTAAAAGGAAGTGGAACAGTTGAGAGCAACTGGTGTTGTTGTAGAATATAATCCGTTTCACAATGGACATTATTATCATTTACAAGAAACGAAAAAAGCTACAGGTGCAGATTGTGTAATCGCCGTGATGAGCGGTAATTTCCTTCAACGAGGAGAACCCGCTCTATTGTCAAAATGGAAAAGAACAAAGATGGCGCTATTAGGTGGAGCAGATATGGTCATTGAACTTCCTTATTCATTTGCCACGAGCCATGCGCCCCGATTTGCATTTGGTAGCATTTTTTTGCTGCAGTCCATAGGGGCAGAGACTTTTTGTTTTGGAAGTGAATCTGGTGATGCTGAACTTTTCAGCAATACTCATGAATCGGTTAACGCACAACAGGAAACCTACCAGGAATTTGTTCGTTCGTTTATGAGCAAAGGTCTATCCTATCCTTCAGCTGCTTCAAGAGCATACGAATCCCTTAATATTCCGTTAGCTCTCGATCTCAGTAAACCGAATAACATTTTAGGTTTTGAGTACGTAAGAGCAAGTCGTGAGTTAGGTTCTCATATCCGGCCATTGACGATAAAGAGAAAAAATGCTGATTATCATGATGTAAAGCTAGGAGAAGGTAATATCGCAAGCGCAACAGCGATTCGAGAAGCTATTTTCACAAAAGATCCTAGGCAAGCAGCATCTTATATGCCCAGGTATACACTTGAGTTATTAGATGAAGAACAAAGTGAAAAAGGTACTCTTATGAATTGGGAACGCTTCTATCCTCTTCTTCGTTATCAACTATTATCTACAAGTCCTAGTGAAATAAACCGCTATTATGAAGTTGAAGAGGGTTTAGAATATAGGATGATTGAAGCGATGAAGAGATCTGACTCATTTGAAACTTTCATGAAACATTTAAAAACTAAACGTTATACATGGACAAGACTGCAACGCGCGTGTTTACACGTTTTAAATAAGGTGCAGAAAGAGGAGATGTTGACTATTTTAGATTCATCCCCCTCTTACATTCGCGTGTTAGGGATGACAGCTACGGGCAGAAATTATTTAAGTACTGTTAAAAAATCTCTAGACCTACCTCTCGTTACCACTGTCTCTAAGCATGATTATGCTGGTTTGAAGATGGAAGCGAAGACATCTTTAGTCTATGCCCAAGGTGCAGCCCGGGATATTCTACGAGCTGAAAAAGAAGAATTTAATACTCCACCAGTCATGATAAGGTGATTGGAAGCTAGTACACGGAGACAGCGCTCGTATTTTTCATATGGCGCTCGTAGTAGCGAGCTTACAGCCGCTACGACAAGCAAAAAAGGATGCAGAAGCCAAATATGGCTTCTGCATCCTTTTTCTCTACAACTTTTCCAAATACCTCAGTGCATCGTTCAGTGTTTTAACAGGTACGATCTTCATTTTGGAGCCTATATCCTTCTGAGCCTTCACAGCATCAGTGTAATTATCTCCATCTACAGGGGCAAAAAAGATTTCAGCACCTGCTTCATCAGCTGCAACAATCTTTTGTTGTATGCCTCCGATCGGTCCTACATTCTTTTGAAGATCCATTGTTCCTGTTCCTGCAATTTTCTTTCCATGTGTAAGATCATCTGGTGTTAACTGATCCATAATTTCTAACGTGAACATTAACCCAGCTGAAGGTCCTCCGATCTGTGAAGTATCAATCTTCACTTTCGGGTTTGTTACGATTGATACATCTGCTACAGGAGAAGTGATGCCAAGTCCAGCTTTGGGTCCTTGATCTTGAACATATTTCTTTGGAAACTCCTCAATATTTATATTAACATTCAGCTTTTTATCGCCACGAAGTATTGTTAAATCTACCGCATCCCCTGCTTTTTTTGGTGCGAGAGTATCAAGAAGTTTCTTTGTTTCCATAACCGGATTACGGTCAACAGCAATAATTTTATCTCCAACTTTTAACTTTTTTTCTGCAGGCATTCCCGACATGATCCCGGTAACATAAACACCATGATATTCAATGTCTACTTTCTTTCCTGCCTCTTGAAAAGCAACAATCGTAGCAGCGTGCTGTGAATCTTCCATCATCTGAAGTTGTCTTTGGTTGTATTCTTCATCAGTCTCATCTTCTCCTCTGATCTGATCAGCAGGGATGACTTCACGATAATCACTCAGTTTTGCCCATATGTATTGTGGAATGTTTGCTGTACCTACGGATACTGTTGTCAGCATGAACACACCCTTATCGTCATCTCCTCCCTCTACGCTAATGATTGGATCTAATACTCTGGCATCACCAGGAGAGGTAATGTAGTAAGGGAGCGGATAGAATGCTATAAAAGCAAACACCAGTAAAAAAAGAATAATGAATTTATTTTTCGAGAAAAAGTTTTTTCGTTTCGTTGTTTTTTCAGCTGTCATGCATAGACTCCTTCCAGTTGTCGATCTTCTCTAAAATTTTTGGTATCTGTTTTCTTCCAGCTTCTTCTCCTATAGCAATTATATCATTTACATCTTTAAAAGCTGTAGAACTGAACTGTTCAACCATAGGTCGAATCATAATATCTGCAGAAATTTCATGCCAGCGAACCATTTCGCGCTGCATAATATCAATACTTTGAATGATAACATCAAAAATTGATGAAACTTGAAGCTCTGCTTTAAAATGAGAAATGTCTACTGCGATTACAAGGTCTGCTCCCATCTCCCTTGCAACAGAAACAGGTACACGGTCAATGACTCCACCGTCTACTAATAGTTTACCATCTATTTTTTCAGGAACTAATATACCAGGAATCGAGATACTTGCACGTACTGCATCTGCAATAGGACCGGTTCTGAAAACCACTTTTTCTCCTAGCATTAAATCTGTTGCCACGATCGCCAAAGGTATCTCCGTTTGTTCAATGTGTTTTTGTTTTGTGAGCAGCCTTACGAGTTCTTTAATTTTCTTCCCTGTAATAAATCCCATCTTAGGGACTGTGTAATCCATATAATATTTACGTTTGAAGAGTGTTGCCATACGGTAAAGGTTCTCATCGCTATGCCCCATACATACCATTGCACCGACCAAAGAGCCCATGCTGCTTCCGGCTATCATATCTATAGGAATCCCCGCATCTCTTATTGCTTTAACAACACCAAGATGAGCAAATCCTCTAGCACCTCCAGATCCTAGAGCAAGTCCGATTTTCGGTTCTTTCATGTTTTGCTCCTCCTTTAGAAGCACCGTCTTTTTTTAACATATGGTCTAAAGAGTTAGGCTATACGTATAAATAAGGATGAGGACAAGTAAGTTTAGTGGAATTTATGTGAGAGGAGCGCTCCCCTTATGAACAAAGCCTATTTCAAAACACTTCTACTGTCTGCATCAGCTATTATCATAGCAATATCAATAATAATATACCCAAAAGAAACATATATGGCATCAGTAAACGGATTGAAAATGTGGTGGGACGTTGTTTTCCCATCTTTAATGCCATTTTTTATATTATCAGAAGTATTGATGGGGTTTGGAGTCGTACATCTTATAGGTGTTTTGTTTGAACCTCTTATGAGACCGCTTTTCCGGGTACCGGGTGCAGGGGGATTCGTTTGGGCCATGGGCATTTCTTCAGGATTTCCTGCTGGCGCTAAGCTGACGGCACGATTATGGCACCAAAAACAGATCACGACCCTAGAAGCAGAACGCCTCGTATCTTTTACGAATTGTTCAAACCCTTTATTCATGTTCAGCGCGATTGCAGTAGGTTTTTTTCATAACGCTGCTCTCGGTATCGTTCTCGCTGTAAGTCACTATGTGGGCAACATTTTCGTTGGACTTATCATGAGGTTTCATGGCTGGAAAAAGGAACCTGTTAATAAGGAAGATCGCTATAGAGGAAAAGGACTGACCAATGCGTTCAAACATATGCATGAAGCTAGATTAGCAGACAATCGTCCCATCGGACAGCTTCTAGGAGATGCTGTTCAGCAATCTACAAAAACACTGCTTATGATTGGTGGGTTTATTATTCTCTTCTCTGTATTAAGTAAGATGATGGATCTTCTTCATGTGGCGGAACTTCTCTCAAGCTTTATCAATTATTTATTTATCATACTTTCCCTATCTGAACAATTAAGTCTTCCTCTGATTAAAGGAATCTTTGAGATCACTTTAGGAAGCAATTTAACGAGTCTCGCACAATCACCCCTTTTACAGCAAGCTGTTATCGTAAGTTTTATATTAGCTTTTAGCGGTTTTTCTGTTCAAGCACAAGTTGCTAGTATACTTGCTGATACAGATATCAAGTTCAAGCCTTTCTTTTTCGCAAGAATACTTCATGGATTTTTATCTGCGACTCTTTGTCTGTTAGTATTCCCTTATTTGTATCACGTTAAAAGCACTACTGCTCCAGCGTTTACATTTATTACTGAGAAAACCGTGCACATTAGTGAAATTGGAATGTTAGCCCTCATGCACAGCCATTATGTCACACTTGGATTCTTAATTCTTTCAATCCTGTTGTGGAATAGAAGCCTTACGAAAAAAAACAGCCTCCGTACTTAACGGGGGCTGTTGTATTTTTCTTTTAAAGCTTCTTCCACAACTTCCGGAACAAGATCTGAAACATTCGCATGATACTTTGCTGCTTCTTTAACGATGCTTGAACTCAGAAAAGAATATTGATTGTTTGTCATCATAAAAAATGTTTCGACTTCGTCATCTAATTTTTTGTTGATCGAAGCAATTTTCATCTCGTATTCAAAATCTGATACAGCACGTAATCCTCTAAGTATTACGTTTGCACCGATATTTTTTACGTAATCGATCAGAAGGCCATTAAACGAGTCTACTTTTACATTAGGAAACTGTTTCGTAACTTCCTTTAATAGCACGATTCTTTCATCAACTGTAAACAAAGGATCTTTGCTTTGATTATTTGCTACCACTACAATTACTTCGTCAAATACTGTTGCTCCACGTTTAATAATGTCCAGGTGACCACGAGTTACGGGGTCAAAGCTACCAGGACAGACTGCAGTTGCTGGCATTTTTTTCACCTCATACTTAATGTTAATCGCGTTTGTAGATTGTTATTGTAGTTGTCTTTCCGTACGTTTCTTGTCTGACTTGATAAAAGTTTCCGATCTCCTCAGGTAGTGTTACATCTGTACCATGTTCAGTCACTATACTTCCATTAGGAGAGAGAAGTTCCAGCTTGTCAATTTCCTCCATGTCTTTTAATAACATCTGTCTCGCATAAGGAGGATCAAGAAAAATCAGATCGAATTGCATCTCTCTTTTATGAAGCGCTTTCAATGCTCTTTTTGCATCGTTTCGAAAGACTTCTGTTTTGTCTTCGTAGTTGCATTGTTTGATATTTTCTTTAATTGTATGTATAGCTTTTTGATCCTTGTCAATGAAAATGAAGTGCTCCATGCCCCTGCTTAATGCTTCAAGACCCAATCCACCGCTTCCACCATATAAGTCGAGACCCGTTCCTCCTTCAAAAAAAGGGCCGATCATGTTAAATATAGATTCTTTTATCTTATCAGTTGTGGGTCTTGTGTTCATACCTGGCACAGCTTTAAGTGGTCTTCCTTTACATTCTCCAGCTATTACTCTCACGTTCTTCACTCAATTCTTTATCCGTTTTCCCTTACTTATCCTATCACAAGTATTCCTGTATTCAAACATCAAATCTTTTTCTTATAAGTATAAGTCAAATTAAATGCGGCCATACTATTTATAACAACATCAACGAACGATGTTGTTGCCAACCGCGGAGAAGACTTACTCCCCATAAGTTCTTCATCCGGTTTCTCCTCTCCCATCGCCTTTAAACAGAAGTGATTTTGTTTTAAAGGCAACCTGCAGTTTTTGCTGCAGGTTTTTTTTCATGTTTAAAAGCCTTTAAGCAGATACATGAATGTGCTACATTGGTGTATAGAAAGGGGATTGACCGATGATTCAACGATTTATTGAGCTTGGAGAAGGATATTCAGATCTTTATGAACTTCTTGAGATCATGGAAACAAACAAAGACCGTATTTCACAGTTATTATGTTTAAAAGTTAAGAAAGAAGATAAGATGTATGCGTCTCTAGTTGCGGTATTGCACCCTGCTTTAGAGGGGAAATTTCAGCCTTTATACATTTGCCGAGAAGGAGTACCCTATCCTTCTAAACGAATTGATCTATTCGAGGCAAAAGCCGCAGAATTAAATAAAGAAGTGATTACATTTGACGTAAAGCCATCCACTGATTTTGCTGAAACAGAACTCTTTTTCCACTATCTAACAGGGATTCTTCGATTAAATTATCTGATCCCTCCATTATCTTAGTTGGAAATAGCATAAAGAAAACAGGCAGCTATTTTTATTAGCGGCCTGTCTCTTAAATCCCCATCTTATAGTCATACTCTTTAGCTTTATCAACGATTTTACTTTCATATTCTGTTTTGATCTCTTGTTTATGAGACCTTTTTACTTCTTTTACGAAGTGCAAAGATTCAAGCTTTGCTGCGATTTCGTCTATCTTGTTTCCATCACAGTACAGAACAGCATATTTCAACCTTCTAGAAACATAATGTACATTACCATAGCGTCTTAACTGTTTTGAAAATTTTAATGAATGGAGAAAAACAGATAGCCCACGACGATTACCTATCATATATAAAGCCCCTTTTATATACTAAAATTAAACAAATAAATGAATACTCCCTATTAGGAAGTGATGTAGATTGGACTTAAACAACGTTTGGGAACAATTTTTGGATCGAATGAAACAAGATGCTTCAATCACTAATGTTGAAAAGAAAATAATGGCCGGAATCCCTTTCATATATGTAACGGTTTCTTCGCAGTTTTCAATCGATCACACAACTGATTCTGTAAAAAAACATGCCGTAAAAGCTATGAAAGGGAAACGGCTAACATTGAACCTTACATTTGTAAGATCAGAAGAAAATCTTCATGTGTACCGAATGCGTTTTTTAGTACCGCAAGAAAAAATGTTCTGTTGTGGAAACTTATGTTTTGACTGCATTCGGTTTAGAGATTGAGCTTATGCACAGCCACAGGATCCACCTGAACCGCACCCACCGCTACAAGAGCTCTCATCAAAGAACGGATTACCTGTAGGAACTTTAATCTGCTCAGATACGCTGTATGCGATGATTTTGCTGCATTCCATCAATAAATTTTCAAGTTCTTTTTCCGCTTTCTTAAATCGAGCTATATTTTCATGAAAATCAAGCTCTCTTTTAAGTGTTCGAACTTGTGTTGAAACGGTATGAAAATCAGGATGATATTTTCCAAATCGCTGTACTTCTTCATACTGATCTTTCATTTTAGAGAAACGAGCAATCATTTTTTGTGCTTCTACATCTTGCTCTAGGTTATATTTTGACTCTCTATATGCTATTGCAACACTGGAATCAGCTACCATCTCTGCTAATACTAACGATTCTTCCAGCAATGTACTTTGGTCTAAACTCATACGTCACACCTCCCTTTAGGTATGAGGTTTCTAATCTATTATAGCGGATATTGATTGGACTTAAAAGCATAGCAGACTTCTTACAAAAAATAAAACTCTTCATAAATTGAAGAGTTATCGAACTTGAACGACTATATTTTTCTTTAATCCGTAATTTGATCCATCCTTTTTCTTCAGCTGCAATGTGATCTTATGCTTACCAGGATTCATATTTTTTAAGATGAACATAGATTGATTAGCATTCATCTTCCACTTATTGTTTACAAAAACAGCAATATACCCATCCTTAGTTCCTGGTGTCTTCGTAAGACCGCCTTGGAAAGAAAACCTTGTAATAATATTTTCAAAATAGATTCGCTGCTTTTTCACATGATAATTGACTGCCCAGTCTTTATCCATTAAGGGATATGAAGCAGATACCTCTAATGCACTCGGTTCTTGTAGTTTGGACTCAGAAATTCCTTCGTAATATTTGGAAATCATAAATAGGGTGAGCACTGTTAGTACTAATAGACCACCTGCATAGATTCTTCTGTTTCTTTTTTTCATAAAAAAACCACTCCTTATAGAAGTAGTTTTTTCCTATTTAATTCTTATTATCCCTCAACCGTTGTTCAACGAGTCTGGCATCGGCTGAAAATCATTTGGTATCGGAGCATCGCTTCCCTTTACTTCATCACCCATTACAGAGATCAATTCCATTAACAAGCCAAAATTTTGTACCTGTTGATGAAATCGATCTACCCTTTGCCCGAAAGTACGTCCGTAGAACACTTTAGCACCCTCTTCCAGCTCTGAAACTGAAAAAGGGTTTCTGCTTAATTTTCTATACCACTCTGGTTTCTCCCTAATATAATATTTCAAGTCAGGTCTTGTATTTAAGTATTCGAGAATTTCTCTTCGCACACCGCACACATCCTTTTAATCCCTATAAGAAGGATAATCATTCATTCTATTTTCCGGCAGCTGGTTCGATCTGTCAGACTGATTGTTAAATTGTTGTAATAGTTCTTGAACCGCATCCATTAGACTACCAAATTGAGATAAATATTTTTGTACATCAGTGATTTGAAGTTTGCTTAAACCAGCAACAATATCCCCCACTGTAAGTTCTGTTCTTATCTTCTCAGATTTAGATTTCGCTCGATCTTCTTGTTTATTATTTTTATCCTTGTCTTTTGCATACTGATTCCAACTTTCATGTTCTTCTCCCAAAACAATCCAATCCTGATAAACTTCTTTCCAAGGCCTTTTATTCTTCTTCACTTCCTTAATTAATTCAGGATGTTTATGAACGAACTCCTTGAAACTTTCAATATCAGTCTTCACCACAGAATCCACCCCCAGCCATCCAAAGACGAATGATGTTTACTACATGATACATAAGTGCCCATAAATTGGTGCGCCCATTTTTTAAAATTTATGGCAAAGTTAATTCTGTTTACTTTATTCTCATCCGCCCAAAAAGGTACAATAAAAAGAAAAAAAGATCGAGGGAGAGACTATTGAATATAAAGGACGAGTGGAACGAGTTTTTTGAGACAAGTACTGAACAAGAGCAACAGATCATGAAACTTTTCTTGAACAGTTTAAAAACAAAAAGAGAAAAGCAGCATATAACACACATTGCTTCTTTATTAGATTTTAAAACGACCAGAATTAATGATCATACGCTAGAAATGGAGATGCCCAATACTCCCCTGCTTGATAATGCAATCGGAATTTTACACGGCGGCTTAACAGCAACTCTTTTAGATACGGCAATGGGCACAATGGCAAGTCTTGCTCCAGGTAACAAAAGAGGTGCTGTAACAGTTGAACTAAAAGTAGATTATTTAACACCTGGTGTTGGAGAGTTGTTCATATGTCGAGCAGAAGTTGTACATAATGGCAGACAACTGGTTCGTTTGGATGGAAAAGTACGTAACGAAAAAGGTACTCTAATCGCTTCAGCATCAGGGACGTTCTTTAAACTTGCCGACTAACAGAAAGTCACCTAAAAAAGGGCTGAACCTATCACTAAGGTTCAGCCCTACTAACTTCTATTTACTTCAAAGGAACTAAAAAATTCTGTGTGTAATACTTATTATCTACGCCTACTCCTAAATGAGTATATTCATTGTTTAACAGCGTATTCCTATGTCCTTCACTATTCATCCAGCCTTCTACTGCTGCTATACCATCCGTATAATTTGCGGCTATATTTTCTCCTGCTTGCAAGAACTTTACGTCTTTTTGCTTCAGCCTGTCTGAGAGTGTTCTTCCATCCTTACTCTCATGTGAAAAATATTGCTGATCTAACATATCCTTTGAATGCAAAAACGCTACTTCTGAAGTTTTATCATCCCATTCTAACGGATTTTTGTCGTATTTAAGTCGTATGATATTCGTTAACTCAAAAACTTGTTGTTCTTCAGATTGATCCACTTTATTCTGTTCCTCATCGCTTAATTGACCAAGCGGTGGAAGATCACCTCGATACACGATTGAATATGGTCTCTGTTTTAACAATACATCTGAAGTGGTATAACGTACACTTGAAAGCTTATTCGTAAACTTATCAAAATAAAGCTGTACCCAGACACTATTATTCAATTTAATAAGCGGACGTAGCATAACCTCTTGCTCAGACAGTTCAAATCTAAAGAAATCTTCGCCATCATTTATTGTGATGTCACTCTCGATCGGAAACTTCTGTATGATCGTGTTTGAATTTTCTCCGATTGTAAATGGTGAGGTGTTCACATCAGATCCAATGACGAACAACGTAACTACTTTACCGTTTTCAACACCTGCTTGAAGGTAACCTTTCGGGCTTTTGTTTCCATAAATATACCATTCATAGCCATAACTAGATGGATCGATCCTTTCAGGTTCTCCCCATTGCTTCTTAAATGCTGCTACATCTTTACCGATCCAGTTAGAAACAGCATCATCAGGAATCTTTAATGTTTCTTCTATGTACTCTACTTTTGTATCTGGCTTTTCTTTCTCGACCGTAAATTCTGGCAGAACATCATAAAAAAACAAACCAATCAAAATAAAAACGGATAGGAAAAAAGTAACCAATCCTCGCATAATGGTTCCCCCTATATCTTTCTTCTCTTCTTAGTTTAGCATAGAGGGTATGTGTTTGGATGACCGTTTAAAAAATAAAACAGCTCCACTTTATATGGAACTGTTTATACAATCAGTATCATTTATTGAATTTGATCTCGATGCTCTGAAACTTGTGTAAGGGTATGTCCTGCAGCAGAGTCACTCTCTTTAGCAAGCGATAGATCTCCTAAAGAAATAATTCCTACAAGCTTATTGTTCTCAACGATTGGGAGCCTTCTAATTTGCTTATCTGCCATAAGATCTGCAGCTTCTTCTGCTGTCATATCTAGAGAACCTGTATACAGCTTATCGCTCATAACATCTGTTACTTTTGTAGAGCCTGGACGTTTTTCAGCAACTCCACGAATGACAATATCTCGGTCTGTGATGACTCCAATGATCTGATCATTTTCACAAACAGGAATAACACCTACATTGTCCTGCTTCATTTTTACGGCTACTTCGAAAACATTGTCTAACGGTGTTACATAATCCACATTCCTCGTCATGATGTCACTTACCTTTTTCAAAAACATTACCTCCTTGTTAATGGGAATCTATTCTTCATTATGCTTTACGAAAGAAAAACAAATATACGCACTTCTGACAATGATTGCATCTTTAGCGCTTTCATAATATCATTAAGAAGTGATTATTATTTTTTTATTGAATTCCTAGGAGGTTTCACAATGAAATTTGAAGAAAGCGGCTTAAACGGGAAGGTTGTAGAGTTTTCACTTTTAGAACATGTGATGGAAAACCATAGCATGATCCGTGCTGGTCAATGGGATTATGAACGTATTACATATGATTACAAATTTGAAGACATGACCAACGGTGACGTTTACTACTTCCGTTTCCCTTGTCATGTTATTGAAGCAGAAACTGAAACTCCACATGCTAAAGTTGAACTTGGAACACCTTATGTTGGAAAGCATTATTACCCACACGGTGTAGAATACGACGAAGTATTTCCAAAACACGTTGTTAATCAATGCAACAAATTGATCGAAGCACTTCATACTGAATTGCACGTTTAAAAAAACCCCTCTATCATGAGGGGTTTTTTTCTTATTCAGCAGCTCTTTCTGGAGATTGAGACGAATACCCTTCAAATAGCCTGCCACCATATGGAGCAATCACTTCGTCAACGAATGTGATAACTTTTGATTTGGTACGATTGGAATAATAATCATCAAATACAGAGGCAAATTGTTCTGCAAAAGGTTCGCTATATTCTTTTAAAGCACGAAGAATCCATTTCCCTTCACCGATCCAGTGCCCATTTACACGTAATACAAATTCGTGTGTTCGATCTGCAAGCTTTGAAACGATAAATAAATCCTCTAATGCGTTAGTAGAACCTTCTAGGTCGTTTAATAGATCTGTTAAGAAATATCGTGCTTGCTCGATCTCAATTGTTTTCCAAGGTGTTGGCCCTGCTTTTAATAACTGTAATGCTTCATTCTTAATTCGAGAAGCTTGGCCGGTATCACGTAGAATGATTCCTTCAGCACACATTTGTGGAAGAGAGGGTCTTGCTCGATCAATATTCTGCTTAAAAAAATGTTTGTAAGTAAACATGTTGTGAACAAAAACCTCAATTGGCCAATCATACTCGGTTAGTGATTCTCGATAAGATTCACTAACCGAACTGTCGATAATGATTATATCTAGATCAGAGCTCTCTGTTTCTTCTCCCCTAACTACGCTACCTGCCAAATAGGCAACATCACAGTTTGGATAATAAGACTCTATAAATTTTTTAGCGGCTTGTCTGGCTCCGATTCTCATGATTTTTTCTTTCCTTTCTATTCAGCTTTCTTAATAATTCGACATCACTAGGGCAATTTCTTCTTTTTTAAAGTGTTTTTATTCCTCTATTGTAAGCTTTATTATTGCTAGGGATTGCTTGATGTACATACTAGATATTCACGTACTATGTAAGCAATAACAGCCATTTAAGGTCTAACGTGTGCTTTCTAAACAGCCTTAATCACGGTTTGCGACAAAAAAAATAACCTGCAATATGCCGGTTACTTTAATTCAGGGTTTAGTTGATTATTTTGTCTTTTTATTAACTCCAAGTCTGCTTTATCACGCAGTCGCTCTTTTTTTACCCATCTTGTGAAAATCAAACCGAGTACAAATGCGTAGATAATTTCCTGGAAGATTTTCATTGTGACTCCGCCTACGTGTTGATCTTCTTTCGGGGTCATCGTTTCAAACAATTGTGGTACGTTTCTGTAAGTTTCATATAACTGGAAATCAGCAAACATGATCAACGCACATGCTGGAGTCATTAGTACACCATTAGCAAACACGTATCCGATCTTTTTAATGTCTGACAACGTATCAAGCTCTCTAACCGGACAAAGAACCGGCCACCACATCGTATAAGCTGTTATTAATAATAAAGCATGATACCCATAATGAATAACAGGGTTTGAAACGGCTGCATCAAACACTAAAGGAATATGATACAAAGAAAATACTGCGTTAAAGATAAGCAATGCTAGCAACGGTTTAGTAAGGAAATGAAAAATCCGAGTAAGGATTGTTTTCTTACTTAACCAACTTTTCCATCTCACCTCAGGAATCCCAAGTATCATAAGAGGTGCGATCATTAAATAAAGAACAGCCATCTGTACCATGTGAACACTGAATAAATAATTATGTCCTAAAACCTGAACAGGCGTACCTTTTATAATGATCATCAACAAAAGTGAAGCGATCATTGAAGTCTGCTGCCATTTCGTCGCAAGCTTCTTACCCTGTTTATCTCTCGCAACAAACCTAAAATAAACGAACGCAAGAATGATGGCTAAAACATATATCGAAGGCGGAAAAAGCTCGTACCAGTTATAATCACTTAAACTAGTATGATGAACATGATGATTATGATGCATGTCTGTCATCTCCTTTATAAAAGTACCCATGAATACTATATCAATCCTAGCTGGTACTTGTACGGAATAATAGTGACAATTCTTAATATTGTAACAAATAAAAAGGGCTGCATACGAGATGCAGCCCTTCCTTGATTACGATGTCCAAATAAGTCCCATTAAGGAAGCTACTGTAATAGCTGCAACCAATATACCACTTGCCATACCCCAGATTGGGAAGTCATGTCCTTTGTGGCTTAAGTGCATCCAAACATATAGCTGGAAGAAAACTTGAACAACTGCCAGTGTTAGGATAAACAAAACAGCAAATGAATCACTAATTTTGTCACTCCAGATCGCAAAGAATGCAACGATCGTTAAAAGAATCATCATGACAAAAGAAACGTTATGATGCTTACGCTCCTCTTTCAAGGCAAGCTTACGCTGAATCTCTTCGTGACGATGAACGGTAGTTTCAGGGTTTTGTGTGTGATTAGCCATGAGTTTAGCCTACCTTTCCCATTAGATAAACAACGGTAAAAATGAATACCCATACAACATCGACAAAGTGCCAATATAGAGCAAACAAATAATATTTTGGAGCATTAGATAATGTAATCCCTCTGTTCCAGTTTCTTGCTAACAATGTTGTGATCCAAAGGATTCCAAACAATACGTGTGCTCCGTGGAAACCTACTAACGTATAGAAAGCTGAACCAAACGCAGAGCTTGTAAACGTATGTCCTTCGTGAACATAATGTATAAACTCATAAATCTCTAGACCTAAGAATCCAAGACCTAATAATAATGTTACGAGGAACCAGCCTTGCAATGAACGTACTTTGTTCTGCTTTAAAGAAAGTACTGCGTACACACTCGTAAGTGAACTAGTTAGTAGCAACATTGTAGCTAGAAATACTAATGGCAGTGAAAATAGTTCTTCCCCAGAAGGGCCGTCTAAATGCATATTTCTAAGACCAAGATATGTTCCAAAAAGCGTTGCAAATAATACCGTTTCTCCACCAAGGAATAACCAGAATCCTAAAAATTTGTTCTTACCTTCAAGGGTAGCTTTTTCAGGATGAGCAGGGAAATTCGCATCTGTTAAACGTTCTCCAGCATTCATTAAGCTCTACCCCCTTTAATGTCTGCTTCAACTTCTTCTTTATGAATATGATACCCGTGATCATCAATAATAGAACGTAAGAACATGGTGATCAATACAAGCCCTAGACCTGCTCCTGCTACGTACCAGTTCGAGTAGATAAAACCAAAACCAGAAATGAACATTCCTAAAGATAAAATGAACGGTAAAATTGATCCATTTGGCATATGAATTTCTCCTACAGGTTCTGCAGGTGTCATATCTCCATTACCAGCTGTCTTCTCAACATACAATGCATCTAGACCTCGTACTAGTGGTGTTTGAGCGAAATTGTATTCTGGTGTTGGAACTGGCATAGCCCATTCTAGTGTACGGCCATCCCATGGATCTTTTGTTGTTGCATATTTAGATGATGCAGAAATGATGATGTTGATTAAAAGTACAATGGTACCTGCACCCATAAGAATCGCACCGATCGTACTTACAAAGTTTGCTCCATCAAGATCTTGTCCAGACATATATGTATAAACACGTCTAGGCATACCCATTAGTCCTAACCAGTGCTGAGGGAAGAACGTTAAATGGAAACCGATAAAGAACAACCAGAAATTCCACTTACCAAGTGTTTCATTCAATACGCGGTTAAACATTCTAGGGTACCAATAGTATAACCCTGAGAACAATCCTAAAATCAAACCACCAACGATTACATAATGGAAGTGAGCTACTACGAAATAACTGTCATGATATTGGTAGTCAGCAGCAGGTACAGAAAGCATTACACCAGTAACTCCACCCATTACGAAAGTTGGAACAAATCCAACTGCGAAAAGCATAGCTGTAGAGAAACGAATCTGTCCGCCCCACATCGTGAAGATCCAGTTAAAGATCTTAACACCAGTTGGAATCGCGATTGCCATAGTTGCTACAGCAAAGATTGAGTTTGCTACAGGTCCTAAACCAACAGTGAACATGTGGTGAACCCAAACCATGAATCCTAAGAATCCGATAAGCACTGTTGCAAATACCATTGCGCTATAACCAAACAAGCGCTTATTTGAGAATGTAGAAATAACTTCAGAGATAATACCGAATGCTGGAAGAATTAAGATATATACTTCCGGGTGACCAAAAATCCAGAAAATGTGTTCCCAGATCAAAATGTTACCACCCATATCTGGATTAAAGAAATTAGCATCAAATACACGTTCGAACATCAGTAAGAAGAAGCCTACTGTAAGTGCAGGGAATGCGAAAAGAATAAGCCCAGAAGTAACAAATGAAGCCCATGTGAACAATGGCATACGCATAAATGTCATACCAGGTGCACGCATGTTGATAATCGTTACAAGGAAGTTAATTCCTCCTGCAAGAGTACCAGCTCCGGCAATTTGAAGACCAAGTACATAAAAGTCAACACCTGTATCTTCTGCTACAGTTGATAGCGGAGCATATGCTGTCCATCCAGCTTCAGGAGCTCCGCCTAAGAACCAACTTAAGTTCAATAGCACTCCTCCAAAGAAGAATAGCCAGAACCCGACTGCGTTTACATAAGGAAACGCTACGTCACGAGCTCCTAACTGTAAAGGAACGATCGCATTCATGAAACCAAAGATAATCGGCATGGCTGCCAAGAAGATCATCGTTGTTCCATGCATCGTTAATAATTGATTATAAAGTTCACCAGTGAAAATCTTGCTGTCTGGTTCCATAAGTTGAATACGCATTAAAACTGCTTCAAGTCCTCCGATTAAGAAGAAGAAGCCACCAGCCAAAAGATACAGAATACCGATCTTTTTATGGTCAACGGTAGTGAGCCAATCCATTAACCCACTTCTCTTTTTGTGACTTTCGTGAGTTGCCACGGTGTAACCTCCTTTTTTGCAATGCTTAAGACTATTTCAATTTAAGACCTAACAAGTAATCCGAAACGGCATCAATTTCCTCGTCAGAAAGATTTACTTTAGGCATGTTGTTGCCTGGTTTAACTTCTTGAGGGTCCTTAATCCACTTTTTCAGATTTTCTTTATCATGTTCTAAGATACCTGCTACACGGTCTTTATCCCCAAAACCAGTTAAGCTAGGTCCTGTGTTCCCGCCGTTTTGTCCAACAGCGTGACAAGATAAACAGTTCTTTTCAAAGACTTGTTGTCCATCAGCATTAGCAGAAGATTTATCGTCAGCCGCTTTATAGCCCGCAACCCAGTTCTTATAGTCTTCTTTAGAAACAACTCTTACTTTAAAGTCCATCAAAGCATGGGATGCACCGCAAAGCTCAGCACATTTCCCTTTGTACACTACATCTGTCTTACTTCCCGTATCAAACCACATGTAGTTCTTGTTTTTATCACCAGGGTTCGTATCAGTCTTACCTGCTAGTGAAGGAATCCAGAAAGAGTGAATAACATCAGCAGATGATAATTCAACATGTACTTTCGTATCCGCCGGAAGAACCAATTCCTGAGAAGTGATCAATTCTTCTTTCGGATATTCAAACTCCCACCAATATTGATGTCCAGTAACCTTAATGCTTAACTCGTTCTTTGAAGCTGGTTTCGCATCCGCAGAGAATTCAAACGTTCTCATTACAGTTGGTACAGCTAAGATGATAAGCAAAAGAATAGGAATAACTGTCCATAATAGTTCAAGCATGTGGTTACCTTCCACTTGCTTAGGTGTAGATTCGTCACCTTTTTTCTTTCTAAACTTTAATAATACGAATGCATAAAGAACGAAAACTACCACAAGTACCAGAATCATAATACTAATAGAGATCAGCATCAGCTGGAACTGTTTGTCAGCAACTTCACCTTGCGGAATTAAAGTTGATAGAGTCGGATCTCCGCACCCCATCAAAAGAAGAGCCAACATGGCAAATAAGGAAAGAAAACGCCCTTTTTGTAGCCATTTTTTCATCACTACATATACCCCACTTTCTCGTTGTAGTCTGTTTTGACTGAATGTTCTATCTATTCAATTCAAATAAATATGTTATTTGAATGGAAATAGCAAAAAGTAGATCTTACAAAATAAAACTTAACTTTTTTCTTTATACTACTAGGTGTTTCACTCTTAAGAGTGATTACAAAGATTTAGGCTTCATCTATACTTTTTTTATGAAAGCCCTTTTATGTAAAGGCGATTATAGGAACAGCACAATCGCGCTGTTCCAGTATAAAATCTATATGTTCACTAAGATCATCGCAACAAACATAATGGTCATATAATTCAAGGAATAAACGAACATCATACGAGCCCACTTCATGTCATCCTTTGTCTTTAACCCTGATAATGCTAGAATCAGCCATCCTGTTCCCAACACAGCTGCCAAGATCAAGTAGACGATTCCAAATTCAAACAGGTAAAGTGACACAGGAAGTAATGCGGCTACGTACCAGATCATCTGACGTTTCGTTAATGCGAAACCAGATACAACTGGAAGCATAGGAATTCCAGCTTTTCGATAATCTTCACACCTTTTCATAGCAAGCGCCAAAAAGTGTGGAGGTTGCCAAAGAAACATGATTAGGAATAAGATCCAAGCAACCCAATGCAGGTTTGCATCTACAGCTGCCCAACCAATTAACGGCGGTACTGCCCCAGAAATGCCTCCTACTACAGTATTAATAGAGTGCGTTCGTTTGAGCCACATCGTGTAAACGACAACATATACGAAAAGTCCAATCAATCCCATTACCGCTGCCGTTAAGGTAGTCATTGCAAGCATTACTGTTCCGATTGCGGAAAGAATAATACCTACCCAAAGTACTTGATTCGCACTGATCCTGCCGGTAACTGTCGGGCGCTCAATCGTACGTTCCATCAGCTGGTCTATATCTCTATCAATATAGTTATTCAAGCAGCAACCACCTGCGATAACTAATGCAGCACCTAAAATACAAAGAACTAAATCACCAATCTTGTCAGAAAACAAAAGATTGTTATATTTTAAAGCTAGAAAGAATCCAGCAAATGTCGTAATCAAGTTGCTCATAACGATTCCAAGTTTAGCGATGGTCAAAAAATCTTTCCAGGTGCCTGTAGGGTTCGCTTCAGATAGAGGTCCAGGTTCCATTACTTTGTTAGCGACTTCATATGCAGTTGGAGTTTTGCTCAACAGATACACCTCCTTTTAGAGTAAAATGTTCCAATTCTTGCTTTTGCTGTTATTTAAGCCCTCATTCATTCTATATGGGCTTGACTCTAAAATCAACGGTAAAAAAACGTCTTCATCTGTTCACAATATGTAAAGTAGAACGTTTTACCTATATGATAGGATAGTGATATATAAAGAAAATGTCCTTTAACATTATAAAACAAATCAAGTGCTTTGTATACTTCGACTAATATAGACACTATCTTATATTATTTGTACGATGGGATTGTCTGGAATACTTGTTGAAAATATTACAAATTTGTGAACGGTTATAGGACAAAAAAAGCAGGTGATTGAATTGAAAAGATTTTATCAGATTTATTCTATTATTACTTCACTAGGTATGTTGCTTGTATTACTGATGGGAGCTGTTGTAACAAAAACAGGCTCAGGAGATGGATGCGGTAACTCATGGCCACTCTGCTATGGAGAGATTTTGCCCACTGCGCCTAAACTAGAAACAATTATCGAAGTGAGTCACCGATTTGTGTCAGCATGGCTCGGCCTTCTCGTCATCATACTCGCTATTTGGGCTTGGAGAAGAGAACCACATAGAAAAGATATAAAGATCTTGGCTGGATCAGCTGTATTCTTTATTATCCTTCAAGGTCTTTTAGGAGCAGCTGCCGTTGTTTGGAGCCAATCTTCAGCCGTTCTTGCATCTCATTTCGGCTTTTCACTCGTTTCGTTCGCGAGTGTTCTCTTAATAGCGATTCTTTCTTTTGAAGATCCTGATCGTCCTTTTATCGCAAAAGTCTCACCCGCATTTAAAAAAAACATCTATTGGTTATTCACGTATCTGTATGCGGTTGTATACACAGGTGCACTTGTAAGGCATACAGGCTCGAGCATGGGGTGTGGTCCGGAGTTTCCTTTATGTAATGGGACCATTTTCGCAACGATAGGATCTCAAGCAAGCATTCATCTATTGCATCGTATAGCTGCTATCGTCCTGTTTATTTGGATCGTGTATGCTTGGTACCACGCTCGAAAATACTATAGCGATCAAAAAGTAGTAACAAAAGGTTTTCAGTTTGCTCTACTTTTCGTCATTCTCCAAGGTGTGTCTGGAGCATTGATCGTATATTCCAACTTAAATCTATTCGTTGCCCTAGGTCACGGATTGATCATTTCCTTCCTGTTTGGAACGTTAAGCTATCTAGCGCTGATCGTATATCGAAAATAAATAAAACCAAGGTGCTACTTTTGCACCTTGGTTTTATTATTTTGCTCTTTTCTAAATGATTGTTGCTTTTAACTTCTTGTCACCTTTGACAATTGATTGGAGTGGAAGGTGAGACACTTAAGAGTGAAACGTACGAATGTTGCTCACCGCCTGCCCCGTGGAAAGCGAGCATCCTGTAACGGAAATCAACACTTCCAAAAGCAAGAAAGTTTACGAAAACAGCCTTTTATTTTTACTTAATCAACTCTATTAAAAGATCACCAGCAGCGATTCCTTCTCCGTTTTGAACAGAGATCTCTTTAACGGTTCCATCGAATGGAGCTTGAACAGTTGTCTCCATCTTCATGGCTTCAGTAATCATCAGATGATCACCTTTTTTAACCTTTTCTCCTTTTTCAACTAAAACCTTGATCACAGTCCCTGGCATACTTGCACCAATTTGAGTAGGGTTTGAAGGATCTACTTTTTGTTTTGCAGAAACGGTTACTTTTGCACTTTCATCGATAACCACGATTTCACGAGATTGACCGTTAAGTTCAAAGTAAAGTACCCTAGATCCATCATTCTGTGCTTCACCGATTGAAACGAGCTTCACGATTAAAGTCTTTCCTTGTTCGATTTCGACTTCAATCTCTTCTCCTAGCTTCATTCCATAGAAGAATGTTGGTGTATCAAGAACGGAGATATCACCGAATTGTGAATACATTTTTTCACGATCTAAGAATACCTTCGGATATAGTGCATACGCCAAAACATCAAAACTTGTTACTTGGCGATTGATCTTATGGAATAACGTTTCCTTAATATCATTAAAATCAGCAGCTTCTAAGAGCTCTCCAGGCCTCACTGTCAGAGGTTCTCTTCCTTTTAAGATGATACGCTGCAACTCTCTAGGAAAACCTTCGTACGGCTGTCCTAGATACCCTTGAAAGAATTCTACAACAGAGTCAGGAAAATCCAAGGAATCTCCTCGATCATAAACATTGTCTTCCGTTAAGTTGTTTTGGACCATATATAGAGCCATGTCGCCCACGACTTTTGATGATGGAGTTACTTTAACCACATCGCCAAACATATCATTCACTCTGCGATACATCTGTTTCACTTCATCCCAACGGTCACCAAGACCAACTGCCTTTGCTTGTTGCTGAAGATTACTAAACTGCCCGCCTGGCATCTCATGCTCATATACTTCCGGATCTGGTGCAGCGGAATTACTTTCGAACCCTGAGTAGTATTTTCTGATATCTTCCCAATAAGAAGATAGGTCTTTAACATGATCAATGTTCAATTCAGGCTGTCTTTCGTTCCCTGCTAACGCATAATAAAGTGAATTTGCACTCGGCTGAGATGTTTGACCGGCCATTGAACTTACAGCAACGTCTACGATATCCACACCTGCTTCAGCTGCTTTCGCGTAAGTATAGATTCCGTTTCCACTTGTATCATGCGTATGAAGATGGATCGGGATATCAACCGATTCTTTAAGCGCTGAAACTAGGTCATATGCAGCTTGAGGTTTTAATAGTCCTGCCATATCTTTAATCGCTAGTATATGCGCCCCTTCTGCTTCAAGCTCTTTTGCTAGATTCACATAATAATTTAAATCATATTTTGTACGATTTGGATCTAAAATATCTCCTGTATAGCAGATAGCTGCTTCGGCGATCTTTCCTGTCTCACGAACAGCTCTGATAGCAACTTTCATACCTTCAACCCAGTTTAAGCTATCAAAGATTCGGAAAACATCTATTCCTGCCATAGCTGATTTTTTAACGAACTCTTCTACTACGTTATCTGGATAGTTTTTGTATCCTACCGCATTAGACGCTCTGAGTAACATTTGGAACAACACATTTGGAGCTTTTTCTCTCAGCTTAATTAAGCGGTCCCATGGATCTTCATTTAGGAATCGATAAGAAACATCAAACGTTGCTCCTCCCCACATCTCAAGAGAGAACATTTCCGGCCACAATCTTGCAGTCGGTTCAGCAATATGAAGAAGGTCGTTCGTACGAACACGGGTTGCTAGCAATGATTGGTGACCATCGCGGAACGTTGTATCCGTTAGTAAGAGTTTCTTTTGGTCCTTTATCCAGCGAGAGACTGCTTCTGGTCCTTCAGCATCTAACAATTGTTTTGTTCCGTTAGGGATTGGCTCAGACTGTTTGATCTTAGGAATCCTTGGTTTTGCAAAATTAGGTTTATCCTGCTTAGCAAGTCCAGGGAATCCATTGATTGTTGTCGCACCAATATACGAGAGCATCTTCGTACCTCTATCTTTTCGCTTAGGAAAGACGAAGAGCTCACTGCTTGTATCAATGAAAGAGGTGTCATAATCACCTGACAAAAACTTTTGGTGCGTTACAACGTTCTCAAGGAAAGCAATGTTTGTTTTAATACCACGAATACGAAACTCTTTTAAGTTTCTAAGCATTTTAGATGCAGCTTGCTCATATGATAATGCCCACGTTGAAACTTTAACGAGTAAGGAATCATAAAAAGGCGTGATTATTGCACCTTGAAACCCATTTCCGGCATCTAATCGAACACCAAAGCCTCCACCAGAACGATATGCCATGATTTTACCTGTGTCAGGCATGAACTGATTAGAAGGATCTTCTGTCGTTACACGTGATTGGATCGCATAACCGTGACAATAAATATCTTCCTGCTTTGGAATTCCAATCTCTTTCCCGTGCAACGGGTACCCTTCCGCGATTAGGATTTGTGATTGGACGATATCGATCCCAGTTACCATCTCAGTTATCGTGTGTTCTACCTGAACACGCGGATTCACTTCAATGAAATAGAATTTGCCGTCTGGCGTGACTAGATACTCAACTGTACCTGCATTGATATAGCCTACATGTTCCATCAAGGATACAGCTGATTCACAGATATCATGACGAAGCTTATCTGATAGCGAAACACTTGGCGCAACTTCAACAACTTTTTGATGTCTTCTTTGTACAGAACAATCACGCTCGTATAAATGCACTAGGTTTCCTTCATGATCTCCGAGGATCTGTACTTCAATATGTTTTGGGTTTTCTACAAATTTTTCAACATACACTTCGTCTTTACCAAAAGCCGCTTTAGCCTCTGATTTTGCACGATCATAGCTTTCTGCAAGGGAGTTTTCACTTCTGACGATACGCATTCCACGTCCACCGCCACCCATAGATGCCTTGATTATGATTGGAAAACCATTGCTCAGAGCAAAGTCTCTCACTTCTGAAAGACTGTTAACAGGTCCATCACTGCCTGGAATTACAGGGATGTTAGCATCAATAGCCGTTTGTCTAGCTTTGACTTTATCGCCGAAAACATCGAGGTGTTTTTGATTTGGACCGATAAAAATGATTCCTTCTTCATGACAACGCTCTGCAAATTCTTTGTTTTCCGACAAAAAACCATATCCAGGATGAACCGCGTCAACACCATTCGTTTTAGCGATCTCAATAATACCTTCAATATCCAGATAGGCATCGATCGGTTTCTTACCTTCACCTACAAGATAGGCTTCATCTGCTTTATAACGATGATAAGATCCCGTATCTTCTTTTGAATAAATAGCTACTGTTCGTATATCTAGTTCGGTACAAGCTCTGAAAATTCGAATTGCAATTTCTCCACGGTTTGCTACTAAGACTTTGCTGATTTTTCTACTCATTCAAGTTCCTCTCCTTTTACCGTTACATGATAGCTTTTATCTTTCTGTTTACTTCGGGCTTTCTATCTGGCACTTTTTTGTTCAGATTTACTTTTGCAGAAATATTTATAAGAATCCCCATCGATGTTAGAAACAAAAGAAGGGATGAGCCCCCATACGAAATAAATGGTAACGGAACACCAGTAATCGGTAATAACCCTACTGCTGCACCTAGGTTGACCACTGTTTGAATACCTATCATTCCAGCGATACCAAATGCTAATAAGCTTGAATATGTATCATTACTTTGCATGCCAATATAAAATCCTTTTAAAACGATATATCCTAACAAGGCGATAATTGAGAATACGCCAATAAAACCAAGCTCTTCTGCGATGATGGCAATTATAAAATCAGTGTGGGGTTCTGGGAGGAATCCATATTTCTGAATACTCTCACCTAATCCTGATCCTGTTATTCCACCTGCAGCGATTGAGATATATCCATTAACTAGCTGATAACCGTCGCCCGCAGGATCTTTAAACGGTGCAAATGCTGCGTCAAAACGGGAAAGTTGTTCTGGTGTCAAACGAAGGAATATACCTAAACCTACGATACCCGCTAATGCTGCCATTGAAAATATATGTTTGAATTTAATTCCAGAACAGAACAGGATAACTCCAGCAACACCTGAAACGATAATGCCTGTCCCTAAATCTGGCTGTCTCAAAATCAATAGAAACATAATGGCGAAAATCGTTAGTGGAGGAATAACACCTTTTTTGAAATCCTGCATCTTCCCTTGTTTCTTTGAATAGATTGCGGCTAAGTAGATAGCTAATGTTAGCTTAATAAATTCTGCAGGCTGAATACCGATCGGACCTATGTATAGCCAGCTTTTTGCGTTGTTCACTTCTCGTCCGAACAATAGGACAAATATCAATATGAGAATTGAAAAGACGACGATAGGCATCATTAACTTTTTGTAGATTTGAACATTGAATCTCATGGTAAAATACATGAGTCCTATCCCAACTAGCAGAAAGACAAGTTGTCTTGTAAAGAAAAAGCTACTGCTATAGTCGTATTTATTGATCGTTACCCCTATACTCGCGCTGTAGATCATGACTAATCCAGCACTGCACAATAATAGTACGGCTACTATCAAAGAATAGTCATAGGGTCTTACTGCTTTTTTCACGTTGTTCACCTTTCTCCTCTCTTAAGAAGTCTTGAAACTGCATCTTTATAATTATTAGATATTGTAACACATAAACCTTTTTTATTTATGATACAACACTACAGCTTCAGCTTCTTATAGTATTTCGAAGGATGTGTCGGCTTTTTGATGAACATCCTCTCATAATT
The DNA here is from genome assembly GCF_036213205.1 of Fictibacillus nanhaiensis. Classification (GTDB taxonomy): domain Bacteria; phylum Bacillota; class Bacilli; order Bacillales; family Fictibacillaceae; genus Fictibacillus; species Fictibacillus nanhaiensis_E. Next base: position 53,815 of record NZ_JARMFC010000005.1, read on the forward strand.
GTAAATGTCATTCCTGAAATCCGGATCTTGTAAAAGAGATCAACTTTCACAAGAACATGCAATCAAATGTATGTATATAAAAAAATCCAGTCCAATTTACATTCTCGGACTGGGTGTCGATCATTTTTTCATTGAGGCATCGTGCAAAGCAGTTAGCTGCTTTTCAAGTGATTCTAACAATTTCTTACCTGCTTCTTCTTCAACCAGGTTTAAACGGACTGCAAAATCTATTTCACGGGATAAACCAAACATTTGCGTATCCAATACTTCCTCATAGAGGGGACATTGTGGCATTGTTAAGTTTTCCATTTGAACTTCAATTAGTTTCAGGATTTTGTCTGCATCTGCTTTTAATAAATCAAATGCCCTTTCCCGATGTCCAGTTGCCATCTCAGCTGACAATGATCATCCCTCCGTTCAACACGATTTCTACCTTTAAATATAAAGGTTTGCATAAAAAAAATCAACATATTACAGTATTCTTATAATCGTGCTATGCTTTTTATAGCGTTTTCAAATTCAAGGAGGTTTATATGGAATTCATCGTTGCATTAAACGGAAAAGTAAACTATCCCCTTACATTAGATCCAGGTGTATGGATTTTTGATGATAGAAAAGAGGATTTACACACATTGTTCGATTTAGATAAATCGCAGGAGAACGAGCAAGAAAAATACTTAAAAGAAGTTTCGGCACACTGGGACCGAGAACTACAAGAAGGCGCTGTTCCCCCTTCAGAACAAAAGAAACAAAGTTCAAAAGCGACATTAAAAGAAACATTGTTAACAAGTTCATTCGCGATCTCTCTATCCTATTTTATCTATAATGCACAACCGCACCCTGACGCTGAAAGAGTTAGGATAGAATCAGGGGACGGTAGCGTTGAAATCACACTTGAGGAAGCACAAAACGGTTACTTCGCTTTTTCTAACAACGGAAAACCGCTTAAGGAAGACGGACCTGTTCATTTTTATTACGGTGATGGTCGTAACAAAGAAAATCCGATAAGACACATTTCAGCAGTTACGATTCTTTAATCGATAATGTAGACAGCTCACAATGGGGCTGTCTTTTTTTTGTCGACTTTACGATGCTTATAATAGATCAGCAGCAATCTGAGCAAGTGATGAACGTTCTCCTTTTTCTAAGCGAACATGCCCACTCAATGCTTGATCTTTAAATTTCTCTACTACATACGTTAATCCATTCGTAAACTCATCTAGATACGGATGGTCGATCTGTTGAGGATCTCCTAAGAGAACGATCTTACTGCCTTCTCCGACACGTGTTAAAATGGTCTTAACTTCATGCTTCGTTAAATTTTGCGCTTCATCTATGATGATAAATTGGTCCGGCAAACTTCTTCCTCGAATATAAGTCAGTGCTTCAACATGAATCGAACCTATTCCCGCAAGGATTTTTTCAAGTTCACCTGATTTTTTTGTATTAAACAAGTATTCTAAGTTGTCATAGACAGGTTGCATCCACGGTTTTAATTTCTCTTCTTTTTCCCCAGGTAAGTATCCAATATCTTTCCCCACCGGAACGATCGGTCGCGCGATAAAAAGCTTTATATAATCCTTTAAGTCTTCTGTTTGAAGCAGCGCTGCCGCGAGCGTTATCAGTGTTTTTCCTGTTCCGGCTTTACCGATCAACGTCACGAGTGGCAAATCTTTTCTGAGAAGTAACTCAAACGCCATCTTTTGCTGAACATTTCTTGCTCGAATTCCCCATATTTGTTCTGAATCATATCGAAGCGGCTTTAACGTCTTACCGAATTCATCAACTTTTCCAAGAGCAGAAACCGAAGATCTGAACACATCTTTTAAGATTACAAATTGGTGAGGATGGAAGGAGTGTCCTGTCAACTCGATCAGTTGAAGTTCATTTTTTTCATAAAATTTATTCAACAGATCACCTTGTACATAAATTTCTTTATAGCCTGTATACGTTTGATCATTCTTGTCGATCACTCGATCGCTCAAAAAATCTTCTGCTTCAATTCCAAGTGCATCTGCCTTTACTCGAACGAGCACATCTTTAGAAACAAGAATAACTTTTATACCGCTTTTCTTCTCTTCTTCTTCTTGTTTTAAGTTTAAGGTAACGGCTAGTATTCGGTTATCGTTTGTCTGTTCAACAAAGGTTTCCTGAAGCCTTTTAAATGATTTATGATTGAGTTCCACTCGGAGCGTACCTCCGTTCTCTAGAGGAACTCCTTTATGAAGCTTGCCCTTTTGTCTTACTCTATCGATCAAGCGAGAAACTTCACGAGCATTTCTTCCAATTTCGTCCATGTAACGTTTTTTTGAATCGACTTCTTCTAACACGACTGCAGGAATGATTACTTCACTATCACCAAAAGATTGTATGGAATATGGGTCCTGCAACAGCACGTTCGTATCTAGGACGTATCGTTTATTCAACATTCAGCCTCCTGACTTAATGTGTTTTAGTCATTGTTCATTTAGCGTCTTTATGGACTGCCTATTAAAAATGTATGTACAAAGGAATAAAGTTAGAAGAATGTACAAAAAATAACGAAAATGAACTGGAAGGATGAATGTCATTGAAAACATTTCGTATAGTAGCCGTTCTTAGTGCAATTTTTGTATTGTTCGGCTGCATGAATAATGATAACGCTCAAAATGATCAGAACACTCCAAGGCTAACAAAAGTGAACCAAACGGCAAACAGTAAGAAGCCTCACCAGCCAAAAGGATCTCAAGAAATATCGAGACACCTAGTAGGACTCGCAACAGGTATTCCAGGCGTTGAAGATGCAACTGCAGTAGTATTAGGCCCATATGCAGTAGTAGGGATAGATGTAGATCGCAAGCTTGATAATTCAAAGGTTGGTTCTATAAAGTATTCTGTAGCAGAATCTCTAAAAAACGATCCAAATGGAAAGAATGCACTCGTTACAGCTGATCCTGATACGGTAGAAAGACTTCGTCAGATGGGCAAACAAATCCGACAAGGTCATCCAATCGGCGGAATTATGAAGGAGCTTGCAGGGATCGTTGGACGTCTGATGCCACAAGTACCTCACAGTATACAAACGAAAAAGCCATCTCCAACAGAAACAAACGATAGTCAATTATCAGAAAGAGAACAACAAGAGCTTAAAAACCAACAACAAAAACAAGAAAAATCAGATAAAAATCAGCCTCAACGATTGAATGAAACGTGATTTTTTGAGATATGTAAAAAAGACTCATGGCGCCTTAGCTCATGAGTCTTCTTTACACTTGTTAAACACAGATGTTTTTGTCGAAAATCGGATAAAAAATTTTATACTCGTAATTAATCAGAATTACCTCGTAATTAAGATAGCTTTCTACGGATAAAATACAAATTACCTCGTAAAAAACAATATGTGTTCGCTATAGAAAGACACTCGGTTAATTTTGTTCACCCCAGGGTTACGTACATTGCATTTTATCAAAAACGATCCGTTACATTACTCTCTACTCGCATCCCAAGCATCGTTCGTTTAATTTTCCAATTTCTTTATGGTATACTATTTGAAAGAGGTGAAATACGATGCGTGTAAAATGCGTATTATGCGATACGATCGAAGTAATTGAAAATGAATGCTCACTTGCAAAAAAATTAAGAAACCGTCCCATACACACGTTTATGTGCGAATCTTGCAGAGAACGCATAACGCGAAAAACCGCTCAGCGTGAAGCTACCGGTAATTTCACATTATATCGAAGTCCGGATACAAACAATGATTGGTAATAACATAAAAATTTTTTCATGGATTTTATTTGGAACCATTGCCGGCATTCTGCTGGCTTGTTTTTTTTACATTCCAGAAGTGTTTTTTGAAATCAAACTTTACACATTTTTATTAAATATTGACTTCCTTCCTCTTCCCGATTTTGTTATCTATAATGAACCTTTCCAATTTGTTCTTCACATTATTATCGCGATTTTTCTTGTTGCGTTCGTAGATTTGTTCTGTAAGATATATAAGCATCCGTATCAGATTTCGTTAATCATCAATGGAATCATGTCTTTAACTTTTTTTCCTCTATATAAATTAGCTGTTATAAAGCCATTTTCAGCCCCACTAACTATACCTTTTTTCATCTGGCTACTTGGCCACCTATTCTTCGGGATAATTATTGCATATTTCGTTACATTCCTAAACAAAAAAAAGGAGTACTGATTGATCAGTACTCCTCGTTAAATCTCGGTTCACTTTGAATTCCTTCGTATAAAGCATCAATACTATCGATAAAAAACTTTTCGGAGTTTTCAATGCCGTTAACTTCATACAAAACGACATAAAATGGACCCGAAGTCGATACAGTAGAGATGTTTACATGATGATCCTCTGTGAGAATCTCAGTAAAAAACTCAAAAGTCTCCTTAGCTGCTTGGTCTCGGGGTCTCTCTTCATGTACTTTCTTAATGCTCAACCAATTGGATAGAGCGTCAACAAGTTGCATAATGAACCCCCTATCAGCTTTTTTCTTTCTTGCTCTGATGAAGCCGGACTTTATAGATGATCAAGATGAGTGCGGCTACCATCAAACCTTCAGCAACAGGTAAACCGATGCCGAAAAATGCTAGTGGCAGACATCCGATAATCAAAAACAAATAGATGACTATCGCTTTTAGCGGCGGCAGTTTTTTTGCAAAACCTAACTTAAAAACAATGATACTTAACACTGTTATGATGAAATATAACAGCAGAAAAGCTCTGACAGGGTCGTTTTCAATTCCTAGCAGCAATGCCATGGAGGATGAATCTTCCCCTGTCGCTTTCATGATTTCTTGTTCCTCCACGATTCCCACTCCCGATCGTTTTGTTAAGAAATACGTTTAGCCTTGAGCAAGTTTCTTTTTCTTTTCTACTCTTTCACGCTCGTTCTTATCAAGTACTTTTTTACGAAGACGAATGCTTTCAGGTGTTACTTCACAATACTCGTCATCGTTCAAGTATTCTAACGCTTCTTCTAATGACATGATACGAGGCTTCTTCATGCTAACCGTTTGGTCTTTGTTCGCAGAACGCATATTTGTCATCTGCTTCACTTTTACGATGTTAACCGTAATATCATTCTCACGAGTGTGTTCCCCAACGATCATACCCATGTATACTTCTGTTCCTGGCTCAATAAAGATCGTACCACGGTCTTCAACACCCATGATTCCGTATTGAGATGCTTTTCCGTTTTCCATTGAAACCAGTACACCTTGACGACGTCCACCAACGTTTCCAGCAACCATAGGCTGATAGCTGTCGAACGTGTGGTTTAGGATTCCGTATCCGCGTGTTTGTGTTAAGAATTCAGTCGTATAACCGATCAAACCACGAGCAGGTACCATGAACTCAAGACGCACTTGACCAGAACCGTTGTTCACCATGTTCTTCATTTCACCTTTACGGTCTCCTAAAGATTCCATGATCGCACCTGTGTACTCTTCAGGAATGTCAATTTGAACATGTTCAACTGGCTCACATTTAACGCCATCAATTTCACGAACGATTACTTCTGGCTTTGATACTTGAAGTTCAAATCCTTCACGGCGAAGGTTTTCAATCAAGATTGAAAGGTGAAGTTCACCACGACCCGAAACTGTCCAAACATCTGGAGAATCCGTGTTTTCAACACGAAGACTTACATCAGTTTCAAGCTCAGACATTAAGCGCTCTTCAATTTTACGGCTTGTTACATATTTTCCTTCACGACCAGCGAACGGTGAGTTGTTAACTAAGAAAGTCATCTTCAATGTTGGCTCATCGATACGAAGAACAGGAAGTGCTTCTTCTTGACCTTCAGGACAAACTGTTTCCCCAACGTTGATCTCTTCCATTCCAGATACAGCGATTAAGTCTCCAGCTTTTGCTTCATTGATCTCAATACGTTTCAAACCTAAGAAACCAAACAACTTTGTAACACGGAACTTTTTAACTGATCCATCAAGCTTCATTAATGAAACGGCTTGACCCACTTTAATCGTTCCACGGAATACACGACCAATACCGATACGTCCAAGGTAGTCGTTGTAATCAAGCATCGTAACTTGGAACTGAAGTGGCTCAGCGCTGTTATCTTCTGGAGCAGGAATCGTGTCAATAATTGTATCAAGAAGAGCTGTCATATCTTCATCTTGCTTGCTAGGATCCATTGAAGCTGTTCCTTTAAGTGCAGATGCATAAACAACAGGGAATTCTAATTGATCTTCTTCAGCACCTAGTTCAATGAATAGATCGATTACTTCGTCTACTACTTCTTCTGGGCGTGCAAAGTCACGGTCAATTTTGTTTACAACTACGATTGGCGTTAACTTTTGCTCTAGTGCTTTTTTCAAAACAAAACGCGTTTGCGGCATACAACCTTCATATGCATCTACAACAAGTAGAACACCATCAACCATTTTCATGATACGTTCTACTTCACCACCGAAATCGGCATGTCCTGGAGTGTCCATGATGTTAATGCGTTTCTCGTTATAATTAATCGCTGTATTTTTAGCTAGAATTGTAATTCCACGCTCACGTTCTAAAGCATTGGAATCCATAGCACGTTCATTAACTTGTTCATTGTCACGGAAAGTTCCTGACTGATGTAGCAATTTGTCCACCAATGTCGTTTTACCATGGTCAACGTGGGCAATAATTGCTATATTGCGTAAATCATCTCTTCTATTCAAGTGTATTCTCTCCTTATATCCTATCTCTTTTTCTTATCATTTTTTGTTCAACTTGACTATTATATCACAAATTTACAGAAAGGCTTTTTCTTTTTATGTAAATTCGGTACACTTATACAGTATAGACAAGTTTTTGGCTTGGAGGTCATCATGAATATCATTTTCTTTTTTATAGCTCTACTAACGGCATTTGCAATATGTGGCATTGGAATAGCTATTGGTGAAAAAAGCTGGTTGATCTTTCTTATATCGACCGTTTCTGTATTTTTTCTTATGGGATACGGGTTTACTCTTAAAAAGAAGCAAAGAGAACGTTCCTAATCGGACGTCCTCTTTTTTGCGTTGCGCTTTATAATAAGTGGTCTAATATTTCTTTATGCAACCCTGGCTTTGCAGCGAGAATACTGTTTTGTTCAAGAAGCTGTACAGGTTCTCCATCCGTTCTGCTTACAATCCCACCTACTTCATTTAAAAGAATTAAACCTGCTGCGAAATCCCACGGGGAAAGTCGAAGTGTCATATAGGCATCGAGTCTTCCTGATGCAACATAAGCAAGTTCAATTGCAGCAGAGCCGTATGATCGGGTCCCTCTAGATTTTCTGATGATCTGTTGGACATGCTCATGATTGATTCGTCTGTTCGGACCAGCCCATGTTGCATTAACACCAACAACAGATTCTGATAATGTGACTTCCTCTAATTTCGGTAATTTCTTATCGTTTAAATAAGCACCTTCACCATCTTTAGCAAAATAAAGGTTACTTCCCTCCACATCGTATATCAGTCCTAGTTTTCCGATTCCATCTTTATAAACTCCAATTGAAATCGCAAAGTTAGCTTGCTGATGAATAAAATTTGTTGTCCCATCGATCGGATCAATAATCCAAATTACGCCTTTGGAGTTCCCTTTTATCTCATCTCCAAAGCCTTCTTCTCCAAGTACTTTATGTTCTGGAAAAGTTTGTTGTATCTTATTAATAAAAAATTTCTCAATACTCTTATCCATATCCGTGACTAGATCTGCGATATGAGATTTATATGTAATCGTTAATGTGCTCTGAAAAGAATCTTTTAAGAGCTGTGCGGCTTCAAGTGTCCATGTCTTCATGTGTTTCTCTATGGTTATCATTTCTTCGTTCGTCATGTTTTCACTCCTTACCTTTACTATAGTATAAGGCAATTTCATTCTCTTCACAAAAAAACGAACCATCCGTTCATGATGGATTCGTTTTTGTTATCCGCTATCAGCTTGGATCATGCTTCTAATCTCACGAGCTCCAGCCTTAATCGTTCGAGCTTACGCTTCGATTCGTTGATCTGTTTCTGATCTTTCGCTTTTAAAGCATCAAACAAAGTAGCTAGTTCATAATCAATCTCAAGTTTTAATACTGGAATTCTTCTTTCTGCATCCGTTCTTTTTAAAGTGTTCATTACTTGTTTCATTTCACGGGCACATCCTTTCTTTTCGTTTTCTTCTTTTCTTCATTTTATGAAGCAACCATGTATATGGAAACGGCACTTTGCGGAATCTAATGCAAACATTTTTTTATAAAGCTTTTCGTATGGTAAAATTCTTTGTAGCACTTGATCATCAGGAGGATTTTTCAAATGACATTTAACGGATTTAATGATTCAGACTTTAATGTTTTCCAAACGCAAGGTCTTGATGAGCGTATGGAGCAAATCATCAGCCAGATTCGGCCAAAACTTGAAGCCTTAGGAAATAAATATGCAGAAGAACTTACTGTTCTTACTGGAGAAGAAATGTTCTTTCATGTAGCAAAACATGCAAGAAGGACAGTAAATCCTCCAAAGGATACTTGGGTAGCCTTTGCCCCTAACAAAAGAGGCTATAAGATGTTGCCACATTTTCAAATAGGACTTTGGGAAACACATGTATTTCTATGGTTCGCTCTCATTTACGAAGCACCAATAAAGGATGCATATGGACAAATACTCCTTAAGAACCTAAACAAGATCAAGAAGAATATTCCTAACGATTTCGTATGGTCTGATGATCATATGAAGCCTGAAAGTTTTCCACATCGTGAGGTTAAAAAGGAACGACTAGAAGAAATGGCAACCCGTCTTAGCACTGTAAAAAAAGCAGAGTTGCTTTGTGGTGTTCGCATTGAAAGAGATGAAGCATCAAACATGAGTGAGAATAATTGGTATGAACGAATTGATGAAACGTTTAAAACACTTTTACCTCTATACGAACTAAAGAAAAAACTATAAAAAAAAGTGGCAGGAAGCAGAAGATGCGCTGCTTCTTACCACTAGTATATTGCCGTACAACATAAATGTATGGGTAAGTATCATCATTGTTAGAAAAGTGTTAGAAAAGGTTGTTTAATTTTTGTTTAATGATTTCAGCTTCCGTATTCATCCTACATAATAATTCTTCTACTGAAGACACATCGTTAATCTTTCTAATGATTTGTCCCGGCCCTTCCAAATCTTTTGATTGGCCACGCCACTAATGGAATCTTATATTTGATCGTATGTTCCACTAAAGCTTTCTTCTTAAATATTGAATGTGAAATCTGTTCGTAGCGTTCCTTTAATAATCACTGCAAGTCCTCCTAACATGATTAAGAGAGTTTATATGTAATCGTTCTGTTAGCCTAGTTTTCATTTCATTTCCTCTTTGAAAATTAAATCATTTACTTACATCTTCATGCATTTTCTGTTATACTTCTTTTGTTTTATAAAAAATAAAATTCATTATAAGTTAACGATAGATGAGGTGTAGAATACATTGTCTCAACACGAAACTCCTTTATTTACTGGTTTGCGCGAACATGCAAACAAGAACCCATTACAGTTTCATATTCCTGGTCATAAAAAAGGGCAAGGAATGGATGACGAATTTAAAGATTTTATTGGCCCAAACGCATTATCAATTGACCTTATTAACATTACACCACTAGATGACCTGCATCATCCAAAAGGTATGATTAAGAAAGCACAAGCGCTTGCAGCACAAGCATTTGGTGCGGACCACACTTTCTTTTCTGTACAAGGTACAAGCGGTGCTATCATGACGATGATCATGTCTGTTGTGTCACCTGGAGATAAGATACTTGTTCCGCGAAACGTACACAAATCCATCATGACTGCAATCGTGTTTTCAGGTGCAACGCCGATCTTTATCCATCCTGAGATTGATCCTGAATTAGGGATTTCACATGGTATAACGCCAGACAGTGTAGAAAAAGCATTACATCAGCATCCTGACGCAAAAGCAGTACTTGTTATAAACCCTACTTATTTTGGCTTTGCTGCTGACTTAAAAGGAATTGTAGATATTGCCCACCGCTTTGACGTTCCAGTACTTGTAGATGAAGCACACGGTGTTTTAATACACTTTCATGATCACATGCCACTATCTGCAATGCAAGCTGGGGCAGACATGGCAGCAACGAGCGTCCATAAACTAGGCGGATCATTAACTGGAAGTTCCATTTTAAACGTCAAAGAAGGTCTTGTTTCACCAGAACGAGTGCAAACCATTCTTAGTATGATGACCACGACATCTACATCCTATATCCTTCTTGCTTCACTCGACGCGGCTCGTCGCCGACTTGCTACTGAAGGGTATACACTAATCGAAAAAACAATTCGCCTTGCTAATGAAACAAGAGCAAAGATCAATGATATTCCTAACCTATACTGTGTTGGTGAAGAAAAACTTGGCACTTCTGCAACTTTTGATTATGATCCATCGAAGCTTTTAATCTCAGTAAAAGACCTTGGTATTACAGGATATGAAGCTGAAACTTGGCTTCGTCAGAACTTTAATATTGAGGTTGAGTTATCTGATCTTTACAACATCTTATGTTTGATAACAACGGCTGATCATGAAAAAGATACTATGGTTCTTGTTCAAGCGTTATCTCAACTCTCTGATGAGTTAAGCCATTTAAAGAATGAAGAGATCAAATCGATACCTGTACACGTTCCAGATATTCCTGTGCTTGCACTTTCACCACGTGATGCTTTTTACGCAAATACAGAAAGTGTTCCGTTTGAAGAATCTGCAGGAAGAATCATCGCAGAGTTCGTAATGGTCTATCCGCCAGGAATTCCGATTTTCATTCCTGGTGAAATTATCACTAAAGAAAACTTAGATTATATTAAAGAGAACCTTGAAGCCGGTCTACCCGTTCAAGGTCCAGAAAATGCAGATTTAAAGTATTTGAAGGTTATTCAAGAACAAGTTGCCATTCGATAAACCCATAAAAAAAGAAGACCAACGAGGTCTTCTTTTTTTTCTTAGTTATCTAAGTTCGTTTGCTCATGACAATGAGGGCATGTGTTTGAATATAAAGTCGTCACTTTTTCCTCTTCAAAGTGTTCAATTGTTGTTTCACACGTTTGGCAAATGATTACTCCCATCCGTTCCATCTCCCTTCACATTTTGAAAGCGCTTACGTTTGTACTCTTATATTATTATGTCACATTAACTTTGTCAACACATTTAGTATAACACATTAAAAAAATATGTTATTTAATCATATTGCTCAATAGTATGGATATTTGGTACAGCTTCTTCAAAAAACAGTGCTAAATCTTCAGCTTCTTTAAGCGTTTTAATATGGAAAACCTGTTTGATGTATTCAAGGTTCCTCATATCGTTTGAATCTAATAAAGCAGATCTCCCCGTTTGCATACATACTACTAATGGCTTACCGAAGAACATATTCGTATAAACAATGCCAAAATCATACCTGACAGTATCAGTTGTAAAACCTACAAACCTGACATTAACGGATTCACTCTCGTCATACAATTTTTCAAACCATTCCATATTACCCCTCCTCGTATGATTACCTCGTTCATCGATCGGGTCGTCAATTACTGGAATTAAATAAGTTATACTATTAAAAGTGTCATTAAGTGTAAGAGTAATTCCCTTATTTAAGAAGCTTTAAACTCAATTTGTCAAAATCTTCTTAAAATATGATATACTATTATTATGTTTGAACGATGTTAAAAATTACAAATTGGAGTGGATTACATGTCTCAAAGCGCCTATGTTAAGCTTGTTCCCGCATCTGAAAAACAAGTAATCACAATAGATGAACTAAAAGACCTCCTGCTATATTACCGTTCCATCACCACTAAAACTGGCGAACAATTATCATGGGGCTACGCTGATGCGGCGTTTCCTTACACGATTGAAGAAAAGGAAGAAGCTGCAGGACAATGGTTTTATTTAAAAGGTATAGATCAAAGAAAAAATAAATATATTTTAGTTGGATTAGGAACTGAAAAAGACGCAAATGTAGACCACGATATTAATTACATACAGGTAACTTTAACTGAAGTCTCAACTCATGGGGATAAGGGTAAGGCTAATGAATTCTGTAAGTTTATCGCTTCAAAACTTAAAGGTGAACTTCACCTTTTTAACGGCAGAGTGATGTATTATTATCCAAAAAAGTAAAGTGGATTAAGGCGTTTCTTTATAGGAAGTCCAATCATATGATTGGACTTCCTATTTTATTTTTACTACAATGTAAACTTTCGGGCCCTTGGGGAAAAATAAAATGAATACATATCATGAAAGGATGTGAAGAAATGAAAAAACAACCAAATATTGTTTTTATCGTTTCATTAATAATTTCTGTCGTTTTTGTTATCATAGGAAGTTTATTTCCTACCGCATTCCAAGCTAAGGCAACCGTCATTCAAAATTTCTTACAAGAGAAATTCGGCTGGTTCTATTTGCTTTCTGCTACAAGCTTTTTAATTTTTGTGCTTTATTTAGCTTTTAGTAAGTACGGAAAAATTAAACTTGGAGAACCAGATGATAAGCCTGAGTACTCTACTGTCACTTGGTTTGCTATGCTGTTTAGCGCGGGCATGGGTATAGGGCTTGTATTTTGGGGTGTAGCTGAACCGATCAGCCACTTTTACACTCCTCCATCAGGAGAAGGAGGAAATGCCGCCTCAGCTCAAGCTGCGCTTCGATACAGCTTCTTTCATTGGGGGTTGCATCCTTGGGGAATTTACACGTTAATTGGATTGTCACTTGCCTATTTTAAATTTAGAAAAGGTGCACCTGGATTGATTAGTGCAATCTTTACTCCACTTTTAGGTGATAAAGTACATGGACCTATTGGGAAAACGATTGATATTATTGCAGTATTTGCTACAATCTTTGGTGTTGCTACATCTTTAGGACTTGGTGCCGTTCAAATTAGTGGTGGTATTTCTTATTTATCTGACATTGCAAATAACTTTACCACACAGTTAATTATTATCGCGATTGTGACCGTTCTATTCACACTTTCCGCTCAAACAGGATTAAACAAAGGGATTAAATATTTAAGTAACCTGAATATCATAATAGCCGTTCTTTTAATGGCCTTTTTGCTTTTTGCGTCATCAACCAACTTCATTATGGATGTATTCGTACAATCTCTTGGGAACTATCTGCAGTACCTTCCAAGTATGAGCTTAAAACTTAGTCCGTTCAGACCTAGTGAAGCAGGCTGGATTCAAGGTTGGACAGTCTTCTATTGGGCTTGGTGGATCGCATGGGCACCATTCGTAGGAACATTTATCGCTCGTGTATCAAAAGGTAGAACTATCCGTGAATTTATCATGGGTGTACTACTTGTACCAACCGTTTTTGGCGCACTTTGGTTCTCTATTTTTGGCGGAGCAGCATTACATTTAGAAATCTTTAATAATGTTGGTCTAAACAAGGTTATTGCTGACAAAGGTACAGAGGTAGCTCTTTTCGCACTCTTTGAACATCTTCCATTCGGAACGATTATGTCTGTATTAGCTATTTTCCTAATCAGTACATTCTTTATAACATCTGCTGATTCAGCTACGTTTGTATTAGGCATGCAGACAAGTAATGGTCGATTGAATCCTTCTTCTATGACAAAATTCATTTGGGGCATTGTTATTGCAGCTTCTGCATCCATCCTATTGTACACAGGCGGATTAGAAGGATTGCAAACAGCATCGATCATTGCAGCCTTTCCGTTTGCATTCGTATTGATCTTTATGATGATTTCTCTAAAAAAGGCACTTTCTGAAGAGACAAAATTAAAATAAGATTGTTATCCAATCATCATTTTACCTGTAACATAAATAAGTGTTAATGATATTGTCATGTTTAAAGCAATTGATTTGTTTATGTTCAAACGCTGCGCTACCAGAAAGTTGAAATACCCAAAAATCAACAATAAGATGGTTTCAAAAAAATTATGGTCGTGATGTGAGAGAAACAATACGATAGAATAACCACACCACATAATAATCTGAATGAAAGTGCATAATAAAACTCTCATCGCTTCCTCCATTGTATTTATATTCATTAATTTGATATAAGCTTAATCAAATTACAAATAACTGCTGTCTAATTTCATTCTTTTAGACAAGTGCTTCTAAATAAAGATTATGATGCGTTTCTTTATATATGATTGAACAGAAAAAACCCCTTGTGAGCTGTAAAACAGTCACAAGGGGTTTCATTTGTTTAATTACTTTACAATGTGTACAGGAAGTCCGATCGCAACTTCAGCTGCTTCCATAGAAATTTCTCCGAAAGTCGGATGAGCGTGAATAGTCATAGCAATATCTTCAGCAGTCATACCCGCTTCAATAGCTAATCCTATTTCCGCGATCATATCTGATGCATTTCCACCAGCAATTTGAGCTCCTAGTACAAGTCCATCTTCTTTGCGAGTGATTAGTTTCATGAAACCATCTGTCTCGTTCATAGATAGAGCACGACCATTTGCTGCAAATGGGAATTTAGAAGCTTTCACTTCATATCCTGCTTCTTTAGCTGATTTTTCATCATAACCAACAGAAGCTAGTTCTGGGTCTGTGAAAACTACAGCTGGAATCGCTAAGTAATCAATTTCTGCTGCATGACCTGAGATTACTTCTGCTGCTACTTTACCTTCATAAGAAGCCTTATGAGCAAGAGCTGGACCTTCTACTACATCACCGATTGCATAGATGCCGTTAACACTTGTTTGAGCTTTCTTATTGATTTTGATAAGACCGCGTTCAGTCATTTCAACACCAACTTGCTCAAGACCAAGTTCTTCAGTGTTTGGACGACGTCCTACAGTAACTAGAACATAGTCAGCTTCAAATGTCTTAGACTCACCTTTGATTTCAGCTGTTACAGTAACTCCGTCTTTTGTTTCTTCAACGCCTTTAGCCATAGCCTCTGTAAATACTTCTACATTGCCTTTTTTCTTTAAACGTTTTGAAACGACTTGGCTCATTTGCTTTTCAAAACCTGGAAGGATCTGTTTTCCACCTTCAAGGATTGTTACTTCAGTACCGAAGTTCGCATAAGCTGTTCCAAGCTCCATACCGATATAACCGCCACCGATAACTACCATCTTCTTAGGAATTTCTTTAAGAGCAAGAGCGCCTGTAGAAGAGATAATACGGTCACTCCATTTGAAACCTGGAATTTCAATTGGACGTGAACCAGTAGCGATGATTGCATTTTTAAACGTGTATGTTTGAGAGTTCTTCTCATCCATGATACGTACTGTGTTTTCATTAACGAAATAAGCTTCACCACGAATGATTTCTACTTTATTTCCTTTTAAAAGTCCTTCTACTCCACCAGTAAGCTTTTTAACGATGCCTGCTTTCCAGTCTTGAACTTTGCTGAAATCAACTGTTACGTTATCAACAGTAATCCCCATATCTTCAGAGTGATTAGCATGTTCTACACGGTGACCTGCATTAATTAAAGCTTTTGATGGAATACAACCAACGTTCAAACAAACGCCGCCCATTTCTGCCTTTTCCGCAATAGCCACTTTTTGTCCTAACTGTGCTGCACGAATTGCTGCAACATATCCCCCAGGACCTGAACCTATGACAAGTGTGTCTAACTCAATTGGAAAATCTCCTACTACCATCGAATTACGCCTCCATTACTAATAGTTGTGGATCGTTCAATAAACGCTTAATGTGATTCAATGCATTTTGAGCTGTTGCACCATCGATCAGACGGTGGTCAAAGCTAAGAGATAAAGCTAAAACAGGAGCTACTACTACTTCTCCGTCTTTAACAACTGCTTTTTCAGCAATACGGCCGATACCTAAGATCGCTACTTCTGGGTGGTTGATTACTGGAGTGAACCATTGACCGCCTGCAGAACCGATATTTGTAATCGTACAAGATCCGCCCTTCATCTCTTCACCAGAAAGCTTACCATCACGTGCTTTAGTAGCTAGTTCATTGATTTCAGAAGAGATTTTGAAGATGGATTTACGATCAGCATCTTTAACAACTGGTACCATTAGTCCGTTATCTGTATCTGCCGCAATACCGATGTTGTAATAGTGCTTGTATACGATTTCTTCGTTCGCATCGTCGATAGATGCATTAAGCACAGGGTATTCACGCAATGCAGAAGTTAATGCTTTTACCACGTATGGAAGATAAGTAAGCTTGATGCCTTTATCTGCAGCAACTTGCTTAAATTTCTTACGGTGTGCAACAAGATCAGTAACGTCCACTTCATCCATTAGTGTAACATGCGGAGCTGTATGTTTGGAGTTAACCATCGCTTTTGAGATCGCTTTTCTAATACCTTTGATCTTTTCACGAGTTTCCATTTCTCCAGCAGGAATTGCTTTAGGGGCTTCTTTCTTCGCTTCAGCTTTTGGAGCTGCTTCGGTTTCAGTAGCTTGTGGTGCTGCTTCAGCTGCTCCGCCGCCGCTTACGAATTTGTCGATGTCTTCTTTAAGTACACGTCCGTTATCTCCAGAACCTTGTACTTTACGAATATCAACTTCTTTTTCACGCGCATATTTACGAACAGAAGGCATTGCGATTACACGCTTAGATTCGTCTGCTGGTTCTTCTTTAGCTGTATCTTCCGTTTTATCTGTTTTAGCTTCTGATTTGTCAGCTTCTTTAGCTTGATCAGCAGTTACGTTCTTTTCTTCTTCAGCTTTAGGTTGTTCTGGAGCTTCCTCGCCACCACCATGAGCATCAGCAGGAATTTCACCTTCTGCTTCAATTGTTACTAGAACATCACCAACAACAGATACTGTTCCTTCGTCTACTTTTAGTTCAAGAATTTTACCGTCTACAGGTGATGGAATTTCAACTACAGCTTTATCGTTTTGTACTTCAAGCAGGATATCGTCTTCTTTAACTTCATCCCCTGCTTTTACAAACCACTTTACAATTTCACCTTCGTGAATTCCTTCTCCAATATCGGGAAGCTTAAATTCAAATGCCACGATTAACGCCTCCTATTTTATAACAATCTTTTTCATCACTGATGTGAAAGAGCTGAAAGAAACAGTCTTGTACAGACTTCTCTTTCAGCCAACATTCATTTTTTTAGAAATTGTAGACTTTCTTTGCTTTATCTACAATATCACGATGATCTGGAATCCAAACATCTTCTGCAGAAGCATATGGGAACACTGTGTCTGGTGCAGTTACACGCAGTACAGGTGCTTCTAAGTGAAGAATTGCACGATCGTTGATTTCAGCTACAACGAACGCTCCAATACCTGCTTGTTTCTGTGCTTCTTGTACAACAATCGCTCGTCCTGTTTTTTCAACAGATGCCATGATCGTTTCGATATCAAGGGGGCTGATTGTACGAAGGTCGATAACTTCAGCAGAGATGCCTTCTTTTTCTAATTCTTCAGCAGCTTTTAGTGATGCGTGAACCATAGCTCCGTAAGTGATGATAGAAACATCTTTACCTTCACGCTTCACGTCTGCTTTTCCTAGTTCGATTGTGTATTCTTCCTCTGGCACTTCACCACGGAAAGAACGATAAAGTTTCATGTGCTCCAGATATACTACTGGGTCATTATCACGGATAGCAGAGATTAACAGACCTTTTGCATCATATGGAGTCGAAGGAATAACAACTTTGATACCAGGAGTTTGATACATTAAACCTTCAAGGCTGTCTGCGTGAAGCTCAGGTGTTTTAACCCCTCCACCAAATGGTGAACGAATCGTTACTGGAGAAGTGTACACTCCACCCGAACGGTATCTCATACGACCCATTTGTGCAGCCACTGAATCAAAAACTTCAAAAACAAAACCGAAGAACTGAATCTCCATTACTGGACGGAAACCTGTAAGCCCAAGACCTATTGCAAGTCCCCCAATTCCAGACTCAGCTAGCGGTGTATCAAATACACGATCTTCTCCAAATTCTTTTTGAAGTCCTTCGGTAGCACGGAAAACTCCGCCGTTTTGACCTACGTCTTCACCGAAAACAAGAACTTGTTCATTGTTTTTCAATTCGTTACGCATAGCGTCTGTAATTGCTTGAATCATAGTCATTTGAGCCATATTATTTCGACTCCTTTGCTGTATATTCTTCTAACTGCTCACGAAGGTTGAACGGAAGGTCTTCAAACATGAACCCGATTAGGTCAGTAACCTTTTGCTTAGGTGCTCCGTCTGCTTTCTTGATCGCAGCTTTAATATCTTCTTTCGCTTCTTCTACAACTTTATTTTCTTGCTCTTCAGACCAAAGGTTCTTCTTTTCCAAGAACTTACGGAAACGAACAAGTGGATCTTTCTTTTCCCATTCGTTATCAAGATCTTTTGTACGGTAACGAGTAGGATCATCTCCTGCCATCGTATGTGGTCCATAACGATACGTCAGAGTTTCAATCAATGTAGGACCTTCACCAGCAACGGCACGCTCACGAGCTTGTTGAGTCGCTGCATAAACTGCAAGAACATCCATACCATCAACTTGAATGCCTTCAATACCAGCTGCAACTGCTTTTTGAGCGATTGTTTTTGCTGCAGATTGCTTTTCAACTGGAACTGAGATAGCAAAACGGTTGTTTTGAACAACAAAGATCGTATTAGCTTGATAAGCTCCAGCAAAGTTTAATCCTTCATAGAAGTCACCTTGTGATGCTCCACCGTCACCAGTGTAAGTGATACATACGTTCTTTTTACCTTGTTTCTTAAGTCCGAAACCAACACCAGCAGCTTGAATAATTTGAGCTCCGATGATAATTTGAGGCATCAATACGTTAACACCTTCAGGAATCTGTCCACCTTGGAAGTGTCCACGAGACCATAAGAATGCTTGCGTTAATGGAAAGCCGTGGAAAACCATTTGAGGGATATCACGGTATCCTGGAAGAATCCAATCTTCTTTATCTAACGCATAGTGTGTTCCTAGCATTGAAGCTTCTTGTCCTGCTACTGGAGCATAAAAACCAAGACGCCCTTGTCTGTTTAAAGAGATTGCACGCTGATCCCAAATTCGAGTGTAAACCATGCGGCGCATTAGTTCTTGCAGATCTTCATCAGACAATTTCGGCATTGCCGATTCGTTAACAACTTCTCCGTCTTCAGAAAGAATCTGGAACGTTTCAAATTGATCTTGAACTGCATCAATTGTTTTCGTCATGAAAAGTCACCTCTTCCTTTCTTTTACCCTGTCAATTTTCCCTGATCTTAAAAACGTACACATATTTAACAGGTTGCCCAAAGTGATACATTTTTAAGACAGGTTTATATTTTTAAAAGGCTTTGTAGGTATGCCTTCCGTATACCCATTGAAGTTTTCCCTTGTATCAAAGAGCTAAACCATCTTGCGGCATCCTAACTGTATTACTATTTTATGTAACTAGAGTAACACAACAATCCTTTTCACGTAAATTAGTTTACACCACTGCACATACACAGTCAATCTATAGGTTGTATATAGTTACCTCATCTTAAAGACTTCATTCTTCTGACGTTCAACAACTTTCTTTTCTATAACTGTTTCATAATATTTTTTATGCTGTATCAGTCTTAATAAACCTGTATTGTCACCCTTAAAATGAAGGTTAAAATACGACATAGAACAAAATATTTTATTTCCGTTCTTTTTTATTAAAAATCCTCTATGTTATGATAAGGAGAAATTAAACTAACTTAAAAGTATATCGGCACGGAGGTTTTGCTTGTGTTAACGATGAAAGATGTTATAAGAGAAGGTCACCCAAAGCTGAGAGAAAAAGCAGTTGAGGTACCTTACCCATTTTCTGATGAAGATATTAAAATAGCTAACCAGCTTCTTGAATTTGTTAAGAACAGCCAAGATCCTGAAATTGCAGCAAAGTACAATCTAAGACCTGGTATCGGAATAGCTGCTCCTCAAATTGGAATCTCTAAACGAATTTTTGCTTTTCATGTATCAGATGAAAACGGAAACTTATACAGTTATGCACTGTTAAATCCGAAAATAATTAGTCATTCAGTTCAAATGACATATTTAGACGGAGGAGAAGGATGTCTTTCTGTAGACAGAGAAGTACCTGGACTTGTACCTCGATATGCTAAAGTTACTGTAAAAGGATTTTCACCTGATGGAAGAGAGGTAAACTTAAAACTAAAAGGACTTCCTGGTATTTGTTTTCAACATGAACTTGACCATTTAGACGGTATCATGTTCTATGACCGAATCAATGACAAACAGCCATTTGAACCTCCTGCAAATTCTGTTGTTATCAGATAACGAATAACCAAAAAACTCACTAAGCTTACATATCAGCTTAGTGAGTTTTTGTGTTTATACATAACTTAATACCGAACTTTACGCTCGCATTAGTGCGATGATCATCTTAAATACAAGTTTTATTATGCCGCATCGCGATCATCATCAACGAGCCTTGCATCTTCATCGCTTGTTTTACTTCGAATGAATAAAATTGATACAAGCACAGTCGTTATTGTAGCAATCGTGTAGGATATTCCTCTCGATAACCCAATACCTATAGGTGCATTACAAATGTAAGTAACTGTCACCATCGTCATAAAGATTGCGGGTAGCGTTGCGATCCAATGATTTTTTCTCGATCTTTTTAAATACATAGCCCCTACCCAAAGAGCCAGCATTGCAGTAGATTGGTTTGCCCAAGAAAAATAACGCCATAGTAATGTAAAATCAATTTTTGTTAGTAAAAATGAAAGAACGAACATTGGTATAGCAATCCAAAGTCTTGAAGATAGTCTCTTTTGACCGATATTGAAATAATCAGCTAGTATCATTCTAGCACTTCTGAATGAAGTATCTCCTGAAGTGATTGGTAAGATGATAACACCAATGACCGCAAGCGTCCCTCCGATTGCTCCAAGCATCGTTACTGACACTTCACTTACTACTGCAGCAGGTCCACCTTCAGCAATAATTCCAGATAAAGATTTCCCATCAAACAAACTCATCGCAGCCGCTGCCCATATCATTGCGATTATTGCTTCTGCTATCATCATGCCATAAAAGATTTTTCTACCTTCTTTTTCATTTTTAGTTGTGCGAGAAATGATAGGAGATTGTGTAGCATGAAATCCTGAAAGTGCTCCGCATGAAATCGTCAAGAATAAGAGCGGAAATATTGGGACATTATCTGGATGCATATTTTCAAATGAGAGTTCAGGAATTGGTGCCCCTGTTACTACTAGACCCCCACCTATCCCAATAGCACTTATGACAAGCAAAGCGCCAAATATTGGATAGACACGGCCGATAATCTTATCGATTGGTAAGAGAGTTGCTAAAATATAATAAACAAAGATCAGACCAATGATAAGACTTAAACTTAACCAGTCACCCGTAAGATCATGAATCAGTGCTGCTGGAGCACTGACAAAAACAGTTCCCACTAATAACAAGAGCAGAAGAGTAAAACCATTAACAACATGTCTCATCGCATTTCCTAAAAACTTGCCTGCTAGTTGTGGTAAATGCGCCCCTCGATTACGAATGGATATCATTCCGGTTAAATAATCGTGAACAGCTCCTGCAAAAATAGCCCCTAGTACAATCCAAAGAAACGCTACCGGACCGTATAGTGCTCCCATTATGGGGCCGAAAATAGGACCCACTCCAGCAATGTTTAATAATTGTATAAGAGAATTCGTTTTTGTACCCATCGGAACATAATCAATGCCATCTTCTTGCGCAAAAGCTGGAGTCTTTCTTTTCTGCTTAACTCCAAAGACTTTTTCAACGTATTTTCCATACGTAAAATAACCGACGATCAATAACACAATTGAAACTAAGAATGTAACCAACCAGATTCCTCCTCACGTTGTATACGCTTACATTCTACACGAAATGAAAAAAACACTCAATTTTAAATTGAATGTTTTTAGGCTGTTCTGTCATGCTGAAGATGTAAAGGGGCCTTTTTCTTCCCCCTCTTACCTGTTAAATAGACTCCTGTAAAAATAAGCAACAAGCCCCAAAATGCACTTGGATGGATTTTTTCATCTAACAAGACACTTCCCCATATTACAGCTGACACTGGGACTAAGTAAGTAACAAGTGTAGCGAACTCCGCTGAACCAGCAGTTATCATATAATAATAAAGCAAGTATGCTATTCCTGATCCAAAGACGCCAAGACCGATAACTGATAATAAAGAATTGTAATTTAAGGTTTCTTCAGGTAGATGCCATCCATCCGTAAATAGCATCATCATGGCACTTAAGATCATACCTGCAAAAAGTGTAGAAGAGGCAGTAATCCAAACTGTCGTATCTTGCAGATGCTTTTTTGCGTACTGTGAACTATATCCATAGCAACACGTTGCAACTAACATTAAGACAATTCCTAAGCCTAGTTGACTCTTAGTCAATCCAGGAGCATCAATATCCATTAACAATAGAATACCAACAAAACCTACTATTACACCTATCCATTGTTTCCATCGCAATGAAATGGAAAAAAAGAACACACCCATCATGGCCGTCCAGATCGGCGTAGTAGCGTTTAATATAGCCGTATACCCGCTATCTAAAAAAGTTTCGCTCCAAGCAATCAGTCCCCAAGGAAGACCAGCATTCAAGAAACCAACTAGAAGTAATTTCTTCATGGGAAGTGTTTTCCAGGTAACAGTCTGCCTGCTTATCATGAACAAAGGGATAATCGTCAATATTCCTAGCAAACAACGAAGGAATACAATTTGCCAAGGATCAAATATACCAAGCAAGATCTTAATAAATAAGAAAGACATTCCCCATATTAAACTTAGAACAAAAAGTGCCGAATATAATTTCATTAGTTAACCCCTACTCATATAAAATAGTAATAAAGAAATGTAACAATTTCCCTCTAAAAATATCAATTTAACTACACATACTAGTAATAAAAAAAGCCATGGAGGGTAATAAATGAAAATGAGAACGCGCTTATTAAAAAAATTAAGGAAATGGGTAAGACAACAAAATAATAACGGAAAATTAATTCTTAACTAGGTTAAGTTTTTCTTTTAACTAAAGTAATTATATAGGATAATGCCTAGAACATAACAGTTATTATTTGAATATTTTTGTGGTTTTCCAAGATTGCAATATGAAAAAACATGAAAAACATGTCACTTTCCTTTATAATAGGACGAAGAAACTCAAAAACTAAAGACCGGTAAGGAGACATGAAATATGATTTACAAAGTATTTTTTCAAACTAGCTTAACAGAGGTTCCTGTTCGTGAACACACTCAAACAGTATACGTAGAAGCAGAAACGATCAACGATGTACGTAAAAAGCTTGCTGATCGCAAATACAATATTGAGTACATACAAGAAATTAACGGTAAATTTCTTGAGTATGAAAAAGACACGAATTCATTGAAATTGGAGAATGTATAATTTATGAAATTTGTAAAAAATCATCAAGCCGCCGTTTTTGCTCTTGGTGGCCTAGGAGAAATCGGTAAAAATACGTATGCCGTTCAATTTCAAGATGAGATTATCCTTATCGATGCAGGAATTAAATTTCCAGAAGATGAACTCCTGGGAATTGATTACGTAATACCAGATTACACGTATCTTGTTAAGAACGAAGAAAAGATCAAAGGCTTATTTATCACACATGGACACGAAGATCATATTGGCGGTATTCCTTATCTTTTAAGACAAGTGAACATCCCTATCTATGGTGGTAAACTCGCGCTTGCTCTGATTAAGAACAAGCTAGAAGAACACGGTTTGCTTCGTCGTGCACAATTACATGAAATCACTGAGGACGATGTGATTAAATTCCGCAAAACATCAGTAAGTTTCTTTAGAACAACTCACAGTATTCCAGATTCATATGGATTAGTAGTAAAAACACCACCAGGTAACATCGTTCATACAGGTGACTTTAAGTTTGATTTCACTCCTGTTGGTGAACCTGCTAACTTAACAAAAATGGCTGAAATCGGAAAAGAAGGTGTACTCTGCTTACTTTCTGATTCAACAAACAGTGAAGTTCCTGGATTTACACTTTCTGAGAGACGAGTCGGCGAAAGCATTCAAGACATCTTCAGAAAAATGGAAGGCCGTGTAATCTTTGCTACTTTTGCTTCGAACATTCATAGATTGCAGCAAGTAGTTGAAGCTTCTGTTGCAAACAATAGAAAGATTGCTGTGTTTGGTCGCAGTATGGATTCCGCCATTACCGTTGGACAAGAGCTCGGATTCATTAAAGCACCTAAAAATACGTTTGTTGATGCTAATCAGATCAACCGTCTGCCCGATAACCAAGTTACGATTTTATGTACAGGTAGCCAAGGTGAACCAATGGCCGCTCTCTCAAGAATCGCCAATGGGACACATAGACAGATTCAAATCATCCCTGGAGACACGGTTGTCTTCTCATCCTCACCGATTCCAGGTAATGCATTAAGCGTTAGTAAGACGATCAACCAGTTGTACCGTGCAGGTGCAGAAGTGATTCATGGATCTTTAAACGATATCCATACTTCCGGTCATGGTGGACAACAAGAACAAAAGCTGATGTTACGTCTTATGAAGCCTAAATTCTTTATGCCGATTCATGGTGAATATAGAATGCTTAAGATGCATACGAAGCTTGCTTCTGATTGTGATGTTCCTTCTCAGAATTCATTTGTAATGGATAATGGCGAAGTCTTAGCTCTTTCACAAAATGAAGCTATGGTCGCAGGAAAGATTCCTTCAGGTTCGGTCTATGTAGATGGTAGTGGAATTGGTGATATCGGGAACATCGTACTTCGAGATCGAAAAATTCTCTCAGAAGAAGGTCTTGTAGTCGTTGTCGTAAGCATGGACATGAAAGAGTTTAAAATAGAAGCAGGACCTGATATCATTTCACGAGGTTTTGTTTATATGCGTGAGTCTGGAGACTTGATTCACGATGCTCAAAGTCTTCTTAGCAAACATTTAGAAACGATCATGAACGAGAAAAGAACCACACAGTGGTCTGAGATCAAGAATGAAATCACAGATACGTTGGCTCCTTTCTTATATGAAAAAACAAAGAGACGTCCAATGATCCTTCCTATCATCATGGAAATTTAGTTTTCAAAGTAAAAACCGTTCCCTTTTCAAGGGTAACGGTTTTTTTATTCTTCATTAGCCATTTGTTTTTCTAATCGATTGATGTCCTTATCTCCACCGATTACAATCAATACATCTCCTTGGTGAATATTTTGATCAGCTTGTGGAGAAACGAAGATGTCTTTTCCTCTTTTAACAGCTACAACGTTACAGCCATACTTTGCCCGAATGTCTAACTCAATCAAAGTTTTATTGTTCATCTTCTTACTTGCTACCAATTCAACGATGCTATGTTCATCGGATAGTTCTAAATAATCAAGAACATTATTAGAGACGATTTGATGAGCAATTCTAACACCCATGTCTCGCTCAGGGTGAATAATTTTATCTGCTCCAATCTTTCTTAACACCTTTTCATGGTAATCATTTTGAGCTTTAACCGTAATCTTTTCTACACCCATCTCTTTTAAAATCAGTGTTGTAAGAATGGACGACTGAAGATTGTCACCAATTGCTACCACTACATGCTGAAAATTTCTTATTCCAAGACTTTTCAATACACCTTCATCTGTAGAATCTGCAATTACAGCGTGTGTAACAACGTTTGAAAACTCATTCACGCGATCTTCATCAATATCAATCGCTAGAACTTCCATTCCTTGATCGGCCAATGCTTTACACATACTACCGCCAAAACGACCTAGTCCGATTACAGCATATTGCTTTTTCAAAGTCACTCACTCCAATCTCTCGCGGTATAGCCTTATTTTACCACATTATTTGTTGATCAATATCTAACTAATACCTCTTATGTAAAAATACAGAATATGTTCGCGTTTTCATTATTTATTACAAAAATAACCCAAGAACAACGTCTTGGGTTATGGAATGTAAACTATTTAACGATTAAAGAGTCTTTTGACCAGGCTTCCAGTTTGCCGGGCAAAGTCCACCAGTTTGAAGTGCTTGTAGTACACGCAATGTTTCATCAACATCACGGCCAATGTTGTTATGGTTAACAACAGAGTACATTAACTCACCCTCTGGAGAGATGATGAATAAACCACGAAGAGCAATACCTTCTTCTTCGATTAATACACCATAATCACGAGCTACAGTGTGGTTAGTATCAGCTGCTAGAGAATATTTTAACTCACCAAGACCATTCATATCACGTGGTGTGTTAATCCAAGCTTTGTGAGTGTGGATTGTATCTGTAGAAACACCAATTACATCAGCATCTAAATCTTCGAACTCGTCAAAACGATCGCTAAGTGATGTAATTTCTGTAGGACAAACGAAAGTGAAGTCCATCGGATAGAAGAAAAGAACAGTCCACTTGTCGTTCTTCATGTTTTCTTCTAAGCTAACTTTTCCAAATTCTTTGTTTGGTAATACTGCATCCATTTCAAATCTAGGTGCTTGTTTTGCTACCATACGTTCTGCCATAGGTGTAAATCCCTCCAAAAAAACTGTTTTATTTACATGGGTAATTATAGTACAGTCCTTATTTTTAGTCAATGTTAAATAATAATTAATTTAAATAAGGAAAGTTGTTCCCACTTCTTAATTTCTCCTTAATCATAGCAACTTAAACTAAAAATGTGAAATTATCCGCTCATTTAAGGTAGTTTTCATTCTCAATAAAGAGTTTATATTGAGGAATCGCGGGAACTATTTATCGTAAAGGAGGTGTAAATATGCCGTATGATTCACTTAAAGATCTTCCTGAAGGAGTAAGAGAGCATCTCCCCCACCACGGTCAAGAAATCTATAAAGAGGCATTTAATTCTGCACTCCAAGAGTACAAGGAAGAAGAAACAGCCCATAAGGTAGCATGGAGCGCCGTCAAACACAAATACGTAAAAACAGCAAACGGAAAATGGAAAAGCAAAGACTCCTAAAACATCGTTTAGGAGTCTTTATCTGTAACAGAACCTTCTTCTTCTGATATTTTTTCAATCCCGATTTTTTTTATTTGTTTCCCATCCAGTTCTAAAATCGTAAAACGATAACTCTCGTAATTAAACGAGTGATGGGTTTCTAAATCAACTGATCTTGTTAGAACCCACCCTCCAATTGTATCGATTTCACTGTTATCAATATCTAATGCGAATAATTCATTTATTTGAGAGATAAGCACTTTTCCATCCACAATTGTTTGATTTTGATCAACCCGTTGAATCTCTGGTTCTTCGTCGACATCAAATTCATCTCGTATTTCCCCAACGATCTCTTCCAAAATATCTTCAACTGTTACAATTCCGGCAGTTCCTCCGTACTCGTCTACGAGCACCGCCATATGCGTCTGATCTTTTTGCATTTTGACTAGAAGTTTTTGAATTGGAATAGATTCATGGACGGTAATAATGGGACGAATATAATTATTTAGATCAAAATTTTCTTTGCTAAAGTTTTCGTTAAAGAACTCCTTTATGTTTACAATACCTACAATATGATCCTTATCATCATGGCCAACTGGATATCTTGTGAATTTTTCTTCGCGCATGATCGCCATATTTTGTTCACACGTATTCTCTAAGAATAAACATACCATTTCAGTTCGAGGAATCATAATCTCTTTTGCTACACGGTCGTCAAATTCAAAAATTCTGTTCACATAACGGTATTCTGATTGATTGATCTCTCCACCCTGTAAACTTTCTGAAAGGATAAGACGTAACTCTTCTTCCGTATGTACGACCTCATGTTCGCTAGCTGGGCTAATACCAAAGACTCGTGTCAGAAGATTAGCTGAACCATTTAGTAAGAATATAAAGGGATACATCACCTTATAAAACAGGATAATTGGTTTTGCAGTAGCCAATGAAACCATTTCAGCTTTTTGAATCGCAACTGTTTTAGGTGCCAATTCGCCTAGTACCACGTGTAAGAACGTAATTAGGAAAAAGGCGATTGAAAACGAGAGAGTATGGGTTAGTCCTTCATTCAAACCAGCATTTTCAAATAATGGCCTTAAAAAGATCTCAACAGTCGGTTCACCCAACCAACCGAGACCTAGTGCTGTAATGGTAATCCCTAACTGACATGCTGACAAATAGCCGTCAAGATTGCCGATTACTTTTTGTGCCGCAATCGCTTTACTATTACCTTCGGAAGCTAAATGGTCTATTCGCGTCCTACGTACTTTAACAATGGCAAATTCAGTGACTACAAAAAATGCGGTTAATACGATAAGTAAAATAATCATGATTACATTAAAGATTGGCATATAGACCTCCCCATCTGCTGCTAAACAACATTTTTTATGATTGGTCAATTAATTCCCTGTTAAAACGTGCGTTAAACAGAAATAAAGGGGCAGCATGGCTGTCCCCAGGAGTGTTATGCTTGTAATCTGCTTTCAACAGCCTGACATATTTCATCTGCTGACATACCATGAGCGTTTAATACAGATCCTTGTGTTGCTGCATTTTGAATGCCCATAACGTTCTGATCCTGTCCGGAAATTACACAGCAATCACAGCCGTTAGCGTCTTGTTCTTGTCGAAGCTCTACTACATCATGTCCCATTGAACGTAAAGCATCTGAAACGTTTGATAAAGATTGTTCTACACCAATTCTAGCCATATTCCCACCTCCTTACCATTCTTAATATTTCCAACTCATAATGGGAATATGTAAATCGCAATTGAAGTGTTTCTCTAAGCACATATGTCGATATATGATGAAACGTGTCGATTCGTGGATAAATCATAAAAACTTGTGGATTGAGCACCGAAACTTGTGGATTGAGCACCGAAACTTGTGGATTGATGTTAACTTTCTGTGGACTTTTCCCCACATAACCTTTCACACATTTAAAAAAACAAAAAAAAAACGGCCACAGTGACCGTTTTCCTAAATTCTATTCCCTTTAAAGATGAAATATTGAACTAAAAGATCTACCGCATGCTCAATCGCTTCTTCTTGCGGCTTTAATTTTGAATGATGAAGACCGTATGGGGTATCAACTCCTAGCCAGAACATGAAACCAGGAATTTTCTCTAAGAAATATCCATAGTCTTCCCCTGTCATAGCTTCTTTGCATTCAATTAGATTCACAGTTCCTTGCTGTTTAGCGAAGTCCATGAATTCTTTAGTTAAGATTGGCTCGTTATCTACTTGGCGATAATTAGAACCGTAATCAATCACCGTCTCACATTCAAATCCATGAGAAATACCTTCAACCAACGCTTCGATTCTCTTTTTAACCTTATCCATTGCTTCTGGAGATAAAGTTCGAATAGTGCCTTCGAGTCTTGCTTTTTCGGCAATAATATTTTGTTTCGTTCCACCAGTGATCTTGCCGATAGTAACAACGCTTGAATCCAGTGGATCAATATTTCGTGATACGATCGACTGCATCTGTGTTACAAGATGGCTTGCTGCGACTACCATGTCATTACTTAAATGCGGATAAGCAGCATGGCCGCCTTTTCCGATCAGATCAATAAAAAGTTCGGATGTATTTGCAAATAACAAACCTTCTTTTACAGCTATCGTGCCGACCGGATATTCCGGAGCAATGTGAAGCGCGGTGATCATGTCAGGTTTCAACTGCTGAAACAGCTCGCTCTCTCGCATCGGAAGAGCTCCCCCTGGTCCTTCTTCAGCAGGCTGAAAGATAAATAACAGATGGTCATCTATTGGGTTCTCTGCAAAATGAGACAATAAACCGATGGCAATCGTCATATGAAGATCGTGTCCGCAGGCATGCATCATTCCTTCATGAAGAGATGAAAACTCATAGCCGGTTTCTTCACTGATAGGTAGACCATCCATATCTGTTCGATAAGCTATCGTTTTAGATGGATCTCTTCCGATTACTTTGACATATATGCCCGTTTTCCACGTATGAATTTCTAGATGATTCTGAGGAAAGGTGGAGATGAGATCAAGGATATATCTCTGAGTTTTAAACTCTAAAAATCCTGGCTCCGGTATGCGGTGCAAGTCTTTTCTTATCTCAAGCAACGATTTCATCTTCTCTCATCCCCTACACTAAAATTAGTCGTTTAACTGACGAAGCTCTTGTCTGATTTCTGTTTTTGATTTTGTTTTTTCGTCGATTTTCTTTAATACACGAGCTGGAGTTCCGCCGACAACAGTGTATGGTTCTACATCTTCGATCACAATGGCACCTGCTGCAACGACTGCGCCCTTACCTACTGTAACACCTTCAAGAACCACTACGTTAGCTCCAATGACTACATCATCTTCTACAACAACTGGCTTTGCTGAAGGTGGTTCGATTACACCTGCAAGCACAGTTCCTGCACCGATGTGGCAGTTCTTTCCTACAGTAGCTCGTCCTCCAAGTACTACGTTCATATCAATCATCGTTCCTTCACCGATTACTGCTCCAATGTTAATAGAAGCACCCATCATGATTACGGCATTGTCACCGATCTCAACTTGGTCACGAATGATCGCACCTGGTTCAATACGAGCTTTAATGTTTTTCATATCTAACAATGGAATCGCCGAGTTGCGACGATCATTTTCAATCACGTAGTCATCAATGTTGCTTTCGTTTGCTTTTAGAGCAGCTTCAATATCTTTCCACTCGCCGAATAAAACAGCCGTGTTGCCTGAAGGGAACACTTTCGTTTCTTGGCCAAAATCGATATTTTCAAGATTTCCTTTTACGTAAACTTTTACAGGTGTAGATTTTGTAGCGTTTTGGATAAATGAGATAATTTCGTTTGCATCCATCATTTTCATGTTTGGTAGTTCCTCCTTAAAAGTCATTCTGTATTGTATTAAACCACTAAATATAGAAAGATTCAAACCTTATTCATTCGTTAGTTTTTGAATCAAATCCATAAACACATTCACTTGTTTTAGTTCCGATCCTGTACCGTGATGAATGAGCCAAGTGTCCCGTTTAATGGCATTACCCTTTTTATCTGTTAATGGAATCTTATAAATATCGTCCTCTGGCCGAAGACTGATCGATGGGAGAATCGCATAACCAATTCCATTTAGAGCCATCTGCTTACACGTTTCGATCTGATCAACAACGATCGTTTTTTGTGGTGTCGTCTTAAAATGAGTATGCCACCAGTCTTGGATTTCTTGGTAATACGTTGAGTGACTTTTAAATTGTATAAACGGCTTACTAGTATCAGATAGTTCATCAATGGTTGAGATTGTCGTGTCGACCAAATATAAATGATCAGATAATATATGTTCTTTACTTCCACGCCACTCGGGGTTGCCTCTAACAATGCCAAGATGTATTTTGTCTTCGTACAAATGCTTTATGATCTCAGAGCTCCATCCCGTTATAAGTGAAATGTTTACATGGGGGTATAGATTTACATATTCTTTTAAAACATGGGGCAGCCAGTACTGGCCGATGATAGAAGCTACCGCAAGCTTCAACGTTCCGTGAACGTGTTCTGAGAGGGATTGTAGTTCTTCTTTTACAAGCTCCTCTTTCTGAAGAACTTCCGTCACAAAAGCTAGAATCTTTTCTCCAGAAGGAGTTAAATTCAATCCCTTTTGAGAACGAATAAAAATGATGGTACCCCAATTATTTTCTATCGTTTGAAGTCGCTGACTAAGAGCTGGTTGAGATACATAAAGCCGCTCAGATGCTTTCCTCATGTTTAATTCTTCAGCAAGAACTTTTAAAATACGAAACTCAGATAACTGCATCATTTCTCCTTCTTTTTCTATGATAAGTTTTACTTATTGAAAAATATCTAATTTATGTAATTTATTTTAAGTATACCTTAACATAGGATAGATATGTAAAGTGAAAATGAAAGGATGTGAAAACACTGTATATCCTCATATTCGTCGGGTTTATTGCAACTTTTATCGGCACCCTTTCTGGAAGTGGCGGCATGATTAATTTTCCGATCATGTTATTGTTAGGAGTTCCCGTCCACTCAGCAATCGCAGCGAATAAATTTGCCAATATGTTTAGTTCGTTTTCTAGCTTTTTTATCCTAATCAGAAAAAATGATACGAAACTTACCCCTTATTTAATCTCAGGCGTTATCAGTTTACTAGGAGGAATAGCGGGCGGTTTGACAGCTTCCTCAATCTCTAGAGAAAACTTAACAATTATTGCTCTTTTCTTACTCACAGGTGCACTCTTCTTAACCTTTTTAAAAACAAAAAAAGAAGCAGATCCTAACCATGAGATCAAACAGCTCCCACCAAGTAAATATCCTTACCTATTTGGTATCGGAGCTTATGACGGTTTATTCGGACCAGGTCAAGGGACCTTACAGATGCAGCTATTTTTACGAAACGGATTTACCTATATAAGAACCGTTTCGTTTACACGATTTAATACGTTCTTAAGCTGTACAGGGGCTGTATTCACTTATTTATGGGCTGGTCATTATATGTGGAGTGTGGCCATACCGCTTACGATTGGAAGTATTTGCGGAGCACAAGCTGCTGTTAAGCTTGCACCTCGATTAAGAACAAAACAAGTTACAATCCTCATGCGGACTGTAACTGTTCTGCTTATTCTTCAATTAATCATTCAATGGAGGTAACAAACATGAAAATAACAGGCATTCATCATGTCCAAATATGTATACCGAGAGGCAAGGAAGATGAAGCTAGAGCTTTTTATAGTGGTCTGCTTCAACTTCAAGAAATTTCAAAACCAGAAGCTCTTCGAAAAAATGGTGGTATGTGGTTCCAATTCGGTCATCAGCAACTTCACATCGGAGTGGAAGATCAGGTCTACAAAGGTAAACATCATCCAGCATTTTTAGTTGATGATCTCTCAACCTTCCATGATCACTTGGCTATTCACCAAATACAGATACAAGAAGAACTGCCGATTCCGGGGTTTAAACGTTTTACGATACGAGATCCCTTCGAAAATCGGATAGAATTCATTCAGCCTTCTTCACTTTAATGGGTTACCTTTGTGTTTCCCGTCCTCTGGTTCAACGTGCACTTGTATACTTTCAACATTGTAAGCTTCTTTAATGGTGTCTTCTATCTTTTCTGTGATCTCATGACTCTCCACTACATTTAGGGAAGGATCAACTTTAATCGTAACATCAATAATAGCTCGATTACCGTGTTTTCGAGCTTTCAGGTCTCCCACATTTTCTACACCTTCAACATCTAGAATCTTGTGCTCCATTTCTTTGCCTTCTTCATAATCAAAGCCATCTGAGAGGTTATGGGAGGTTTCAGTAAAAATCTCCCACCCTGTTTTAATGATGATTAGGCCAACAAGAACTGCTGCTGCAGGATCTAACCACGGCAAACCGATCTGAGCACCAAGAATTCCAACTGCTGCTCCAATACTGACAAATGCGTCTGAACGGTTATCAAGAGCGGCTGCTTTTAGCCCTTGACTGTCTGTTTCTTTTGCTATTTTTATATTATATAAATAAACAATTATCATCACGGCTGCACCGAACAGAGCGATCAAAGCAGCCGTAAGAGAAGGCTCGGTTTCCACTCCTCTAAACATCTTCTTGATGGACGAAATCAACACTTCAATACCAATAACTACCATAATAAAGGAAGCAACCATTGATGCGATCGTTTCTGCACGCAAGTGCCCATAAGGATGGTCTTCATCTGCTGGTTTTCTAGAAATTTTCAGACCGATTAATACTGCTATAGAAGCGATTATATCTGTAGCATTGTTTAATCCGTCCGCAACTAATGCATCAGAACTATAAAAAATACCTGACACAAGTTTAACAATGGATAGAAAAATATATGCTCCTAAACTAAGATAAACACCGCGTTCCACTCTTTTTTGCTGATCAGATTGCATTCTCTATTCTCCTTCAATTAAATAATACCTTTTACATCATAAAGAATGGTTTCTGGGTGGGTCTAGAGCAATCTTTTTCCCTAAAGGAAACATTAATGTTCATAGACCATTTTTCTTGTCATCCCGCCATCAATTGTAATATTTTCTCCTGTTATAAAATTATTGTCAGACTGCGCTAAAAATAAGCATGCTCGTGAAATATCGGATGGCATGCCCACTCTTTTCGAGAGATGCTGCTCATGATCAATTTCACGCAGCTCCTTATAATCTCCTGTATGAATCCAGCCGGGGCTAATAGAATTTACGGTAATAAAATCTTCAGAGAACGATGCAGCTAAGGCGTGAGTTAAAGCAACAATTCCGCCTTTAGTCGCTGCGTAAGCTTCAGAGTGTGGTTCGGACATAAAAGCTCTTGTGGACGCCATATTAATGATAGAACCTCCACCAGATGTAGACATGTACTTTGCTACTTCTCTTGAAAAAAGAAATACGCTTCTTAGGTTAGTGTTTAATATGTCATCCCATTCATCAACTGATAAATCATATGGCGATTTCCATTTTGAAAGACCCGCATTATTGATCAAACAATGAATATCACCCAATTTATCATGTGTTTCAGCAACTGCGTGTATGATCTCATTCGGATTCTTAACGTCACATGTTATAGCGATTGCTTTCTCTTGAATCGTTGTAACTTCATACAAGGTTGATTCAAGTTCATTCTTATCGAAATCTATTAATGAAGGGATATAACCCGCTCTGGCAAAATCGATTGCAATTTGCTTTCCTATCCCCGTCGCTGCTCCTGTAATGATTACCACTTTTGTAACACTGCTCATTTTACGTAACCTCCAAAATATAATATGTACTATTCTATTCATTCCCTATACGGTTTTATTTTCACACAAATTCCTTGAAAAAAAGAAAAGAAAAACTGCCGACAATGTCGACAGCTTCACTATTACTTCTTTCTCCAAGGACCGCATGGGCCACATGGAGGCGGGCATGGTGGGGGACAAGGTGCCATGATTGGTTGGACCGTTCCATAAAGGTTTTGCTGCGTTGCTTGGTTTAATACGTTCGTGTTCTGTGGGAAGTAATGTACATATTTGTAGTTCATCTGATTGACTTGAGTCGTTTGAGTTGGATGAATCATCGGAACATATACATCTTGTTGATTATATTGAACTTGTTGATTCGTAGGACTAAACTGTGCAGGCAAAACTTGTGGAGGATAATATTGAGACGGTGAAACAGCTGGGTATCCACTTCCACCCATCTGAGGCATTTGTTGCATAGCTCCCATCGTAGGTCCCATCTGTCCCATAGCTCCCATCGTAGGTCCCATCTGACCCATTGCTCCCATTGTAGGTCCCATCTGACCCATGTTAGGAACCATTCCCTTTTTGGCAAAAATGCCAGGGCGTTTAAATAAAGCCAAAAAAATGTTCTCCTTTCAAAAACCTTAAATCCTATTTCTCTATATTTTATGTAGGACGACTTAAAAAGTTCGTCCATTTATCAATAAGTATTAAAAGGATTTTGTAGATTTTAAATCGAACTGTACTTGAAATACATAATATCTAAATAACATTAATGAGGAGAGGAAGAAGAAAGTTGAAACTACTAATTTCGTTTTCAAACAGATTTATGCAAAGGTACATGCCCGATCCCTTTTTGTTGGTTATCTTACTGACGTTCTTCGTTTGTGGTCTAGCTCTATTTGCTACAGATAGCACCCCGGTGCAAATCGTCAATTATTGGGGTACAGGTTTTTGGAGTTTACTAACGTTTTCCATGCAAATGGTGTTAATTTTAGTAACCGGTCACGTGATGGCAAGCTCACCTCTTTTTAAGAAACTATTGAGCTCTTTAGCAAAATTACCAAAAACACCAGGACAAGCTATCATACTCGTAACGTTAGTCGCACTCGTTGCATGCTGGATCAATTGGGGATTCGGTTTAATAATAGGTGCTTTATTCGCGAAGGAGATCGCGATAAAAGTAAAAGGAGTGGACTATCGATTATTAATCGCAAGTGCTTATAGTGGTTTTATCATATGGAGTGGAGGTCTATCAGGTTCTGTAGTTTTAACAATCGCTACACCGGGACATTTTACCGAAAATATTATGGGCGTTGTTCCAACGAGTGAAACAATCTTTTCATCTTTCAACTTTATTATTCTAGCAGGCTTATTTGTATTGGTACCGATCATCAACAGATTAATGGTCCCTCCGAGTGAAAAAGCATTTGTAATCGATCCCGCTTTGTTAGAAGGAAAAGATTCTCTTGAAGCAGCAAGTAAAGAAGAAAACCTTCAAACACCTGCTGATCGACTTGAAAATAGTCAGTTATTATCCATCCTCATAGGGCTATTAGGAATCTCATATCTATTTTATTATTTCACGAAAAATGGGTTTTCCTTAAATCTGGATATCGTAAACTTTTTATTCCTATTTATCGGTATCATCTTACATAAAACACCACTTTTATTTTTGAGAGCGGTTACGGACGCTGTAAAAAATGCGAGCGGCATTATTATTCAGTTCCCTTTTTATGCAGGACTTATGGGTATCGTAACTTCATCAGGACTAGTGGCTGTTCTATCCAATTTGCTTATATCCTTTTCAAACGAACATACTTTTCATTTATTTACTTTATGGAGTGCAGGTCTCGTTAACTTTTTTGTTCCTTCAGGCGGTGGACAATGGGCGGTTCAAGGACCTGTTATGTTAGAAGCGGCACAGAACTTAGGCGTCTCTTTATCAAAAACTGCAATGGCAGTGGCTTGGGGTGATGCATGGACAAACATGATCCAACCTTTTTATGCACTTCCCGCTTTAGCTATTGCTGGATTAAAAGCAAAAGACATTATGGGTTACGGTCTTGTTATGATGATCATTACAGGGGTCTTTATTTCTGGAGTGTTTTTGCTGCTGTAATATTTAATAATAAATGAGTGAACAAAAAACCTCCTTATCGCTAAGGAGGTTTACTTATTATGTATGGTGACTCGAGAGGGGTTCGAACCCCCGACCTCTACCCTGTCAAGGTAGCGCTCTCCCAGCTGAGCTATCGAATCAGTCTCTTTTTCTAACAAAATTTATTATATATGCTTTTTAAGAGATTTGACAACCCTTTTTTTGGACCTCTCAAGGAAAATCAAAAAAGACATCTTCAATGGATGAAATGTCTTTTTTGATTTTGTTATCCGATCTTCTCTTCTTCATCACGCATTTTTATCTCTTCTGTATCTAAACGCTCCTGCTTATCTCGAAGTCTGTGTGCGAGTCGGCTAGAGGCGTTCGCAGCAATACTAGCAACAAGGTCATCTAAAAATGTATGCACTTTACCATTTGCTATCTTTGTATCTAATTTTTGTATAATACCCATCTTAAATTTATCGAGGTGACCAAAAGTTGTAACAGCTATGGATCCATATCCGAATACAGCACCAAGTGCGATTGTTTCATCAACTCCAAACAACCCTTCATCTTGTTCAACGATACTTTGAAGAGGTTCAGATAATTTCCTTTGTTCAGCAAGTATATCAAGTTCTACTCCGACAAGAATAGCATGCTGAATCTCACGCTTCATGAGAACAGCATCGACGCTCTCTATACATTCTTCTTTCGTTAAGCCAGGTGAAAATGGTATCTGCATTTCATAAACAATCTCAGCGATTTCAGGAATTGTGACGCCTCTTTCATTCAAAAGTCTTCTTGCAGCTGCTTCAACTTCTCGACTGTGCACTCTATTATTCAACAGACTTCACCTCTTCTTAATGTTCGATCTCTATTGTGCAAAACGAATTGATTCTTTCATTATATCATTATGTGATACAATAATACGAGTTGAATGAAAACGCTTATAATTTTAGATCAGTCAGCATAGGAGGTACTTTTTTATGGCCATACTTAAAGGTTCTATTACAGATGATAAAATATACAGCAACTACTTGGATGAGGAAATCGACTTGCTCATCTATTTGCCTTCTAAGTTTACTCCACTCGTAAAATACCCTATTTTAATTGCACAAGATGGCAGAGACTACTTTCAGTTAGGAAAGCTTGCTAAAACCGCCGATCGATTGATGGAAGAAGAAAATTTACAGAGCTGTATCATTGTTGGTGTTAATCATAAAGGGATAGAAGATCGAAAAGCAAAATATGACCCATCAGGAGAAAAGCATGAAAATTACATTCGATTCATGGCTTTCGAACTCACCTCTTACCTTAATGAGAAATTTAACACGCTCCAACTAGGTGCTGGTATGGGGTTGATCGGAGATTCTCTAGG
Source organism: Fictibacillus nanhaiensis (assembly GCF_036213205.1). Lineage (GTDB taxonomy): Bacteria > Bacillota > Bacilli > Bacillales > Fictibacillaceae > Fictibacillus > Fictibacillus nanhaiensis_E. The sequence goes on from NZ_JARMFC010000005.1 coordinate 91,870, forward strand.
TGGTTACATAGCATTTAAGCTGAGTATTCTGTATCCAAATACGTTTGGAAAAGTTATCGTACAGTCTCCTTACGTTCCTGAGAGCCTTATTGAGACCGTTGAGTCCATAGAGCAGATGCAAACGTTGACCATTTATCATTCAATCGGTGATGAAGAAGAACAGTTTATTAATCCTGAAGGAATAACTAAAGATTTTTTAACTCCAAACAGAAAGCTTAGTAAACTTTTGAACAATTTAGCTCTCGATTATGAATATGCTGAGTTTCAAGGAAATCATCTCTGGGTAAATTGGCAGAAAGACTTAATTCCCGCTTTAAGGTTTCTTTACAGCGACCAGTAACTGTGGGAAATAAATAGAATATTTGGTATACTAGTTCAAAAGATGAGGGAGGAAGAAATATGAAATACGGCATTGCAATTTTTCCATCAAAAAATTTACAAGATAAAGTGAATTCCTACCGAAAGCGTTATGATCCGCATTATGCCCTTATCGCACCTCATATCACACTTAAGGAGCCTTATGAGGCTACCGAGGAAGAAATACAAGAGCATATCTCTTACATTTCATCTGTTGCAAAGAATATAGATCCGTTTTCAATCATGATTAATAAAGTAGGATCTTTCCACCCTGTTAATAATGTTATCTTTTTAAAAGTGAATGAAGCGGATGAGATAAAATCGTTGCATGAGCAGTTATATTCAGGTCCACTTGAACACCAGCAACCATACAACTTCGTACCGCATTTAACACTTGGACAAAAGCTATCGGATGAAGAACATTCGGACGTTCTAGAACGTTTGCGTATGATTGATATTGAACATGAAGAACGTATCGATCGTTTCCAATTGCTCTATCAACTTGATAACGGGTCTTGGACGGTCTATGAAACATTTCGACTTGGAAAAGGAGTTTAACTAGATTGATTAAAACGTATTCAACGAGTGAACAAGGCTTTAAAGATGCTCTAGCTGTTAGAAAAGATGTTTTTGTTCGTGAACAGCAGATTGATGAAAAAGAAGAAATTGACAATAACGAAGATGTCTCCCTGCATTTTGTTCTTTACGACCATGAGAAACCAATTGGTGCAGCTAGGCTTCGTGAAGTAAACGGAGAGGGAAAAGTAGAACGAGTCTGTATATTGTCTTCACATCGAAAAAAGGGATTAGGAGAAGAACTAATGAAAGCAATGGAAGCAGTAGCTATCGAACGTTCTTTACCAAGCCTTATATTATATGCACAAACTCAAGCAGAAGACTTTTATAAAAAACTAGGGTACTTCACAACATCAAAAGAACCCTTTCTAGACGCTAACATCCCACATGTAGCAATGAAAAAAGCATTGAAATCGTCGTAGTGGCGAATTCCATGCTTTTTTGTTTATAACTGTCTAATCTCGTCAAAACTGTACAATAAAACGTTCGTTTGAGGAGACTAAGGTTGATGGACATTCACGTTGGGCAATTGACGACCGAACTTATCATAGGATTTATCGCTCTTTTTTTATTAACAAAAGTATTAGGAAAAACTCAGATCTCACAGATAACGCCATTTGATTTTATATCCTCTATTTTCCTAGGTGAATTAGTTGGTAATGCTATGTATGATGATGAGACTTCTATATTCGTCATCTTATATGCCATTGTGATATGGGGCTCGATGGTTTATGTAGTTGAGATTATTTCTCAAAAATTTAAAGGAACTCGACAGTTTCTAGAAGGTGCGCCTACTATCGTCATTCGAAACGGACTGATTGATCGTGACATGCTTAAAAAGAGTAAATTGGATATCAACCAACTTCAAAACTTAGTTAGGCAAAAAGGGTTTTTTGGACTAAGAGAAGTAGAATATGCCATCCTCGAATCTAATGGATCATTAAGCATATTACCAAAATACCAATACGGCCCTCCAAACAGACAGGATTTGAACCTAAGCTCAGAAGAACAACCTGAACTCCCCGTTACGCTTATACTAGACGGAGAACTTAACCATGATAACCTTTCAACAGCCGGACTCTCAAAAAGTGAATTATACGAGCTTCTACAGAAACAAGGCTACTCCAAAGTGGAAGGTATTGTTTATGCGGAATTCTCAGAAGGTGAACTGTTAGTCATGCCTTGTACGAAGCCGAAAAAATAATCGGCCGTCCGTTTGTAATCTTATACGCCGCACTTCCGTTCTCTAGCAGTTGAATAATATGTGCCGAGATTGCCGTTCGAAATAATGAATATGCCCCTAAGTTGGGAGGTTTAACTTCATATTTCGTCAGCATGACAGCGACTAAATTCTCTAATGATATTCCAGATCTACTTGATTGTATGATCTCCTCAAGTACTGTTGATGTGATGGTTTCATGTATATGTATGTTATCTGAAATTACATTCTGATACTCAGTAACATAACTTCCATGCCCAGGAACCATCCCTTCCACATCGAGCTTCTTGAGCTTTTTTAAGGTTGCCATGTTTTCACTTGCGTCAACGATAAAAGGTATCTTATGCTTCGCGAGTACATCTATACCTAAAAAAGCGTCTGCAGCATATAAAATACCGTGGAATAGAATGCCATGTTGATTATAACTATGACCTGGAAGATGAATAACTTGAACGTCAGAAAATAGTTCTAGACACCCTTGTGAGCATATCTCATCTACACGTATTGCTGGTGCTTCTAAAAATTTATTCCGCATTTCTTTTAACGGGAAATTTCCTTGTGATAAATAGATCGGTTCTAGTAGAGGATTCCTCATGATTGCTTCCTCTATTGCCGGGGCAATTGTATATACATCTTCTTTTTGTTGTATATATTGAGCTCCTCCAAAATGGTCCGCATGTGCATGAGTAATAAACAAATGGGTCAACGGAAGCTTTTCTTTCTGAAGTTGCTTTATCACTTTTTTGGCTGCTGATGTTTCCAAACCAGCATCTATTAACATTCCTTTGCTATTATCATCATTTACGATATACCCAATATTAACGGCACTCTTGAAATAAAAACAGCCCCTCGAAAGTTCAATAAATTCCATAATTAACACTCCAAACCTTTGTGATCATTAATGTATATACTTGTCTACTCTATTACGTATCCTTATTTCTTTAAAAAGGCATCAGCGAGAAGTCGATTGACGTGTACGATGGGTGACTCATAGGGCACCGCACGGCCCCGGAAAGCGAGCGCTTGAAACGTAGCAACCACCTTCTGGTAAAGCATTGTATAAAAATCGTTCTAAACAAAAAAAAGAAACCATCCATCATATGGTTTCGTTAATTATATTCCCTTTACCTTCCATTTCACTTAAGATCTGATCAAAAGAATTTTTCCCTTCAAATGTTAATCTCTTCTTATTCTGAAAAGAGCGTACGTCTTCATTTTGTATTGGAGGAACACTAGCAACAATAGGCAAACCTCTTTCAGCTTTTTCCATCCGACTAGCATATTGCAACTGCTGAATTGGTAGGTACGGCAAGATATAACCCATAGGTATCCTCTCCTTTATCATTACTTCTTTATTTCTTACCCTTTTCCTTCTAAAAATATGTTTTTTTAGTTGGTATTCAAAAAAAAAGAGCACTCTGTTCTGAGTACTCATAGAAAACATTCGGATTGCTTAAATCCAAGGATCATAGTGGCAGCCATTGCTTGAACTTGAACTTGAGCTGGAACTAGAGCTAGAAGAAGATTCATACTTTGAAGAAGACTCATGCTTTGAGCTGGATTCGTGTTTATGACTAGATTCATGTTTAGAAGATGACTCGTGCTTATGGCTAGATTCATGTTTATGACTAGACTCATGTTTATGACTAGACTCATGTTTATGACTAGACTCATGTTTATGACTAGACTCGCATTTGCTAGAGCTTGATTCGCACTCTATCTTCTTCTCATGAATAATAACTTTGTCTGCTTTAATGATTACTTTATCAGCATAAACCTTCTTATGTTTTTTATGCTTCTTCTTCCTTTTACAATAATAACAATCTTCCATGTTTCAACCTCCTCGTATACTACATCATATGCAAGTCTAACGAGTTGGTTATAGGCTGTCTCACTAAAAGTTAATCGCTATATGGTTAACTGCTTTTGTTCGATAGTTTTGTTTATGAAAATATACGAACGCTTCTACCGTAATATTTTCATCGATACCACTCTTAAAAGGAATTTTGAAATCATCCAAAGAAAGTTTGTCACCACTTTTAAACTTGGTTTCACGTAATGGACAGATCCACATCTCTCCCCGTTCTTTTGCTTTTTCCGCCCATTCATTATCCATGTACATCCAAATAGACTGAGTCATTTCTTCCTGTGAAGGTGATGCGATTAATGATATGATTTTCCCTTTTAAAGCACAAGCTTCTGCAGGTTGAAATCGGAAACAAATATAAGGATTTTCCAATGTCTCTGTCCCAGTATTTTCGATAAAGAATGAGCCTCTAATAAACCCCTTCTTATCTTTTGTGAAAATTACCGAATAGTCGAAATAGCACGCACTGTTTAAGCCTTCTTTCTTCTGTGGTTCTGCGTTTTGTTCCGTATCAAGCTCTTCAAGAACCGGTTCAGACGTACGATTTAAGTTAATCCTTTTTTCCATACTTTTGATGCGCTGTTGATACAGATTGATCTGTTGATCTTTATCGTTCATTTCATCTTGAATACTTTTTAATAATTCTTCATAACTCTGCATTCTTTTTTCCATTTCATGTTCTTCTAACCGTTTTAGTTTTCTTGTAAGTTCTTCAACTTGTTTTCTTAATCCTTGGAGTTCTTTCTCATTCTCTTCGATTATTTTAAGGGATCGATCATTATTCGTTTCACTTTCCAGCTTTTCTATGGTTTCTTCAGCAAATACAAGCTTCTTTTCAAGATCAAGTGCCTTATCTTTGTAATAATCAACTCTAGAAATGAGCCGCTCATAACTTAATTTATCCTTCGTCCCCATGCATCTTCCCCCTTGCATAATTAGGCTCTTTCCCTATTGTATGTAAGCCATAACCATTCGTTCACATTTTTTTCATGAACAAGAAAGACCTGCAGGTAAGTGCCGCAGGTCTTCTTTTCTTCAGATCCAATTATTATTGATGTTGCAAACAGTTTTCTATAACGATTTCTCCTGAATCTGCTTTTACAACACCTGTAGAAAATATTTTCGTTCCTGCTCTGTCAATAAGTTCTACCTCAAATTGATTTCCTTCTTCTGTCTCAACGATAGCAAGGTTAAATTGATACTGTTCTCCTGAAGCATCCATTGTCCCTCTACCTGAAACAGTCAACCTTGTTCCACCAGCATATTCATCACAGCAAAGTGTATCTTGTGTGAATTCTGTAGCTGTATATCCAGAATCATTTAGAGATAATTGAAATCTGCTTCCTGATAGGTTGTAATTCGGACAGATCTCAACGGATATTGTTGCTCTGCCAGTTTCTGTTGCACCATCATCTTCTGACGTTAATCCGTTAGCAGTTCCTCGTGATCTACACAGGCAGCCTGGCCTGGGATATATGTCCGGGCATTGTTGTGGAAACACTACCTCTGGACACATTTCTCCCTCGCTTTCCTCTGCATTTAGATCATTTTCACGAGGTGAGCAGAACTTCGCTAATACCTCTAGTTTAACTTCAGCTTCTACTTGGATATCAACACAGAACGTAATGTCTACCACGAATGAAGTTGGTGATGGACTATTTAACAATACAGTGCCTGAAGGGATGCGAGCAAAGATCTTAGTAATACGACAGTATAAGTCTGTTCCATCTGGATAACACAAGACGAATGACTCAAATACTGATGCGTTTACCATCTGCTCTACTACGATTACCCCGTTACGATCTACAACTTGAACTTTAATATCCGTTGTAAAAAGTAGCTCTACTAGCTGCGCTTCAGCAAAACCTCCGTTAAGTGCTACTGTTACATCTCTTTTATCTCCAACTTGCTCGCATAGATAAAGTTCAGGGCATGCTTCGTTTGTTTCACCTGTTAGCGGGAATGCTGGAGGAGTTTTAGGTACTTTCGTAACATGTCTTAACGGTCTGCGTGAAGGATCATCCAATGCTTCTTCTATAGCTTTAATTTGTTCAGGAGTAAAAGAAACGGTCTTTCTTACGTTTAGTGTATCTGTCACCCAGTCGTAAACTTTCTGAACGCGGATACACTCATCCTGCAAGTGTTTATGATTATTTCCCATTGTTTCCCTTCCTTTCCTCATCATGATCTGAAGATTCCATACATACTATGGAAATAGAGTGGGTAATGACACAGAAACGAAAGCCTATTTTTATAGATAAGCGTTAAGGAGGAAGCTATCATGAGACCAATCTGGTATCAAGATAAGAAGGTATGTGAGTTATCATCTATAGAATATGAGGCTTTATGTCTTTTATTGCCTTATTGGGGATTAAAGATCTCAGATGATGGAGAAACGATTACAGAAGCTCTTTCGACATTTATGTTTGGTATTCAAGGGCTAACACAGAAGAAAGTTAAAGAATTAGAGCAGCACTTAAGCCATACAGGAATTAGAATTACAACAGATGATCATGTAAAATGTGACCACCGTTTTTATGTAGATTTCCATAGCGGTCATCCTATGCCACTTGCTCTGAATACACCTGAGAAACAACTGTATTATTTAAACCCTACACCTATTTTCAGATTGCCTGTTCAAGCCGGTATACACAAAGGCATAACACTAAAAAGAAAAGACGGCCCTCTCTTCCTAGCTGTTCAACCCTCGTATGAAGCACAAATTGTAGAGTGGATCAGCTATTTAGTCATCCAAACCTTTTTACGTGTTTCATTTGAATCCCTTTCATCTGTATCAGAAGCAACATTCTTTTCATGTGCGAACAAAGTCTTAAAACCTATTAATTCATATTTTGCAGCCGTTCAAATCCCGGTAAAGAGCGAAGTTGTAGAAACACTAAACGTAGAATATCAACAGAAGCCAATAACCTCTTCTTCTCCTGTACAAAACAAGAAAGAAGATCTTTTTTATGAAGCACCCTTACCGCAGCCTGTTAATAAAAGATTAGATGCACCAAAAGCAACTGTTCCACAAATTCGACCTTTCTCATCAGCTGGAGCGCTCATTACAAATCAGATCCCAAAACCCTATGAGCAAAGCAAACTATTAACAAGAAATGCAAGTCCAATCAGCCCTTTTAAATCTAACAGCCCAACTGAAAAAACGATTCAACCCTTTAAAAGGAGTACTTCCGATTCAAAGAAAACATCAGTCATTCGTCCATTTCAGCCGAATAAAAACACCCCGTCCTCCGATTGAGAATATAATGGCAATGCGCCGAGATATTCAATTAAGAGGAGAGATCAGAAGTGAATAAAGACGATTTACAAAAGCTTTATGCGGAGATTAAAACAAAGAAATTGAACAACGCAGGAAAGAATCAGTCTTTAATTAATCCCCCTGTAAAGAAAGGCTGCAGTTCATGTGGTAAAGTAACGTGGAAACCTAAAAAATCTAATTAAAAAGCTGTCCCCTTAAGGGTGCAGCTTTTTCTTTATGAGATATATTTTTTTTCCACCAAATAATTTATGACTAGTTCGGCACACTCTTTTACTCCAAGACGCTCTGTTTTTACAATGATCTCAGGAGAAGCCGGGGCTTCGTAAGGATCAGAGATACCCGTAAAATTGGTGATCAATCCTTCTCTTACCTTTTTATATAGCCCTTTTGGATCTCGTTTTTCACATTCTAAAAGACTGCAATCTATATAGACCTCTACAAATTCTTCACTAGACAACAAACTCCTAACTGCATCTCGATCTGCAGCAATAGGAGAAATAGCTGCAACTAAAACGATCGAACCACCTTCAACAAATAACTTGGTTACTTCTCCAATTCTTCTGATGTTCTCCGTTCTTGCTTCTTTAGAGAAAGTTAGATCTTGATTCAATCCGTGTCTAACATTATCACCGTCAAGTAACATGGTACTGTGATTTCTTTTGTATAACATTTTTTCGACTTCGGAAGCTATCGTTGATTTTCCGGAACCAGAAAGACCTGTAAACCAAAGTACAAAGCTCTTATGACCATGAAGTTTCTGTCTCATTTCCTTGGTCACATTATGCTGTTGCCATGTTATATTTTTATCATCTAGACTCAATTCTTTAGCCTCCATAACTTTTTATTAAGCATAATAATCGCGTAATATAGAGATGACTTCACTCCTGCTAAAATTGGTTGAAATCGGTTCGTTATTTTTAAGCATCTCTCTCACTTTTGTTCCTGATAATGTAAGTCTGTCCATTTCGTCATGAGGACACGTTTTAATAGTCGCCATAGCTCCACATTTCGTGCAATAAAAACTATTCTCAAAGAAAATAGGTGTTATTCCTAACTCCTCCTTACTAAACTCTGCAAAAATATGCTGCGCATCATAAGGACCATAAAAATTTCCGACTCCGGCATGATCTCTTCCTATTATAATATGGCTGCATCCATAATTTTTTCTTATGATGGAATGAAAGATCGCCTCACGTGGACCCGCGTATCTCATCGATCCAGGAAACGCACTCAACAGAACACGATTTTTCGGATAATATTGCTGAAGAAGTGCTTCATAAGACTTCATCCTAACCTCTGCAGGTATGTCATCTTTTTTAGTCTCGCCTACTAAAGGATGTAATAAGAGCCCGTCCATTTGTTCTAAAGCTGTTTTTTGTAAATATTCGTGCGCACGATGAATCGGATTTCTGGTTTGAAAACCAACAATCTTTTCCCACCCATTCTTATTAAATTGCTCCCTTGTTTCTTTAGGATCTAAATAATAAGAAGAATTAACTTTTCGGTGGGGATTGTTCACCAAAGTAACACGTCCTCCTACGTACCAGCTTCCTCTATTCATTACATTGCGTACCCCTGGATGCGTTTGATCCTCCGTACGATAGACATTTCTCACTTCTAGAAGTTTGTCAGGTTTAAAGATATCCTTTATTTCTAATTTTCCATAAATCGTATTTTCATAAATCAATAAAGCTTCATGCTGTTTTGTTAATTGTTTAGCTTTGTCTTCAGTGACAGGTAACGTTATTGGAACACTCCAAGGAATTCCGTTGGATAACCTCATATGATGTACAACAGCCTCGTAATCAGCCTTGTTCATAAAAGAATCAAGTGGACTAAACGCACCGTTAGAAAGACATTCTAAATCGGATAAGCTGATTGGATCTAATTCAATTTTTATTTGGTTTTGATTGTAATCGTCATTGGCATTCTGTCTATATACTAAACTTCCACCATGAGGAAGAAGGAGCATGGATTTCACCTCAACTATTAATTCATTAGCCGTTGCTAATCATTCTAGTGTATGAAGGTTAGACAAGTTTTGTGAGTATATCATTAATGCTACAAAAGTAATTTCTCATTAGGTCCTTAGTTTCTTGTACTTCCCTGACAAGTTGATTGGAGTGTAAGGTACGAGACTCCAGCAGGACGAGCCGGACAGGTGAGACTTCAAAAGATGCAATGCATCAGAAGGCCCGCCGCACGCCCTGCGGAAAGCGAGTATCCTGAAATCAACTACATTCAAGAGCTACTGAGAATTCCTACAGCATCTACTTTAAAATAAATCTTAATAGAGAAAATTTATTTACCAAAATAACCAGTCCGATTCATAGATAGATGAATAGAATGCTTGTATCGCACTATGACATTACCATTCATAGAGTAATTGAAATTTAGGAGGAACTTTAGTGAAAGTAGGCGTTGTACTCCCCGTATATCATCAGGAAAGGGAGTATATTTTTGAATGTATACAATCAATGGAAAAACAAACTTTTCGTGATTATAAACTTGTAATTGTTCTTGATGGACCTAATGATGAAACGGTCACCGCTATAAAAGAGGCAAGCAAGCTTTTAACCATCCCATATGAAATCGTGGATCGAAAGGTGAATCTTGGAATTTCTCCTTCTTTAAATGAGGGCTTTGAACTTGTAAAAGATTGTCCTTATCTGACATGGATATCAAGTGATAACAGGCATGATCCAAACTTTTTAGAGCGATTAGTTCAAACGATGGATCAAGCCTCAAAGGAAACGGTATTAGTGTATTCCTTTTATAGACGTATTGATCAACATGGAACACCAATCACCTATACAAAAGCATGGTACGAATATGTCGAGCATTTTATGACAAGGAAAAAAGAAGAGATATTCCAGAATTGTTTTATTGGAGCATCATTCTTGTTTACGAGTGAAGCTTTCTCAAAAGCTGGAGGCTATCGGGTAGATTTCCCTAACGTACAAGACCATGATTTTTGGATTCGCTTGCTTTTGCATGGTGATTTTGTTCTGCTGCCAGAATATATAATGGAATATCGCTTTAATGGACGATTTGCACTAACTACAAACATCCCACCTGAACAACTGACGATGGAGAGTATGGCTAGCAGTATTGATATTCAAAAGAGTATTGGAAAGTTGCCAAAAGTAAGTGTTGTCCTCTATTCTCACAATCATGTAAAAACGATTAATCTTGCATTAAACAGCATTCTTCAGCAAACATTAACCGATTTTCAGATTGTTATTGTGGATGATGGTTCCACCGATTTAACTCCTGATTCTATTCATCGAACACACGACTTCAGAATGATTCCACTGCTTTTAAATCATCGCGGAAAAACAGGATCGATTGAAATTGCTCTTGATTATTGCATCGGAGAGTATGTTCTTTTTATGACAGGTGAAGACTGGCTTGATCCACAAGCGCTCCAGCAGATGGTGACAAAGATGGAATCCTTACCTCTTAAAACAGATATGTTGGTAACAAATCATAAAATTTGGTATGACCGTCGAGGACGATTGACTTCAGGACCCATTATAAATGGTACTCAATACGGAAAATTATTGTTAAACAAAACCATGCAACCATACGCAGTAATGTATCGATTAAGTTCTCTCCATAAAAGTTTGAGTGGTGTCTTAAGCAATCAAGTTGAAACTCACTTTTATAGTCAGCATATAAAGCCTGGAAATACGCATTGGATGAATATGGCTCTATACCATAAACGAATAAAATAAATAGAGCGTCCCCGTAATTTAGGGACGCTCTATTTAGTGTAATAACTTGTTTTATTAACCAATGGATCTGTAGTAAGAAAGAATATGTTGGATTGAAATTTCTATTGGATATTTTTTTTGCCATTGAAGCTCTTGTAATAGCCTTGAATTGGTAACATGAGGACTTTTATCTGGTGAATCGGTTTTCTCTAAAAAAGTAAGCCTTTCTTTCGTTAACGTTTGGAAGATATCAGCGACCTCTAACAATGTTGTCATCTTTCCTGACCCTAATTCGTATGTCTTTCTTTTAGTACCTCTTTTCAACAGAACTTCATAACCTGATATCGCATCTCTAACATCCAAGAATTCCCGCTCATTTTGAAGGTGGCTGATGCTTATCGCACTATGATTACCTGACGATTCCATTTGAATAATACGATTTGCTAAAAAAGAAACGAAACCAGGTGATTTGCCTGGTCCGATTAAATTACATGGTTTTGCTACGATAAGTTGAAGATCAAATAGATGGGCCCAGTCCATCACGAGTTCTTCTTGATGTTTTTTACTTACACCATAAGGATGATCTATTCCTGAAAGTGCTGAGCTTACAATAACTGTACGGCACAATGGAACAGCTTTACGTATAGCTTCAAGTAAATAAAGGGTACCGAGTACGTTAGCTTCGATTGTTGTTGTTGGATTATCCCATGATAAGGGTACCGAATTCACACCTGCTAGATGCAGACAGAAGTCAGGTTTATACATATTAAAGACCTCAGACACTTTTTCTTTGTCTAATAGATCACAGGTAACAACATGAAATTTCAGATTAGACAGGAAACTCCTTGCGATTCCTATCACTTCATATCCTTTATCTGCAAAATGTTGACACGCGTGATTTCCTGTAAATCCTGCTGCACCCGTAATTACAATTCTTTTTTTCATTTCAACCAATCTTTTAAATCTTGCACCTGTTTTTCATAAGATGCCACTTTAAATTCTGAATCTAACCTCGTGTTATAGAGTGTTCGATCAAGACGTGGCTCGGTATGCGGAATAATATCAACGTCATTCTTTTGATAGATATCCTTGATAATCATCAAAAGATCATACTTTGAAAGAACCTCAGGAGCAGTTAAGTGGTAAAGGCCGGTAATCGGATTACTGATAGTATGATCTATAAATTTTGCAAGTTCTAATGTAGTCACACCATTCCATTTTACATGAGTAAATCCTTTTATAATTCCTTTTTGTTGGATAAACCAATGGAAAAGACCGATACCATTCTTTAACTCAGGACCAATAATAGATGTTCGAATCGTTAGATGTGGCTGTGTTTTTATTTCTCCAAGCTGTTTTGTTTTGGCATACATCGTTAGTCCATCTGGTATAGATTGTTCATTATAGTTCCCTTGATGACCACTAAACACGCAATCTGTACTAATGTGGATCAGTTTGCCTCCATAAACATTTAGCTGCTTAGCTAACTCGTGAGGAAGTAAACTATTTACAAGTATTGCATCTCTTTGATGAATGGCAGCGTACTCGTTTAATAGACCGATGCAGTTAATAATTAGATCCGGCTTATGATGCTGCACAACTTCAGCAATCTGCGTTAAATCCGTCGCATCAAGCTGGATATGGCCTTGTGTACCATCTCTAGAAGTCAGCAGAAGATGATGCGTTGTATTTTTTTTGAAATAGGATGCGATCATATGACCAGCCATCCCATTCGCACCTAGAATCATAATCTTCAAGTCAGAAATCCACCTTCAACAAGCATCTGATGAATCTCTTTCTTATTCATTAAGTCCGTCTCAGAACTATAGCTTTCAAGCTCTACTTTATCAAAAGACGCATAGTGCTCATTCAATCCTTCAATATCAATAGTAGGTAGAATAACAAAGTATTCGTTATCAAAAAGAACGGTTGTTGCACTTTCGTATTCAGACAACAGGATCTCATGAAGCTTCTCTCCTGGACGTTTTCCTAGTTCGATCATCTTTACTCCTTTTTCTCCTGAAGCATCAATGAGAACTTGTGCTAAATCTGTAATTTTACACGTAGGCATCTTCATAACAAAGATCTCACCGCCTACACTTTCATATGTGGCTTTAAACAGTAAAGAGATCGCTTCTTCTAATGTTAAAAAGAACCGTGTCATTTCAAAGTCAGTAATCCCTACTTGCCCTTTGTTCTTAATCTGACTTTTAAAAACGTGAATAACACTACCATTCGTGCCTAAGACATTTCCACCTCTTACACAAACGAATCTTGTATGTTTGCTTAGTAGGTTTGCATGGATGATTAACTTTTCACCGATCGCTTTTGTCATTCCGTAAAGGTTAGAAGGATTAGCTGCTTTATCAGTTGATATATAGATCACTTTTGTTACCTTATGATGAATGGCTGTTTCAATTACGTTTTGTGTTCCTTGAATATTGCTCTTTAGTGCCTCATATGGCTGAAGCTCACAAATTGGCACATGCTTCAATGCTGCAAGATGATAGATATAATCTATACCTTCACTGGCTCTCAACAAGGAATCTTTATCTCTAATATCACCAATCATAAATGTTAGCTTTGGATTATAATCAAACTGTCTTTGCATAGCTACTTGGCTTGCTTCATTACGGGAGAGAACGATAATCTCTTTTGGTTCTTTAGGCAGAAGCTGTTTAACTAGCTCATGACCCCAAGACCCAGTACCTCCCGTAATTAAAATTCTTTTATTAAACAATACTATTTCCTCCTAAAATAAACTTTACGACTCGATCTGAAACATCTAAATCTCCATAGCCTTCTGGAATGGACCATTGCTTCTTCTGATTTGTCATTACTTTTACTGAAGCCAAAATCTGCATGGCCGAAACACCTGATACACAGTTACTACCACACTCGACGGTTTCCGGTCGTTCGGTACTATTCCTCATCGTTACGGTTGGCACTTGGAACAAACAACATTCCTCCTGAACGGTCCCGCTATCTGTTAGCGCACAAAATGCGTGCTTTTCTAACTTTACAAAGTCAAAAAATCCAAAGGGTTCATGAAATTGTACCAATGAGTTCATCTGTACCGTGCTCATTTCTAGAATCCTTGATTTGGTGCGTGGGTGGATAGAGCAGATAACCGGCATTTTAAAATGTTCAGCAACTAAATTTAGACCAGTTAATATTTCATTTAAATGAACTTGATTGTCCACGTTTTCAGCACGATGGGCCGTTACCAACATATAATTTCTTTTTGAAACATTTAATTTTTCTAGAATATTGCTATTATCAATCTGTTCTTTAAATTGAGTTAACACTTCATAGATCGGGTTACCTGAAACCATAATCCGATTAACAGGAACACCTTCTCTTATTAAGTTTTCTCTGCTGTATTTGGTATACGGCAGATTAAAAGTAGAGATGGCGTCAATTACTTTTCTGTTTTTTTCTTCTGGTACGTTTAGATCAAAACATCGGTTACCCGCTTCCATATGAACAACCGGTATATTTAACCTTTCTGTTACGATAGAAGATAGAGCACTGTTCGTGTCACCTAGAACCAAAACTTTGTCAGGTTTCTCTTGCAACAAAATTTTCTCTAGCTCTGAAAACAGATGTGCAATTTGATTTCCGAAAGAAAATTGTTGTTTCATTAAAATATAGTCTGGCTGTCTAAGTTGAAACTCTTGGAAAAACACATCGTTTAATGAAGGTGTGAAATTTTGTCCCGTGTGTATTAAAACATGTTGATCTGCTAAATGATCTAGCTTTTTAATGATCAAACTTAGTCGTATAATCTCCGGACGTGTTCCAAGGATAGTTACTATTTTCAATGAAACTCTCCTTCCTTATTTATAATAATTCTTTATATTAAACTATGATTGTGTTCCCAATGTGGACTAGACCTCTACCCGTATAATTGAAAAAAGGCGCACTTTCAAAGGACGTGCTTAGAACAACTTTGCCAATCATTCATACAATGGCTTATAAGGATTTAAAGGAGCTAGAGTATGGTAAAAGCTAAAATTCTATTTGTTTTTTATTTACCTAGTGGCGGGATGGAAACATTGAACCGTCAACGTTGTAAAGCATTATCCTCTCAAGATGTTGAGTGCCACTTACTGTATATGCAAAACGGTACGGGCATGCAAAACATTTCACGAATCCCTACTTATATTACAAATAATGATGCTGAAATTAAGCAGATTTTAACTCATAACTTTGATGCGATCTTTGTCAGCTCGGACATGTTCATGCTTAAAAGAATTCGAGATCTTGGATATAAAGGAAAGTTGATTTACGAAGTTCAAGGACTGGGGAGTTACAAAAGTGCAGAGAAAATACTAAATCAAGCGAAACCGTTTCTAATCAATTATTCAAATGGCATCCTTTACCCTAAGACACCTCACCTCATGAGTTTAATAGATACACTATATCCAACTCTTCCAAGATATTGTTTTCATAACTGTTTTGATCTATCTGATTTTGGATACCGTTCATTAGCACCAGTGCCTTATCCAGTTGTAGGCTGGGTAGGAAGATTAGAGTTGAATAAAAACTGGGATGAGTTTCTTATGTTTGCCACTAGATTCATTAAACAAAAGCCAAACGCAAAGTTCTGGTTTTTTATTGACGATACCATTGGAAATCCTCAAGAGAAAACAAGATTCTATAAATTACTAGAACGATATAAATTAGCAAACTCTGTTGTGGTTCACGCAAACATTCCTCACAAACAGATGGCAGATTATTTTTCAATAATAGGTGATAGCGGAGGTTTATTATTATCTACATCCAAGGTAGAAGGGTTTGGATATGCGGTTATTGAAGCGATGAGCTGTAAATGTCCTGTCCTTACTTCTGATTCAGATGGTGTAAAGGCATTTATTAATCACAATATTACAGGTAAGTTCTACAAAAATGGTAATATCGGTTCCGCAGTTAGAGAAGCCATTGAGCTAACTGATCATAAAGAATTAAGAAATCAGATCATTCATAATGCGTTAGATCATTTATCTCAATTTAACTTAGAGATCTATGCTGCTGAATTCATGAAAATATTAAGATAAAAAAGCCGCTTTTCTTAAAGTGGCTTTTCTTATTTATGAATGTATATTATTTTTGGAGAGCATTCTTAATTAATTCATTCATCTTAAACCTGTGTTTCTTTGTTGTTATGACCAATTCTTTTCTTATTTCCAACTTATGCTGTTTGGTACCCATATTTTTATGAATTCTGTAATTCACAAGTGGTTCAGGATAATAAACAAAATTATATCTTGATAGAATCCTTAGCCAGTAATCATAATCTTGTGTATAGAGTAACGTTTCATCAAACAAACCAAACTCCCTAAATACGTCCATTTTTAACATGACTGTACAGCCATTTATTACACAGCCTCTGCTCATTCTTTTTAAAAAGTCTGCCTCGGTTTGATACCCCACACCCTGTGGCGAAGAAATAATATGGGATAACTCATTGATTAAATAAAAGTTTGAATACGTAGCTTCTGCACGAACAGTTTTCATAAAATGAAGCTGCTTCTCAATTTTCTCTGGATGAAAAATATCATCAGAGCTTAGCCAAGCAAAGTAGTCGCCGGTTGCATGCTTAATCCCCATATTTAAAGCTGACGCTGTCCCACCATTCTTTTTTTCAAAGTACCTTATCTTTGTTAAATAAGCTGATACTTTTTCATTGTGAATCGTTGAGCCATCGTTTACGACTATGATTTCAATATTTTTATATGATTGATTAAGAGCACTTTCAATTGCTTGATTAATATACGTGCAATTATAAAAAGGAATAATAATAGTTACTTTGTCCAAAAGTAAAGACCTCCTTTACATTTGATGTAAGTAGTTAAGGATAGAATCAACCATTTGTTTCGCTCTTATTTCAGTGGTGTGTCTTTCTTGAATTAATGATTGGCCATTGTTAACAATTTGGTTACGCAGGACCTCATTTTCCAAGTAATAATCTATTTTTTCTTGAAAGTTTACCTCGTCTATTTGAACAAACGTTTTGCCATCAATAAATCCTAATTCAGATAATTCTTGAGAACCAGATCCTGCAAGAAGCGTTCCACAAGCAAGTACTTCAAAATACTTTAATAACGGAAAATGATGTATAGAATCACAAGTTAAAAAGATTTTTGCCCTGCTGATTTCTCTAGCATAACTTTCACCCGATAGCCCTAATTTCACTTCTCCATAACCAGGGTGAGAATGCAGGACAAATCGAGGATCCCTATTATACTGTTGTAGTAACTTATGTCTGAAAGGATATATATGCGGAAAAGTGGCACCTATTAATAGAAGCGGAATATCTTTTGTAACATCATTACGATGGAAAATATCAAGAGGAACATGATGAGGAAACCAAACAAGTCGGTCAATATGATCAGGCAGCCACTTTTTAAATGCGTCTCTATAATGACAGAATATGAGAGCTGGCTTTTCTTGCCCTATCAAGAAATTCCTCTTTGAAAGTTTATAGTGTAAATCATGCATTAGAATGCCGTGTGGAATCGTCAATTCTTTCAAACCCCTTATATAAGGGCTGTATTCAGGTTTGTAATCATTTATAAGAATAAAATCTGGTTTGACTACCTGTTGATTAAGAATTGTAGAAATGTGACCGTCTTTATACCATTTAGTGAGATTTGTGATTTTTTCCAGTTCTCTTTCTAAATAATAACTACTTCGCTCAAGCTGTTGTGAACGGTCTTTCGTTATAAAAAGCAAATTAAGTCTTTTCATCTAACTCTCCCATAACGATATAAATAGCTCCATGCATTAGCATGGAGCTTTCATTTTATAGAGTATCAGTAGCTAAATCAATCAGTAGGATTCTATCAAGGTTTACAATATATGTTGTACCACCAAAAGAACCATCTTGTGAAAACGCTACATAGTCCTGTCCTACTTCTATAACTCTAACACCTGTTAAATCTGGTGTTCCTTGAGGTTGGTTTGAATTTTGAAGAAACACTTCTGAAATTAATCTGTTTTGATGAAAATATCTTGTTAATAAGTTGCTGTACGTAAAAACTGAAGTTGCCAATTAATAAGCACCCCTTTGAATTTTTCTGGCTATAAAAGCCGTACTTTATGTATATGTACATTTCAATTGATGGCTTGGACTTATGTCACTTTAGTAAAAATTAAATATGCGTGTCTAACCTATTTTAAGAAAATTAGTTATATGTCCTATAGCATTTTGTCCAACTATCCATATATTGTTATTAACCTGATAAACGAAGAAGAAATCAGGTACATGTATCTATTTCAAAGGAGGAAATACATTGAGTTTATTTAATGGCTCATGTTGTGGTCACGCAGCTGGAACGACACATAAAAAATCTAAGTGCGGTGGCGCTGTGTGCGAAATGCTAGAAAAGCTTGCTCGTCGTGCAAACAATTTTGATTTTTGTAACGGTACGCAAGCGATCGCTAGACGACCTGAAGTTCGAGTAATTTCTAGAGGAGATGCTAGACCGTTAGCACTTAGCGCAACTGATGCAGATGGTGGATTAGGAACAATCTTACAATTGATTGATTTTGATGCTGAAACTGGTTACGCATTGTTTGGTTATGTAGCAGCTGGTACAGCTCTACCTGGAATCACTCCAACAGCAACTATTTTGTTAGATTGCCGCTGCTTGTGCGGAATTATTTGTGTAACACCTACTGACGCTGACTGATCGGCTGCTGAGTAAAGGATACAGCCACAACTTTTAAACAGGACTGATGAGAATAGGATACAGTCCGAGAAGCGAAAAAACCCCTCAAAGCCCAATGTGAGCCTTTGAGGGGTTTTCTATTTATCGAGCAATTGTGTTGTATCCACTATCCACGTGTAAAATTTCACCTGTAATACCACGAGCCAAGTCACTCATTAGGAACAACGCAGCATCGCCAACTTCTTCTTGCGTATTTGCTTTACGAAGCGGTGATCTTTCTTCGATCTCTTTTAGTACAGAGTTAAAGTCACCGATACCTTTTGCAGCAAGTGTACGAATTGGTCCTGCTGAAATGGCATTAACGCGAATGCCGTCTTTACCGACGTCACTTGCAAGATATTTTACGCTTGCGTCTAGTGAAGCTTTTGCCACACCCATAACGTTATAGTTGGAAACTACTCTTTCTCCACCGAGATAAGTCAACGTCACGATGCTTCCGCCTTCTGTCATAAGAGGACGAGCTTCTTTTACTACAGCCGTTAGTGAATACGATGAAATATTGTGAGCTAGAAGGAAGCCTTCACGCGTCGTGTTTAAATACTCGCCTTTTAATTCTTCCGTGTTAGCAAAAGCGATACAATGAGCGAGTCCGTGGATCACACCAACTTCTTCTTTTAATGTAGCGAAAGTTTTTTTAATTTCCTCATCATTCGTAATATCACAAGGAAGGACGATTGAATCATTTCTTCTTAGTGATTCTGCAAGATCTCGAACGTTCTTCTCTAATCTTTCACCTGCATATGTAAATACTAGGCGCGCACCTGCATTTGATAGAGACTGTGCGATTCCCCAAGCAATACTTCTTTTATTCGCAACACCCATAACAACAAATGTTTTGTTTTCTAATGAAAGATTATACATATAAATTTTCCTCCCCATCGTTCTGTTCATTTTGTATTAATTAGTATTTGTTATTAGTACCAAGTCCTAATTAGTATAACAGAAGTTTATAGGAAATTCACTATTAACCTTTACTAGTCTGAATGTCTTTCACTTCATAACCGCATGAATCACAGCGATAAATCACATTTTGATTCGATTGAGCGATTAAAACCTCATGACCTAATGCATGGTCTTTTCCGCATTTTGGACAATGAACAACTGGCATCATAACATTTCAACTCCCTATTTTTTTTTATTTACTTCTAGCATGCTCATTTTTCTAATAAATTAGGCTTTATCTTTCTTTTTTTGGCAAACAAAAAGCACTGGCACTTCAGCCAGTACTTTTAGAATTCAACTCAATATTTGCCTCATCTGGAGCACTTGTTGCTTACTTCCTGTCACGACCATTTTATCTCCTAACAAGATTTCCGTGTCACCATGCGGAACGATCGACTCTTTTCCTCGGTAGATCCGAACAATGATGCTATCACCAAGGAAAGGAAAGTTTCTTAAAGCCGTTCTGTGATAGGCACTGTTTTCAACGAGAATCTCATTCAAGCTATTATCAGACGTTGTCAGAATATCCACTACTGCTGGATTCTCTATCAACGCTTTTAACAACACTTGAGAAGAAAAGTAAACAGAATAAACTTCAATACCTTTGTCTTTAAGTGCATCCCTTTTTAATGGATCTTCAATTCGAGCAACAACTCTTTCCACACCTTCATCCTTTGCAAAGAGAGCAAGCCTTTCATTTGTTTCATCCTTTCCTGTAGCAAATACAATAATATCTGTATCAAAAACATTTGCCTGCATTAGAGTTGTTGTCTCGTAATCATCAAGCTCTTGAATTTTAAAGCTATCCAATTGTTTTTGATCTTTTTCTTCTTGTTTCGTGTGATAAAGGCGATATTCAAAACGAGTTTGATCAAGCTCTGTCGTCAACGGTAGCGTGAATTGATTTGCTCCAACAAAAACAAGCTGTTCCTTACCCGCTTCTGCTTCCTCTTTTTTCGGAAACAGCTTTTTAAAGAATATTGGTGTAATGATCGCACTAATAACAGCTGTTAAAATTAATGCTGATGATGTTCGAGCATCGATCACATTGATTCGTTCACCAATCTTTGCAGCAGCTATCACCAATGAAAGTGTAGAAGTTAATAAGAATCCTGCTGCCGTCACCGTTTTCCAGTCATACCATTTTCGAAGGTACAATATAGGCAAAAACTTAGAAATAAGTAACGCGATCAACAATAGAGGGATAAGTGCTAATGCTTTTGGATCAGCAAATATCGAACGAATATCCAGCTCAACCCCTACCATTACAAAAAAGATTGGAATTAGAAATCCATAGCCAAAAGAATCGAGTTTATGAACAAGTTGTTTATTAGGTGAAAGAAGAGAAACGAGAACTCCAGCTAAGAAAGCACCTAATATGTTCTCTGCCCCTACAGATTCTGACAAACCTACTAAGACGATAATCAATGTGAAAACTGCTCTTGTATCAAGTTGAATCGTTCCTTTAGACATCGTGTCAAGAAAGGATCTGTGTCTCATCTGTTTTCCTACAAAATATAAAAGAATACCTGCCGCAAATAGTATAAGTAACAGCCACATTCTGCTCGGGTCACCTGATTCCATGGAAACAAATAAAGCGAGGAGAATCATGGTTACTAGATCTGCAATAACCGCCACAAGTAAGATGATCTGACCAATGGTCGTCTTCGATAACTTTTCTTCTTTCAATGTAGGTACAACTACTCCTAGTGATATCGTTGAGATAACTAGCGTCATAAAGAACGCACTCTCTGTAAATCCACCCCACACAAAAAGAAGCGATAATCCATATGAGAGGATCAGTATAAAGAGAAAGATAATACTCGAAACGAGAATGCGATTCGGTTCCCTTTTCTCTTCTTTCTTTTTCTTAGAACTAGACTCACCCGCAAAGATACTAAAATCAATTTCAAGACCACTTAAGAACATTAAGAAAATAAAGCCCAGAACCGATAAGATTTCAAGCCATGCGTCAGAATGAACGACATCAAAACCGCTCTTTCCTAAGATAATTCCGACGATTATTTCCGCTACAACAACAGGTATGACTCGCAGCCGAAATTTGTTTAGCAGAATAGGAACAAAGAATGCTGTAAGGATAACTAATATTAATGAAGTAAACGATGCATGTTCTTCCATAAAACCTCCGTCGTTTCTTTATATTATTGGTTTACTATAGTAAAGCAGAAAAAGAAATGTCAAACGATTATACTCAAAATGATTTGCAAACCCTTTGTTTTTAGGTAAGATAATACATGTTATTGTTTTACTTTAAGGAGTCGATCTACATGCAGAATAACCACAAGTCACCATGGCAACAACTCGATTATAATCTTTTGTTTCTTTTGTTCTTAATGGTCATCACGAGCTGTGTTGCCATCTATAGCGCGCAGATGATGGATCAATACGGTAGCAACTTCGTCATAAAGCAACTCGTTTGGTACTTTATCGGTGGAATCGCTGTAGTCGGCGTAATGGTATTAGATTTTGATCAGTTTAGAAAATTATCTTGGTACGTATACGGGTTTGGTATCCTGTTACTGCTCGGTATTATTGTCGCTCCAGAGAGCATCGTTCCAAACATTAACGGTGCACAGAGCTGGTACAGATTTGGTCCTTTCGCCTTGCAGCCTTCAGAACTTGTAAAAGTAGCTCTGGTTATTGCCATCGCTAATACAATCGCTACTCACAATGAAAAGTATATTGTTCGCACAATGCATGAAGACCTATTATTGCTTGGGAAAATAGCGTTAATTGCTGGTTTCCCTACACTTCTTGTCCTGATGCAGCCTGACCTTGGTACAAGTCTTGTATTTATGGCTATCACAGGTAGTCTTCTACTTGTATCAGGAATTAGATGGAGAATTATCGTTATCCTTATTCTTTCCTTTATTTTGTTCATATCAATCCTAGTTTGGATATATTTTACCTTTCCACAATTTTTCGTGGATCATATCCTCGATCAATATCAGCTTAATCGCTTCTACGCTTGGCTTGAACCGTATGAACATAAAGATGCCGGATATCATACAAGAAACGCACTACTTGCGATCGGCAGCGGAATGCTGTTCGGTAAAGGATTTACGGAAGGTTCAGTTTATCTGCCCGAAGCACAAACTGATTTTATATTCTCGATCATCGGTGAAGAATTTGGTTTCTTCGGAACAAGTATCGTTATTTCTCTATTCTTCTTGATGGTATACAGAATGATCAATACCGCTCTTGAGAGTAATGAAGCTTTTGGAAGTTATTTATGCGCAGGAGTAATTGGTATGCTTACTTTCCAAGTATTCCAGAACATTGGAATGAACATTCAAGTAATGCCGATCACAGGTATCCCCTTACCGTTTATCAGTTACGGAGGAAGTTCGATACTCGCATACATGATTGCTTTTGGTCTTGTATTAAACGTTCGATCGAGAACGACCAAATATATGTTTGAATAGCACCTGATATTTCTCAGGTGTTTTTCTTTTGTCTTTGAAGTATCCTAATGTTTATGAGGTGAAGAACATGAAATATGATATTATCGGTGACATTCATGGATGTTTTAAGGAATACGAAGAACTTGTAACGGAGCTAGGATATGAATGGAGAAATAATCTTCCTGTTCATATAGACAACCGAAGACTCGTTTTTTTAGGTGATTTGATGGATCGTGGCCCAGAATCAATAAAAGTAATGGAACATGTCTATGAACTTGTACAAAATGATCTAGCCCTATATTCACCAGGTAATCATTGTAACAAGCTGTATCGATATTTTTTAGGACGCAACGTTCAGATCAAACATGGACTTGAGACAACTGTTGCAGAACTTAAAGGGCTCACTCCTGTTGAAAGACAAAAAGTCAGAGATCATTTTTGTACACTTTATGAGAATGCTCCTCTTTATCTCCATCTCGATCAAGGTAAGTTAGTCGTAGCTCATGCAGGAATTCGAGAAGACTATGTAGGTCAATTTCATAACAAAGTTAAAACTTTTGTTCTATATGGGGATATAACCGGTGAGTCAAACCCTGATGGAACCCCTGTACGAAGAGATTGGGCAAGAAAACACTCTGGAAAAATCACCATCGTCTATGGACATACCCCTGTTGCAGAAGTGCGTCATATTCAAAACACCTGGAATATTGATACAGGGTGCGTGTTCGGTGGTAAGTTGAGCGCGCTTCGATATCCTGAAATGGAGACGGTAAGTGTACTGTCAATCATGCCATATGTTCCTGAAAAGTTTCGGTCTTTCAACGATTAGAAAAGAGGAGTGCAAAGCCTATAGGCAACACTCCTCTTTTAATATTTTTCGTACGTAATTATCATGAATTCCAAAGATTTTTCATGTCTTGAGGTAAATTAGCTTTTAACATTATGTGCTTCTCTGTAAATGGATGGATGAATGAGGTTTTCTCACTATGTAAAGCTTGTCGTTGAATCATTTCTAATGAACCACCATATAAATCATCTCCGAGTAGTGGATGTCCAATAGAAGACATGTGTACTCTGATTTGGTGTGTTCTACCTGTTTCTAATTGTAATGAGACAACAGTAAAGTTTTTTTCTTCTACATAATCTATCTTTTCGTAATGAGTAATAGAGCGTTGCCCAACTTCACTCACCATTCTTTCTATGATACTCTCTGGATTTCTTGTGATCGGACGATCCACAGTTCCTCTTTCATTCTTCAACTCTCCATGAACAAATGCAATATACTCCCTCTTTATTACTTTATCTTTTTGTTGTTTAGACATTAACGAATGAGCGAATCGGTGTTTAGCAACTAAAACAATACCTGATGTATCTTTGTCTAACCGATTTACCGCATGAAACGTGCCTGGGATACCATGTTGCTGATAATAAAATAAAACGGCTGAAGCAAGGGATCCATTTTGCTGATAAAGTGATGGAATAGTTGGCATCCCAGCAGGTTTATGAACCGCAATAAAATGTTGATCTTCAAAAATAATTCTTAAGGGTATATCTTCCACTTCCATCGAAGAGCTCATTGTTTCTGGAGGAAAGCATACTGTGACTTCATCGCCTTCATTTAAAAAGGTTCTGACAGTTACTTCTTTTTTGTTCACAAAAAGAGCGCCGCCGTGAAACTTAATATCGGTCAGCGCTGCTTTAGAAATCTGTTTCGCTTTTAAATACTCCCTTAAAAGGATGGGAGCCTCCTCATTTTGTACATGCCATGTAATCGTAAAGTTATTCATATTAATCTCCGACAAATGATTCTTTTACTCTTTTCCAGAATGGAAATGGACGAAAACGTGCAAAACGAATTTTTTCTTCAGCTACTCTGTACTGTATCGATTTTACTTTTTTCTGAACTAAGAATCGATGGTCTATCGTAATATGAAAATCCACATCATTTACGGGTTTTAATATACAAGTATGATGTTGTGGAAGAACTAACGGTGAACCAATCGTCCGGAACACTCGATTGTTGATAGAAGCCATCTCTGACAATTGAATGGATGCAAGTGATGGATGGATAATCGCTCCACCGAGTGCTTTGTTGTAAGCTGTACTTCCTGAAGGTGTTGAAATACAAAGACCATCGCCTCTGAACGTTTCAAATTTCTCTCCCTTAATCTCAACATCCATGACGAGAGACCCTTCAACACTTTTGACGGTACATTCGTTAACAGCGAGATATCTTTTCTCATCTAAACCGTCAATATAACGCACTGTAACTTCGAGTAGAGGATATTCAACGATTTGAAAAGGTGTTTTCGCGATATGTATGACGAGCTTTTCCACCTCTTCAGGGAGCCAGTCTGCAAAAAAACCAAGATGTCCTGTATGAACACCAACAAAAGCTGTTTTATCAATCCGATGTACATAATGATGAAATGCATGAAGCAATGTTCCATCACCGCCGACTGTTATTACAATCTCTGGTTCTTTCTCTTCATACACCAATTCAAATTCTTCCAGATATGCACGGATTTTTTCGGTTAAGATATTGGATTTGTTATCTCCTTTTGATACGATGGCAAATTTCATTCTCTCTCCATCCTTTATGACCCTAAGTTGGTTTCATTGGATTTATCATTGCGTTCCAAAAACACAAGCTGAGCTTCTTGAATTTCCCCTTTGATCTGAGACATCTCTTCGTCCAGTCTGTTTGCAGCTTCTGCAGCTCTTTGCAATCTCTGACGGATGTCTTCAGGAATTTGTCCCTGATACTTATAGTTCATAGAGTGTTCGATTGTAGCCCAAAAATTCATAGCTAGTGTTCGGACTTGAACTTCTACAAGTATCTTTTTTTCCCCATCGAGTACTTGAACAGGATATTCAATAACGATATGATACGACCGATATCCACTTGGCTTCTTATGCGTGATATAGTCCCGTTCTTCGACAATAGTAAAATCGTTGCGCTGACGTAACAAGTTGATCACTGTAGTAATATCGTCGGTGAACTGACACATGATTCGAAGTCCCGCTAAATCTTGAATTTCCGTTTCTAGATGTTGATCAGGAATGTTCTTTTGATATGCTTTGTTCACGATTGACTTAATGGGTTTCACTCTTCCAGTAACAAATTCAATCGGACAATGCTGATTTGACTTTTCAAATTGCTCCCGCATTCCCCTGAATTTAATCTTAAGCTCATCAACTGCTTGCTTGTAAGGAATTAATAGTGCTTCCCAGTCCATACTCATTGGGCTTTTTCCTCAGTTCCAAAAATCTTGATCACTTCGTCTTCCATTTGTTGCCCATAGTTTGCATTTCCTTGTATGTTGTCAGTCAAAAATTCCATTTCTCTAGAGAAAGCAGTAAGTTCAAGCTCTTCTCTCTGCTCATTTTGAACAACGAAAATCGCATCTTCTTGGAGTGCACTTTTCACTTCGTTCCAATGATTATTATCAATCGAGATATAAATAAATCCTTCTTCATCCTCAAGAACGTAGATGAATGCTAACCCATCAGAATCTACTAGCATTCTTTCACTATCTTTCCAGTCAGATATTCCATTGTTTGTTTCATTTTGAATAAGCAGAATCAGCTTATTCTCTTTCCATGCAGTTGACTGCACATTCAATCGTCGTGGCATCATGTTAACAACCTCCTGTTTCTTCTTGTTTAGTGTAACACAAAATAGGAGTTTAATAAGAAATTGAGATGCAGTAATCGCTATGAGATAATAAGTATACTTAACTACAGCTACAGGGGGATAAACCAATTGTCTCAAGAAATTGAAATTGAATTTAAGAATTTGCTAACACAGCTTGAATTTTTAAGACTTATCGATGAATTTGATGTTCAGCAAGAAGATTTTCACAAACAGACCAACTATTATTTCGATACACAACAATTCGAACTTAAACACCAAAGAAGTGCTTTACGAGTTCGAACAAAAAATAACGAATATACGCTTACTCTAAAACAAAAATTAGATAAACATATTCTTGAAACACATCAAAATGTTTCTAAGGATATTTTTCGTGATTTATTAAAAGGGCAATCATTACCCTCAGGAGAAGTCACAGATCAGATTAGTAAAATGAATATTGATGTTAAGAAAATTACATATTTAGGAGAGCTCACAACTTTTCGTGCTGAGTTTCCTTACAAAGATGGCCTTCTCGTATTAGATGAAAATCATTATTTAGGTAAAATCGACTATGAAATAGAATACGAATCTGCCGATTATACTAGTGGACTAAATCATTTTAATGAATTGCTTACTATTAAACAGATCTCTATTAGAGATACCGAAAGCAAAATTGCTCGTTTCTTTAATGAAAGCCGCAGAAATAAGTAAACTGATCTTTTAAGTAATTCAGTTTAGGAGGATCTCTCTTGAATATTCAATCGTATAAAGCACTTATGGAAATTCAAGCACTTCAGCAGTTGAATGTAAATGCTCCATCTTCTTCTTATTCAAGTATGCAAAACACAGCTGCAAGTCCCTTTGCAGCCTTGTTACAAGAAGCTTATTCAAATGTTGGAGGCACAAGTGAAATGGAAGCTGGTGTTAACATCAACTTCGGACAAACGTTTCAACCTTTCACTGTAAATACAAGTCCACCTTATTCATTACCCTTAACACCTACTACTCCGACTTCAACTGAAAAGTTAAGCATTCCTTCTAAAAGCCTAGATGAGCTCATTGAAAACACAGCTAGGAAATTTGAAGTTGATCCTAACCTTATTCGTTCAGTCATTAAACACGAATCTAATTTTAAAACGACTGCAGAAAGCCACGCAGGTGCTCAAGGACTTATGCAACTAATGCCTGCAACGGCAAGATCGTTAGGAGTTACTAATTCTTTTGATCCTATACAAAACGTGGAAGCCGGAACAAAATATTTAAAGATGATGCTTGATAAATATGATGGCAATCAAAAGCTTGCTCTTGCCGCTTATAATGCTGGTCCGGGTAACGTCGCAAAATATAATGGTATTCCACCATTTAAGGAAACAATCTCATACGTGAATAAAATTATGAATACGTATCAATCACTCGTATAACCCTCCATTTTTGAGGGTTTTTTTATTGCATTATATACCTCATTTCATAGCTGATTTATTGGCAACTAAAAACGAATCAACATCCTTGTCTATTCATATTGTTTGCTTACCATTCATGAACCTTGCTACAATAAAATTACAAATTGACGCAAGGAGCTTTTGGACCATGTTTGACGAATCAAAAACACCATATGATCTGCTAGGAAAAAAGGAAGGTATTGAAAAACTTGTTACTACTTTTTACAAACTAGTCAGTCAAGATTCATTGCTCTCTCCACTTTTTCCTGATGACTTAACAGAGACTGCCTATAAACAAACGCAATTTTTAAGCCAGTTTTTTGGCGGGCCACCACTATATACTGAGGAACATGGACATCCTATGCTTAGAGCGCGTCACATGCCTTTTCCTATAACAAATGCGCACGCCAAAGCATGGATTGCCTGTATGGAAAAGGCGATGACGATTCAAAAAATAGAACCTGAAATGCAAAACATACTGTTAAGCCGATTAAAAATGACTGCTTTTCATATGGTTAATATAGAGGATTCAGAAAGGAGCGAGAATGCTGACACTGTATAATTCCAATTCCTTTTACGACGAACAAGAGAACAATAATAACCATGCCTGTCAAAAGCCATTGGAAATCTATTCTGTCATCGATCCGCTATGCCCAGAATGCTGGTCATTAGAGCCTGTTCTAAAAAAATTGCAAGTCCAGTACGGACACTATTTCACATTACGCCATTTTGTTAGTGGTAGTCTTGAATCACTCAATACGTACGTACCACGAAAAAAAGGGATTAACACGGCTGAACAAATTGCTGAGAAATGGGAAAAAACAGCTTCCCTTTCTGGTATGAGCTGTGATGGAGATGTATGGTTGGAAAACCCCATTTCTGCCCCACATAAAGCAACACTAGCTATTAAAGCTGCTGAGTTACAAGGAAAGCAGCAAGGAATGCGGTTTTTAAGAAAGCTCAGAGAGAACTTGTTCTTAAACAAACAAAACATTGGAAATGATGATGTATTATTAGAGATAGCTCGCTCTGTTAACTTAGACGAAGATGAATTTTTAAGTGATCTATCATCTGAAGCCACCATTAAAGCTCTACGTTGTGATCTGAAATTTTCACAGGAAATGGATGTAACACAAATCCCAACGCTTATTGTTTTCAATGATAAAACAGATGATGATGGCATTAAAATATCTGGCTGTTATTCTTATGATGTTTATGTAGAGATTCTAAAAGAAATGTCTGGGATCCCTTTAGAGCCTTCACCGCTACCTGAATTAGAAGATTTTCTTTCTTCTTACTCATTTGTAGCTACGAAAGAGGTTTCAGTGGTATATCAGATTAGTTGTGAAGAAGCAGAAAAGAGATTAAAACGGCTTGTTCTACAGCAAAAAGTTGAACGAGTACCGGTGAAGTACGGAACATTTTGGAGATATCTTCCCAACCGCTGATTTTTTTCAGCGGTTTTTTTATTATAAGGGACACGCTTTGCATATCCTTTCCCTACATGAATAAACATGTACAAAGGGAGGGAGAATTTTATGTATTTGATTATGATTTTGGTGAGTTTACTTTCACTTGCAGGGAGTTTTTATTTCTTTGTGCTCTCTCTGCTAAACATGGCACCAAAAATTTTAGCGGTACCTGGACTCTTTATCGCCGTGCTACTAACAACACTCTGCTATAACTATCGATCAAAACTAAGAAGAATAGGTTAGATCAAACATAACAAAATCCTGCCCAGGTATCTGGACAGGATTTTTTGTGTTTATTTCTCAAAAAGTAATTCTTCCATCTCATCAAGAATAGATTCAAAAACTTTAAGAGCATTTTCAATCGGTTCTGGTGTGGTCATGTCAACACCAGCTTTTTTCAATACTTCAATCGGATAATCAGAGCTTCCAGCTTTTAAGAAATCTAGATAACGATCAACTGCTGGTTTTCCTTCTTCTAAAATCTGTTTAGACAAGGAAGCTGCCGCACTGAATCCTGTTGCGTATTGATAAACATAGAAATTGTAATAGAAATGAGGAATTCTAGCCCACTCTAGACCAATCTCTTTATCAATCACTAAATCTTCACCGAAATATTTAACGTTCAGATCATAATAGATCTTCGTTAATAGTTCTGGAGTTAGCGGCTCACCATTTGCTGCACGAACATGAATCTCTTGTTCGAATTCTGCAAACATCGTTTGACGGAAAACAGTTCCTCTAAATCCTTCTAAATGGTGGTTCAACAAGTACAACTTTTCTTTTTTATCAGATGTCTTCTCTAACATATAATGATTTAATAAAGCTTCATTACAAGTCGATGCAACCTCTGCGACAAAGATCGAGTAATCCGCATAAGGGTAAGGTTGATTCTCACGAGTATAGTAGCTATGAACGGAATGTCCGATCTCATGTGTAAGTGTGAACAAGTTGTTTACGTTATCTTGCCAGTTCATAAGGATATATGGCATCGTTCCATATGCACCAGATGAATAAGCACCACTACGTTTCCCTGCGTTCTCATGCACATCGATCCAGCGCTTCTCATAGCCTTCTTTTACGATCTCTTTATACTCATCGCCCATCGGATCTAGACTGTCTAAGACGAGCTGCTGTGCTTCTTTAAAACTCACTTCCATCTTTGCATCTTTAACAAGTGGCGTATAGAGATCATACATATGAAGCTCATCAAGTCCAAGCGCTTTTTTGCGCAAACGAACATAACGATGCAATAATCCAAGATTATCATTTACTGTCTTGACTAAATTATCATAAACCGCTTCAGGGATGTTATTGTTGTTAAGTGCTGCCTCACGAGCTGAACTAAACTTTCTCGTTTTTGCAAAGAAATTATCTCGTTTTACCGTTCCGGCTAGTGTGCTTGCAAATGTATTTTTGTATGAATCATATGTGCCATAAACAGCTTTGAAAGCATCTTCTCTTACTCTACGATCTGAGCTTTCCAAAAAGCGGATATATCGTCCGTGTGTTACTTCGATTTCTTCCCCGTTCTCGTCCTTAATAACCGGGAATTTGAGGTCAGCGTTATTCAGCATACCAAACGTATTGCTAGAAGTGTTGGCTACTTCTCTAACATCTGCTAAGAGTGCTTCTTCTTCTTTCGAAAGTACATGAGGACGCTGACGATTAATCTCATCTAACGCTTGTTTATACAACTTTAATGGTTCATGACTTTGAAGAAATTGGACCAATGCATCCTCAGATAGAGATAGAATCTCTGGTACCGCAAAAGAGACTGTACTGCTTACTTGAGTTGCTAGGTTAGATGCACGGTCATTTAACCCTTGATACATGGAGTTCGTTGTATCTTGATCGTATCTCATATGAGCATATGTATAAAGTTTCCCGAGTTTTTTAGTTACTTCGTCTTGCTTTTGAAGATATGAATAAAGGGTTTCCGCAGATTCTCCTAGTTTTCCTTGAAACGATTTTAATTCAGGCAAGAGATCTTTAGTTTCATTGAATTCTTTTTCCCATACATCGTCCGACGCATATATTGCTTCTAAATCCCACGTGTCTGAAACAGGGACTTCATTACGTTTAGGCAATGATTTCGTTTTAGTTTGAGACATACATACACCTCCAGGTAAATTAAAGAGAATAGTAGGAATACTTTCTCCTTATGTATATCTACATATTACCAGAAAATGCTTATGCAAAGTCAAAAATTACGACTTTTCACTGAAAATTTCGTCTAGTTTAAACGCTTCCTCCAAAGTTTTTGGATAATGAACACGCTGCAGCTTTCTAAATGTTCCTTCTGACACTTTTTCTAGGAGCAGATTGTCGACTAAAAAATCTAGGTAGCCATGGATTGCATCTTTCCAAGATTCATTAAGATAAGGAAAATCTCTTTTTTGCAGAATTCGTTTATGCAGTAATCTTTGAAATTCCTTTTGAATAAAATTTACGGAGAATAATGATGTTGGGAGCTTTTCAATTAAGAACAACATATATGTCTGCCACAAGTAAGGTGAAGTTTCAATGTGATAGTAGTTTTTTGTAGGAGTACCTGCAATAGAGGGAAACAAAGTTAATGAACGGTGATTAAAATACAGAACTTTCTTCATATACATAACCGCTGGAGAGGTATTTTTAAAAGCAGTCATTCTCCACGTGTTTTTTTGCTTTCTCCATAAAGCGTTATGAATTGCGTTATTTTGTTCGGATTTAGTAAACGTTCTTGATAACCATTGGATATCTGAACACTTTTTTGTTGAAAAAGTATTTCCGTTTGCAATAGCTTTCTTTTGTGATAGAGGAATAATATTTCTGAGCAGCAGAAACTGTTCTGTTAGAGGACAATAGTAATTGAGATATAAGTTGCCATCGCTTTCCTTTTTTGCAGCTGATAGATCTGAACTTTGAATATAGTATAAATCTGGTCCTTTCTGCTTTAATCGTTTCATACTAAAAATCCAATCAGATTCCATGCTAAGAGACTGATATCCTTTAATTCTTTTTCTTAGCTCTTCTTGTGTGACTGTTGCACACTGAAACTCAATGGCGTGCTGATGATTTTGTAGAAACAAATCAGGACGCTGCCGAATATCTCTTATGTAATACTCAAGAATTGACTCTTCATTTACATGTCTTAGCCATTTATATAACCCTTTCTTTCCTAAGAGATGATAATCAGTCTCACCTTCATGATATCCATCACATTCTTCAAAAGATTGATGGGCAAAATGCCAAGTCTTTTTGGTTCCACATTTCGGTATCACTCTATTTTGACAGACCGGGCAGCGTAAATTTCCAGACTTATTTTTTTGATGCCATTCTTCCTTAGTTGTTTCTCCAACCATGTCCACAAACTGATTATTAAAAAGAGCGACTAACAATCTGTTTCACCTCCTCATTCATCATAATGAACGATGATCGCAGAAACTTCACTTCTTGCTTTTCTCAATATAGTTATTGAAACGATGGATTCTTAATAAAAACTCTAAGTTAAAAAAACAAAAACCGATTTCAAAATAGCTGAAATCGGTGATCTCTTATAATTTAAAATATTTTTGTACGTGGTCTAATGCCTCTTCTGCAACAATCGTCTTCCCATACTCTTGTATGCGGTAAACAGATAGATCAGAGTCGTTTCCGTATTCCAACAGCTGGGCTAATAAATCGTCTTGTTCTCGATCTGAAGTTTCGACATTAAATGTAACATACAAATAATATTTACCCTCGAAATGGAACAGAGAATTTTCAAAAGACGAAGAGTCAATCGTATGACTTAAGGAGATAACATCTTCAAAGTCTCCAAAAGAAATAAGGAAGGATAAATAGTCTTCTTCTGTTTCTTCTAATTCATCAAAGTCTTCTTCCACTTGAAATTGCTGATCCAATATCTGTTCAATATTTTGATCAACCGGTAAATCCAATTTATCATCGCCTATAGGAAGCTCAATTTTTTTACCGTCTTTGGACATTTGAGCACGAGTCACAATAATTTCAAGACCTTTATCCAGAGCCTGAACTTGAATCCACAGTGGACCTTCTAATGGAAACTGCTCTTGCTGATGTGCTTCGTCCATCATTTCCCAAAAGAGTTCTTCTCCTCTTTCGCGATCAGACCATATTTCTTCACGATCGAAACCGCGATCTTCAATATCTCTGTACGTAATGAAAAATTTAATGGTGAACTCATTCACTCTTTCAATTTCCATCCTGCTTCTCTCCCTTCTCTCCGGTTTGTTCGTGAAGGGATAAATACCCCTAGAAAAAAGCAAATCTTATTTCCAAATGTTCTCCGTTGAAAAATACATCAATCACAATTAAACCTCTTGTACCTTATTCTATGACAAAACGGAAAATATGGAAATAAAAAAGGCCTGTATAAACTGCCCTTTTTTAATCCTGCTCACGCGTTGAATCCCAAGCTCTCAACTTGACGGAGCAGGTCAAGCTGGACTATAATTCAAAGGTCTTTAAGGTTAACATATTGTACCATAACACAAGTGAAATTTCATTATTTACGGGGGGTTTACGTTTGGAAACAGAATTTCTGATATCATTGTTGCAGATTATCGCAATTGATATCCTTCTCGGCGGAGACAACGCTATAGTAATTGCCCTTGCCAGTAGAAACTTACCAGAAGCTCAAAGAAATAAAGCTATATTCTTAGGAACTGGACTTGCTATCGTTGTTCGTGTAGTACTAACCATTGTAGCTGTTTATTTATTAAATATTCCTTACTTATATCTAGCAGGGGGAATTTTACTTCTAATCATTGCTTATAAGTTAATTCTAGAAGAAGACGATGAGCTTGATGTCAAAGCCGGCAAGAACTTATCCGACGCTGTAAAAACCATCATATTTGCTGACATTGCTATGGGGCTTGATAATGTACTAGCTGTAGCTGGTGCTGCACATGGAAATATCGTTTTAGTTGTGATCGGTCTGTTAGTATCAGTTCCTATTATTATATGGGGAAGTAAAATAATATTGCACTTTATGGAAAGATTCCCTGTTTTAATTTATATTGGTGCTGGAGTACTTGCTTTCACATCAGCAGGAATGATCGTTGAAGAGCGCATGATTCATTCGGTATTTGAGGATAACGATGTTCTGAAGTACGGTTTATATGTATTTTTAGTTGTTGGAGTAATTCTTGCGGGTATCTTAACCAATACTTTTAAGAAGAAACGAACAAGTTAGTATAATAAAAAGTTCATGCAGTTATAAGCATGAACTTTTTTATAACTTTTATGACAAGATAATAAAAAAACTTCCGCTATCTACTAGCGGAAGTTTTTCTTTTATTCATTAACAAGACGCTGTGCTTCCATAAGCTGAAATGTACGTACACGTCTTGGTAAGAAACGACGAATTTCGTCTTCGTTATAACCAACTTGCAAACGTTTTTCATCTAAGATGATAGGTCTACGTAATAATCCAGGATGATCTGCAATTAGTTGGTATAAGTCTTGCAATGGCATGGATTCGAGATTAATGTTAAGTTCCTGGAACGTTTTAGAACGAGTTGAAATAATCTCGTCAGTACCGTCCTCTGTCATTCTCAAGATTTGTTTAACTTCTTCTATCGATAAAGGTTCTGAAAAGATATTTCTCTCTTGATAAGGAATGTCATTCTCTTTTAACCATGCTTTTGCTTTACGGCATGATGTACAGCTCGGCGAAGTAAATAGTGTGACCATAGTGGAACTCTCCTTCCCCTCTCTCTGATTTAGGCACTTTAAAAAAGTTATTAAATCATTCATAGTATACTACACATTTTACATTTTCGGTAGCGGTTATACAGACTTTTGTACATTTTTACGAATTTGACATACAAATGTAATACAACTACAAAATATTCTACACAACTTTTCCGGATCTACGTATATATAGACGTATTACCCAAGAATAAGTTTCATAAAACATAAAAAAGAATTTGTTTTTTCGATTTTTTTCAAAAACGAAAAATAAAAAAAGGCTGTTAAAAGAAAGAATCCTTCCTTCCAACAGCCCTAGCTTATGCGATTGTTTTCTTAACTTGTGATGCAGGGCCTTTTCTTGAAATGCTCGGGTTAAATTTCTTAAGGTTTTTCTTAAGCATTTCTTTCCATAGTTCTCGTTTTGTCTTTTTCTTTTTGTCCTTTTGTTTCATAACGCCTCATCCTCCTTCAAAAAGGAAAATCGTATTACTCGGAAGCAGGTTTTCCTGATGTATTTGTTGACTCATCATCAACAATCTCAGGTTTAGGTACTGAATTCTCTGTATCTAAAGTTAACACTTCACTTGCAGGCTGATAGGACTTACCGTACAATTCACTGTCCTTGTACGTGTGTATTTCATTATACGTCTTTTTCATGTTTTCATAAATAGTTTCTTCAGATTCTTCTGTTGGTGACCAATAGAGAATCTCCATCTCGTTTACTTCATTCGTAGCAAGTGAACGTCTTCTATATCCAATACTTGATGCATGTTCAAATCCTTCACGCGTGTAGAAACGTAATCTCTTTTCTGTATCAGTATCTTCATAATCGACTGGCTCGACTTCTAGAATGATTGGTTTTCCCTTTGACTTTAACTTTTCGATAAGCTTATGACCAAGTCCTTGACCTCTAGCGTCTTTGGACACAAACAAATAATCAATAAAAACAAAATCAGAAAGTTCTACATACATTAGTACGTGATACTGACCTTCATCTTTATGATAGATATCACTCTTTTCATCTAGTAATAATTCCATGTGTTCTTTAGATTTCATCTCTTCAATCGGAAAATATTGATTTAATTTCTCATACCAGTTCATTTTTTCCCCATCAGCTCCTTAAATTTTTGGTGATATTATATAGTTTTCCCTCTTTCTTCCTTTGTTATCATGAGATACAATAAAGAAAGAAGTACGTGGTGAACTCGTTGTGAGAAGGAGGAGTCCTCATTTGATTTCATTCTTTACCGATTTAACGTTGCTGGCTCTTTGTGTAGTTGGAATTACAGCATTGATGGGAAGCATCTCCCAATTTATTGCTGTAAAATTGTTCGGCGGTAAAAAAGTTTTTCATTTTGTGGATAAATCGAAGTCTTTTCAAGAAAACTGGAGTCCTGTTAAAAGAAGATAAAATGCGAACAACCCGTGAATTTTGGGTTGTTTTTTACATTTCAAGTCCGAACTACTTTATAATATAAGGGTAGCATACATAATAGAGGTGTTCAAATGCATAAAAACCTTAGAACTTTCATCAACCAGCTAAGATCTGAAAAAGAAATTGTAGAAATTCATACAGAAGTGGATCCTTATTTAGAAATTCCTGAAATTCATAGACGTGTGATCTCTGAAGAAGGACCAGCTCTTCTGTTTACAAATGTTAAAGGCAAGGATATTCCTGTTGTTACGAATCTATTCGGAACAATAAAGCGAGTAGACATGGCTTTTGGACCAAAACCAGAGCAACTAGTAAAAGAGCTCGTAGGATCGATCGATGAGTTAATGCCTCCCTCTCCTTCTGTATTATGGAAGAAAAAAGGCATGATCAAGGATGTATTATCACTTGGCACGAAAACAGTCAATAAAAATAAAGCTCCATTGTTAGAAACTTTTACAACAAATGTTAACATGCAAGACCTGCCTGCATTAACTGGCTGGCATTTAGACAGCAATCCGTTCGTAACTCTGCCACTCGTGTATACCGAACATCCAGATAAACATGAGCATAATCTTGGTATGTACAGAATCGAAATTAAAGAAAAGAACAAGACCGGTATTCACTGGCAGATTCATAAAGGCGG
The DNA here is from genome assembly GCF_036213205.1 of Fictibacillus nanhaiensis. GTDB lineage: Bacteria > Bacillota > Bacilli > Bacillales > Fictibacillaceae > Fictibacillus > Fictibacillus nanhaiensis_E. Next base: position 129,311 of record NZ_JARMFC010000005.1, read on the forward strand.
AGGTTTCCATCATTATGCCGCTGAACAAAAAAACGAAGCATTACCTGTGACACTGTTTCTAGGAGGACCACCGTCCCTAATGATTTCAGCCATAGCGCCTCTTCCAGAAGCAGTTCCTGAGCTTATGTTTTCCTCTATGTTAATGGGAAAAAAATTAAGTCTTACACATGTTGATGGTCATCCTCATCCTTTGATCGCAGAAGCAGAATTCGCGTTTGGAGGAATTGTTCCACCGCATGTTCGAGAACCCGAAGGACCTTTCGGAGATCATTATGGCTACTATTCATGGGCACATGACTTCCCAGTATTCAATGTTGATAAGATGTGGAAGCGAAAAGATGCCATCTATCCTGCAACGGTTGTCGGGAAACCAAAACAAGAAGATTATTTTATCGGAGAATATTTGCAAAGGTTAATGAGTCCACTATTCCCTGTTGTTATGAACGGTGTACGAGATCTTTGGACGTATGCAGAAACCGGCTTTCATGCATTAGCAGGAGCAGTTGTGCGCGAATCATACTATAAAGAAGGTTTGGCGCATGCTTTCCGTATAATGGGTGAAGGGCAGCTGACACTTACTAAATTCTTGATGGTAACGAATAAGCCTGTAAACCTTCAAAATTTTGCTGAACTTGCAGAAGGCGTACTTGAGCGGTTTCTTCCTGAACGAGATCTCTTAATTATCCATGATACTTCTATGGATACTCTAGATTACACAGGTCGTAAATTCAATACAGGTTCAAAGGCAATTATGACTGGATTAGGTGAACCTGTCCGGAAACTTAAACGCACTTATGATGGTGGTACCATTTCAGGCATCCATGACGTTGGCGTATTTTGTGGTGGCTGTTTAACGGTAAGTGGCCCATCATTTGAAGAAGCACCTGATTTTGCAGAAAAATTGCTTGTAAACGGTCACGATTCTTTCAAGGATTGGCCATTGGTTTTCCTTGTTGATGATGCATCGATCGCTGCAAAACAAGCTGAGTTCTTATGGACAACCTTTACACGATTTGATCCAGCATATGATGTATACGCAAAAAGCACAATAGACAGAAACCGGATTAAATATGAAGGAACGATCATTATTGATGCAAGAATGAAGCCATTCTATCCGGATGTGGTTGAAACTCGTGAAGATATTGATAAATTAGTTACGGATCGTTGGAATGAGTATTTCAAAAACTAAACGATATTGATTTAGGTTAAAAAAGAAGCGAATTTGATCGCTTCTTTTTTTAATTATTTTGTTGATATATTGTCCAATTGGTGTTAATGTATATAACAATATACATTTTTATAGAAAGGAGAAATCATATGCGAAATATTAGCTTACTTGATTTATATAACCATCCGCATGTACAGAAATATGTAAAGCGATCAGGAATGGTTCATGCCATCTCAACAGCTTATCATGCATACCGTTTGTCTCAAAAATTTGGTGTTGATCCAGATTTAGCTACGAAGGCTGCCTTTCTTCATGATATCGGTCATTATACTTGGTATAAAAATGGTCATTGGGACTATGACATGTATAAAGAGAATGATATTCATGCGATTAAAGGTGCAGAACGTGCGCATCGAATTTTAGTGTCTCTCGGTGAAGATCGTAAAAATGCAAAAGAAATTGCTCTTGCCATTTTACTACACACCGATTCTTATCTCCCTGCTGGCTCGCTTAACCTTAATCCGTTGCAAAAAGTTGTTGCATTAGCTGACGAAGCCGATGAAGAACCAGGCGGAAGCCACCACTATCGTACGATTAGTGATATGAAAGCTATAACCATGATAAAAAAATTAGATGAAATGGTAGATGAATATCATGAAGAAGAAAAAGTAAAACACTCTGTTTCCTAAGAAAAGGAAAAGAGTGTTTTTAACATTCTTACATATTTTTTAATAAGCTACAAATCCAATAGCTTTTTCGCTTGAATACGTTCCAATCGTACTACCAAATCGAGTATAGATCACTTTTGGGAAACTGGATAATGAAAATAGTTCTTCGAATTCTTTTTTTACTTCATCAGTAGAAGGAAAACTATGAATGAGATAAAGTGTTTTCTCAGGATTTTCTTCTTTCCATTCAGAAATATATTCTTTCATCTTAGAAAGACCCTTCTTACTTCCTCTAAACTTTCCAATCGTTTCAACAACACCATCAATGATAGAAATCATCGGTTTAATATTTAACATTCCAGCGATAGCACCTTGAACAGCAGATATTCTTCCGCCTTTTTTCAAGTTTTCTAATGTTTCTAGTAGTACGTAAGCTTTAATGCCTGACTTCGTCTTCTCTAAGTTACTCACGATTTCACTTAGTGCTTTACCTTCACGCGCTAATTCAATCGCTTCATTTAATAAAATTTGTACACCGCCTGAAGCGATTCCTGAATCAACAATGATTACTTTTTCTTGTTCTTCATCATTTAACATACTCTTTCCAATCGTGGCACTTTGAACCGTTCCACTTAAGTTAGATGAGATGCCGATATATAGTACATCATTGCCTTTATCCACTTCTTTTTGAAAAGCTTCATAAAAAGATTGTGGAGATGGCTGACTTGTTTTAGGTAGTTCTGGTTCCATACTCATACGTTTATAAAATTCATCTTCGGAAATGTTCACACCATCTAAATAATGGTCTTCTCCAAATTGTACATTCAATGGTACAACTGTTAACGAGTAATCCAGTTTCTCAAGATCTATTTTAAGGTCACTTGCGCTATCAACTATAAAACTAAGGTTCATATTGTTCTACCCCATTTCTGCTTCTCGATCAATTATTAGGGATGTATAAAGAATTGTATACGCTTTACACACTTCTATTAGTTTAACATAAAAACGACCTCCTGTATTATAGGAGATCGTTTTAAATGTGTTAATTCTGTTGCTTTACAGCTTCTTCATCATAAAGGTGACATGCTACCCAATGACCTTCTCTAGCTTCTTGCCATTTAGGTTTAACTGCTGCACACACATCCATTGCATGTGGGCAACGAGTACGGAAACGGCAGCCACTTGGAGGATTGATCGGACTCGGAACATCTCCCTCTAAGATGATACGTTCACGGCTTCTTTCTAGTTCAGGATCCGGAACTGGAATCGCTGATAATAACGCTTGTGTATAAGGGTGAAGCGGCTCTTCATACAGCTCATCACTTGTTGTAAGCTCTACAATGTTACCTAGGTACATTACACCTACACGATCAGAAATATGTTTAACCATAGATAGATCATGGGCAATAAATAGGTAAGTAAGTCCGCGTTCTTTTTGCAGTTCCATCATCAAGTTAACAACTTGCGCTTGAATGGAAACGTCTAGAGCTGAGATCGGCTCATCGGCAATGATAAAGTCTGGATCTACTGCTAGGGCACGAGCAATCCCGATACGTTGACGCTGTCCACCTGAGAATTCATGCGGGTAACGGTTTGCGTGTTCTTTATTTAATCCTACTGTTTCAAGTAGTTCATAAACTCGATTTTCACGGTCTTTCTTTGTTTTCGCTAATCCATGGATATCAATACCTTCAGCAATAATATCCTTAACCGTCATACGCGGATTAAGAGAAGCGTATGGATCTTGGAAGATCATTTGCATTTTGCGGTTAAATTTCTTTAACTCAGAACGAGACTTTTTATCATGAACGTCATCGCCTTCATAAAGAACTTCACCTTCAGTAGCATCATAGAGACGAATAATTGTACGTCCAGTAGTAGATTTACCACACCCTGACTCACCTACAAGTCCAAGTGTTTCTCCTTTATAAATATCAAAGGAAACATCATCTACAGCTTTTAGTACACCCTTTTTTCCAGCTGGGAAATACTTTTTAAGATTTTTTACTTCTAATAATTTTTCTCTCTCTACTACTGCCATTATCGAGCACCCCCAACTAATGCCTCTTGCGGCGGTTCAACTTTTGGCGCTCGCTCATCTAATAACCAGCAAGCTGCTTTGTGAGAAGAAGATACATCTGTAGCTTCAGGCATATTCTCCAAACAAACTTCCATCGCATATGGACAACGCGCTGCAAACGGACATCCTTTTGGAGGATTCATAAGATCAGGCGGTGTTCCTGGAATCGCTAAAAGTTCTTTTGATTCTGCGTTTAACTTAGGCATTGAAGCCAATAGTCCCCAAGTGTATGGGTGCTTCGGCTTATAAAAAATTTCATCGACTGTACCAGTCTCAACAATCATACCACCGTACATTACAGCTACACGTTGAGCCAAGTTAGCTACAACTCCAAGGTCATGTGTGATCAAGATAATCGCTGTACCTGTTTTATCTTGAAGATCGCGCATCAAGTCAAGAATCTGTGCTTGAATGGTAACGTCAAGCGCTGTTGTCGGTTCATCCGCGATTAGTACTTTTGGATTACATGATAGTGCAATCGCGATAACTACACGTTGTCGCATTCCACCTGAAAATTGGTGAGGATATTCATCCACACGAAGCTCTGGATTCGGAATACCTACAAGTTTTAGTAAGTTTACAGCGCGTTCTTTAGCTTCACTTTTGCTCATGTTTTGGTGCTTACGAAGACCTTCCATGATCTGTTTTCCGATTGTCATCGTTGGATTAAGTGATGTCATCGGATCTTGGAAAATCATTGATATTTCAGCACCACGAATCTTTTCCATCTCGCGTTCTGAAGCTTTTGCAAGATCTTTACCTTGAAACTTAATCGATCCTTGCTTGATCGAACCAATTTTATTTGGTAAAAGTCTCATGATTGATTTAGATGTTACTGATTTACCAGAACCAGACTCACCAACGATGGCAAGTGATTCACCTTTATCTAATGTAAAGCTAACGCCACGAACGGCCTTAACTTCTCCCCCATACGTCTGGAAGGAGACATGTATGTTATCTAACTCTAATAGTTTTTCCATTTATATAATCCCCTTCCTATCTTCTCATTTTAGGATCAAGCGCGTCGCGAAGACCATCACCAAGAAGGTTAAAGCTGATCATTAGAACACACAACACTGAAGCAGGATAAATTGCTAAGTGAGGATAGATTCTTATGGACCTAAAGCCATCGGCAATCAACGATCCTAGCGATGCAACCGGAGGCTGTATTCCTAAACCGATAAAGCTCAAGAAAGATTCAAAGAATATTGCCCCAGGAATAGTGAACGTACTTGTTACGATGATTGCACCTAGTGTATTAGGTAAAAGGTGCTTAGAAATTAATCTGCCGTTAGTTGACCCGAGAGTTCTGGATGCTAAAACGAACTCGCGATTCTTCAATGAAATGATCTGTGCACGTACGATACGTGACATACCTATCCAACCTGTAATTACTAGTGCGAGTGTAATAGAGAGTATCCCTGGATCAAGTATGATGATAAACAAGATAATTACCACCAAGTTAGGAATACCATATAAGATTTCTACGATACGCTGCATCACATCGTCTGTTCTACCACCGTAGAATGCTGAGATTCCACCATAAGCAACACCAATAACCAATTCGATAGCTGAAGCTAGAAAAGCGATATATAAAGAAATTTGAGTACCTTTCCAAACACGAGTCCACTGATCACGTCCAAGGTTGTCGGTTCCAAACCAGAAATATTGATCTTTAGGCACATTCTTCATTTCATATTGATTAACTCCACGAATATCTACACCGTTAACTCCTAGAAATTCCACTTTTTCAAGTCCAGGAACTTTAGGTGGTAAATTTGATCTCATTAGTTCTTGATCATCAATTCCGTAATTAGTAAATGTAGGTGCAATTAAAGAAAATACAATGATAAACGCGATAGCGAACAGTCCGAGCATTGCACCTTTGTTTTGTTTAAGACGTCTAAAGGCATCTTGCCAAAAGCTTAAGCTTGGTTTAGAAATTTCTTCAGCTCTGTTAGAATCAAGATTCGCTGGGCGGAATAAATCAGGTGTTAGTTTACGTTCTGACATGCTCATTATGATTTACCTCCTGCTACACGAATACGTGGATCGATAATTCCGTATAGAATATCTACGATTAAGATAATCGCTACGATTAAGAAACTATAGAAAATTGTTGTACCCATTATTACAGGGTAGTCATTTACCTGTATCGCTTTTACAAATTGCTCACCAATTCCAGGAATCGCGAAAATATTTTCTATAACTAAAGAACCAGTAATCAGTCCAATAGCCATTGGTCCAAGGATAGTAACAATCGGTATTAAGCTATTTCTTACAGAGTGCTTAAATATTACAGATGATTTGCTAACCCCTTTTGATCGTGCCATAAGGATATAATCTGTTCCTAATATTTCAAGCATTTCAGTACGCATAAAACGAGCTACTGTAGCAATAACTCCTACGGATAAAGAGAATGCTGGTAGAATGTGATATTCTGGTCCGTTCCAAAATGCTACTGGAAGCCATTGTAGCTTCACACCTACGTAGTATTGCAAAAGTCCTGCAAATACGAAGGAAGGAATCGCGATACCAAATACAGCGATGACCATAGCACCATAATCCAGAAACGTATTATGCTTTAACGCAGCCATAATACCCAGCAACAAGCCAACTATTGTACCAAAAAGTAAAGCTTCAAAACCAACAGTAGCTGATGGTCCCATACCATTGACAATCAATGAATTGACGGTACGTCCATCAAACTGAAACGTATATCCTAAATCACCCTGTGCCAATTTTGTAATATAGTTAATGTACTGAACAGGCACCGGGTCATTTAACCCGTATTTTTCATTTAATGCGTACCTTTGAGTTTCCGTTAACTTATCTTGGTTGTTAAAAGGAGAACCCGGTAGCAATTTCATTAAAAAGAATGTAATCGTTGCAATGATCAGCAAAGTTAAAAGCATGTATAAAATTCGCTGTGTAATATAACGCAACATTACAAACACCTCCCCCAAATGTTTCAAGCCTTAATATTTTGAAATCTTTCTGTAATATCTATCTTAAGGTACAAAATATTTTATATCAATAGAAAATATTCTTTTTTCGACATTTTCTGATATCTTTTTTATTTCATAAAATATCCAATTGTCCTTTTCATGGCAAAAAAGAGAGTACATGTCAGGAACACATGTACTCTCCTGAGAAAAACTATTTACTATTGTTCAATAGTACAATTATTACTGTTTACCTTCGATATAGATCCACTTGTAAGAAACATCAGCTCCAAATAAGTGGTTTACTACACCTTTAACGTAAGGCTTACGAAGTCCAGTAACACCTGATTGGAATAATGGAGAGATAGCTTGATCTTCAAAAAGAATTTTCTCAGCTTCAAGCATCATTTCCCAACGCTTGTTAACGTCAGTTTCTTTCTTTGCTCCATTTACTAACTCATCATACTTAGGATTAGAGTATCCCATTTGGTTATGAGCTCCATCTGTTACGAACATGTCGATGAATGTCATAGGATCTTGATAGTCAGGACCCCAACCTGCATAAGAGAAGTCATACTCTCCGTTAGACTCTAACTCTAGCTTTTGCTTAAATGGTTGTGCTTTAATTGAAACTTTCAAACCTGGAAGGTTCTTTTCTAATTGGTTCTTAATGTATTCACCAGTCTTTTTCGCATTATCTGAATCGTAGTTTAGAAGCTCTAAAGTAAGCTCTTTTTTACCGATTTCTTCAAGTCCTTTTGCCCAAAGCTTTTTCGCTTCTTCAGCATCGAACTTACCAAAGTCTCCGTTTGTTTTGCGGAAATCTTCGTTGCCTTCAGGGCTGAACGTGAACTCACCAGGTACTAAGTAGTAAGCTGGTTTTGAACCATTGTTAAGTAATACATCAACTAATGCTTTTTTATCGTAAGCCATATCAATAGCTTTACGGATATTTACGTTTTTAAGTTCTTCTTTCTTTTGGTTGATACGAAGGAAGAATACAGTTGCTTCACCACGAGTATAAAGATCTTCGTTACCTTGGAACTGATCAACAAACTCTGAGTTTAATCCAACAGTATCTACTTGACCTGTTTCATAAAGGTTTACACCTGTAGCTACGTCTTTAACGATTTTCACGTTAACTTCGTCAAGCTTTACAGTGTCTTTGTCCCAATATTGATCGTTTTTCTTGAACTGCCATCCTTCGTTATGCTTCCACTCAGAAAGAACGAAAGGACCGTTGTAAATCATTGTGTTAGCTTCAAGTGCGAACTTATCAGCTTGCTTCTTAACAAACTCTTCTTTTTGTGGGTAGAACGTTGCGAATCCAGTTAGTCCTAAGAAATAAGGAGCTGGAGCTTCTAAAGTAACTTCTAGAGTTGTGTCATCAACTGCTTTAACACCTAATTGATCTACTTTACCGTATAATGGGTCACCATCAGTTTGGATCGCGTTAGCGTTTTTAACTGGGCCCATGATGTAAGCATACTCAGAAAGAGTGTCTGGGTGTAATGCTTTTTGCCAAGCGTAAACGAAATCTTTCGCTACTACCTGAGAACCATCACTCCATTTAGCGTCTGGGTTTAGTTTAAACGTGTAAACTGTACCATCATCACTTAATTTGTGACTTTCAGCAACACCTTCAGTTGGTTGGTTGTCTTTATCAAGACGATACAAACCTTCGAAAACGTTGTTCATTACTTCAAATGAAACTGAGTCTGTTGCTTGTGAAGAATCCATTGAAGGAATTTCAGATGAATCTACAAGATTAAGTACTTGTGGTTCACTTGGTGCTGCAGTGCCTGGCTCATCTTTATCTTTGTCCTTACCTTCGCCAGCTTTGTCATCTCCGCCACTACAAGCAGCTAAGAACATGCTCAAAACTAAAACTAGTGTAAGAAGCAAAGACCATTTTGACTTCTTCATGAGTCGACCTCCCCTTTTTATCCTGTTAAAATGTTAGCAGATAAAAGCATCAAGAATTATCAGACATTTTCATCTACAAGTTCGATTATACAAGTTTTCAAACAATTGTGCATTTATTTTTTTTAAGAGTTTTACAAAAAGCCCATTATATTTACTTTTCTTTAACAAAAAATAGGTATTTGTACCTATTACTAAACAGGGTTTATTTTCTGATAATTCTACAAATTTTACCAAAATTATGTGTAAACTAGCATGAATATTACATTCTCGATTTTTTGTGAGGATAGGATATGCTTCACTTTGTAAGATAATTCGTCAATTTTATATTTCATTTGTTACAATGGGAGTAAAGTCTGACGGTATAATTCAAAAAATATGGTACATTTCTTTATGCTTATGGTGTAATTCTTACTAGATGGAGGCTTCTATAGATGAACTTAATTTTCAAGAGAATCCTGATCATATCAGCGTTCCCTGTTGTTATAGCATTTGGAGTTAGTTTAATATCTTCCGGACCTTTTACCCTTGAAAAATACGTAAATGTTTTATTTTATTTTTCATTGTCGATTGCTCTTATTGGCATTGCTTTATATGTAGCAAAAGGTGGATTCTTTGACTTTATTACGTATAGCTTTAAGAAAGTCGCTCGATCTTTATCAAGACATCCAGAGATCGATGATGTGGTTTCATTTAAGACAAACTTTAAAGTATCAGAGCGAATAAATGTTTCATATATGAAGTCGTTTTTATTCAGCGGCCTTCTTTTAACTTTCATTACGATTGCCGTTGCATATCTTTTATAATTTGTGTATACTACAAAAAATAAATGTTATATGCGATGAGAAAGAAGAGTACATGATGTGAAACTCTAAGAGAGCCTGTGGTTGGTGAGAACAGGTAGTGAATCATGATGGAATGGGCTTTTGAGCATTCTGACCGAACCTTTATAGTAGGCTCAGGCGTGTAGATGTCCGCACGATACAATGGACAGCGTATAGGTTCTTTACCTGTACGTGTCAAAGTGATTTTCGGTATGTATGAAAATTATAAGGGTGGCACCGCGGTCCATTCGTCCCTTGCATGAGGCGACGAGTGGGCCTTTTTATATTGATTTTTATAAACAAAGGAGAGATGAATCATGTCTGTAATCTTCTCAGGCATTCAGCCGAGCGGAAATTTAACGATCGGTAACTACATTGGAGCGATGAGGCATTTTGTTGAACTTCAAAATGAACACGAATGTTATTTCTGCGTTGTTAATCAGCACGCCATTACGGTGGCACAAGATCCTGTTGAATTGAAAAAAAACAGCAGAAATTTAGCTGCTTTGTATTTAGCAGCAGGAATCGATCCTGAAAAATCGACAATTTTCATACAATCTGAAGTTCCAGCTCATACGAAGATGGGATGGATGATGCAATGTGTTACCTATATTGGTGAATTAGAGCGCATGACACAGTTCAAAGATAAGTCTACAGGAAAAGAAGCTGTATCTGCTGGGTTATTAACTTATCCACCTCTTATGGCAGCAGATATCCTTCTTTATAACACGAGTATCGTTCCTGTTGGTGATGATCAGAAACAGCATCTTGAATTAACTCGAGATATTGCTGAACGCTTTAATAAGAAGTATCGTGAAGTCTTTGTGATTCCAGAACCTCGTATTGCTTCAGAAGGAGCAAGAATCATGTCACTTGTTGATCCTGAGAAAAAAATGAGTAAATCGGATCCTAATCAAAATTCATTTATCTCTATGCTTGATGATGAATCTGTAATCTTAAAGAAAATTAAGCGTGCTACGACTGATTCAGAAGGCGTTGTTGCTTACGATAAAGAAAATAAGCCAGGCATCTCAAACCTTCTAACGATTTACTCACAGTTATCAGGAGAAAGCATCAAGTCTCTTGTTGAGAAATATGAAGGAAAAGGTTATGGCGACTTTAAACAAGGTGTGGCAGAAGCTGTTATTAATGCTCTTAAACCTATTCAAGAACGTTATAAAGAGTATTTAGCATCAACTGAATTAGATGACATTCTTGATCGTGGTGCCGAAAAAGCAAATCGTGTGGCGAACAAAACATTGAACAAAGCTGAGCGAGCAATGGGATTAGCTCGTAAGCGTGTTTAATAATACGTAGCAGAAAAAACAAAAAACCAGCAGAAGTGGTCATTCGATCACCTGCTGGTTTTACTTTTTTTCTAGAACTATTTGATTTCATCCTTAGTTCACTTGTGTACCGTTCTCAAGCTCCCAGATCTTTTCAAAATAAGGCTGTCCTTTTACTAACCGCTCACACATATCCATATGCTGTTTAGACCAACCGCTCTTTAATTCACAGTATAACGCATCCCACGCTTCGTCAAATTCCATCCTCTGAATTCTTCCGTATTGCTCTGGCATCCACTCTGTACACCAGTATCTCATTTCAGCAACATTTTTTGTAGAATGAAGCTGATCTAAAGCCATAAACAAAAGCTGCTTCAGCTGTCTCTCTTTACGTGTTAACCCTCTCATGCTGTCTGGATTTGGAGATAGGATGTGATATTCTTTGCTTAACTGCTTTTCACTGAACGTATAGACATTTGTTTCCGTCTGCTCTGCCATCTCAAATACAAGCTGTTCCTGTCTTGGTATAAGTCTGCTCTTACGGATTGGTATTCTATAACCCATCGTATCTATGATGAGGGATTTCTTTTCATCCGTAATGATAAAGCAGTGCTCAAGTTGTACTCGTTGATTATTCTTTCTAACGTAAGCTTTCTGGTGCACCTCTTCAAGTAGGGAATCCGGCAGATCATTCAAATCATTTTCAATGTAATGAAAGAGTGTGGATTCTATTTTAATAATTGGAACCTGATCCAATAGTTCAATATAATCGTCTTTTCTCCATTCATGAAACTCACAAACGTTATAGCCGTTCTCTTCTCCTTCGAACCAGTTGACCCAAACATCACGTAAATATAACATCTGTACCCCTCACTTCTTAGCCGATTTGTATTTAAAATCAGTATAGTCAGAGGTTGTCCTTTTTATTCTAAATTAAGGTAATTAACTCGAAGTATGCAAAACCCCGCTTTCAAAAGAAAACGGGGTTTGACAATGAATTATTCTTCAATTTTTTTGAAAACTAATGATGCATTATGCCCACCGAATCCTAGTGAATTACTAAGAACAGCATTCACTTCTGCTTTTCTTGCTGTATTCGGAACATAGTCAAGATCGCACTCTTCATCAGGTGTTTCATAGTTGATGGTTGGAGGAAGAATACTTTCTTGAATCGCTTTTACAGAGAAGATTGCTTCAATTCCACCTGCAGCACCTAATAAATGTCCTGTCATTGATTTTGTTGAGCTAACTGGAATTTTATAAGCATGCTCGTTAAACACAGCTTTAATAGCAGCTGTCTCAAACTTATCATTGTAATCCGTACTCGTTCCATGCGCATTAATATATGAAATCTCTTCCGGCGCTAGTCCACTATCAAGAACCGCTTGTCTCATTGCACGTGCTCCGCCTTCTCCACCAGGAGCAGGCTGGGTAATGTGATAAGCATCACCAGTTGCACCATAGCCAACGATTTCTGCGTAAATCTTAGCACCGCGTTTTTTCGCAAATTCGTATTCTTCTAAAACTAGTATTCCAGCTCCTTCACCAATAATAAAGCCTGTTCGGTCCTTATCAAAAGGACGGCTAGCTGTGTTTGGATCTGGATTAGTTGATAGTGCTCCTGCTTGGCAGAATCCTGCTAGTGCCATGTCTGTGATCGGTGCTTCCGTTCCACCTGTAACCATTACATCTGCATCTCCGCGCTGAATCACTTTAAATGCATCTCCGATTGAGTTTGCACCCGATGCACAAGCCGTTACAGTACATGAATTCATACCTTTAGCGCCAATTGTAATTGAGACCTGGCCAGATGCCATATCCGGTATCATCATTGGAACGAAGAATGGACTAACGCGTCTTACACCTTTTGCTTCAAAGATACGAAATTGTTCTTCATGAGTATCCATCCCACCAATTCCAGAACCAATCCATACCCCTACTCGAGGTGCAATTTCTTCTGTGATATCTAAGTTAGCATCTTTAACAGCCATAATGGATGCTGCAACTGCAAATTGCGTGAAACGATCCATACGACGTGCTTCTCTTTTATCCATAAAATCTTCCGGGTTAAATTCTGTCGCTTCTGCAGCTACTTTAACCGGAAATTTTTCTTTATCTCTTCTTGTAAGTGGACCTACACCACTTTGACCTTCAACAATCTTTTTCCATGTTTCTTCTACACTGTTTCCAAGAGGAGTTACGGCTCCTAGACCAGTTACGACTACTCTTTTTTTCATTGTAAAACCAACTCTCCTTTGTACACATTTTCGGCCTTTGGTGATTATCTTCCCCAACGAAGTGCAACAGCACCCCAGGTTAATCCTCCACCAAAACCAACAAGTACGATTGTATGATCTTCTTTTATTCTACCATCTTTTAGTGCTTCTTTTAATGCCATCGGTATGGAAGCTGATGATGTATTACCAAACTTATCAATTGTCATAACCATTTTTTCTTTTGGAAGCTCTAAACGTTCTCGAGAAGCTTCCATGATTCTTATATTCGCTTGATGCGGAATTAAGAAATCAACGTCTTCTTTTGTCAAACCTGCTTTATGAACGACGTTTAATGAAGTTTCACCCATTTGACGCACGGCAAACTTAAAAACTTCTCTGCCGTTCATGTGGATAAATTCATTTTGATACAGATGTTTTGCTCCTGTTCCGTCTGAACCAAGCTCAAACGAGAGGATACCTCTACCTTCACTAACATTTGAAAGGATAGCCGCTCCAGCTCCGTCTCCAAAAAGCACAGCTGTATTTCGATCTTTCCAATCTGTTATTTTAGATAGTTTTTCAGCGCCAACAACCAGAACATTTTTATACGTTCCTGTTTCGATGAACTGCTTTCCAACAACCAAACCATAAATGAACCCTGCACACGCAGCACTTACGTCCATACCTACGGCGTTCTTCGCACCTAAGGATTCTTGTAATTGGCAAGCTACTGATGGAAATGGATTGTCTGGTGTAACAGTTGCAACAACGATAAGATCAATTTCTTCTGCAGAGATGCCTGCATCTTTTATCGCTTCTTCCGCAGCATATTTAGCCATATGAGACGTTGTTACCGATTCTTCTGCAATTCTGCGTTCTACGATTCCTGTTCGAGTTCGAATCCACTCGTCATTAGTATCAACCATTTTTTCCAGGTCGGAGTTCGCTAGAATTTTTTCAGGGATATAGCTTCCCATCCCTATGATTCCTGCATTCATAACATTACCCCTTTGGCTTTTAATTTGTTTTTATCGAGCATTTCTTGCGCCTCTACTATGTTGATCGGCTGCATTTCTTTTTATAATCAAATATTATGACCTGGTACTAATTTTATGATATCTCTTATATTTTGTCTAGTTAAAGTTCTTTTCTTTCACCAATATAAGCCGTAGGGCATATCCTGTATGGAAGAAAAATGTAAGTTTAGTGAAATTGATATTAGGAGTGGTTCAACATGCATAATCCTCAAGCTAGACAGCAACCGATGTATCCTCCGCAGTTTCCTGGACGTTTTCCAATGGGCCAAAATCAACAGCATATGCAGCAAGGGTTTCCACCACCACACCATTTTGGCGGCCCTGGATTCCGAGGTATGCCGGCACCGCCGTTTCATCAACCAATACCTCGACCATTTCTACATTCTTTTCGAACGCAGGAAGGTTCTTTAGATTACAATAAAATTTTTTCTGTTATCGACCAATCCGTAAAAGTCGCACAACAGATCTCACCTATCTTTTCTGCGTTTAAGAAGAAGTAAAAAAAGCCAACCCGAGCTGGTTGGCTTTTCTTTGTTTACTTATTTTCTTCTTTTCCGAGTTCATATGCATCATTCATCACGTTCATTAAAAGCTGAAGCATCGGCTGAACATCTTCCATACCAAGTTCAATTCCTTTTTTCTCTAAAAATGCTTGTGCTTCTGGCAGGTGTGACATAGCGATCTGCATAAATTTCATATTGCGTTCTGTTTCCATTTTTCAAGTTCCTCCCTCACATTATGTACACGGTTTTTAACCCGTTATTAATTATAAAGAAAAATGTGTGGCGTATAAACGTTTTGTGATTAATTTTCAAACCAAATATGTTAAATAATCATTGTTTTCAGTAACATGATTATTTTTTTATCATCGTTGCTATCGATAGTTAATGAACACGATTCGTTAGTGAGCTTTCTGCCGCTTTTTTTCAATAGTCGTCTTCACTTGGAAGCTCGTCCTGAAAATTCTGTTTATACCGAATGGGGTATTCATACAATTAATTCAAGAAATTCTTGGAATAATCCTAGAAATTTCGAACATATTCCTGCGAGTTTTTGAATTAATTCAGCGAGTTTTCCTCATTTACCAGCGAATCGACATACCTCGCCAAGGAAAAATACCAGAATACCCCATCCCCACTACAATTAATTCACTCAGTACACATACTAGACAATTAAAAAGGTGCTCCCGAAAACCCTCAGGATCACCTTTACTTGTTAAATCTCTTTAGAATTGGGCTTTGATTTTTTATTTCGATTTCTAAAATGCATAATCTGTTTCATGATGCCTTCTTTTATTTTCGTTTTGGCCCGAAACCCCAGTTCATTCTCTGCTTTTTCACCCTTAATCCGCATCTTTCTTTTTTCTTTAAACGTAATTTGATCTGCTTTTAATTCTGTTAATCCTTCAAGCCATTGGTTCTGGTTACCGCTAGATATGTTGTAGATCTCATTTTTCGCTTTTGATTTAGCTGCCAAGAATAATGCCTCAGCTGCGTCATCAACGAACAGAACATCTTCAGTAACGGAATCTTTGGAGATTGAATCGTTCCTATTCTGATCTTGTTCCTCTATTGAAATCACTTGTTGGTACGTATGATGTTCAGGCTGACCGGGTCCATAGACAGTCGGCAGTCTCATGATTACGAATGGAAAATCATGTTGTTCAGCAAGTTGTTTAACGATATTTTCTTCTGTTAGCTTTATTAGACCAAAAAGTGACTCAGGGTTTTTCGGTGAGTTTTCCAAAACATCTCCATGTCTTTTACCATATACATCGTATGAAGACACATAGATCAATTTTGTTTCACTGTTAGCTAATGATGCGACTTTTTTGAGAACGGAGACGTTTCTTTGCACTTCATCTTCAATGTTAGCCCATGGTGCTGTTGGTTTGACTGAGCAAGCAAGGTGGAAGATAACATCGCATCCGTTTGTATGTGGTTCGAGATCTGTTTCATTAATATCATATGGAAGGTATTGAAATCCGGCATGACGAGCAATGAAATCAATCCGGTCTGGAGATTCTGCCATATCTATGCCGACGACGTCCACTTCTTCATCCAACAAACGGCTGCACAAATGGTAACCGATAAACCCTGCCGCTCCTGTTACAAATGCCTTTTTCATGTAAGAGCCTCCAGTCCATTTTTCTCCTCTTACTATCCTATGGTGTTACAAGAAAGAATACGATACTTTTTTTGCACACAAAAACCTCATCACGTTATTCCCGTAATGAGGTTTCTACAACACTTTTTCATGGTTTTTAAAATATTCTTGAAAGGCCCTAGCTGGATTGAACGTAGCTTCAGGAACATGTATAGAAAGTGAAATAGGTGATGCCAATTCTTGTCTTCTCTTCTCATATGGTCGGCTATGATCTTTAAAATTAAATGCAACACCACGTGCTGCATGCCATATTTGAACAGGTGTTTTTGCTGTTAGTTTTTCTGCTTGAGGTAGTTTTTCGACAAGTGACTCAATATCTTCTTCCGAGTTGTAAGCAGATATAATTTCTCTTTTCAGTCGTTTAAAGAATAGCCGATTCTGTCTTTCATGGTTAAAATGGTGCTGCAAGTTGATACAAGGATTGATAAATAGGGCTGAGCGAATATTTTTTTCCATATCCTCCATAAGCTGTAGTGCAACAAGTGATCCCATGCCCTCTGCGATCAAATGAATATTTGGGTTTAAAATCTCATGCTTCATAACATAGTGGTATAGTCGCTTTGCAAGAATGACTGCTCTTGGACTGCCCCAATGTCTTCCGTATAGATTAGAATAAAAGATAGTATATCCTTGATTTTTGAGGGACTGAATGAGGTTTGCACGTTCAGTGTTTTGTTTCCAAAGGCTCGTATGCTCATCAACATAATGACTGCAATCGCCGATGATCATCACAGCAAAACCGTTCGGCTGCTTTGGTAGATGTATGATATTCCATTGATTGTCTATCTGGAAAGTGCGTTTGTCGATACTCACATTTCTCCCCTCGAATTCGCTTTTCTTAACCAATGTATGCAGGGGAACCAAATTAGCTAAAGTTATCTGCCTAAGTATTAAGTTCTTTTTTCAATTGTTCTAACGTTTGTTTACCTTCCAATGTCAAATTGTTTTCCTCTTGTTCCTCCAGCGCTTTTAATTCTTCCAACTTGTCTTCCATTGTGCCATCCCTCCAAATTTAACAACTCCTTGTATGTAGCTTCTTCGTATTTATTCCTTATCCTGTTAAGCTTGAACAATTTATGAAAATTTTTAACATTTATAGATTATTGATCGATTATTTACACAAAGAATCTTTCCCTTTATCTCAACTTTTGTTACTATACAGAAGGGTAAAGAATTCGTTTACATAAAGAGGTGAATGTGACATGCGTTATATTTGGACGTTAATATGGTCTTTATTATTAAGTAATATGATTTTTTATGTGCTCGTTTCAATGCAAGGCGGAACATTCGATTTCGTAACTGCTTGTATTTTTGGAGTAGTATTTACAGTCATTATTTCTGTTCTTGGTGAGTTACTGCCAGCAAAAAGCGAAGAAATATAAAATAAAAACCCGGTTTATGTACCGGGTTTTTATTTTTGCTATGGCTTTCTTTTATATGTCCAAACTCTGTTATGGTTCGTTGTCTCTGGAAATCGATCACCTGTAGATAAATGGATCTGCTGCGGATCATTTACCATACTTCCGGTTTCACCGATTTCTACATACATCCCGTTATTTGGTGCTTTTTGCCCGTGTTTAAAATGTTTATTCTGCCCCATACGTTGATGTAACCTCCTTTCTATTATAGGTTACCCGCGGTTACACTGATAACTCTTGCTAAAAAAAGAAGGATTACATCAAAATTTCCCTTAAAACGCTCCGTTTACTCCTACAACAGCATGAAGCGGAAACATACATCGATAGATCTGATATCCTCTTACATCATATTGCGCTTCAGAGTTGCGGTTCTCTTGAGTTTCTTCAACATAAGGTATGGCAAGATAAACGTTTTGCTGATCCACATGTTCTATAAAACCTGTATATGTTACACCATCCATCAACATTATTTGCACATGTTGATTTCTGTTTTTCAAGCACGTTTTATACATTTTTTTAAATGAAGACCGACTCATTCCCGCCGATTGTCCACCAAAATTTTGTGATGGTCCATATGGATATGGTTGCGGATACATATTACCCCCTCCTTCTACCACATCCTATTCAAAGAAAAAGAAGATGGTACATTTATCAATATACAGTTTTTTTAGACGAAGGGATTGTGAAAAACCTTGGAGAAAGGTACATGTGAGCTCTGTAGAAGAGAACCAGTAGATTTAACAGTTCATCACTTAATTCCAAAAGAAGAAGGCGGCAGATTTTCTGAAACAGCAAACCTTTGTATTCCATGTCATAAACAGATTCATTTTTTGTTTACAAATCCCGAACTAGCTTCACTTTATAACACGATAGAAAAATTAAAAGATTCTCCTGAACTAAAAAAATTCCTAAAATGGCTCCGTAAACAGCCAGCATCAGCACTTCCTCGAATGAAAAAATCAAATCGTTTAAAGCGAAGGAGATGAAAGAATGAAGGAACTTGTAGGAACCTGTGCAATTTGTGGTGTGCAATTATATTGTATGGACGGTTTTTTTCAAGGGCATATCGTTAATAATCAGAATTTCTGTCTTACTTGTTTTGAAAAGAACAAAAAGAAGGAACCTGCAGAGTGACAGTTCTTGCAGGTTCCTTCAATCTTCTATTGCACCACGTTCAGTGAGCTAGGTTGAGTTGTTGAAAATTTAAGTTATTAACCCCCGCTAACTGGTGGAATGAATGCAACCGTGTCCCCATCTTTCACTTGATCCGTTAACTCTACATACTCCTCATTTACAGCAACGAGTGCATTTTCGATTCCAGAAAGATCTCCAACTTGATTTTGTAGGAAGTTTCTAACTTCTTCCACACTAAGAGGAGAATGAACTTCAATTGAAACTCTTTCTGTTTTGGCTTGTTGCGCCAGATTTGCAAACAATAAGATGTTGATCATCTTTTCACTACTCCCTCTGGATGTCCAGCTGGAAAGGATTTTGTCCCTTGTTGATTACCTACCCACTCTTCCCCGTCCGTATAATGCTCTTTCTTCCAGATGGGCACTATTTCCTTGATGCGCTCAATCGCATATCGACTTGCTTCAAAAGCATCTTGCCGATGTGGAGTAGATACAGCGATTGTAACTGCGATATCAGATATTTGCAGTGTTCCGATTCGATGTGTAATCGCCGTGATCGCACTTGGCCATTTTTCTTGAATCTCAATTCCGATTTTTTCAAGTTGCTTTTCTGCCATGGGTACATAAGCTTCATAATGAAGATACTTCGTTTGTTTTACTCCTGTCATTTCTCTAACCGTTCCAATGAATACAGAAATGGCTCCTGCATTATGGTGGACGACAGAATCAATAACGTCTTGATTATTAATTGGTTCAGATGTTATCTTAAACATTTTCATAATCCACTCTCCTTTTGATGGTCACGAGTGATATAGGTAATTAAATAGTCCATCCACTCTTTTTCATCATCTCTTATGAAGTGGGGACTATCTGTTTCCTGCAACATCCCTGCCATAGTTTTTTCCATTTGGATGGTTGCAATCACCTCAAGAGAATTCAGCAAAAGATCCATATCTTCTATCTTATTTCGTAAAAGTACGACTCGTGGAAACTGAATATTTTTATATCCTTCTATTAAAATGCATTCCATTTCCAGCATTTCGTAAAGTTCAATCGCTTTATTCAATGGTAATTCTGAATCCATGGTTAATATGGAGTTCTTAGATGATGTAACACAGCTAATGGAAGCTCCTGCACTTCGATGTTGCTCTGTATCTTTTCCAGAATCATTAAAATCTATCCGATCTCCGTGACCATGATGTTTAATGACCCCTGTTTGTATGTGATGTTTTCTTAACTCTTTTAAGACTTTACTTATTAGAGTTGTTTTTCCACTGTTCTGATAGCCGACGACTTGGAGAATAACGGGTGATCCCACGGCCATTCACTCCCTTCGCCAAGCCATGTGATTACACCCACTTCGCTACCCTTTTCCCAACCTCTTGTACCTCCTGGCAAAACGATCAGACAGTTCGCTTCGGCTAAAGAGGAAACAGAGCTTGATTTATCAAGACCAGCAGGAGTTACGATGTTTGCACCGTTTACTTCTGTTATTACAGCTCTAACAAATCGAGTAAACGGATTAGGCTTAGTAAAATCACTTGAAAGTGTGGCTTTAGTAACTTTGCAATGTGGCTTTAACATGTTCATTCCTTTTAAAATGACTGGCCGCACAAAAAGTTCAGCACCTACAAAGCAAGCCGATGGGTTTCCAGAAAGCCCAAAAAGCCATTTATCTTCAAAAACCGCAACGGTCGTAACACTGCCTGGACGCATAGCAATTTTATTAAAAAGAACATCTGCTCCAAGCTTTTTATAAACCTCTGGAAGGAAATCATAATCTCCAACAGATACACCGCCTGTAGTGATCAATACATCAATTTCATTCAGTGCTGCTTTGATACTTTTATACAAAGAGTCAAAGTTATCTTCACGATGTTGATAGAGTTTAACTTCCGCTCCCATCGCTTTAACTTGTGCTGCACACATATAAGCATTGCTGTTTCTTATTTTTCCTGGTTGCAATTCTTCATTTACTTCAAGAAGTTCAGTGCCTGTTGAGAGAATTCCAACAACAGGTCTTTTGTAAACGGAAACAGTATGGTACCCAAAAGTGGCAAGAATGGCAACAATGCCCGGGGTAATTTTAGTTCCTGCTTTTACTAAAACTGTGCCCTCACGTGTGTCTTCACCACGAAAAGAAATGTTTTCATCTTTTTGTACAGATCTTTTTATTTGAATTTGTTTTTTGTTATTAGCAACAAGCTCTTTTACTAGTTCTAACATGATAACTGCATCTGCACCATCTGGTATTTTTGCACCTGTCATAATTCTAACTGCCATCCCGCTCTTTACTTCACATACAGCAACTTGACCTGCTCCAATTGTCTCTACAACGTTCAATGTAATGGGATGATCCATTGATGCATGTTTCGTATCATCTGAACGAATGGCGAAACCATCATAAGGTGACCGATTGAAAGGAGGAACGTCATGGGTAGCTGTAAGATCTTCTGCCAATATTCGATGATCACACTCAGTGATTGAAACTTTTTCAATTCCCCAATGTCGGGTATGATTCATGATTTTTTTTACGGCTCGAGCAACAGGTAATGGTGTTCGTTTAGTAACTGGCAAAGTTTCACCTCTTTAATTTTCAGAATATAAACACTTTTCAGTTTACTTTTATGTTTATCTTTGTTATTATTTTTTTAAATTATGGAAAGGATGTTGATCGAATGAAGGTTTCTTATGAATATTACCACCGTTCCGGCTATAAAGTAACCATTACCGACATCCCAGAAGAATTTAACGAACAGGGAGTTTGGTCCCTTCGCATCATGCATTCTCTGCAAAAGCAGATTGACGAAATTGATCATATGTATCAGCCTAAACGAACATATCGGCTTAAACTGGAAGAAACGGGGTAAATCATTACACCGTTTCTTTTTTTGCATGTAATTGTTGTGCAATCCACTCCACAGCGTTTAAATAAGCAGCACGTGAAACTTTATGACCAGAAGTTTTGTCGTTCATGTACACTGATGAGCTATTTTTCTCTGTTAAGCTTTTTACGTATGGTTTTGCAAACTCATATGGTATTACAGCATCCACTTCACTATGCCAAATGAATAATGGACGGTTGTTAAGCTTATCAAGGTTACGTGTAAGATCGTAATTCTTCAAGGAAGAAATTGAATTCTCAAGCTCTTCCACTGTGAGTGGAATATCGTAACCTGCATTCTGAATTCTTTCGATCTGCCATCTTGCAAATTTTTCATGAGCTGGAGTACCCATGAGTGCACATCCAGCACTAATTTTCGGATTGTTGACGAGTGATCCGTATGTGATGATAGCTCCCATAGAAGTCCCACCAACTGCCACTTGATCTTTTAGAACAAACTCATTTTCTTTAGCCCAATCCATAATACGATTCACATCTTGAATGCCTTGCTGAACGATATTCCAAAAGTCATATTCCATCGACTTGGGTGGATTCGCAACGATTCGCTCTCCATGATGTAAGGCATCTGGTAAGATCACTCGAAAATCTCTTTCTGCTAATGAATATGCGAAATGTAAATTATGTTCTTTTGCACTCGTGTATCCGTGTATGAAAATGAAAAGCGGCAACGGTTTACCTGCATTTTCTGGTTTTTCCGCAAGTAAGAAAGGAATATCGCCGATCGTTCCTTTTTGTATTGAAACCATGTGTGTATCTCCTCTTTCTCTTTTTTTCCATCTTATCATGAGACATGTTTCTTTTTCATGAAAGACGCCCTGTATGAATAGACTTTTTGTAAGTAAAATAATACACTTTAGATAAGCATCCTAAAAAAGGCAGGTACTTTCGTGACACAACCTTACTTAATTGCATTAGATCTAGACGGAACCTTATTAAATGACGAGAAAAAAATTCCAAGAAAAACAAAAGAACTACTTTTCCAATTGATCGATCTTGGTCATCATGTTTGTATTTCTACTGGTCGACCTTTTCGTTCATCAAACATGTATTATGAGGAGTTAGAACTCAACACTCCGATTGTAAATTTTAATGGCGCCTTTGTGCATCATCCACATGATTCAAAATTCGGTATTCACCATTCCCCGCTTGAACTTGACGTTGCAAAACGTATCATTTCAGCCTGTGAGTCGTTTAAAGTTAAGAATATCATGGTTGAGGTTCTTGATGATGTTTATTTAAAAAAACCTGATGAAGTGATTGTTAATACGTTCATCATGAATGAAAATCCGCTTCAAATTGGTGATCTTCATAAAACCTTAAAAGATGATCCTACGGCTATTCTGGTTCATCCAGAAGATCATCATATTTCAGAATTAAGAGCGATGCTACAAAAGGAACATGCTGAAGTTGTTGATCAAAGAGTATGGGCTGCTCCCTGGAACATTATTGAAGTTATTCGCTCAGGTATCAGCAAAGCCTCAGGTCTTAAAAAGATTGCTGAATACTACAATATCCCACAAGAACGTATTGTAGCTTTTGGAGATGAAGACAACGATTTTGAGATGATTGATTATGCAGGTCATGGGGTAGCAATGGGAAATGCCATTGATGAACTTAAAGCACGTGCTAATTATGTAACCCTCACAAATGAAGAAGAAGGCATTGCACATTATTTAAAAAATATCTTAAAACTTGTTTAATCACGTT
Organism: Fictibacillus nanhaiensis; assembly: GCF_036213205.1. GTDB lineage: Bacteria > Bacillota > Bacilli > Bacillales > Fictibacillaceae > Fictibacillus > Fictibacillus nanhaiensis_E. The sequence goes on from NZ_JARMFC010000005.1 coordinate 152,787, forward strand.
AAGGATCTTCAGCTGAATTTTAGCTGGAGATCTTTTTTTCCATTTCTTTTTAAAACGTTTGAAGTTTCTTGCTACATATTGTACTTCTTAAGGTAAAAACTAAACGTACGGGAGAAAAGGAGGAATTGCAATGAGTAAAAAAAGTCGTTCCAAACGTACGATTAAGCAAGGTGCCGATATGGTAAGTCAGGAAACAACAATGGCTTTTAGTAAAGATGAGCAACAAGATCGAAAACGTGAAAAAGAAGAAAGAAATTCATTAGGAGGCATTTAACGATGGCTAACAGATTATTTCAATTTGCAAGAAATGCTGTTCAACAAGCTGTAGGAAAGGTACAACATTCAACACATGATTTAAATAACCAAATTTCTAACAGCGTACATGCCAATCATGCTGAACTTTCAGGTCATGACAAAGAAGTAGCACAGAATGCTCTTTCTTCTGCAATGGCTAATTCTTCTGATGCAGAGCGCGCTCAGCTCGCTGAATTCCAAAAAGAATTGGATAATCATTCTAGTGTCTCGTCGCAAGCAAATTCCACAACTGGACACGCTGAAAACCACCAATCGGGATCAAGTCAGCCCCAATCTTTTACTCAAGCCACAGGCTTAAGTTTAGAGGACGCCGAGAGCTTATTGGAAGAAAACCCTGATCGCCTAAACTAAGTACAAGAAACAGCTTTCTCTTATCATGGAGAAAGCTGTTTTTTTGGGAATGTAATAGCTGTCAATGTTTTAATTTTTCTTATCACAAGTTCACTTAGTTCTTCATATCCGAACTTATTAAAATGAAGACCATCTTCTATTACATATTTTTCAATGTTCTTTTCAACCAATGTTTCGAACAATGGTATATAAGATGTACCCTCGTATTTAGCCACTTTTTTAACGGTTTGTGCATATCTTTTCATTCTATCGTTTGTCCGGGCTTTTTGTTGGTCTTCAAACACAGGAGCTGGGCTGATTAAGATTACTTTATCTGCTCCGATTTTATTTACCATGTAAGTCAGGTTTTTTTCGTACTCTTTTAATGGAATAAGTCTATGATCACTTGAATCATTTGCACCAAAAAGAATAGTAACAAAATCAGGATGATGCCTTAAAACGTCATCTTGTAGCCTAACAAGAGCAGCTCTCGTTGTTTCTGCAGGTATTCCAGCATTCATAACTACCCATTCGGTTAGTTCTTGTCTTAAACGGGAAGTTAGTCTAAGTGAGCCATCTTTACTCTTTTCTTTTGAAGTGATGCTGTCTCCAAAACAAACAAGAGTCTTCATTTCTTACTCATCTCCTCTTTTCAATCTCTCTATTTTAAACTATTCGAAAGAAATTACCATTTATCAAACGTCATACCACTATTATTTTTGTTATAATGTGTTATGTGAGCGAGATCTCTTATGTTTTTAGAGTAATTTTGGGGGCATTATATGAAAATATATCGTGTAACGAATGAAGCTGAATCTCATATTATCGAAGAAATTGCGCATTTATTCTTACAGCAGCGCACGATGGACGGTGAGCCAGAAGAGAAATCCAGAACGTTTGCTGGTATTAAGATGGCGCTTGAAAACCCAGATAAAAGCGGAATTATCATTGCAGAAGAAGAAAATTCTGTCATTGGAGTTGCTTTTTTTAACTTGGGAGTCAGTCTTCGGATCGGCGGACCTTACCTTTGGCTAAATGAACTTTATGTACATGAGAAGCATCGTAACAGAGGAATTGCCCGAAAACTTTTACTACATTTAATCTATTGGGCTGAGAGAGATGGCATTAAATCCATTGAACTGGAAACAGGCATCAACAACTCCGTAACGAAGCATCTGTACAATTCATTGGATTTTCATGATATTATCTCTAAAAGATATGCATTTCATTTTTAATACTATAATTTGAAGGAGTGTTTGTAATGGCAGTAGAATTCTCAATTCAACCAACACCGAATCCAAACGCAATTAAATTTGATGGATCAGAGAAATTTTTAGAAGGAAGACTTTCTGCACGCGTAGGTGATGATACAGACTCACCTCTAGCAAAAGCATTGTTATCTATTGATGGAGTAGAATCGATTTTTGGTTTTGAAAACTTTATTACGGTAAATAAAACGAACGACAGTGACTGGAACGAATTAATGCCAGAAATTCAAAAAGCGTTAGAAGAGAATGCTTAAGTTGTTTACACCAGCCTTTACGATAGGGCTGGTTTTTTGTTGTGATTTTTTGTGAAAATTGTTTTATTTAAAGGCTGTTTTCGTAAACATTGTTGCTTTTGGAAGTGTTGATTTCCGTTCCAGGCTGCTCGCTTTCCACGGGGCAGACGCTGAGCCACATTCGTACGTTTCACTCTTAAGTGTCTCAGCTGCCCGCCTTAAGAAGTTCCTTGCTCCTGCGTCTACAAGTGATGCTTCGTAGTAAGCTTCCTCGTCGCATGCCTTGCAAGTAGTATCTCATGTGGTAGGCACGCACCTTCCACTCCAATCAGTTGTCAATGCTGACAAGGATTTAAAAGCAACAATCTTTTTAATAAAGAACTTATTTAAAAGACTGAAGCGGCACTGCTAGTGTATCTGTTTTTTCCCCGTTCTTCGGACTGTAGTAAAAAAGTTCGAGCATGAGGGTACCGTTTATAGGCAGTTCATCCTCTGGAATATTAACTTCGAACGAAAATGGAGCCCAATCTGGTCCACCTTCCCCGATTTGTTCTTTCTTTTCGATAAAAACATGATGACCATCAGAAACAGAATAGGCAAATGAGCCCTCAAACACTCTTGCCTCTCCAGATACTTTATAAGTACCGTCTTTTCCTGAAAAGTGTATATTTTGAAAAGCATTATTTTTCTTTTCTTCAGATCTCCCTTGAAGAGTAAGCGTTTCTTCTACTGATAGACCCTCAGTCCTCAACGACCCTGGTGAAATTTCGTTAGGAATAAAGGTTGCTTTAACTGTATATATGCCTGCTTTATTATTCTCTGCAGAAATTTTCCACTTTGATCTCCAAATGTGACTTGCCCCTGCTTTAATATGTACGTCCTCTTGTTTCTTCTCGTAGTTCTTTCCATTGGAATGTCTGAAAACTTCTTTTTTCGAAGAATCAAAGATCGCCAAATCAAACATCTTGGAACTATTAAAAGATAAAGTTACCGTATGATTGCTATGATTCTCAAGAACTGCGAGCACATCAATCCCATCGTTTCTTTGTTGGATGGATAGAACGGGACTGAGCTGAGAAGTAACTTCACCGTGTTTAACTTTAGGCTTATCCTCTTCTTTGTTGTTACAAGCTGACATTATGAATATAATCGTACAAGCAATTAGTAAGACTATAACAGACGTTTTAAATGGCTTCATGTTATCTTTCACCTCACTTTCATTTTTACCTTTATATGGTGATTTTATTGAAAAAATTCACAAAAAAACACACGGTATGGACCATGTCCATACCGTGTGTACAAATTCAAGGTTTTGTAATTGTGTGGGGTCTGACCCCCTCAGTCCTAAATGAGTTGTTTTTCGAATCTGCCACCCTAGATTGCATGTTAAGTTCTCTGTTAAAGCCAAATACTCTGATTTAATTGATTTCCGTGTGACATGACTTTACAGCGGTTAAATACCGCTTTAACTTTACATATTCCCGCTTTTGTGTCCTCTAGTAAAAGCTTCGACGTTGTTTTCCATATATGAATATTTAACGGAAAAAATCTCACGTGTTTTGCTTCCAATCTAATGCTACCTAAAAAATTGCAACTAATAGTATACATGCCCTTCCCTTACTCGTTTGAATGAATATATTGTATTGTAGATTATAACCAAGGAGGTTTTATTGAGCCATTTAATTGTTTTTACGGGACAAGATAGATGATTATTTTGGGAGTAGTTCAGATGCTTAGTAAAAGCGATTTAAATAAATTATTCATTTAAAGTGAAGGTTCACAATAAAGATAGAATGCGAATATGTCTTCGCATTCTAAAATAAGTAAAAAAGAAAGGAAATCATAATGGACAAGAAATCAAAAAAAGAGTTAGAAAAGAAGCTTGAAAAAGACTTAAAAAATAAGCTCAGGAAGAAACTCAAGAAAAAATTAAAAAAAGAAATAAGCGAGTATCCTGTAAAAGTAAATCTAAATCTTTACCTTAATGTAGAACAAAATCCTGAGCAGATTGCAGTTGGAGATGTTGATAACGCAGCTATCGCAATTAAAGACAGTAATGCCATCGATCGTGCTACTAATAGTGCAGTAGCTCAAGAAAAGAGCAGCGCAAGTGATAATCCTCATAAGAGTGCTGTTGCTCAAGAAAGGAGTAATGCTTCTGATAATCCAACTTACAGTTCGGTCGCTTTTGAAAAAAGCAAAGCCGAACTAGGAACACCACTTGAATTGTTAGAAGAGACACCTGTAGGAGCACCTTTATTAATAGAAAAAGTTTCAGATTCCACACTTAAGAAAGAGGGTACTCTGCTCCATAGCGATTTTAAAGACGCCCTCTCAGCTCAAAACCCACCTGCATTTGAACAGCAAGACGACATGAAGTTTACTTCAATGAAGCTACCTATTGCACCTCTTTCTATCCGTGAAATTACGAAAAGACCCGTGGGATTTAAACTAAACCGTATTTGGTAAATTTAACACTGGTAATACCCTGGTACCTTATTTAATCCTAAACAGGGTATTCCTCTCTAAAAGAGTCTACTTAAAAAATGTACTAATTAACTAGTAAACAAGCCCTGACAAAACAAGCTTAAAAGAATATATTGTAATACATCAAGGAGGTGTAATTTAATATGGGTAAGAAAGAAAAGGAGTGCTCCTGGTATTCAGAACATGAGCAGAACCCCGTTCAAATAGCTATTGGTTATATAAATAACGGTGCTATTGCTATTAAAAAGAGTAACGCTTCTGATAATCCTGATGCAAGTGCTGTTGCACAAGGTCACAGTAACGCTTCTGATAATCCTGAAAACAGCGCAGTTGCACAGGGTAAGAGTAATGCTTCTGATAATCCTGAAAATAGTGCTGTTGCGCTTGGCAAGAAAAATAACGCTGACAACGAAACGTAAACAGAGTTCAGAAAATATTAATGCATGATGCACCAGTGCCAATCACGCTTTCATAAAAAGTACACCTCATAATGCATATGTAAAAACAGACAAGCACTTTACAATTAACAAAAGAGAGGAGGATTCCTATGGGCTATAACAAAGATTGTTGTAAAAATGACAATGAAAAAAAGGGTTATCCAGTTCAAATTGCTATCGGCTACATCGATAATGGGGCGATTGCAATAAATAAAAGTAACGCGTCAGACAACCCTCAAGATAGCGCAGTTGCTCAAGGTTACAGTAATGCTTCTGATAATCCAGAAGGGAGCGCAGTTGCACAGGGTAAAAGTAACGCTTCTGATAATCCGGATAATAGTGCAGTTGCTCTTGGCAAGAAAAACGACGCTGACAACGAGCAAGACTAATTGTTAAATCGTCAAATGTAACATGGCACGGACAAAGTCCGTGCCATGTGTACATTTGACGTATTTTGTATTTTTATGGGGTCAGACCCCTACTCATTTCTGAAGAAGCCGTAGATGCCAGTTGTGTGTACGATATTTGTGAAGGCATTAGGATCTACCTCTTTAAGAACTTGCTCTAGATCATACAGTTCATAACGTGTGATAACGATGATGAGCATCTCTTTATCTTGCTTAGAGAATGCGCCTTTTGCTGGTACGATCGTGATACCACGAACCATTTTTCCATGGATCGCTTCTTGAATTTCTTTGCCCTTCTTCGTAACGATCATCGCTGTAAGTTTTTCGTGACGCGTATGTACGGCGTCAATAACACGTGATGATACATAGAGAGCTACTAGCGTATACAACGCCTTCTCCCATCCAAATAAGAAACCTGCAGCGAGAATGATCAAGCCGTTTAAGATAAAGAAATAACCACCGATCGGTTTGTTCTTCATTCTCGATAAGATCATAGCGATGATATCAAGGCCACCTGTTGAAGCTCCATACTTTAAGGTAACCCCCACACCCAAAGCTGCTAAAACTCCGCCGAAAACAGCATTCAGCAATATATCTGAAGAAACAACTGTAATGGGTATGATCTCTAGAAATGCGGTAATCATGATTACGCTCAAAAAGCTATATACCGTAAATGACTTTCCTACTTTCAACCACCCTAAAATCGTAACAGGAATATTAAACAATAAGTACAAGATACCAGTGCTGATTGGAAAAGGTGTGTTTACCAGCAATGATGAAAGCAACTGGGAAACCCCAGTAAATCCGCTAGCATAAACTTTTGCCGGTATTAAGAACATGTTGAGAGATACGGCATTAAGCAGGGCTCCAACAATGATAAAAAAGATCTTTTTTAGTTCAGTAATACCTAGATCGCTTAAGCGAAAACGTTCTGTCATAAGTGAGAGTCCCTCCTTTTTTTCATTAATCCAAGATTCATTTTTAACAGATAATGATCCCCCGCGTCAATAGTCATAAGAGCTATTTTTTAAACATGATCATTGCCTTTTCATTCCATCACAAGTTAAAATATAGAAAAAGCTAAGCAGGTGAACAATAATGACTACGATAATAACCGATACAGGATCTGATCTTCCTAAACAACTATTGGATGAATACGAGATTATTATGCTTCCATTGATCGTTCAAGTAAATGATGAAGAATATTTAGACCGTTCCAATATCGAACCAAAACAGTTATATACATATATGAAAGAAGGCGCTGTTCCTAAAACGGCACAAGTCCCTCCATCAATTATTAAAGAAACATTAACTTCATTTGCTAGAAATGGACAACCTGCCATATATATTACTTTGTCTTCAGGAATAAGCGGGACCTATCAGACAGCAGTTCTTATGAAAAATGAAGTACTTGAAGAATTTCCAAACGCTCAGATTGAAGTCTTTGATAGTCAATCCGCATCATTAGGGTATGGCTTAATGGTGCATGAAGCTGCTAAAGAAGCAAAAGAAGGGAAGTCTTTTGATGAGATCCTTCATACGCTTCAACATTACCAGGACCACCTTGAACATATTTTTACCGTAGATGATCTTGAATATTTATTACGCGGCGGCAGAGTGAGTAAAACGGCAGCTGTCATGGGGACACTTTTGAAAATTAAACCTGTTCTTCATATGGAGGAAGGAAAACTGTTTCCACTTGAAAAACTGCGCGGAAAGAAAAAAGTTCTAGGACGAATGGTAGAAATCATGAAAGAAAGAGCTTCTTCTCTTGATGACATAACGATCGGCATCAGTCATGCGGATGATATTGAAACTGCGAAAGCTTTAAAAGATTTAATAATAGAAGAAACTGGAAATAAAAATATTTTAGTAACGATGATCGGCTGTGCAATAGGGGCTCATGCTGGACCTGGAACAATTGCGTTATTCTTTTTAAATACACCTAAAAATGTATCTTAAAACATGTTGAATAATGAAACCCCTTCTGACAAATGTTAGAGTCAGGAGGGATATTCATGACACATCGTAATACAAAAGACAATAATAAACGACCAGAAGATAATCAGGCAATGAATCAATTGAAAAATGAAGCAGAACTCCAAAGTAAACAAAACGGAAAACAGCCATATTCCAAAAAACCTGATCATCTATAAAGATAGAAAAGCCCCCTTATGAAAGGGAGCTTTTTTCTTGTTCATTCTTCAAAAAATTTTCCACACCGTTTAGACGACAGGAAATTTAATCGTAAAACAGGTGTCCTCTTTGGTTGAACAGACTTCAATCGTACCGTTATGTTTTTCAACGATTTGTTTGCACACTGAAAGTCCTAGCCCTGTCCCAAGTGACTTTGTCGTAACAAAAGGTTCAAACACGTTCTCGAGTAAATATTCAGGAATGGGGTTTCCATTATTGCAGATTGATAATTCTGCCGTATTTTCTTCGTTTTTCCTTAATGAAACCTTAATCTTTCTCTCACCGTTCCAACCGCTCAATTCTTCGACTGCATTCACTAGAATATTTAATAACACTTGTTTGATTTGTGAACTGTCGCCTTCGGTATACACATCATTTTCGACCTTAGAAATGGTTACGATATTCGCTTCGGTAAAACGCGGATACATAAAGTTTAGCATTTCCTTCAAAAGTGTTGATAATGATACTTTCTCCAGCTTATCTTCTAAGCCTCTCATCTTTGATAAATAAAGAAATTGCGTAATCTTTTCTTCAAGACTCTGCATTTCATTTTGAATGATTTCAAAGTAATACTCTGATTGATCTGTTTTATCTAATTCTTTTTGTAAAAGATAGATAAAGCCTTTAACTGAAGTAAGCGGATTTCGAAATTCATGGGCAAAACTAGCCGCAATCTGTCCAAGCATGGTTAATCGATCGTGATGCATCTCTTGAATGAACTGATTCTTCCGGTCAATAATCGAATCCTTAAGTGCTGTATATTCTTTTACACTCAAAAAGACGAGCTGATCAAAATACCGCTGCATCTTTAATACCCCATCACCTTTTAATTGATCATTTAAAAGTGAACACATTAAAAGTTCATAAACGATGCTTCGGCCAACGTTAATGTTGTGAACAAAATCCCCTACGTTCGCTTTAGCCTCGATTCGTTCTTTGGCAATCTTGCTAGTTAAAGCTTTTAGCCTTTCCAGTGACCCTGTTTCTAAGTAGTTTATTAATTCTATGATTGTTTGATGGCCGTTCTTTTTCACTTCTTCAAAGAAAGGGTCATTTTGAGGCAACAGTACGTTTTCCAGCCATTTTTCAACAATGCTTGTCTTTTGCATCTTCAAGAATTGAGCAAGTTCTGTATTTGTTTGTATGTTTGTACTGCTATCCAATGTTATCACCCTTTTATTGAAAGAGGCTGTTTTCGTTTTCATTGTTGATCTCCGATAGTAGTTGAATTCCCCTATTAGGTTGCTCGATTTCGATGGGGCATGCGGTGATCCAGCTTATTGCTTTGTACCATTAGCAGTCTCCCACCTTACGCTTCAATCAACGTGCATAGGAAAAATAGTTAAAAAGCAACAATCATTAGAAAAGAGCCTATAAAAAATTCTATTCTTATTATGAATGATATCGCATGTTTCTACAATGCATTGTCGAAATCTGTATAAATTATGGAAAAATATACATGATGTTGATTCGTATGGAGAAACTATTCGTAAAAGAGTTAGAAAGGATGGTCTTCATGCACACGATGTGGAAGGGGGCAATTAGCTTTGGTCTTGTAAATATTCCAATTAAGCTGTTTGCCGCAACTGAAAATAAAGATATTAAAATGAGATATTTACATGAAAAGTGCCATAGTCCGGTTCAGTATGAAAAAATTTGCTCTGTATGTGAAGAGACTGTAGATTCAAAAGAAATTGTTAAAGGCTATGAGTATGAACCGGGTAAATTCGTAGTTATTGAAAAAGAAGAACTTGATGAATTAGCAGGTGTATCTGATAAATCGATTGAAATCATTGATTTTATAAAATTAGAAGAGATCGATCCCATCTTTTACAATCGTTCTTATTTTGTTGGACCTGGCGAGAACGGCACAAAATCTTTTGCTCTTTTGAAAAAAGCTATGGAAGATACCGGAAAGATCGGACTTGCTAAATTTACCCTACGTTCAAAAGAACATCTTGCAGCTGTTCGAGTATACAAGAACGGCTTAGTTTTAGAAACAATCTTTTATCCAGATGAAGTAAGAAATGTTGACCATGTTCCTGGTCTTACAGATGAAGTGTCACTAAATGAAAAAGAAGTTGAGATGGCTAAACAGCTTATCGAACAATTAACTGCACCGTTCGAGCCTGAAAAGTATGAAGACGAATATCGTGAAGCAGTTCTCGAACTGATCAACAGAAAAATTTCTGGTGATGAAGTTAAAGTTGCTAAAGAGAAACCTAAAACAAATGTGGTGGATCTTATGGAAGCACTTCAAGCTTCTATAAATGAGAGTAAAGGAAAAGAATCGACTGATAAAAATAAGAAAACGAAGGAAACTGCGTCTAATAAAAATAAAAATACGGATGAAGCAAAACCCAAAAAGAAAAAATCATCTACAAAAAAGAAAGCTAGTTCATGATACAACACTTTTTAAAGCCTATGCTCCCTTCACTTGCAAACGAATTGCCAGAAGAGGATCATTGGGTATATGAAGTGAAATATGACGGTTTTAGATGTTTACTTTTTTGGGATCACGGAAATGTTATCCTGACATCTAGAAATGGTCATCCTTTGCATACTATTTTCCCTGAAATTGTAGCTCACCTAAAAACGATCGAGAATAAAGTTAAGGACTTGTTTCCCATTCTTTTAGATGGAGAACTATGTATACTAGAGAACGAAAATAAAGCAAATTTTGAACTCATTCAAAAAAGAGGCAGATTAAAGCAGCCCGATAAAATTGAAAAAGCTTCAGAACAATATCCATCTTCATATTGTGCCTTTGATCTCCTAGCAATAAAGGATGAGTATATTTATCGGCAATCTTTTTTGGATCGAAAAGAAAAGTTGCGGAATTTGATTCAGATTTCAGGTGTTCAAAACAATAAAATTTTAACCGAAAGCCGTCTAAATTTTATAAATTTCACTTCTAAAAAACCTGATCTTATGGAGGATGTAGAGAAAAGTAATAGCGAAGGAATAGTTGCGAAGAAGCTTTATAGTAAATGGGCTCCTGGCATCCGAACAAAAGAATGGATCAAAGTAAAAAATCTTAAATTCCATCCTTTTATTTTATTAGGTTACGATACAGATAACGGTTTTTTTCATGTTGGCGTTAAAAAAGATCGTTCTGTTCAATTCGTGGGATTATTCTCTCATGGCATTTCCCCTGAAGAAAAGGAAGCATTGATTCAAATTGTTAAGAACAATATTGCAAGTAGGAATGGGTCTCTTCTTCTAATAGAACCGTCTATCTGCGTAGAACTTTCTTATTTAGAACTATATAAAGATCAATTGAGACAGCCAAGGTTTGTTACATTCCGTTTTGATACAAATTGGGAGGATTGTACATGGGAAAGTCTTCAAAAGAACAAGTAGATCTTCATGTTAACGGCGAGATCGTAACTTTAACAAGCGCTAACAAACCATTATGGCCGAATCACGATATTGTTAAAGTTGAATATATCAATTATTTGACCCAAATTTCGCCTTATATGCTGCCTTTTTTGAAGAATCGGTCATTAACGGTCATTAGATATCCTCATGGAGTGAGTGAGGAAAAGTTCTATCAAAAGAATTGTCCAGATTATGCTCCACATTATGTACATACAGATATGAAAGAAGATATTAATTATATCGTTTGTAATAACTTACCAACATTACTCTGGTTAGGAAATCAACTTGCATTCGAGTTTCACATTCCTTACCAAACAGTTGATAACTTTCATCCATCAGAGATCGTAATGGACTTAGATCCTCCATCTCGTAATGAATTTCATCTTTCGGTAAAAGCCGCGCTCATGATAAAAGAAGTTTGCGATAAGTTTCATCTCACCACATTCATTAAAACAAGCGGTAATAAAGGTATGCAAATTTACATTCCTTTACCTGAACAAGCAGTTACTTACGAAGATTCACGTCTATTCACAGAGTTTCTTGCACGCTATATAATTGAACGAGAGCCGAAATGGTTTACGATCGAACGATTAAAAAAGAACCGCGGCAATCGATGCTATATTGATTACATTCAGCACGCAGAGGGCAAAACCATTATTTCTCCCTATTCTGTAAGAGGAAACGATGATGCTTTAGTGGCTACTCCCCTCTACTGGAATGAAGTAGATGCTGCATTAAAGCCTGAGCAATTTCCACTTACGTCAATCATGGATCGGATAAAAGATATAGATGACCCGTTTAAAGATTTTTTTTCTTGTAAAAGTAATCAGCCGATCCTTCCCATAATTAACGCTCTTAAGGAAAAAAGCCTCTAAGAAGATTTGAAATTATCTTCTTGAGGCTTTTATGATTTGTTGATTTCCACTCCAGGTTGCCGGTCTTTCCATGGGGCATGCAGTGAACAAGCAGACCCTTACTTCTCGATAACTTTACTGCACGTCTGTCTTTCAATCAATTGAAAAGGTACGACTACTCGTTTTGATTCTTTTTCAGGACATTGAATGCATTCTAGAAGTCCCTTTGCAGCTTCATAGCCGAGTTTAAAGATATTGATGTCAACGGATGTTAGTGAAGGAGACGAGAGTTCAGATAACATAACATTATTGAAACTTAATAATGAGATATCATCTGGCACGCTCACTCCTAGCTCGTTTAATGTGCTCAGCACACCGAAGGACATAACGTCATCAATAACAAGTAGTGCTGAGGGTGGTTCTTTTAGAGCGAGAAGCTCTTTAACGGCTTCCTGCCCACCTTCTTTCAAAAATTCCTCGTGAACGATGTACTCGTCTTTATAAGGCAGACCCGCATTTCGTATCGCTTTTTCATAGCCTAATAACCGGTCGATGGTTACGACTAGATTCAAATTACCTCCTACAAAACCGATTCGTTCGTGACCTAGTGATATGAGATATTCTGTCATTTCTTGAGCAGCTTTGAAGTTATCATTATCTATATGTGTGATACTTTCAGCGTTTTTAAACGGCTTACCAATCACCGTGAAAGGGAATTTCTGTTCTTGCAGGTAGCACATGATCCGATCATCTACACGTGAATACAACATAACGATGCCATCCACTCGACGACCTTGTACCATTCGCACAACCCCTTCGAAGATTTCATCTTCTGTATTACCTGTCGACATGTATAGGGCGTATTCTTGTTCATGTGCAATCGTACTGATTCCTCTGATTACTTCTGGAAAAAACGGATTTTGAAAAGCTTTGTCAGCAGAACTAGGCATGACAAGTCCGATCGCCTGAGTGCTTCGGTTTGCCAAGCTTCTCGCATTAAAGTTTGGATGATAGCCAAGATAATCCATTGCTTCTTTTACTTTTCGCTTTGTTTTTTCTGATATTCGAGGATTATTCGCGATTACCCTTGAAACGGTCGAAGGTGCAACATCTGCTAATTTTGCTACGTCTTTTATTGTAACTGACATGATATAGTCCTCCTTTCAGACTATTTGACTTAGTGTATACGCTTACTTAATTCCATCAATAATTGTATAGAATTAGTAGAAAAAAAGAAATAATAATTCCTTTCCACTTTTAATGTTTTCGACTATTTTTATAAATTGAACGGTTTCTTTTAGACTAAAAGGCCTAAATCTTTTTTCCGCTACTAGCTTGCTATTATGAGCGTTGTTTTCTTCTACTGATTAAATAGAAAGAGCTCAATATTACTACAACAATTACTACAGCAACAATTGAATATAGCTTCCATTGTGAATCTGCTTTTTGAACAGCATAAATCTCCGCCGTTTCCCCATCCATTTTCAAATCGACAGAAGCATCTTTCACCTTAATCTCTTCGTCAGATAGCAGACTTACAAGTTTTTTATTATGAAGGCTTTTATCTGAAAAAGAAATACCCGATTTCTTCTTATCATTGTTAAACACGATATATAGTGTTTCATCTTGATATTTTCGCTGAAAGACTGCTGTCCCATCACTATCAACAATCATTGAAAAATCGCCGCGCCTAAGTGCATGATGTTTTTGTCTAAGCTTTCCTAATTTTGAAGTGAACTTTTCGAACTCCTTATTTTTAGAAAAATCCATCATGCGTCGGTTGTCCGGATCTTTGGCTCCATCCATCATATGCTCTGTTCCTTGATAGAGGATAGGAATGCCAGGTGCGGAGTAAAGGTAAGTAAGAGCTAACTTCAGCCTCTTTTCCGGATCTTCTTGCTTCAGCAGCACTTCACGTACAAAACGAATGTTATCATGATTATCTATGAAGTTTCCTAATGTATATGGATCTTTATAATAGAACTTGTTTCGCTCCCATACAGCGTTCAGCTCTGAAAGCGATTGCCCACTTTGTCTAAATATACGAACCAACTCATTGAAAAGTGGATAATCTACAAACGATTGAATTCCTGCTTTATTATATTCAGCAATATATCTTGGATCGTTGTGCCAAACTTCACCTATTAAATAAAAGCCAGGCTTTGCTTTTTTCACTCGTTCAGAAAAATCTATCCAGAATTCTTTTGGAACATGTTTAACTGTATCTAAACGGTAGCCGTCTATATCTGTTTCTTTAATCCAATATTCTGCCATGTCAAGTAAATAGTTACGCGTTTCATTGTTCTCTGTGTTCAGATCGGGCAATCCAGCGAGCCAACCGTTTTCAACTTCTTGTTGGTTATCCCAGTTGCCGATCTCCATCTCTGGGTGGAACCAATCCTTTTTTGACTCCTCATCTAACCAAGGATGTTTATAGCCTGTATGATTGATGACAAGATCTAATATGACTTTTATTTCACGATCATGCGCTTTTCTAACAAGCTGTTTCAACTCATCCTTCGAACCAAAATGTTCTTCCGTTTCATAGAAATTCTCCGTCCAATAACCATGATAGCCTCCTGGTTCGTTCTTAACGACAGGTGTTAGCCAGATCGCTGTAACTCCAAGTTCATCAAGATAATCTAGCTTATCCATGATCCCTTTGAAGTCTCCTCCATGGTAAGCTGCAGGATCATTCAGATTTACATCAAAATCATTGTTTTTGTCTCCATTGTTAAACCGGTCCACCATGATAAAATAGATCGTTTCATCTTTCCATGATCGTTCTTCCTTTTTTTCTGCAAGCGCTTTATTTTGAACAGATAAAAAAAGAAGAAACGCGAAGCTTAAGAATACAATTCTTTTGCCCATCGTCGTTCCTCCTAATAGTGAGGTGCTGTAATTAACCTTTTGTACCACCAGCAGTTAAGCCAGAGATAAAGTAACGTTGCAATGATAAGAATAATAGACCGATTGGAATCGCTACTAATACAGAACCAGCTGCAAATAATGTGAAACTGTTTCCGAATTCATTCTTAATCATGTTAAACAGACCAACTGCAAGTGTCATTTTTTCATCTGAACTGATCAGAATGGACGCTAAGATAAAATCAGCGAACGGTGAGATGAAACTGAAAAGTGCGATTACCGCTAAGATTGGTTTTGAGAGCGGTAAGATGATCTGCCAAAAGATACGAAAGTGACCAGCGCCGTCAATTCGCGCAGACTCGTCTAGCTCTTTTGGAATCGTATCGTAATAGTTTTTTGCTAAATATGTGTTCATCGGAATCAATCCACCGACATAAACAAGGATTAAGGCAAAGTGTGTATCAAGCAATCCTACTTGATAAGCTAAGATGTAGATTGCAAGAATCGCTACGAATTGTGGAATCATCTGCAAAATTAAGAAAAGAAGCAAACCGTTCTTACGTCCAACAAACTTATATCTTGAAAATGCATAAGCTGTTAAGCCGATAAAGATTACAGAAAGTACCATTGTAATAAAACAAATTTTTAATGTGTTCCAGTACCAGATCAGATAATCCGTTTCTGCAAATAGCTCTTTGTAGTGTGCAAGAGTTGCATTCTCAGGGATAATCGTTGAACTTGATAAAGTATTTCCTGGATTGAATGAAGATCCAATTACCCAAAGAATTGGGTAAACCACGATCGCAATCGCTGACAATAAAACTAGATAGGACAGAGTTAATCTTATTCTTCTTGCTGTTTTTATACTCATATTAAATCATTCCTTCGTCCTTAAATGATTTCGTTTTTCTAAACTGCCACAATGCGAGTGACACTATGATCAAAGATAACATTACAGTTACAGCTGCTGCCTTGCTATATTGAGCTGATGTCATCGTCAAGTTATAGATCCAAGAGATTAAGATGTCTGTCCCGCCTGCATTTTGATCCGCCACTGCAGGTCCACCGTTATTAAATAGATAGATAACGTTAAAGTTATTAAAGTTAAACGTGTATTGCGTAATCAAGATTGGCGCAGTTGTAAACAAGATCATAGGAAGTGTAATCTTGCGGAACTTATCCCAATTTGATGCACCATCAACTGTTGCTGCTTCATAAAGTTCACCAGGAATAGATTGAAGTACCCCTGTTGTCATCGCCATGATGAACGGGAAACCGAGCCAAGATTGAATGAAGATCAAAGCAATCTTAGTATAAAAAGGATCTGTCATCCACGGTATGGAATCGATTCCAAGAGGTGCTAAAATCGATTGGTTAATTGCTCCAAATGTATCATTGAACAAACCTGAGAAAATTAAGATGGAAACGAATGCTGGAACTGCCCAAGGTAAGATTAACAGTGTTCTGATAACACCTTTAAACTTAATTTCCTTTTGATTTAAGACAACCGCCAAGAAGATTCCAATTGCAACTTGAAGGGTTGTTGCTGTGAAAGTCCAAATAATCGTCCAAGCAAAAACAGATATAAATGTTTCACGCCAAATATCTAGAGAAAAAATTTCAATAAAGTTCTTAAATCCTACCCAATCAACGAGCTTTGCTGGTGGTGAGTTGTATAAGTTGTAGTTTGTAAATGCTAACAACAACATAAAGATGATTGGGAAAATTACTACGAAGATTAATAGTAAAAATCCAGGACCAACCATTAAGTATGGGAATCCTTTATCGACTACATTATGGTATTGTTCTTTTAAGCTGCTAAGCTTTAAGCCGTTATCACGCTTTTTCCCATTTTGGAAAGCATCATAAAGGTTAAAAGAGTAAAATCCTAACCCGATCCCTACTACTAGTATTGAAATAACCCCGTTAACTAACAAGAATATGGAGTGATCTCGAGGCACTTCAGTACCAAGTGTTACAATACCCCAAAGTCCGATATTAAGAAAATCAAGAAATGCAATAAAGTAACAAATTGCTAAAAACAAGAATGCGAAACCTTTAACAAATTGCTTGTTATAAAATTGCCCCATTCCTGGAATGATGGACAGCAAAGCTGCGGTCTTACGGTGTGTCATTACAGGTTTCCCCCTTCTATTCCCCACTTTTGTGTATTGTTCGAAAGATTTTAGGACCCATATATAAGCGAAATCTTTCCAACACACACAATAGTTAGAGAAAGCAGTACCCGCGACGTCTGGGTACCGCTTTCCACTTTATTGCTTATTATTTTTTACCGTGGTTCGCTTCAATGTTTTGTCCAATAGTCTTAACTGCACTGTCTAGAGCAGCTTTTGGCTCAGACTTACCAGTTGCAGATAATTGAAGTGCGTTTGCAGCTGGAGCCCAAACTTCTGCCATTTCTGGAATGTTAGGCATTGGAACTCCACGTTCTGATTGAACAGCTACAGCTTTAGCTGCTTCGTTGTCTGCAATGATTGGGTCCTCCATTAGAGATACAACTGGAGGGATTTCTGCTGTTTTCTCGAAACGAGTTTTAGCACTCTCTTCATTTGTAATGAACTCAACAAGTTTTGCAGCCCATTCTTGGTTAGGAGAGAATTGACTTACGTTGTAACCTTTAACTCCGATGAATGTTTTAACATACTCACCGTTTGGAAGCTTAGGCATTGGTGCAACACCGATATCGATGCCAGCATCTTTATAGCCTTGGAAAGACCAAGGTCCATTCATTACAGAAGCAACTTTACCTTCTTGGAAAAGTCCATCGATTGTTTGCCCTGCTTTTTCACCGATGATCCCTTTAGGGAATAATCCATCTTTGTACCAGCTAGTGATATAATCAAGTCCTTCAACTGCACCTTCGTTAGAAAGGCCAAGGTCTTTAGGATCTAATGTTCCGTTGTCATCTTTAAATACATAGCTTCCATATCCAGAAAGCACTCCATTTGCAAAGTAGAAATCAGTCCAGTTTGCTAGGAAACCGTATTGTGCTCCACCTTTGTCACCTTTTGAGAATGCAAGTACATCTTCTAAAGACTCTGGTGCTTCAGGCATTTGCTTTTTATTGTAGATAAACACTGGTGTTTCAGTTGACTTAGGAAGACCGTAAAGTTTCCCGTCATATGTTAATGCGTTAATTGAAGATTCAGTGTAAAGCTTTGTTACATCATCAGATACTTCAATCGGTGCAATCAAGCCTTCAATTGCTAATGGCCCGATACGGTCATGCGGCGTCGTGATAACATCTGGTCCTTTTTTAGCTGGTCCATCAAGACGAAGCTTCTCTTGCTGATCAAGCATTGGAATTTCCTTCAACTCAACTTTGATGCCGTATTTTTCTTCAAACTTTTTGATTGCGTCTTCAGTTCCAGCACCCTTTTCTTGGTCTTCCCACATTACCAATTTTTCAGGCTTGTCTGCAGCCGAGTCTTTCTTACCGCCTGTAGAAGAACTATCTTCTTGCGGTCCGCAAGCAGCTAACGCACTTGCAGCTAGAGCAAAAGTTAAAGGCAAAGCTAATAACTTTTTCATCAATTATACCCCCCATTATTGTTAAAAGATCAAAGCATACAAACGTTTGCACAGATTAGCAAAAAAAATGTTTTTCTGTCTTCTTATAAAGTTTTTCGCCGTTTATGAAAACGATTGCATTACCTGCTCAATTTCATTATACCTATGCTTTGAATTTTTACAATACTTTTTTAATTATTTTTGGTTTCGCTTTCATTTTCCTTGATTTTGTTAGTGAAAGCGGTTTATACTATCACCATTACAAGTTGAAGGCAATGTACGTTCCTTAGGGGTACAACCTAGTTTCTATAGGTTGTGCCCCTTTTTTATTGCCGAAACTGAGAGGAGATCAAACTATGTTAAAAGAAGCAATCTACCACAGAGCAGGTAATAATTATGCTTATGCTTATGACGAGACTACGCTTCACATCCGTCTTCGCACAAAGAAAGGTGATGTCGATTCTGTAACGTTAATTCACGGTGATCCTTATGACTGGACGAAGGATGGCTGGCAGACGTCTCGATCGCTCATGACACTTTCGGGTACAGACGAATATTTTGATTACTATTTCATTGCGATTCAACCCCCGTTTCGCCGTTTACGCTACGGATTTGAACTGAAGAACGGTGATGAAATCTTGGTTTATACTGAAAAAGGCTTCTATAAGGAAGCTCCTTTCGATGACACGGCTTATTACTTCTGTTTTCCATTCTTAAATGGCATTGATGTATTTCGTGCTCCTTCTTGGGTGAAAGATACGGTTTGGTATCAAATCTTCCCTGAACGTTTTGCAAATGGTGATACGAGCAACGATCCTGAAGGTTCTCTTCCGTGGGCTAGCGAAGAACCAAAGTTTAATAATTTCTTTGGTGGAGATTTCCAAGGTGTTATCGATCACATGGATCATCTCGTTAAACTTGGTGTGACCGGAATCTATTTCACACCCATCTTTAAAGCGAAGTCTAATCATAAATACGATACGATTGATTATTTAGAGATCGATTCACAATTCGGTGACAAAGAAACGTTCAAGCAACTAGTAAAAGTTTGTCATGAAAACGGAATTAAAGTTATGCTTGATGCTGTGTTTAATCATAGTGGATACTATTTTGAGCCGTTTCAGGACGTTTTACGAAATCAAGAGAATTCAACTTATAAGAACTGGTTTCATTTAAGAGAATTTCCAATTCAGACTGAACCACGTCCAAATTATGATACGTTTGCTTTCGAAAAATCTATGCCTAAACTAAACACTGAAAATCCAGAGGTTCGAGAGTACTTGCTGAAGGTTGCTCGTTATTGGGTGGAAGAGTTTGATATTGATGGCTGGAGATTAGATGTTGCAAATGAAGTGGATCATTCATTTTGGAGAGAATTCAGAACAGCAGTTAAATCTGTTAAACCAGATGCATATATCTTAGGTGAAATTTGGCACGATTCCATGAACTGGCTACAAGGAGATCAGTTCGACGCCGTAATGAACTATCCATTCACAAATGCTGCGCTTGATTTTGTAGCGAAAGAAACAATTGATGCAAAAGTGTTTGCTGAAAAAATGACGGCTGTTCTTCATATGTATCCTGAAAACGTAAACGAAGCTGCGTTTAACCTTTTAGGCTCCCACGATACAAAGCGTGTTCTAACATTCTGTGATGAAAATAAGGATAAGATGAAGTTACTTTTTCTACTGATGTTAACTTTTAAAGGAACTCCTTGTATCTACTATGGTGATGAGATCGGTATGACAGGTGGTAATGATCCTGGCTGTAGAAAATGTATGGAATGGGATGAAAGTAAACAGGATTTAGAATTGTTCAATCACATTCAAGCATTGCTTAGCCTTCGCCAAAATCACAAAGTATTAGCAAATGATGGAGAAATAAATTTTATTAAGGCTGATGAGCAAACATTAGTTTATGAGCGTTCAACAAAAGAAGAAAGTGTTTGGATTCTTTTGAATGCTAGTGAACACAACGCGGAACTTTCTATTGAGATCCCTGAAGACTACTCCCACATTTTAGGGTCATCTTTCTCAGGTTCTCTGCCTGGATATGGCTTTAGTATGTATCGAAGAAAATAACCATGTTCCCCTCATTGTAAAAAAGTGAGGGGATTTTATTTCCGTAACTACTCATACCTGATACAATAGGTAAATGTTAAAACCATACAATATAAACACGATGGAGAGGGATTTACATGAAAGGCAACAAAGCTGCTAAGCTTTCCCTTTTTGCCATAACGTGGCCAATATTTATAGAAATAATGCTTCATATGTTGATGGGGAACGCTGATACACTTATGCTCAGTCAATATTCTGATCACTCAGTGGCCGCTGTCGGTCTTACTAATCAACTGCTATCAATCGTAATCGTAATGTTTGGATTTGTTGCCACAGGAGCGAGTGTAGTTATTGCACAAGCAATAGGTGCAAAACTTGAACGAACAGCTGCTGAGGTAGCGGTAGTTGCCATCTTGGGGAACTTGATTTTTGGCTTGCTCTTAAGTGCTGCTTTATTAATCTTTGGCGATGTGTTTTTAACATGGATGAATACACCACCAGAGTTGATGGCAGAAGCATCTAGCTATCTTTTAATTGTAGGAGGATTTTCATTTATCCAATCTGTCATTATGACGATTGGGGCTGCAATAAGAAGTTATGGTTTTACGAAAGATGCTATGTACGTGACAATTGGAATGAACATCTTAAACGTGATAGGAAACTATTTATTTATCTTTGGAGCTTTCGGTTTTCCAGTACTAGGTGTTGAAGGTGTAGCAATTTCAACCTCTGTTAGTCGTTTTTTAGGTTTAGTTGTTATTCTTTACCTTTTGTTCAAGCGCTCTTCTATACCACTGCCTTTTGCTAGCTCGTTCAAACTATTCCCTCTTCATATTAAAAGTGTATTAAAAATCGGATTACCATCAGCTGGAGAGCATCTATCTTATAGTGGTTCACAGATGTTGATTACGTTCTTCATTACGCTGCTTGGTACAACCGCACTAACTACAAAAGTATATACCTTTAATATTATGATGTTTATCTTCCTTTTTGCCGTAGCGATCGGTCAAGGTACACAAATATTAATTGGTCACTTAATCGGTGCAAAATCGTACGACTCTGCTTATAAGATGTGTCTTAAAAGCCAAACGTATGCCATGATTATAAGTTTTCTTATGGCAGGTTTAGCTTCTCTTTTTGCAAAGCCTCTCCTGTCTATCTTTACAGATAATCCTGAGATT
The DNA here is from genome assembly GCF_036213205.1 of Fictibacillus nanhaiensis. GTDB lineage: Bacteria > Bacillota > Bacilli > Bacillales > Fictibacillaceae > Fictibacillus > Fictibacillus nanhaiensis_E. The sequence goes on from NZ_JARMFC010000005.1 coordinate 174,335, forward strand.
ATTAAGGAAGGAACCATTCTTTTATACTTAACACTTCTGCTAGAACCTGGCCGTTCTTTTAATCTTGTTATCATTTCTAGCCTGAGAGCAGCAGGTGATGTTAAATTCCCGGTCATTATGGGAGTCATCTCTATGTGGGGAGTAAGTGTTCCTCTCGCCTACTTGTTAGGAATTACCTTTGATCTAGGGTTAATAGGAATTTGGCTAGCATTCGCTGCAGATGAATGGCTTCGGGGACTGTTCATGCTATCAAGATGGCGCAATAGAAAGTGGCAAAAACAATTAGTCGTGGAACAAGAAGCAACTGCATAAATACTAAAACCGGAGAACAGAGTGTTCTCCGGTTTTTTTGCGATTAATCTACAATATTAATATTGTAATCGGTTAACCAGCTATCAATCTGTGCAAGATGAGCCATTAATTGTGGTCCTGTCATAAGCTGGCCAAACCAAGGCTCTTTAAACGTCTCTCCATTCGTTTGAATAATTTCTTGAACACGTACTCGGTTTAATACTTCAAACAATGGTGAATTCTTTTTCTTGACGATACTTGTTAACCAATCTTTTACGCCGTTTGTATAATCCGGATGGAATGTTTTCGGATAAGGACTTTTTTTCCGATACAGTACATCATTCGGAAGTACACCCGTAAGTGCTTTTCTAAGTATTCCCTTCTCTCTACCATCCAGCATTTTCATATCCCAAGGAATGTTCCATGCATATTCTACAATTCTATGATCTGCAAAAGGCACCCTCACTTCTAAGGAAGCTCCCATGCTCATACGGTCTTTGCGATCCAATAGAGTCGTCATGAACCAAATCATATTTAGATAGAAAATTTCTCGTCTTCTCGCTTCTATTTTAGTTTCTCCCTCTAAAACAGGCGTTTCATTCACTGTCTCTTCGTATCGTTGCTGAACATATGAAGCTAGATTCAGTTTACTAGCCCACGAGTCTTGTAAAAGATTTTGACGTGCTTCCGTTGAACGCATCCACGGAAACATCGGACGATTCAAAAGCTCCTCTTTATGAAACCATGGATACCCTCCAAAGATTTCGTCTGCGCATTCTCCTGATAGAGCAACTGTTGACTGTGGTTTTATCTGTCGGCAGAACCATAAAAGTGAAGAATCCACATCAGCCATTCCTGGCAGATCACGAACAGTTACTGCTTCACGCAAATGATTGATTAATAGTTCATTATCAATCACGCAGCTATGATGAAAAGATTTTGTAGCATCAACCATCTGATTGATCCAATACGCATCTGAATTAGGCTGATAATCACTCGCCTTAAAATACTTATCATTATCTACATAATCAATGCTGAACGTATGAAGATCACCTTTGTTTTCTTCTTTAAAATATTTAGCTGCGATTGCTGTTATCGCACTTGAATCGAGGCCGCCAGAAAGAAACGTACATACGGGTACATCTGCAACCAACTGTCGTGTTACTGCATCAGTCACAAGATCCTTCACATTTTCAATCGTGTCTTCTAAAGAGTCTTGATGTAGTTTACTTTCCACGTTCCAATACCGCCAAATTTTCAGCCCATTTTTTGAATACGTTGCAGCATGAGCAGGACGAAGCTCTTTTATTCCCTTATATACACCATTACCTGGCGTACGCGAAGGTCCTAGACCGAACACTTCTTGCAATCCTTCACGATCTATTTCAGCCTTCACATCTGGATGAGCTAATATAGATTTTATTTCAGACCCAAATAACAGCATACCGCCTTTTTCCGTATAAAAGAACGGCTTTACCCCTAATCGATCTCGAGCTACAAACAAACTTTGCTTTTCTTCATCCCAAATGCCAAATGCAAATATTCCATTAAAACGATCAATACAACTTTCTCCCCATTCCATATAAGAAGTAAGTAACACTTCAGTATCAGAATGCCCCTCAAACGAATACCCTCTTTGTAAAAGTTCCTTACGTAGATCTTCTGTGTTGTACAGCTCTCCGTTATAGCAAAGTGTATACTGTAATTTGTTCTTTGTTCTTGTCATCGGCTGAACGCCGCCTTCAATATCTACAACCGCTAACCTTGCGTGACCAAAACCTGCATGTGTAGTACTCCATACATTGAGTGCGTCAGGTCCTCTTTTTGATAAAGGTGTGGCCATCTTAATCAATATATTTTTTTCATGTGTGAGGTTACGATTCCAATCTGCCCAACCCGTTATTCCGCACATTGGTTTCATCCTTTCTGTACAAACTCCATTTCTAGTATCTATGCCCATTACTAAAGCATATGCTTTTATCCTTGTACCGGTGTTTTTTAAAAATTTGTGTATGTTCTTATAAGTTGTATATAATGAATACATATTTCAGAAGATAAAGGTGATCATTAAATGCCACAGTCGAAGTTTTTTCGTATCGGTTACGGATTTCTCCTCATTTTTCTTATTATTTTAGTAGGAACAAAGATTGATTTTATCTTCAGGCCGATCGTCGTTCTTGTACAAACACTATTTTTCCCGTTTTTACTTGGCGGTGTTCTTTATTATCTGTTCCGGCCAGTCGTTCAATTTTTGCATAAACGGAATGTGCCTAAGGTGTTATCTATCCTTCTTATCTACCTGCTTGCTATTGGACTATTTGTATTGCTGTTCTATTCTATTGGACCAATACTCCAAAGACAGGTAAGTAATTTGATCGAGAATACACCTGCTTTAATCGATGCTATTCGTTCAAAACTTAATGATTTACAGCAAAATGAATGGGTAAGCCGTTTCCAAGAAAGTGACCAGTTTGATGTGAAAGAAATCTCTGATAAAGTGACTGCTTATCTGTCTACTAGTGTTCAAACAATTGGGACGAACATCGCAAACTTTATTGGAATCATCACAAACATTATTATGATTTTTGTTACCGTTCCTTTCATTCTTTATTACATGCTAAAAGAGGGTGAAAAAGCTCCACAGATGGTGCTTCAAACTCTACCAGAAAGACAGCGTAATAATGGTACAAAAATTCTAAAAGACATGGACATCGCACTTAGTTCTTACATCCAAGGACAGATCCTTGTCAGTGTCTGTGTCGGTACAATGCTGTATATCGGTTATCTAGTAATTGGAATCGAGTACTCGCTGATCTTAGCTATCATCGCGATGTTCACAAATGTTATTCCGTTCCTTGGACCGATTATCGGAGTCGTTCCAGCACTGATCGTAGCCATTGTTGACTCGCCAGCGATGGTCATCAAAGTACTAGTCGTAATGGTTATTGCTCAGCAGATTGAGGGTAATGTAATCTCTCCTCAGGTTATGGGTAAAAAGCTGGATATCCATCCGCTAACGATTATTTCTATTTTGCTTGTAGCCGGAAGCCTTGGTGGTCTACTTGGATTGATTCTAGCCGTTCCAGTATATGCTGTGCTAAAGGTTATTGCCCTGCACACGTATCGCTTGATCAATCTAAGAAAATCAAAAGAGCTTTAAATTAATGAGGAATTGGAAAAAGCATCGGATATTAGATACCGATGCTTTTTTTGTATTTTTTGTATGGCGCTCGTATTTCCATCTACTCTTCCCATTACAAAAGAAAACACAACATTTCATTCATTCAAATGGTGTGCAATAACTATTATTTAGCTTCTTGCGGTTGTTTATCGTAGATCGGTACCCAGCCTTCTTTTGATTTGAAGATGCGGACCGCTACTACTTTACGATCTTCTTGTAGTGTGAAATAGTGACGGAAATTTTCAGGAACGGAGATAAGGTCTCCTGGCTCAAGTTCAACATCGAAGAATCTTCCATTAGGTCCTTCGATCGCAAAAATTCCATGTCCAGAAACGATAAAGCGTACTTCATCATCTGTGTGATGGTGCTCTGCTAAGAAGTTTTTCAAAAGCTCATCTAAGTTTGGTGTCGCATCAGAAAGGGAGATAACATCTTCTGTTACATACCCTCTACGCTCAGAAATATCATCGATCTCACTGCGGAAGGTTTGAATCACTTCTGCTTTATCCTCATCACTTAACGAGAAATTTTCGCGAAGATGTGCTGGAAGTTTTTCAATGTCCCACTTTTCGTAAATAACTTCCTGTGAGTTTAAGTACGATTCGACCTCGCTTTGTTTTTCAATTCTTTCGTTGTTATCATGAAATCGTAGTTGTGCCATTTTTAACGCCTCCAAATGATTGATTTTTATATAAAACGTTTAAAGTTTGTAACTTAATCTGGTAAGAGAACAGAAACTCAAAAGCTTCTAAATGTTTCTTCGCTTCAAAAGCATTTCTTCCCCATACGGTAATACCATGATTGCGGATCAAGACAGCTTTTGTATCCTGTTTGATTACTTCACCCACTGCTTCAGACAGCTTAGAAAGATCAGCAAAATTTTCAACGATTGGAACCGTTATCCTGCCTTCTTCCTCCCATATCCCAAATGCCTTAATCAGTTCTTGGCCTTGGAATGTAATCTCTCCTACATCACCATACAACTCAGAGATTAAGTTATTATCCACTGTGTGAACGTGTAAACAACAGCCTGCATCCGTTAATCGATAGACTTCACAATGAATACCTGTTTCTGCTGATGCTTTTAAGTGCGTTTCTTCAACAGGTTCTCCGTACTGATCAACTAAAAGAAAGTCTTCTGAGGTACGTTTCGTTTTATCTTTTCCGCTTGCCGAAACGTAAAAAGAAAGAGGCAAGTCACTTACTTTAATCGACACGTTACCACTTGTTCCAGGAAACCAGTCTCTTGATGCCAGCTCATCCTTTACATCTGCAAGCTCATTCCAACGCTGTTGTTTACTCAACTTTTTACACCTCTTTTCTCTAAGACATGAATGATGTCATGAAACGTTTCAAATGGTGTGTACGGTATTTGGTTTTCTTCGCATTTTTCTATCAAATAGTCCCTTGCGAAAACAACATCAGCCATCTTAGAAGCTTGAAGATCAGTAATCGAATCACCGATTACAATCTTTTCTGCTCCCGAATATTTCTCTTCAAGTCTTCTGATAACAGACGGTTTGCAACATCCACAATCATTGTTACATTGATCATCACACGCATTTGGCCAAGTGATTTTTATCGTGTCATTTGAAAAGTCACTGTTATTACAAAAAATGTATTCTGAATCTAGCTTGTTCTCTAGTACAGGATGAACAAAAAAATCAATACCACCACTTACGATGTATAAAGGAATTCTCTCACTTTGAGTAAATTGAATAAATTCCTGAAAGCCTTCTCTGATCTTAGATCGTGTTAGGACGAATTCAATGATCTCTTCCTTTTTATCCGAAGCAATTCTAGAAAACATCTTTCCTACACCTTCTCGAATCGAGATCGTTTCATTTAAGATTTCATGAACGATCGGCTGCCAGCCCTCAGGTGAAAATTCTTCCATGATGGCAACGATGTTATCTTTTTCGGTAACAGTCCCATCAAAATCACAAAAGATTACCGATTGGTGTTGAGTTGTCATTTTACTGGAACACCGCCCCAAAGCTCTAATGCTTTTTGTAGTTCTGCATGTTTTTCAGCAAAGCTCTCAAAGTCTTCTCCTTTAACAACTGCATCAATAGCTTGACGGAAAGCGCGCGCTCCACCAGCAGCTCCATCTGGATGACCATGGATGCCTCCACCCGCGTTTATTACACTGTCCAAACCGAAGTCATTGTATAAAACAGGTGTTAAACCTGGATGAATACCTGCTGATGGGACGGGAAACGACTTATTTAACGAAATGCTATCTGTTGTTAAAGCATCCGCAATACTTAGGGTTTCGTTACGATCAAGTGCTACGCTTCCATATGGTGATGGGAACAACACAAGATCTGCTCCTGCATAACGAAGCAGTTTACCCAATAAAACGGAATAACCAATTCCATAGAGAGACGATGATCCTATAGCTCCGGATAATGCCGGATGTGCCATGATTGGTAGAGGAATCTCTTTATCTTCTGCCAATTCTTGCAATACATCTGGACCGTAGGATAAAACGTTAAACAATAGTGCGTTGGCTCCTAATTCTGCTGCGCGCCTTGCTTTATCTCGAAGTTCACTCGTTCTGCCTGTCAGGTTTACTGCATATAGTGTCTTTTCACCTGTTCGCTCATGAACGGACTTTAATACTTCTTTAGCGATTTTCACTCTTTCTTCAAAAGGAGTAAGTGGATTCTCAAAAAGAATTTCATCATCTTTCACAAGATCTACCCCACCTAAAGCCTGCTCATATAATTGCTGTTTGAAGAATGAAAGATCTTTTCCGAGTACCCCTTTAAAAATACTCATAACAAGTGGACGATTATGTACTTCTAAGATATCTCGGATTCCTGTTATCCCGAACTTTGGACCAGGAAATTTATGTTCTAGATCTTTATCAAACTCTAAATCTACGAGCTTGATCTCACCATCTAACGAAAGTTTACCGAAAACCGTCGTTAGAATTGCTGGAATATCATTTGAAAAGTTTGCTGATGGATAGGAAATTTTAAGCAAGCCCCTAGTTCTTTTACTTCCTAAAAATTGATCAGTACGTGGATCTTCAGGAAGTTCGGTTACCTCTTCCACAATACCTTTATGTTTTTTTAGCTGTTCTTGCTCAAGTTGAGGAAGATCTGTCCAAGAACCTACTGTAAGTCCGAGTGCGATGCCTTCTGCTTTTTTGTGTAGATTTTCTTTTTTATCATGTACTAAATAAGTCGCTGTAATTTTACTCATGTTCGTATTTCTCCTTTCAAAAACGCAAAAAACCCCTTCACGAGGAAGGGGTGTCTACATATTGACAGTTCCGCTTCCTCTTATCTCTCAGCCAAACGTTCGACTGCAAGAATTAGCACCGTTTTCAGTTAAGCTAAATTAACTGAATGGTTGCCGGGTTTCATCGGGCTAGTCCCTCCACCTGCTCTTAATAAGAGTGCAAATTGTTAGAATATAATTTTAATTGTGATTATGACAGGGTATGAAGGATCTGTCAACCCTCTTTCTTTCTTCGATGCATTGAAAGTGACTTGATTTCCGTTCCAGATGCTCGCTTTCCGGGGGGCGTGCGGTGAGCCCCTTGCCGCGTTGCGTTTTTAAGGGTCTCACCTGACACACTCGTCCCCCAGGAGTCTCGCATCTTGCACTCCAATCAACTGTCAGTGGAGATAAACACCCGTAACCAATTAATTCTCAAAGGAGTGGTTTAAATTAATTTAGCAATTCGATCAGCAGCCTCTATCAGACGTTCTTCTGATGTTAGTAGGCCTGCACGTACATATCGGTCGCCTTCGCTTCCGAATCCGATGCCTGGTGCGACTACGACGTGTGCTTTTTCAAGCAAGTAGTCTGCGAAAGTTTCAGAAGTATACCCTTCAGGTACAGGCAGCCAGCAGAAGAATGAACCTTTTGGTGAATCCACGTTCCAACCGTTCTCATGCAAACGTCCTATAAATGCATTTCGGCGTCGTTCATATGTATCCACCAGTTCATCCACACATTGCTGTGACCCGTTTAATGCCTCAGCCGCCGCATGCTGGACCGCTCCAAACAAGCTAACATAAAAATGATCTTGAAGTAGATTAATGGATTCGATGACAGATTCGTTTCCAACCGCGAAGCCAACGCGCCATCCTGCCATGTTATAGGTCTTGGAAAGGGTATAGATCTCTATCCCTACCTCTTTTGCTCCTTCGATCTGTAGAAAACTGACCGGCTTTTGTCCATCAAATCCGATAGCTCCATAAGCAAAATCATGGCAAACGAGAATATCATGTTTGTTAGCGAGATCCACTGTTTCTTTGAAGAATGTTTTAGTTGCCACACCTGCAGTTGGATTGTTCGGATAGTTTAAGAACATTAGCTTTGCTCTTTCCAGTACTTCTTTATCTATTTCATCATACTTCGGCAAAAAATCATTTTCATTTCTTAAGGCCATTGTCTCCATCGTAGCACCAGCCATTGCAACACCAGACCAATAATCCGGGTATCCTGGATCTGGAACGAGTGCAACATCTCCAGGGTTTAAATAGCACTGTGATAATTCTACTAAACCCACTTTACCGCCAAAGAGTACGGCTACTTCTTTCTCAGGATCAAGTGATACTCCATATTCTCGTTTATAAAAATCGGCTGCAGCCTGCTTCAAAAATCCATGTCCGCGAAACGGTGAATACTTATGAAAATCAGGTCGATCTGCTCCATCTTTTAAAGCATCTACAATATGCTGTGGAGTTGGTTGATCGGGATTTCCTTGTCCTAGATTAATAACGTCATACCCCTGCTCCACATAGTGAGTTACTTTTTTTACAAGCTTGGCAAAAAATTGTTCCGGCAGTTTCCCCATCACTTCTGCTTGCTCAAAACGTTTCACGACAATCACTTCCAGTCTAATTTGAATGTTCTTGAAATTCTAATCAGTTATGTTATACGCTTAAGGAAATTCTGTAAAGACTTTTTTATAATCTGGAGGGTACAATCATGAAAATTGCCTGTATTCAAGTTGACATTCAATATGGTAATCCTGATGAAAATTATAAACACATCGAAAATAAAATTCGTGATGCAGTTGTTCAGCACCAACCTGATACGATCGTTCTGCCAGAACTGTGGGATACAGGATATGATCTTACTCGATTAGATGATATTAGCGATCATGATGGTAAAAAGGCAAAGGAATGGTTAAGTCGATTATCTAAAGAGCTGGATACTAATATTGTCGGCGGGTCTATCGCGTATCGTGAAAGTAACACCGTTTACAATACATCATTCACCTACAACCGAAACGGTGAACAGATCGCCACCTACTCAAAAGCTCACCTGATTACGCTGATGGAAGAAGAGAAATATATCTCGCCCGGAAAAAACAATGCACTGTTTAACATCGACGGCAACCTCTCCACTCTTGCTATCTGTTATGACATTCGATTTCCTGAATGGATTCGTGCCCCTTTCTTAAAAGGGGCTAAGATCCTATTTGTTCCTGCCGAATGGCCGATTCAAAGACAATCTCATTGGCGTGCATTGCTTATCGCACGTGCAATTGAGAATCAATGCTACGTTATTGCCTGTAATCGAGTAGGCAGCGACCCTAAAAACACCTTCGCTGGTCAATCCTTAATCATCGACCCGTGGGGAGATATCATTGCTGAAGGCTCTGTGCACGATGAAGAAATCGTCACAGCAGAGATATCACCTGAATTAGTAGACGAAGTCCGTGTAAAGGTTCCTGTATTTAACGACCGTCGAACAGATCTATATTAAATTCTTTTTGAAAATTAGTGTTGACAGATCTCCACACAACGTTGTAGTATAACGATTATGAATTGCGTGAATATTGTTACGTATTAAAAAAACGAATAATTTTGGTCTCTTATCAAGAGCAGGTGGAGGGATATGGCCCGATGAAACCCAGCAACCGACCGTAATACCATTGTAAGATGGGGCGCCCGCATTATATGGGGAGCCGCTGATCAATTCAGCGTATGGCACGGTGCTAATTCCAGCAAAACATTTTGTTTTGCTAAGATAAGAGGCGCGGGAAATCATCATTCCGAGCCTCTTTTCTTATATGAAAAGAGGCTCTTTTTATTTGTAAAAAACTTTCCGGGGGGAACAAAAATGAACGTACAAGTAAGACCTACATATGAACCGTTAAACGAACTGACAGTCCTTGATGTGGTAAAACCATTAGAATTTTTTGATGCTTCCGAACAAAACCAGCTGCATGTTAGAGAAATTGGAGATGGCAACTTAAACCTTGTTTTTCATATAGAAAGTGCCCTCTCCAAAAAAGCAGTGATCGTCAAACAAGCACTTCCCTACGCAAAAGTGGTGGGAGAAAGCTGGCCGCTTACACTAGATCGTGCACGAATCGAGAGCGATGCTTTATTAAAAGAAGCTGAATCCGTTCCTCACTTGGTTCCGAAGGTTTTATACTCAGATTCAACACTTGCTGTCACAGTTATGGAAGATTTGTCTGACCACGTCATCCTTCGAAAAGGACTAATCGAAGGACAAATTTATCCACAACTCGCTGAAGACATTGGAACGTTTGCCGGAAAAACCGCTTTTTATTCTAGTGATTTCTACCTGCATCCGTTTGAGAAGAAAGATCAAGTTAGAAAATTTTCAAATCCTGAACTTTGCAAAATTACGGAAGATTTAGTATTCACAGATCCATTCTTCAATAACGAAACGAATGACTTCCCTGCTGAGCTTCAAAGTGAAGTTGATGTGATTTGGAATGACAAAGAGCTTTTAAAAGCAGTGGCTCAACTACGACTATCATTCTTAACAAAAGCTGAAGTGCTACTTCATGGAGATCTTCATTCTGGAAGTATATTTGTAAAGAGCGATTCTACTAAAGTAATTGATCCTGAGTTTGCGTTTTATGGTCCCGCGGGATTTGATATCGCTCACTTCATAGCTAACCTTGCACTTAATCATCTTGCTCAAAATGTTCATGCAAAAGAGCCGTTTCATCGTGAAACATTACAAACGTACCTGTTACAAACGATCGAAAAGACATGGAAAACATATAGAGATACATTTACAGAGCTTTGGAACGAGAAAGGGACTGATCCTTTTGCCAAGATTGACGGTGTTCTTGAGAATTTCTTGGATAAAACGTTTCAAGAAGTAATTGGATTTGCTGGATGTGAAATCATTCGAAGAACGATCGGACTTGCACATGTAGCTGATCTAGACTCTATACCCCAAAAAGAAGTTGAACTCTTTTATAAAAAAGCAGCTCTAGAGTTAGGTGCAAAACTTATTAAAAATCAAAGAAAACTTACAAACATCACAGAACTTACTGACTGGATTAGAGGTGCTTAAATTATGACTGTAGCTGAAAAGTGGGTTCCTTCTGTTCGATACAGAGGTGACCATCTTCTTATATTAGATCAACAACAACTTCCCCATCACACCGTTTACTTAAATGTAACCACGATTGAACACGTATGGGACGCAATTTCTAAGCTTAAAGTTCGAGGCGCGCCCGCTATTGGGATCGCTGCTGCATTCGGACTTGCACTTTGGAGTAATTCTGAAAAAGAGAATGATCATTCCTCGTTTTTAAGTGAATTGCTAAAACAAAGAGATTATTTAGCTTCTTCTCGACCAACTGCCGTTAATTTATTCTGGGCCATAGACCGTGTTGTCGCAGTTGCCGAAAGAGCTACTTCAGTAGAAGAAGCTAGAAAAAGCATTGAAGCTGAAGCACTTCTGATTCAAGAAGAAGACGAGAATACGTGTAGAAAGATCGGAGAGTACGCGTTATCCCTCCTTCAAGACGGAGATGCTGTCATGACGATCTGTAATGCAGGTGCCATCGCAACAAGCAAATACGGAACAGCTTTAGCACCTTTTCATCTTGCAAAAGAGCAGGGCTGGAATCTTTCTGTATACGCGAACGAAACTCGTCCTGTCTTACAAGGATCTCGTTTAACAGCATGGGAGCTGCAAGCAAACGATATAGATGTGACGCTGATTACTGATAATATGGCAGCCCACACGCTAAAAACAAAGAACATTAAAGCTGTGATCGTTGGATGTGACCGAGTGGCAGCGAATGGGGATACAGCCAACAAAATTGGAACTTTTGGTCTTGCTCTACAAGCAAAAGCACTTGGTATTCCCTTTTATGTCGCTTGTCCTCTCTCGACTTTAGATCTCAAAACAACAAGCGGTGATGATATTCCAATCGAAGAGCGCCCGGAAGAAGAAGTGACTCATTTAAACGGTGTTCGCATTGCACCAGAAGGAATAAAAGTGTTCAATCCAGCATTTGATGTAACTCCCGCTGAATACATATCAGCAATCATTACAGAAAAAGGAATTGTCAGAGGCAACTATAAAGAATCTTTATCCACACTAAAGGAGGATGAAAAGCTTTGAGACCTTTCAGAATGATGGCAACTGCTTGCCTAACAACCGCCTTGTTCTTAACAGGATGCACCAATGAACAAGATGCTCTTTCCAACAAGACAGAAACAAAATCAGCCTCCGCAAATGAATCACAATCAAAACCTACTAAAGCTGCTTCTATATCCAGCAAAGTTCCAGAACAGCTTCAAAAGCCTTTAAAAATCGCTTCTATCAATCAGTTCTCTATTGGGACATTCTCCTCTCAATATATTAGTGGCGTAAAGAAGCAAGTGGAAGAGTTCGGTGGTGAAGTGCAGATCTATAACGCTGATAACGACCTTTCAAAAATGGCAGCATATGTAGAAACAGCCGTTAACCAGCAAGTTGATGGAATATTAATCGATCATGGTCGTGCTGATGCTATCGCCCCAAGTGTGAAAAAAGCAGTTGCAGCAGGAATTCCAGTAGTCGCTTTTGACAGTGACATCAACATACCAGGTGTAACCGTTATTGATCAGGATGACTATAGCCTTTCCTGGAATGCTTTACGAAGCATGGCGCAAGACTTAAATGGAAAAGGTGAAATAGTATACGTTTGGGTTGGCGGCTTTACTCCGATGGAACGAAGAAACGTCATGTATGAAGCTTTCAAGAAGCGTTATCCGTCTATTAAAGAAATCGCTCGATTCGGTACAGCGACTCAAAATACAGCGCTTGATACACAGTCACAAATGGAAGCTTTACTACAGAAATATCCGAAAAAAGGTGATATTGACGCTGTATTCGCTCCTTGGGACGAATTTGCTAAAGGTGTAACGCGTGCGATTCAACAAGCTGGACGTGAGGAGATTAAAGTATACGGAATCGACTTAAGTGACGAAGATCTACAACTGATGCAAGAAGAAAACAGTCCTTGGGTTTCAACATCAGCAACCGATCCTGCTGATGTTGGAAAGCTGCAAGTACGCTTTCTCTACCAAAAAGTAGCCGGTGAAGAAACACCTCAAATCTATAGTGTTCAACCTCATCTGGTAGAAAAAGAGGATCTGCCTAAATCTAAAGTATCTATGGATGAGATCGGGAACTACGTAGAAGGTTGGGGTAAATCAGATGCAGGGACATCACCTTGGATGGAAAACTTAAGTAAGGATAACAAACAATGACGATACTCTCATTAACTTCTATACAAAAATCGTTTGGTGAACAGATTGTATTAAAAGGAGTGGACTTTACCGTAAGAGGCGGTGAGGTCCATGCTCTTTTAGGAGCAAATGGAGCAGGTAAAAGTACACTTATGAAGATACTGTCTGGTGATTATGAGCGTGATGGCGGTGTTATCAAATTGGATGAAGAAGAGCTGCTTCTGAAAACACCAGCTCATGCCAAAGATGCTGGCATTGAAATAGTCGTTCAAGAAGTAGATACTGCCCTCGTCTCTTCTTTAAGTATCGCAGAGAACGTTACAATGAATTCTTTTATTTCTGGTCCTGCTTTCTTTTCATGGAAGAAAAGATTTAAAGTAGCTCAAGAGCTTTTGAAGAGAGTTGGTCTACATCTTGATCCTGCCCTTCCCCTCTCTCAATGCTCTTTAGCTGAAAAACAGTTAGTACTCATTGCAAAAGCAATTTCGCAGGATATATCCTTTATTATTCTTGATGAACCTACAGCCGCACTTAGTACGAATGAAGCTCAACATCTGTTTTCAGTACTAGTTGAACTTCAAAAGCAAGGTGTTGGCATTATCTATATTTCACATCGCTTACCTGAAATCATGGAGTTGTCAACAAAAGTAACAGTCTTAAAAGATGGATATGTGACTCTTCAAAAAGAAACGTCTGACTGCTCTTCTGAAGAGATTGTTCGTGCAATGCTAGGCAATGAATTGGTTGAGCTCTTAAACGACGAAGAAGCCAGAATACTCGGCGATACACTTTTAGAAGTTCAACAGTTCAGTGTGCCAGCGACAGGTGAATCTGTATCTTTATCCGTGCGAGAAGGTGAAATTGTCGGAGTGGCCGGACTAGTAGGTGCAGGAAAGACGGAAACCGCAAGAGCATTGTTTGGTGCAGATCCATCTAAAGACACGATTTACTTGAAAGGAAAAGAAGTTAGAATATCTAACCCTCAAAAAGCCATTTCAGCTGGTATCAGCTTTGTTCCAGAAGAACGCCGTAAAGAAGGAATACTCGTAGATTACAATGTGGTTGAAAACTTAACATTACCCGTCTTAAAACAGTTTACCCGGTTCGGATTTATCCAGAGAAAACGAGAAAAAACAGAAGCTGAAAAATGGATTAAACAGCTCGGTATTAAAACACAAAAATCATCTTTGCTTTTAAACCATTTAAGCGGAGGCAATCAGCAAAAAGCTTCGATTGGTAAATGGCTTCTTACGGACGGAGATGTATTCATTTTCGATGAGCCGACTAAAGGTATTGATGTTGGCGCTAAGCAGGATGTGTTTCAATGCATCAAAAACTTAGCTGCAAACAAAAAAGGAGTCCTCTACTTTACGAGTGAGATACAAGAGCTGCTCGCTTTTTGTGACCGAATCCTTATCATGTACGATGGAAAAATTGCAGGAGAACTAAACAAAAACGAAGCAACTACTAAAAAAATTATGCACTATGCAACTGGAGGTCATTATGACACAGTATGTTCATAAAGAACACGTTAAGAACGATATAAACACTACAAAACTCACACTTCAAGAAAAGATTTTTCCTTTTCTTTACCGATACGGCACCCTTCTTGTCATACTATTAACCGTTATCGGATTTAGTCTAGCTAACGATAAGTTCTTAAGTTATCAAAACTTTACAGATATCCTACGCTCCGTTTCTATCATTACATTGCTTGCGATCGGTGTAACCATCTCTTTAATCGTTGGTGGTTTTGACCTTTCTGTTGGATCAACCGCTAGCCTAGCGACCGTTACCAGTGCTGCGGCTCTTGTTCTGTATCGACAAGAAACGATCATCGCTATTCTCATTCCCATTGCTATTGGTTTATTAGTTGGACTATTAAACTCGTTCTTCGTTGTAAAAGTAAGACTTCCAGATCTGCTCGCAACTCTTGCTGTTATGTATATAATCAATGGATTGCATCTTACATTCACAAAAGGATTTTCAATCTACAACAATATGCCCTTATCAGAAGGTGGAACAGCTCCTGGTGTTTTCCTTCCTTCTTTCTTATTTATTGGTCAAGGTGAAATATGGTCTGTTCCAGTTCCCGTCATTATCATGCTGATTGCCGTTATCGTTGTTCATGTTATTCTACAGCAGACTCGTTTTGGCAGATTACTTTATATTACAGGTGGAAATGAAGAAGCAGCCCGTTTATCTGGAGTCCCTGTTCAGCGTTACAAGATGTATGCTTATCTTTTATCTGCATTCTTTGCCACTCTTGCTGGTATTCTATTGGCCGCACGAATTGGAACCGGTCAAGTTTCTGCTGGTGCTCCTTTGCTGATGGACGGTGTTGCAGCTGCTTTTATTGGTTTTTCCGTATTTGGTGCTGGGAAACCGAATGTGATCGGTACTTTTGTTGGTGCTGTTTTGATCGGTATTCTTCTTAATGGGTTAACGATGCTAAACGTTCCGTACTACGCACAAGATATCGTAAAAGGTTCTATACTGATTGGTGCCCTAGCTTTTATGTATTATGAAAAGAAAAAATAAAACCTTTTAAAAAAGTTGAATTCACTTAAATGGATGTTTTGCGGCTAAGGAATCTTAAACACAGCTGCCGTTTGCATAAGGGACGCTCCATTGTCGTTCATGTAATTGAGTACGTCCATTTTCGTATTTTGTATAGGTGTTTAGGAGTCCCTTTTCTCCGTTTTCCCTATAATGGTTTACCCAATTTCGGAGTGAGAAGAGACTGACATTGAACTGATTGGCGATATCCCTCAATGAAGCTTTGCCCTCAAGGTAAGCAAGGACAGCTTCTAATTTTATCTCAAATGCATACTTAGTCATGAAAAAACTGCACCTCCAATTGTTAGTGGTGTCTAACAATTGGGGTGCAGTTCATTTATGGGGTTGTGCTGTTTTTTGTTGACAGAAACTTCTTTAAGAACTCACTCGCTTCACAAGCAGGCATAGGCTTACTAATTATGTATCCTTGAGCAGTGTGACAGCCATACTCTTGAAGTAACTTCATCTGTTCATGTGTTTCTACACCTTCAGCTACAGTTGAAAGAGATAGTCCTTCGCACATCATGATGATCGCTTTAATGATCGCCGCATCACTCGTGTTAAAAAAATCATCGCTAAGATGTCTGATAAAGCTTTGATCAATCTTCAAATAATCGACCGGGAAATCTTTTAAATAACTTAGCGAACTGTAGCCTGTCCCAAAATCGTCAATCGATAAACGAACACCTAGCTCTCTTAACTCTTGCATGATGCTTATGCTGTATTGAACATTTTGAATCATCGTACTCTCTGTTAATTCTAAATGTAAATACTCTGCGGATATTCCAGCCGTTTCAATTGCTTCTTTCACTTCATATACAAATGATAATCTTTGAAACTGTCTACCTGAAACATTAACAGAGACAGAAAGAGTAGGAGCTCCACTATCATGCCATCTCTTTAGTTGCTTACAAGATTCAAATAAAACAAAACGACCAATCTCATCAATAAGTCCGATTTCTTCAGCTAGTGGTATAAACTGCATCGGAGAAACAAGCCCTAAGTCAGGATGATTCCATCTTACTAGCGCCTCAAATCCAAGAATTCTTTCCGTTTTCAAACAATATTGAGGTTGAAAATACGGTTCTAGTTCACCCTTTTGAACAGCTTTACGTAAAAAACCTTCTAACTTTAACCGCTCAAGTGTAAATGCGTTCATATCCCCTGTAAAGAATTCGCGTTTTCCTCTGCCTTTTTCTTTTGCTTTATGCAGAGCCGTGTCTGCATTCTTTATGAGAACATCGGCACTCGTACTATCATTTGGATAGATGCTTACCCCTATCGACGTACTAACGGTATATTCTTGACCATCAAGATAAATCGGTAATTGAAGTGCCTCTTCTATCCGATCCGCTGTATCGATCACATCTGCCGGTTTTTCAATTGTTAAGATTAAAGTGAATAAATCTCCCGCAAAACGGCATAGCAAATCTTGACTATGAATTACCTGTCTAAGCTGATTGCTTACATGCCTTAACACAACGTCTCCGATATGGTGACCTAAACTCTCATTAATAATCTTAAAATGATCGATATCAACAAACATTACCGCTAGTAAATGGTTTGTATGATCACTTTCAGAAACGAGTTCTCTTAACCTTTTTTCAAATAAACTTCGGTTCGGCAAACCAGTTAACGAATCGTGAAATGCTAGCTGTTCGATCTCTTCTTCCGCTTTTTGCTGCCACGTAATGTTCTTCCCAATCCCATATACACCAACAACTTGATCGTTCACTACGATCGGAATGTTCGTGATACTACTTAAAATGTGCCCACCATCTTTTTTCTTGATGCTCGCTACAAAATTTTGCGGTTTATCATGTACAGCTAGCCTGAAGTGTTCAACAACCCTTTTATGATCTTCATCACATACAAATTGCAGCGCGTGGGTTGAGAGCAACTCTTCTTCTGTATACTCTAAAGATTGAACAAGTGCGTGATTAACACTCGTTATGTACCCTTTTAAATCCATAGAATAGATCATATCTGGATTATGATCGAACAGCGACTTATAACGCTGTTCTGATTCAATCAGATTATCGTTAAGCTCTTCCATCTCTTTCGTATTCATCTTAATTAAATGAGACAGCGCTAAATATTCATCCATCTCTTTCATTCTTACACCTCATCTGTGCAATACACCAATTTATAATGTCAAACTTGCTATCATTTATATCGGTGTACTAAAGGCATTGTTAACAAAACATGTCATGGTTATTTTATCCAATTAAAAAAGCCACCCTTGTAAAAAGGCGACTTAAAACGTATTAACCTAGAACGGAATAACCGTAAAATAGAACTAGTAATAAAGTAATCCAGAAAAACACCCAATTAAGAAGGCGGCTCTCACCACGTTTTCGTTGTACGAGGATGATTTCCATTAATCCAATAAGGACAAACCCTAAAGTACCTTTAATAATAAGTGGCCCTTGATTAACAATTCCAGGATCGGTTAAATAGCCAGCAAGCATATGGCCACCTGTTGCCAGGATTGCTAAATACAAAACGCGCAGAATCATATGCAAAATTTTAGATTTTTTTCCGGCATTTTTTTTGTATAGCATATACGTTACAAAAAACAAAATTAACGCCAGAAACCAAGATGTTACGTGAGCATGAATCATAAATATATCCTCCTATGTATAATTCTCCATATTACTATACCATGAACTGCTATAAACTAGGCAATCAAATGAGTTCCCTCTGTAAAGTAAGCACTTTCATTGATATAATAGCAATGTGAGAAATCTTGCAGAATAGAGGTGTTTCCTTTGAAACAGACAGAAACGAAAAATACGGAAACTGTAATTTCAAAAACGGAACAATTTGGTGCACAAAACTATCATCCGCTTCCTATCGTTATCTCGGTTGCTGAAGGTGTATGGGTCACAGATCCAGAAGGTAACCGCTACATGGACATGCTAAGTGCATACTCTGCGGTAAACCAAGGACACCGCCATCCTAAAATCATTCAAGCACTAAAAGACCAAGCAGACAAAGTAACACTAACATCACGTGCCTTCCACAACGATCAGCTTTGTGACTTTTATGAAAAAGTATCCAGTCTAACAAAAAAAGATATGGTATTACCGATGAACACTGGTGCTGAAGCTGTGGAAACTGCTATTAAAGCTGTTCGTCGCTGGGCATATGATGTAAAAGGTGTTGCGGATAATCAAGCAGAGATCATCGTTTGTGAAGGAAACTTCCATGGTCGTACGATGACTGCCGTATCGATGTCATCTGATCCGGATTACCAACGCGGGTTCGGTCCGATGCTTCCTGGAATTAAAGTGATTCCTTACGGCGACTTAGACGCGCTGAAGGCTGCGATCACACCTAATACAGCTGCTTTTATTTTAGAGCCGATTCAAGGTGAAGCAGGAATCGTTATCCCACGTGAAGGTTTCTTGAAGGAAGCTCTTGACGTTTGTAAGTCTGAAAATGTACTTTTTGTAGCTGATGAAATTCAATCTGGACTTGGTCGTTCTGGCAAAATGTTCGCTTGTGATTGGGAAGAGATCGAGCCAGACATGTACATCTTAGGAAAAGCACTTGGCGGCGGCGTAATGCCGATTTCTTGTGTAGCAGCAAACCGCGAAGTACTTGGCGTATTCAATCCTGGATCACACGGATCAACTTTCGGTGGAAACCCTCTTTCTTGTGCGGTATCTGTCGCGTCTGTAGACGTGCTTGTAGAAGAAAACTTAGTTGAACGTTCACTCAAACTAGGTGAGTATTTCTTAGGCGAGTTAAAGAAGATTGATAATCCAGTTATCAAAGAAGTTCGCGGTAAAGGTCTGTTTATCGGTGTTGAATTGAACGAACCAGCTCGTCCTTATTGTGAGCGTTTAAAAGAGCAAGGTTTGTTATGTAAAGAAACACACGAAAACGTTATTCGTTTCGCACCACCATTGATCATTTCTGATGAAGATCTAGATTGGGCGATCGAACGAATTAAAAACGTACTTTCTGTTTAATTTTATTGAGAGCTGACTCTTTTTGGAGTCAGCTTTTTTTGGGGGCTTCAATTGAGCTCAATTTCTTATACGCACTAGGGTATTTAATGCGCAGTTAGATAGATGAATCCACAATTTTTATGGATCAATCCAAAAGTTTTAGCTGTTTATCCAGAAGTTTTAACTCTCAATCCAAAAGTTTTTACTGTTCATCCACGAGTCTACAAAAATCGACATCTACGCTGGTACTTATACCCCTCTACATACAAAAAGAAGCAGCCACAGCTGCTTCTTCCCTTTATAGTGCCTTCACCATACCGCCATCGATCAGCAGTGACTGGCCTGTAATATATGTGTTTGCATCAGAGCAAAGGAATACGACCATCTTAGCAAATTCTGCAGGTTTACCGTATCTACCTAGCGGAATTCCACTTTCCATCGTGTTTCTAATCTCATCTGCGGAGACTCCTTTTTTATTAGCGACCATTTGATCTAATTCACCTACTCGATCTGTTCCGATGCGCCCCGGTCCGATCGTATTAATGAGAATACCATCTTTCCCTAGCTCTTGTGAAAGACTCTTTGATAATCCATTAATGGCTGTTCGGAAAGTGTTTGATAAGATGAGTCCGTCAATCGGCTGTTTAAAGGAAGAGGAAGCAATATTCACGATCCGTCCTCCCCCGTTCTTAATCATGTTAGGAGTAACTGCGCGAACGGTTCGTACAAGACTGAGTAACGTTAACTCGAACGCTCCCTGCCAGTGCTCATCTTCAAAATCATTAAATGTACCCGCAGGAGGACCACCTGCATTGTTCACGAGCACGTCTACACTGCCAAACTTCTCTACCGCTGCCGCAACAAGCTCATCGATCTCGTTACGCTGTGTGATATCACATTTTTTAAAATGAACATCCACACCTGTTTCACGCTTTATCTCTTCTGCCGTCAAAGAGAGCTGCTCTTCATCTCGACTTGTTAGCATCACGTTCGCACCTTCTCGTGCAAATTCCAGTGCGCAAGCTTTTCCAAGTCCTTTACTTGAAGCAAGAACGAGTACATTTTTCCCTTTTAACCCTAAATCCATATCGTAATCACCCCGTATCTTAGAAAAATTTTATAATACGAAACTTACGTATTTCGTTTCCAGATAAGCTTCCATACCTTCTACGCCGCCTTCACGACCAAGACCGCTCTCTTTCATGCCGCCGAAAGGTGCTTGTGCGGCAGAAGGAACACCATCATTCCAGCCAATGATTCCGTAATCTAAGCCTTCAACAACTTGATTTCCTTTGGACATGCTCTCTGTATAAACATAGGCCGCTAAACCAAATGGACTTGTGTTTGCAAGGCGGATCCCTTCTTCAACACTGCTGATCTTATGAATTGGTATGACTGGACCAAACGTTTCTTCATTCATGATTAGCATATCTTGTGAAACATTCTTTAGGACCGTCGGCTCGTAATAATATCCTCCGTCTTCATCTCTCCCTTTTCCACCTGTTACACACTGTGCACCGTTCGAAACAGCATTTTCAACATGCTCTGAGATTTTTTCATATCCGTCTTTGTTAATGATTGGACCGATATCTGTACCTTCTTCCAAACCGTTTCCTACTTTTAGTTTTTTAGCTTCAGCAGCCACTCGTTCTACAAACTCTTCATAAACACTGTCTTGAACATATACTCGGTTTATACAAATACACGTTTGACCTGCGTTACGAAACTTAGAAGCTACAATTCCAGCAACTGCTTTGTTTAAGTCTGCATCCTCTAGAACAACTGCTGGAGCATGCCCGCCTAGTTCCATAGAAACGTTCTTCACAGTCGCAGCACTTTGTTCAATCAATTTTTTTCCGATCTCTGTAGAGCCTGTAAAAGTCACTTTTCTAACTTTCTCAGAATCCATAATGGCTTTTCCGATTACAGAAGAAGATCCTGTTACAAGATTGATAACGCCTTTGGGGAATCCTGCTTGATCGGCTAATTCTACTAATTTAATCGCTGTAAGTGGCGTTTCTTTGGGTGGTTTTACGATAAACGTACAGCCTGCTGCGAGTGCTGGACCGAGCTTTCTTGTGATCATGGCAGCCGGAAAGTTCCATGGCGTGATGGCTGCAACTACCCCAACGGGCTGGCGTAAAACTTGCATTCTTTTATTTTCTGCACTTGAAGGGATCGTACGGCCGTAGATACGCTTTCCTTCTTCTGCATACCATTTGATAAAAGAAGCAGCATACATCACTTCACCTACAGATTCTTTTAATGGTTTTCCCATCTCAAGAGTCATTAGTTCTGCTAACTCTTCTTTTTGTTCGATCATTAAGTCATGCAGTTTCATAAGGTAGTCAGCTCGCTCATAAGCGGTTAATTTTGACCAGCTCGGAAATGCTTCGTGCGCAGCATCTATCGCAGCATCAGTTTCTTCTTTTCCACAAGAAGGTACCGTTCCTACCACTTCACCATTAGCAGGATTGAACACCTCTATTTTTTCAAGAGAATTTCCTGTCCATGAACCGTTAATATAAAGCAGCTTTTCCATGTGAATTCCTCCTCTATGTAACTAGTTAATTCGACTTCATTCTACTATTTCATTACGAAGTGTTCCGATTCCTTCAATTGTAATCTCGATTGAATCTTCAGGCTTTAAAAAAACGGGAGGCTTCATTCCTTTACCCACTCCAGCAGGTGTACCTGTTGCGATAATATCTCCGGCTTCAAGCGTCATCCCTTTTGAGAGCTCGGTTATTATCGTCGGTATGTCAAAAATAAAAGCTGATGTGTTTCCGTTCTGCCTTACTTCTCCGTTCACTTTTGTCACGATTGAAAGGTTATCTGGATTTGGTACCTCAGAGTGATGAACGATCCATGGACCCATCGGGCAAGTACCATTAAGGCTTTTTCCGAGCAAAAATTGCTTATGCTTCTGCTGAAGGTCACGAGCTGTAATATCGTTGATGATGGTATACCCGAAAACGTGATTCATCGCTTCTTCTTTTTTAATACTCGTACCTGTTTTACCAATAATTATAGCTAGTTCTCCTTCATAATCTAGTTGATTGGTTATGGATGAATGACTCGGAATACCTTCGTTATGGCCGATCACAGAAGTTGGAGCTTTTGAAAATACCATGATATCTTCCGGAATGTCTGCTTCGCTTCCCATTTCTATCGCATGATCGCGGTAATTTTTTCCGATACAGAAAACATTTTTACTCGGGCGTGGGATAGGTGCTTTTAATCGGACCTCATTTAACTCATATGTATAGTTTTGTGCAGAATCAGAATGAATCAAAGTTTCGACTTGCCCAAAAAATGATTCTCCAAGTGAAATAGCTTCAATTAATGTTGAAGGAAACTTCACATCCCTGCTCTCAGCAATTGCTGTTAAATTGAAAACCTTTTCTTCTTTTACGATGCCTACAAACGTCTTATCATTCCTAACAGCTGTAACCCAATTCACAATTCCAATACCTCCTTTTTAACAAACTCTTACAAAGTAATTATTTATACTATATCGGTTCTGACTTTGTACCGTAAAGAAATTTGCTGTGTGAAAAACGCAATACTCATTTTTGAATCCTTTTAAAATATGGTAAAATAGTTTGTCATCAAAAAAACCCAACAGATGGGTAACAGTAATGAGGTTATCTAATTATGAAAACTGTACTAAGTACGTTAAATGCTAAATATATACACACGTGTCTTGCGCTGCGCTATTTGAAAGCATATAGCGAACCTGAATTTCCTGTAACGATCCGAGAGTTCACGATCAAAGATCCTTCGCTTAACATCGTGACCGATCTTTATAGCCAAGAACCAGATGTCCTTGGATTCAGCTGCTACATCTGGAACATTGAAGAGACGATAAAAGTGATCCAGATGTTTAAAAAGATCAAACCAGAAACAAAGATCGTCTTAGGTGGTCCTGAAGTATCTTATGACGTAGCTCATTGGCTAGAACAGATTCCAGAAGTAGATTTTATCGTTGTGAACGAAGGAGAGGAAACGTTTAAACATTTGCTAACTCAGATTCAGAAAGATGGTAGCTTCGAATCTGTAGCTGGACTGGCATATCGAAAAGATGGAAAGCCTAAAATTAACGGCCCTCGAGAAAAACTGGACTTAAAGACCGTACCATCTCCTTTCCGTTTCGAAGAAGATATTCAGGAATTATCAAAACGTATCACGTATTTTGAAACTAGCCGCGGATGCCCTTATTCGTGTGCGTTCTGCTTATCTTCTATTGAAGTTGGCGTTCGATATTTTGATCCGCAGCTCGTTAAAGATGATTTGATTTTTTTGATGGATAACGGTGCTAAGATTATTAAGTTCGTAGACAGAACGTTTAATATTCGCAGAGATTATGCACTGGATATGTTCTCGTTCTTGATCGAAAATAGAAGACCAGGGGTTGTTTTTCAGTTTGAGATAACAGCAGATATTATGAGACCTGAAGTCATCGATTACTTGAATGAACATGCACCAAAAGGCTTGTTCCGTTTTGAAATAGGTGTTCAGTCCACAAATGACGCAGTTAACGAGTTAGTACAACGCCGACAAAATTTTGAAAAACTGACTCGTACCGTAACAACTGTCCGTGATGGTGGGAAGATTGTTCAGCATCTAGATTTAATCGCTGGATTACCTGAGGAAGATTACAACTCGTTCCGAAAGACTTTTAATGATGTATTCGCATTTGGCATCGAAGAGGTTCAGTTAGGTTTCTTAAAGATGCTAAGAGGAACAGGGCTAAGATTAACAGCCGAAAAACATGATTATGTGTATATGGACCACTCTCCATATGAGATCTTAGGAAATAACGTTTTAACGTTTGATGAAATCATACGTATTAAACAAGTTGAAGACGTATTAGAAAAATATTGGAACGATCATCGAATGGATCATACGGTTAAGTATTTGATACACCATGTATTCCAATCACCTTTTGATTTCTTTCAAGAATTCGGTACGTATTGGGAAACACGTGGATGGTCCAGAATTGGTCATCAGTTAGAAGACTTATATACGCGTTTAATCGCATTCTTAACACAGGCTGCACCACACTCCCTTCCTGTTGCAGAAAGCCTGATGAAACTTGATTATTTAGAAAGACAACAGTTCAAACCACGTAAGCCATGGTGGGAGAACACACAGAACAAAGAAGAAACATCTAGAGTACTTTCACTGCTCGCGCAACATCCAGAAATGATCGAAGGGTTTCCTGCTCTCTCTGAAAAGGATATGCACAAGCACGCTTTTGTTACAGAAACAGCTATCGATCCATTGTCAGATCAGCTAGAGCCACAAGGGGAGAAAAATTTCTTACTTATTGCGTTGTTTGATCCTAAACAACAATCAACAAAAGTGTTCACAACATCTAAAAAGTTATTGTTAACAAAAAATTCGTAAATTGTGAAAGCGGGGATCTCCGTTCCAGGGTACATGCTTTCCGCGGGGCGGGCGGTGAGCCCCCTGCCGCTACACGCCTTTAGAGGTCTCACCTGTCCCACTTGTCCCGCAGGAGTCAGTACCCTTCCACTCCAATCCCTAAAAGTTAGCACGAAAAAGATTAAAGACACTAACTAAAAAAAGCTAAGTAAAAAAACAAGGGTTTCGCAAGTAATATACTTGCGAAACCCTTGTTCTTCTTAAAAAACGTAACACTAGTGTAATCCCACTTGTTTTTTATTGGTAAAAATTTAAGATCTAAATAGCAATTACTTCTTTAAGACCGGCTGTCCTGAAACAAACACTGGTGAAGGATTCAGTACGACAACCTGACCCTTTTTAAGTCCTTTTGTTATCTGCACGTGACCCTTTTGCTCAAGACCCTCTGATACCTTCAGCTTATACAATTTGTTTTTCACAATCGTTAACACATACGTTTTCCCATCATCTTTTAAAATTGCTTGCTTAGGTACACTAATCGCTTTTTCTGCAAGCGTTTCTGTTACGATGATTTGAGCGGTTTGTCCTTCAACCCAAGCCGCTTCATCCTCTACTAGAACGGTTAACTTAAATTTACTCTGATCAGCTGGCAATACGGTTTGAACAGTACCATTCAACATCTCTTCACTTTTTGATATGATTTGAACCGTGTCACCGGTCTTCACTAAAGCAGCCATTTTTTGATCAATGTCAGCAATTAATTCAAAGTTTCCTTGGCCGACTATGGTTAGAAGTGGTTTATCATCGCCAACACCATTTGATTCAGAAACTACGCCGTCAGCTGGACTTTTCACACTAAGATCTTCAAGCTGTTTTTCAAGATCAGAAATTTCGTCTGATAAAACAGAGCTCTCGTTTTCAGCTAGATCATTTTGTAACTCAGCTTCGGCTAATTTTTCTTGAAGAAGTACTTTAGCATCTTTGCTATCTTTTTCGTCATCAAAGTTTGAAAGTTCACTTTTCCATTCACTTATTTGACCAGAATAATGGCTACTTCGAACATCCGCTGCTTCTTTATCTCTTTTCAGGCTGCGAAGTTCTTTTTCAATCTCTACATTTTCATATGTAATTAAAGTTTGACCTGATGTAACGGTCTCCCCCTTTGAAACCATCACTTCTTTTATCGAACCAAGAGATGTATTTTCATATATTTCAAAGGTGTTCTTTGATTGAGCAACACCAGTTGTTTCGTGTTTTTTCGTAAAATCTTTCTGGGTAGATAGACCAGTTTCAACTCTAGGCGCTTCGACTGCGGCAGATTCCTTTTTATCAAAAATTACGATGTTCATTACGACCAGGAGAACAACCATAATAGATGCAGCAACCCATTTAAGTTTATTCATAAGCTTGTCTCCTCCTTAAACCAGCTGTCCACTAGCTAATGCAGCGTATAGTGAAGATAATAAAATGAAAACGACAAAAAATCCTATCGTAATCGCGAGGCAGTAATTCTTTTCTTTAAACGATAATTGACGAAGTGCAAAATACATAACAATAGAACCCCAGATTGTAAAAACATTGATGGAGTTTAAGAATTCTTGCCAAAAACCATGCTTAAAGAATAGTACACCAGCAAAACCGAATCCTAACGGTTGAACAACTTCTTCAGCACCTGTTACAAACTGAATCGGCAGTTCGAATAGCAGCCCGAGAATGAATAGAAGATATACTGTCGTCATTACATAAAAAAGTGCTTTATATCCGATGTCCCTGAAGAAAACATATAAAAATAGTGCTCCTGCATTTATCACTAAGAATGGTATGATCATTCCCCAAGCACCGCCAACTAAAGCGATAAGGTAGCGCAAGAGCTCATGTTCTGCTCCACTTAGTTTCGCTGCTTCAACAAAAGAAATAGCTTTGAACGACGGAAACGCTGCAAAAAAAGACAGTGCATGCAGCAAACCGCTAGCAACTAATATGGCAAAAAAACGGATCCAAAAACCCTCTTTATCTTTCCATTCATTATAAAACGCAAAATATGTATTCGGCTTAGTTAAAGCAGGAATAAATTGTGCTCTTCCTGTCATGGTGCCGCCCCCTTCTCTCTTTATCTCTGTCTATGTTATCACAATTTTTTACTCATAATGACAATTTCTGACTCATTTTTGAAAAATAGTACCTTATCCGCATAAATACGTTAGGGAAGCAAAAACTAAACCAAATTATTGCGAATCGGGATGATGTTCATCATGACTTTCTTCAAGAAACCAAAAAAATTGCTAGAACAAAAAAACACTGTAAATGAAGATAATATTAAAGGGTCTGGTCCATCCTCTCAATCCAACATTGATACAAACTCTCCTTCAGAGCAGGATGACACCATTAACCAAAATCAATCAATCGATGATCTATTAAAAAGCATTGAAAAAAGCTTTTCTTCCTCAGAAGACCTGATGACTCATTGGATTGAGATGCCTGCTGACAAAAGCAAAGTGGCATTAATTTTCTTAGATTCAATTATTGATAAACAGAAACTCCAGGATTTGATATTGAATCCTCTATTCGAACTTGACAAAGGTATTGATCTCCACACATTCGAACAAGTCATCAATATCGATTTTAGAAAACAAACTGACTTTTCGAAGATTCAAGAGTTACTCTTACAATCTTACACGTTGATATTTACAAAAGATACAAACTGCTTTTTTTCTGTTTTCACTCCTGTTAAAACAGAACGTGATATTGCAGAACCGGATAACGAGGCTGTTATTCGTGGTTCTCATGAAGGATTTATAGAGAGTATGTCAACCAACATAGCTCTCATTCGAAAGCGACTCAAAAGCCCGAAGCTCGTAGTAAAATATCTAAAAGTTGGAAAAGAAACGCACACGAATATCGCGATGCTGTATATGTCAGATATCGCTAATCCTGAAGTACTACATGAGATTGAAGGAAGGATAACTTCTATAGAAGCAGATGCTGTTATGACTCCTGGTAATATTGAAGAAAGTATAGAAGATAAAACATTCAGTTTGTTTCCGCAAACGTTGAGTACAGAACGACCTGACCGTGTAGCTGCAAATCTTATGGAAGGAAGAGTTGCACTATTATACGATAGCTCACCGACCGTAAACCTTGCACCTGTGAATTTCTTTGTTTTCTATCAAACACCGGATGATTATAACAAACGCTGGATGTTAGGAAGCTTTTATAGAATGATCCGTTTATTCAGCTTTTACATTGCGATCGGTCTTCCAGCGTTTTATATTGCGATCGTTTCTTTTCATTACGAGGTCATCCCATCAGCACTCATACTTTTGATGAAGAGCTCACTTGAAAATATCCCGTACCCTCCACTTTTTGAAGCTTTAGTAATGGAGCTCACCATTGAATTAATCCGTGAAGCAGCTATTCGGTTGCCGACAAGGATTGGTTCCACGATTGCTATTGTTGGAGGCTTAGTTATTGGCGATGCAGTTGTTAAAGCAGGACTCATATCAAACCTAATGATCATTGTTGTTGCGACAACTGCGATTGCTGCGTATACAGTACCTTCAAACGAGATGAGTTTAGCTGTTCGCTTATTGCGTTTTCCATTTATGGTAGCTGCCGCAACGTTTGGTTTCTTAGGCATCGTATTCGGATTGATCTTAATGTTCTTTCATCTTTGCCGTTTATATTCATTCGGTACACCATACTTTGCACCCCTTGCACCTTTTAAAATAGGAGATTTAAAAGATACAATCATTCGATTGCCATTTTTCAAGATGAACTCTCGTCCTAGTGATATCAACCCAATAAAAAAAGATGAAGATAATCATACGAGAAAGTGGGAGAAGTCATGAATAGCAGCCATACGATTACTCATAGACAGCTATTCTTTGTTATTGTTCAATCACAAATCGGAGTTGGAGTACTGTCACTTCCTTATACTTTATTCGCCAAAGCGAAAACAGACGGCTGGATCTCTTTACTGTTAGCTGGACTCTTTATTCAGGTCTCTATACTTGCGATTTGGAAACTATGCGAGTTGTATCCTAAGCAGACGATTTTTGATTTTATGCCTAAGATTGTTGGAACAAAGTTAGGAGTCGTTCTAAATGCTTTATTCGTTGTTCATTTGTTCTCTGTTTGTGTTGTTATTCTAATCCTATACAACAGCATCGTTTCAAAATGGATATTCTTTCAGACTCCACGGTTAGTTGTCATATTAATTCTGGCTCTCACCTGCGTCTATTGTATTACATGTACAGCAAGAGAGATTGCCAGGTTTTTGATGTTAGTCTCGCCTTTGCTACTCGTGCTATTTTTCTTTGTGGCATATGCATATTCCGATGTTCACCTTCTTTACGCTTTTCCAGTAGGCGCAGCGGGAATTAAAACAATATTATCTGGCTCTACTGATGCTTTAATCTCTTTACTCGGTTTTGACACAGCACTTGTGTTTATTGCTTATACGCAAGGAAAATCTAATAGTAAGTTGAAAGCAATATCTTATGCTTCATTATGTGTTACCCTTTTCTACTGTTTTGTCACATTTACAACTTATATTTTTTTCAACCCTGTTGAAATTGAGATTGTTCCAGAGCCTGTTCTTTATATGCTGAAAGCTTTTTCATTCAAAATTCTAGAGAGAACAGACTTAATCTTTCTATCGATATGGATTGTATTTGTTACAACTTCCCTCATTAGTTACTTTTTTTTTACAGCGAAAGGTGTGCAAAAACTGCTTAAACTGAATCATCATAAATCTGCTGCACCCTATGTGGGAATTATTTGTGCTTTAATCGCTTCGATCCCAGGTAGTAAACTAGATGTTCAACTGTGGTCAAAGTTAATTGGTATGTCAGCATTATGCTGTTCTGCGCTCTTTCCCATCTTCTTATTGCTGATTGCAATAATTAGAAAAAGAAAAGAAAAAGGGGCGGTTTCGACATGAGAAGAGTTAAGTTAATTTCTCTTTTTTCTAGTCTTTTACTATTAACTGGATGCTGGGATCAAACTCAGCTGAACGAGACCAAATTGGTCAGAGCAGCAGGATTTGATTATTTAAAGAACGGTAAGATAAGAAATACCGCTTCTATACCACAATCCGTGAATATGGATGCAGGAACAGGACAAGTAAATAATCAAATTTTTTATGCTGTTGGCAATACCACTCGACAAAGTAGAATTAAGCTAGATCAAAAAGTTTCCGAAAAAGTTGATGCTTCTAAAAATTTAATCGTAATCTTAGGAGAAAAAGCTGCAAGAAAAGATATTTATCACATTTTAGATGTCTTCTATCGAGATCCTAAATCCGCTCTTAATGCCCGCATTGCCGTAGCTAAAGGCAGTGCCTCGGATGTACTAAGTGGAAGGTTTGAGGAGACAGAAACTTCAATTGGCATTGGGACATACTTGAACGAATCCATTCGATCAGCAGAAGATGCATCAATTGTTCCAGTTGAAAATATACAAACCATATGTCCTGTTATGTTTGATCCTGGTCAAGATTTTGGAATTCCTTATCTTGTTCCCGAGAAAAATGCAGTATCCGTTAATGGAGTTGCTGTTTTTCATGGTTATAGGATGGTAGGAACGATACATGGTGCACAAGGGGTACTATACACGTTGCTCACCGGAAAACAAAAAAACCGCTCCATGTCTATAACAAAGAAAATATCTAACAAACACAAAGATAAAATTTTAAATTACGTTTCAATAAGAGTAAAAAAAAATAAAAGAACGTTTAACGTAAATGTTTCTCCAGATGATAAAATATCCGCTCACATTAAACTTACTATGAACGTCGTTATTACTGAGTACCCACGGGACAATCTCACTTCCAAAAAGAAGATCAAGAAAATCGAACAAGCCCTTTCAAAGTCATTAACAAAAGATGCAAATAATGTCCTGAAAAAGCTTCAAGGTATGAACAGCGATGCTTTTGGCGTAGGCAGAAAACTAATTGCGTTTCATAACCCAACATGGAAAAAATTAGATTGGAACAAAGAGTACCCAAACATCGATTATACCGCTTCAATTAAGGTTAAAGTTATTGGCCATGGAATTATCGAATAAAAACAAAGGATGCAAGGCATAGTTGCCCTGCATCCTATTTATAACAGATCTAATTTCACAGAAGTTCCCCTGCCTGAGTGCTCAGCAGGTTCTACGATCAATCTTTTTGTTAATCTTGCTTTTAACTCAGGTACATGAGATATAACTCCGATCGAAAAGTTTTCCATCCTGACTTTTT
Source organism: Fictibacillus nanhaiensis (assembly GCF_036213205.1). Classification (GTDB taxonomy): domain Bacteria; phylum Bacillota; class Bacilli; order Bacillales; family Fictibacillaceae; genus Fictibacillus; species Fictibacillus nanhaiensis_E. Next base: position 205,445 of record NZ_JARMFC010000005.1, read on the forward strand.
CTAACGCAGTTACAACTGTATCCAATAGCTCTTGATCAAGGGTACCAAATCCTTCATCTAGAAAGAAGAACTGAAGAGGGAACTTTCCTCTTAGTTGGATTTGCGCAGAAAGTGAAAGCGCGAGTGCAAGTGATGTTAAAAATGTTTCACCACCAGATAACGAGGTAACAGGGCGTTTAATTCCTCCGTTAGCATCATCCCGAATAACAAAACCACCACCTGAATCTACTTCGATCGCATAACGTCCACGAGTAAGTTTCGCCAGCCTGCCAGACGCATCTCGTGTTACAAGATGCAACTGCTCTTCAGCCATAAATTCAACAAAAGCATTTCCACGGAAAACACCTTGAAGTTTACCTAATTGCTCTAACAAGTTTGAGACCTTTTTCTTTTCCTTTTCCAATTCATTGTAACGTTTATGATTTTTCTCGATCATCATGTATCTTTGTCGCGATTCACCAACAGCCTCATGCGTTTCATTCATCTCATACTTAAAACTCTGAAGCTTTTGTTTTGCTGACTCAACTTGTTGATAAGAGAGGATTTCAGCAGGTAGTTTTTCCCTTATTACTTCTAATGCCAACATATTTGATTTACATTGATCATTGTACTCGGTCAGCTGCTTTTCCCATTCCACCTGAACCTGATCAACTTTTAAACAGTTCTCAAAGTCTTCATACGATTGGAAATCTGACTTACCTAATTGAATGTTCCATTCTTGTTCAGCTTTCTCTACTCTTCTTAATGTATCATTCATACGTTGAACAACCGAATGATACATTTTGTCACTTTCTACATACTGCTGCTTTCCTATTTCATAATCACGCTCTGAATTGATGAATGCAGTCTTTAGGTTCTGTAGCTTCGATTCTATTTCTTCAAGAACTTTCTTTACTTTCTCATTCCCCACTCTGATATATAACTTTTCTTTCAGAGTTTGAATTTCTTTTTGAAGCATTTCTAGTTGGTTGGAAGAGACTGACAAACTCATCTTCAACTCTGATACTTGCTCTTTGGCTGCTTCCATTTTCTTCGTTTGCGTCTCTAGAAATTCCTCTGCAATACTTAAGCTTTTTACAATTTCAGCTTGACGATTATCTTTTTGTTGAAAAAGTTTTAGCTTTTCTTTTAGCTCGTCTGGTGAAAAAGGTATTTCGGCTTGCTTCCATTCCGATTGTATAGTATCTATTTTCTTCAAGATCAAAGCGAGTTGCTTCTTTAATTTGTTAGTTGCTTCTTCACAGTTTTCAACAGAAATTGAAATCCGTTCATATTGTTTTTGATCGTGTTCTAATTTGGACAATATCTTCTGTATGCGTTCTTCAATTAGGAGCTTATCTTGCTGAAAACCCTTCACTCTCGTTATATGGTCCTTGAACTGTTCCAACGATAACGGACTAATCTTTTCTTTCTCCACCATTATCGTACTTTGATCTGATGCTGCAATTTCAGCTTCTGCAAGATTTAGTTTTTTCCATAGCATCTGAGAATCCTTTTCAAGCCCCTCACTATAATGTTTCAGCGCATGATAGTGTTCCTTCAAACTTTCAATAGCTTCTTCTAATGCTTGAATACGCTCGTTGTCATTTTCAACGGTTGTCAGCATTTGGTTCGGTGAAGGATGAATGGTTGAACCACAAACCGAGCAGGGTTCGTTCTCTTTTAATTCTGCAGAAAGTTGTGCAGCTAAATGGTTGATCCTCATTCTTTCATGTTCACTTTTCAATTCACCAAGTTCTCCCACGAGAGCTTTTGAAAACTTTTGGTTAGAACGGAGTGCGTCAGATACCTCTTCATATAATTGTTGAATATGTTTAAGCAGATTCTTTCCTGCATCGTAACTTTCAGCTATTGTTGAACTGATTTGCTTTTTTTCTTTTTCTGCAGAAGTCCTATCAGCTTCTGAAACAGAGATTTCTTTTTCCACCTTTTTCTCTTCATCACGAACATCTTCTAACCGTTGATTTAGTAGTATGGCTTGTTGAAATATAGAACGATCTTTTTGTGTTATTTCTATTTGAGAAAATTCTTCCTTTAATGTAGATTGTTTATCTTTTCCACGTTTTAAAACTTGGGATGCTTCATACTCTGCTTTTTCGCTTGCTTCGAGCATATTTACTAATTGTTTATGCTTCTCCATTTCATTTTGTATAATCTGATCCTTTTCAAGAAGATCACTTTCCCAATCGAACGCTTCTTTTAAGCCACTTCTTTTTTCGATTAGAACAGGCTCTTCTGAATTCATTTTCTTCTTAGCGATTTCGTAGTTCTCTTCTAGCTCATCAAGTATCTTTTTAAGCTTTTCAGTTTGCAGCTTTAGTTTTTCTTGCTCTTCACTAATTTTTTTCTTTTGTGCGAGTGATTGCTTCCATTCGTTTGCATAAGGATAAATTTTGTCTGCAAAAATAGCTTTCTTTAATTCACTTTTAACACGTTCCATAGGAATACCCTGTTTCTGCAGTTCGTTCCTCTCTTCGATCAGCTTTTCATTTTGAACTTGAGCATCCCAATACAGCTCAAGGTTTTTTAGCTTCTCTTCTTCTTCTTTATATTGTTTTGATACATGTTCTAATTTTTTTTCATAATCTTTCAGATGAAAGGTTGCTTGTTGCAAAGTTTCTAAAGAAGCGTCTCCTAGACCCGTTTGCTCAGCAGTAATCTCATTCAATCGATTTTTTTGTTGATCAGATCGCTTCTTTAACTTTTGGTTCAGTTTATCTCCGTACTTTTCAAGCTGAAACAATCGTTGTAGCATCTGTCTTCGATCTGCCCCTTTTAACGATAAAAATTCGGCAAACTTACCTTGAGGCAGCACAACTGCACGCGTAAAATCATCAATTGTTAGACCAATCAGCTCTTGCACAAGACGAGTAACATCCCGCTCTTTGTCGGCATGTACGATAGATTCACTATCAACAACCTCGATTAATCTGCAAGTACTTGTTCGAATGGAATGTTCTCCACTTCTTTTAAACGTACGTTCCACGCTATATTCTTTTTGCTTGGCACCTTCACCTATTTGAAAGGTAAAGTAAACAGATAGTTTATCTTCAGCCTGATTCATAATTCCGTGTGTTCCACCAGCTGCTCGCTCTACCTTTCCATATAGAGCAAGTGTCACCGCGTCAAGAATTGTGGATTTCCCGCTGCCGGTCGGACCAAAGATACCGAAGACTCCTCCTGAACATAGCTCATGAAAAGGAACGGATTGTGCTTCTCGAAAACTTTGCAAGCCTGAAACGGTTAATGATATAGGTCTCATTCGCGTTCCTCTCCTTCTTTTTCCTCTTCGCTAACAAGATCAAGAAATAAGGAGATTAACTCATTGTCAGGAATCGCTCCACCTGTCTGTCGTTCATAAAACGTTGTAAATAGTTCATCAACAGGCAGCTTTTGGGCAGATACCGAGATCTGTTCTCCGGACTTTTCTTGAAACACAGGTTTGATATGAACAATGCCTTCATGTGCTTTTCTGAGGCGCTGAATCTCTTCCATAGACAGTGCATCTTCTACATGTATGGATAGATCAATCCAGCAATTATGATACATTCCATCTTGAATTCCTTGAAATACCTCTCTGACACCATTTCTAGCTTCCCATGCTACAAGTGGTTTTCCTGAGCGTAAATGAATCTCTTCAACCTCTGCTATTCCGTCTGGTTGTACGTCAATAATGGACACTGATTTTGCTTGACCACTTTCAGAGAAACTGTAAGATAACGGAGACCCTGAATACCTAGCATCTGTTTTTGCTCGCTTAATTCTCTGCGGGCGGTGAAGATGGCCTAACGCAACATATTGAGCTGATTCCGGAAGGCTTTCAGCAGCTACAGTATACGCACCACCAATATGTACAGGGCGCTCAGACTCTGTCTCCTTGCTTCCTGCAACATAAAGATGGCTCATGGCAACATGAACGTTTCCTGGTGTAAAGTGAGAGGTAATCTGTTTAAAATACGAGTCTACCCAATCATCGTATTGAGTTCTTACATCTAATTCTTCAGCAGATTCACTCAAAAGCACTTTAAGCCTTGATTCAGATGGATAAGGTAATGCCGCGATTTCTAGTAATTCTCCTGTTCTCTTTATTGGGATACGCTGAAGGTCTAATGTGGGTAGACCTACTAGCGTTATGCCCAGTTCTCGTAATAGCGGGAATGATGCCGCCAGTCTCTCTGGATGATCATGGTTTCCCGCTATCGCGATAAACGGACATTCTCCTTTTCTATTGATCCGTGACAGTGCATCATAAAACATTTGCTCTGCCGCAGCTGGAGGATTTACCGTATCAAAAACATCTCCCGCCATTAATACCGCATCTATCTTTTCACGCTGTACGATCTCTACTAGTTCGTCTAAAAAATCTTGTTGTTCCTGAAATCTGCTTCGTCCTTCTAATGAGCGCCCAAGATGCCAGTCAGCAGTATGAAGTAATCGCATCGTATCCCCCCTTATTTCACTCGTAGAATGTGTCCGCCATCAAAAAAGTAAAGATAACTTTCTTTTACAGGCTTTTTAAGTATTCTTTCAATGGCTTTTGCGTACAGATTGAGCTGCAACTCGTAACGGTTGAACAAGGTCTCTTTGGCTCCTGTAAAGCCGTTTGTAAAGCGGTTTGTGATTTTGTCCGTTTTATAATCAATCAGTATATAACCGTCTTCTTCTTCAATCAGACAGTCAATGACACCTTGTACAAGTACATGTTCATCTTCGCCTGTCCACTCTTTTTGAATCTCTGATAATGGGAGTGCCATACTAAACGGAATTTCTCGTTTCAAATCATCATTCTCTTTAATTCTCTCGCCAAGTGCCCCCTCCATAAACTGTTGAATCTGAGAAAGCTGAATATATTGAGCTTGTTCTCTTGTAAGTAGCTCTTTCATTTCCATCTCTGCAAGCTGATTTTGAAGAGATTCTAGTGTAGCTGGTCTTCTAAAGTCAACATGCTGCATGACCATATGCATTGCAGTACCAACTTCAGCAGCGTTTAACTGTTCTTCTTGCATAAATTTTGGCCGCTCATGTATGACTTGTTGGGCGGCTTTTACTAATTCTGTAGAACTGTACTCATCTGCTTGATATTGTTTTTTAATTTCTGTAACAGATTGTTTCGAACGGGTATATGTTGAGTGTTTATGTGTATAATTCCATTCCAGTCGCCGCTTAACTTCATCAAAATCATTCGTAACAAGATTCACCGTTTCATAGTTCTCTAGCCGGTTTAGCAAATCTTCTTGTTTTTCTTTCTCTTCCACTTCTAACTCTTCATATTGACTCGCTTGCAGAACGGTAATCTTCCAATCTGTTTCATCCAGATAAACTTCACCTCTGCCCCTTTCACCTGTTGCAAGAAGGGATAGGAGGGGATCTGCATTCTTATGACGGATGACTGCTCTCCCGATCCAATCAAGATAGCTCTTTACACCTGCTCTTTCAAAGTCTGGTAAAATCCAGTTTTCTTCATAGAGTGAATCGCTCCACGCATCCACAGATTTTTCTATGTCATTTACAGTGCCGACTAAATACAATTTTTCTTTAGCACGAGTAAGAGCAACATATAGTACTCGCATCTCTTCTGCGATCAATTCCATTTTCTTTCTTCCCGCAATCGCAAGCTTCGGTAATGTCGGATAGGCAATGCGGTATTCTGGATTTATATATTGAGTTCCTAGTCCAAGTTCTTTATGAAGCAAAACTTTTTCGTTCAAATCTCTTGTATTGAACTGTTTGTTAATACCTCCAACGAAAACAATAGGGAATTCTAGACCTTTACTTTTATGAATCGTCATTACACGAACAACATCTTCTTGCTCACCTAGCGCTCGTGCCGCTCCTAGATCTTTGCCTCGTTCCTGCATTCTTTCAATAAAACGAAGAAAGCGAAAAAGTCCCCTAAATGAAGTATTTTCATACATTTTGGCACGATCATATAGAGCCCTTAAGTTTGCTTGTCGTTGTTTTCCACCGGTTAAACCGCCTACGTAATCAAAATATCCGGTTTCTCGGTAGATGTCCCAGATCAAATCAGAAAGAGATCCTTGACGTGCTTGATGACGCCACATTTCCAGCTGGTCTAAAAACTTAGATACCTTCTCTTGAATTCGAGCGTTATCTCCTTTTGCACGATACAGTTCTACGGCTCCCAAATAACTATCTTGTTTTTGTTTCAATCTTATCACCGCAAGTTCTTCACCTGTCATACCAACAAGCGGGGAACGAAGAACTGCCGCAAGTGGTATGTCTTGCAGTGGGTTATCGATCACTTTTAAGAGTGACATCATGACATGAATTTCCGTCGCATCAAAATAACCAGTTGAAAGTTCAGCATAAGCTGGTATTCCTTGCTGTTTAAACTCTTCTAGTATGACCGGTGCCCATACGGAAGTTGCCCGAAACAACATGACAATGTCTTTGTATTTTGCAGGACGCAATTTTTTCGTATGTTTATCAAGAACGAGATGGGGAGAATTCCCCGTAGTTCCAACGATCTGTTTAATTTTTTCTGCTATCACTCTTGCCTCTAATTGAACGGTTTCAAGCTCTGACTTTTCTACTTCTCCATTCTCTAGACCTTCTTCATCTGTTGCAGGCTGACTCTTATTGATAAGAAGAAGTTCCGGTTCATTTCCCTCTTGCTCCGGATAATAAGTGGCACCAAGCTTTAGTTCTGCATCATCGTTGTACTCAATTTCTCCTACTGTTTCGTCCATAATCTGTCTGAACAAATAGTTTGTTGCTTGAAGTATTCCATTTCGACTTCTAAAGTTTTTGGCAAGGTCAATTCGCAAACCTTTGCCTCCTTCTTTCGAAAACTGCTTGTACTTGGATAAGAAAAGAAGTGGTTCTGCAAGCCTGAATCGGTAGATGGACTGCTTTACATCACCGACCATGAACATGTTCCCAGCTTCCTCATCCTTTGACACTAAACGTACAATGGATTCTTGGACAAAATTCGTATCTTGATACTCATCAACTAGAACCTCTACAAATCTTTCGCGGTATTCTAGAGCCGCTTCTGACGGCACCGGAGCATCCATTGAAGATCCTTCACCTTTTAATACTCCAAGACAATAATGCTCAAGATCTCCAAAATCAACAAGAGACTTTTCTTGCTTTGCTGCTAGATAGCGTTCCCCAAACTTTTTCACTAAGGAAGAAAGCTCTTTAACGACAGGTGCCATCTCTTCGATATGAACGATATACGAATCTGGGTGTCTTTCAAAATATTCTTCTTTTAATGCACCTGTCCGTTTTTTAATGCTGTCTCTCATCGCTTTTACTTTATTTTTCAGCTCTTCATCTACATCTTTCCCACGAATCGCTTTTAATTTAGGAGGATCATACGTTTGAAATTCTTCATAAAGCTCACTCCAGCTACCTTTCGCATGAAGCAACCTTTCAATAAAGAGTAGATCTTCTTGAAGAGTTTCTGCGTATGCAAGTGGCCCGCCTGAAAGCTGGCTTAGCTCTATTGCTCTTAATGCCAACGAACGTAGCCCTTCAAATTGAAGGGCTAGATCGAATAGAAGATCCTTCGTCCAAGGAAGGTCATCTATGATTGTCGCTTCAACTTGATACGTTTCTGCCATCTGATCTAGCCAGCCGTTCGGATCAGGATGACTTCGAGCAAAATCATAGAGCGATAAGATCAGTTTTTGTAGTTCTATATCATTTCGGTCAGAACTATAAGCATCGACCACTTGGTAAAAAATATGGTCTTCTCCCTTGCTATACTCTTCTTCAAATAAATCCTCTATCACTTCTTGACGAATAAGTTCTGCTTCTGTTTCTTCTGCTATACGAAAGCCTGGATCGAGATCCGTTTCATAATAGTGTTTACGAAGCACCTCAATACAAAAAGAATGAAGAGTAGAGATCGATGCTTTGTTTAACAAGTTAAGCTGTCTTCTTAAGTGAAGAGATGAAGGATTTAAAGACAGCTCTTTATCGATTGCTTCTCCTATTCTTTTTCTCATTTCAGCAGCAGCAGCGTTAGTGAACGTAACGATAAGCAACCGATCTACGTCAGCAATCTTTTCACGTATCATCGTGATGATTCGTTCGACAAGGACGGCCGTTTTTCCTGATCCAGCTGCAGCAGCAACGAGAACGTTTTCTCCTCTGGCTTGAATCGCCTGCCACTGTTCATCCGTCCAAGTGGCACCTTCTGGTTTTGGGATTAAAGTCTTCAATTCACATTTCCTCCTTCCTGATGCATTTTTTCTAGGATGACGTCATCTTTTTCTGAACGAAGTTGACGGTATTGATTCTCTTCAAGAGTTTGATCAAACTGACAAACAGGCTTATATGAACAGAACGTACAAGGTGTTTTTTTCTTCATCTCATATGGAGAGATATCGATCACACCGTTTGTAATTCCTTCTCCACTCGTTACAGCCATCTTTCGTGCATATTTTCGCATCGTGTTAAACTGCTCTCTTGAGGCTATTGAGGAATGTGACTTATGAAATCCTTTTTGAGTTAGAGCTACAGGAATGATAGAAGAACGCTTTTCCATTGTACTGTCCATAAGTTGAACTGACTCTTCCTCTGCAAGAACTAAACCTTTCATCTTAAACTTCTTTAATACTTCTTTTTCGATTTCTTCAACACTAAGCAATTTCTTTTGATTTAAAAGTGGGTTGTGTACATGAAAATATAGAACGCCTGCTGGCACGGACTCTTCACCAAGCCAACTTTCTGAATGTGTGACCGCAACATCTAGATAAGTCAGCATCTGCAGAGCAATTCCATGATACAACTCTGCCAAGTTAAGTCCTGTTGAGCTTGATTTATAATCAATCACGCGCATAAGAAGTCCTTTTGAACTTTTTGCTGTATCAACACGATCGATACGTCCGATAACTTCCATAGTCGTTCCATTCGGCAATTTATACGTTAATGACGGCAATGTTGCACCTGAAGCAAATGCTAGTTCAAGACCTGCAGGAGTGAACCCGCTCGCCTTTGCGTGCTGACTTAATATGTGAGAAGCTTTTCCGACAACTTCTTTTAACTTTTTCTTGATATAAAGATGTCTATTAGAACTTAACAGAATCTCATGCTGAAGCTGTGGTGCCAAGAGTTCTACGATATCTCCTGCCAAACGATAACAGTCCCCTTTTGAAAGATCACTCCAGGCTACACTTCTTTGTTGAAGTGAATCATTCATCTGTTTTAACGCAGCATGAAAAAGCTGTCCGATATCTGGAGCTTCAAGCTTGTACATTTGTCGTTCTTTTAGCTTTAACCCATACGACATGAACTGAGAGAATGGACAAGACTGAAAAAGCTCCATCCTCGATATGCTCGTTAAAATCTTATCTCCATAAAGGTCTCTTGATACTGATGAACTGAGAGGCGCTTCTCGATTAAAATAGAACAGAGAAGACAGAGCTCGCTTTCCATAGAAATCATACTCGTTGTCTTCGATCACCCAATTGTATACATCCCACCAAACAGAAGAGATCGGATAGCCTTTTTTCCATTCTCTGAGTTGCGTACTTAAAAAAGAGATACTCTTTATTGGATGCTGTACAAAATCCATATCGTTTTGTGAAACGGGTTCATTTTGATAAAGCTCTTCCTTTAAATTAGGGAAAAGATCATGCAATCGCTGTATGACCATAGAAGGCTGCATCGTTTTCCCTTCCTCGTCTGCAAGGGCATATGAAACAAACAGTTCGTCACTAGCATTCGTTAAAGCCAGATAGATCATAAACTGTTCATCAAGCAGCTTTCTGCGTGCCGTCGGTGCTAGGACCACACCATTTCGATCAAGCGCTTCTCTTTCATCTTCTGAAAGCAAGCCATCGTCTTTTGGCTTTAACGGAATGATTCCATCATTCACGCCAAGAACAAAATTTACTTTTACATCTGTGAAACGAGACCTTTCCATCGTTCCTACTAGTACTTGATCGAGAGAAGGAGGAACAAGTGCGAACTTAAGACTCTCAAGCCCTGTTTCAAGCATTTGCATCCACGTTTCTTTCGAAAGTTCTTCCTCACCAGTCAACTCTACCATCTCGTCGAGGAGACCTAGAACCGCATTCCAAACTTGGCCATGTTCAGATGATGACCGTAGTTTACCTGCTGATTCCGCATGAAGCCTCAAGCGTTCAAGTTTCATCGGTACATTCAAATCCTCAAGATACTGATAAAGACTTTTACAATATTGGACGATACTTTTGCTGTTTGATAGGTTTTTAGATAAACGACTCAAAGGAGATACTATCATGTCCCGCATATCGTTGATCAGCTGTTCTTTTTCATCATCACGAGTTGTCTTTCCAAAATCTTCTGCTTCGAATCCTCTAAATCTTTTATACTTCCAAGGTTTAGGATCTGTCCATTTTCTGCCTTGAATACCAAGTGCTAACACATAATTTTCAAGTTCGTCCATACAACGTCTCATCTCAGAAGTCGTTTTTCTTATCTCATCAAGCGGATAGAGCATATCTGTTTTAACAGCTCGGAAAACGGCTTCATAGCGCCAATTCTTTAAAACAATATCTAATGATGAGCGTATAAGCTCAATAAGTGGATGGTGAAGCATAGATTTTTTTTGATCAAGAAAAACAGGTATCTCATAATCTGTAAATACCGTTTCAATCAGTGTTTGATAACTACCCGAAGTGCGGACTGTTACGGCGATATCGCGATACCTATATCCGTGGTCACGAACAAGTTCTACAATTTTCCTTGCTGCTCCTTCAACTTCTGATCGAACATTTACAGCTGCAGCTACTATAACACCTTCATGCTTCGCAGATGGTATGGCCGGCCTTTGATCATACTGCTCTTCGATATGAGCGATAGCACTTGAATTAAACTTTGGCTTTTCATGAAGATAGATTGGTTCCTCAACGAATACTCCAAGTTCTTTTGCTTGTGCCTTTAGCGTCTGAGCCGTCTTTTTTGTCATATAAAACAAATCTAGCTCATGAGGTTCTGACTCCGTGGTAAAAGATTCATCGACTGTAAGTGCAATGGTCACTTTTTTGGCGTGTGCCAGTAATCCTGCTGTAACTTCTAGTTCTTGTGGAGTAAAAGAATGAAATCCATCTATGTAAATTTCACTTTCCTTTATGCTCTCGGAAAAAGGAATCTTTGCTTGGAGCAGTCGTAAGTAATCTTCTGAATCTAGGTATTTACCAATCAGTGCTTCTTCCAAGGAACTCGATATGACACTCAGATCTGATAATTTATCCTGAAGTACTTTTTTATTATTTTCTTTTTGACCGAGAGAAAGCAGTGTTTCAGCATTCCACGAAAGATCTTCTGCTGAAACACAATATCGTTTAAGTTCTGTAGTCATCAACTCAAGCAATTCGTAAAAACCACTTTGTTCAGAGGCTTTTCGAAAGATTTTAAGATCTTCTTTTTTGTGCTCGACGATTTTCCGCAGCATCATTCTTATTCCAGTAGATGTGATGTGCATTCTTGTCAAACCACCGGTTTCACCAAGAATACGCCAAGCAAGCCTTGAAAAACTAAAGACTTGCGCACGCATCATTCCGGATAATTCTGGCGTTGATGCAAGCTTATACTCTGATTGAAAGGTCATCTGATCTGGCACAAGATAGATGATCGGATTTCCTGAAGGACGGTCTTTAAGTTCTCGTTGAATCTCCTTAAATACAGAGTGGGACTTTCCGCTGCCGGATCGTCCCAAAATAAATTGCAAACTCATTATGTTCATCCCCTGTTCCGCACTTAAATTCTAAATCTATTATCTCATAATCTACTATGACATCAAAGGCTACGACCTTTAAAAAGAAGCACTTCCTCCTGGTAGTTATAGGATAATTCTGTATACGGATTTTATCGTTGAAAGGCAACCTCATAAATAACTAAATCACGTAAAAAAGGAAAACCGCTACATCGATAGCTGATTTTCCTCCATTGTGACCGTATCCAATTTTAACGTATTTCTTCCTGCCGCCTTTGCCTCGTATAGCAGCACATCAGCTCTTTGAATCATTTGCGAAGGCTTCTCACCTTCTACATAACTCGCAATGCCATAACTAAGTGTAACAGGTAACTCATTATCACCTGATATATACGGAAAGGTTTCTAAATGCTTATTGATCGTTTCAATCGCATTTTTCACTTCTGTTCTGCATGTAGTATGGAGAATCCAGGCAAACTCTTCTCCACCGTAACGATATGCTTCTCCTTCTTTTAAAGAAATGAAGCGTTTAAACGTTGCACCTACAAGCTTGAGCACCTCATCACCAATTAAATGGCCGTGCTGATCGTTAAACATTTTAAACCGATCAATATCACATAACACAAGTGTAAAAGGTTTATTCTGTTTTGTTTTTTCCAATACGTCCTCTTGAAATTTCCGATGATTCAGCAAACCTGTTAAATAGTCTTGTTCAGATTGAAGCTGATACATATTCTTCTCGAAATAATATTGTCTTTCTTTAGAAGCAATCACACCGCCATAAAAAGCGATCAACCATAAGAAGATACTCTTCATTAAAAATTCAAAGGAAGAGAGGGTGTTCAAATACCCACTATCTCTTATAAAAAAGTAACAGAGAATGGTAAAACTCACTGTTCCTACTATAAAAGCGCCCTTTAACCTCCAATACAGAGCAGCATGGATAACGATTAGGTAACCAACAGCAACAAACGGACTATCAGCTCCACCAGTAAGCTGCATCAACCAAGCATAAGCAAGACAATCAAAAACAATTCCACCTCTTGTAAAAACACGGTAGTACAGTGACGACTCTGGCAATCGGTGTAATACAATTTGTGTGGAGGTCATATATATGATGCCAATTATAAAGAGGATTGGAAAAGTATCCGTTTCATAATTCAGGACGTTAGATATAGGTTGATAATAAAAAACAGGTATACAAAGAATTAAAAAGAACCACCGTAATAAAGAAGATATGGTTTCAGAACGGTGTTCCGTAATCGTAAATGAATCTTTCATGCCCTCAACTTCCTTTACGTTATACGATCTGCGAAAAATATAGCAGAAAGGCCCAATACTACAGAATCAAATCAGTGTTTTTTTCTCACTTCTAGCTCTTTTGTTCGTGTACATACGCTCATCAGCAAGCTGGAGATAATAGTCTATGTTTTCGCATGCATCTGCAAGTAATTCTATTGCACCATATGCTAATGAGATAGATTCATTCCAAACGATAAGCTGACTCTCTAACTTTTCGGTTAAGATGTACGCTTCATCTTCAGTGATTCCAGGTAAGAGAAAAACAAATTCATCTCCACCGAATCTAAATCCAGAGAACAATTTTAATCGCTTTGAAAGTTCTGCGATCTGCTGGAGGATCTCGTCACCTGCGTGATGCCCTAGCTCATCATTGATTAGTTTAAAGTTATTTATATCAAACATGACAAGCGTAAGAGGAAGTTTTAGTCTAATTGCTTTTGCCAGCTCTTTTTCTAAACAGTCATAAAAGTAACGACGATTATACAGATTCGTTAATGGATCACGAATGCTAATCTCCTTAAGGTCTTTAAACTGTTGAGAAGAGAAACCGCTTAAAAACCCTGTGACCGCATGATGAGAAATCCGATTCCAGCGATCTAACATAAATAGTTGTATCACTAAAGGCTCGTTCATCGTTGCTTTTTTCACTTCAAATAAAACAGATTCACTAATACTCGTTGTAAAACACGCAAGTGCTTGATGCGGAATTCGTTGATGCCTTAAAAAATGAATACCTGACCGAAACGCTTTCTGCTCTCCTTGTTTTAAAAACGACTCAAATCGTTCTTCTTCTAAAAATACAGCGTGCACGGTCCCGCGCAAAAATTTCTCTAGTATTTTTTCGTATTGCTCAACAAAACCGTTTAGAAACGTATGAAAGTCTTCATTTTTTCTTAGATGCTCTTTGTGTTTATGTATCATAGCTGGAATAGACTTCATAAATTCTGGTAACAACGTTTTTTTGAGTGTGCGCAAGTCTAGTTGGAAGTTTTCCATTCTACAACCCCTCAAATCCTCAAAAATTACATACAAAAAGCCATCACCTAATAAAGGGAATGGCTTCAATTTATGTTTTAGATACTTTCACCCTCTATGATTACAATATTCCTGTAGTATGACTACAAAATCCATGAATAAAGCTCATAGAAACGCTAGTGTCTAAACACGAGTCCGTTTCCCTTTGGCAACCGGCTGCCATTGCATGTCCACCATACTTTAGGCCCATAGCTTTGCGTCCCAGCTTTTCAACTGGTTTGCCCTTAATAACAAAGGTTTCTATTGATTTATAGTTATTATATCCTACTAAGGTAATTTTAGCCAATGATTTTAATGGTACTTTAATACTATTATTTTCGACTGGTTTTTTTGGATATTTTTAACTTTCTATAGTACCTATACCCAATCCTGACTCCATTCAAAACAAAATAAGGAATCTTTATTGGAAAGTGATAAAGCGTTTTTTTGTAAAAAGCGAAATATGCTCTCCGCAAATCTTTCCATTTCCTGCAAGTTTCGTCTTGACTAAAGTCAGAAACGTCTACAATAATACCTCTATTATTTGATATCATTACATTTTTCCCATGTACATCATTAGGAAACAATCCCTTGTCTCTTGCATGCCTCACTGCCTCATCGATGTCATAAATTATATTTTCATGAATCTTTACACCTTTATGCACACAATCATACAAAGTCATTCCTTCAATACGCTTTAAAATTAAAAAGCGTTGTTCAGAATAATAACATACAGAAAACCCAGGGTGCGTACCTAGTCGATCATAGACCTTTTTTTCCTCTAATAATTCGTGCTCATCCCTGCCATAAATCTTAACTACATAAGCTGGGTGATCAGGATGTGAAAAAACCGCTGCATAGTTCCCACAACCTAGCATCTGCCAAGGGTGTGGAGTATTCACCGGACATACCGGATCAAAAGGGCTGCGAGTTTCAATCATTATTTCCCTGTTCAATTGTCTAGCTAGCTGGATAAAGTGTTCCATAAGGTTCCTCAATTCAAATTCTAATCCTACTATCATCATATGTTTCTGCAATACGTTCATTGTATACAGATGTTATAGAAAATGAAACTTGCATGCTTTACCCATTATTCTATGGTCACTTGAAGGTAAGAAAGCATGAGTGTTTCAGCCTTGTTTTTTAGATGAATGTTTGGAAACCTCATAATTTCACGGTATCCCCTTATAAAGATTTCATATTCAGTAATATCTTCCTCACGTCGTGCATCCATTACTTTAATTCTTCGTTTTCTCAATTCGATTCTTACATCAAAAAGATCCCTGCTAATCTGATTCATAATTTGTTCTACTAATGCAACGTATGGCTGTCTCAATTTAAATGGAGAGCCGTAAATAATCTGCAGATCGCGATTAAACACTGTAAGTAAAATCGGATACATTACAAATTTTTCAATAAGCGAACGCTCTTCTTCGCTTCCATATTGCACGACGATCCCCCCAATCTTCAAGAAGGCAAAAAACGTGATTGTACGGATAATATATTTCTTATGTGAAAAGATCGAATCTGCTTTTTTGCTGAACAGTATGCCTTTATTGTGTGACCATCGAAAGAGTATGGAATTACAAAACGGTGCGAGATATCGCCTTGTTGTGAGAGGTAGATCATTTCTATTCCAACCCGTTCTTTAATGCATCTCATTAATAAGTTAGTCATGAAGCAACCTCCTTTTTTATATTATATGCGAACATGCGTTCTTTTTATACTAGAAAATAATACCTGCCTTTATATGAAAGCAAGTATTATGGTTCGTTATGTTGTTAAGAGTAATCAATATGAACAGCAAATCCTGCAGATTTAGCTTTTCGAGAAAGCTTCTGTGCATTTTCTCTAGATTTAAATGCACCTATTTGCACCTTATAAAGCTTTCCTTCTTCAGTAACTAGCTCTTTAAACTCGTGCTGATTAACAATAAACTTTTTAAGCTCATACTTAACATCCTCTATGAAGAATGGAAAAGTCTTACCGTATTTGTTAAAACAGTTTAAAGGATCTGTTCGTCTTTTTGGGTCTAATTGAAAGTGCCCTTTTATATCTCGGTCAGGGTCCCATTCGTACTTCTCACATAAATAAGCAAAATACCATACATAACGACTGTATGCTTTGTTAAAATCGATAGATGGTCCATAGCATAACTCCACTCCAATTCCCCATTCATTCGCATCTGATACGTTAGAGCGGACGTGCCAAGCTTTTTCTTGTAGTGGGATAATCATTAATATCTGTTTATCATCTATGAATACGTGAGCAGAAGCATCTAACTGTCTGCTGTTAAAATATTCATAGTTCTGTTGAGCCGTTGAATTAGGGTTACCAGTATCGTGTGCAACCGCATAACGTGGTATACGATTACCTCCTGGACGCTGATTCCATTCTTTCTTAATTAGTTTATTGATGATCTGATACTTTTCTTTCACACCTACACCTCCCATTTAGTTAAATTAGAAGTGTTTGTTTTATACAAAAAAAGAGCCATCACGGCTCATTTTTTTTACAATCCACCTGGTTGTGATTGTGTTGCGATCGCCCAAACCCAGTAAGCTGCTCCAATCAAAAATCCAAAGCCTAAAAGCACAAAAAATAATGTTGAATTTTTCATAATCTGTATCTCCCCAAACCTTTTGCTTTCATTCTTATTAAATATAAATTATCATATACTAGTAGAAGAAGAAACAAAAAGCAAGGGTGTTAAAATGGAAAATAGAGAACAAACCCCATTAAGAAACGAGTTAGAGCGTGAATTGGAAATGAGTTTACGCAGACTTTTTCGCACGTTAAGAAAAGGTTTAAATGAAGTGTACTCAGATTATATTCCAAGCAATGAGTTCGCTGTTCTTCAGACTTTATTTATTCAAAGTCCACTAATGGCTTCCGAAATTGCTAATGAATTAAAAGTTTCATCAAGCCATATTACCGCAGTTACTGATCGGCTTGTTGGCAAGAATTATATTCAGCGTGTACGATCAGATTCAGACCGTCGGATCGTCTATTTGGAAATTACTGAAGACGGCAGAGAGATCGCACAAAAAATGGATAACATTAAAAATAACTACCTAGAAAAAAAATTTGCTGCTTTAACAGATGAAGATGTAAAGCGAATGATAGAATCTTCAACAAAACTGCTTGATTAATAAAGCAGTTTTATTTTTAACAAATAATTAACATTGTGAATTATTCACGACGTGAATAGGAGGGTGATGCATGGAACATCTAGAAATGCGGCGGAAAGTTATAATTATGATTTCTATTATGTCTGCTATGCTCTTTGCAGCGTTAAACCAAACAATTGTTGGTACGTCCTTACCTAAAATCATTGCTGATCTTGGAGGAATTGAATACTACAGCTGGGTTTTCACGATTTTCATGCTCAGTTCAAGTATTACTGCTATTTTGGTTGGAAAACTATCAGACATCTATGGAAGAAAACCATTTATCCTTTTAGGAATCGGTGTTTTTACTGCAGGATCACTTTTATGCGGCATTTCCGGAAGTATCTTAGAACTCATCTTATATAGAGGGGTTCAAGGTTTTGGTGGAGGTATGATCATGTCGACGGCTTTTACAGCAGTTGGTGATTTATTCCCGCCTCGCGAACGCGGCAGATGGCAAGGGATTATGAGCAGCGTTTTCGGTTTAGCAAGTGTGTTTGGCCCTACATTGGGAGGATACATTGTCGATCACTTTCATTGGCACTGGGTGTTCTGGATCTTTCTACCCTTTGGCCTTGTCGCTTTTGCTGCTATATACTTTTTATTTCCTTCTGTACAAAGAAAAGAGAAGGAGTCTATTGATTACACAGGTTCACTGCTACTAACGTTAACAATGGTCCCCCTTCTCCTTTCATTCACATGGGCAGGAAATCAATATGACTGGATATCTCCAGAGATCATCGGACTTTTTTCAGTAACGATCATAGCTTTCTTTTTGTTTGTGCTAACGGAAAAACGTGTTTCAAGTCCCGTACTACCACTTGATATGTTCAAAAATAAAGTGTTCACTGTTTCTAATATAATCGGATTCTTTTTAGGTGCAGGCATGTTTGGATCTATCATGTATATGCCTTTCTTTATACAAGGAGTGATGGGAACATCTGCTACAAAATCTGGCTTTGTAATGATGCCATTAACACTTGCTATGGTTGCTGGAAGTACGATAAGCGGGCAGATCATAACAAAGACAGGTAAATACAAGAACTTGGCTATGCTTGGATTGTTCATCATGGTCAGTGGTATGACTAGCATGCATTTTATGGATACTCAAACGACAAATACAACAGCAATCATCAATATGATTCTCGTAGGATCAGGACTTGGAATTGCGTTTCCGATCTTCACCTTAACTGTACAGAACGCAATAGAGCATAAGTATTTAGGTGTTGCGACTTCTTCTGTTCAGCTTTTCAGACAGCTAGGTGGTACGATTGGTGTTTCAATCATGGGAAGTGTTATGAATAACTCTCTAGCCAATCATTTTAACAAAGAGTCTCAAAAACTAGTCTCGTCTTCTTCTAGTGTTACACCTGAGATGGGCGAGAATATTAAAGAGCTTGCCAATCCTCAAGTGTTGCTGAATCATGAAGCTGTTTTGGAGAAATTTAGTGCGTTACCACCGGAATCTTTAAACGTTATTAAACAAGTACTTGGGATATTGCGTGAGTCATTGAGTTATGCATTAAACGGTGTTTTCTTAACTGGTGCAATCGTTATTGGCACTGCATTCATATTAACTTTATTCTTCTTGAAAGAAATACCACTAAGAACTTCAAATGAAGAAAAGAATGAGGCAAGTGAACAAGCAGAAAAACGGAAGCTTGGTTAACAAAAGAGAGACGGCAGAATCGAAAGCAATCAATTCTGTCGTCTTTTATTATTTCCTTAGGCTGTTTTTAGTGTTAATGCTTATCACACTGTCCCTTGCTGCTTTTGTGAATCAGTTGTTTGGAGTGGGTAGTTCATACTCCAATGACCAATATCGTAAAAGCCTAAACGTTTATAAATTGAGCCTGCTTTTGGGTTATCATAAAAAAGACAGAGTGTTTTTCCTTCAGCTAGAATATCGTAACATAGCGCTTCCATACAAAGTGAGGCATACCCTTTGTTTCTTTTTTCAGGATGTGAACAAACGCCGACAATCATCGCTGACAATGAATTTTCAGCCGTAGAAGATGCACAAGAAACCACTGTGTCCTCTTCTTTTATAAAGTAAGTACGTCCTGTTTTCGTCGTTAATGCCTGCTCCAAGCTTTCTTTAGCAGTTTTTCCAATTGAGAATTCCTTGATCAAGTATTTCAATTCCATGAGACTTTCTACGTCATTAATATCTGCTTGTCTTATATTTTGTCTTGAGCTATTTTTGTTTAATGCTTTAGCGTCCACCAATTCAGCAAAATACAGTTCTTTTGTTCGCTCAATATTTAGAAAAGGAACAAACTGCTCGGTAATTTCCTTTTTTCCAGAAAGCATTTCGTAACTTTTATCTTTATTAATAATTTCTGAAAATGCTTTTGCGTTAATTTTTCCTTTTCCATAAGGAAGATAGTTTCCTTTATAACGTAGAAGAATACCGGTGATAGATTCTTTATCATCAACATCTGCCCAGACTTCTTGTGAATCTGTTTCATAACCAAAGTTCTCAATATCAGCAATAATAAATAAGTTTAGTGCGGGTTCTTCACTTAAATAGTCCATAACCTTTTCGTGCCACGTTTGATCCATCTTAACTATCATCTGTAAACTCCTCCTTAAGTTGTTTTAATTTTATCCGTAAATTGGAAAAATGCAACATTTTTTTATAATAAAAAAAATCAGTCAAACGACTGATTTTTATCAACACCTTATTTGTTTCAATGGAAGAGATAGCTTTTATTTACAGCAAGTATGATAAGAACATTGTTGCAGTACCAAAGTATACCAAGAGTGAAAAAATATCATTCAATGTTGTAATAAGTGGTCCCGATGCCACCGCTGGATCAATCTTAAATCTATAGAGTAATAACGGAATAAGTGTTCCTGCAAGCGTACCAATTATCAATGTAAAGAACAAAGAGCTGCCTACAACAAGTCCCAATATTAGATTACCTTTCCATAGAAACGCTACAATTGAAATTAGAATTCCGCATGTAATTCCTATAATAAACCCTACACCAAATTCTCGGAGAATTAATTTCACAATGGTCGGCCGGTCGATGTCATGAGACACAAGTCCACGAACTACAACCGCAAGGGACTGTGTACCTGTGTTCCCTGTCATACCCGCAATCATTGGCATAAAATACGTAAGTGCGACCGCGCGTTCGATCGTTCCTTCAAACGTACTAATAATACTCCCAGATAGAATCCCGATAAACAGAAGTAGAATAAGCCAGGGCAGTCTTCTATATGAAGCTACAAGGGCACTTGTTTGAAAATCAATGGATTTACCCGTTGCCGATAACTTCTCGATGTCTTCATTCGCTTCTTCAATTAGTACATCGAGTACATCATCGACTGTGACAATTCCGATCAAACGATCATGTTCATCCGTTACTGGGACCGCAATAAAGTCATAGCGCTCAATTGTACGGGCCACTTCTTCTTGGTCTGTCTCTGCGGGTACAGAGATAACCCGGCTGTACATGATCTCTTCTATCTTCTCATCCATCTCTGCTAATAAAAGATCACGATAAGAGACAACTCCAACAAGCTTTCTATCATTATCAATTACGTATAAGTAATAAATATTTTCTGCGAATCCAGCAAAAGTCTTTAGCTTTTCAACCGCATCTCTGACAGTGTAAACTTGAGGAATCCACACAAACCGGTTCGTCATGATTCCACCAGCAGTATCTGAATCATACTGCATTAGACTTTGAACCGTTTTCGATTCGTCTGCTTTCATGGAAGACAGAAAATCTTGGATCTCATTAACATCCAAATTGCCGAGAAGATCGGCCAAATCGTCATTTTCCATTAAGTTCATGATGTGAGATGATCGTTCAATGCCGAGCTTATTCAGTATTTCCATTTGAAGATCACTTTCAAGCTCTTGAATCAAGGATGCAATCTGTCTCGTGGTTAAGAAGGTAACAAACTTATGTCTGTGCTTCTCAGGCAAATTTTTATAAACATTTGCAATATCATACGGGTGAAGTTCATCGATTAAAAGCTGAAATTCCTTTTTCCGCAACTCTTTTAAGTTTTTTATGACATATAAAAGTATCTGGTTTTCTGACATCTCTTTAAACAAGGAACGTCACCTCCTTATAAAAGTACTTCACCATTATAAGTGATTTTTCTAACTGTGACTATGGTATCGTATTTAATCTTTTTATGGGTCGTCATCATTTTGGATAAACAAAAAAACCACTTAGCATAAAGTGGTTTCATCATTTAAATCTGTCTTCTATTTATTTTAACCAAAGGTAATCCAGAGAATAATCTCCTGCACCTATTAAGGCGACTCCAACCACTACGGCAATTAAGACAAGGTTGAATTCATAGCCGTTCGCTGTTACCCAAAATCCATTCTGTAAGTGCACTTTAACCGCAGCCACCAGCATCGTTCCAGCGATCAGCACAGCACCAATTTCGGTGAATAAACCTGCAGCAAACAAAACTCCACCGCCAAATTCAGCCAGACCTGCTAATAGAGCCATCGTATAGCCTGGTTTTATACCAATAGATTCCATCCAGCCTCCGGTTCCTTTTAATCCGTAGCCACCAAACCACCCAAACAACTTTTGCGCTCCATGTGCCGCTAGTGCTAGACCCACAACTAATCGAATAATAAGTAATCCTAATGAAACCATCTCATAATCCCCTCTTTCTTTTCGTTTTTTTTACTTACTTTATGTTAGTATATTACAATGAGTAACTTTTATATGTCAAGTTACTTTTAAAAAATAATCTTAGGTGCAAAAAAAATTACCGCTCTTCTCCCTAAAGAATATGCGGCAATGTTTATTTTAAGCTTGTTCTGTTAAAATAATTGGTCCATCTTTCGTGATGGCAACGGTATGTTCATATTGTGCTGATAGACTTCCATCAAATGTGACTGCCGTCCAGCCATCTTGCATCAAACTAACATGTGGCCGCCCTTGATTGAGTATAGGTTCGATGGTTATAACCATACCTTCTTTTAAAGTAATACCCGTATTTCTCTCCCCCACATGATGAACTTGAGGTTCTTCATGTATGGCGCGACCGATACCATGGCCAATAAATTCTCGAACGATTGAATATCCTTTATTCTCCGCATAGGACTGGATCGCATGACCGATATCACCTATACGATTACCTACTTGAGCTTCTTCTATTCCTATATATAGAGCTTTCTTTGTTGCGTCCAACAAAGCTTGAGACTTCTTAGAAGCGTTCCCAACTGCATACGACCATGCAGAATCGGCTAGCCATCCGTTCAAATTCACGACAAAATCAATCGTTACGATATCTCCGTCTCTTAACGCTCTTTTATTCGGAAGCCCGTGACAGACTTCATCATTCACAGAAGCACAAGTTGCAAACGGATAGCCCATATATCCTTTTTGAGCAGCCTTTGCTCCATGGCTAAATAAATAACTTTCAACAAATTGATCTAGTTTCAACGTTGTTGTGCCAGGTGTAACTAATTTACTTAATTCTTTATGACAGGATGCGAGCAATCTTCCTGCTTCCTTCATCTTTTCAATCTGCTTTTGTGACTTGATATTGATCAAAACAAAGTCTCCCTTCCTCTTTTTTAACTATATTCAAGGAAAAAGATCTTCGTGAAAGCAAAAAAGCACCTAGCGCTTTCATCACGCTCGGTGCTCAGATTCTTTTAGTCTTGATTCAACTATTTTTCCACCTAGCCACAATACAAATATACCAAAAGCGATCATCCCGAGCTTTAAAGGACTCTTCAACACATCAACAAAGTCATATCCAATAAATGAAACGATTGCGATCATCACCAATTTACCGAGAGTCAACGCTAGCAGAAATGTTTTCATATTAATTCGAGATAAACCGCCTACTACGTTAACAAGAGCAGATGGGGTAAACGGAAAACAATAAATGAGAAAAAGCATACCGAAGCCGTGCCTCTCAACCCATCCTAGCATTCGTGTTGTGTTTGTATGTCTGTTTAAAAAGTTCAAAAATCGCTTCTGACCAAATCGTCGTACTAGTAGAAACACAATGATAGAACCTATGCAAACCCCAATCCACGAATAAAGAAAGCCTAACCAAAATCCATATGCCGCTGCATTTCCCGCTACAAAAATGAAAAGTGGAAGGATCGGCAAAAATGATTCAAGCATAGGTAGCAATATTCCTGGCAAGAAACCTAGATCTTTATATTGATCAAGTAGTTCCAATATATTTTTTTCAGTAAAATAGCGTTCCCAGTTTCGCCAGTCCATCAATTGTTCACCCTTTTCTTCCTCATACCATCATCGTTGCCACAGTTACCTTGTTTAAAACCGCCTTACAGAAAAACAACGATCCAATTATTTAATTTTATCATAAAGTGAAAAAAGGTCACTATTTACTGATCGTTTTTGAATATGCTTTATTCCTTTTTTGTCCTAGAATAAAGCCGCAGCAACATACTGAGATGATAGACATTATAGGGTACAAAAAACTTATGAACTGCATACCTTTTGTCTCATCACCCAACGGAAACAAAAGACTATACATAACTACCGTTCCATGTAGTAATGCTCCTACCGCAGCTAATAATTTGTGTATCCACCTAATAGTATAGCGGTTTATAGCACAAAGAAATGCAACAATACCCCACAGGAGAAGAAGATATCCCCAAACATTCAGACCATCTGCTTTAGTTCTCACAAGACTCGTGATCTGTACGATCCCAACCAAGATTGAAAGAAGCCCCGATAAGAGAAACAATCGGTATATGATAGGCATTTGTGATTACCCCCTATTTCATAAGACAGCATTTTGTTGCACGGATCTAAAAGTAAACAAAAAACCGCCCCAACATAATGTTTTGACGGTTTGTACGTTTCTTCTAGTTGTAAATAAGTCAGCTTTATTTCATTAGAGCATCGTACACTTGTACATCTAACTCTTTTGCTTTCTTTTCATTATACGTCTTTTCATACACCGGTTCCTGAACGATCTTCGCACCCCAAAACATACTTTCAAACACTTGATCAATATCCACTTCAATCTTTGCAAGCTTTAACGGTACACCTTCCATTGTTTCTTGAAGTATGTTCGCTTTTC
Organism: Fictibacillus nanhaiensis; assembly: GCF_036213205.1. Lineage (GTDB taxonomy): Bacteria > Bacillota > Bacilli > Bacillales > Fictibacillaceae > Fictibacillus > Fictibacillus nanhaiensis_E. The sequence goes on from NZ_JARMFC010000005.1 coordinate 229,661, forward strand.
CATTAATTGAATACACGGTTTCAAGCCCTACTACCGTGAGAACCACATGTGGATTATCTTTAATATTTGTTACAATGCGTGAATTGTTCGTCACCGTAAACCGAATCTTCTCTTTTGACAAACTCTTTACCCATGATATCGCGTTAACGGATGGAGCTTTCGTTTCTACATCAACGGTCCCTAAAAGGACAAGTTGTTCGCCTTGCAGGTGTTCAAACAATTCAGGACTTAACGTTGTTGGTATTTCCTGTTTCGCCATATGATCGCCACCTTCGAATGATAGATATGTATGCTATTTATTTTACCATATTTTTCTTAACTTAAAAGTAAAAAAGGAAGCTAAGAATCAGCTTCCTTTACTCTTCGAATGTTCCCTTAATTATAGCTTCCCCGTCTTGTACCATTACTTGCCCCAACGCTATAACTGAATCGATGCTTAGATCTCCATTAAGTAGTACAAGATCAGCATCCAGCCCTTCTTGCAGTCTACCTTTTTGTTTAAGCTTTAAAATGCGCGCAGGATTAGAAGTAATTGTCTGCAATGCCACTTGAAGTGGAACACCTTCTGTTATAACAGCGTCACGTACTTCGCCATAAAGCGAGTTCACTTTACCGATACGCAGGCCAGTAAATTCTCCAAATTCATTAAATGCAGGCAAACTTCCTTGTGCATCTGATGTAAACGTAATTTGCTCAATCGCCACACCGGCATCAAGCATCCTTCTAAGTCCAATAGAGCATTTAACTTCGCCTTCTTCTAAAAATTGTTTCGTCGTACTGGTTGTGAAATCTACAATACCGCCTTTTTTTGCAAACTGAATCCCTGCTTCAAACAAATAAGAATTCCGGTTAATATGCGTCGGATAAAACTGAGAAAGAGGCAGATCAGTCGTTTCCACAACTTCTTCAATTAAAGATAACATCCGTTTGCTATCGCCAAGGTGAATGTTCACAACACCAGCTTTTCCTGAAAGCATACCTGCAACTCTAGCTTGAGATGCAAGTCTTGCTAGTTCATGAGCGTTCGGCTGGCTGGATCGATGGTCAGAAATAGCAATTTCACCTACACCGATAATTTCATCAACCATCATGATGTCTGTTTCAATATTCCCCGTTAACGTTTTAACAGGAACTTGATAGGAACCGGTATGCACAAAGCACGAGATTCCTTCCTCTTTAAGCGCTTTTGCTTTTGCGATTAAAGAAGTCATCGTCCGGGCTATTCCGTCCGTACCAATCACACCAACAATCGTCGTCACACCTGCTTTAGTAACATCAGACAAATAAATCTCTGGAGTTCTTGTTTTATATCCGCCTTCTCCTCCACCGCCAGTAATATGAACATGTGCATCGATAAAGCCCGGCACCACCACTTTACCTGTCGCATCAATAACATGGATATCTAAAGCGGGTACCGGCCAATCCATATTTTCTGAAATGCTGGCGATTTTCCCGGCAGCCAGTAAGATATCCTTTTTACCGAGATAATGAGGCGCGTATACCTCACCGCCTTTAATAAGTGTAAACATGTGAATCATTCCTTTATTCTTTAAAGATTTGTTATTTAAAACCAATCAGTACTGCTGTAACAATTACTATAGAAGCTAAAATAAACAACAATAGCTGAAACTTAATCTGGAACTTGAACCATTTGGACCACTCGATACGTGCTGCACCAAGCGTTCCCATCAATGCCCCGGAAGTAGGTACGATCATGTTAGTAAAGCCGTCACCAAGCTGGAACGCAAGTACTGCCACTTGTCTTGTGACACCTGCAATGTCAGCGAGCGGAGACATTAACGGCATAGTAAGAGCGGCTTGACCTGAACCGGAAACGATAAAGAAGTTGAACACAGCTTGGAATACATACATGATCCATGCCGAAACAGCTACAGGAACATCTGACACTAGACCCCCTGCTGCATTTAGCATTGTGTTTAATACGGAAGGCTCTGCCGGGTTGTCTCCACCAAGCATAATGATAACCCCTTTTGCCATACCAACAATAAGGGCTGCTGGGAGAATATCTCTAGCACCTTGTTTGAATCCATCAGATATACCGTTAACTGTCATATTATTCAATTTGAAGATTACTCCAATTATACCTGCAACTAAACCAATTGTGAAAAATTGAGTTGCAATTTCAGGAATGTAGTATGCTCTTTCAACAACGCCCCATACAATCCAGATTACTCCTGCCAATATTGTTAAAAGAATAAGGATATGTCCTGTTCCAAATTTCGCTTTTATATCCGATTGTTTAAAATCTTCTCGGAAATATGCATCTGACTCATAAGACAGTGAACGTCTAGGATCTTTTCTAATTCTAGAAGCATAGATCCATGTATAAACGATACCCACTAATGTAAAGAATGCCCACATACCAATCCGGAAAGGTGCACCGGATAAAACAGGAACTCCAGCAATCCCTTGCGCAATCGCTACACCAAAGGGGTTCATCCATGATGTGGCAAAACCAATCTGTGTCGCAACATACGTAATCATAACTGCTGTAATCGCATCATAACCAAGAGCAACTACAACCGGTACCAGAATCATTGCAAACGCAATAGCTTCTTCACCCATCCCAAATACGGCTCCACCTAAAGAGAATAACAAGAACATAATTGGAATAATAAGGACTTCTTTTCCTTTTGTACGATCAATCATCTTTAAAATACTATCTTCTATCGCACGCGTTTTCATAATAATTCCAAAAGCGCCACCGATAATCAGAATAAATGCAACAACCCCAACAGCCGATCCCCACTTATCCCCAGTAACTAAACCTTCAAAGATATAGTTCAAGAATCCGGCACCGCCGCCTTCTTCAAACAGACTGACCCCTTGAGTAGCTGGCTCACCGTCTTCCCCTTTTACATACGAAAAGCTGTCAGGAACAAGTACTGTTTTCGTCTGCTCTTCCCCGCCTTGCGTATAGGTCGTTTCTTTCGTTTCAAATTGACCTGCCGGAATGACATACGTTAGAAGCGCCATTAAAGCTACAACAAAAAAAACGATAACAAACGTATCTGGCATCTCAAACCTTCTTTTCTTCTTATCCACTTTACTTCCCCCTTTTCTAAATTCACGTTATACATGTGCAAGAATTATGCCAACATTCAGTTTCTCTTTGTTAAAGGTTTTTAAATATTTTGTTTTATTAATTGGCTCGTTATAAGATAATAGTTTCATAACCAATTAACAACCCAAAAGAGACCATTAAAGAAGGTGTATATGATGGAGATCCAAAAGCAGATCGTTCTTTTAGCAGGCACAAAGGAAACTCGTATTGCATTATCCCGACAACTTCAATCCATATTAGGCGACTATTTTCATATTAGAAGTTATTCTTCTGAAGAGATACTTCCTACACGATTAGAAAATGAAGTCGTAATTCTATCATCTTATCTTATAAAACGTGAGGTAGCTCACTGTTTGAGTGAATCTTGTAGAGTGATTACCGCCAGACGAACTGTTAACTATGAATATCTTGATCAGCTTTTACAACTGCCAAAAGGTACAGATGTTATGTATGTGAACGATTTTCCTCAAACAGTAGAACAGTCCGTACAAACTCTCATACATCTAGGAATAGATCACCTAAATTACCTACCCTATTACCCTGGCATTTCTCACTATCAATTTGCCGATATCGCTGTGACACCCGGCGAGATGCATCTAGTACCGAAAGAGGTTAAGAGAATTATTAATATTGGTGTACGCCTGATTGACATAACTACTATAACAGAGATTTTGAGCGAACTTGGCGTATTAGATGACCGAGCAACAGGCATTTCTGAGCGATTCACAGAAAAAATTATTCAGTTGTCAAAGAAACTTTCCCACGCTAATCAAAAGGCCCTTCAGCTCAACGAACATTTGGACAAAGTATTAAATGGTGTGAATGATGGTATTCTTTCATTCGATCATACGGGAAAAATCACCGTATTCAACGAAGAGCTGAAGAATATATTTCTAATCCACTCAAAGCAAGCTGTAGGAAAACATATCAAACACATTATTAAAGATAATGAGCTCCTGAACTTTCTCACAGATACTTCAAGTGATCAATCAGATCAATTTTTTACGATCAATGATACAAATGTTATGGTTCACCGGTTTGCATTACCGGCTGAAAACACGTTGATTGCAACATTCAAAAACACGAGTACTACAATCTCAATGGAAAAGGCAGCACGATATGAACTTAAACGGAAAGGCTATATCGCAAAGTATTTTTTTAGTGATATCGTCGGTGACTCTGAGTCAGTAGTTCAAACAAAACACATTGCAAAGAAACTTGCTGTAACAGATCTTTCTCTCCTTTTACAAGGCGAGAGCGGGACAGGTAAAGAACTCTTCGCAAGTGCCATACATAACGAATCCGGCAGAAGAAACGGTCCCTTCCTAGCGGTAAACTGTTCTGCCCTTTCTGAGGATCTATTAGAAAGTGAACTATTCGGATACGAAGAAGGTGCATTTACTGGTGCAAAAAAAGGCGGAAAACAAGGTCTCTTTGAACAAGCAGAAGGCGGTACCCTTTTTCTCGATGAAATTGGTGATATTAGTGTAAAACTTCAAACACGACTCTTACGTGTTCTTCAAGAAAAAGAATTAAGACGAGTTGGAGGAACTCGTGTACTCCCTATTAACGTAAGGGTTATCTCTGCAACGAACAAAGACCTGGTATCCGACATAAAGAAAGGTTTGTTCCGAGAAGATCTGTATCATCGTTTGAATGTTCTATACTTAAAAATTCCAGCTCTCCGAGAAAGAAAAGGAGATATACCACTTTTACTGAATCATTTTTTAGCGATTCGTACCTCAAAAAGAATGAAAGTAGAGAATGAAGTCGTTGACCATCTTACAAACCGCTCTTGGACGGGTAATATTAGAGAATTAAAGAACGCTATTGATTATATGCTTGCTGTTTGCGACAGAGAGAAAATTACTGTTAAAGATCTGCCTCAGGAAGTGATGACAATAAAAAGTGATGATAGACCTTTTGAGGCAGAGGCATTCAAGGAAATTTCTGCTACATCGGAGAAACTGCCGCCACTTATCGCACCAAATGAAGAAGCTGCAATTATGAGCTGCATCTATCGCAATTATTGCTGTGGTAAACCATCTAGCAGGAAGGGCTTACTGAGGGATTTGGAGTTACAAGGCGTTAAGCTGTCGGAAGCTCAAATCAGATTGCGCTTAGACCTCTTGGAGAGCAAAGGATCTATCGTGAAAGCAAAAGGACGAAAAGGTACGCGGCTGACAGAGAGCGGACTAAATTATATTAAGAATGAGTTGGAGAAATCATAAAACTTGAGAATCGATCATAAAACCTGAGTATCGCTCATAAAACCTGAGTATCGCTCATAAAAACTGGGAATTGATCATAAAACCTGAGAATCGATCATAAAACCTGAGTATCGCTCATAAAACCTGAGTATCGCTCATAAAAACTGAGAATCGATCATAAAACCTGAGAATCGATCATAAAACCTGAGAATCGCTCGTCCAGCGTGCATAAATACCACTAGACGAGCATAAATCATTGTGTGGGCTCACCTACAGTACATACTCCTAAACAAAAATCCGGCTCCTGCGAACAAAATAAGCAGGAGCCGGCTTCAATTGCTTTAATTTCATTGAAAAAACTTCATCCTAAGATCAAGTCACAAAATCAGGCTTACGTTGCGCTAGAGTCGGACTTTTCAGCTTTACAGGCTCACCTTTTTCCAAACTCAAAAAAGAAGTCGCTTCGTTAAACCAGCTGTCAGGAGCTTTATGTCCCCAAAACGTCTGGCGCCTCGGGTCGTTAATATCCCACTTGATCGGCTTAAAGTCAGGATCACTCGTGAGATAGTCACCATTATATAACTCAATGCGATTTCCATCCGGATCACGAACATATAAAAAGAATGCATTTGATAAGCCGTGACGACCTGGCCCACGTTCGATGTTGTCTGCATAACCCATGCTCGCCATCACATCACAGCAATGAATCAAGCTCATGGGATCAGATAACCAAAATCCTACGTGATGAAGACGAGGACCTTCTCCGTTCATAAAAGCAACATCATGAACGGTCGGTTTCCGGTGAAGCCACGCAGCCCATGTTCGATCATCTTCTGTTGCCGTATATTCCGAAACGCGAAACCCGAGCTCATCTGTATAGAATTGAACAGCAGCTTCAACATCTGACCCCATACAGTTGATGTGATCGATACGCTGAACACGTGCTCCGCGGTACAAATCATACTTTTGGATACACCTTTCAACACTTTCCATCTCCACAAAAAACTCAAGCGGGATGCCTGAAGGGTCCTCCACACATAACGTTTTACCAATACCGACGGAAGGTTCTGCATCTTTCCACAACACTTTGGCGCCCTTTCCTTTAAAAAAGGTTTCAAGCTCATTCAAGTGGCTGTCTTCCCAAACTTTGTAGCTCACGACATGGACACCAGGCTTATCTGCCTTTTTCAAAAGAAGGCTGTGATGGGAGTGTTCCTCCAGTCCGCGTAATGCCATCCACTCTGAAGTAGCGGCAGTTTCAATGAACCCTAGAGCATTTACATAAAAATCACGGGAAGCATGGAGGTCGGTTACGTTCATGACAACACGCGCGATTCGTATAATGTTAAAATCCATGACGACTCCTCCTATACACTACTGTAGTTATGGCTTTTGGAATTCACGCGCTGCAGAAAATCCTTTACCATTGCTTTGTAAGGCTCTTTGTTAAATTGATCATAATAAATGTTCGACATACGCGCCGGATCACCAAAGAAATAGTATTCATAAAGAGCTTGGCGGCCACCAAACGTGCTGATGGAAATGTCCCAAGCTAAGCGGAACAATTGAGTACGCTCGTAGCCATCAATGTTGGCACCTTGTGTATAGCGATGCACGAGTTCACCGATATCGTCTGCATTAAAATCTGCTTCTGTCGGAATCCCCATCAAGCCAGATGCTCCTAGGATTTTCACAATTTCAACAATACGCTGATACATTTTCGGATACCAGTTACGTGCAGCGTTCAAAGGTGCAAAGTCCGGTGTCATGTTTCCGTATTTATCAATAGACGCGTTGTGCTCTGCACGATAAAGGTGTGAACGCATCGTTTCGAGAATCAGCATCACTTCAGATGCTTTCTCTTTAACATGAGGAAACACATCAATACCGATCGATTCCATCATATTTAAGATGACGCCTAGCACAAATTCAGTTTTTACAGTATTCTTCGCAATTACTTGATGTGCCATATGAACGATCGCGTTTGTCTCCACATACGTACGGTTACAGATATCAGAGTTACCACTTACGAAAACGCGCTCCCACGGTACGAGTACGTTATCAAAAACAACGATTGCATCACTCTCTTCAAAGCGAGAGCTTAGCGGATGATCCCATTGGCTTCGTCCCGTATCAAAAGATTCACGACATAAGAACTTTAGACCCTCTGTATTGTTCGGGATAGCAAATGCCATCGCATACGGATCATCTTCAGAAGAAGCCTTGTTCAATGTTGACGGGAATACAACGATTTCATCCGTTACCCCACCGAGCGTTGCTAGCAATCTAGCACCTTTCACTACAATTCCATCTTTATTTTTTTCAACGATGCGAGCAGATAAATAGGGATCTTTTTGCTCAGACTGCTTTTTCGAACGATTGGTCTGTGGATGAATTAATGTATGCGTTAAGCTGATGTCATTTTCTCGGCAATAGTCATAATACTTTCTTGCGTTCTCCGCAAACATCGGATCGTTTTGTGCAAAAAAGTTACCTGACGTACCGAAAGCCATAACACTCGTGTTTAAATAATCTGGCGTACGCCCCATCATTCCGCCTGTGTATCCCGCCCATTCTGAAATCATCTCACGTCGGCGAATGAGATCGTCTACCGTTTTAGGAGCGATAAAGGAAAGACCAACTTTATCTCCTGTCTGTTCAGAGGTATAGAGCATCTTGTCTGCTTTTTCATGCTGGAGGTCATACAGGTTAGCAATGGATCTTACAATGTTTCGAAAAGCTGGATGAGAAGGAACATCTTCCACTTTCTCACCATGAATCCAAACGTTATTCTTAGCCTTTGAAATCCCTTGGATATATTGTTCCCCCGTGCGTGCAGGCAAAGAAATCCCTCCTAATGTTTCGCTTCGGTTTGAAGCGACTGTTTTTTCTTTCCGAACTGCTGAATGTGATGGTCAGCGAGTGCAACATGCACGACCTTCATCTCGGTATAAAACTCAAACGCATAGTGTCCGCCTTCACGACCGATACCGGAATTTTTAGAGCCACCGAAAGGAATACGAAGATCACGAACGTTTTGCGAGTTCACCCATAGCATTCCAGCTTCAACTGCATTCGCGACGCGTAAACCTTTTTTCATATCATTTGTCCATACATAGCCTGCTAAACCATATTTAATATCATTTGCATAATCAATTACTTCTTCTTCCTTTTTGAACGTCATCACAGATAAAACAGGACCGAATATTTCTTCTTGAGCCACAGTCATATCATTTTTCACATTTAATAGTAGCGTCGGAGCTACAAAATTTCCTTTTTTGTGAGATGCAGAGAGTGCTTGACTGTATACTTCTGCCCCTTCGTCTTTTGCAATTTGTAAATATCGTTTCACATTTTCATAGTGTTCCGTATGAATGAGCGGCCCGACTTCTGTCTCTGGATCTGACGGGTCCCCTACGATGATGTTGTCTACCCTTTCTTTCAAACGCGCAACGAACTCATCTTTAATAGACTCTTGAAGAAACAATCGAGAGTTTGCCGTACACCTTTCTCCATTGAAAGAAAAGATTCCCCAAACACAAGCATCAAGAGCACGTTCAAAATCACAATCATCAAATACGATGATCGGTGACTTTCCGCCAAGTTCCATTGAAAAACGCTTCAATGAAGCAGCACCGTTTCTCATAATCTCTGAACCTGTTTTCGTCTCACCTGTAAACGAGATGAGCTGCACGTCTTCATGAGCAACAAGTGATGCTCCGGCTGTCTCACCAAAGCCATGAACAACGTTGAAAACGCCTGCTGGAAGGCCTGCTTCATCCACAAGCTCTGCTAGTTTATTAGCAGTTAATGGCGACCATTCAGCTGGTTTTAGTATGACCGTGTTTCCCGTTGCAAGTGCAGGTGCAATCTTCCATGTCTCGAGCATGAATGGCGCATTCCATGGTGTAATTAATCCTGCAACACCTAAAGGCTTTTGAATCGTATAGTTCATGAACTCATCATCCACATGATAGGCTTCTCCAGACATGCGGTTTTTGACCATCTCTGCATAAAATCTAAAGTTATCCGCTGCACGTCCTACCATCTTTCTTGTTTGAGCAATAGGAAGCCCCGTGTCATAGGACTCTAACAACGCAATCTCTTCTACATCACGATCAATTAGTTCGGCAATCTTATAGATATATTGAAGACGCTTTTCCAGCTTCATCTTTCCCCAAGGGCCTTGTTTAAAGGCTTTCTTTGAAGCAGCTGCAGCTCGATTAATATCCTCGATCGTACCTTCACTAACCGTATTGATCTTTTCATTCGTAAAAGGGTTTACGTTTACAAAAAGTTCTCCTTTGTGTCCCGTTACAAACTGACCATCTATATAGTGGTGAACCAACTCTTTAATTTCCGGTTTCATGACCCTTCCCTCCAGTTGGAACTTTTTCTGTACGACCATCAACGATCGTATTCTCTAAACAGCCTAAGTAATCGATCTCAAGTCTAACCACATCACCTGGGTGAACGTGTGATATTCCTTTTGGTGTGCCCGTCCAGATCACATCATTTGGTTCAAGCGTCATGAAAGATGAAACAAACTCAATAATTTCAGGTATTGAATACATCAAATCCTTCGTGTTCCCCTGCTGTCTCAACTCTCCGTTCACATATGTGCGTAGTTCTAGGTTCGTAACATCTGGGATATCTGTGGCATCAACGTAATAAGGACCCATCGGACCAAACGTGTCATGCCCTTTCGCGCGTACTGGTGGACGATACCAGTTATTCACAAAATCACGGACTGTTACATCATTCGCGATGGTGTAACCGCTTACAAACTCGAGCGCGTTTTCAGCTTTAATATTTCTTCCCTCTTTACCGATGACCACGGCTAGTTCATTTTCATAGTGCATGTATGTTGCACCATCTGGGTAGAAAACTTGACCTTTATGACCAACTAACGATGAATTTGGCTTAATAAAAAGTACGGGTTCAGCTGGTTTTTCTAAACCTAGCTCATCGGCATGATCGGCATAATTTAGCGCTAAACCGATCATTTTATTCGGCTTAAATGGAGGAAGCCATGTTTCGATCTCAGTAATCATAGCTGTTTTCCCTGATGAAAATGTGATTACATCATCTACTACCGTTCCTTTTTGTTCTCTGCCTTCAAAAATTACACGTGCATGCTTCATTTACACTTCACTCCCTATTTTTTCTACTAACCCGTAATCAGCAAGTACGCTTCTAATTTCTTTTTGCAGCGAATCTGCAGGCAAGTCCATAGGCAATCTTAATGTTGGATTGATCTTACCCATCATACCTAATGCGGCTTTTAGTGGAGCAGGGTTGGTATCTTTAAAAAGAACATCATTCAAAGGCATCAAATCATAATGTAGCTTTAGTGCTTCTTCTACATTTCCAGAGTCCCAAGCGTTGTATACCTCTGCTACCTTTGAAGGAAGAACATTAGCTGTTGCAGATATGTATCCCGCGCCACCTATAGCAAGCATCGGATAGCAAAGCAGCTCAATGCCTGAGTACAACAAAAAGTCACGTCCACAGTTTAATAGTACTCGGTTAATGTGCTCAAAATCTTTATTGGATTCTTTAACTCCGATAATGTTCGGACAGTCTTCGTTAAGCCTTGCTAGTGTCTTCACTTCTAGATTCACTGCTGTTCTTCCAGGGATGTTATAAATGATTAGCGGAATATCTACTGAGTCTGCGATGAGTTTAAAATGTTTGTATAGTGCATGCTGAGAGGGCTTGTTGTAGTATGGGACGATTACCATAGCAGCATCTGCTCCCATTTCTTGAGCTAACTTCGTTAAATGAAGAGATTCTTGATGATTGGTCGATCCTGTTCCCGGAACGATAGGCACGCGCTTGTTTACCGCTTTAATCGCTGTTTCCATAACAAGCTCTCGTTCTTTTAATGTTAGCGATGACGGTTCTCCTGTCGTCCCGGTCACGGAAATCCCATGACTTCCAGACTGAATATGCCAGTCAATTAAATTCTTTAGTGTTTCAAGATCCAACGATTCATCATCATGAAAAGGGGTGATGATCGGAGCTATTGATCCTCTTAAAGATTTTTTTACCTCTTCTACTTTCATGCTTTCATCTCCTCAAAATGTATTTGGTTGCGAATCCTCAAGAAAAGCCTTTAGCGTATTCAACTTATGGTTTCTAGTAAATGATTCTATTACTTTTGGATCCTCTCTTTTTTCAATCATTTCTATCAATTGATAATGTTCTGCAACTGAGCGATTCATACGTACAGGTTTCATTGTTGAACCCTGTTTACGAACGGTACCCAGCCTTTCCCAAGTTGTATGAATCTGTTCTAATAGAAATTGATTGGTGCAATATTTGTAAGTGAGTTTGTGAAATTCTTTGTTGTAGTTGGAGAAAAGAGAGTAATCAAGATGTTCAAGTGCATCTTCCATAAGTTTTGTATACGCTCTTAAACCTTCGAGTTTTTCGTGAGGAAAGTGGACAGATGATTCTGCAGTCGCAAAACCTTCTAATACGGCTAAGACGGATAAAGTTTCTAAGTATGCTTGTTCATCGAAGGGGGTAACAATCGCTCCTGAGTATGGTTTAAATGAAATCAGAGAATCCGCTTCAAGCAATCTGATCGCTTCACGAACCGGAATAGCACTCGTTTGAAGCTCTCTAGCCAGTTGGTCAATAACAAGTTTGTGACCAGGCGGATACCTGCCATCTAAAATACGAGAACGGATGACTTGATACGCATACTGCTGTTTGTTTGTTTTGTGCTTAGTCTGTTTAGTCTTCATATTGTTATGTTAATCCCAAATCATATATGATTTCAAGTTAATTATCTGAAAAATCATATATTATTGTCAATTTAGTAACAAAGTATTATCTTTATATTTTTAACGAAATAACTATAGTTAAATAGTCTTGTTACACGCAGTAAAAGTTTACATATGTAGTAAGAATAAGCTATTCTATACATATAGATTGTGTATAAAGGGGTAACAAGCCCATGAATGTGAAAAATGCCATGGAGATTCTAGTAGAAGAAGCATTAAAAAATTATTGGGGACAACTTCAGCTGCCTTGCAAATGTGAGATTTGTAAAGCTGATGTGTTTGCAATTACACTTAACAATTTACCACCCCGCTATGTTTCAAATGAAGATGGTTACGCTTTTGTCAAAGCACAAAACTTTGATGATCAATCAAGAGTTAACATCTTAAACCAGATTGTAAAAGCTACAGGCATTGTAGCTACACGACCATCCCACGAGTTAAAACCATCTCCTACTAGTGAATAGAAGGCAGATGGTTTTTTAATTTAAAACCTAAAACTTTCAGTTGAATATTACAACATGGAGAGTATACTGACTCTTTATTCCTATTTTTCAGAAAAGTTCCTTGCGAGAGCTTTTTTCTTGTGATATATTTGTGACAACCATTCAGTACTGGATTACATCTTAACTTAAGAGTTTGAAAGTGGTTTGGTAATTACAGAGCACAAAAGTGCAAACGTTCTAGGAGGCATTCACATGCAAACAGGTAAAGTAAAATGGTTTAACGCTGAAAAAGGTTTTGGATTCATCGAAGTTGAAGGTGGAGACGACGTATTCGTACACTTCTCTGCAATCCAATCAGAAGGATTTAAATCACTTGACGAAGGTCAAGAAGTAGAATTTGAAATTGTTGACGGAGCTCGCGGACCACAAGCAGCTAACGTAACTAAAAAATAAGTTCAGCCTATATATAAGACCCGGCAATTGCTGCCGGGTTTTTTCTATGTAACGGAAATATGTACAAATAAAAAGGCTCCCACCCCAGGCAGCCTAGTCTTTTAAACCAACTTTTATTTTATACTTTTGGATCTTACCTAATATATCTACCTTATCTTCCTGCGAAAAGATTCCGAGTTTGTGTAGAATTATTGTATACTGCTGTAGTTTAAACAATGAACTCTCTTTATACCACATAACATTCACCTATCTTTCCTTAAGGAAACTTTTTAAACCTTTGTAAATATTATATGCCATCTGCTACATTTATGATAATGATTTGTTCTTTATTTTAATATTGCAACCAAAATGAAAAAGCGCACCATGAGGATACGCTTTTTTTACACTATTTGGTTTGAAGGGTAGAAAGCATTGCCCAAATGGCTTGTTCCCATTTAACAGCGTTCTTATGTTTAGGCAGGTTAACCGTATATTTAACTTTATCTCCGTTATTTAAATCTTGAATCACAATGTATTTTTTATAAGAATCTTTTGATGCTGTAATAAATAATGAAGTCTTTTCAAATGCCGGCCCAGCGGTCTCTTTTCCGCCCACTTCACTTACTTCTCCAACCGCTTTAAGCTCATCGTTCGCCCATTCTTTTAGGTCATCAATCGAAGACTCTTCTGACAACGGTTCTATTCTAACAAATGTTTCAGCAAACTTCGTAGCAAACAATAAATCTTTTCGTGGTTCCTCTGCAGTAAATTCAAAGTCTGGAAGTTTATAAAAGTGATAATTAAGTTCACTCTCTGTTAAAACCGCGTCCTCTTCAATTGAAGCTCCATCTACTATGTATGTTAACTTTTTCGCTGGAGCAGCCTCTGGAGCGCTCTTTTCAGCAATTTTCTCAAGCAACCATTGCCCCTCTTCATTCTTCTTGTAAACGATGTTAACTTTCGCCCCATCTTTTAAACGATTTACGGTATCTCTCACTTCATCTGTGAGACGAAGTACTAGTATTTCACCTGCAGCTTCAACTTCAATAGAATTATTGTCAATGAGACCATTAAACGTACCTTCTTCTTCTATAGAAGTTACTTCTTCATTCACAGGTTCTTCTTTTTCCTCTTCATTCATTTCAGTGGGTGATGTTTCGGCTGTTTTCGGAGCTGGTTCTTCTTTTGGAGCGGTGCTTTTCGGTTCACTGCTACAAGCAGCCAGCAATAGTATGATTGCAAGTATCCAAGCCTTTTTTTTCATTGGTAAACACCTCAAGTTAAAGTTTGTTAGTAATGGATGACTCATTTCTTAAGCTCATTAACCGCTTATTTTATAGGTAATGTTTCACAAATCGAGTACGGATTCTAACACACAAAACAAAATTTAGAAAACGTCTTAAATGCTACAAGAATTCTGACGATATAAAAATAGTACTTATATATTTTAAAACGGAGATGAAGAAATTTGAATCCATCATTTGCCTCAAATTTACAAACGAACAAGCTGGTTACTAAAATGCTGTGGGGTATGTATTTTCTTGGTCTAGCAAGTACCTATGCGAGTACGAAAACCGTAGAAAGTGTCCTATTTTATGGTGTGGCCGGACTAGTTATTCTGTTCTCACTATCGATTTGGACGTACCGAAGATGGGCTCCTTTCGCCGTTCAATATTTTGTTGTTATCGGCTTAACAATTCTAACCGTTATCATGGCAGACACAAACCCGAAGATTTCTACCTATCTTATGACCTATGTATGCTTGGCAGTCATCACGTTGTATCATAACTATCTTTCAATCTTACTATCGGGCATTAGTGGGTTATTGTTAACTAATTTCTTCTTTTTTCAATATAAAGAAACGATGTTTGCGGGACAAGACCCTAAGATCATTATCTCGTTAAACGTTTTCTTAACTGTCATTACCGCAGCTTTAGTGGCACAAGCGAGAATAGGTCAGCGAATGCATGAAAATATTATGATTGCTGAAAAACAATCGGAAAATGATAGAGTGAGATTGGAACAATTGTTGACAAAAGTTAAGGATGCAACAGAAAATCTGCATCACTTTAGTCAATCCGTAAAGAATAACGTTACAAGAACAGGTGAAATTTCGAGCAACATTACTTATGCCTTTACTGAAGTAGCAAAAGGTGTGGAATCTCAGGCTGTCAGTGTAGGTGGTATGAGTCAATCTGTTACAAGTACCAATGATGTTGCAAAAGGCCTTTTTCAGCACTCCAATGATATGAAAAAACTTTCAGAACAAACTGCTACCGTTACAAAAGCTGGTGAAACCCAAGTATTAGAACTCTCGTCAAAGATGAAAGAAGTGAGCGAGCTAATGCAGCAAACAAACACGCTTATGTACGAATTAAATCAGCAAAGTGAATCAATAGAAGGAATTTTAACGACAATTGAAGAAATTTCTTCACAAACGAACCTGCTTGCATTGAATGCGGCAATCGAAGCAGCGCGCGCCGGGGATCAAGGTAGAGGTTTTGCAGTTGTTGCAGACGAGGTCCGCCGCCTTGCTGAGGATTCTCAACATTCTACAAAGCAGATTGGAGCAATCTTAGGAGAAATCCGTAACAAAGCCAAACAAGCCGCTCAATTTGTAGATGGTTCACAAGGTGTGGTCACATCAAGTCTTGAAGCGACAGAGAAAACAGCAGATAATTTTAGTCAAATTTTAGTAAACACTGATCGAGTAGCATCACAGTCTTCTGAAGTACAAGAACTGATTAATCAACTGTATGAATCTACGGGGTATATTGTTGGAGAAATACACTCGGTTTCAGGAATTGCAGAAACATCAAGTGGATCTGTTGAAGAAGTGCTTGCATCTGTAGAAGAGCAACACAGATGTGTAGAAGAAGTGGTTGAAAGTTTCAACAAATTTGAAGCATTAACCTCAGATCTTAATGCACTCGTACAAAAATAAAAATGTTAAAATACCTTTTCGTGTTTGGTGGAAAGGTATTTTATTATGGGAGGGCTTATAAGATGCATAAACACAGGGGTATCTATTGTATCTCTTTAAACGAAGCTGGAGAGCTTCTTGTAATCGAAAAAAAAGGAGGCCCTTATAAAAACCGGTTTGATCTACCTGGAGGCACCCCTATCGATGGTGAATCTGAATACGAAACGGTTATCCGTGAAGTATTAGAAGAGACGGGATATGGAGTGAAGAAAGGAAATAAGCTAGGCGAACGCTGTTACCAACTACCTTGAAATTATAAACAATGGACCCACTCACAACATACAGCTGTATATTTTGAATGTATGCTAGATACTCATTCACAATTGAGTTTAGCAGATATACCCGATCAAGATTCTATAGGAACAAGATGGATACACATTAATGATCTTAGAAGTGATTGGTGCTCTCCTCTCGTTTGGGAAGCAGCTCGATATATATTAACAAAACACATCCCCTCTACTGTTAAAATGTATGAAACATGGAGTGTCTTGCATGTACCTCTATATCCTGTAGAAAATAAAAACAACCGCACAGAGGCGGCTGTTCTTAGTAACAATAAAATGAACTGATTTGGCGTGTATCCATGCCAAAATAGATCCATCTATTCCCGGTCCAGCGGAAACCTGCAACCGATCTACGACCTGCAAATGTAAGCCAAGCCCAGAATCCTGGTCCCCATGTTGGCCAGATGAAGACATATTGGTACAAACAAGGTCTAATCGCTCCAGGATCAACTGCATAAACACCTGGCTGACTTCCACCCCCGCCTCCACCTCCACCTTGCAAGCTATAACCTTGCGATTGAGATGGTGTAAACGTAGGAGGTGCTGATGTTGGTGCCATTCCACCGCCACCGCCTCCTGGAGGCCCACCTGGAGGTCCACCTGGTGGGCCAAATCCTTGCCCTCCGCCTTGACCCGGAAAAGGCGGAAAACTTCTATTCATACTCAATACGTCCAACTCCTATAAATTTGTATTCGGTTCATATTATTCATATCGTGATGAAACGTATAGACAAGTAACCCATAAAAATATAAAAGGATTGCTATATACTGATTTCGGGTATATTACTTGAAACAACTACGATTTTTATGGGAGGATGGAAATGGGACGTATTAAAAAAGGTATTAAAGGAATGGCCGTTGCATTTTTAATAAAACAAGGAAAAAAGAAATTATTGCCTATCATTAAACGAAAGTTAAAAAGTAGATAGTGAATAAAGAGCTCCTTTCTTCTTAAGGAGTTCTTTTTTATCATATAACCTTAATGATCATTGAACTTATCCAATTCACCGCTTCATGTTCATGAACTCTTCTCTTAAAAAACGTACTTCAAACTCAATAAGTGATTCACCCGTTTCTTTCTCAAACAAACGATAAAAATTTTGCTCCTTATTAAGTAATAAGGATTTGATTTTAGTTTGATTACCGTCTTTAACCATTTGATCGATTGCATAGTAGCTCTGTCTGTATGGACGATGAGTAGACTTTCTTCGATTCTCATAAGCCCATTCCTCAACAGAGTGAAGTCTTTTGAAGGGAATGTAGTTAAGCGGTACAAAGACGGGCACCTCTCTCACACTCTGTTTCCCAGCATATTCGGCAATCCCCTCTTCAAACCACCTAGGAAGATGCCGATTATCCAATTTTTTTTCAAACAAGTAACTTATAATCCAATGATGGGTATATTCATGCCCCACCAACTCTAGAAATTTATCAGGATTCTCTTCCATTTCGTTAGAAACAAGCAGATGAATAGTTTCTTGAGCAGGGACGTACAATGCTTGTAAATTCTCATAGGAATGAAGTGGCAAATGTTGCTGAAAGATTAATGGGTTTCGATATAGGATAACCGTAACCGGAAGAGCTTGATGAACATCAATCCATTCATTATGATAAGACTTCATTTTACGAATATGACGAATCGCAGCTGCTGCAAACATCTCATCTTGGGGTTCATAGAAAACCGAAACATTTCCCTCATTTACATTTTTTAAAGATTTTAAAAAGGTTACCCGTTCAAATATTCTTTCTTTTTCAACTAACAATGCTTCCAAATAAAATTCATTTTTTACTCTTGATGATAAGGAATTAGACAAAGAAGTTTCGAGCGCAAAATTGCTAATAGATAAAAGCGCGCTAGAGAATGCTATAACAGCAATAATAATGAAGTTTGGTTGAATTCGTGTTTTACGAAGAGTTGTCCTTCTGCTTATTAAGATCTCTATGAAGCGCATGCTAAATAAGAAAAAGCATACTAAAAGAATGATTACTCCTACCAGTAAACCCTCAATATCATCAAGCAACAAGAACAATCCGTAAACCAGCAAAAGCGAAAAGAAGCTAAGAAAAGTATTTTTCAAAAAGGATATTAGCTTCTTCAATCTCTACACTTCCTTTGTCCAAATATTTTATTGAAGTCGTACTATTATCGATATGCCCTCCATAAAATGATAATGAATCTTAGTTTTACAGGAGGCGCTATGACCGGATACATTGTTGAAGGCAAAAGTGATCAACTGAGAGTACAAAGTGTTCATCCTCACGCCCATTTTGTTATTTTAAATGGTATTTCATTTCGACATAAAGAACGAAGAGCGATTGAAGAAGCATTGATTCTTTGTGATGAGGTTTATGTGTTAACTGATCCAGATGAACCCGGTGATAAAATAGCTTTGAAGATCATGGAAACATATCCTGAGATCAAACGGATTCATATTGATCCTAAAAAAGCTCGGAATGTAAGAGAAAGTCGCTACAAGTATGGTGTTGAGTATTGTTCAAACCAGTATTTAAAAGAAACACTTCCAGGAATCTAATTCCCATTCATAGAGTTCTTTAGTGCTGTTTCATCACCTTCTACCTAGAAAGACTCTTTACAAAGAAATAAAAAAAGCTTGTAGGCAGGTACATCGTCTACAAGCTGAGACTGCATAACATGCAGACTTTATTTCTATTTACTCTCAAAAAATTCAAGTGATTCTTCATCTGGTCCAAAAAAGAAAAAGTATTTTCCATTAGGAAGCTCAGTAATTTCTTTATCTTTCATGACTACGCCTTTTTTCTGCAACAACTCATACTGCTCTTCAATTTGTTTTACAGAAAATGCAATGTGATGAACCTTCCCCTCATTCGTAACTGGCCCTGTATATCCAGCGATCAACTCAACTAGCACTTTTCCGTCTACACCTAAGAATGCTAATTCAACGGGTACACTCGTATGATCGAAGCGATCTAATAGATCTAAGCCGAGTACATCGGTATAAAATTTGATAGAGTTCTCCATGTTAGAAACCATAATTCCTGTGTGTTCAATTCCAGTAATCATTGTTGATTTTCCCCTTTCTTATGTTGAAGCAGATTGTTGTTCAATAAGCGTTTTGCGTATGCCTTCTCCATATTGAAAGAACGGTAAGGAAAGTAAGGAGATGAGCGTAAGAATGCCAAACACATAAAATCCTTGTTCGAATCCAAACGTGCTTAAAAGTAAGCCGCCAATCCAAGGTCCTGCACTGAAGCCGATCGACCGAAAAGACATCGCCCCAAAATATGTACCTCTCATATGCTCAGGTGCTAAATCATCTAAGAGCACGTCACTCATAACAAACACAATTATTTCCCCCACCGTAAGAAACACCATACTAATTACGAGGAAAATCCAATTTGTTGAAAGTCCGAATCCAAGCAAAGCTAGACTAAATGCAAAACTTCCAAATCGAAGTGCATTCATAGGCTGAAATCTTCTTACATAATTAGTGACCGGAAACTGTAAAAGCAGCACAGTTATTGCATTTGTAACCACAAGGTATGCAAAAAGCTTAACACCATTTTCAAATTGTGGTGCGTTCCCTATATATTGCGCTAGTGTTGTATCCATTTGTGACTGTGCCATCATAACAATTGTGTTGCCGATCAGAAAAAAAGCAAGCACTTTATCTCTTGTCAGGACACCAATTGCAGACTTGATTGAGAACTTTCTTTCTTCTCCACCTTTTAACTCAGTTGAGTAGCCTCTCAATGTAAATACAATTAGCATTGCATATAATAAATAGGAGACGGCCGTTATGTAAAAAGTTTGAGTTGAATCAGATGAACCAAGCTGTGTTCCTACAACCGGACCAATCGCAGCACCGACATTAATCGCAAAATAACGAGCATTGAAAACATAAAGCCTGGTTTCCTTTGTCGTTACATCCGCAAGCAATGCTCTTGATATCGGTTCAAACCATGAGCGACAAAGCCCGTTTAACATATTTAATAGAAAAAAATGCCATACTAGATCGGCTATAGCAAACCCCGCAAACACAGCACTCCATGTAAATATCGCAACTGTCATCACAGGCAGTCTTCCTATACGATCAGAAAGATAGCCTCCAAAGAAACCACCGAACGTGCCAGTTAGTGCACTTACTCCTATTATCAATCCAACCATAGCAGGATCGATTCCTTTTTCATTGTACAAGTAAATAGCCAAGAATGGCATAGTCATAAAGAATGCCGCTCGTGTAAATAGTGTTCCTGCAACAATTACGATTACTGCTGGATGCCACTTTTTAAGTAAACCTCTCATCCCGATTCCTTCTCTCATCTATTTCTGTTACCTACTCTATCATTTTTTATTAGGGATAAGAAAAGAAAATTTACATTTTTTGAAACTTTTCTATTTTTCCATCGTCATATATAGGTGTACCCCCCTTCCCGAAAAAAGCCCTCCCCAAATTTAGGGCTTTTTTCATTTTAAACACTTACCCTTTAGTCCGTCAGCGCGACTTTGTCACAAAGTGATAACGTTTATCAAAAAAATCACATATTCGTCCTTTTTTAAATGGACCTTGCTATATTATAGACATCCCTATCAACAACCCCCTTTTTTCATTGTTAAGAACGAAAAAGAGCGCCCAGAAGGAATCCTTCTAAGCGCTCTTTTTTCTGCATTTTAATACTTATTCACATTCGTCTCCATCGCAGAATTCAAATTTCGCATCCCTAATGGCACCTCTTAATGCACGTTCAATGTTAGCTTGTGGATGCAGTCCCTTTAATACTCTCTCACCAATAATTATTGTGGGAACAGCTGTGATGTTCAGATCTTCTGTTGCTTCTTTTAAATATCTTTCTCTTTCTCCTTTAAATTCACGAGATTCCAATGCTTGTTGAAATTGTTTGCCATCGAGACCTACTTCTTCCGCAATCTTACGAAGTACGTCAATCTTTCCGATATCTTTTCCGTTTTGATAAAAAGATTTAAAAACGAGATGTGCATACTCTTTTTCCTTGTTGTTTCTTTTGGCAAACAATAATCCTTCATGTGCATAGAATGTATGCGGTTGAGGTGACACATCTGGCAAAATCATATCAACACCCATTTTCTTTGACAAAGGCTGAACGGACTCCTGCCAAGAACGCTGTAGATAATCTGCATCAGGACGTAATGTTTCTTGTGGATACGGCCTGAGTTCATACGGCATCCACTCAATCTCAACATCTTTATCTTCAGTTGCTTTTAATAAGGGTGTTTCAGCTAAATAACAATACGGACACACAAAATCAGAATATACTTTTATATGAATGGTCATGTTTATATCCCCTTTATTTAAACCTCAGTTTTGCTTTTCAAATGTCTTTTGTGAAGCTTATGATATTTATTAAAAAGTTATAGTTCAAGCAATAAGTCTTAGACTCTACCGCATGCTTCATCATAGGAATTAGAGATAGAACATTCGTTCACAATGCCCAGATTATTACCATCTAAGCCACATTAATTATCTTTCAAAGCTAATGTTCCTACAACAATAAGTATTTGTGTCTTTTCAGAAATTTCCCATCATATCTGATTCTTTGATGAAACAACCTCTGTTCACCTTTTGTATTACATGATATATTTAGAAAGGCTTTATTACTTACATACCATATATTGATTTTCGTACTTATGAATACATACGTTTTTACACTAGTTCCGTATCACTAGCTTTTGAGCAAATGATGCACCATTTTAGGAGGATATACCGTGATTTTAATGGCAGGTATGATCGGTACAGGCAAGTCTACGTATGCTGAATTTTTGAGCGAAGAGCTTGGAAGCTCCATCTTTTATGAAAGCGTCGTTGACAATCCAATTTTACCCGATTATTACAAAAACCCGAAGCGTTGGGCTTTCCCGCTTCAAATTTATTTTTTGAACACACGTTTTAAAACGATTCGAGAAGCTCGTACAAGTCCAGATAACGTTCTTGATCGCAGCCTTTATGAAGATTTAATTTTTGCTGAACTGAATTTCGATTCTGGAAATATGACACAGCTTGAATTTGACACTTATAAAGATCTACTTGAAACGATGATGAACGAGATCGACAAGACACCAAAATTACGTCCTGATTTACTTATCTATTTAGATAGTGATTTTGAAACCGCATTAAGCAGAATTCAACAAAGAGGTCGCTCATATGAGCAAGTTGAGGAGAATCCAGAACTTTTGGCGTATTATAAAACACTTCATGCTAAATACAAAGAATGGATTAAAGCGTACGATAAAACACCTGTATTGATGATCGAAAGTGATCAATATAACATTTTTAATAAAGATGATCAGGAAAAGATCCTTACACTTGTAAAGAATGAGCTGGCACGTCTAAATTCATTGAAACAACCTTCTTTTCTTATGCATGAAAGCCACTAAATCCACAAACACTACTAGGACAAACAAGGTTTAAGGAGTGAACATAAATTGTTTACACTGTTTTTTATTTTGTTATCTGTCCTTGTAGCAGCTGCTGGTCTCTTGTGGACGATGAAAATTGCAAAAAAACAAAAGGTGTATACTGAAGATGAAGTGAACCCTGTTGTCTCAAGACATACAGCATTGTTGAATCCCGTATTTATTGCACTTGCTGGATTCACAATCGTGATTGGACTCATCATCTACATTGCATATTTTGTCTATTAAGAACGCAAAGACCAGAAGACGTTTAGTCTTTTGGTCTTTTTTCTAAATCTTGTGGTTTCTCAGGATTCCAAAAACTCATACTCTCAATAAATCGTCTTGTTTCCTCTTGGCCAAGATCATGAATCATTTTATAGGCTTCTCTTAGTTTCTCATCATACCTGTCGTTGTCTGAGTCGTTTGAATAAGGTACGTAAGGTACGTGCGACCTTACAAAAGTATCATTTGCCGTACTGTCTAACTCACTGAATTTTCTTTCAAGATGCCTGACATCTTCATCAGAAGCAGAGATCTCAAACTGAAAAGTTGATGCAGTTTTGATCGGAAGAATCTCACCGGTTTCAACATTAATATAATAGGGTCTTTTTTCCATTCTTCTCGTCCTCCTTTTTCTTTATTTTCCTCAGCTCATACATTTTTATGTAAAAGTCACCACCATCTTTTCTTCTTAAAATAACTCATGATTACGACAGGCAAAACGAAACAAAGAGTTAAAACGTAAAAATAACCATATCGCCATTTAAGCTCAGGTATGTATTCAAAATTCATTCCATACAGACCTGCTATAAATGTAAGAGGGATGAATACCGCACTAACGAGCGTCAACGTTTTCATAATTCTATTCATGTGATCAGATTTTAAAGACATTTGCAGATCTAAAATACCTTTTAAATTTTCTTTAAAACTGTCAAAAGCTGCTGTTACCCTTGAGAAAGAAGATAATAAATCTTTGAAGTAAAAACCAGACTCTTCATTCGCGTATTCGAAGTCATCATCTCCCATTTTCTGAATGATGCTTTCTTCAGCTTCAACATATTGTCTAAGCTTGTGTAAACGAGTCTTCCAACGATATACATCTCGCCCGATTTCACGTTTCTGTGGATCTATAAATACACTTTTTTCGAGCTCTAAAAACTCATCTGAAAGTTGATCAACAACTTCTAGATAAGAACTCACAATATCCTTCATCAAATAGTACAACATATAGCTAACATGCTTCATGTGCTCTGGATTGTTAGTAAAATCTTTAACAAGTTGTTTCCTAAAAGATATTTCACTTTCACTCATAACAATTAAATATTTTTCACCTATTAAAAGGTTAAGCCTTATTGGTTCAAAATTTTTTGTTCCTAAATAGAAAGTGGAAACAACAGCATGATTTGCATAAACATTAAGTTGTGGATGTTCTGAAAAACTCATAAATGCACTTTTAGCTAACGGATGAAGATCAAGCTGCTGAAATATATCGTCTTTATTCATTTCTTCTGGAGATTGATAAAACATCCATATGGTTTCTTCTTCTTTTGGCATAACAAAGTGTTCAATTCGTACCGTTTGATTCCTAGCCTCTTTATACATTAACATCTCATGACTCCTGGCCTTTTTCCTCTATCTTTCCCATAAGATGAAATTCGCATGACAAAAAAATAACCCTTTATACAAATAATTGTTAAA
The DNA here is from genome assembly GCF_036213205.1 of Fictibacillus nanhaiensis. Lineage (GTDB taxonomy): Bacteria > Bacillota > Bacilli > Bacillales > Fictibacillaceae > Fictibacillus > Fictibacillus nanhaiensis_E. The sequence continues at coordinate 254,002 of NZ_JARMFC010000005.1, forward strand.
GGGTTACCGTACTTATACTTTTTACTTTTTTCACTACAATTCGATCACCTTGTGCTGGTGGATGAGAAGTTACAAGAAAATGAACAGGTGAACTTGAATCGTTTCGAATTTGGTGGGTTGTTCCGGCAGGTATCTCAATTCCTTGATGCGTAGAAAGTATGAACTCTTCACCATCTTTTTCAATCAACAGTTCTCCGTCTAGCACAAAGAAAAATTGATGGGAGAACACATGATAATGTTTCACCTCAGCTGTAAGAGGGGGCATTCTTTCTTGTATGATGCTTAAGTTTTCTTGTTTTAGAAGATGCCAGCCATCACATGCATCTCCCCACTGATAATGTTCCGCATTTAATGTACTCTTCTTTGACATACACCCTCCAATTATTTCTTCAAAACGTCCTCCAGATTCACTTTCATCCTTTGTGCGCTAGGCGGACAAGTTAAGTTATACTGAAAGACTTTTTGATTAATGGTCTCTACTGTCTTTTTGATGTTAAATTCTACAGTGTACATTTTTAATTCCTCTTTTAGTACGTCTATCTCTTGACCAAGTTTCACCCAATTCGGGAGAATGTTATTATCTTTCATTACTTTATGGAGACGCTTTTCAGGATTGTAAGCAAGATCTTCATCAAGCTTTAGAGGCTTCCCTAATCCTTTTAGATCATCAAATGCACCTTCTTTGCGTGCACGGTTAATGATGGCTGTAATGTGATCTTCGTAAAACCAAGCATTCGTCTGCTCGTCTTTCATTAAAATCTCACGTTTCTGCAGTTCCTTTTCAAGCGACGGTTTTTTGTCCATTACAAAAACCTCCAGGAATAAATTTATTCTATACTTATAGATTATGTTTATTATTCATATTCCCTTGGAAAATTTATGGCAGATTTATTGCGAATTTGTGTACAAATTAAGAACGTGTAAATCTAAGTTCAAACATAAGAAGCTATTGATAAAATTTGAAGAAGAAAAAACGAAAGGAAGCGAATTCTCGCTTCCCTCTCTAAAACTTATTTTTTTAAGAAATACTTCTCAAGATCATCTAACATTAAGTTTGCTGCCTTTACTCCACCTGCTGTATTCCAGATTGCATCACTTACTTTGTATGCTTTATCTGCTTTTACAACTTCAAGGTTATTCCAAAGTGGATTACTTGTCCATTCTTTTTCCGTTTCAGTCGCTTTTCCATCTCCTGCTTCGTACGTAAAGTAGAACAGAATGTCACCATTCATATCAGGGATACGTTCTTGCGTTACTTCTTCCATAAAATCATCCTTGTTTTGATCACCAGGACGGGCAAATCCAATTTGATCAAGAATCACACCAGAGAAAGAATCTTTGTGATAGATACGAGATGTTCCAGGCAAGAAACGAACCACTGAAACTTCTGTTTTTAATTGGTCTGCTGCCTCTTTCTTAATATCTTCAATACGCTTGTCGAATGCAGCTAGAACTTCTTTCCCTTTTTCTTCTTTATCTAGTGCTTTTGCGTATAATTCGAAGTTAATCTTCCAATCACCACGAAGCTCTTCTGTAAATACAGTTGGTGCAATTTTGTTTAGTTCGTCATATTGCTTCTCTTGGCGCTGTTTGTTACCGATGATTAAGTCAGGCTTTAAAGCAGCTATCTTCTCAACGTTTACAGCACTTTCGTCACCTACTACTTCAACGCCATCCATGTCGCTCTTAATGTGATCATACCAAGGATCACCTAACCAAGATTTTACAGCTCCAACCGGTTTTACTCCAAGAGCAAGAACTGCTTCAGTACCTTCGTTTGTTAAAACAACTACTCGCTTGTTTTCCTTAACTTCTGTAGTACCCATCGCATGTTCTACTTTATAGGACTTCGAAGATCCTTCTGATTTCGCTTCTTTTTCTTTATCTTTTCCGCCACACGCTGCCAATGCAAACATCAACGTTAACACTGCTGCAAACGCAAGCCATTTGTATGTAATTTTCTTCATTCGATTTTCTCTCCCCTTTTTATAATGTAAATGATAATGAGAATCAATTACAATTCGTATCATAATATGTTATGAATACGTTGTCAACAACTAAATGATAATGATTTTCAAAGTCATTGACAGAAACATACTTTACTTTTAAACTGATAAATGAGAATAACTTTCATTAATAAAAGAGGCTCTGATGAACGGAATATTATACGGAAATAAAAGTAAGACAGCTGGGCTTATCTTTGGCCTAATAATCGCGCTCATTATAATGGTCTTAAGTGTTGTGCTAGGTTATACGAACACTTCACTTAAACAAGCTATTGAAGCGTATACGGCTTTTAACGGCTCGAACGAACATTTAATTATTCAACTATCTCGAGTTCCGCGTTCACTAGTAGGTATGGCTGTTGGAATCTCTTTGGGGATCTCAGGCGTTCTCATGCAAGCGCTCACTCGAAATCCGATTGCATCTCCAGATATCTTTGGTGTGAATGCCGGTGCTGGATTCTTTATTGTTTTTGGTGTTACTTTCCTTGGACTTTCATCCATACAGCAATTTATGTGGATTGGTTTTTTAGGAGCTGCAGTTGCTGCAGGATTGGCTTATGCATTAGGTTCTGCTGGGCAAGGTGGACTTACACCAGTTAAATTGACACTTGCTGGAGCTGTTATGGCTGCTTTTTTTGCGTCACTTACGCAAGGAATGCTCGTCACTAATGAAAAAGCACTAGATGAAGTTCTATTCTGGCTAGCCGGTTCAGTAGAAGGAAGAAAACTTTCTATGCTAGTCGCAGTCTTACCTGCACTCATAATCGCTTGGTTGATTTCCATCTTATTATCAAGGCAGTTAAACGCCTTTGCACTTGGAGAAGACGTTGCCATCAGTTTAGGTCAAAAAACAGTAGTGTTTAAACTAGTGGCAGCTCTCATGGTTATCATACTAGCTGGAGGATCAGTTGCAATTGCTGGCCCCATCAGTTTCATAGGAATTGTTGTTCCTCATTTTGCTAAATATCTCGTAGGAAATGATCACCGCTGGATCGTACCATACTCTGCAATTATCGGTGGCATTATGCTCGTCGTTGCAGATATCGGCGCACGTTATATTATCATGCCTGAAGAAGCACCTGTTGGAGTTGTAACAGCTCTGATCGGTACACCCTTCTTCATATATATTGTTCGAAAAGGAATTTTTCAAAAATGAGAAAGTACTGGGTCTTACAGCGTAAATCATTTTCTTTTTTAATTGATAAAAAAACGACTGTTAGCATAATTGCCCTAACACTCGCAGCAGTAGCTGCCATGCTAATAAGTATCGGTGTCGGTGATATGTATATCGCACCGTGGGATGTTTTCAATGCATTAATCGGAACAGGGCTTGATATTAATCAGCTCATCATTACTGAATTTAGACTACCAAGGGTTATAGTCGCTTTTATTGCAGGAGCTTCACTCGCTCTTTCAGGTGCCATACTGCAAGGTATTATCCGTAACCCTTTAGCCTCTCCTGATATGATTGGAATAACAGGTGGTGCAGGTTTTGCTGCAGTTGCCTTTCTAACTATGTTCAGTGATGACTCAAATAATCTTTTATTAAGTATCAATTATTTACCACTGTTTGCTTTTGGTGGAGCTACTATCGTTGCCTTCTTGATCTATGCATTAGCTTGGAAAGACGGGGTTACACCTATTCGCCTCATACTAATAGGAATCGGGCTAATGGCTTTATTACAGGCTCTTACAACACTCATGATGCTAATGGGACCGATCTATAGAGCAAGTCAAGCCACCATCTGGCTGACTGGAACGGTTTACGGTACTTCCTGGAACGAAGTAAAAGCTCTCATGCCTTGGTTTCTTGGATTAATTCCAGTATTAGTGCTTCTTGTCCGCCGTTTGAACATTCAAGGATTCGGTGATGACCTTACAAAAGGAGCAGGAATCTCCGTTCACCGTGAACGATTTTTACTTTTAATGGTCTGTACGGCTCTAGCTGGTTCAGCAGTTGCATTTGCAGGTGCGATGGGGTTTGTTGGACTTATCGGACCACATATCGCTAGAAGAATTTCAGGCTCGTCTTTCGGCGGCTTGTTTCCAGCCTCGGCTTTGATCGGGGGTATTATGGTCGTTTTGGCAGACCTTGCCGGACGGACCTTGTTCTCACCTTTAGAAGTACCTGCCGGAGTTTTTACGGCGGCGATCGGTGCTCCCTACTTTATCTATCTATTATTTAAAAACCAATAACAGGAGTGGATGACAGATGGCTGTATTAACAACCTCTAACCTAACGTTAGCTTATGGAAAAGAACCGATTATCGACGAGTTGAACCTACAGATTCCAAAAGGTAAAATCACCGTCTTGATCGGAAGCAATGGTTGCGGAAAATCCACTCTGTTACGTTCGATGGCTCGCCTGCTAACTCCGAAACACGGCCATGTATTATTAAATGGAAAAGATGTTGCAAAACGTTCGACTAAGCAAGTAGCAAAAGAATTAGCAATCCTGCCTCAAGGTCCTATAGCGCCTGAAGGATTAACTGTACTGCAGCTCGTTAAACAAGGACGATTTCCTTATCAATCATGGCTGCAGCAATGGTCACGTGAAGACGAAGAAGCTGTAATGAACGCGTTAGATGCAACTAACCTTCTCCCTTTCATGGAAACACCGGTTGATTCACTTTCAGGTGGTCAGCGTCAACGAGCGTGGATCGCTATGACACTGGCACAAGGGACAGAGACAATTCTTTTGGATGAACCTACTACTTACTTAGACATGACGCATCAGATTGAGATACTTGACCTACTTTTTGAGTTAAATGAGAAAGAAAAGCGAACAATAGTTATGGTGCTTCATGATTTGAATCTTGCTTGTCGTTATGCTCATCATATCGTAGCAATTCAAGATAAAACCGTCTACGCACAAGGTGCACCTGAAGAAATTATGAATGAACAATTAGTAGAAGATGTATTCCAGATGTCGAGCACTGTAATTCCTGATCCAGTTTTCGGCACACCAATGTGTATACCATATGGAAAGGGGCGAGTCGTTCGACATGTCAATACTCCTCAGTACGCCTAAGTCAAACGGTTGGACAGCAGAAGAAAAAAAACATATCAGTTCGAACTATCGATTCTCTTTTCAAGCGCCATATGAGAATGAAGTTGTCGTTTCTGCTGAACAACTATTGAGCTCTGATAAATTGCTTCAATTTTTGGATCAAACTGGGCCGCGTATCGGTTCGAACAAACGCCCTGTAACAGCTTCTCTATTCTTTAAACGTTATGCGTATTGCAGTTTAACTTCTTGTTTATATGGGATGACCATCCTTAACAAGTCATTTGATTTGAACATAAAAAATGTCTATCTTATCGACCACAACTCTGACAGCATGTGGCTTCCATCATTCACACTGAAAGATGCATCTGCACGCATTGCTGACGAAAATAGAACAGATTGGCGTTCTTCTGTCATTGAAACACTTTTTAAAGAAAATATGTCTGTTATGTTGAATCATATTGCAAGCACTGCACGTATCTCAAAGGCAACTCTCTGGGAGAACGCATGGATCTACATACGTTGGGTTTATGAAACGTGGTTAAATGAAGAACATCCAGCAGAAGTGAAGAAAAGAATCCAGGAAGATTATGCATTCTTTATGGAAGCACCTGCTTTTCATTTTGGGTTAACGAAGAACCCATTCCATCGTTTTATAGCTCCGATTGGCTGCGGACCTACTAAGACCCGTAAGACTTGCTGCCTTTATTACAAAACAGATAACGGGACTTGCTGTTCTACATGTCCAAAGCGATAAAATCGAGGCTTTATGTCCTCGATTTTTTTTGTTTTTTCTTGATCAATTACGGGTAATTTAGTATAGATAGATTGATTGGAGGCGATTGAATTGATGTGGTTATGGATTTTCTTAGCTGTATGCGCAGCTGCAGCTCTATTTATTTTAATTCCGGGAATTAAAGCTATGAAAGAATCAATGAGTACCGTTCAACAAATGAAGAGCACAGGTGACAGTATCACAGCTCGAATGAATGATGTGAAAACACAGAAACAACTTCTTCAAGAAAAGAAAGATTACTTAAGATACGACATTTACCAAAAGAAAAATAGTTTTACAGCTGTTAAAGAAGGATTCACAGATTTAAAAGATACCTTTAAGAAAATAAAAAACTAAAGGAATATGATAACCATGCGGATTACAACTTTTGTAATGGCTGCGATCGAACAGCCTGATCAGGAAACATTGAGTGAATTGCACGAGGAGGAATTGCCTTCTTACGAAATCTCAAAAAAAGGGTTGTACACCGTATATTCCTTGGAATCTGGTGAACGTTTAATTCAGGATGAAAACGATACGTGGTATGTGTGTGCTTCTTTTGAAAGAAAAACGCTTCACGAAATCAAATATGGCAGGCAGCTTTTTCCCCCGCCTTACAATGATATTCCTATTGAACAATTACCTTTTGTAGAGTTGCTACAGCGAAATAAATGGACCCCGTTAAACGTGCATTACGATAAAGCGCTATGCCATGTAGTCGCTGAAGTAGATGATATTGACTCCGTGTCATTAGAATTTCAATCAAGACTCGCTCATGCTGATGGAGATGATGACCCACAAGTTGCACACACCCTTCATTACATAGAATCTAAGCTAAACGGTAAACGCACTCGGTTTATTTCAGGCTGGGAATCTCATTCTTTTGCAACGATAACGGAAAGTCATGAATTTGCTCAAAATATACTTATTCCTACTTCTTCTTGGCTTTATCTTTTATATTTTGAACATTTTTCCCATCATAAAGGCGCGATTCCTTCAGACCAGATGATGCCACGATTATTAGGTAATCTGTGGGCTTCGACAGGAAATGAAGTTTCTTATAATAAGGAACTTCTGCAGATTAAAAAGTTATAAGTAAAGCCTCTAGCATTTTCGCTAGAGGCTGATTGTTTATTTAACAACAAGTTTTGATACCATATCTGCATGACCGTTTCCACATGGAACGCTGCATCTTAATGTATATTCACCAGGCTTTAAATTCACTACATCAGAAGAACCACCTGATACGTTCACGTCTTCTCCCTCGATCATTACCGCGTGGTTACCATCAACGTTTTCTAATTTAAGAGCTACGTCTTTATTTGCTGGAATTTCATACTCTTTTTTATCGAATTTAAAATTACTAGCTTCAATTGTAATCGTTTCTTCCGCATTTTTAGTGCTTTTTTCTTTGTCTTTTCCTCCACCGCAAGCTGCTAGTATTCCAATAGCAAGAACTGCGATTGCTGCAAGCCAAAAAGATTTTTTAAGCATGGAAAATCCCTCCTAGAGTGTTTCTACTATCATTATAACCCCCTTTTATAACAACTAGTATGGAGAAACTGTGACAGATAACGAATTCCGAAAATACAGTCCGCTAGTTTTCGGACTATCTTTCTAGCTTCTTATATTCTTCATGAATCTGTTTAGACGTTTCATCGATCTCTTCTCCCCAATGGTCGTTCACCTTTGTAACGATAACTTTTCCTTCCTTATCGATCAGTGCGTAACCACGTTTAGCTACACTATCTCCTTTCATATCCAGGTGTTTAATGAGCTTAAATTCCGGATCAGATAAAAACGGAAAAGCAGGCTTCATCTCTTGGTGAAGAAAAGACAAATGCTCGATCGTATCAGAGCTTACCGCATAGATATTTACATCCATATCTTTAAATACATCAATATTTTCATTCAGCTGAACCAGCTGCTTTTGGCAGAGTCCTCAGCCAGCAGTTGTAAATAAAAAGATGAGGGAGGGTTTGTCTGATGGAAAAACAACAACTGGTTCACCGTTTTGGTTCTCTAGCTTTGCTTCTTTTAATTTCGAATCGTTTCCACATCCCGCTGAAACGAGCATTAGAATTATTATTAAACACATACTGAGATCTCTATGTATCTTTTTCATACAAATCCCCTTTCTTAAATTTAAAAGAATTACGTATGGTAATCTATAATCTCTACGACCTATCATTTATTATAATAGTAATAGGTAGAGCCTATACAATAAATTCAAAAATGAAGGATGTTTACATGTTAAAAAAGAAATTGCTAGTCTCTATTATTAGTATCGTATTCCTCATGTCTGGCTGTAGTTATTTGACTTCTAACGATGAACAACGAATTCCCGTAGAAGTTGAAAAAGTTGTTGACGGAGATACGATTAAAGTTCGAGTTGATGGGAAGCTAGAAACTCTTCGTTTTCTGCTCGTGGATACACCAGAAAGTGTCCATCCTTCAAAACCCATACAGCCGTTTAGCAAAGAAGCCAGTAAACACACAGGAAAGATGTTAGAAGACGCTGATGTTGAGTTAGAGCTTGGAATTGGCGAACGAGATAAATATGGTCGTCTTCTTGCTTATGTTTATGCAGATGGACAAAGCGTTCAGGAAAGCCTGCTAAAGAATGGATTAGCACGTGTAGCCTATGTGTTCGAGCCGAATACGAAGTATGTAGATCATTACGAAAGTATTCAAGAGCAAGCTCAAAAAGATGGTGTTGGTATTTGGAGCATAGAGAACTATGTTCAAGAAGAAGGGTATGTTTCAGGTGATGTAGAGAAAACTGATAACCAAGCCAAAAATGAAGAATGTACGATAAAAGGTAACATCAGCTCCTCTGGAGATAAAATTTATCATCTGGAGAGTGGACGATATTATAAGGTGACAAAGCCCGAAATATGGTTCTGCTCAGAAAAAGAGGCTATGGATTCGGGATTTAGAAAATCTAAACAATAATAAAAATCGCTGATGACTTTTAATAAAAAGTCATCAGCGGTTTTATTTATTAACAGCAATCATCCTGTCCGAGCATCACAAGACCTGATCCATATTTAGAATCTTCAAAGTCTAGTTTTAATTTGGCGGTCTGTTCCTTAATCCTTGGATCAAACGCCACTCGTATTCCGTTAATCTCTTCTATAATATCTGTGTTTTCAGGCTCATCCAGAGCCAAGCCAAGCTTAGGACCGCCTCAGCCCATACCTGAGAAGTAAACTCTTATTCCATTGGCGTTGTTCATTTTGAGCACTTCTTCTATATACTTCTTTGCGCTTAATGTAATATCCATAACCATCACCTCTTAAAAGAAGTATAACGCAGAAGTGATGTCATCGTCTAAGAAAGGGCTTAATCTACTCCTCTTAAAGAGAGAGGTAAAGTAATATCCAACAATCGTGTCCACTGTAGACGTACAAAATTAGTGAAAGTGTATTTGTCTAGGGTCTGTCCCCCCCTCGCAGTTGTTTAAGCACTTGCTCTATATCTCCAGGGGGGAATCCGCAGATTTCCATTGCTTCAGTCACTTTCGCAGCGATATTTTCTTTCCCTTGATGTTCTTTAATGCGCAGAAGCAACTCATTAACTTTAGCTGCATCATACATTTCATGATAACTCTTAATAAATGTATCCATCTCAATCCCTCTCCTTTCGTTTTATATTGCGGTAGCCATATATATGTTGTGTACAGCCCTCGTTAGAATTTGTCTATGCATCATTTGAAGAATAATAAAAAAGCCCGGTAATTAAATACCAGGCTTTCACGTGTAAGATCGTATGATAGCGATAATTATTTCTTCTTTACTTTATAAAGAATGAACAAAAAGATGACAACAACAGCTAAAATCATGATTCCGCGTGTGTAAGGAGCTGCGATCGTTTTAATATCCTCCCAGTTAGATCCAAGGCGGCTTCCTAATTCAATAAAGAAAATCGACCAAGGAATTACAGCTAATGTTGTGAACAATGTAAACTTAGCGAATGACATTTTTGCGATTCCCGCTGGAATGCTGATCGCATGTCTCACGACTGGAATGAATCGTGCAAAGAATATGACGCCTGTTCCATATTTATTGAACCATCTTTCCGATAAGTCGATCTGCTTTTTTGAGATCAGTACATACTTTCCATACTTCTCAAGAAACGGACGGCCTCCGTAATATCCCATCCAATACAGAAAAAGCTGTGCAATAGTTCCACCAATCGTTCCCGCAATAACACTCAGCGTGAAGTTTAAGTGTCCTTGTGACACCATATACCCTCCATAAGATAAAACCAACTCACTCGGAATCACTTCCACCATTAAGCCAAGTGCAATCCCAAGATGTCCTAAACTCATAATCCATTCTAATAGAGAAATCACTAAATCTTTCATTATATCTCCTTTAATACTTTTTCATTTTATGCCGATAACAAAGCCTGTCCAAGCTGCTATTAGTCCTAATATATATGTAAGGAATAAATATGATAGACCTTTTTTAGCATTACTCTTTAATATAGCAACTGCTTCAAATTGCAAGGTGGAAAACGTGGTAAGAGCCCCTAAAAAGCCAGTCGCATAAATAGAAGTCATTAAACCGTCTCCTTCATCTGCCACATACCACCCTAACAGAAACGATCCAATAATGTTAACAGCTAAAGTTCCCCATGGGAAGTCCTTGTTCATTCTTTGACTAACTAAGAAACGAACAACTGCCCCTAATGCTCCACCTGCAGCTACAGCTATCATTTGTCCTATCATTAATCTGTACCTGCTTTATCGCTTGTAATCGAACCCAACTTCATCCCAAAGTATATAGCGATAACACCTATGCTTGCACTAGTGGTAAAATACAAAAACGCCGTAGTATAAAACTGCTCGTCGATCAATAACACGATTTCTGTGTTAAATGTAGAGAATGTTGTAAAAGAACCGATTAAACCCGTCTGTAGGGCTATACTTAAATTGTTATTCTTTAATCGATTCAAGCCAAAAACAACAAACCAGCCTAGAATAAAACTGCCAATTACGTTAACAAAAAAAGTAGGAAACGGAAACGATGCTTCTGGGTTGAAGAGGAGGCGGCCGCACCAAAAACGCAGCAATGCTCCGACAATTCCACCCAATGCCACTGCAAGTATTTTCACCTAAAATAATCCCCCTATATGTACAAAAAGATTAAGACATTCAGCCTTAATCTTTCGTAGCTTCCTTATTCCAGATTAAATTTGCACAATACTTGATAATGTCCCGTCTTCTAATAATTCCAATAAAATGGCCGTCATCATCTGTTACAGGTATAAAATTTTGGTCGGTAGACAAAGTAATAAGATCTTCCATATTAGAGTTGATGGAAACAGAGATATTATTGATCCGCTGAGGTACGTTCACTAGCTTCGTTTTTAATACTTCATCATACCCTTTGTCAAAGGCTTCTCTAAGTTTCCATAAAAGATCGCCTTCCGTTAACGTTCCTATGTAACGGCCTTCTTCTGAGACGAGAGGCACAGAGGTGTACTTGTGGTAGGATAACTTTTCAAGTGCCTGTCTCATCGTTGCTTCTGGGTTCAAATACTTCACTTCATCTTTAGGCAACAAATAAAAAGCAATATTCATGTTAGTACGCGCTCTCCTTTTTAAGCCTGATTCACGCTTATTAAAACGCTTAGATAAAAAACATCTTCTTTATTATACCAAAAAGGACATCTATCTGCTTGTAAAATCACTCTTTAGAGATTCGTTTTAGATATCTAATGAAAATATGTAAATGTTAGAGAAAATAATTTACAAATCGGAATCATTCCGCTTATAATGAGTAAGGATTGTTTGAAAGGAGAGAAAGCTAAATGCGAACGATAAGCTTATTAAGCGTAACGATAATGTTGATTCTATCAGCGGCATGCGGTAATAATAGCACATCTGATCAAAAAGAGGGTACAATGAAAATCTACACGACCATGTATCCATTAGAATATTTCACTGAAAGAATTGGAGGCAAACATGTAGAAGTATCTTCTATTATACCTCCTGGTGCTGATGCACACACGTATGAACCTTCTACAAAAAAGATGGTTGAAATGACTGAAGGTGATGCGTTTGTTTATAACAAACTCCAGTCTGATGAATTCTCATCTTCTGTTGCAGATACATTAAAAGAAGAAGAGATGCCTATTATTAATGGTGCCAAAGGAATATCCTACCACGAATCTGCAGAACATGAAGGCGAAGAGCATGCACATGAAGATGATCACGCACATAAGGAAGAAGAACACCACGACCACGGTTCATTAGATCCTCATGTTTGGCTTGATCCTGTTCTCGCACAGCAGATCGCTAATAATATTTATAACGGACTCGTAAAATTAAACCCTGAAGCTAAGGCTGATTTTAAAAAGAATCATAAAGCCCTCATTGCTGATTTAGAGGAATTGGATTCAGCATTTAAAACTAAAGTGGAAGATGCGCCAAAGAATTCGTTCATCGTCTCTCATGCTGCTTATGGCTATTGGGCAGAACGCTATGGACTTGAACAGATTGCAATCAGCGGTCTCTCACCATCACATGAGCCTAGTCAACATCAGATCGAAGAGATTATTGAAACCGCAAAAAAAGAAAAAACCAGCTATATTTTGTATGAAGAGAACGTGAATAACAAAGTAGCTGCAATGATAAAAAAGGAAGTCGGTGCGGAAACCCTCACTCTTCATAACTTAGAGACATTAACGAAAGACGATATTAAAAAAGAACGAGATTACCTATCAATCATGAACCAAAACATTGATACACTTTCAAAAGCATTACAATAAACAAAAACGCCTAGGAAAAAAAAATTTCCCAGGCGTTTTTTTATATCGCATCAAGCATCTTAAACTGAGATACGACAAGGTGATAATAAATGCCTTCTGCATGCATAAGCTCCGCATGACTTCCTTGCTCCATAATCTCACCGTGATCGAGAACGACGATATTATCTGCCTCTCTGATCGTAGAAAGTCGATGTGCAATGATGATTGCTGTTCTTCCCTTCAAAAGCGTCTTTAAGGCTCTTTGTATCTTTTGTTCAGATTCTGTATCGATACTTGCAGTTGCTTCATCCAGTATTAAAATATCAGGATCTGCAAGAAGTGCTCTTGCAAACGAAAGAAGCTGTCTTTCACCAACTGATAAAACATTTCCTCTTTCCTCTACTTCTGTTTCATAGCCATTCGACAGTCTTTCGATAAATGCATGTGCACCAACTGCTTTTGCAGCATTCTTAACATCTTCATCGGAAGCACCGGGTCTTCCAAAGCGAATATTCTCTTTAATCGTCCCTGAAAAGATAAAAGTATCTTGAAGAACAACACTTACTTTTTCACGAAGACTCGCTAGATTAACGTCTTTTAAATCTTTCCCATCAATCTGTACCGTACCCGATGTAGGATCATAAAATCGGCTGACTAAGTTCGCAATCGTCGTCTTACCTGACCCTGTATGGCCGACAAGTGCGACCGTCTGACCCCCTTGAATCGTTAGATCGATCCCTTTTAATGCTTTTCGATCAGCATTATAGGAAAACTCAACATCCTTAAACTGAATTTCTCCTTTAATTTTTGAAAACAAATAAGCATTTTCTTTTTCGTGAACATTCGGTTTTTCATCTAAAAATTCAAAGATTCTTTCAGATGAAGCCATTCCTACTAAAAGCTGATTGTAAACTTGCCCAAGTCGAGAAATCGGCTCCCAAAACATACCAAGATAAAAAGCAAACGTAACAAATACCCCAATTTCAAGTGCCTCACCTTGTATTAAGTAGGAACCAAACCACAATAGAATGGCTGTTCCAATCGCATTAGACATTTCAACAAACGGCCTGAATAAAGCGTTTTGTTGTGTCGCCGTTTTCCAGCTATCATATGTTTCATTATTCACTCCATTAAAGAAGTCCATGTTTTCTTTTTCTTGCGTGTACGATTTAGTCACTCGTATCCCCTGTATGCTCTCATTCAGATGTGAGTTGAGCTTAGCTTGTTTTATACGTACCACTTGCCAAGAACGCCTGATCTTTTTTCGAAGACTTGTTGAGATGAAGAACATAAGCGGCAAGATGACCATAATCGCTAGTGTTAGCTCTGGGCTGTATATAAACATGATGACGATGATACCAAACAAGAGAATAATATCCATCAATACGTTGATGACACCATTCGTAAACAAATCTTGTAACGAGTTTACGTCGTTAATGATACGAACAAGAATGGAGCCCGCAGAACGCTGATCGAAAAAGCGGTGTGACAGACGCTGTATATGCTTAAACAGATGCTGACGGATGTCGTAGATCACATATTGCCCAAGATAGTTCATCCATTTAATCCGCAATGTATTTGCACCCCAAGATAAGAGGTAGAGGCCCGCGATCGCAATGATTAAAGTAACAAGAAGGTTCGTATCTTTGTTCTTAATCGCATGATCAAACGTCAGAACACCTATAAAAATAGGTACGACAAGTCTTACTGCAGTCGAAACCATCATCGCGATTATTGCCTTTGGCAACAAGTTCTTGCTGTAAGGCTTCATGTATTGAAACAATCGAATAATCTGTCCCCAGTTGAACGGTTTATCGATCACTTGTTCAGAAGAATATTTAAAACGAGGCGATCTCTTCATCTGTGATTCCTTTGAATGCTGCATCCTCCCTACACCCCCTGCCCGTTCATTTGAAACACTTTATCTTTGTCTTGATACTGAATATCATAAATTTTACGATACGCTCCTGATTCTTGCTGTATCAGTTCTTCATGTGTACCACGTTCAATCACTTTTCCTTTTGACAGAACAAGTATTTCATCAGCATGTTTTAAAGAGGAAATACGATGAGCAATAATAAATGTCGTTCGGTCGCTCATCACTTCTTTTAGAGCCTTTTGTATCCTAAATTCTGTTTCCATATCTACAGCACTCGTGGCATCATCAAGGATTAAGATAGTTGGGTCGATAAGAATCGCTCTAGCTATTGAGATCCTCTGCTTTTGTCCTCCTGATAGGCCAAGTCCTCTCTCTCCTAATATCGTGTCGTAACCATCAGGAAGCTCCATGATAAAGTCATGAGCTTGAGCCCTTTTCGCTGCATCGATAATATCATCCATTTCTGCATATGGGTTACCGTAAGAGATGTTATCTTTTATCGTTGACGAAAACAAAAAGGACTCCTGAAGAACGGTACCAATGTTTTTCCTGATCGTTCTTAACGAATAATCTTCAAGTGGTTTACCATCTATTGCGATCGTTCCCGATTCAGGATTGTAAAACCTAGATAGTAGTTGGGTAATGGATGTTTTCCCAGAACCCGTGGCACCGATCAATCCAATCGTCTGACCAGGTTTTGCTGTAAAAGAAATATCTTTTAGTGCTCTTTTTTTCTCGTTCTTATAACGATGTGTGACATTTTTGAACATCACTTCTCCATGAAAGCGAACCGTTTCAAGCTCACGATCTTTTCCTTCCATCTCAAGTGGTTCGTCTAACACTTCCAACAGACGTTCTCCTGATGCTTTAGATTGAGAGAAAGTGTTCATGATAAACCCTAGATTCATAATGGGTCCCATGATATACCAAACAAGACTAAAGAACGCCACGAGCTCTCCAGCCGTCAGGTTCCCTTGAATAACAAGATAGCCACCATAAGCAAGCAGTAAAACGACAGATAGATTTCCGATCAATTCCATTACCGGAAAGTATTTAGCCCAAATATGAGATGTGTTTAAGTACTGAGACTTATAATCTTCATTAGAAGAATCAAACTTATTAATCTCAAAATCTTCACGTGATAACGATTTAACAGTGTTGATTCCACTAATATTCTCCTGAACCTTTGTATTAAGATTTGCCATAGACTTACGAATTCCCCGGAAAGCCGGATGAACTTCTTTATCAAACTTGTAAACAACGAGTACGAGGAAAGGCATCATACAGAGTGTGATGAGTGCTAACGGAACCGAGTAGAAGAACATGACGGAGAGACTAAAACCAATGATTAGTACAAAATTGATAAGCTGTGAGAATCCAAAAGAAAGAAAAAAGCGAAAACCTTCAACATCAGCGGTTAACCTCGACATTAAATCTCCAGTCTTTGCATTATCATAATAGTCGAATGGAAGAAACTGCAGCTTTTCATATAGAGATTCACGAAGTTCATAAACAGAACGAATACCGAACAGATCTCCATAAAACTGGTGAGTGTATGTAGCTGCCCCTTTAATTACCATCAGAAGTATAAAGCCTACCGCAACATATGGTACGGTTGAATATTCCCCTTTAATAATGATTTCATCGATAGTAAATTGTAAGACCATCGGATAAACGACTGTGATTCCAGACACGAGTATTAAAGTCAAGATCGACCAGTAAAAGTACTTTTTATACGGCCAATAAAAATCTTTTAATCTCTTAAATGTATCCAACCCCATCACCTTCCCCCTTCTAAAAATTAAAAGACAATATACATCATATAACAGAATAGTTAGAAAAAACTATCTATTTGCTCATCATCTTTACTAAAAACGAAATAAATATTTCACTTTGTTATCTTTCCTATAGTACGAAAAAAAGCCCCGATATATTCGAGGCTTTTCCTTTAACGCTTTCTTCTAAATGCAAAAAATGACACGATAGCGATCACGATCACTAGACCAATGGTTAATGGAGCAAAATAAGTTGGATTATTAGGCTTTTCATTTTTTTCTTGATCAGTCAATTCTTTTTCAGCATTGTCTTCTTGTGTACCGTTATCTGTAGCATCCTCATTTGGCGCTTCTTCTAAGGCAGGTCGATCAACTGAAAAGGAATAGTCCCCTTCGATTACATGACTATCAGCTCCAATGATCTTATACGCTACCGTATAGTTTCCATTTTCAAGCGGATTGGTGATTGCTCCAGTCATTTGATCATCTTCTACACTAATCTGAAGAGGAATCTCTTTATCACCATTTTTTAACGTCATCGTACTTAAAGACTCAATCTTCGTAGAAAATGTTAACACCACTGCTTCAAGATCTGTTGTTACTTTCTCACCTTCAGCAGGGGTTGAAGTTTCAAGTTTAGAATGAGCAGACGCCGATAATGGCAGTTGGAATACGATCGTAAATAATAAGAAGAATGGTATAAGTATCTTTTTCATAAGTTGACTCCCTGTCACGTATTTTCTTTCTATCTTCATTAAAACAAAGAATATATGTTCTTCACAAGTATCCAGTCTTTACAAATCGTTGACACTTTCATGGTCAAACATACATTTAAAGCCTATTTTAATGGAATCTGGGCTCCTGCCCACTTCAAATATGAAAACAGGCATAGGATATATGGAATTAACAATTGCAAGAATTAAAGGAGGAAAAATCGATGGGTTATTCTTATGGCAATTCTTTCGCATTGGTAGTAGTGTTATTTATTCTATTGATTATTGTTGGGGCAGCTTGCTTCTGCTAATAATGAATGGGGTGAAAGGAGAAAACCGGCTTAGGCCGGTTTTTTCTTTTGGATATTTCGCAAATCTTGGTGTTCTTGAAAGTGGTTGATTTCCGCTCCAGGTTGCTCGCTTTCCGCGGGGCAGGCGGTGAGCCACATTTTGGCGTTTCACTTTTAAGTGTCTCACCTGCCAGCCTGTCCCGCAGGAGTCTCGCACCTTGCGCTCCAATCAACTTGCAGGTGAAGAAAATTAAATAATGGTGTGAAGCAACAATCCCTTAGAAAAGAGCAAAAAATCCCAAGACGAATATCGCCTTGGGATTTCTATTACTAGTTACTGCTTAACTACTTTCTGTATATCCAGACCATTCCTGCCGAATTATCCTTAGCTTCTCCGATAACTTGGAAATTCAACCCTAACTTAGGCACAAGTCTACCTGCGTCGTCGATAACGCCTCCAGTTGCAGAACCATTATAATCTTTATAGTCAATGTATGCTTTAGAGTCATCAAAACCAGTTACTCCTTTAAGTCCTTTGTAGTCAAAGATTCCACGTGATGATGAATTGATGTACCACGAAGGCGCTTTGTCAAAAGAGAAAGCTGCATCTGCTACTTGGTAGCGTGTACTTTGTGCAACAGTAGGTTGTCCATTTAAAGTACCAACTAGTACTTCCGGATGAGAATCAACTACACCTAAGAATCCTTCACCCGGATGAACACCGACCCAGTTATCTGTTTGGCTTTCATCAGCATACCAAACTACTAATCCAGTATTGTATTTTACGCCACGAGAGAAAGCTAGTGCCTTATCAGATCCTACGTAGTTTCTCCATTCTAGATAATAGTAGTGATCTTTATAGTTGGTACCATTATTCACTTCAAATCCTTTTAAAGTAAATTTCGGTGTGCCTTCCGCATCGTCTGCAAACACCACTTCTTCGTCGACAGTCAGCTTTGCATTGTCTAAAGCAAACCCTTCGAGAGCTAATCCACCATCAGTAACATACTCAAAAACAAGCTGAACTTTTTTACCAGCAAATTGACTTAAGTCATAGGATTTATCTTCCCACTTACCATTAGATGTTTCTGCAACTTGCATTCCATTTGTATCCTCATCACCAATTACATCAATTTCTACTTCTTCACCATCACTTGTAATTGCGTTTACATAAAGATAGTCATAATCATATTCAATTTCATAGAGGGTTTTGTAATCAAATTTTGCGGTTTTAGCATTCGTTAAATCAAAAACAGGTGTTGTCATAGTTGTATTAAGATCATCACCTTTTGTGCTGTAATAGTATTTCTCCCCAAAAGCAGGTTCAATGCCTTTAACTTCTTTTTTAGGAAGATTCACTTTAACGATACCAGGGTTTTTTGATTTTGTAACCGACTGGTCAATATTGGCGAGTACTCCGAATTTACCAATTTCATCATAATTTACTTCTTCGATATTAGCCCAGTTTCCGCCCATGGTCTTTTGAAAGAACTCTTTATTTTGAGGAGAGAAACTTGTTGGAGTTGTACCTGCAATGTTTCCATTCCAGCTTCCTCCACTCATAATGGACCAGGATGCAACAGGCTCACCATCTCCAGTGTACTGAGTATCATACTCATCTGGCAGCCCTAAGTCATGACCATATTCATGTGCAAATACTCCCACTGCACCATCTTCAGGCTGTATTGTGTAGTCGTAAGCAGCCATTTTACCGCCCCAATAATCTACCTTTGCAGTAGTGTTCGGAACTGGAAAGACTCCGTTTAGAGTCCAACGATGTGACCAAATTGCATTGTCACCCAGTTTTCCTCCACCGGCTTCCTGACCAGTTCCAGCGTGAATGATCATTAAGTGGTCAACCAATCCGTCTGGCTCATTTTGATCACCATCACCATCAAGATCGTATAAATCAAATTGATCATACTCTGACAAATCCATACCGGATGCTGCAGCAGCTTTTAATGCCTCTTTAACTAAATCCCTTGGTCCAAGCGGAGCTAAGTTATCATGTCCTCCAGCTGGATTATCATCACCATAATCAGCTGCTTTACCTGGAACAGTTAACCACTCAGAAACTGTGCCATCTACCGTATAACTTCCTCCAGACTGCTCTTCATAATATTGTTTAAAAGTCTTTACTTTTTCTCCGTTAAACAATTTGAAATCTTTATCACCGAACATTAATTTTTCATAATGCTCTTTACTAAAATCTTCAGCATACATATATCCAGTTTCTTGAACAACATTGTTATGTTTAAAGTCCTCAAATTCAGTTAATAGTACCAAAACCTTATCTTCTCTAACTCCCCCATTGTATTTGGCCGGTTTGGCAGGGTCTACATTAACAATCCCATCAGACTTCCCTTTTTTAAGATTGCCTTTATTAAGCTGTTTTTTAAGCTTGTCTTTTTGCTTCTTCAAAAAGTCTTTAGTCTTTTTATCCATCTCATCATGGTGCTTTTTATCATGGCTCGTTTTATGACCTTTTGCGTTGTTCTTTTTCTCAATGTACTGCTTTACTGCTTTTTGAACTTCTGCTGTTGATGCATTTTCAGAGATAATTCCTCTTGCTTGAAGCACTTTACCTAAACGTTCCTGATCCACGATGTTGAGATCGATAGGAGCAGATTCTACTGCACTCGCAGAAACTGTCGGCTGCTGTCCTGCTGGATTAGCAAATGCACCTGTAAATAGTGCTGAAGCAAATATCGTTGTTGCTGTAACGCTTGAAAACACCCTTAAACCCATTTTTTTCCCTACCACTTCATTCACCCCTATGTAAACAGATTAGTAGGAATGTCCATTATTAAGAACAACCTGAGAGAATCATAACAATTTGTCTAAATATTGTAAATGTTTATTTTGCAACTATTTATTTTCTGATAAAACTAGATGTTCTTCGACAATAAAACTTAAAAAAGAACTCAGCATCATTCTGCTGAGTCCTCTTCGTTGTCTTTTTGTAAATTCCCGGTAACTGTTGCTGCATTCTCACCGTATTCTTCTTTTAAATTCCAATACGCTTCGAGTGCACGTTGGCCGATGTATTTATTGATCTTTTGATTTCCGTTCTGCGGCGTACCTTCTGGGACCACTACTGCAAAAGCAATCTCAGGATTCTCAAATGGTGCATATCCTACAAGTGTAAGATTATGCTTTTCCACAATGTTCCCTGTACGAGGGTGTCTGATAATACGTTGAGCAGTTCCGGTTTTCCCTGCTGGATTATGATATTTTTCAGGGTCATCGAAATAGCCTTTAGCAGTACCTCTAGATCCATGCATAACTTGCCAGAATCCTTCTTGAACGCGTTCAATGTATTTCTGTTCAACATCAATCTTGTTTAAGATCTCTGGTTCAAAGCGTTTCAAAAGTTTACCATGACTTTCTTCATCTGTTGCTGGTTCTCTAATTTCACGAACAAGATGTGGCTTAACACGATATCCATCGTTCGCAATGGTTGATACATATTGAACAAGTTGCATTGTTGTGTATGTATCAAACTGACCGATACCTAAGTCATAGAGAGTACCTGACTCTCCTTCAGGCGGTTTTCCTTCATATCCAACAGCTTCGTTTGGAAAGTCAATTCCTGTTTTTACACCTAAACCATATTGATTAAAGGAATAACGAGCTTTAGCGTACGTTTGTGTCCAATGTTCTGGGCCAATCATACGGTCCATGATGTTAAACATATAAACGTTGGAAGACATCATTAGAGCCTGTAAGTCTGTTATTGGACCCATCGTTCTCCAAGAAGATTTATTCATTTTATTCTTTGTGAAGGGTTTATCTACAATAACTTCTCCCATATGAATCAGTCCCTGTTGAAGACCAGTCAATACGGTAGCGCCCTTTACAGTTGAACCCATTTCATAAGCATCAAATAAGGCTCCATAAGAATCATTCTTAAATTCTCCGTCTTCGTACTTTTTCCCTGCGATCCCTTTTATTTCACCTGTTTTCGGGTTCATCATAACGATGTAAGCTGAGTCTAGAAGATCATTTCCTCCTAGTGGCTTTGCTCGCAAAATTTCTTCCTCGAGAATCTTCTCTAAATGAAATTGTAGTTCCATATCTAAAGTTAAAACGATATCTTTACCACGTTGACCTGGGATCGTTTTAGGCTCACCAATCGTTGCACCTGTTTTTGGATTTGTTAGGTAAACCGATTTTTCTTTAGTTCCTCGTAAAACATTCTCGTATTGATCCTCTAGACCACTGACTCCCACTTGATCGCTTCTGTCATATCCCATACTCATAAAGTAATCTGTTTTAGATTTAGGAATCTGTTTAACTTGTCCAAAAATGGTAGAACTGCCATAAGGGTAAATTCGTTTCGAATCCGCCATAATATCTACCCCAGGAAGGTCACCTAGGTTCTCAGAGATCACTGAAACTTCTTCGTTGTTCAAATTGGTTTTGATTCGTTGTGCTGAATAAGCATAACCCGTATCCATTGCGCGTTTATAAGCAAGAATCTTAATATCTTTGTCAGTTAGACTATTGATTTCTTCTTCTGTAATCTTATTAACGAGTGAGATGTATTGATCTTTATCGCTTAATTTCTTTTCCTTCTTGCTAAGACGTTCGTCAATCATTTTGGTCACATCTTGTTTCGCGATGAAATAGTCTTTTTTATCGCGCTCTGTGATCTTTTTAATCTGATCTTCTGTAACACCTAGGCGATCAGCTAGCCATTCTGCAATCCGCATCGTGTCTTTTGCTTTTGTATCTACTGTTTTTGTATATGTTAAAGAAAAGAAAGGTTCATTCCCTACGACCTCACGGAAGTTGCTGTCTAACAGCTTTCCTCGTGGCGCTTCTTTCCTTGCAATAACTTCTTCAACTGCTTCAGACTCTAGTCGTTTTTCCTCTCCATTTACGATTTGAAGAACACCTAGCCTTAAAATTAGGACTGAGAAAAGAAAAAAGACGACCAAAAACAAGACATTTAAACGAAAGGGCACTTGCGACTTTTTCTTCTTTTTTTCTGGATCCGCTTTCGTTACCATCATTCCGCTCCTTTTGGAAAAATTCCCGTTAATTTTACAATTATATTACAAAAGCATCTATCTATAGATTACTAGAAGTTGGCCACTATTCCAAGTAATTCATCAAAAAAACCTTATCTTTTTTTGATAAGGTCTTCGTATGTTTATTGAACTGCAGTCACTAATGAATTTGTAGGAACAGGACGACCAAAAAAGTAGCCTTGAGCAAGTTCAACTCCACATCTCAAAGCGATGTCTGCTTCTTCTTTTCTCTCAATTCCCTCCGCTAGTACAACTGCACCTATTTCTCTTGCTACCTCAACGATTTTTTGTATCATATCTTCCTTAGATGCGTCTTCATCACAAAAAGAAACGATTTTACGGTCAATCTTCACATAGTCTGGTTTCAGCTCTTTTAATACAGAAAGTGTTGAATGTCCTGCACCTAAGTCATCTAGTGCTACTTTCATTCCTTGCTCTTGGTAAGCTTGAAGGATACTTTTTAAATGATCGATGTCTGCGATTTCTTCTGTCTCCACCACTTCAAAGACGAGATCGTTTGGGTCTACTCCTGCGTCAGCTGCTGCTTTAAATGTTGTAGCCAGACAATGCTTTGGGTCGTAAATCGATGACGGAAGGAAATTAATGAATCGTTTCAAGCCTGGTGAAACAGCTCCAGCGCTATTTCGAATAGAAGTCATCCTAGCATTTCCGTCCAACAGCGCCTGAAGACCTGCTCGTTCAGCAAACTGAAAAAGTTCATAAGGTTTGAATTCAAATTCTTCAGTTGATGGACGAAGTAAGAACTCATATCCATAAATCTCTCCACTCTGTAAAAAAACAATAGGCTGCGAGTGTGTAGTGAAGAGCTGCTGTTGAATAATGTCATACAGATCGATATGTTTCATTCTTTCGTAAAAATGCTGAAAAGAAATCCAAGGTGTAAAAACACTTATTTCTTCCAATGTGGAAGTAACTGAACAATAATACGATCCCACAGCAATGCCGTTAAATGTTTCAAGTGACTTCGCCATCACATCTTGCAGTTGTATAAGATTATTGTATTTAGCAGATGCAACATTTCCAGAATGAATCCCTTCCAAATCGTTTTCTTTTAGTAAACTTATCAAACTTTGCACTAGCACAGGATGATCGGTACGAATATGAACAAAACCACTTTCTGGAAAATCTCCTGTTGGACGACACTTTGAACACGACATAATAATTACCTCCAAAAAAGAATTGCAAACTTTTGTAAAATTTGCTATTTTATAATTCTGCGCTAAAAAATGAAAACTTCATAAAGGGGGACTTATGGTTTATTGGATTCTTTTACAAAAGAGCTTTATGCGTAACATGCAATACAAGGTGGCGCATCTGATCAATAATGCGGCGAGTGCAATCTTTGGATTTGTTTTCATTGCAATATGGGTCGGTGTACTGCAAGGAAAAGAGAATGAAAGTCCCTACAGTGCCTTAGAGATGACCTACTACATTGCGGCTGTTCAATGTATCCTTTGGTTATCCGGTTTCTTAACGGCAGGACTCAATATTCAAAACGGAGTAAGAAATGGTGCAATCTCTTTAGAACTCGCAAGACCAACAAATTATTTTCTCTATGTTACCTCACAAGAAGTTGGACGATTAATGTATAACTTGTTCTTTCGCTCTCTTCCTATTGGGTTTGTTTTTTCCTTAACGGTAGGCTTTTATATTCCTCAATACATACCGACGTATTTTTTCTTATGTATTTCTATTCTTTTTGCCATAATCATTTCTATTAACCTGCACTACCTAGTAGGAATAAGTGCGTGCTGGACAACGGAGATCGACTGGGCACATTTTGTCAATTTTACATTATTGGTCGGACTCGGAGGACAACTTGTACCTATCGATCTACTTCCAGCTCCCTTATCTTCTATCACACCCTATTTACCTTTTGCCGGTGCCATCTATTATCCTGTTATGATATTTCTAGAGAAAATTTCAAGTGAAGTTCTTCTTATCCAGCTGATTTGGGTTGTGGTTTTAACAAGCTTCAATCTATGGCTAACTGAAAAAGCTCGTCAAAAGTTAGAAATTCAAGGAGGATAAGTAATGAACCTTTATCTGAAATTATTATCAGGAAGTTTGCGTTCGCGTATGCAGTATAAGATGAACTTTCTTGTATCCTCCTTATCATACGGTTTGATCATGGCGGTGGACTTTGTGCTGCTCGCAGCCATCCTGCAGCGTTTTGACGATGTTAAAGGCTGGAATCTTTATGAAGTGGGACTGCTCTATGGAATCTCTTCTGTTGCTATAACCCTGTACAGAGTATTTTGTGTAGAGGTACATAATTTTGAACGATACATGGTCGAGGGTGAATTCGATAGTCTTCTAATTCGACCTGTCTCTCCTTTATCATTGCTTTTAACTAAGAACATAGATTTATCCCGTATAGGCGGAACGATACAAGGTATTTTAATCCTTGTTATTTCTATTATCGGTTTAAAACTTAATAACGTTGAATTATTTCTTTTGTTAATTTATCTACCAGTAACCATCGTTTCTGGAGTACTTATTTGTTTTTCGCTAGGGTTGATCACGGCTACCATTGCCTTTTGGACTCAGAGGATCAAAGATTTTCAAACCTTTACTCTGTATGCTCCTTTCAATGCAGCCAACTATCCGATGAACATTTATCCCGGCTGGCTAAAAATCATCTTTTTTACAGTCATTCCAGTAGGTTTCATGAACTATACACCTATACTGTTTCTTTTGAACAAAGGTGGTGACCTTTGGAATCTAGCATTACCACCAGTCGTTGGTATTATTTTTCTATGCATCTCTCTTTGTTTTTGGAAGTTTGGCATACGCCATTATCATAGTACAGGAAGTTGAGGAGGACCTATATATGATACAAGCTCAACGATTAAATAAACACTTTAAGATCTATGAAACAAAGAAAGGCTTTATTGGTTCGTTTACTTCTCTTCTTTCTTCTAAACATCATATTGTAAAGGCTGTAGATGATATTTCTTTTTCTGTTGAAGAGGGTGAATTTGTAGGTTACATCGGGCCGAACGGAGCTGGAAAATCCACTACGATTAAAATGTTATCCGGAATTCTTCATCCGACAAGCGGTGAGATCAAAGTGGGAGGATTAAGTCCACAGAAAAAAAGAAAAGAAGTAGCCAAAAAGATCGGTATTGTATTTGGACAACGTACACAGCTTTGGTGGGATCTCCCGTTACGAGATTCTTTTGATATTTTAAAAGAGATGTATAAAGTACCTGACGAAAAGTACCGGCAGTTTTTGAGGTTATATGATGACATGCTTCAGATCGGAAAGTTTATGGATACACCTGTCCGAAAACTATCTCTAGGGCAACGTATGCGCGGAGATCTTGCGGCAGCCATGATTCATAACCCTGACATCCTTTTTTTAGATGAACCTACCATCGGATTAGATGTTAATGCCAAAACAAGTATTCGAGCTTTTTTAAAGGAACTGAACCAAAACGAGAAGAAAACAATCCTGTTAACCACACACGATATGGATGATATTGAACTGTTATGCAGCCGTGTAATCGTGATCAACCACGGAAAAATTGTTTTAGATGGTACTTTGGAAGATTTGCGTAAAAATATTGGATTGCCAAGCGTCATGGAGGTCCAGTATCGTGTAAAACCAAACACTACTGAAATTCAATTAGAAGGAATTGAAAGAATGACATGGGAATACGAGAAGTTAGTCATTGATTATGATCGCTCTCTGCTCTCTTCACCCCTCTTACTTCAAAATGTGACACAATGGGGCGAACCAGTCGATATTCAGATGAAAGAACCCGATATTGAGCAAGTTATACAGAAGATATACTAAATGAGAAAAAGCTTGCTATAGAGGTCTATTCCGTATCTTCTAGAGCAAGCTTATCTTTTTTTTTGCATGTGTATAACATTATGAATAGTTTCTTTAATCTGCGAGCCAATTTCTTAAGTTATCCAATTGGTTCATGGCATCTACTCTTCCTTGATCATAAAGAACTCCGAGTCTTTTAGGATCGCGTTCTATTCTTTTTACTATCATCTTCTCCATGGGACGAAGTACAAATAAATTTCCACGTTTCTCTTCTTTTTCTATAAAATCAAGCGTCTCATTATACTTGATGTAGCGTCCACGTAAACTTTCGTCGAGACCTGTGTATTCAGGATAGATTTTTTTCGTTACCCATGTCATTTTAGGCTTTTTCTTACGATAACCCTCATTCTGAGTCAGGACAACTACTCCTTTTTGGACACCATCTTTCAAAGCTTTATGAACAGGAATAGGATCTGCAATCCCACCATCCATCATTTGACCCCCTGCAAGCTCAACTACTGGTGCGATAAAAGGAATGGATGACGATGCACGTAACACGTTTGAGATCTCCATCTCTTCATAATCTTCTTTGTTTAAATAAACGGGTTGGCCTGTTCTTACGTCTGTTACTACGACTACAAATCTTTCCTTGGATTGTTTAAATGCGGCATAATCGAAAGGAACCAGGCGATTAGGAAGTTCATCAAAGATAAAGTCCATTCCGAACAAACCCTTCTTCTTAAACAACCAATTTTTATATGAAATGTATTCTGGATGAGAGCTATATTCCAGATTTACCGTTCGATTTCTTCCATGCTGACGTGATAGGTATGATACAGCATTACAAGCACCAGCAGATGCCCCGATCACATACGGAAAGTAAAGGTCGTTCTCCATAAAAACATCGAGTACTCCTGCTGTATAAACACCGCGCATTCCGCCACCTTCAAGAATAAGTCCAGAGTTCTCCAAATTTTGCACCACCTATTGTTAACTACATTTATTATTTATGATTTTAATTATATGAAAAAAATGAACATAAAATCCAGTCTAGCGAATTAAGAATCTAGGAAAAGATACAAACTGAAACTAAAAAGGCAGTGATTAAAAGTTAATACTTTTAATCACTGCCTCTTCACCTTATTGAAAATATTGAGCCAATCCCGTTGTAATACCAGTTGCCGCTTTTGTTTGAAATGAATTACTTTTTATTGTCATCTCATCAAACGGATTTGATAAAAAGCCAAGCTCTACTAGAACGGCTGGTTGCTTGTTCTCACGTAGGATGTGAAAGTTTCCATACCTTACATTACTACCTTTTAATCCTGTATTTGCTCCAATTAATCCTGTGTTTACCGAGTTAGCCAATTTCAGATCTTTCTGGCCGTAGTAAAAGGTTAATAGTCCTGAAGCACTTTTATCGGAAGCAGAATTGTAATGCAAACTCACGAACGCATCAGCAAAATGATAATGACTGATCTCAACTCGTTTATTAAGAGAAATATATGTATTATCACTGCGGGTTAAGATTACTTTTGCCCCTGCATTACTAAGCTGTGTGGCTAATAATCTCGCACTCATCAACGTCATAGCCGCTTCTTGTGTACCTGATGATTTACCAGAAGCACCTGGATCATTACCGCCATGTCCAGGATCTATTACAATTCTTTTTCCTTTTAATCCTTTCAAGGAGGCTTGGGGAGATGAAGGATTGTTTGATGATGATTGTTGAACAGCTACAAGCCATCCTGCCACCCAAGCACTCTTACCGTTAGGCAACTTGATTTGTACCCAGTCGTTTTTTGATTGTAGATAAGCAAATTCGTCCCCTTGATTTGCATAACCTACTATTAAGTAGGCAGTAGAAGGACCTTGCCTAATATTCACTCCATCTGACAAAATGACAACTTTTTTTGATACAGATGAAGGTGGAGCGACTGGAGGTTTCGTTGCAGGGTTTGGGTTTGTAACTATCGGTGATTCTCCTGTTTTTAGTGATATGTATTGGCTAGATACCCAACCTTTCTTTCCATCTGTTGTTTGAATGAAAAACCAGCTTCCTGACTCTGACAAAATCTGAACAGAAGTACCATATTTGAGTGAGCCGATGATCGGTGAAGTTAAATTTCCGGATGATCGAAAATTCAAATACGTTGCTGTTACTGTTCCCCACTTTCCATGGTTAACAGGTTTGTTTGTAGAAGGCTTAGGAGCTGTACTTGTTTGATTCAATAGATAAGCACTGCTTACCCATCCTTTAATAGATCCGTATGTTATATTAGACCAATTGCCTTCATCTTTAATTACAGAAACTACCGCTCCATTCTTAAGCGAGCCTACCGTCTTATATTGAGTTCCTGCACCAATCCGCACATTTAGAGAAGTTGCTGTTACTTTTGCTGTTTTAATAATTTTTGCTTCTTTTTGAGATGGAGTATTGGAACTCGTCGAATTATTTACCTGAAGATATGCTGAACTAACCCAAGCTTTTCCACCGTTGAATGATATGTTAGCCCATCCTTTTTCTATCTGGAACACCGTAACTGTCGAGCCTTTTTTTAATGAACCGATCTGTTTAGACGATGACGAAGGTTCAGAGCGCACATTTAGGCTTGTTGCGTTCACTGTAGCCGTTTTCGCTGCTGCCGAGGCAGGTCTAATTGGAAAGCTCACGATTAACAGTACAGCGATTAAAAAGTAACACATCACCTTTACATTCAATCTCACACGTTTCAACTCCTATTTGGATAGTACTTAAGTTGCTGTACGTGTTATATCGTCATTTAAAGGCGGCTCCTTTACCTTTTTCACTGCAATAGAATAAAAAAACCCTAGCTAAAATCAACTAGGGTGCTCCATGATTAAATTAATCCAAAATGCTTAAGTCCATGATAGATACCATCTTCATCAACTGATTTTGTAACAAAGTCTGCCGCTTCTTTTGCTTCTTTTAACCCATTTCCCATCGCAATTCCTGTTCCTGCTGCAGTAAGCATTTCAATATCGTTTAACGCATCACCAAACGCATATACGTTCTCAGGTTTCATATTCATCTGATTCATGAATGCTTGGATTCCTTTTGCTTTTGAACCACCGGTTGGCAAAATGTCTAATGCATTTTCATGCCAGCGTATAAAATCGAACGTGCCTTTGTATCCATCACGATACACATGTTCATGCTGTTCCTGGCAGAATAATAAAACTTGATAAACCTCGTTCTCTTTATAAAATCCTGGGTGGAAAACGGGATAATTAGGCATTAGATTAAACGTACAGTTCTTGATGATCTCATGATTATCAGCATTGCTTGTCGCTCTTTCGTGATCAAGATAGACAAGTGGATGACCTGCCTTTTCTGCTTCTTCTTCTATTTTAAGAATAGCTTCTCTAGATAACGGTGTCTTGTGAATCACCTCATCTTTAAAAACAACATATGATCCGTTAAAGCTTACAAACGAATCAACTTCTAGTTCTTCACGAATAGGTTCAAACATAAATGGACCTCGTCCAGTAGCAATCGCTACATGTACGCCATTCTTTTTCAACTGTATAATACTCTCTTTCGTGCTGTCAGGGATTTTTTTCTCATCATTTACTAGTGTTCCGTCTATATCAAAAAATACTATCTTGTCATTCATATCCGCATCGTCTCCTGTTGAAAGTTCTTCCCTACAATAGTGGTACGATTCCGTATAAATGTCAAATCATGCGTTTTGCTTTACTTTTTTATTGATTGACTCACTTGTATGAGTCCCTTTTCTGGCATAGATAGCAAGAATACTGTCAAAATAATGAGCATGCCACCTGCTGTTTGGAAACTCCCAAACGCAGTACCGAGCCAAATGACAGATACAAGGGTTGCTACTAATGGTTCAGCACTACCAAGCAAGCTCGTTTCTGTCGAGCTTATATACTTTAAGCTGTCTAAGTAGAGATAAAAAGGCAATAGTGTTCCGAATACAACAACAAATGATAGCATCCCAAATAGTGAGAATGACCAATCAATCTCATTTGCTTGCCAGGGCTGAGTAAATATTGAAACTGCCGATCCACCGAGCAACATGGCCCACCCTACGATCGTAGCAGAAGCATATTGCTTTAAGAGTCTTACAGGATAAACCGTATATACCGCAACAGATACACCGGACAGAACTCCCCAGAAAACAGCTTTTTCAGAAACCGTTATCTCTTGTAAACTTCCGTTCGTTAATAACAAAAATGTTCCTGATAGCGCCATTAGAACTGCGATCCATTCTTTTCGTTTTGGCCATTTCAATAACTTTAACGCAAAATAAACCGTAATAAAAACCGGACCTAAAAACTGCAGGAGTGTTGCCGTTGGTGCATTTCCCGCTTCTATACTTAAGAAGAACGTAAGCTGTGCCCCAAGCATACCCGTTAAAGAAAATACTATTAAATCCATTCGGTCTTTTTTATTTCTCCAAACTTCAAATATATTGTGATGAAAAGAGACTAGAAATAATAGCAGCGCTCCAGCCATTACCATACGGACTGAAACTAACCATGTTGCGGTCATTGCTGAATGTGAAAAGATCCATTCTGCTGCGTTTCCTGAAAACCCCCAAAGAGAAGCTCCTGCTAAAGCTAGTCCTATACCTTTCCACCGGGAATACTCTTTTTGATTCCCCATCCTACACCCGCTCTCCCATTTTCATGTATTACTCATGGTAAGATTCACAGTTTCTGATACTTCATTTAATCATATAACTCATGAACCTACATCCTTCATTCATTATAAAACGAATGAGCTAAAATCAAATACATTTTATTATTCTTATTTCTACAAATTTATCTTGTTATGTATCAATCAGCTAGCAATCAATTTACTACCCTAGTATCAATAAAAGTCTTAAAAACAGAAAGCACTGAGCTTAAAAAAACCAGCACAGTGCTTATCTTGAAAATAAAAATAGGGGGATGATGTATCATACGAAATTTACGGTTTTTGGTGTCGGTTAAAGCAAAAATATGCGAATACCTATTTCAATCATCATCCAACCAAAAACATTTTACCATCAAGTGCATAAATTTGTTAAATATATACAAACTATTAATACAAGGAGGTGATACATATGGCACGTTATAACTCTAACGAATTAGTAGTAGCTGGAGCACAAGCAGCTTTGGATCAAATGAAGTGGGAGATCGCTTCTGAGTTTGGTGTACAACTTGGACCAGACACAACATCCCGTGCGAATGGATCTGTTGGTGGTGAAATCACTAAGCGTCTTGTTCAAATGGCTGAACAACAGCTAGGTGGCGGATACCGACGCTAAACTGCAGTTAACATGAAAAAGTCATCCACAATATGCGGATGACTTTTATTTATTGGCTGTTTTCGTAAACTTAGTTGCTTTTGGAAGTGTTGATTTCCGTTCCAGGCAGTGGCTAGCTCCGACAAGCCACTTCCACTTTTCAAAAGATTTAAAAGCAACAATCCCTTAGAAAACACGCTGTTTATTTATCTGACTTTATCCAGCTTAACTTGAATTAACACAGGATCATGGTCACTTGCTCGTCCGTGTTCTTCCATAAACTGCGAATTGATATGAACGATATCAACTTTCGTCTTTCTCGTCATATTGTTTGTTACTAAAATATGATCAAGAACTTGAGCGTTCCCTTGATAAGAATATGTGTAGCGCTCTTTAAACGGAACTTCTTCAATCATGTTCGTCAACTCATTACCTTTTACTACCTTCAGAGTCTTCGTGAACTCGAAATCATTGAAATCCCCAAGCAACACTACCTTTGCATCCTTATCCTCACTCTTAACATCCTTAACAAACTGATTTACAATTCCAGCAATCTCTAATCGCTGCACTTCACTTCCTAGGAAAGGAGGCTGATTTTTCCCAAACAGCGGCTGGTCTCCACCTTTTGAATTAAAATGATTCGCTACTACAATTACGCTCTCACCTTTAAACATAAACTGTGCTGCAACCGGTTTACGGCTGTTTTCAAATGCTGGGTTTGTCGGATCAATCCGTCCAGGATTTACAGTAAGCTTACCGTCCTTAAAACCTACTGCTTCTGTTGCAGTTCCTTTTGTTCCTTTTGCCAGTGAAACTCGTTCAGGATTGTAGATGAATCCTACTCGAATGTTACCACCTGGAATCCCACCATCTTGTCCATCAACTGGAGCTATATCTGTATACACATATTGCGGACCGCCTTGTGCTATAATCTCAGCAATTAATCGGTCAGCACTTGCTTTTGCATCCGTAGTACCATCATTCGTTGGACCGTTTCCATCTTGCATCTCAACAAGCCCTACAATATCTGGTGCGTTCAAGTTACGAACAATCGATTTTGCGATACGCGATACTTTTTCATCGCTCGTACTGTCGCGTCCTTCTTCAAGTGCAGAAAAGTTCTCCACGTTAAAGCTCGCGATCGTTAACTCTTTATGTTTTTCGTGAATTTTTGTAACTTCAGGTTTTGTTCTTCCTTCAACAAACGTTGGAAGTTCTTCTCGGTCGGCTAACACTTTATAGTTACCAAATCCGTAGCTCACAACCCCAGTAATTGAACCTAAGAAGAAATCTCCAGTTTTCGCCACAAACGTTTCATCGTTCATATCAACAAAAATTCGTTCAGGGTTGTAATCAAATTCTTTAATATTTAGGCCACCTGATGAGTTAAATTCTTTTTGCTTCCAAAAATCTGGAACAACAACAAGTTCTCCATACTTTTGAGGTGCGAGAACACCAGGATTTTTTACTTCCACAAGCATCCCTTCTAAACTCTCATAAAAATCAATACCATCTTCTTTAGGATCAAACAACCCGAAGTTATCATTATCAATCACTCTAGTTGGCTGTTGAAGACCAAACAAACCAATGATCGTTGACTTTGGAAGCTTTTGTCCTTCTTGTAGTTTGTTAATTTCACTTGCATTGATCTCCGTCACCGCTAGATCCGTTTTTAATTTATCAGAGTACCCTTCAAGTACCCATTCTTTTACTAGCCCATCAACTGAAACAAGATTTCCTTTAGCCTGGCCGTGATCTTTTTGGTAGACTAAAATACCTTCAGACGTTCTATAGTCTTTGTCTGGTTTAACATCCTGCATATAAAAATTATTGTTATCCACAACTTTTGTAACAATTCCTTCGACACCCTCTACTGCTTTATTCGAAACAGGAGATTGATGACCTGCACCTTGAATATCATGAATTCGAAGTCCAGATAGAGCAACTTGGTATTTGAACTCTGAAATGGTACTGTTCTTTAATCCTTCTTTAACAGCGACAGCTTTAATGGTTACATCTTCGTTCACTGTTATAGGAGATGTGTAACGTGTGCTATCTGTAGTCGGAGCTTGTCCATCTAAAGTGTAAAAAATTTCAGCATCTGTTGTTTCAGTGGATAGTACTACAGAAGTACCTTTAGAAACAATCTGTCCTTCAACCGATGACTTCACTTCTTCGACTTGTGGTTCAGAAGGAGCACCATCAACAAAGTGATATTCGTTTACATTTTTAAGTCCTGGCACACTAAAATAGGCCTCTAGTGTTCCTTCAAGTTGAACTTTTTTCCCTAAATTCTCAGGGTGATCAACGAGGTTCAATGCAGATCTTGCAGCATTATTAGGTAATTGAACAGTTAGTATTTTCGTTTTGTCTGTTTCGTTCGCTGAATCTGCGATAGCTAAATTGGTATTCGCTGTAAATGGTCCTTCATGTTTGAATGAGATAGAAGACCCACTGCCTCCATGAACAGTACCTACGATATACCCTTCAACCATCTGGGTTGATTTATCCTGCTTAACCAATGCTTCCTTAACCGTTAGAACGTCAGCTGCAGAAGCTGTCTGCTGCAGTGGCAAAACCATGCTAAGCACCATTACTAGCATGATACTTATATTTGTAAGTCTTTTCGTCATTTTCATGAACATATCGTTCCACCTGCCTCACTAATAGTATGTAAAACATGTAAATCCATGAAAAATATAACACAATTCTGTCGATTCAATTGTTAGTTTTATATTAAAACAGTCAGAAAGACTTACAAAGAATTTACAATATAGGACTCCTGGATTATTTTTTACAAAAAAAAGACAACTTCAACTGATCAAAAATTGATCAAAAGAAACTGTCAGCTAGTTCTATTAACATTCAAATCCATAGTAACCTGTTCCGCAAATAGTTCAGGGTTGTTGTCTTGGAGCATTAAAAGAAGTTTGTCCTTACCTGCTGAGCGATCCAACCATTTCTCTCCAACATCTGGCTCAAACATCACTGGCATGCGATGATGATACTTCTCCATAGATGAATTAGAGACTTTTGTTAAGATGGAACATGTTATTCTTTCTTCTTTCTGTCCATCGACTTCTCCTGTCCATCTCGACCAGATTCCAGCAAATGCAAACGGCTTTTTATCTTTTAAAGTAAATTGATAGGGCTGCTTTTTACTAACACCGTCTTCAATAACCCATTCGTAAAATCCGCTTGCGGGAATCAAGCATCTTTTTTGAAGAAAAGAGTTTTTAAAGCTAGGTTTTTCAGAAACAGTCTCACTTCTAGCATTCATTAACTTGTTACCTATTTTTGGATCGTTTGCCCAACTTGGGACAAGTCCCCACTTCAGGTATCCCGCTCTATTTCCTGCGCTTGCTTTAATAATCGAAAGAACTTGCTGACTCGGAGCAATGTTAAAGCGTTTATCATAATCAAATTCGTTTTCTAAGTTAAAAGCATCAATAATCACATCTTTTTCGTAGTAAAGCATATATCTGCCACACAAAATACATCACCTCAAATTCAACTTATGGATAAGGATGTCAATCGTGCAAAAACTAAAACAGGAGGTGAACACCATGAAGAACCCTGTTGTTATTTATATCATTTTACTATTTAGTATGTTCTCTTTACTCGTTGTCATTGATTGGTTTTTAGGAATCGCTCCAGCAACGGTTATCAAAAAATCGTTTATGTCTTTCTTTCACTATGTTGACAAGGTCGAATATGTTCTAGTGATTACTTTGATGATCTTACCCATCCTAACGTTTATTCTGTCGAAGTGGATGGAGAAGAAGCAAAAGGCTTAAGCTTCTTTCTTCTAATTAAGAATACAATAATGAACAGACTCGGTAAAACAACTTGAAACGGAATATGGATAAAATGTGGAACGATATTTAAACCCTCTGTAATATGTTCCACATAATTCGCTGCTATTACGATAGATGACAAGATCAATACTATACCGACCGGGCCTATGAGCCTTTTTTCTTCCTGTACTCCAAAGATATCTTGGATTGCTTTCACTGCCACATAAAACAATACAGCTATCTTAAAGAATCCTCCTATGATCAGCGTAAACACCACTAACGCATCTAATCTTTGAATAAATTCTCCTAAGTTAATCTTCGCAACAGCAGCAAGTAATGGGAAGTATACATGTGTAGCAACATGCCCTCCTAATATCGCAATGTCCATCGCGACCGTTGCACTTAAGATGAATCCGCTCACCATAATTGCAAACAACCCTACTGTAAGTGCTTTACTTTTCTTTGTTGTTTTCAGATATGGAAATAACATTGTAAAAACCACCATTTCTCCAAAAGGAAAGGTCGGTGTTACAGGGAATGCTGCCTTCAAGACCGGCAAGAATCCCTTGCCTAGAATGGGAAGCAGATAATTGTATTTCATTAAGTCTGCTGATAGTACAAGTACAGCAAGAATAATTCCTAAGAGGACTACTAGAGAAAATATTATTTCCCCTGTTCTTACAAGAACCTCAAAACCTAATTTTAGAACATAAACGATCGTAGCAATCATAAGCCCGTTTACAACGATAATTGGTGTTTGTACAAAAACGGCGGACAACAGAAGGCTTCCAAAGTCACGCAAAACACGAGCTGCTAAATACATAAAGTACATCAGGTATAGGAAACCGAATAGCTTTCCTATATACTTACCGAACAAGATCTGCAAATATTGTGTTAAAGATTGCTCTGGAAACTGTTTATAGAGATAAAAATATCCTAGAAAAAGAATCATACCGCATACCATACCTAGCAAGATAGCGATCCATGCATCCCTGCCGGCATCCATTCCTAGACCAACAAGAATCGCACTCCCGAGTTCAAATAAGATGATAAGAATAAAGAATTGTTGAATATCGATCTTGATTGTCTTCATTTCGGAGCCTCTTTCTTTTTCTCAAATAAAAACGGTGAAGTTCGAATCCCCGATCTTCTAATACGAGAATCAACATTAACTTTCACAACCAATTTCGGAAATATTTCTTTGTAGTTTTTTTTATATTCATTGCGCCATTTTCTCGGATTTTCTCTATACAATAATTCACCAAATCCAAGAACATCGCTATTAAAATCTTGTGAAGCTTTAATCGTTTTTTGAATCTCTTTTTCAATTACATGGTTTAATTTATTTTCGATTTTTAGGATTTCTGAAGTCTTTTCTAAGTTCACGGCACAGTTTGCTTCTGCAATATTAGCTTCAGGAAATACATCGAGCGTTATAGTCGGTATCTTTTTCTTTGTATCTGCTGACAGCTCAGTATTCGAACGAACAATTTCTATAGAATATCCATTATCGTTTTCCATGCAAGGTACTGTAATCGCCGAACTAACAAGTTTTCCCTTTATCCAGAGAACGCCTCTTGCCTCTGGTCCATCCAACCATCCCTGCAGCTTTCCGCCTCGAAATACTCCCATGCCTGATAATTGAACTCTTGCAGGATTACCTACTTCATAGTTTTGTGCTGTCACTGCCAATTTTTTGTCACCCGTAATTTTTATACCGTTAATTAGCGGTTCTCCGCCTTCATCTATGATGGATTGAAGCACTTCATTAATATCTTGCTGCATGTTCTCTCCCCAATTTTTCTCTGAAATCTTTAGAATCGTAGCTACTTCATCAGATGTTACTTTATCAATTGCAGTAAATGTT
This sequence comes from Fictibacillus nanhaiensis, assembly GCF_036213205.1. Classification (GTDB taxonomy): domain Bacteria; phylum Bacillota; class Bacilli; order Bacillales; family Fictibacillaceae; genus Fictibacillus; species Fictibacillus nanhaiensis_E. The sequence goes on from NZ_JARMFC010000005.1 coordinate 290,984, forward strand.
CTTAATAATTTGGATGGGGATGTATCTCTTGCTACAACAACTTGGATCGTCGAACGTACCTCAGGGTCTCGTGAAATCATGTCGACAGCTTGATAGATACTGTCTTTTGCTATTTTCTCACTAAAAACAAGCATCCTCGCATGAGCAAAAAACAAGCGTCTTGATGTTTGTTTACTTGCTTTTCTCGTTGCTTCCATCAAGTTTCTTCCTGTAGTCTCATAGACGGTAAAAACAGGCTGTTTTCCTCCTCCTGCTCCAGTTATACCTGGTGCGACTTCGGTTGGATTGACCACTTGATATGTGACGATCAAATTCCCTTTTTTATCAATGTTAATTCCTATTCCCATTACGATCGAAAGTTCATCAAGCTCGTTTTGATCCCAGCACCCCGTTAGAAATAGAAGGCAGAGAGAGAAGAGAAGACAACTTTTTAAAAGTTTCAACGTGTTGTCTCCTCCTCACGTTTCTTCTTAACCGAATAAGGTTGTGTACGTGTTTGGTTTTTTTTCGAAAGCTTTTCAGGTCTTTTGAATAATTTTGTAATAGGAAAACGAAACAAGCTATCCTTTAGATCCTGTGTCTGTATTGGTGCAAAAGGGCTTAAATATGGATAACCAAAGGATCTTAAACTCGTTAGATGAGCAATAATTACGATTAAAGCAAGTGTAAGCCCATAGAAGCCAAAAACAGATGAGATTAGCATTAACGGAAATCGTAACAATCGTGCAGATGTAGCGACAGCAAAAGATGGGATCGCAAAGCTGGCTACGGCTGTAATTCCTACAACAATAACCATGGCTGGTGAAACAAGTCCTGCTTGAACAGCGGCTTGTCCTAATACAAGTGCTCCCACGATTGAAACAGCCACGCCAACCGCACGTGGCATTCTTATTCCCGCTTCTCGTAAAATTTCAAATGTAATCTCCATCACTAACGCCTCTGCTATTGCCGGAAAGGGAACTCCTTCACGCTGTGCAGCGATACCAAACAAAAGAGTTGTTGGAATCATAGCTTGGTGAAAAGTAGTAAGTGCAATATAGATTGATGGAGCGATCAAAGAAATAATAAAAACTGAAAATCGTAATAAGCGAAGAAAAGTACTGATGTCATATCTCATGTAATAGTCTTCTGATGATTGAAAGAACTGTATAAACTGCGCAGGGGCAATTAATACGAACGGCGTTCCGTTAATAATAATACCCACACGACCCTCAAGCAGATTACCAATAACAACATCTGGTCGTTCAGTATTTAAGAACTGAGGAAAAACAGTTACGGTCTCGTCTTGTATAAACTCTTCAAGTTGACCTGATTCTAGTAAGCCGTCTGTCTTCACTTCTTCAATTCTTTCTTTTATCTCTTTAACTAATAATGGATTAGCGATATTCTCTAGATAAACAACCGCTACATCAGTATGTGTGACCTCTCCAATTTTGTACTTGTCAATTCTAATATCTTTTGATCTTATCCTTCGCCTTATTAACGAGATATTCGTCTTGATTGACTCTGTGAATGAATCCTTTGGACCACGTATAACAACTTCTGAAGTAGGTTCTTCGATTCCTCGAACTTTTCCACCGTTTGTTCCTAGTTTAAGACCTTTTTTATTACCTTCGACTAAAAGAACACTGAGGCCAGCAAGAAGAGCCTCAACTAATTCATCTTCTGTTTCCACATCCAAAACTCTTCCTAGTGCTAAAGCGTTCTGCTTGATGTAATGTAACGCATGATCAACTGGAACAGGCGACGATTGCTTGTCTTTTGACAGTGTCATCAATGGTGATAGAATAAACTCATTTAAAACTTGAGTATCGTTCATTTCTTCTAAAAATAATAATGTAGCTGTAACCTTGTTTTCTAACTCAAATTCAAACTCACGCACAATTAAATCCATCGGGTTACCCAAAAGTGTTTTTACTCTATCAACCACCACATGCAGAACCGGATTAAGTTCTCCAACACACTTTTCTGTTTGTTTCTTCTGTTGTAATGAAGTCTCCATAGAAATGGTATTCGATCGAAGAGAAGAATGATCATCATGCTTTTTATCTGCTAACATATCTGTTAACTTCTTATGAGTTCTAATGATTGGACGCTTCCTTCTATTCCGCATAACCATCCGCCTTTTTACCAAACTTTTCTTAGCATTTGCACAACACGACTTGGTTATGTAATAATCATTACTATTTGTATTTCAGCGTCTCATTTCCCTTGAATTTTTCTTAATTTGCTAAAGGCTGTGAACACACAAAAAGCCCCTGACCGTTTTCATCGATGAAAACGATCAGGGGCTTTAACATTTAACAGTATAATGCCAGGGTTCTGTATCCCTGGCTGGAAAAAGGTAACTTAATTATAGCATCTTATTTTCAAAATGCGAATCTTAAGAACTGCAAAATGTTAAAAATATATCTTTATGCTCACATAGGATCCCAAGGTTTTTTTACTCCGAACTCTTTGGCTAATTTCTTACTTTCTTCTCTGCGCTTTTTCCTTGCTATCGCTCGTTCTGGTGCATGATCATGTAGCCATTTTTCTTCTTCTGTTTCAGGTATAACTTTTGGCACTGGAGTAGGTTTTCCATCTTCATCTAAAGCTACGAATGTAAGAAAAGATACCGCGCAAACTTTTCGTTCTCCAGATAACAAATTCTCAGAGATTACTTTTACGAAAACTTCCATTGACGTTGTTTTCGTCCATGTCACGAATGATTCTAAACAAACTGAATGACCTTCTTTAATAGGCTGTAAAAAATCAACAGAATCCGTTGAAGCTGTGACCACATTTTTCCGAGCATGGCGGATGGCTGATATAGCAGCTACATCGTCGATATATGCCATCAATTTTCCTCCGAATAACGTTCCATGATTATTCGTATCAGGTGGGAGCACTACTGAGGATTTTACCGTTCGAGATTCTCGAACAAACTTTTCTTCCATGATCAAAACTCCTATTCTTGTTTCTTCATCTTTAGTATATGTTGGATCGCGCAAAAATAATGAAAGACCTCAGCTTAAACGTGCAAGCTTAGAGGTCTTCATCAAGATAATCTTATTATTTTTTTACGACTGCATGCCCACCAAATTCATTACGAAGTGCTGCAACAACTTTACCGTGGAATGTGTCGTCTTCTAGTGAACGGAAACGCATAAATTGAGATAGTGCGATAACTGGAGCTGATGCTTGATAATCAAGAGCAGCTTCAACTGTCCAAATCCCTTCACCTGATGAATTCATCACACCGCGGATGTCTTCAAGTTTCGGCTGTTTGCTGAACGCGTTCTCCATAAGTTCAATAAGCCAGCTACGGATAACTGATCCGTTGTTCCACACTCTAGAAACTGCTTCATAGTCGTAATCAAAGTCACTTTTATCAAGGATTTCAAAACCTTCTCCGATTGCTTGCATCATACCGTACTCGATTCCGTTATGAACCATCTTCAAGAAATGACCAGATCCTGCACGACCAGTAATCATGAAACCTTTTTCTACACAGATTTTTTCGTATAGTGGAGCAAGGTAGTTAACAGCATCGTCATCTCCACCCATCATAGCACAAAGACCGTGACGTGCACCGTCAGTCCCACCACTCGTACCCACGTCTACAAGGTGGATGCCTGATGCTTTTAGTTCTTCATAGCGACGAAGAGTGTGCTTGTACATGGAATTACCAGCGTCAACGATAATATCGCCTTCAGTTAAATGTGGCTTAAGCTGTTCGATTACTTGGTCAACGATCTCACCAGCTGGAACTAAAAGAATAACAGCTTTTCTGCCTGTAAAAGAATTTGCAAGTTCCTCGATCGAGTCGACCCCTTTAACACCTTCTGATGAAATCTCTTTCACAGTATCTTTGTTTACATCTGTAGCGAAAACCGTATTTCCTTTATCATTCATATTTAGTGCCATATTGAAGCCCATTTTTCCAAGGCCGATTAAACCGATTTCCATTGTACATATCACTCCAATTTATGTATTTATATCTGTTTTGTATTATTCCACAAAATAAAGGCGATTAACCTCTACTTGCAACACTGTCTATTAGAGTATCTAAAAATGAACAAAAAAACAATTATTTGAGTTCTTTTTATATGAAAAACAGAGAAAAATTTTTATATCGTAAACATTTGGCCTGAACCTTTCTCATTTTGTCCACATAATCTATAGAATCTCTTTTGTTGGAGGACCTTCCATGAAAAAAATTGTAATGCTGGCTTTGATCGGACTCATGGCTCAACTCATTGACGGATCTCTTGGTATGGCATACGGAGTTACTTCTACGACTCTTCTTTTAGTAGCTGGGTTCACGCCTGCTTTAGCTTCTGCTTCTGTTCACTTATCAGAAGTTGTTACATCTGCTGTCTCAGGTTACTCACACTTAAAATTTGGAAATGTCGATATAAAAACAGTAAAAAAGCTAGTCATCCCAGGAGCTATTGGTGCATTTTTAGGTGCTGCTTTTTTAAGTTTTATACCATCAACTTTTATTAAACCGTACATCTCCTTATTCTTATTAGGGCTTGGCTTTTACGTTTTGTTTCGCTTCTTACTAATAAGAGTAAACGCGGAGGTAGAAACAGATTTTACAGAGAGCAGTGCAAAAAAAAGGATGTATCGGCCATTAGGGCTTATCGCTGGGTTTATGGACGCAACTGGTGGCGGAGGATGGGGACCGATTACAACTCCGATTCTGCTTACACAGAAAAACCTTACTCCTAGTAAGGCAATCGGCTCAGTAAATTTCAGTGAATTTGCTGTATCATTATCAGCTTCTATCGGTTTCTTTTTGTTTATAGGTTGGGAGACGGTGCTTTGGCAGGTCGTTGTTGCGATGATGTTAGGTGGGATTATAGCAGCTCCTTTTGCAGCATGGCTCGTGCAAAAGCTTAAACCAGCACTGTTAGGAGTCGTTGCAGGGGGCTTAATCATCATAACGAACTTAAGAACAATATTTAACGAATTTTTTTCCATAGATTTGTTTACAGAAACTTCAGCTGTGGTCCCCTTACTTCTTCTATGGAGTGTTTTAATCGTCATCGCTGTTCGAAAAAAAGCTTAAGAAAATAACGATAGATCATAGCAAAACAGCCAAAATGTCCATCCCGGATGGACATTTTGGCTGTTTGTAATTGTGTGGGGTCAGACCCCTTCTTCAAACCAGAGGAGGCCGAGTGTGCCTGCGCCGACGTGAACGCCGATTGCAGGGCTCAGTTGCCCTAGATTGAATGTAATGTGAGGATATTTCTCTCTTAACAGGTGAAGCCAATCCTCAGCTTTTTCTGAAGACCCGCTGTAAACGACACTTACACCATACGCACCCTTACTTTCTGCCGCTTCTTCAAACAGAGCAAGTACGCGTGATTCAGCTTTTTTTAACGTTCTGATCTTTTCAAACGGTACGAGTGATCCATCATCAAAAGTAAGTATAGGTTTGATCTGTAGAAGATTCCCAACTAGAAAGCTTGCGCCTGATAATCTGCCACCTTTTCTTAATTGTTCAAGACTTCCGATGCAAACATAGCCTTTCACATGATCTGCAGTTTCACGCAGCATCGCAGCTATTTCCTGAGCTTCTAATCCCTCAGATTCAAGTTTCTTTCCTTTTAACAAAAGTTGTTTCATTGATTCAGATAAGATCTTTGAATCCACAATGTGTACTGGAAAATCTGCCATTTCCGCACCAAGTCTAGAACCATTAATCGTGCCGCTAAATTTTTCAGAAACATGAATGGCAATTCCACAATCATAGCTGTGTTTAAGAACTTCATAAAAGTCTGAGAACTCTCCAACTGTCGGTTGGCTCGTTTTTGGAAGTTCAGAAACAGTTTCAAGTTTTGCATAAAATTCATCTGGGGTAATATCTACACCGTCTTTATAAATTTTATCTTCCATAATGACAGAAACAGGAATAATGTGTATGCCAAGTTCCTTCGCTTCTTCCTGTGTTATACAGCTAGTACTATCTGTAATCCAAGCAATACGTGCCATCTTGCACATCCCCCTTTATCTCTCTATTTTTTATTAGATAGATAGAAGAGAATTCCTCTTTTATCAAAAATATATTTTTATTTCTAAATTAAACCTATATTTCAATAGTTTAAATACTAGCACAGAGATACACATTGAAAACTAGATACTTTATACTACTCTTTAATGGAACTTATCGGAAATTTATATTAAAATAGGAGTAATGTAAGCTAAGGAGGCAGTACTGTGAAAGTGGTGGCAGATAGTAGAAATGTATTAATGGAAGTAGAGCGTATAGAGAAAGCGTTTAATGAGATCATGAACGTGATAAAGCCTGAAATATGGGAAGATGAAGAAATAACTGCTACTCAATTTCAAATATTAAAGACTTTATCATCTCGTGAGAAATGGACGGTTTCTGAAATTGCTGATGCAATGAAAGTACGTGCAAGTGCTACTACCGTTATTATCGACCGACTCGTTAAAAGAGGATTAGTAGATCGTTATCGCTCTGACCTCGATCGAAGAATTGTATACGTCCAATTAAATGAAACCGGTTTAGTAGCGTTTCATGCAATTCAAGAAAAAAGAAACGGTGTACTGATCAAGTACATGTCACAGCTCACTGATAAACAGCTTGCGGATATGGTTCAATGTATTGAACACCTTTCTTCAATAGTAAAGAACTAATTCTAAAAAAACTGCTTATAACAATGATCGCAGATTAGTTTTCCTACCTTTCATACTACAAAATCAACACGTTATCCAATGGATTAACGTGTTTTTTATTTTATTCTTACTTTATTTGGATAAACTCTAACATTTCATCATATTTGTACGATATAACATACAAAGACTAGTACAAAAGTTTTAATACATGAATATTTCAATTAGGGGTCTAACATGTCAAAGATAAAAAGACTGGAACGGTTATTGCTTTCCATAAACTCAAAAAAGCATTTTACCTTAAAAGAATTAGCCGATGAATTTGGAGTATCTACAAGAACAATTCAACGAGATCTATTAAATCTTATTGAGATGGGCCTTCCTATCGTTTCTGAATTCGGACCACACGGTGGATATCGTATCGAGAATGATCGTATTCTTCCTCCGATTGGATTGACCGAAATGGAAGCTTCCTCTATTCTTTTTAGTTTACAAGCATACACTGATACAAGCTTTCCTTTTCAAACCCAAAGTAAATCTATCTTACATAAATTACATCAATTCATGCCAGAAGATGCTAGAGAAAATTGGAATCAGATTCAAAAACGACTTTTGGTGCAGCTTCCATTGCCACCGAATAGTCAAGTAGCGCCAATCATTCTTGAGGCATCAATCAAGCAAAAGATTGTCACGATTCTATATACGTTAAATGAGCAAAAGATGTATAGCAACATTCAACTAATTGGACTTTATAGTGAAGATGGTGAGTGGTATTGCCCTGCATATTGTTACTCTCTCATGGATTATCACGTATTCAAACTATCTGATATCAAACATGCTGTAATCAATTATGAACCAATAGAAGTAAAAGATTTTGCTGAAGTGACTATTCATAACTGGGCATCTCAAATCTCACCGAGAAATTATGTTAGACTCGAAGCAGATCTATCACTAGCAGAAATAAAAAACTATTGTGAGTCTCACCCTTTTCTTAAACAGTTCATCACTATTAAAGAGAATGGTTTACATAGTCTGGCAGGGGATATTTTGGCAACATATGTTGAAAAAGCTGCCGAGTATTTATGGCCGTTGAAAACAAACATTTCCATACAATCTCCAAGAGAAATTAAAGAGATTCATGCACGATGGGCAAGAGAAATATCTGCTCAATATGAAGTTATTTCAAATATGTAATCAAAATGATACATATTTTTCCTCTTTTAGGCGTATACTATAAGTAGAACAGAAAAGGGGGATATCTATGGCTTTTTTTTCAAAACAACCTGCAGAGCCGATTCCAGACGTAGAAACGAAGGTTTGGGCATGTACGAGTGATGGATGCTCATGCTGGATGCGCGCTGACTATTCTTTGCAAAAAGAACCGCAATGCCCCATTTGCAAATCAGCTATGAATGAAGAAATTCGTATGCTTCCAGAATTAAAGAGTTAATGAAATAAATAGAAATCGGCCGGGTATATACTGCCCGGCTTTTTCTATGCCCAAATATAGATCACCAAGCTATATATCCTTTGCGCTTTTAGTTAGTTCATAAACAACAATAGATACCTATACAAGCTTTTACACATGATGTTTATCATCAATAAGTTCCGGGTAGGGTTTTATACAGACTAAAAGGAGGATTTAATACTATGCCTAACCATACAAACACAACAACAACTACAGCGGAACCCGTTTTTACACATTCCGATTTCCAAACACGAGATACTGCTGATGCTAACGTTAGCAAGAAAAGTAATGCCTCTGGTTTTACTACAGGTTTAGTAGTGGGAGGTCTTGTCGGAGCTGCTGCTGCCCTATTATATGCTCCTAAAAACGGAAATGAATTTAGAAACGACCTTAGAGATTCATCAATTAAATTAAAAGAACGTACGCAACAAATGAAAGACGAAACAATGCTAAAAGCAAAACTTGGAACAATGGATGCTAAAGATACAGTTGCATCCATAAAAGAGAAATCTGGAAACCTGTCTCTTTCTGCTCGACAAAAATTACAGGAAGCTAAGAATACGGCGAGCGAGGTAAAAAGTGAAACACAATCTGCGATAGAAGAAGCAAAACAAGAGGCTAGAAAAGACGAGTACCAGACAAACTCTAGCACCCAAACAAAGGCTGTTGTAACGCCTCGCACGCTTTCTTCTACAGATACACAGCAAAAGACAGGAACAGATTCTACCTATGAAAAAAAACAAAGTGATCTAAACAATAATTCTTACTAATCGTAAGAAAGTCAAAAAGCCGCGACGTTTAGTCCGGCTTTTCGCTTTGGCTATTTTAGTAAACGTAACCCATTTAAAATCACTAGTATCGTACTACCTTCATGCCCAATCACTCCGAATGGCAAAGTAAGGAACTGTAAGTAGTTCGCGCATAGCAAAAATAAAATGATACTGATTGAAAATATGATATTTTGTTTAATAATTTTCGATAGTCGTTCAGATAGCCGCATCGCATAAAGCAGCTTACTTAGATCATTTTTAACGAGGACTACATCTGCAGTCTCGATAGCGGCGTCGCTTCCCATTCCCATCGCTACACCGACATCTGCTATAGCGAGTGCCGGTGCATCGTTCACACCGTCACCAATCATAGCTACAACCGCTTCTTTTTCTCTCCATTTTTTTACGGTATTTACTTTATCTTCAGGCATACACGAAAAACCTATTTCGTCTACCTTCGCAATCCTTCCAATACTTTCTGCTCCACGTTTAGAATCACCTGTGAGCATTATCGTTAAAATTTGTTTTTCTTGTAGATCTTTTATCGCTTGAATGGTCTCTTCCCTTATAGTGTCTCCTAAAAGAAAATAAGCTACAAGAAGATCATTAGCTGTTACATATACAACCGTGTATCCTGCATCTTCTCCTGTATCCTCTACCCGCATTAACAACTCGCTCTCTTGCTTTTCTGTTATATCAGTCCACTCACGATTTCCGATTTTCCAAATCTTATCTTGAATTTGAGCTTTCACACCCATTCCAGGGACATCCTCAAACGCAGTTAGTGTTATAGGTATGGTTTCTTGATAAATTTTAAGATGTTCATTAATCGCTTTTGCAAGAGGATGTATGCTATTACTTTCAATTCCATAGATAATTGAAATAATCTCTTCTTTTTCCAAAGTAGAATGGAGAAACTCAGCATATTTTACAGTGGGACGGCCTTTTGTTAAAGTACCCGTTTTATCGAAAGCGATAACGTTTATTAAACTCAGTTTCTCCAAAAAGACACCGCTTTTAAATAAGATTCCGTTCTTAGCTGCGTTTGATAACGAAGCTAGTAGTGCAGGCATGGTAGATGCTACAAGTGCACAAGGTGAAGCGACAACTAACAGAACACAAGCACGATATAAAGATTCTGAATAACTCCAAATCCCAATCGACCCAGGTACTAAGAACGTTAAGGCTGCTGCCAGTAATACGAAAAGTACATATTTTGTTTCAAACTCTTCAATTTTTCTTTGAACTGGCGGAGCATCATTTTGTGCGTTATTCACTAGGTCAATCATTCTTTGAAACACTGAGTCTTTCATGTGCTTCGTAACTGATATCTCTAATAATCCGGATTGGTTCAAGGTTCCTGCTAACACTTCCGATGACACATGGACCTCTCGAGCGATGGGCTCACCTGTTAATGCAGATTCATTAATAAAAGAGTTCCCTTTTACGATGATACCATCTGCAGGTACCCGTTCTCCTGGTTTAACTTTTATAAGATTACCAGGTTCTAAGGAGGAAGCGCACACTCTCAGTTCCTTATCCTCCATTAAGAGCCACGCTTCTTCAGGCTGCAAAGAAATTAACGCTTTGATTTCTTTATCACTTTTTTGTAAAGTGTACATTTCTAGCGCCCCTGAATAGGCAAAGATCAGGATCAGAACAGCTCCTTCTCCCCAATAACCGATTGCAGCTGATCCAATAGCGGCAAACATCATGAGAAGTTCTACATTCAATTGTCGGTTCTTAATACTTTCCTGGATCCCCTCAATCGCTTTTGCATAGCCTCCTACAATAAAGGCTAACAAATAGAAGAGAACATAATAAGGAGACTCTGAATACTTTTCCATCATCCATGCCGTTAATATGAAGATACCAGACGTTGTTGCCATTAACAGTTGTGTTCGTGCAGAGAGTTCCATTGGACTTCCCCTCCTGCGTATTGATAATAACTATCATCCTCAAGTACCCTTAAAAAGCAGAAATGCTGCCGTCTTTTACGACAGCAGCCTGAAAACTATCCAATATTCGGTTCCTAGCACTAACATTGTATGTGGGATTACCACTTTGGTGACTATATTTGTTTATTTCTTTTATTATACATCTTAGTCATAATATTTAGAATAATTATAACGGAAGATTTCTATTCTTGAATACAATCACACTTACCATAAACAATAAAAATGTTGAAATGAACAGTGAACAACCGATCAAGAACGCGTCCGATTCATTGTTGATCAACTTAATCGGGTCATACCATTTAAAGATTGAAACATTCAACATCCATTCTGTTTTATCACTTAGTTTACCGGCCATGTTTAGCATATAAAATAAAAGTGTAATTCCAGCTGAAATCCCGAGCGCTTTTTTCTCATCATTACTTACTGAAGAGATAAAAAAACAATAACCGGCAATCGATGAGAATATCAGATAGGTTATTACATTCAATTTAATAAAAGAAGCAATGTCTAATTGATAGCCTTGAATTAGCCATTCACTTGCAGCAATACCACTAATGGTTGTAAAACCTACGATCAAAGCAAGTCCTGTAAGCAAGACTGCCGCCTGGGTAATAGCCACCCTAGCTCTTGAATTTGGGGTTGCGAGCATGTATGCCATAGAACCTTGATCGACCAGTCGCGCCATCACTCGAGTTGAAGTTAGAATCACAAAGACCATCAATATTATTAAAAACAGCATGCCATAAAATTCACCGGCTACATAATCTGACAGCGAATTTATTCCGTTCTCCATACCGATCAGCTTCTGCATGCCTTCTGGCAAAGCAGCGATCATATCGTTAAAGCCTTTCATATCAGCAATAGAGGGATAGATCCAAATGATCAATACAATATAAGCTGCCGCACCGTATATGAACCCGCCGATCAGCTTTCCGTGACTTTTCATCATCGCTAGATATAAAGGGATGTTCATTTCGCCACTTCCCTTCTGTCGTAATAATGCATAAAAATATCTTCTAAATCCTGTGGACGTGTATCGATATGTTGAACCTCACAACCGCTTAACAACTGAACAAATTCCTGATCATTTCCTTGAACGGTAACATGAACGGTTCTTTCGCCTTTTACTTCTGTATCAAGAGCGGAATGAAGAATGGTTTCCATGTCATTTTCAGACTTAACCTTTACTTCGAAAACACGTCTTTGAACCGTCCGTAACAAATGCATATCTTCTAACGCTACTAGCTTTCCGTCTTTTATGATCCCTGCCGAATCACACGTTCGCTCGATCTCTTGAAAACTATGTGATGACATAAGTATCGTTTTGTTCTTTTGTTTTTCTTCCAAGATAAGATCGATAAACACACGTTGCATGAGTGGATCTAGCCCAGATGTAGGTTCATCTAAAATTAGAACTTGAGGCTCATGCATAAACGCTGCTATAATTCCTACTTTTTGTTTCATCCCTTTAGACATCTTCCTTATAGGTGCTTTTACATCTAACTGAAATCTTTCAATCAGTTCGTCTCTTCGGATTGTAGAGGTTTGCTTTCGCAACTTTTGTATGAGTGACAAAAAACCAAGCCCTGTCATTCCTTCTAAAAAAACAATCTCTCCAGGCAGGTATCCTGTTTGTTCTTGAATGCGTGCAGCGTTGTTCCAACAATCCATCCCATCAATCGAAGAATGTCCACTATCTGGTTTCATAAACCCCATCAAGTGACGAATTGTTGTTGATTTGCCCGCTCCATTTGGACCAATATATCCAAACACCTCGCCTTTTCTCACTTCAAAGTTCAGATTAAACAAACCTTTTCCTTCTGCAAATCTCTTTGACAGTCCATTTACAACAATCATAGTCACACCCACCTTTTTGAAATATCTAACTTATTATATTTCAAAATAATCATAAACCTTCACAACTTTTTAAGCAAGACTTTTTGAAATATGCGAATTGTTATTTTTCAAAATATGTTTTATCCTAGTAAAGAGGTGAAGAAATTTGAACGGATACGAACGTCGTAAGGAACAGAAGAAAAAAGTTATTAAACAAGCCGCTTTCTCCCTTTTTCAAAAACAAGGCATTAGAGAAATAAAAATAGAAGATCTCGCAAAACACGCTGGTGTTTCTCAAGTAACCATTTATAATCATTTTGGCAGCAAGGAAGCTTTGTTTCGTGAAGTAATCAAAGAATTTGTAGCAGAAGAATACGAATACCATAAGAATCTGTTTGAAAAGGACATCTCCTTTAAAGAAAAAATGACTACAAGCATTCTTCGAAAGACAAATAACCTACATATCATTCATCCAGAAGTCATTCAGGAGATGATGCTAAACGATGAAGAATTAAAATCGCACTTAGCTGAATTTCAATCTAAGTATGCGATTCCTTTAATTGTCGACCTGATTATAAATGCTCAAAAAGATGGTGAGATCAATCCTGATCTTTCTTTAGAATCCATAATGGTATACATCCAGCTTTTCAATAACGATATGCTCATCTCAATGATCACTGGTGAGAATGGAAAAAAACTCGCAACAGATATTTTTCAAATGTTTTTCTATGGACTTTCACTGCCAACAGATTCTAATTAGTTTCTTTAGGGAATGATGAGTTAGAAAGAATGGTAATAAAAATATTTCAATTCTTTAAATTTGTAAATTTCATGTGTACGAATGATAAAAAGATAGGTTAACCTTGTTAATCTTTTGTAAATTATTGATTACAATTCAATCTTTTTCGACAAAAACTCTTATTTTTTTGTATAATGTGTTGGGTGGTTAAAAAATAGAAAAAAATAACCACTATAAAAACGTAAAAGAAAAAGGATAAAAGACATTTCTTTTGGAGGGTACTATGTTTACAAAGAAAAAGGATAAGTTCATGGTCATGCTAACGGATATTGCTAGCAACTTGAAAGAATCTACTGGTTATTTCCACGATTTTAAAATCAATAACGAAAATGATCTTCGCGAATTTGCGGACCACTTAAAAGAACTAGAATCTAAAGGTGATTCTTATGTTCATACCGTTATCATGGAACTGAACAAAGTATTTATTACACCCATTGAAAGAGAAGACATCTTATCACTTGCGATGAGCATGGATGATATTTTAGATGGTATCGAACAGTCTTCTGCGTTGTTTGATATTTATGCAATCACAAACCCTGATCAATACATGGTTAAATTTGTAGAATACATTAAACTAAGTGCTGATGAAATACTTCTAACAGTCAACTTACTATCAGAGAAGAAACTTCTTGATATGCGTGAACATGCTATCAAAATTAAAGATTACGAATCAAAATGTGACGATCTTTACCGTGAAGCACAGCGTGAGTTATTCTCTACACAAACAGATCCGATCAAAGTTATTAAATATAAAGAAATGTACGAAGTGCTTGAAGGCATTGCCGACAGCTGCCAGAACGTTGCAAATACATTAGAATCTATCATCATGAAAAACGCGTAACGGGTGGCTGGTATGGATACAGTATTACTCATTACCATTCTTGTTGTAATTGGTGCGCTTGCATTTGATTTTATCAATGGATTCCATGATACTGCGAATGCTATTGCAACATCCGTTTCAACAAAAGCGTTAACACCAAGAAGAGCAATTATTTTAGCTGCTGTCATGAACTTTGTCGGAGCCATGACATTCACTGGTGTTGCTAAAACGATTACAAAAGATATTGTTGACCCATTTACTCTTCCTAACGGGTCAGTTGTAATTCTTGCTGCTCTTGTTGCGGCAATCGCTTGGAACTTGATTACTTGGTATTACGGAATTCCGAGTTCATCTTCACATGCGATCATCGGTTCTATCGCTGGTGCTGCGATTGCAGCTGCTGGTTTTGAAGCACTGCACTATTCTGGTTTTTTAAAAATTATTTATGGCTTACTTCTTTCTCCGATTCTAGCATTTATCGTTGGTTTTATATTTTATAATGTTATTAAGATGATATTTAAAAATACGAATCTTACGAAAACAAATAACGGTTTTCGTAAAGTACAGGTAGCTACTGCTGCTCTTCAAGCATACTCACACGGTACGAATGATGCGCAAAAAGCTATGGGTATCATCACGATGGCATTAATTGCGAACGGCTATACAGATAGCACAGACATTCAGCTTTGGGTACAGGTTTCCTGTGCAGTTGCAATGGGGCTTGGTACTTCTGTAGGTGGCTGGAAAATCATTAAAACGGTTGGCGGAAAGATCATGAAGATACGTCCTGTTAACGGAGTATCTGCTGATTTAACGGGAGCTTCTGTTATCTTTGGAGCATCTTTCTTAGGTATTCCCGTTAGTACAACGCACGTTATCACTTCTTCTATCCTAGGAGTTGGTGCGTCTCACCGATTAAAAGGTGTCAAATGGGGAACGGCTAAGACGATGATCATCACTTGGTTCATCACACTTCCGATATCTGCAACATTAGCAGCACTTTCTTATTTCGTATTAAACTTAATTTTTTAATTTTATAAGCCTTCCTATGTGAGTGGAAGGCTTTTTTTATTTGACTTTTACTCTTAGCCAGTGATTAGGTTGAGTTAACGAAACTGGAAGCTTTGTTTCAGCATCCCCTTTTGCTGAATTCACCTGAGCTTGTGTTAAAAATATACTTCCTCTTAAGTCTGCACCACTTAAATCAGCATCACGTAAATCTGCACCTATTAGGTCTACTTTCCTTAAGTCCGCGTTTTTTAAGTTTGCTGCTATGAGAAGAGCACCTCGTAAATTTGCACCACGCAAATCTGCTTTTTGAAGTTTAGCCCCTATTAGATCACTAGGTTTACGTTTAATTAGGTATTTCTTATGAATGTATTCTGCCCTTACTAATTCGCTCGTCCTAATCAGTAGCTCGTTTATCTTCATACGGATGTCTGATACATTCATCTGTTTGATCTCTGATGCTGAGCGTTGAGTTAGCTCTTCTATTTCACCTATAGCCATTTCTAATTCATGAAGGATAGGTTTTGTTTCGTTGAGGTTCACTGCCTCCGTTAGGTAATACATTATTTCTTGAAGTTGTTGCATGATTGGAAAAACATCAAACATCTCTTTCGCTAGCTCTGGATTTGTCTCCCAATCCAGTCCTGAAAAAGTGTTCTGTGAGACTTTTTGTCCCGCTCCAAAGCATTCATATACTGTACACCCTTTAAAACCTTTATCTCTTAAATGCTCATGAATACCACAGCGAAAATCGTCTTGTAAGTTCCTACAAGGAGTGCCACCATCTTTATCTAAAGGAAAATCTGCAGATCTTGCGTAAGGTAGCGCCACACAGCACAGACCAAAGCAACGACCACAGTCAGCTTGTAAAGAAGAATTCATTTGTTCACTTCCTTTTATGAACTACATTTAATTCTTGCTAAGTTAAGAGTAACATTTACAAAATGATTTGAGATGTCTAACTTCTCATTACTTCATAAAAAAATCTCTAACTCAACATAGGATGAGTTAGAGATGAAAATAGTTTATGCGCCTTTTGGTTCTGTTAACGAACTCTTTTTAATCAGCCAGTTCTTACCTTCCACTAAACGCGCCGTCATCATACTTGCAACGTTATCACCAGTAGCGTTCAGTAATGTAGCTGGCGGATCAATGATTGCAGAAATCGCAGCGATAATCGGTAGTGCTTCAGGAGGAAAACCGAACAGAGATAGGATCAGCATCTCCGCTATCAATCCACCTTGAGGAATCGCACCCATTACCATACCGACTAGTAAAGCAACTCCACCAACTAAAAGATACGTGTTGATGCCTGAGAAATCCATACCAAATATTCCAAAAAGGAAGGTGATCTTTAATACCCCTCCGATAACAGATCCATCTTTATGCAGTGTTGCACCAAGAGGTACCGTTGTTTCACTAATATCATCAGGTACTCCCATTTTCTTAGTAGCTTCTAAGTTAACTGGAATACTAGCTGCAGAACTGCAGGTTGCTAAACTTGTCACAGATGGTGAGAGCATATTTTTCCAAAAAACACGGATGCCTAGCTTACCATGAGCCATAAACGCGTAAAGCGTAAAGAAACCAAAGAAATACAGGATAGAGAACGGATAGTAGAATAAGACTGCTTTAAAATATGAACCGAGCAGCGTTGGTCCAAATTCACCAACAAGTGCTGCAAAATATGCCCCTAAACCAATGGGTGCATAATACATCACATATTTCACCATTTGTAGTGTAACTTCACTTCCCGCCGAAAGGAAGTTGGCGAGCGGCTTTGCTTTTTCTCCTACTTTTGAAGTTGCAAGGCCTAACAATACAGAAAAAAGGATAAGTGCTAACATATTGGCACGACTTAAGAGGTCTACAAAATCTGGCACAGTAACTGTACTTACTAACTGATCACCAATCGATACCTCTTCACCCGTCGAATCAGGCTTCACTAAGTCGATCTTCACACCTTCTGAAGGAGGAAAGATTTTTATCCCTGCCATACTGATAATAGCTGCAACCGTTCCAGTGAATAAAAAGACGATCATCATAGAGCTGATGATTTTACCGAAACGCTTTGTACCAGCCATGCTTGCTACACTCGATGAGATTGAAAAGAACACGAGTGGAACAACAATCATGAACATAACGTTTAAAAACAGATCGCCGAACGGTTTAAGGACTGCAGCGTCCTTTCCCATCGTAGAACCGATGATACTTCCCGCAATAATCGCGAGCAGCAATATGATCGGTGAGCGATATGCTTTCCAAGTGTTTTTCATAAACTTACTCCCCTTAAATAGATTCATAATCACTCTATCTATTTTATACGGAAAAAATATTTTTCATAGAGGTGAAGTAAAAATAGTACTATTTTCTAGAATGTGTTTCTGCTGAAAAATGCTTTTTAATATGGAATAGTTCTTTTTGAATAGCAAAACCAATTTTTTTATAAAGATGGATAGCAAGTTTGTTTTCATTATTGACGCATAAATCAATATGCTTCAAATGCGGATTACTGAGCATCCATGTGACGGCATACGTTAAAAGCTGTACGCCGATTCCTTTTCCTCTATGCTTTTCATCTACAGCGAAAAATTCGATAGAACCTTCACCAAACTGCAGTTGTATCTCCACATAGATATAACCAACCACTTCATCTTCAGTCTTATATACAAATACTTTATGAAACTCGTTTATTCGTTCAATGATCTGTTGTGAGTTGTAATAGGTCGAATGAAAGTGGCTGTCATGCAGATATTTGAAATCACTTATATCATGTTCTGTGAGTTCTTTTATATTCATTCCTGAGTGGTTGGTTGTTAATAATTTCTTACTGATTGATAAAACGGTGTGTTTACTTTCTTGGTCTATAAAATCATTATTTATTAGGAACTCTCTTAAATTTGTATTTTCTGTAGAAATAAAGAAATGAACAGCTTTGATCGTGTGAGGAATGAGTTGAAGTAAAAACTCCCAAAGCTGTGTGTTCATTTGCTCGTTTTCACTATTTCGGATAAAAGGTCCCCATATTTCTATGTTTTCACTTTCCAGGTCTGCATCGAATCCGATAACTCCTACTAGCCGGTCATTCTCATACGCCAATGCGAAGGATTCATGAAAAGGCACATCTGATAGGTCTTCATTTAGTGAATGAAGAATTTCATGCTCGTCTTCACCACAGTAGCCACAATGTTTAGAGGTGATTCTGTTTTCGTGTGCGATGAAAGATGCTATTTCTTTCGCTTTTGAAGAATCTGCTTTTACTATCGTAATCACGGTATTCCTCCTAAGAATTTTTTCTATTGAACAAGTTTAACATATTGTTCCATTTCAAAAATAAAAAAGACTTCTTTATAGAAGCCTTTTCCTCATCCATTTTTGATCCATTGATCGATTGCAGTGTTGGATTTATTTGCTTTGATGAAACCCGAAATAATATCAATGATGGAAAAAACCGCCACCACTGTTGCTATTGTTGATACCAACCAAAATGTAGGAACATTGGGAACTGTATTATTAAATTTATCTGTAAAAGCCACATTGTAAAGGGTTTTATCAGTTAGCATAAAACAAAGTAACCCTACCGAAAAGAAATGATAGATTAAATTTAATGAAGCTAGAAGATTTGTCCATCTTCCAATAAAGAATTTATAAAACGCCATACCTACCTCAATGAGAATAAGCAGGACGATAAAAGGAGCATACGAGAACAAGACATCATCATTAAATAGTGGTGCTTTGAGCTTAAGTCCTTCTAATCCTTTTCCAGTTTGTTCATACCAGCCGAACATTTCTGAAGCGTTAAATAATAGCGTTGCCCATAATACTGTCCAAAACAAACTAAAGAAAACTTCCGCTTTAGGTATTTGTCTTTTCTTCACTACTTTTTTAAGTTGATACAAATCTGACGGAGACCAAGCCTTCTTTTTATTATATAAATCGCCATTTGAAATTCCTGCTCGTTCTATGACAATAAAGACAATCGTCACCCAGAAAAAAACTTGGAACAAAACATTCAAACTAGTTAAAAGCATCTTCAAACACAGTTGACCGATAAAAGCCATTAAAGTAAAAAGAGACTTATCACCCTCAAACGTGATCATGCCGTTTACAAAAAGCGTAAGACTGCTGATTACCACAGAAATAATAGCTGCTACGATTAATACATTAATATAACTTTCATAAAACAAAGGACCTATTAGATAACGCGGCTTATTATTGTATTCGCTTGCGAGTTTAACTGGATCTCCAAGCTTCATTAGAACCTTTTCAACATCGTTGTCTGTATGATGATTTGGAAGCATATCTTCAATGGTAGACCTTAACTCCAACGCGATGTCATCCCTTATTTTTTCGGGAAGTCTTTGTGTCACTTCACTGATATACGTTTCAATCAAATTCATTTGGAATTCCTCCTTATAACATCGAATTTAATTGCATGGACGTTTTTTGCCATTCTTCTTTCAGTTGTCTGAACACTTCTTGACCAAACTCGCTCAGAAGATAATATTTCCGTGGTCGATTCTCTGTTGTATCCCATTCACTCGTAAGCAGTTCTTGCTTTTCGAGCCTTCGCAGTAACGGATACAAGGTGCTTTGATCAATAGATACGTTGTTCTCTTCTAACCGCTGCGCGAGTGAATACCCATATTGCGGGGTTTGGAGCTGGCTTAAGACTGCTAAAGTTAACGTTCCTCTTCGCAGTTCTGTCTTTAGAGAGAAAATTAATTCGCTCATGCAATCACCTCGATTATATTATAGTGTATGTCGTACAGTAATGTAAAGTTCGTAATATAGTTATATTTGTTATATTTTAAATAAAGGAAAGGGGTCAGACCCCGGGTCTGACCCCTTTCTTTTAATAAGCTTTTGCCCAGTAGACGAGGTGTTTGGCTTCTTGGTCACAGCAAACGCACTTTTCTGAGAGCTTTTCTTGCTCAAATGGTATACACCTTGATGTGGCACCTGTTTCATCTTTAATGAAATTCTCACAAGCCTCATCCCCACACCACATCGCTTTAATAAATCCGCCTTTTTCAGTTAGTTCATTTTTGAATGCATCAAATGTAGTGACTGTCGTTGTTTGATGTTCTCGATGAGCCTTTGCCTTTAGAAACAAGTTATTTTGAATATCACTTAGTGTACTTTGGATGTGTATATCTAAATCTTTTAGTGAAACTGTTTCTTTTTCCCCTGTATCACGACGAACTAATATTACTTGCCCCTGTTCGATATCTCGTGGCCCAACCTCAAGACGAAGAGGAACTCCCTTCATCTCATACTCATTAAATTTCCACCCTGGCTTTTTATCACTAGCATCAATTCTTGTACGAATAGTGCGTGATAGCTTTTCTTTTAAATCATATGCAAAATCGAGAACACCTTCTTTGTGTTGAGCAATCGGAACGATCATAAGTTGAGTTGGCGCTATCTTTGGAGGGACGACCAGCCCACGGTCATCGCCATGAACCATGATCATCGCACCAATAATACGAGTCGTAAAACCCCATGATGTCTGCTGAACAGTCTGTAGTTTCCCTTCTCTGTTCGTGAACTCGATACCGAAAGCTTTGGCGAATCCATCTCCTAAATGATGAGAAGTCCCAGACTGCAACGCTTTCCCGTCATGCATAAGACTCTCAATCGTATAGGTATATTTTGCACCAGCAAATTTTTCTAATTCCGTTTTCTTACCCTTAACGACCGGTATTGCAAGATATTCTTCACAGAGATCAGCGTACACGTTAAGCATACGAACCGTTTCCTCATGAGCGTCTTCATCTGTTTCATGGCACGTATGTCCTTCCTGCCAGAGGAACTCAAGAGTACGAAGAAAAGGTCTAGTAGTCTTTTCCCATCTCACAACGTTCGACCACTGGTTATATAGCTTAGGAAGATCGCGATGCGAATGAATGATGTTTTTAAAATGCTCGGCAAAAAGAACTTCAGATGTAGGGCGAACACAAAGTCGTTCTGTCAGCTTTTCTTCTCCACCATGTGTTACCCATGCAACTTCAGGTGCAAATCCTTCAATATGGTCTTTCTCTTTTTGAAGCAGACTTTCTGGAATAAAAAGTGGCATATATACATTTTCATGCCCTGTAGCTTTAATTTGTTTATCAAGTTCCTTTTGAATGTTCTCCCATATTGCATAGCCGTATGGCCGTAGAATCATGGATCCTCGAACACTTGAATAATCGATAAGTTCTGCTTTTGTAACAACGTCTGTATACCATTGTGCAAAATCGTCTTGCATACTCGTTACATTTTTTACAAATTCCTTTGTCATTGGTTGCACTCCTCACGATTAGAAAATAAAAAAAGCCACACTTCTCATTAGGGACCAATTCCTTGGCGGTACCACCCTAATTCAAAGCATAGCTTTACACTCTTTCATGATAACGGTATTTAACCGCTGAATATCTTATGGAATAAGATACAGAACTCAGAGGCAGGTTCAATCGTATGTCAGTAGAAGCTTTGCAGCCAAACAGCTTCCTCTCTAGAAAGACAGAATCGATTTACTAATCCTCTTCTTCGTTTTCTACTTCATATGTTTTTGAAATTATATGTGATATTGGGATGAACTGTCAAATCTTTTTTATTGATATGGTTTAATAGGTTAACCTAATAAACAGAAAACCTGTATCCCTTAAAAAGGGATATAGGTTTTCTCAATACTATGAGACTAGAATGTAATGCTAAGGAGTGTCCACCCAACAAATACAAATTTAGTGAATTTGTATTTGTCGGGGGTCAGACCCCTAGACCCACCACATCTCGGCTGGCTGCTCTGCGATAAGGATCGACTGCAGGTTCTTCACCGCACGGTTGAACCCTTCATCGATCGACATGATCGGATCTTCATGCTCGATGCTTACTACATAGTCATAACCATACGTACGAAGTGCACTCATCATATCGGACCAATCTTGAACAGAGTGTCCGCAGCCTACTGAACGGAAGCTCCACGCTCGGTTTTGAACTGCTCCGTATGGCTGCATATCCGTTAAACCGTACATGTTAATGTTATCTTGATCTAAATATGTGTCTTTTGCATGGAAGTGGTGGATAGCTCCAGCTTTTCCAAGGATCTTGATTGCTGCCACAGGATCGATGCCTTGCCACCAAAGATGGGATGGATCAAGGTTCGCACCGATTGCGTCACATGTTTCTTCACGAAGCTTAAGCAATGTATATGGAGTATGCACTAGGAAACCACCGTGAAGTTCTAAACCAATCTTCACTCCATGCTCTTTTGCAAATTGTCCCCACGTGCGCCAATATGGAATCAATTTCTCTTCCCATTGCCATTTCAACACATCGCTGTATTCGTTCGGCCAAGGTGAAACCGGCCAGTTCGGATATTTCGCACTCTCAGAATCACCTGGAACACCTGAGAAACAGTTTACAACCGGTACATTCATCAATTCAGCAAGCTCAACTGTTTTTACAAAAGTATCATGTGATTCTTTTGCAAAGACCTCGTCTGGTGATAACGGATTACCATGACAACTGAACGCTGAAATCGTCAAACCGCGTTTCTCTACTTCATGAAGATATTGCGAACGCTTCTCTTCACTCTGAAGTAATTCATCAAGCGGACAGTGAGCGTTTCCTGGATAGTTACCCGTTCCAATCTCTACCGCTTGAACGCCTGCTTCTTTCACATAGTCAAGCATGTCTGTAAATGATTTTTGTGAAAACAAAACCGTAAAGACACCTAATTTCATGCTATTTCACTCCTTTTTCAATTCCTAGTTGAATGCCTTTTCCCATGAGACTGCTGGCATAGATCGCTTCGATCACTCGTGAAGTGTTCATGGCTTCCTCAGCTCTTACAAGAGGTTCTGCTTTTCCTAAACAGCTGTCCACAAAGTTTTCAGCTTGAGGAAGGCCAGGATCGTCTTCTCCTAGAATCCAATCTGCTTTTGTTGTCGTCATCATACCGTTTACTGCTTTGTTCACCGCAAAAGGAAATACATCTAGTCCGCCTTTGTCACCAGAAATTCGAAGCAGTTCTGCATCGTCTGGAATATTTGCCGCCCAGGATGTTTCGAACAGGATTGTTCCCCCATTTGCAAGACGAATATATGCCGTTACGTGGTCGTCAACTTCAAATGTTTCTGCATCAAACGAACCCCATTGGTTTACTTGTTCAGCTTCACGGCTGACGGTGTTATACGTTTGACCAGATACTTCACTCACAACCGGGTTATCTAGAAGCCAAAGTGTCAGATCTAGCAGATGACAGCCATAATCGATCAAACTGCCGCCACCTTGAAGTTCTTTATTTGTAAAAACGCCCCAACCTGGAACTTTTCTTCTTCTAAGCGCTTGTACACGAACCACAAGAGGATTACCAACTTCACCTGATTCCATAATTCGTTTTGCAGCTTGAGACTCTTTCATGTATCGATAGTGATAAGCGATAGATAATACTTTTCCAGATCGCTTCTCTGCTTCAACCATATCAACACATTCTTCAACGGTCATCGCCATTGGTTTCTCACATAGAACATGTTTTCCAGCATCTAGTGCTGCAACTGTGATCTCTCTATGAAACTTGTTAGGCGTACAGATCACAACAGCATCTACATGCGGCCACATCTCAACATAACTCGTAAAATAGTTCGGTACGTGAAATTTTTCTGCAACATTTTTCGCAATATCCACGTTTACATCACTAATCGCAGTAACTTCTGCTTTTTCACCTAAACTTTGAAAAGCGGGGATATGACGGCCTTGTGCGATACCGCCTGCCCCGATAATTCCAACTCTTAGTTTCATGCGTGAACTCCTGTTTTAACTTTTTCAATCGTTTTCTTCTCGTTTGATTCTAACGCCGCTAAAATAACTGCTAATGAGCGTTTTCCTTCTTCACCTGTGATTAGTGGAGCTTGACCTCCTTCAATCGCATCGATAAAGTGATCTACCACGTGTGAGTTAGACTGATTATCATTCGTTTGGATCGCACCCATCTCATAGCGTACAACATTTCCATTCGTATATTGCGCGACTAAAGAATATTTCGGATCATCTTCTAATCGAAGGATACCTTTCTCACCATAAATGATAGTAGAGTTATCTTCTTTTGCTGTGTAAGACCAGCTAGCCGCCAATGTTCCGATGATCCCGCTCTCTGTTTTCAACACACAAACAGCTGTATCATCAACTGATGCAAACTCTTTTGCGCTCGTCTCAACAAAAGCACCCACTTCAGCTATTTCTTCTCCTAGAATGTATCGGATCAAGTCTGTTTTATGCACACCAAGGTCACCCATAGCGCCGATAAACGCTTCATCCTTTTTAAAGAACCAGCTATTCGCACCATCTACACTCCAGCCTTCAGGTCCTGGGTGTCCAAATGCTGTTCGGAAGCTATAAATTTTCCCAATCTCTCCAGAAGCGATTAGCTCACGCGCTTTTTGGTGAGCTGGAACAAAGCGCTGATTATGGCCGATCATTAATGTCTTTCCGCTCTTTTCTGCTGCTGAGATCATTTCCTCTGCTTCTTGAAGTGAAGTAGCCATCGGTTTTTCACATAACACATGCTTTCCTGCATGAAGTGCTGCAATAGAGATGGGTGCATGAAGAAAGTTAGGTGTGCACACACTCACTGCCTCAACTTCTTCAAGAGCAAGAAGTTCATTATAATCAGTAAAGACCTTACCTCCATAAACCGCTTGCGTGGATTCAGCACGTTCTTTTACAATGTCACAAACTGCAACGATCTCTACGTCCCCATTCGCCGCATATTCTGGCAGATGGCGATGTTGTGCGATACTACCGCAACCGATAATTCCAACTTTAATTGTCATAGAAATTTCCTCCTTATAAGTGGGTGTTTTATATTACTTTTTATTTTGCTCCGATCTCTTCAAGCGGTTTAGCATTTCCGTACTTTGGAGCTTCACTGCCTGTGGGAGCTAAGAATGATATTGCATTCGTGATCACTTTTTGCACATCTTCGTTATAATACGTTGGATACGTTTCGTGTCCCGGACGGAAATAGAACACTTTTCCTTTTCCACGATTGTAAGCAGCTCCTGATCGGAACACTTCGCCTCCTTCAAACCAGCTAACAAAAACAAGATCATCTGGAGCAGGAATATCAAAATGCTCTCCATACATCTCTTCTTTTTCAAGCTCGATGAATTCACCAAGACCGTTTGCTACCGGGTGACTCGGATTAACGATCCAGATGCGTTCTTTCTCATCAGCTTCGCGCCACTTAAGGTCACAAGATGTTCCCATCAGTTTTTTAAATATTTTGGAGAAATGACCTGAGTGAAGAACGAGTAGACCCATTCCATCAAGGACGCGTTGATAGACTTTATTAACGATCTCATCTTCTACTTCATCATGAGCTAAGTGCCCCCACCAAACTAACACATCGGTGTTATTTAAAACTTCTTCTGTTAAGCCATGCTGAGCTTCATCAAGTGTAGCAGTGTTCACATCATGTCCTGCTTTTTCAAGAAATTCTTGAATAGCACCATGAATTCCTTTAGGATAAATTTCTTTGACAACAGGATTTTTCTGCTCATGGCGGTTTTCATTCCAAACTGTTACTTTAATCATTAATAACTTCCTCCTATATATGCGTAAGCGTTTTACGTAAACGTTTACGTATTTCTTAAATAAAAATGAAGCTTTCGTTTAATCCGTTTTTTATTTGTCATGTAAATTACTGACTGATTGCCTTTCTACGATCGAAAAAGGCATATAACGGCTTATCGCTTCTTGTTGTTCACCTTTAATCAAACTCACTAGAATTTCGCATGAGGTCTGTCCCATGTCTTTTAACGGCTGAGAAACGGTCGTTAATGGAGGGTAACACATCTCAGCAATCTTCAGATTATCATACCCGATAATTGATAGTTCTTCTGGCACCCTTATACCCAACTGATGCGCAGCAGACATTGCTCCGATGGCCATCTCATCACTTGCTGCGAATAGTGCAGTCATCTCAGGAAGCTCTTTTAGCAGAAGTGGCAATGATTCTTTTCCGTTTTGAAAACGATAACCTTCGTTTTTTGTAATATTTTTCTTAGTAAACATAAGACCATTACTTTCTAGAGCTTTTTGAAATCCTTGCATCCTTGGTACTCCCGCAATTGGATCTGCTTCGCTGCCACCAATCATACCTATCTTTTTATGCCCTTTTCGGATTAAATACTCAGTCGCTTGAAATGCTCCATCAAAATCATTAACTCGAACAAATGGCAGATCGTATTTGGATGACGCGGTAGATACAAGAACAACTGGTACCTTCATCTCTTGAAAGATGTTGTAGTATTCTTCCTTTACATCTTCAGAAGCAAAGATGATGCCATCAACTCGTTTTTCCTGCAGAAGCCTCAAGTACTTCACGGTTCTCTTCCCACTCGAAGTCGTGTTGCAGACGATTACACTGAATCCTCCGTCGTGAGCCGCATTCTCTACACCTTCTAACACTTCTGATGAAAGCATTCCGGAAACATCCGGAAAAAGGACCCCGATCGTCTGCGTCCGCTTGTTGATGAGTCCGCGTGCGATCGCGTTAGGCTGATAACCGAGTGCTTCGATAGATTGCTGCACTTTTTTCTTTGTTTCCTCCGAATAACCCGGCAACCCGTTTACAATCCGAGATACTGTAGCAATTGAAACGTTTGCATGTTTGGCCACATCTTTTATTGTCGGATTCAAAACATCTCCCTGCTTTCTTGTTACGTAAACGTTTACATTTACACTTACAATCTATCAGCGGGCTTAGAAAATGTCAATTATTTTATTATCAAAAAAAGATTACGAATCAATAAAAAGGGAAAAGACTACTAATATGAAATGGAGGTCAGATTTAATGTGGTATCAGCACTCTTTCTTCAAATACGCCGCAGGCTCAGTTTTACTATTAATGATTCTGTATTTTCTAGGGAAAATTGATTATCTGCTCGACTTCCTCTATCTCGTAATATCTAGCGTTTTCTTTCCTTTGTTTATCGCTGGGTTGCTTTATTATTTGCTCAGACCTGTCATACGTTTTTTAATGGAGAAAAAAGTGCCTAAGTTTGTAGCAATTATGGTCGTGATGCTCGGATTGATTGTAGCTGTTTCTGGAATTGCCACGCTAGCCATCCCCGTTGTAGCAGATCAGCTTTCAACTATCACCGACGATTTCCCAAAAAAGATTGGTGAAGCAACTGAAAAAACAGGTTCAATGATCACGGGAAGCAAAAAATCATTTGTCGATAGCACTCACATAGCAAAACTAGCCACACAACGGCTTGAAAAGTTTACAAGTACGGTCTCAAAAGATGTTATTGCACTTTTAGCCACGTTAACGAACATCGCTTTAGTTTTGTTAGTGGTCCCTTTTATCCTTTTTTATTTGTTGCTTGACGATAAGAAATTTTTTAACTACTTTTTAAGATTTACTCCTCATCATATGGAGCATGAAGTTGCTTCGATTTTACGAGATATTGATTCTACCTTGTCTTCATATATTAAAGGCCAAATTCTTGTGGCTTGGTTTGTAGGTATTTTTATGTTCGCGGGTTATCTATTGATCGGATTAAAATTCGCTTTAGTACTTGCTCTTTTTGCTGTTCTAACAAATGTGATTCCTTTTTTAGGACCGTTTATCGGGGTGTTTCCTGCTCTTTTAGTAGGTTTGATTCAAGACCCGTTTATGGCGGTAAAAGTGGCAATCGTAACGCTCGTTGTGCAACAAGTAGAAGGTAATATCTTGTCACCTCAAATTATGGGTAAACAGCTTCGTATCCATCCGCTCACCATCATTCTAGTCGTACTCATGGCTGGTGCAGCTTTTGGTTTTATCGGTCTACTTTTAGCCATCCCTACTTATGCCGTCTTAAAGACGATCATTAGCAACGTATATCGTATCTACTTGCTCTATAACCCACCAGAGTCAAGAAGTAATCTACTCTGAAAGGAGAAACGTGCACATCGTGAAACAGCCTTTTGTAAAAGAACTAACATTTAAAGATAAAATGAAAACGTATTTTGAATCGTATCGCCCTTGGGTCCACCGTACTGCGCGTATCGGTTATCTTTCAAAAGGAATCGTGTACATTATCATCGGCATCCTGGCGCTAATCATGTCAATAGGCAAACACCCGAATGAAGCGAGTTCAAACGGCGCACTCTTTACAATCGCCCAACAGCCTTTTGGTCCTGCACTTTTAATCATCCTTTCTATAGGCTTGAGTGCGTTTGCTTTTTGGCAAATCGTTAAAGCCCTATTCGACCCTGAATGTGTCAATCACGATTGGAAAAGATGGTTTAATAGATTAGGTTATTTATTTATTGCAGGAATCTACATTGCAATGTGTATAAGCTCTTTACGCATTCTATTTCGTGCACGTGCAAAGTCTTCTGATGAGACCTATCAAACTCTTTCCGCACAGATACTCTCACAGCCCTTCGGTCAGCTATTGGTCGCAATCGGCGGTATTATTTTTGCGATTACAGGCATCGTCTTCATGTTCCGAGCGTTCACACACCGCTTTAAGCGCGATTTAAAGAAAAATGAAATGAACAAAAAAGAGTGGCGTTGGAGCGGATATATTGGAACGTTCGGAATGGCTGCACGCGGAATTGTCTTTATGATTATTGCTTTCTTTTTAGTTCGGACGGCGATACTTGCTGATCCAAAAGAGACACGCGGATTAGATGGTGCTCTCTTAGAGCTTGCATCACAGCCATTTGGTCCTATTCTTCTCGCCATCGTATCGTTAGGCTTTATGGCCTATGGAATTTTCATGTTCGCAAGTGCTCGATATAGACGATTAAACAACTGAACAAAGCCCCCTGTCTCTGTAGAGACAGGGGGCTTTGTTCTTCTGGAGAAGACAAAATTAAGTTAAATGTCTTTGTTAGGGGTCTGACCCGGGTCAGACCCCATTAGACCATTTCTCAAGAGTCTTATCTGTAGGAAGCATGACGGTTAGCAAGCCTACTAACGGTAAGAAGCTGATCAAAAACATCGTGTTTGAGATGCTGGTAACGTCAGCGATCTTACCAAGCACTACTGATCCAAGTGCTCCCATCCCAAACGCTAGACCAACGATCAAACCTGATACCATACCGATTCTGCCTGGTACTAGTTCTTGTGCATAAACGACAGTCACCGAAAAACTCGTGTTCAAGATGAAACCGATAAAGAAGAACAAAGGAATAACCGCCCATAACCCTACGTGAGGAAGAAGTAACGCGAGCGGTGCTGTTCCGACCATCGACCAAAAGATCATGTTTCGTTTTCCTAATCGGTCTGCGATCGGCCCTCCAAAAAAAGTTCCAAGTACGCCTGAAATCATAAAAACAAATAAATAGATCTGTGCTTGTCTAATAGTAAGACCATAATCATCGATCAAATAAAATTGATAATAGTTTCCGATTCCAGAGAAGTACCAAGAACGTGCAAATACTAAAAAGACGAGCAGTGCCATCGCTCCAATAACCTGTTTTTTTCGTTTCTTATCGATCTTCTTTTTCTCACCGGTTTGCTTTTGAACACGTGGAAAATGAACAAGCTGTTTGGCATACCAGCCTGAAACATAAAACAATACGAAGATTGCGATAGCTGCGAGCGAAGTAAACCATACAGCTCCGAACTGTCCAAGCGGCACGAAGACGAGCGCCGTCATAACAGGGGCGAGTGAGCTCCCTGTATTCCCTCCAACTTGATAGATGGATTGTGCTAGCCCTCGACGATTCCCGGCTGCCATATAAGCAACTCTAGACCCTTCAGGATGAAAGACAGCAGAACCTAACCCAATACCAATAACTGAGATGATAATCGTATAAAAGGAATCCGCAAATGCTATTCCTAACATACCTATTAAACTTGCCATCATTCCAACTGGCAGAATATAAGGTGAGGTCGTTCTATCCGTATACCATCCGATCGCTGGCTGCATGATGGAAGATGTGATGTTTAAAGTAAAAGCAATCCATCCAAGCTGAGTAAAAGAAAGATGCATTGATTCCTCTAAGATCGGAAAGATGGCTGGTATAACAGCCTGCATGGAATCGTTTAATAAATGTACAAAACTTATGGCAAAAAGAATGGAATAGATCGTTTTATGCTGTGTAGAATTTGAATCCATCGACTTGCCTGTTGGAGATGACATGCTTCATTCCTTCTTTCATATATCTTTTAATACTCATACTCTTTTACATTATGTAACTTACATTAGATTACCATATTCAGCTTATTCAAAACGAAATGGTATTCATTTGAAGTTCAAAATGAAGCAAACACCCATGTAGAAAACCTTAAAATAACATGGGAAATAAATTGTTTGGGGACTGACCCCATAAGAAAGCCAGCCGTTCACGGCTGGCTTCTTTTTTTATCTTTTCTAGCGTTTATTTTGTTAGATCTTCTCGATCACTTTATCAATGATCCCGTATTTTAATGCTTCTTCTGCAGACATGAAATAATCACGGTCTGTGTCTTTTTCCACTTTCTCAATCGGTTGACCAGATCGATCAGAGATAATCTTATTCAACAGCTCGCGAGTTTGTAAGATGCGTTTCGCGTGAATCGCCATATCTGAAGCCTGCCCTTGTGTGCCACCTAAGGGCTGGTGGATCATCACTTCCGCGTTCGGAAGCGCATAACGTTTGCCTTTTGCTCCTGCTACCATCAGAACAGCTCCCATTGACGCCGCCATGCCGATACAGATTGTTGAAACATCAGGTTTAATGAATTGCATCGTGTCATAGATCGCTAGGCCCGCTGTAACAGAACCCCCTGGTGAGTTGATGTAGATGGAGATATCTTTCTCAGGATCTTCAGCTGCTAGAAAGAGCAATTGAGCAACGATGGAGTTTGCCACGTTATCATCGATCGCACTCCCTAACATAATGATTCGATCTTTTAACAACCGTGAGTAAATATCGTAAGACCGCTCTCCACGATTTGTAGATTCTACTACCATTGGAATTAAATTCATCTGTTTTCCTCCTAGTTAGGCTGCGATTGCCATCGGGTTTGTATTCGTTTTTGGTGAAACATGTATTTTTCCAAATCCAGATGTAATAAAAATAATTTTAGCGGGTTCCTGTACCGTTTCTGCTTCTGTAACCTGTACTTCTGTTTTCATAGGAATGATGTTTGCATCATCACTTGCTGCTTCGCGATTGATTGGGATAACCGTACTTTTATTCTCCTTATTCACGTTGTGCCGCCTCCTTCAGGTTTTGGATACATCGCCATTGAAACGTGATACATTTCCGCATTCTCTTCGTTCGGTCTGTGGTGTTTTTGGATGAGAGTGGTGAGCATATCAGCATATTCCTGCAAAAACGCATTGCGGTGTTCAATGTCGGAAAGTGCTAGTTCCATTTCCATCACTGCACTTGGTATCTCTTCATCCTCCGACTGCTCCATTAAGGAAATAGCATCTCGTTTGATCTTCTCAGTGAGTGATAACACATGTGCAAGAGCGGTTTGATCTTGGAGTTTCTTAATCGTGTCAGAAGAGAGACCTAGCGAATCTGACAATAAAAAAGAACGGCCGGCACTTACGTATAGAACTTCTACAAGGTTTCTTACATTCCTTGTGCCTGCACGTACCACAAGGCCAACTTTTTCCAATGCTTTAAGATGATAATTAATTCTTTGAGCGGAATCGTTCATTCTCTTTGATAGCTCTGTCGCAGAACGCGGCTCTTTTAACAAACTTATGAGCTCAGACCTTACAGGATGCAAAAGCGCAGCTGCTTGCTCTGGTTCTGTGACAATAAACGTCTCTGGCATGCTTTGATTCCTCTTCACTCTCATCACCTCACTTTTATTATATGTTCTAACGTAAAAATATAACTTTACGTAAAATTATTTTATTACGTTACTCATCATTTTGTCAAAGATTTGAAAAAATATACGCGTCAGCCTAAAGGAAGAGACAAAAAAACAGACTGACTTCTCTTCCCCTTCAGCCTGTTTCTTGGGATAACTCCTTTTATAAACGTGCCTATTTCAAGAATGAAAGACCGTGACCATACCTGCGATTAACCATGACAGTAGGTTTTTGGACAAATCCCCTTCACTAGCGCTTCTCTTTTTGATTTTGAATGGTATGAAAGAGATTAATAGAAGCTGATTTAGGATTACTTGCACCACTGATTGCAGAGATAACAGCAACGCCGTCAGCACCTGCTTCAATGACCTTATCCGCGTTTTCATGTGTGATCCCGCCGATCCCAACAAGTGGGACGTTTATATGATTGCTACGAAGTTCTGTAACTAATTCAACTCCTACAGGGATCTTCGCATCAGATTTTGTACTCGTTTGATAGATCGGTCCCGCACCAATATAATCTGCCCCATGTACGATGGCGTCCTCAGCCTCAGCAAGAGTATGAGCTGAAACACCTAGAAGTTTTCCCTCTGTCTCACGTCGTATAATATCTAGCTTTCCGTCTGTTTGGCCAACATGAAGACCATCTGCATCAACCGCTTTCATCAACTCTAGATCGTCATTCACGATAAAAAGGACATTATGTTCTTGGCATACTTTCTTTATGCGTTTTGCCATTTCTAGCTGCTTCTGACCTGTTAAACAGTTAATTCCTTTTTCCCGAAACTGAAAGGCAGTAATTCCGCCTTCGATGGCTTGCAAAAGTATACGATAAAAATCTTCTGGTGAACTGCAGTTCATCGTTCCAGCTACAAAATAAAGTGAAAGGTCTTGTTGTAATCGTGTTTTCACTTGTGCTCTCATCGATTCGCTCCTTTCTTCAACTCGTGATCTTGCCAGTGGATAGATCCATGAAATATTTCATGAGTAGTTTCTAGACAATAAAGCCTGTCAAGAAGATTTTGTTGAAAGCTTCCTGGTCCTAGAGCAGTTTTAACAGCTTCTTCAGCCGCTTTAGTCAGCATTAATACAGCTAATGCTGTTCTTTCTAAGATCGGGGGGGTTACTGTTTCCTTTGTGACTTCTTGTTTCTGATTCGCTTGATAAAGAGCTACCATTGAGGTAGCAAAGCATCCTGTTCCTGTGACATAGGAAAGCATCGAATCTCCATGAGAAAGCACGATAGCTTTTTCTCCGTCGGATATAACATCCTTTCTACCCGTCATGGCGATAAGACAGCCAGTTTGCTTGGCTGCAGCCGCTGCAAGCTTGATTAAATCATCTTCAGAAGTCGTCAAATCACCATCCACACCTTTTCCTTCCCATGCCCCTTCAGCCAGAAACTGCATTTCAGCTGCGTTCCCGCAAATTGTCAGAATTGTTCGGGGTCTGACCCCTTTTAATTCTGAATATTCAAACAAAAGATCCTTTACGAGCTTCTGCCTGAATGATGATAGTCCTACTCCTACTGGATCGAGTACAACAGGTACCTCAGCAAGCATTGCTTTACGAAGTGCCAGTATCATAGATTTAGCTGACGCTTCATCTATTGTTCCGATGTTTAATACTAAAGCATCCGCTGCACCTACAGCTTCTTCCACTTCATTTGCGTCATGCACCATCATTGGACTTCCACCTGCAGAGAGTATCCCATTGGCAAGAAAGTTCATGGTAACGTTATTCGTTATATGATGAATGAGGGGCTTTTCTTCTTTAATCTGTGAAACGAATTTTTTCCATTCTTGTATTCTAGTATTGTTCATGTGCAATCCTCCTATAAGCAAAATGATTGACCGGTCCATGACCTGAACCAACATCAATTCCATGTTCAATAGCGGTCTGTATATATTTTTTTGCATTCACTATCGCACTCTCTGCTTTTTTCCCGTATGCAAGCTCTGCTGCCACTGCTGCTGAAAACGTACAGCCTGTTCCGTGTGTATTTTTCGTTTGAATCCGCTTCTCTACAAGTTCAAACATCTCGATGCCGTTAAAGACAAGATCAGATACAAGTTCACCGTTGCCAAAGTGTCCGCCTTTTACTACAACATGATCAGCACCTAAATCAAACAAAATTCTTGCCGCTTCTTCTCTAGCCTCAGCACAGTTTATTGTTATACCTGTTAGTGCTTCTGCTTCAGGAATGTTTGGCGTGACGATTTTCGCAAGCGGCAGCATACATGTTTTCATAGCATAGAGTGCTTCTTCTCCTAGCAACGTCGCCCCACCTTTTGCGATCATAACAGGATCGACCACTACGTTTTTCCATGCAAATTTATTTATTATATATGCCGTTCGCTCAATATACTCACCTGAAAACAGCATTCCAGTCTTTATCGCATCAGGAGTCAAGTCAGTACCTATTGACTCTAACTGAGCCTCTAAGCCCTCTACTGAAACTGGAAATACCCCTTGGACTCCCGTCGTATTCTGTGCAGTAACTGCAGTAAGGACTGACATACCGTACACGCCAAATTCCTGAAACGTCTTTAGATCAGCCTGAATGCCTGCACCACCGCCACTATCTGATCCTGCGATCGTAAGAGCTTTACTCACCTTTATCAATTGTCCCAAATTCATCTACCTCCTAATTGCTTATGCAAAAAAAGCCACCCGCTGATTAGCGGGTGGCTTTAAATTTCATGAGAGAAACTGTATTTATCCACACCGCTTCCCTCCGCCAGTATGAACTGGATCAGGTTCAAAGGGTCGAAGGTACAACCTTCTCTCAGCTTAAAATAAGCACCCCTAGCGAGAATGACAATATTGAGTTAACACAATCCTACTTATACATAAACAACAATGTCAATATTTTTTCAGGTTGCGTGTTTCAAAAAGTTTAACCACCTTTAATTACGGGGAAATAATAACTAACACACTATTACAACATAAAAAACATAGAATCAAAACATTTGTAACAAAAGAAATGTGAACAGAAATAAAAATGTAACACGATTAACATTTTTCCCAAAAGGTGGTGAAAAAATAGCACTTTAGATACAATGTAAAAATTTTTTCAGAATTTTCAAATAAAATGGTTGTCATTAGGCATCTTGCTCAGTATACTAGTAGAAACCTAGAAACATAAAAGGTTAATTGGATAGGGAGATAATTTTAAGGAGGGAAACAGGATGAAAGACAAAAACACTTCTTTTAACAAGAACCAAAATGAGATGGTGCAGTACAAACAACAAAAAAGAGACCCATTTGCCTTCAGCCTTATTGCCCAAATGGTATTAGATGAGGCCCTTCACAATTATTACAAAGCGTATTATGAGAGAGAAATTGACATTGCCTTGGATACAAAAGATAAAGAACGTTTTATGAAATTAAGCGCAGAGTACAAAGCGTTTCTCAGTTAGTGCTTTTAGGCGGCACCCCCCTAAAAAGGTGCCGTAAAAGCCAAAACACCCTTTCAGCAAACGGATTCATTATCCGTGCTGCAGAGGGTGTTTCTGACGTCCCAGTTACTAAAAGTTTAAGTTCATATCTCTTACGTCAAAGTTGTCGGTGATTCCGGCTTTTTCTTTTGACCTGCTTTCCTTCTCCACCACCATACATAAAGGACAATTATTACAATCAGCCATATCGGCGCTAATCCAAAAATACTCACAACAATAAACGAGATAGCAGACATTAAAAAGTTTACCGTATCCATAAAGAGAACCTTCGTTTTTGCCCACGTATTTAACCCTTCTGTTTGAAGTTCTTCCGCTTTTAAATTTTTCACTTCAAATTGTATTGTAACTGTCGAATAATCACTTTGATTTTTTAAAAAGTTTAAACGCCCTTCTACTTGCTCTATCTCTTCTTGTACAGCAGCAAGGTCAGCAGATATCTTCAATAAGTCTTCTGTTTTCTGTGCGTCCTTCATAAATGCCTCAAGACGTTCTCTAACTTGTTGCTTTGCTTTTAAGCGTGAAGTCAGATCAACATATTCTTCAGTAACATCTTCTCCACGAACATTTTCATGTGGTGTTCCTTTACTTAAACTTCGAACATCGTCTAAAAACGGGCGAAAACTATTTAACGGCACACGAACAACCATCACGCCAGATTCATCATTCTTTTCACCTGTACTAGTATTAGACTCAACGATATATCCGCCTGACTCCTCTAGGGTTTCTCGAACGGTCTCCATCGAGCTTTGCAATTTATCCACTGTGATCATGATATCAGCGTTGTATATGACTTTCCTTTGGTTCTTTAGTTGATGTTCTACATTATCCTTTTCTGATTCACCATTCATACTTCCTTCTTCTGAAGAACTCTCTACCTTAGCTTCTGTCTGTTTGCCACCACTATCTTGATCTACAGCTTTATCACTTTTTGAACTGCTCTCACTGCTGCATGCACTTAACAAAAGCAAAGCAATGAATACCCACATTTTCCATCTCTTCCACATAACGTTATTCCCCCTTTTTCGCTTAGACGCTTTGTACAAGAAAAAGGTTTCACTTGCCAAAAAAACCAACCTATTGAATGATTTTTTCTGTGACATTTTTATGATAAAATAGTGTCTGATGATTTGTAGTTTGAAAAAAAACCGATTTATGCTAGTATGTACAGGATAAGTAAGTGGTTTACTGGAGGAATAGCATGTCAATGATAGGAAGAAATGATCCGTGCTATTGTGGCAGCGGAAAAAAATATAAAAAATGTTGCTTACATAAAGAAGAGCAAACACGTGAAGTATCCTTTCATCAAGAAGGACTCATCAAATATGCCCTGGAGAACTATCAGCAGGATTTAGCTGCACGTACATCTAAGTATGTGAAAAAGTACCCGGTTGCTAAAGAGCAAGAACAAACATATGCAAATATTGCAGTTTGTTGGGAAATTTTCTGCTCTATGATTAAGGACAACAAGACGCCTGTACAACTTTATGTAGAAAAAGTGAAGAATTCTGTTAAACCAGAAGTAGCGGAAATACTAGCTGGCTGGACAACAGCTTCACCATCTCTTTATAAAGTAATTGATCAGAAGACAGGGTTCATCTTTACTGTGCAGGATATTTGGACAGAAGCTGTATATGATGTAACGATCAACGCTGCTGAAAAGCCAAAAACAGAAAGTGCTCTACTTGGAACACTCGTTTCAAATGGCATCAACCATGAGTTTTATGTTGGTTATGTAGAAATGCCTATGACTGAACTTCCACCGTTAAAGACGGCGATAGAAAAGATTCAGCCAGAAAGTGATGCGAAAGAAATATTTAAAAGCGAGTTCCCTGCTGTTCTTCAGCTCTCTTTGATTGATATTAGTGCCGATGTACCTAAGTCTCAACCTGAGAATAAGGCTGCAGATATACCAACTTCAAAAGTTGACAAAACAGAAGAAACCGCTGAATTTAAAGATGAAAAATACAATGCTGTAACTAAACTTGTTAAAGCGAACGCTGAGACAGAAGTTGTAGAAGAAGCAGAAAAGCTTTGGAGCGAGTACATTACAGAAAGCAAGCCTGCTATTCGTAAAGAAGAGATCTATGCGGCTGCTCTAGACTACCTCGTTTCAAAAGACATTAGAGGAATTGCTTCTACTCAAGCAGAAACAGCTAAAAAGTATGGTGTATCACCTGCAAGTCTTTCCTCACGTTATCGTGAAATGAAAGAATTATTAAGCGTATAAAATGATTTTTAAGTAACCCGCCTATTGTTTTGGGCGGGTTTTGTCATACAAAAAAACAAGATCTCCTTTATAAGGAGTCTTGTTTATAAGGAGTCTTGTTTTTCTTTTCGCTCTATACAGTAATAATCGGGCAGTCAAAGTTCCTTTCGCCGTAATAACTGTTTTTTAATGAAAGCTTTTTCAATCAAATTATTGAGCTGTCGTTCGAGTTCCTTTTTTTCTATAATATTCGATTCATCTCTTATTTTCTTCTTCAGTTCACGAATCATAAGCTTTTCTTCTGATGAAAAATGAGAAGAATGCAACAACGTAATCACCTCATTTCATATTTGATCCACTGAACTTCCCTCTATGTCTAAGGATAAATTAATCTCACATCAATAACATTTCATGTGTAATAAAATCTAACACTCTATTTTAAGTTGTAAATTTCATTGTCATAATTTTTATCAAGAAATTTCTTCTGGCAGTCAATTCTTTTCATAAATTTTTCAATTACCAAAATTAGGGTTGAGTTCATAAGATAAAGATGGTAATATTTGTTTTAACAGTACCTTGCAATAAACAGTACTAAGTAAAGTGGTGATGTGATTAGTGAACGTTCAGTTTAAAAAAGGAGTTCTTGAACTATGTGTTTTAGTTCTTACTTCACAAAAAGACCGATATGGCTATGAGCTAGTAGAAGAAATATCTAAAAAATTTGAGATCTCAGAAGGTACGATCTATCCACTCGTTAGAAGATTAACAAAAGAAGGCCTCTTTTCTACTTATCTTATGGAATCAACAGAAGGACCACCAAGAAAGTACTATAAGATTACGGAAAAAGGAACAGAGATGAAAAAGGTTCTTGTAAATGAATGGAAACTTTTTACAAAAGGTGTAAATGAAATGTTAGAGGAGGAATAACATGGACAAAAATCAATTTTTACAGCAATTAGAAAAAAACATAAAGCCGCTTGGAGCTAGTGAACAAAGAGAAGTTATAGAAGATTATGAAGAGTATTTTGAAGTGGGCTATGAGAGTGGAAGAACAGACGAGGATATCATTGCAGGTCTAGGAAATCCTGCCAAGATCGCTAAGGAAATTCTCGCACAATCAGAAATAACAAAAGCAGAAGAGGACCCTTCTCTTACGAATGTATTTCGTGCGGTTGCAGCAACATTGGGATTAGGGTTATTCAATCTAATATTTGTTTTAGCACCTTTTATCGTTCTATTGTTATGGCCGTTCGTATTGATCGTAATATCCTGAGAATCATTAGGAGGAAATACGCATGATTCAAAAGATATTACGAACAGCTTACTTCTTAATTGGTATTTCAATTATCGGAAATGGCGTTCTCTTCATGATGGGAGAGTCTCCATTTAATCTTGCAAAAATAAATGAGCAAAAATCGATTGAAACATCCTCAATTAACGAGATTATGATTGAGAGCAGTGCCGGAGACGTATTTGTTCTACCTCATGATGGTGATCAAATAATTATAACGATGAAAGGTAAGACAGAAAAAAAGTTCGCCGATAACTTTTCACTTTCTGTAAAGACTGATGAAAACAAGTTAAGGATTCAAGCTAAACAAAAAGAGAATACAAACTTATTCTCGCTATTCTCTGGTGATTACGAATTACTCGTTAAACTTCCCCAAGCAGAGTATAAACGACTTCAAGTAAACTCAGATACATCCGACATCAAAATGCATGCTATTAAAGCCAATGACATTCAACTTCAAACAAATCTAGGAGATATCCTTCTGGAAGATATAACTGGAGCTGTGTCAGCAAAGTCAGATGTTGGTGATATCGACATACAACTTCTTCATATTAAAAAAGATATTATCGCTAAATCCAATCTTGGTGATATTACGATTAAAACAAAAAACGAACCAGATCAATTACGAACAGATCTAAGAAATACGATTGGTGAAGAAACTATCACGTTACCTCGATTAAAGAATGGTTCAATAGGAACTGGCGGACCTCTCGTGTTTTTATCTTCAGAAGTCGGAGATCTCGCTTTGATGATGAACGAATGATAAAAAGACCTCCTCACTGGGGGTCTTTTACTTGTTCAAGAAAATTATTCTGTTTTTGAAGCTGGTTGCTTCATTCTGATTGAGCAATAACTACAGAAACTCCTTGCTGTTCGATAGCTGATAGATGGTCTCTTGGCGCATCATCATCTGTGATAACGAGGTCTAAATTTGAAACTGGCCCAACTTTAGCAAACGAGTTAACACCTATTTTGTAATGTGGAAAAACACCAATGACTTTACGGGAGACCATTCCAACTGCATTCATAAAAGCAGCCACTTCTGGTGTCGCCGTACTGATACCTCTCTCAGAGATCCCACCACCTGTAGCAAATGAAACATCAAACGAATACTGACTGATTAGATTCGTTACTAGTGCATCCGTCATATTTCCAGATTTCTTCACTTTTCCTCCGACCACATAAAGATCGATGTTATCTTTTTCGCGCAGTATGTCAGCTGTTACAAGGGAATTGGTTACAACAGTTAGTCTTATATGAGGAAGATGCTTTACAATCTCATGATGCATCCCACCTCCACTAAGGAAAATAGTATCGTTCTCTTTGATATACTTTACTGCTTCCTTCGCTATTGTTCTCTCGTACTTAGATCCCTCTCCAAAACGAACTGCGGTTGATGAAGGTCCTTTTTTCACTTCTGTCACGGGAATTGCGCCACCATGAGTGCGTTTGAGTAGCCCGTTATCCTCAAGAGATGATAAGTCCCTGCGAATAGAATCAATCGAAACTTGGAGGGCATCTGATAATTCTTTTGCAAGCACTCGTCCTTCATTCTTAAGCACTTCTAAAATCTTTTCTCTTCTTTCCTCAGAAAACATAATAATTTCCTCCATTACCTCTTATTCCCACGTGGTACTATAATCTTATGCTGTTTCATGCTTGTTTGTCAAACTTAATTTGCATGTTTTTTCCTGTTTTTTAAAAAAACAAGCTAAAACAAGCAGTGCGTTAGCTTGTTTTAGCCCGTATTGATAGGAATATAGATTATGAGTTTATGGTGTTTTCAAAGTATGTATTTCTGACAAATACAAATTCGTTTAATTTGTATTTGTCTGGGGTCAGACCCCTTTAGTCTTCTACTTTGATTAGGAAGAGACGTTCATGAAAACGCCCTTGTTTTTGAGCCTTTTCCTGCCTGATCTCATCTAATTCTCTAAGAGAAAGGTCATGCACTTTCGTTAAAGCGATCAAGATCTCAAACAACTCAGCCAGTTCTTCTGCAGCATCTACCTCATTTTTTGCTTCACGATATTCTTTCACGCCTTCTGCAAGCTTCTTCTTAAGCTCTGTTTCGAACTCCTGATTTCCAAGAATCCGAAAAGTCCCTTTCTTCCCAGCCTGTTCGAGCAGTTCTGGTATCTTATCTCGCACTAATTTATTGTAATACGCCATTGGCTCTTTTCCCTTCCAACAATTTCACAGCATCTCAAAAAACAACCCTATATAAACGATATGCATCAAGTTAGTTTTTTAGCAGAAACAACTCCTAAAAAAATAATGGCGATTATACCAAAGACTGGATACAAATAATGAAGAAGTTCAGAATAGCCTACTTGACTCAACAAGTAACTTCCTGTCATCAAAACAATTAATATAACTTGATTTGATACCCTAATATTTCTTTGCAATGCTCCTGCAAGTCCGAAAATGTTGCCGATCAGTGTTGAAAAAATCTCTCCGTAGATCACAATAATAAAAATGTAATGAACAGCTACGCCGAGACCTCCTACTATTTCCGCGATTGGTATCTCGTAACTCAATACACGCGGAACAGAATAAAGCACGTAGTGGCTATTTAATAGAATAAAAGTTAATCCTAGTCCACCTAAAAAGCCGCCCCACTTAATGACCGATTCATCATTAGCTTCTTGTGATAAAGGAACAAGGACTGCTTGTGCCAGTGTTAAGTTGAATGCTGCATAAGCAAATGAACTTACAAGCCATCTCCAATCTCCAGCAAAATCTCTATCAACAAACAGCTGCCTACCTTCAAATAGATCAAACATCGATACCGACAATACGATAGAAAAGAATATCATGATAGGTACAATCAATGAGTTTGTCCAAAGAATCCCTTCTATGCCTTTTTTCATAACAAAATAGGTAACTAGCAGTGTTGAAATAATTCCCAATTGAAACGGAAGATGTAACTGTTCCCAGAACAACGCTCCTGCGCCTGATAACATGACACCAGTGACTCCAAAGAGCATGATCATCATCAATACGTTAACGATTCTTGAAGCAACCGCACCAAACAAATATTGATTCATCTCATCAAAAGAAGTTGCCCCTAGCCGCTTTGCCATAATCATTAGCTTTGTACCAATCACGATAAAGAGAAAACCACTGATAAGAATTCCAGCAAATCCTGCTGAGCCGTATCTTGTAAAAAATTCAACGATTTCTCTTCCAGTAGCAAACCCAGCACCGACAACAGTCCCGATGTAAGTGGCGGCTATCTGCAGTATTTGTTTCATTCGACTACTCATGCCCTCACCTCCATGGCCATATCTTCTACAAACATATGCATGGACAAGGATTTTAGAAGAAAAAGAAAAAGCAGCAAGATATCTCTTGCTGCAAATAAGCGACTTACTAAATATGTATAGCTTCACTGTATCCTTCGGTAATGACTCTGTTTTTTCCTTGCCTCTTTGCAACGTACAAGCTATTATCAGCTCCTTCAAAGAATGCCTGCTTATGCATGCCTCTTCTGTACGTTTGCAACCCAGTACTAATCGTTATTTGTTTTTCCTTTACTTCAGGGTGTTCCAGCCTTTGTATGACCAATCTTACTTTTTCTAATAAAGTAAATGCTTCTTCCTCTTTAATATCATTTAGAATAACCACAAACTCTTCCCCACCGTAGCGTGCGACAAAATCATCTGTAGTTACGTTATCTTTTATAGCTGTGGCAATTCGTTTTAAGACAATATCTCCAATTCCGTGACCATATGTATCGTTGATCTTCTTGAAATTGTCTATATCCATAACGGCTAGATGAACCGGATAATGATACGTTTCTGCTTGAAGTAACAGCACATCCATATATTCATAAAAGGCCATATGATTATACAAACCTGTTAGAGCATCCGTTTTCACTTGTTTCTCCATTATTGTAGATTTAACCATAAGATCCTGATGATCTGCCTGCGCTTTGTTAAGTTCCTTTGCCATCTCATACCCTCTACTCATTATGCCAACACAGATTGCTGTTGATGTTAGAAGTATGCATATCATAGAGATTTGATCCATAATAGCATTCATATTTCTTAAGAACGGATGGAAATTGGAAATCAGCAGATAGGTAAGTGAGCTAAGAGCAAAAGACAGCCACACTTTCTTCTTTTTAAAGTAAATGGTAGAAATCAGCATTGGAAAGAACAGACTTGTATACATGACATACATTTCATAATGTACGCTGATTAAAATGGCTGAGAACATACTCGCTGTCCAGATTATGATGTAATCTATGTATTTTGTTTTCTTCTTAAAACTCCATTCAGCCAAACTAACCATGAAAATTAAAAGTGCCGTTGGCAGAA
This sequence comes from Fictibacillus nanhaiensis, assembly GCF_036213205.1. GTDB lineage: Bacteria > Bacillota > Bacilli > Bacillales > Fictibacillaceae > Fictibacillus > Fictibacillus nanhaiensis_E. Next base: position 334,367 of record NZ_JARMFC010000005.1, read on the forward strand.
CAATGTACAATCCAATAAATTCTTGCAATGGCCTAGATGTAAAAAAACTGTTAATGACCTCTACACACACTGACACAAAGATTACAACCCAAAATACATTTATTATTTTTCGATTCCAGGCAATGTGATTTAAGTGTGCAGGCAGGTTTTTTTTCCCCAATACATTCACCCCATCTACACGTATCCAAAATCATTATAACATTTTTTTCCTTCTTCAATTTCGTTTTCTAAATTATTTCTTTTTCCATCATAGCTCTTTTTCAAAAAGATTTCGCACATATAAAATGGAAAACGCACAGCAAGATGACCTGCTGTGCGATTATTTTCAACAATTATTTATTTGATTTTTACACGTTTCTTTTTTGGTAGTTTATCAAGGAGCCAGCCTCTGCCTACTTCACAAAAACGAATCGGCATCTCAAGAGTCGCGAGTATCTTATCCTTTCCATGAATGGTAAGTAATCCTGTCTCATCGTTCACTTGATCAACAACTGCATTTTCGGTACCTGAGAGCGGAAACGCCCATTTGTTATTACCAGAGTCCTTAATCTTAATCATTCTTCCGTCACAAGTTACTTTGTGGCAATGTGGAGGCAAGCCTAACGTAATTTTATTCATTGCATTTCTTTCCTCCCTTTCCGGATTTGTTTCATTGTAACAGATATAGTGCGTGTCTGACTCCTTATTTTTTTTAATTTTTTGACTATTTAACACATTTGAAATAAAGCTTCTAAAAATTAGGGGACAAGTAGTGGGTAATCGCCAATGCGGGTTGTTTAGTACAAACATATACTATACAAATTGGGGTTCAAAGGGGGAAATGAACGAGTGGAAAAATGGTCCATGCTATACAATATGACTGTAGTATCATTAGGAGCAGTTGCCAGCTTCTTGTTCGGTACACCGAGCATGTTATTCAAAACACTTGTCTTGTTCGTAGTATTAGATTATTTAACTGGTATGGCTGCTTCTGCCTACGAAGGTAGATTAAACAGCAAAGAGGGCTTTAGAGGAATACTGAAAAAAATGATCATATTTGCGATCGTTGCAACGGCCCATTCTCTCGACCAATTGCTAGGTGGAAACTATATTCATTCTGCTACCATATTCTTTTATTTGTCTAATGAATTATTATCAATCATTGAAAACGCAGGAAGAATGAACGTTCCGATTCCTGAATTGATAAAAAATGCCGTTTCTCTGTTACGACAGAAAAACGACAATCAAAAAAAGTAATGTTTAATTGGAATAAAATTGTGAGATTTTTTTTGCGATTGCTTGCGCATCGATCTGGTATTCACCAGCATCAATGCGTTTTTTTATATCTAATAATTTCTTTTCTCTTATGTTTAATTGAGCATTTTCATGCAACACTTTTGCCTCGTTAGATATGTATAGTTCGTCTTTAGCAAATGATGGAGGCTTTACAGAGGGCTGCTGATACGCTTTATTCACATCATATTTTCGCTGAACGGGTTGTTGTCCATCAATTCTCATGATTTCACCTCTTCTGTATATTGAAATGTGCCAAGCCATTTCCATTTGTCATCATAATCTAAGTTGTCCAACAGTCTGAAGAACAATTCTTGTCCTGATGTATCCCATTTTACTTCGAACTCATTTCCGTTTTCTTTATCCTTACAAAAAGTATGAATCCACTGTGAAGTAAACAAGTAAGGCGTAAACTGTTCAAAGTCTAATAGATGTTTCTCTAACAATTGAATGACATCATCATGTGTAAGTTTATGCATCATTAGAATCGTCCTTTGTTTGTGGTCGTCTTAACCTGTGACTATATAATTCGGCCACGATGTATTTTTTGAGGGTATACGAAAAAAATATTTCACATATTTTTCTAAAGCTGGTTATCAATACTTTTTTGTGTTTTATGAAATTTTACCCTCTATCCCTACATTAATAAACCTCTTTCCTTTCTACGATTCAAGCGAAAGGTCTATAATAAGAAGTGATGAAATACATAACAGAAGGTGTTTACATGAAATTAACGTTTTCTTCTCTTCAATGGATGGTATTTATCCTTGCAGGTAGTTTAGTAGCTCCTATCGCAATTGGGGATGCGTTTGGAATGACACAAGCGGAAACAGCGGACCTTTTACAACGTTCTTTCTTAATTATTGGAATGTCTGCAATTTTGCAAGCACTATTTGGTCATAAGCTTGCGATCAATGAAGGACCTGCTGGGTTATGGTGGGGTGTTTTCACAGTTTATGCGGGGATTGTAGCTTCTGGGGCATTAACGGTGGCTGACGGGCTACAGCAACTTACAGCTGGGATGCTAGTCAGCGGTGTTCTTTTTTTACTGCTTGGCATGTTTCGTATCATAAGTTCGGTTAGAGCTCTCTTTACTCCTTTAGTTACCGGAACTTACTTAATCCTTCTCGTCTCACAATTGAGTGGTTCTTTTATTAAAGGTATGCTGGGGATTGGTTATCTACAGGAAGGCGCAGATAGCAAAGTGGCTCTCACATCACTCTTCATCTTAATTCTGTCTATCGTTCTAGGAAAGTCCCGTGTGAAATGGTTAAGAAGTTATTCGATCTTGATCTCTTTATTAATTGGTTGGGGACTTTTTAAACTCTTAAATCTAACAAAAGAAACGATGCATAGTAATACGACTTTTGCTTTTCCAGAGGTACTAGCTTGGGGGATGCCCGAACTATCTTCTGGAACGATCATAACTTCTCTATTCGTAGGAATGCTCTTACTTACGAACATGGTAGCCAGTATTAACGTTGTCGAAAAAGCGTATGAATCAGAGAAGAAAGATTATGAACCTATCAACTATAATCAATCATCAATAATGATGGGTTTGAACACATGGATAGCTGGTCTATTTTCAGCAGTTGCAAGTGTACCAATCTCAGGTGCAGCAGGCTTTATTATAACTACAAAAATGTTTAGCAAACTAGCATTCATCATAGGAAACGCACTTATCATCTTGATTAGTTTTTTTCCGCCACTGACTTTTTTCTTTGCTGGTATTCCTGCTCCAGTAGGATATGCAACCATATTCCTTCCTTTTTCAAGTATGATCGGTCTAGCTTTCAAAGAGTATAGATCTGAGCTGAAATCTGAAAATAATCTTTTTATTATCAGTATTTCTCTTATGGTTGGAATCGGAAGTCTCTTTATTCCTGCTGCCGCACTAAAAGAATGGCCAAATCTCATCGTAACGCTATTAAGCAACGGCCTGATCATGGGGATGCTTACATGTATGATTCTTGAACAGTTCTATAAACGAAGAAAATCGCAACAGCCTGACCAGCAAGAAAAATAAACTAAATTACAAACACAAAAAAGGCTTCCTCATTGCAGGGAGCCCTTTTCTATCAATCATTATTAAATGTTAAATCTTTTGTATTTACCTCTTTGACTGTCGATTGAAGTGTGAAAGGTGTCAGACACTTAAGAGTGAAACGTACGAATGTGGCTCACCGTCTGCCCCGTGGAAAGCGAGCAGCCTAAAACGGAAATCAACACTTCAAAAAGCAACAAAGTTTACGAAAACAGCCATTTTAAAATTTTTCTGAGACAGGTATTTCCGAGTGGAATTTTAGTATGACCTCTGCTAATTCTGTGGCATGATCAAACATCATTAAATGTGTAGTGTTTGGGATAACGACAGTCTTACTGTAAGGTAATCCTTTTTTTGCTATATTAATAAACTTTAATGATTTTTGGAAATGTTCTTCTTTTTCAGCGGGCAGAAAAAGAACAGGGACTTGCACCTTCTTATACCACGTTAAAAAATCTACATAATAGATTTCGGATATAATTTTCTTCATCGTTTGACCCGTAGTAATATTGCCTACTTTTCCATTCTTTTTCATACGTGGCACATACTCTGCAACATAATTCGCGCGTTCCTTATTCCATGGTAACCATTGTTCTTGATAAATTTGTTGAAATTGTTCTATCGATTCGTAATCTGGATCTAATTGTTCGTCAAACTTAGCTAGATGCTCCTCTAATGTCTCATCATGCAGACCATTCTCACCGGTATCGTTAATAATCGCACCGTCTATGTTAGCAAGTGACAAAACTCTATCCTGCCGCATTGCCGTAAAATATAACCCTACCATACACCCGTATGAGCTTCCTACGAGATGAGCTTTTTCAATCTCGAAATGTTCCATTACACTCTCTAAGTCATTCGCTGTGTCTTCAAATGAATACCCATGACGAGGTTGTTCCGAACTTCCATGTCCACGAAGGTCATAGCTTATTATTCTATAATGACTCTTTAGAAACGGAATCACTGGATGCCATGCTTTAGCAGTTCCACTAAGGTAATGAATTAAAATCACCGTGTCCCCCGAACCGCCATAATCATAACCTAAAAGCATAGTATCATCATGAGATCGTATCTTATGTTCTTTAAATAACATTTCCATTTATCTTACCTCCTCTTTTATTCGCTTTTGAAGATTTGGTTTTGTACGAAAATTGATCTCGTTTAATTTATTTTTTATATCTTGTTCAATATCTCTTTGAAAGAACGTCGCAAACTTGCAAAGATAAGCAATGCTATCAGCAATTTCTTTTCCAATGTCTTCAGCAACTTCTTCTTTTGCAAGTTGAAAAGCTTTTTCCCCTTCAACACCTTCTTCTTTCATATCATACGCTCTATTCAACATTTTTCTTAATTCTTCAGCAATCTCCGCTATTTCAGTCGTTAAAAGCATGTGATTAAGTAGTAGCGATTCCGTGCTTTTATCAGCACCTTCTTGACTAATCTCCCAACCTTTTTGCAGTTGAAAATCCTCTAACTCTTTATGTATGCTTTTCATGATTTACAATCCCTCCATTTCACATCATTCTTTCTACATAGTTCTCCACGATTATACATATACCTTTTCTTATTAATTAAATGTAGGTTATACTATTACCAAAATATGGAGGTTTAAAATGGAACATAAAACAGCAGATCGTCCCAATTGGAAAAGGGTAACAGACAAACATTTTGAAGTAACACATAAAGAAAGTTCTCGTTTTAAAGGGAAAGTTACAGTGATTCATTTGAAGCAAGTTTCTGAACGATTAGTTGTAAACTATAAAGAGAATAAGTTATGTATCGCTGACTCTGGCTATACGTGGATGCAACATTTTCCTGAGGGAGAAAAATACACGATCACCACGGTATTGGACGATAACGGTGAAGTTGTACAATTCTATATTGATATGTGTAACGATCATGGGGTGGACGATAATGGAATACCTTGGTTTGATGACCTTTATTTAGATATCGTTATTCTTCCTAACAAAGAACTTTTTCTTTTAGATGATGATGAGTTGATGAAAGCTTTTGAAAAAGGGAATATTAATGAAGAACAAATGAAGCTTGCACATAAAACAGCTCAAAAAATCATTTCGATGCATAAAGAAGAAAAGTTTGAACAACTTGAAACATGTATAGAACATGCTACAGAATGGGTACAAACAAGAAAAATTCTTTGATAAGAGACATATTAAAAACCAGAGGGCCATTTCTCCCTCTGGTTTCATCTATTTATTCACATTATTGTTTTTCTCTAAAAAACGCAAAGCATCCTCTACTTCATCTAACACTTGTGATCCGATAATTCCCTCTTCCTCATCTAAAAAAGTAACTTGGAAATAACCACTTTCTCCTTGTGGAACATACCTCATCCTGACAAGTTCAGGCTGTTGGTCTTCTTCTCTCCAAAACTCTAATTCTTGTTCTGGATTGTTCATCAATTTTTCTATTTGATCACTATTCATCTGAAAGACACCTCTAAATTACTCTGATATTTAGTATATACATTTTTACCCTAAATAAAATCCTCTAAACCATTAGCAGTATACGACATTTCCTGGGGAATATTGTCTATGTCTGCTATTGCATGTATGGAGAAGTCCTCACCCATCGTGTTAATACTTCTTCTGTGCTTATTATTTCTGCAAATTCTTGATGAAGATGTGCAAGAGCAGATTCATGGACATCTTGCGCTGAAAACACTGTTCCATCATATGAAATTATTTTGAATGCTGCTGTAGCATCATGGATTAACGACACTCCAAATCCATAATTTGCTGCCATTCTTGTTGTGGTAGATACACAATGGTTCGTTGTTAAACCAATAATCACAATGTGTTCAATACCCTCTTTTTCTAATGAATGTTTAAGCTCTGTACCAATAAAAGCACTATTAACATTCTTAATAAAAAGAAGTTCATCTTCTTTAGGTTCAAACCCTGTTTTCAACTGATAACCTAATTTTGAAGGATGCAATGGAGAATGTTCATTTTCTGATTGGTGCTGAACATGAAAAATCGGCAATCCTGCCTCTCGAAAAGCACCAAGTAATATAAGCATATTTACTTCAGCATTTGCATTATTACGTTCTCCCCAGAAATCTGTATCATCAAATCCCTTTTGAACATCAACAATTAGCAAACCTGCTTTTTTCATTTTAAGATCTCCTTATATTCAGAATGTGCTTCTTATTACATTACATTTTCGATGTGACCTTAATTTTTCCTTCCGTACTATTTTCGATGGGAATCTCATATTTTGGAAGTACCTTAGACAAGCCACATGAAAAAGGGGGGCACCTTTTGAACGAAATCATGATATTGAGTATTCATTTCGTCATGCTTGGTATCAGTTTAGCAATTCCAATTGGTCCTATCAAACTTGAGATGATCAAACATGGATTATATGGTGGTTTTTGGCCATCTTGGCTCGTTGGGATTGGGGCAGTTTGTGCGGATATATTGTTTATGTCATTTATATTTCTAGGGCTCTCGCCTTTTCTACATCATAAATGGGTTACAACGTGCATGTTGTTAACCGGAATTATTATGCTTAGTTACTTAGGAATTTCTACCATTAGGAATTCTGTTTCTTCCTTGCATTTAATCAAAGAAAACAACAAAAACGTCAACAAACCTTTTTGGACAGGTTTTGTCATCGCTCTAATGAATCCCTATAATTTTATGTTTTGGTTTGGTGTTTATGGTGGTTCGCTTCAAAGTATTCCATCTACATCAAGTGTTACAATCAGAATTGGATTAAGTTTTTGTATTATAATTGGGATTATTCTATGGAACCTTAACGTAGCCTTTACCGTTCATTTTTTTCGCACCTTGATTAAGGAGGTTACGATAAGATGGGTGGCAAGATTAGCTGGAATCGGATTGCTTGCCTTCTCTAGCTTCCTTGCGTTTAAATTATTCACATTGTTTTCGTAAAACAAAAGGCGCTGATTAAAAAGAATCAGCGCCTCATGTATTTTATATATCATACTTTTCTCTATCTGACTGTTTGTCCTCTTCCCTGTCCAGCTCTTCTTCATATTCTTCATGATTTCTATTTTGGATAACCGTTCTTTCTTTTCCTGTAATGTCAGTAGCAACAAAACTTTCATATTCTTCTACAAAGCCTTCATCATCATCCGAATCTTCATACATCTCGTTGTAATCTCTCTTATCAGGATCAGTAAAGTCTGATGGAGTTTCACTCGTTCCATACTTTGCAACGGACTGCCATGTATCTTCTCCATCAAAAAAAGTTGCATCCTTATTGTCGTTGCTTCTAGTTTTATAGTCAGGGCCAATTACCTCTTCTTCAATAGGGCGATCATCTGAAGAATTTTGTGCAGGGCTATGCTCTTTACAATAAAGTGTAGAAGGTACTATCTCTAGCCGCTCTTTTAATATATCTTGACCACACGTTTTACAAACTCCGTACTCACCTGTCTCAATACTTTTTAAAGCTCCATCTATATCTTCAAGCTCTTTTTCATGAAGATCATTTAAAGCGATATCTTTTTCTTTTTCAAATAACTCAGTGCCAAGATCACCTGGATGATTATCATAGTTAGAAAGTTCACCTGTTGATTCTTTCGGAAATTCCGAATCATTTCCGAAGGAGTCATTTCTCTCCCTCATACCTTTTATCTCTTCTTTTCGTGATAATAAGATTTGTTTAAAATGGTCCATTTCTTGTGTTGATAATGCCATGATTCAATCTCCCTTCCTACTTTCATATACCATTTCATACCCGTTATTCTGAAAAATTATCCATCCTGTGTATTTTGCACCACAATCATACGTGCTATACTTAGTTTCAATCCTCTTGTTCTTCCATCAATTATATTGATTTTCAATTCTTCTTTTCCTGTCCGTAGCCCAAAAATAAAACATAAGCCCTAGTTTTTATCAAAAAATGTTATAAAGTGTTGAAAAATCGCTTTTTTTCCAACTTTTTGTAAGGTATGCTAATAATATCTTTTAAAAGTAATAGTAAGAAAGGCGGGGGAACATGAAGATTTATGAGAATTTTGAAAGGCGTTTATTAAAAAATTATGTGATTGGTTCAACCGCTGCCGTATTAGGAGTTGGTGGGGTTTTTGTTTTTACCACACTCCGATTATCTACATTCGAATTTTTAGTTTTGAGTGGTATTCTTCTAACTTCAAGCATTATTATGTTCTCACTTGAATTTGTTTTTTTTCGCATGCACACAGCTGTTTTTAAAAATTACTTTTCAAAACAACTACCCCCTATACAGCTTGCAGAAAAAGCATATTTTCACGCGCACCATTTCCCAATCAGAACGGTTAAACGAATATTAGGTCCTCATTTATTTGGATTATCAATACCAGCACTTTCTTTAACAGCTTTGGCGATTTCTTTAGGTTATTTATCACTTCCTTATTATTACATGTATCTTGCATCACTCGGAGCTATCTTAGTGGCAGGGATGCACGCGATCATTGAATTCTTTTTGACTACGAAAGCCGTTCAGCCCGTGCTTCGTAACATACAAGAAAGAACGCTTAAAGACCATGGGAAAATACTTTCTTTAGCAACATCTAAACACATATCCATTCAACGAAAAATTCAGTGGAGCACCTTGTTTATCGGAACATTTCCATTGCTATTATTCGCACTCGCGAATCAAGTACGCTTATATCATCTATCCGCACCTGTAAACGGATCGTATTGGAGTTGGGCTTTCTTCATCTTAATGATCGGTATTTCTTTTGCTATCTATGGAGCATTTTTATTGTTTAAAGATATTCAGCAGCCAATGAACGAACTTCAAGCAGGCATGTATGAGGTCCGCACAGGAAATTCTAATGCGAAAGTAAACGATCTGTATTCAGATGAATTTTCTAAGCTTATAAAAGGATTCAACCATATGGCTCAAGCTATACAATCTCGCGAACATGAAAATAAACAGCTACTTGAAAGTTTTTTTGCCACGATGGCAGCCACATTGGATGCACGTGATCCTTATACAGCAGGACATAGCTTACGAGTTGCGGATTATGCAATGAAGATCGGTCAGATGGCTGGATTACCATTTCAGCAATTGGTCCAACTTCGAAAAGCAGCTCTTTTGCATGACATTGGGAAAATCGGAATACCTGATGTCGTTTTACTCAAAGAATCAAAATTAACTTCAGAAGAATTTGAACACATAAAAAAGCATCCAGTAATAGGAGCTGACATCCTAGCGCAAGTGCAGCCATATGACGCGATGCAACCACTGCTTCCTGGTGTTCGTTATCATCATGAACGTTATGATGGAAAAGGATATCCTGAACAGCTGGCTGGTGAAGACATCCCTATCTTTGGAAGAATCATTGCAGTTGCCGATGCTTATGATGCGATGACATCTGATAGACCCTACCGCAAAGGGATGACCCATGAAAAAGCATTGGCAATCTTAGAAGATGGCAAAGGAACACAATGGGATCCATACTTAACCCAACTTTTTATTGAAGAGATGTCGTTAAAATCTATTTCTTAAAACAGGAGGTAATTCTTGAATACATACGATCATTTTCCCGTCATTGAAACCGAAAGGCTTAGACTTAGACCTGTGATTGAATCAGATGTAAAAGAAATATTTGCAACTTTCTCTGATGGCGACGCACTACAGTTCTATGGAATGGAACCTCTAAAAACGGAGGAAGCAGCCTATGAGCTTATCCAAGCGTTTGAAAAAGGATTCACATCGGGTAGCTCCATACGATGGGGAATCGTTCTTAATGAACAAGATACACTCATTGGAACATGCGGATTCCATAATTGGAGCAAATCAGACCGAAGAACAGAACTCGGCTATGAACTAAATCGGGCTTATTGGCATAATGGATTCATGAGTGAAGCATTACGAGCGATTCTTCATTACGGTTTCAATGGCATGGAATTTAACAGAATAGCTGCTGTGATCAGACCAGAAAACAATGCTTCACGCTCACTTGTAACTAAACTTGGCTTTCATGAAGAAGCATTACTACGCGAACATCAAAGAGCTAAAGAGCTATATTATGACATGTACATTTATTCCTTACTAAAAAAGAACGCTGATTTATACGGACAAGAAGCTAAGAGCATTTAGCTTCTTTTTTCTTTTCCTCGTATTATGTTTCAAAACAACATACTAGAGGTATGAAAAGGAAAAAGGAGGTATTTCAGAATGGAGCAAAAAGGAACGTTTTATGTAACAGCTAAAGGTGATATGGAGCCCCTACCTACTGATGACCATGTGCATTATTTTGAGATTCAAGCTTCTTATGATGAAAAGCAACAGCTAGAGCATCTGTTTGCTAAAATGCATGCTAACAATAAACAAGAAGGATTAGATATTTTCTCACCGAAAAGACACTTTACTGAATCACATGCCCAATACCATCGAGGAAAAGACAGTAAGTTAGTGTATGAACTGTTTAGAAACCTATACTTATTAGGAACTGAAAAAACGAAGCGAGAAATTGAAGAGATGGAAGTTTTGCCTGAATTGTATGAAGCAAGCCATGATACAATTGAAAAAGTAAAATAGCACCGGAATCTATTCCGGTGCCTTTTCTTGTTGAGGAACTCTATTCCCACTCTATTGTTCCATCTTCTTTAATCCAAAATCTCACAATTCCTAAATCATCCAATGCATGCTTGATCTTATTGGCTTTTTCTCGATAAATTGGAGTATCTGGATGAGCAAGCACTAAGGTTTTAGCTGGATTTTTTTCATGACTTTTTAGCAGATCTACAAATTTTAGGCAAAATTCATCCTGGGAATTTTTTTCATCTAATTCGGACATATTCCCTTGAACTGCAATCAGAAGTGTATGATATTCATTCGTTGCTGTCAAATCTACACCTTTCTCATTGCTAATCCCTGTTTCATAACCTTCGCGTAATAAATAGGCTTCTACTGATTTGATTACTTCTCTTTTGTTCAGAACAAATGCATCACTAATATATGGATGGTCATGTAAAGCCAAACTCATCACTCCTTCTTATCTATAACAGCATTCGCAACACTTTCCTATCAATAGAGGGGTACTTAAATGTCGTATACCCCTATTTTTTAATCCAAAAACGACTATGAAGGATTTTTCTTAAATGAGAAACTTCTTTCCCCTTTCAACGTATTTCCTTTAAGATAGAAATAAGAAACTATATTTGGGGGATTCATACATGGCTCAAAAAGCTGAAAAACAAAACCAATCCCGTATTTGGACCATCATAGCGGGCATAGGTTTGTTTCTGTTAAGTAAATTAAAGTGGGTGTTCGGCCTACTGAAATTAGGTAAATTTGCTACACTCATCTCCATGTTTATTTCACTTGGCGCATACGCTGCATTTTATGGCTGGAAGTTCGCTGTAGCAATTGTTTATCTGATTTTTGTACATGAGATGGGTCATTTAGTCGCTGCCAAACAAAAAGGGATAAAAACATCACCTGCAATCTTTATCCCGTTTATGGGTGCCGCGATTGGTATGAAAGAAATGCCTAAGAATGCCAAAGACGAAGCCTATATCGCTTATGCAGGTCCATTGTTCGGCTTATTATCTTTCTTACCAGCTGTGTTTTTGTATGAAACGACTGGAGAACCTTTCTGGGGCTTAGTCATCTTTTTAGGGGCTATGATCAACCTTTTTAACTTGTTTCCTGTCTCACCACTTGACGGCGGAAGGATCGTTGGAGTTCTATCTACTAAGATCTGGTTCATTGGTTTATTACTTGTTCTGCCTTATTTGTTCATATCACCCGATCCGATCATTTTCTTGATCTTCATCTTCGGTATTCTAACTTGGTGGAAACGAGTACGTGAAGATTTTGAACAAAATAAGCTACAAGAAACGCTTACTTTGTTTCAATCCGAACAAGAGAAACTTTCTGCGATCAATCAAGAAATGGATGAGTACAAAGACATGCCGAACTTTGGTTATATCATTGGGACTTATTTAGAAGATGTACGTGTTGCCAAAGATAGACTAAAACGAAACATGCCGACTGGTTCTTCTTTTCCTGTTCTGCAAGATAAGAAAAAGATTCATAAGCATCGTACTTTAGTTGAAATTGAAATACTAAATAATCGTGAGCGATTCTTACAAACACTTTTAAAAGAATATGAGAGCAATCAGCGTCAGAGAGAATATATTCATAACTTGTATAATGAAGCTGATCGTGAAGAGATGGCAACTATTCCAGAACTTCCTAACTTTAGCCACAGCAGCTTGTTTGAAACATATGAACAAAGCTTGTTAACTGAAAAAGCCAACACAGAGAAACAATTTGAACAAACAAAAAACTATTACGTCTCAAATACGAAAACAAAAGTTATTGTGTTAATCATGTATCTCTTGTTAGCAGGAGTGTTATCCGCTTTTGTTGTATACGGCAATCAACTTATGGATGCCAACCGTTTCTTAATAAGCTAAATCGATAAGACACCTCTTGATGGAGGTGTTTTTTTGCACCCTTCTTTTTACCTGCACAATTTTATTTATAGTACATTGGCAACAGATATTCATAAACGTGCAGAGGGCTTTTTGACTTATCTTTTGGATAGATAAAAGGAATGCTCAACCAATAACACGAATGTTGTAGAAAAATAGAAAAAAGGAGCGAAAGAAACGATGCAAAAAATTCTAAAAGTATTATTTTCACTCGCTGTGTTACTTGGTATATTTTCAAACACAGCTTCAGCTGAAAAAGAAACAACAAACAAAGAAATTGTTGGGAAAGATATGTATGTGAATGTTGCTGCAGCAACTCTTTGGGTAGGACCAGATGCAGCAAGGCCTGTAGATGACCCATCTGTTTCTACTCCTGTTGACTTACGAAGCTGGACTAAGAGTATGACGTATGAAGAGAAGCTTTGGCTAGTTGGAGAACTTGAAACACAAGCTCTATACGGTCAAAAGGTACATATTCTAGAACAACAAGGAGACTGGGTGAAAGTTGCGGTCTATGGTCAGCCTACACCTAGAAACGAGCTTGGCTATCCAGGGTGGATGCCGCTTTCGCAATTAACTTATTCTAAGCATTACAAAAAAGCTGAAGAAAAGCATTTTGCATTAATCACGAGTCCAACTGCATGGCTTTCTAAAGGACCATTTGGACATAAAAAAGATCTTGAATTAAGTTACAACACGAAGCTACCAGTTATTAAGAAATTAACAAATACAATTGCTGTTTTAACACCTCAAGGAAAAGTTCGATGGCTTGATGCAAAAGATGCAAAAGTATATAGAAGTGAAAGTGATATTCCTGTGCCAACAGGTGAAGCACTCGTTGAAGAAGCGAAGAAATTTCTAGATCTTCCTTATTTATGGGCTGGAGCTTCAGGGTTTGGATTTGATTGTTCTGGATTTACACACACAATACATAAAGCAAACGGCATTACAATTCCAAGAGACTCTGGTCCTCAATCTAAGGAAGGGCTAATCGTTGATAAAGATCAAATGCAGCCTGGCGATTTAATGTTCTTTGCTTATGATGAAGGAAAAGGACGCGTTCATCATGTTGCGATGTACGCCGGGAACGGTATGATGATCCACTCTCCAAACACAGCATCTACAGTAAGACTTGACCCGATCTCAACACCTGCTTATGCGGTAGAATTCTCAGGTGCACGCAGGTATATTCCACAACCATAAATAGAGGCAGGACACATTTGATTGTGCCCTGCCTTTTTACTGGTTATATCATTTATTCTAAACCTTCTATTTTCATCTCCGTTACAGGTAAAAAGGCTTCGCCGGTATTTTGATAGGTGACGTTTACTTTGTCTTGTTCTTTTAAGTAGATTGCTAGCGGATTATTTTCTGAAGATACAATATAGCTCTGACGGTTATCTAATAAGAATGATACGACCGTATAATCTCCAACTTTCTCTTTATAAGCACGAAGAACGGTTCCTGTAACCTGTTTTTCTTCAGCATCCGAAGTTCCGTCTACTGATCCTCCGCCTCGTTGCAAAGCTGTTTTATATTGCTTTATTGCAGCATTTGGTGTATTTGCATATACAGATATCTCTGGGTTTGCGGCAGAAACAATAAAATAATTCTGTAGAAATCCATTTGAATCTAGAACAGGGGTCAACCAGCTCGCTTCTCCATAGAAGTTATAGAGTACAGGCATCTCACCGTCCCATTTTTTCTCGATAAATTTCTTTTCTATGATTTCTAAAGCTCCTTCAGAATCCATATAAGACTCTTCAAGATTACCAGTATAATAGGTAGCTTTCCCCGTTCTTGCATCTGTTAATGAATAACCGAGCATAGAGTCGACTCCCTCTTTCGGACTTGTAAAGTCGGTAAAGTAAAACATATCCCCATTCTCATCAAAGATTGGACTTACATTAGCTTCCGTTCCTTCATCAGACGGCAGTTTCACATCCTTCTTACCGAATTTGCTGTTCCAGAAACCATGAACATAGTTACCAAAGTAACTGTTTTGCAAGCTAACTGTTTCTGGAGATACCGCACCATCAATAAAGGCTGGAATATCCTTAATGTGATAATTCTTCGTATTTCCATTTTCGGGATCTGTCACAACAATGCCTTTTACCTTAAATCCATTACGTGCAGAAATGAACTCTCCATAGGAACGAATATAGAACGGTTTTCCATCGTCATTGATCTCTAGTTGTGGTTCGCCATAGAAAATGTATTCTGGATAACTAGAACGCATATGACGATCAACGTTTTTATTAAAATACGAAGATGGAGTATACGTCATTTCTGATTTAACAAACTTCGGGTTGGCTGAAGAATCGGTTGCACTCAATGTAAAATACCCTGGGGTTACATCACCATTCCACCACTTAAAAATTCCAGAGAACTCTACTGGTGCAATATACACGTATTTTCCGTCCACCTTTTGAATTTGTAGATTTCCTAGTTCATAAAAGCTTGTATTTGGTACTTGCCCAAAAGATTTTCTCATCTTATTTCTTGCAAACTTTGGTGGAACACTTGCCGGAGTTTCTTTCTCATCAAAAGATTCAATCTCTGTCTTTTCTGTCATTTTAGATGACTGATACTTTTCATTAGCGTTAAATAATCCAGCAGTCAGAAAAAAGATACCAATGATCAAGCTGATAAGAAATAAGACTATCTTGATTAACCTTTCTTTGCCAGTAGCAAAAAACGCACCAATGGCTGTAACTATAATCGCAAGTATCCAGACTGACGAAAAGTTGCGATCGAGATTCGTAATATAATAGAAAACAAATATAACAGGAATGGTACATATGATAATACCAATCATGGCAACTGTAAGATTGTTCTTCTTTTCTTTTTTAACAGACTTTTTGCCGCTTGAGATTGGAAAGATAACTAATGCTGCAGCTAGCCCCACAATGATGGAAAATAACAAGATGTTCATAATCTATCCCCTTTTTTAACATTTACTTCTTTACCCTATTAAGCTATACGATTGAATATGTAAAAAGTTCCATAACAAATTACAATGAGAAAAAAGTTTACTTAATAACAAACAATTGAAATGCAACTTCAATCATATTCAGATTATAATGGAATAAAAAGGATACTTGGTTACAGAGAGCGTCTTGTAGCGGAAATCAACGAAAAGCTATAAAAATTTATTTATATATTTGTTTGTACTCAACGTATTAACTATGTCCATTATTCTTTTAAAAGGAGTTGTCCCAAAATGAAATACCCCTCAAAAAAAGATTGGTGGCTTGGATTAATTCTCTGGGGTGCAGTCGGTTATGGCGCATTTATCAGTACGAACGCCTTACTAGAAGAAAATGCAGATCTGTTAGGAATAATGATCACAGTCATCATTAATCTTGCCTTGATCGCTTTTATAAGTTGGCTTTGGTTTACAACCTACTACGTTTTAGAAGAAAAAGAACTGGTCATTAGATGTGGTCCGATCAACAAAAGAATTCTATATCGTGAAATTTCATCTGCACATAAAACGTTAAATCCGATTTCCAGCCCAGCTCTATCCTTAAAACGCATCAATATTACGTATCAGTTTGGAATGGCTCTTATTTCTCCTAAAAATAGGGATGAGTTTTTAGGAGAACTCAGTAAACGATGTCCGAATGCAGCAATCAAATATGATTAGGAGCTGATATAGTTGAATGAAGCTTATCAAGCTGTTTTTTTAGACCGTGATGGAACGATAGGCGGGTCTGACAAGATAGAATATCCAGGAGATTTTAAACTTTTTTATTTTGCTGAAGAAGTGATTCATACACTAAAATTCAATGATATCTTAGTTTTTTCTTTTACGAATCAGCCTGGAATCAGTCGTGGCGATGCATGTGAAGAAGACTTTTATAGAGAATTAAAGTCGTTTGGCTTTGATGATATTTATCTTTGTCCGCATCACCATACAGATAGCTGTGATTGCAGAAAACCTGCAATCGGTATGCTGAAGAAAGCAGCAAGTGATCATAATCTTGAACTATCAAGATGTGTCGTGTTTGGTGATCGATGGACAGATATTCTTGCTGCTAAATCTGCTGGATGCACAGCAATATTAGTGCAAACTGGTTCTGGAAAAGCTTCGTGGAATCAAAATCATACTACATCTATTGTTCAACCTGATTATGTCGCTGCAAACTTAAAAGAAGGAATGGAATGGCTGTTAAAGCATACAATCACCGTTTGCCCCGCAAAAAGCGAGCATTTGTAAAGGAAATCAACTACATTCAAAAACAACAATGAATAAAAAAACAGTCTTTCTAAAAGAATGTTACTTTCAAATCCTTATCTTCTTTGACTCGAAAACAGCCAAAAGAAAAAACGCCTCGAAAAAACGAGGCGTTTTAACATTAAACGATAAAGGATTGTACAGAAACAAAAAGGTTTATAGCAAATGCTAAAAAGCAGAGATAACTTATTCATTTTTTCTTCTTTTCCCGCTCCTCAAGCTCTATAACAAGTAATAATAAGGCAACGCTAAGAGACGTAAAGGGTGTCACATCATGATTTCCCGTATATATTCCATATACAGCAAGTGATAAAACGACTGCAGAGAAAGCAATTTTCAACAAAACGAACAAGTTAAACGCTCCCTCTATTTTAGTGAATTCCCTTTTTCTTAAACCTTCCGCCTTTTACTTCAGCAATATCAGCAATTGCAAGAAAGGCATTCGTATCAAATTCATCGACAATATCTTTGAGCTTTGCCTCTTCTAGACGAGTGATCACACAAAATACAACACCTTTTTCGTCACCCGTATAAGCGCCTTCACCTTTTAGGTAAGTGACTCCTCGTCCTAATCGATGAAGGATTGCGTCTCCGATTTCTTTATGATTATCACTGATGATCCATGCGGACTTCGATTCTTCAAGACCTGTAATCGTTAAGTCGATCGTCTTAAATGCAATGAAGTAAGCGATTAATGAATACATAGCTCTATCCCAAGTGAAAACAAAACCTGCCGCTCCGAGAATAAAAATATTAAAGAACATAATAATTTCACCGACTGAAAAAGGTAGTTTATTATTAGATAGAATAGCTAAAATTTCTGTACCATCTAATGATCCACCACTTCGGATTACCATTCCAATTCCGACACCGATAAATATTCCGCCAAACACAGTCGCTAATAACAAATCGTCTGTAAATGGTGGAACAGGATGTAGTAATGTAGTTGCAATCGAAAGAACAATGATTCCGTATAATGTTGAAAAAGCAAACGTTTTTCCGATCTGCTTATAACCAATAAAAATAAATGGTAAGTTTAATGCGAATAGAAAGAGTCCTAATTTTAATCCTGTTATGTGTGATAGCATGATCGAGATACCAGCTATACCACCATCAATTACATTGTTGGGTACTAAGAATATTTCTAGTCCAACTGCCATAAGTATGGCTCCAAAAGTTATGAGGATCGCTCTTGTAGCTAGCTTTCCTTTCGTTAACTTTTTGTGTTGTTTCTTAATCTGTTCCATGGCCTCTGTATTTGTTAACGCTTCTCCTGTCATAAATGTACCTCCACGGTTTCCCTTATAATCTTACGTCAATCTGCGTTTTAATGGGGTCTTCCCTAGAAATCCCAAGATATCTAAGTGTTTCAGAAGGACTTGCATGGTTGAAATGCCTTTGTAATAGAGATATGGCTACTCCCCTTTTATAAGCATGGTAGCCGAAAGTTTTACGCAGCGAGTTTGTTCCAATCTTACCTTTAATACCAGCATGCTCTGCAGCTTGATGTATGACTCGATAAGCTTGCTGTCGAGTAATCGGCAACTTTGTTTTCTTAGATAAAAATAAAAAATCCTCTCGCTTTAGATCTGCACAATCAACATACTGAATAATGATTTTTTTAACTGTTTCGTTTAAGAATACCTCTTTATTCCCGTCTTTATTTGGGACAGAATAAAAATCATGAATAACAAGATCTTCAGATAATAAATCTTTTACTTGCATGCAAAGTAGTTCAGTTATTTTTAATCCCGTGTTGATTCCTAGAACAAATAGAACATAATCACGCACAGAATTTTTCTTTAAATAACGTTTAATCGCATTGATCTCTTTAATATCTCTTAAAGCTTCAACATATTCCATCTGGATATCCACCTTATATGATGTTACTTAATACTATTCTAACAAATGGTTATGTAACATTAAAAATATATGCTCAAAGTTCTGTCTTTATTAATCTCTACTTTTCATAAAGAAAAAAACCTCCTTAGAATAGAAGGTTTTTACCATTTAACATGATTCTATATGTTCTTCGTTTATTCTAAACACTTTTACATTTGGAAAAAACTTCTGAATTCGATA
Source organism: Fictibacillus nanhaiensis (assembly GCF_036213205.1). GTDB lineage: Bacteria > Bacillota > Bacilli > Bacillales > Fictibacillaceae > Fictibacillus > Fictibacillus nanhaiensis_E. The sequence goes on from NZ_JARMFC010000005.1 coordinate 353,433, forward strand.
CACTAAGTTCTCTACCCCAAAGATTTCAGTATATGTGTGACTTCCAACATATAAGGAAATACCTGCAAATTTAGCGTATTGGACAGAATATAATGTTCGTTCTCCCGTTATAAATGCATCGCAGTTTTGTTTCTTTGCATATTCAATGACTGATGTATTATTTCCTGCCCCAGTAAGGATGCCTACTTTTTTGATCAGACGATCATTATTTTCCCATGCTTTTACTGGTTCTTCCATTACATGTTGAAGTCGTTCTTTTAGTTCCATAAAAGAAAGTGGTTTATGAAAAACGCCGATACCGGGAAACTCTTTGTGATTATTAAATGTTGATAGACTTGTAATCTCATCGATATCAATTCGTTCGAATAATGCTGTACTCGTTCCAAATTCCACAAAATCAAGCGGATAATGAGCGAAGTAATGCGATATGTGATGTTTCTTTAACGCATCTACACACACTTCTTTCATTCCGTACACAAAATCCCAAGCATCATGATGAGTGATCAATAGATCTGCTCCGCTAATATGCGCTTTCTCCACAGTCTCTGGTGTTAAGTTTGTCGCATAAGCGATTACTTTAATCTCTTTCTCAACCTTATGTGTAAAACCGTATTCACCCTCGTCTTCAAATTCCTTCAGCCATTTTCCAAATAGATGTGTTATCAATTGCTCAAATTCACTAGTGTTCATAACGGTATCTCCAATTCTTTGTTTCAACCATTATTACATGATTTTCCATATGATTCTATAAGAAAAGACCAAGTACTTAAACTTTGCCAATCTGAATGGATTTATTTTGTTTCATCCTCTAACGAATTTTCAAGGTGCTTCAGTAAATCGTAATAGTCATCTGGTCTTTGAAACTGTTCAACGGACCAATGCTGTTTAATCCAGTGTGCAACTTCACTCGCACTGTTGAAGACTTCACCTGTCGTATCACTATCCCGCACCGTAAAGACCATATTGTCATAGTCGACCGTAACATCACATGGAAACTTTCCGTCCTTTTTATATAGTGAGTACTCCACCACTTTTGGCCTCCTTTTAAATTACATTCTTACAGAAGTAATACCCACTCTCACCTTGTTTTATGACACTTCAAAAAAGAAGTTTTTAAACTAGGTATAAAACATATCTGACACGTTCATTCTGATAAGGATTGCAATTATAGATCTCTCATAAAAATGGATCTAGCATAAATCACCTATTGAAGGAGTAAATATACATGCAAAGTTTGATGATAAAAATTTTAGGCATCCCACTCTCACTTATACTAGGTAACTTTCTATTCAAAAGTGTAGACTTTGAGTTTGTCCAACCCTATATTTGGATCACGGTCATTTTAGCTCCTTTAGGTGTTTTGCTGGAGTACATTATGGTCCCTCGTATTTCGTACGGCAAACAGCTTACGGTTGATTTTACTTCAAGTTTTGTACTTGTATACCTATTGGGACTTGCTTTACCTGGTGTAAGTATCTCTTTGTGGGGCTCGTTCCTTATCGCCATCCTGATAACATGTATGGAGGCAATGGTTCATAAGCATTTGATCTCTGACCACTTGGACCATTCTTATCGTTAAACAGATAAAGTGATCAGACGTACTGATCACTTTGTTTTTTTTTTATTTTTCACAAATATACACGAAAGCTGGAGGGAAATTTTTCGCCACAAAAGATATTTCGACGGTACGAAAGATCTCCTGAAACGTTCTTTTCATCTGTGTCGAATATTGAAATGCTACTAATATCCCTCCCGGCCTTAGTGACCTATAGATTTCCTCAACAATCTCGTTTTGTAATTCACGTGTGAAATTAGCAAATGGCAGCCCTGAGAAAATGGCATCTAGTGTTTCCTCATCTTTTCCGGTGCTAGCTAAAATATGACGAGCATCTTCACATACGGTATTTCTAAAAAACTCAAATTTGAGTTTTTTTCTCATCTCCTCATCTTTTTCAAATATATAAAGCTCTGAGCCAGTCTTTATATTGCGTACTATTTCTTTTGTGATTACACCTGTACCTGCTCCTAATTCAGCAGCGCTATCTATATGATCCCAACAAAGAGGAGCCGTCATTTTCTTAGCTAAGCTAAGAGAACTTGGGAAAAGACTTCCTACTTGTTTAGGTGATTGTAGAAACTTTTGTATAAATAATGGGGTTCCGTCATCCACCCTCAACACCTACTTTAATTCCGATTATTACAATCAGTTTTATCTAGTATATTCACAAAATATAGGGATGGTGAAAATAGGAACTCTTTAAATTTTTCTCCGTTAATACCGTTTGTTCCGACATACTTCAGGGAATATTTATTTGGAAGAAATAAACGGAGCGTACTAATGTTTAACAGCTGACCTTACTTGCCATAATAGAGTGAAAAAAATTAAGATTGATAAATATGTAAGGTTTTGTTACATTAAAAAATGGTGTACAGCTGAGATAGACAAAAGAATAAATGAGGTGTATGTATGGATTGGATTAACAATTTCATAGGAAGTGTTAACACATATTTGTGGTCTTATATCCTGATTGTTATGTTAATTGGGTTAGGACTTTATTTTACAATCAGAACAAAATTTGTTCAGTTTCGTATGTTTGGAGAGATGGTTCGGCTTTTAGGGGAAGGTGCAAAAGCTGATAAGGAAGGCGTTTCTTCGTTCCAGGCATTTTGTATCAGTACAGCTTCACGTGTAGGTACTGGAAACTTAGCTGGGGTAGCCCTCGCTATTACGGCAGGTGGACCCGGTGCAGTATTTTGGATGTGGCTGATCGCATTAATTGGATCAGCATCTGCATTCGTAGAAAGTACGTTAGCTCAGATTTATAAAGTTCGAGATGGAGTTGCTTTCCGCGGTGGGCCTGCTTATTACATGGAAAAAGCATTGAATGCTCGCTGGATGGGTGTTATTTTTGCCATCTTAATTTCTATTACTTTCGGACTTGCTTTTAACTCTGTTCAATCGAATACAATTGCGAGTGCGTTTGGACAATCTTTTGATATCAAACCTGTTTATGTAAGTATTTTCTTAGCCGTTATAACAGCGATTATCATTTTTGGTGGAATTAAACGTATTGCCAAAGTATCAGAGATTATCGTTCCGATTATGGCAGGACTTTATATTCTCGTAGCTCTGTTTTTAATGATCACAAATATTACAGAACTTCCTGCCGTTTTTAGCATGATTTTCAAAAGTGCTTTTGGTGTAGAGGAAGTAGCTGGCGGAGCCCTAGGTGCAGCGATGATGAACGGTATTAAACGTGGACTGTTCTCAAATGAAGCCGGTATGGGTAGTGCACCAAACGCAGCAGCTACTGCTGATGTGAGCCACCCTGTTAAACAAGGCTTGATTCAATCTCTCGGTGTATTCGTTGACACACTATTGATCTGTTCTTCTACGGCTTTTATCATTCTTTTATCAGGTATGTATGATTCCAAGGAAGCAGATGGCATTATTTTAACGCAAGAAGCTTTAAACACATTGCTTGGTTCTTGGGGTGGCCCTTTCTTAGCGATAATCGTTATGTTGTTTGCATTCAGTTCAGTAGTTGGAAACTATTATTACGGCGAGTCTAACATCGAGTTTATCAGTACGAACAAAGCTTGGTTGTTCATCTACCGATTAGCTGTTGTAGCTATGGTTGGTTACGGTGCAATAGCATCACTTGATTTTGTCTGGAGCTTAGCTGACATGTTCATGGGGCTTATGGCGATCATCAACTTAATCGCTATTTCACTGCTTGGAAAAATTGCCTTTGATGCACTTGGTGACTACTTGAAACAAAAGAAAGAAGGAAAAGATCCCATTTTCCGTCCATCTAGCATCGGACTAAAAAACACAGAAGCTTGGGAAGAAGATGCTTCAACAGATAAATAAATGAAATGAAAGAAGACTTCCTGAGTGAAGTCTTCTTTCATTTATGTTAGTTTTAAAATAACTAAAGCTTGAAAAATAAAAAACTGGCGTAGGAGCCAGTTTTAGTTACCATTTATCACTCAACCTATTTTAAGTGGCTTTTTCTTCTGCAGGCGGGGATAGTAAATCCTTTACTTGTTGTTCAAGATCCTGCAAAGAAAGCTCGTATAAATGACGTCCATCTGCTGTCTTATAAATATTATGTAACAATAGATCAGCAATTAGATTTTCTCTTTTTAGATGGTCCGCTGACACGTTCAATCCCTCCTGTAAATCTCTTCAACATTTTACTTACCCTGAAATGATGGAGAAAAAACTTCCATTAATAGTTTATGTAAAAAAATGACGAAGGTGATGTAATTTTACAACCATTATCTTCCGTCAAGATTACCCGCTTTTGGATAAATTGTCAATTGTTTCAAGACAATAATTGTCGTTGATACTGAATAGGATTTGTTTAATATTAGTGGCTAAATTGTACAAAAATTAAAGGAGAGTTGTTATGTTCGAAGGTGGTCTTAACGTAGATTATTTTATTTTATTACTTGCAATCTTACTGCTACTAGGAGTGGTGACTACAAAATTCTCTTCTCGTTTTGGAGTACCTGCACTTGTTCTTTTTATTGGTATTGGAATGCTCGTTGGAAGTGATGGGCTTAATTTCATTTATTTTGATGACCCTCACTTAAGTCAGCTAGTCGGAGTAATTGCTCTTATTATTATTCTATTTGAAGGCGGACTTCAGACAAAATGGGGAAGCGTAAAACCCATCTTAACCACATCACTTTCACTCGCAACATTTGGCGTATTTCTTACGACTGCTGTTGTAGCTGTATCAGTTAAGTTGTTATTAGATGTTAGTTGGCTTGAAGCTTTTCTATTCGGATCAATCGTAGGATCAACAGATGCAGCAGCTGTTTTTTCTGTATTAGCCGGAAAAAATGTTAAAGAAAAACTTTCTTCAACGCTTGAAGCAGAATCTGGCTCCAATGATCCAATGGCAGTTTTTTTAACGATTACTTTTATTGAACTCCTTACAAAAGATTCAACTTCAATCCTTGGACTCATCCTTTCATTCTTTTGGCAGATGGGAATGGGAGCAGTATTTGGATATTTCTTTGGTAAGCTGGCGGTTTATGCCATTAATCGGATACGACTTGAATCTAGTGGACTCTACCCTGTCTTTGCTCTTTCTTTTGCTATCCTTACTTATGCCATTACGATGCTAGCTGGAGCAAGCGGATTGCTAGCAGTTTATGTTGCAGCTGTATTTATGGGTAATAGCCACCTTACATACAGAAACTCAATAGTACGATTTAATGAGGGTTTCGCTTGGATGATGCAAATTTTAATGTTTGCCATATTAGGTCTCCTTGTTTTTCCAAGTGAACTGTTTCATGTAGATATTATTTTAAAAGGCTTGATGATCTCTTTCGTACTTATTGTTATCGCACGTCCAATAGGTGTATTTCTAAGTATGCCTACTTCTGCCTTTTCAATAAATGAGAAATTATTTATCTCATGGTCTGGTCTTCGTGGTGCTGTTCCTATTGTTCTGGCTACGTTCCCACTTATTGAAGGTGTAGAGAATAGCCAATTACTCTTTAATCTCGTTTTCTTCGTTGTTCTTACCTCTGCTCTCATCCAAGGATCAACTATTCCGTGGGTAGCTCAGAAATTACAATTAACTGAAAAAGAAAAACCTACTTCTCCCCATGTATTGGAACTTGTTTCGATTGGTAAAGCCAACGCAGAAATCGTAGAGTTCTTCGTTCCAGAACATGCGAAAATTATAGGACAGACACTAGAACAAATTTCATTACCAAAAGAAACTGCTGTTAGCGCAATGATCCGTGGTGAAGAATTGATTACACCAACAGGTAGAACAGAGATTCACGCTCACGATATCCTTTATATTATGGCTCATAAAAACAAACTAAAAAATGTAACTGATTATTTATCAAAACAAAATATCGAAAAGAACTAAAAAAAGCCGGGAAACGCTCTCCCGGCTTTTCTTATGCACCTTTTTCTAAATTTACTTGATGAGGATATGGAATCTCGATGCCGTTTGCGTCTAAAGCTTCCTTCAATGCTTTACGCAACTCTCTCTCGACCGCCCACTGTTCTCCGTTTATCGTCTTAGAAATAATTCGGATAACAACGTCTGATGACCCTAACATATGAACACCGAGTACATTAGGGCCTTCTATAATACTAGGATTCATTTCTTTTACTTTGTCACAAGCGTCTTGCAGAACAACGAGAGCTTTATCTATATTTTCTTCATATGCGATTCCGATATCGACGAGTGCACGCATATTTCCGCGTGTATGATTCGCAATCGTGCTGATCTCACGGTTAGGCATATAATTCAATGTGCCGTCAAAAGCTCGAATATGAGTCGTTCTTAAACCTACTTCCTCTACAATTCCATCGACGCCGCCGATCGTTACGTAATCTCCGACCTCCATCTGTTTTTCAAGAAGGATGAAGAATCCCGTTACAACATCACTGACGAGTCCCTGTGCTCCAAAACCTATGGCTAATCCGACTACCCCTGCCCCAGCAATAAGAGTACCGATCTCAAGGCCAAACTGTTTGAATAAGATACCCGCAAAAACAAAGATTAATACGTAGGAAAATAGGTTAACCACAAGCTTTTGCAACGTAATGATTCTTCCTGTAGACATCTTTCTATGAGATGCTGCTTTATCAAACATTCGGTTGATCACACGTCTACCGATTGAACGAATCACCAAGAACATGATGATGATCAATAAAAACTTCGCCGCCCATAAACCAGCCGCTAGCATGATTTCAGCCCAGTTTATCTTTTCTACCCACTTTTGCCATTTTTCCAAAAAAACCACTCCCACTATGTACAATAGAATACTCCCTATTGTACAAAGCTTCGAGTTTCTTTTCAATCTTTAACAAAAAACTATGGCGCCATAACAGGAGTTCGATCAATTTTAAAGCCCATATCTTCTAACATCTTATGGTCAGCTGTTGACTCTTGTCCTCTTGTCGTAAGATAGTCTCCTACAAATATCGAGTTCGCAGCGTATAAACCGAATGGCTGCAGACTTCTCAAGTTCACCTCGCGTCCACCTGATATGCGAATCTCTTTCGACGGATTGATATAACGAAATAATGCAAGAACCTTTAAACAGTAGCGGGGATCTAGCTCGTCTGTCCCTTCTAGCGGTGTTCCATCAATCGCATGCAAGAAATTGACTGGTATAGAATCTGCGTCTAGTACGTTAAGACTTCTTGCCATATCAATAACATCTTGTTTCGTCTCTCGCATACCAACAATTACTCCAGAGCAAGGAGAGATCCCGCTTTCCTTAACAATGTTTACCGTATTCACTCGATCATCGTATGTATGTGACGTTGTAATATTTTTATGATTCCGAGCCGAAGTGTTTAAATTATGATTGTACCGATCGACACCCGCTTCTTTTAAACGCTCTGCTTGTTCTGGTTTTAATATTCCTAGACACGCACATACTTTTAAGCCATATGTATCTTTGATTTCCTTGACAGCTTCAACAACTTTATCCACATCTCGATTAGTAGGTCCTCGACCACTTGCAACGATGCAATACGTTCCAACGTTTAAGTTATAAGCTGATTGGGCACCTTTTACCATCTCATCTTTATCCATCATCCGATAAGTATCAATTGGAGCCGTTGAAACGATAGATTGTGAGCAATATCCACAGTTCTCTGGGCATGCGCCTGACTTAGTATTAATAATCATATTGAGCTTTACTAGATTACCATAATAATGCTTTCTGATCTGATAAGCGCCGTGTAGAAGCAATAGCAAATCTTCATCAGGACAATTTAAAATATTTAGAGCTTCTTCATTCGTAATCTCTTCACCACTCAAAACCTTTTCAGCAAGAGAGTTCCATATCATCTTAACTACACTCCTTTATGATGCATGTTTTGTTCGTTGAGATATCGTCTTTCTACGAGCAATGTTAATTCTTGGAGCTAACAAACCAGCACATATGGCTAGAAAGATATCTTTAGGTAATGGAACCATCATCCACGCCCATGCCATAGAGTATGTGAAACCTTCTGGTGCATCTGCCCACATTTTATACGCCAAGAACATTAGATTTGTCCCTACAATGTAGTTAATCGCTGTTCCTACAAGTGTTGCTACAATGTAAGAAGCTTTTCGCCATTCTTTTCAATAATTAAACCTGTAAGATAAGCTACCAATATGAAGGATAATAAAAATCCAAAGGTCGGACTGATCACTGTAGCAAAGCCACCTTTAAATTGAGCAAACACTGGAGCTCCGACCAATCCAACTAGTACGTATACACTCATCGCGATAGCACCTAATCTACTTCCTAACAATGCCCCAGCTAAAATACAGAAAAAGGTCTGCAGTGTAATCGGCACGCCTCCAACTACCATGAACGGAAACATGGTCGTGATGTTTGCGCCTATCGCCATAAGTGCTACAAACATACCGACTAGCGTAATATCAATCGTTTTCAATCTATTCCTTTGCGCTGTCATCTTTCATTAACCTCCAATATAAGTTTGTATACGCTTTAGAATAGCGAAGGTTCAGAAATACGTCAACTTAAAATAATATCAGGTTAACATATATGTTATAAGTAAACCATTCTATAAACTAGAATGGTTTACTCCGTTTACACACTTAGAGAATATGTCGATTATTGACGAAGATCGTTTAAATTGTTTTATGTGTGAAATTACGTGCAGTTACCGTGAATAAAATATTGATTACCCTGAATAAAAAAGAGATTACCGTGAATAAAAGTGCTTTTGAGCAAAAAAACTGGCTATCGGTGTACTTCGCTCCCATCCCTCAAGCCAGTTTTACTTCAATAATCTTATCTGTCTCCCGTAAATTTGATTCCTTTTACAAAATATCTATTAAAGAATGCGTACAGGACGATAATCGGTAGTGTAAAAACCATAGATGCGGCCATTATATAGTTCCAAAATGAGATAAACTGGCCTTTGAACGAGTTCAGTCCTAGTGGCAGCGTGAACATGTCTTGATCGGACAAAATGATGAGAGGTCTCATGAAATCATTCCAAAACGCCATGAACACGAATATTGTCTGAGCTGCAAGAGCAGGTTTAGCAAGAGGCAAAACAATACGGAAAAATGTACCGAATCGTCCAAGTCCATCGATTGCAGCTGCTTCTTCCACTTCTTTTGGAAAATTAATAAAAAACTGTCTCATCATAAAAATGAATGTCGCGTTCACCGCACCTGGTATGATCATCCCTTGATAAGAGTTCAGCCACCCAAGTTCTTTTAGGATTAAGAAATTTGGAATAAGCGTTACTTGGAAAGGAATCATTAGTACAGCCAGGATCATCAAGAAGATGCTCTTTTTTCCTGGAAAGCTTAATCTTGCGAGTGCATACCCAGCCATAGAGTTAAACAATAAGTTTAATAGCGTTCCGACTGTAGCAATGAACAAACTATTAAACAACCATCTTCCGAAAAGTGGCTCTCTCGTAAAGATCTGCTTATAGTTATCAAGTGTAAAGTCTTTTGGAATAAAATTAATCGATCCACTTACAATCTCACCAAGTGTTTTAAAGGAAGAAGACAGTGCCCACAAAAACGGAATAACGGTGATGATTGCGTAAACGACAAGGATTACATACAAAGCTTTTCTTCCAGCCGTACGTTTTTTCATGGTATCTCCTCCTTAGTACAGTGATTCTTCTTTTGAAAATTTGCGTTGTAATAGTGTTGCCACTAAGATGATGATGGCAAGCATGAATGCGATCGCTGTAGCGTAACCCATCGTTCCAAGTGTCTTAAATGCATATTGATAGATTAAGAGAACAACCGTCAGCGTCGAGTTGTTTGGTCCGCCCGATCCTCCAGAGAAAATATACGACTGGTCGAAAAGCTGGAATGTCCCGATCAGACCCATGATCACCACAAAGGATGTTACCGGTCGTAAGTTTGGAACTGTGATATGCCAAAACTTTTGAATTGGACCTGCTCCATCGAGTTCAGCCGCTTCATAATGACTATCTGGTATGTCTTGTAGAGCAGCTAAATAGATAACCATAAAAAATGGTGCCGTTGCCCATATATTCATGATCATAATAGCGATAAGTGCTACGTCTGGATCACCAATCCAGTTATACGTTGGCAGATTTAAGAACTTAAGTACATAGTTAATCAATCCGTTCTGGTTATACATCCACATAAAAATAAGTGTTAACACAGCCGATGAAGTTAAAGTTGGTAAGAAGTATACGATACGAAAGAACTTCTGCCCTTTGAGCCCTGCATTCAATGATGCGGCTAATACTAGAGCCAAAAATGTCTGGGTTGGTACTACGATCGCAACATAGATCGCCGTGTTCTTCAGTGCAATTATAGCTCGATCGTCAAATGTTACTTTCATAAAATTATCGAGCCCTCTAAACTCATAGGTCGCACCCCCGATCAGTTCTACTTTATGAAAGGAAAGAAAAACTGCATAAAGAATGGGTGCGATTACAAATACACCTAACACGAGGAGCGCAGGCAACAGGAATAGATACCCTTGTCCCGCTTCTCTTCTATCTTTTTTTGATAACATCTTCACATGGTTCACCTCGATTCAAAAGTCTTTATTCAGTAACTTTTATCTCCCTGTTCGCCTGTTTCTCTGCATCTTTTAATGCTTCTTTTAAAGGTCGATCACCCAAGTATGCACTCAGGAATTGATTGTTAAAATTGTTCATCACGATTGGCAATTTTGGTCCATCCTGCCATACGGTTGCATACTCTGCACCGCTAACAAGAGGGCCACGGAGTTCGTCTTGGTCGAATCCTAGTTCAGCGGCTACAGACTTTCTTGTAGGAAGAGCGAAACCTTTACTCGTCCACTTCTTCATTCCTTCTTTACCCGTGAGATATTCGATCAGTTCCCACGACTCTTTCTTATGCTCTGATTCTGCATTCATAGCGTATCCGACTGTGAAAGACATCGTCCCTTTTTTACCGTTTACTGTTGGTAGTTCAGCTGTTCCATAATCAAGATCAGGAAACGTGTCTTCTAAAAATGGAATATTCCAGTTCCCTTCCATAACCATGGCTGCATTGCCTCGACCGAACATCTCACCAGCTGATTGCCCTGCACCGACTTCTGATGGTGTTGCTGCAGTCTTATCTTTAACGTGCATATCAACAACTGGCTGAATCGCGTCCACGACTTTATCGTCAGCAAAAGTGGCTCGACCATCTGTGATGACCTGTCCATCACGAGATTCTGCCATATAATACATTCGTTCAATCTGTGGAAGCATACCAAGTCCGTATACCTGTTTTTCTTGATTTGTCAGCTTTTTAGCGATGACCTCCATCTCTTCCCATGTTTTTGGAGGATCTGTAACTCCAGCTTCTTTGAACATTTTTTTGTTATAAAAAAGAGCAAGCGTTGAGTAATCCTTTGGTAAACCGTAAAGCTCTTCACCTTCTTTGAAGGCGTCAAGCATCGGCTTTTCAAAATCTGCAAGATCAAAGTCTTGTGTCACATATTTGTTGAGTGGTTCAACAGCACCCGTTTCGATTAAAGCGGGGGCTTCAAAAGCATCAAGATAGAATACATCTGCTGCAGTCCCACCAATCAATCGAGTCTTAAGCACGTCCATGTATTGATCACTGATCGTATTCAATTTCACATCTATATGTGGATGTTCTTTTTCAAAATCGGATAGTACTTCGTTTAGCAATTTCTTCTCTGTCGGATTACCACCCCATCCACTTAGTACGATCTCTGTTTTTTCTAATTGGCTCTCTTCATTTCCACAGCCAGATAATATCGTTGCTAGAAGCAATGAAGATATACTTAACGTAGACAGCCACTTTGTACGCCTCATTTTCTTAAGCTCCCTTCTATAAATAAGGTGATGAACCACTCTATTTTTGAATCACTTGATATCCTGTCGTATTCTCTTTGATCACTACTACCGTTTCTTCTTTCTCACGTCGAACATGAACGGAAAGATGTCCTTCCCCAATCTTAATTCCGTCTGCATTAAGCTCATTCATCTCCTCTAACAGTCGTGGAGAGAGATAGATGACTTTGTTTAAACTATCAGGAAATAATCCAAGAATAGTTTGGATGAATACTAAAGGTGTCCCTGCAGCCCAAGCTTGAGGTGAACATGCCACTGGGTACTTTACTGCTCTTCCAATATGAGAACCATATCCACAGAAAAGCTCAGGCAGTCTGTCATATTCAAAATAATTAGCAGCAGCTATCAATCCAGAGATCACAGTGTTTGCTTCACTCTGGTGACCCACTTTACTCATGCCGAGCAGGATCATACTGTTGTCATGTGGCCATATGCTTCCATCGTGATAACTCATCGGGTTATACCCCGCTTCTCCTTCTGCCATCGTTCGAATACCGTATCCAGAGAAAAAACTAGGTGAAACAAGTTTTTGTATCACCTTACTCGCTTTAAGTTCATCCAGTATCTCTGCAAAAAGAACATGACCAGGATTGGTCGTTAAAGTCCCTACCTGTTTTTTATCCTTATCTAATGCAATCGCATGGAACCCTTGATCCTCCATCCAGAACTTTTCGTCATACAATCTCTTTAGCTTTTCTGCATCATTACGAAGTCTGTATGCTTTCTCTACTTTTCCTTGTAATTCAAAAATGGCCGCTATACCGATTTTGGCTTGATAGACATAACCTTGAACTTCTGATAGAGCTATTGGTGTTTCAGCATAATCTCCGTTTCGATGCACGATAGAATCTCCAGAATCCTTCCAGCCTTGGTTCGCGATTCCTTTACTCGATTCTTGATGATATTCTACAAATCCATCACCATCTCGATCACCATATTCATCGATCCAGTTCAGGGCTGCCTCTACATTTGGCTGCAGATCTTCTGCCAATGTTAAATCACCTGTCCATTTTGTATACTCAGATAGAAGGACTAAAAACAGAGGTGTTGCATCAATCGTCCCGTAATAAGGTGTAAAAGGAACTTGATTAGTAGACGCTAGTTCTCCGTAACGAATTTCATGCATGATCTTTCCTGGTTGCTCATCACGCCAAGGATTTACTTTTGTACCTTGTTGAGATGCCATGGTTAATAGAGTACCTTTTGCAATTTCAGGATTAAAAGCAAGCATTTGAAGAGCAGCAATCAAACTGTCTCTTCCGAAAGGCACACCAAACCAAGGTAACCCCGCCACTGGAAACGCCCCATGTCCTATATCCGTTAACAATACGCGAAGATCCATAATTCCTCTGTCAACTAGTCTTTCAAGAGGCTTATAATCTGTTTGAACTTTTGTTATCCCTCTTTCCCAATTTTTGTATGAAGTCTTTAGTAGTCGAAGTGCTTTCTCCGGATCCATAACTACTCCTGACTTCCCGTTTATTTCTGGGGTTACAGAAAACGTAACCGTCTCGGCCTCACCGTGATTTAAATGAAAATCAAATATGATAGAACCGTCTTTATCAACTGACTTTGCATCTCGATCCCATTGAACTCTCGTCGCACGTTCAACATCGTCTGCGCCTGTGTAAAAATAATTGAAAGATTTCTCTGTAACTTCTTCGCCCGTCCTTCTTCCAATCTCACCATATTGAAAACCACGAATAATAAACATGTCTGTAAAATCAGCATCAACATGAACACTAATTTCAAAATCTACCGGCTTTGGATAATAGCTTTTCAGTTTAAGTGTTTCGTATAAAACTCCATCATAAATTAAGCGCTTTCTTTCAATCTCAACAGATTCCCTCCATAGAATAAGTTTTCCGTCCTCTTCCATGTGAGGGTTGGTAAGCAAGATCTTTGCTTCATAATTCTCATCCGCTGAAGAGGAAAGAAGGATTGGATCTTGACCGTTTATTTTAATATCAAACTTGCTTAGATACCTAGTATCTTTTGTATATAAACCGAGTCCATAATCATTTTCTTTTGGAATATTCCCTTTGTCATCTGTTAATAAAAACAGATCATTTTCTTTAATCACACGGTAGTTCATTTGCAAAATCCTCCTAGTTTTTAAAAGTAATGTTGTTTCCAAAACGTTTTCGGTCTTGGTCTAAGTAAAAACCACTATTTGTGGTTTTTCATTGTTGATTCTCTTTTTATGAATGCAGTTTGGAGAACTTTATTCTTTTCAACTTCTCTACCTTCTAGCAGTTGCGTTAGAATTGTCGTTGCTTCAAACCCTAATTTATAGCGATCTTGAGCAATTGTAGATAGAGAAGGCGTTGAATAAGCGGATAGAATAATGTTGTCATACCCCACAACAGATAGATCTCTTGGAAGTATTTTACCCATCTTTTTAGCGGCTCTCATAGCCCCCATCGCCATTAGATCACTGGCACAAAACAATGCTGTAATCTCAGGATACTTTGTTAATAGTTTGGTTGTTTCAAGTTCTGCTGTTTCCTCTAAAAAAGCACCGTTTACAACATAATCTTCATCAAAAGGAATTCCTTTTTTCTGTAATGCGTCTTGATATCCTGCTAAACGTTCCCGGCTGACAAAAGCTTGACTATGTCCATTAATCATCGCAATGTTTTTATGCCCGAGATCAGCGAGGTGCTCTACCGCTGTTTGTGCTCCGCCTTTATTGTCAGTTGTAACATATCCAACAGATTCACTTTCAATCGGTATATCAATAAGAATACAAGGAATTTCGCTTTTTAATACCTCATCCAAGTAAGGATCATCCGTTTTAATTCCTTGCAGAATGACTCCTTCTACTTTCCTTTCATTGCACAGCTGGTTATACGTTTTTTCCTGCTGTTTCTTGGAATCTGTACTGATCAAGACAAGTTCATATCCAAGTTCCCCGGCACAATCATTAACGCCACAAAGTACTTCAAAGGTAAAATTGTCTTTACTTCCTTCAATTCGAAGTCCAGACACGAGCAATCCAATGGTTTTTGTTTTTTTCATCACGAGGCTTCGTGCTAGCAAACTAGGACTATAATTAAGTTCTTGTGCGATCGTCTTAATTTTTTCTCTCGTTTTTTCGTTTACATCAGAGTAGCCGTTCAACGCTCTCGAAACTGTTGTAACAGAAACTCCTGCTTTTTTTGCAACATCTCTTATTGTAGCCATTCATTATCCCCCAAAACGTTTTGGAACTGATTAGTAGTTATCTTATCGCTTTTTGATATCGCTTTCAAGCATTAGTTTTATATCATGTGAAAAACCCTGAGAGTAATTGTTTAAAGACTACTTTCAGGGTTTCTTTTGCATCTACTTGTTTTCTTTTACTTTTTCATTTGGAACTTCATCTGTTGGGGTTACAGATTCAGAAGCATGTTCAGCAACTCGTTCTTCTTTCCAAGATTCTTTTTCATTATGAATCTGGTGCAGCTTTTTCACTTGACGCTGCAGTTGAATCACTTTAATCAATCCAAACAGTCCTACCGATAGACCACCGATTACCGCTGATCCTAAAATGACGAGAACTAATGGCCATTTGGCAGTTCCAAAGAGGTAGTTGATCTCTACATCACCAACGTTAATGACCGCGAATGTTGCTATAATTAGTGCGAAGATAAAACCAAATAACAGATACAATTGCATTTTCATTATTATCACCTCATTGTTATCTATTCCCTCAATGGCAGGGAAATTCACCTATATTTATTACGAATTTTTAAAAAGTTAAGCTGCTATGATTTCGGGTATCCTTGTATTATGAGGAGGTGCTTCATTGACGATTAAGGCTTATGTTTATGACGCATATGGAACGCTTTTCGATGTGCATTCCGTTACTAAAAAAGCAGAGCTTCTTTTTGAAGCTCATGGAAAAGCGATAAGTGAAGAATGGCGAAAAAAACAAGTAGAGTACTTCATGCTTCACCAGCTAACTGGCAGATACATCCCTTTTTCAGAAATCACCCGCAATGCTCTTTTGTATACTTTAAAAAAACTCTCTCTACAATGCAATGAAGATGCACTTGATTCCTTAATGGAAGCTTACTTAGAGTTGAAAGTTTACGAAGAAGTTCATAACACTCTCCATAAGATTCAAAAAAATGATGTAAAGCAAGTTATTTTTTCAAACGGAACATATAAAATGCTTGAGCCACTAGTAAAAAAGAGAGAGTTGACTGATGTTCTAGACCTATTATCCATTGAGGATGTTAAACAATATAAACCTGCACCCGGTGCCTATCAGTATGCTCAAGAGAAACTATGTGTAAACCGAGATGAAATCTTATTCTTGAGTTCTAACTTTTGGGATATCACCGGTGCAGCAACATTTGGTTTTAAGACTGCATGGATCAACAGAGGAAGTCTGCCATTGGATGTTTTAGGTGTTAAACCTCACTATATATTCTCCTCTCTTAATGATTTGTTGAACGAAAAAGAGCTGCACTCATAAGGGCAGCTCTTATCTATCTTTCGTATGACTTTTAGGATTGACTACATAATCAGGTATTAACAAAGTACCGATGAAGAATAAACTACCTCCACCTATTCGGATGAGCCTCTCTTGTTCAGAATCGATCATAAAAGAACTTAGCATAATTAGTGCACCGATTATAACGAGTGTAATTCCCCAATATCGATATTTCAATGTAAGCACTCCTTAGTTGTTTTCTAAAAGTTAATTTAACCACTTTAAGATGAATGACTTTTTTTCTTCCAACTCTTTTTCTTGTTTTTCGGAAGTAGGAATCTGCTCTCTTTCCACGTTACGAATCTTCTTTTCAGCTTTAGATTCTGAATATTTAATGTGAGATACAAACCAACCTGTATCCTCTTTCTTTATACGAACCCATACATCTTTTTGACATTCTGCACAAGACTCCATTCTGTAGTAATGAAGCTTATAAATATATTCCGTTTTGCTAATTCGATATTCATACTGATCTAACTCATTAAATGAGTATGTAGGTCGTTCTTCTTTATTAGTCTCTGAAATCATATCCACATATTTCATTTTTTCTGAATCGGTGAGTAATGTATATTTCATGGATTCATTGTTTATCAATTCAGCCGCTCCCCACTGTCTAGCAATTCCTTGTGTCTCAACACTGTGATCATCTATATCTACAATGAGAACGGCCAGAAAACATACGAATAACAAAGTAAATATCATTCGTAATGTAAAGCTAGATCGATTATCTTCTTCTTTTAATTCCAACTTAAATTCAACCTTGTCTTCATTCATCTCGTTCTCCTGAATTCCTAATCTCCACACTAACAACTGTTTGCCATGTTTCAGGTTTATGACATTTCATTGCAGGAGTTAAATAGATTTCTTTATAACTATTTTTCAGTAAAAGGCTCTCTTGATCAGCAAAACTAATTATTTCTTTTAAAGTCTCAATCGAGTATTGATAATGACCACTATGTAACTTTTGAACACAAGAAATCGACTCATTAGAAATGAGTTGTAGTGTTGGAAGCTTTTTTCCCAAACTCTTTTCAACATTAAAACATGCTTCTTCAAATAATTCTTTAGTTATACAATCAGGTACTTGCATCATTTGAGTTGTACTTGATTTATTGTCCTTTTTCTCATGCCAAAGAATCTCATGCGGCATTAGAGTGAATTTATAACTTAATTTATTTTTTGTTAAATGTTTAAGCTGATTTACTACTTTCCAGACCACCCATTGCTCATCAACTGGCTCTGGCCGACCTGCCCAATCCATACGATACGCTGTATTCATTTCTTGTGTGATATAACTCATTGCTGGAATAATACGAACACGAACAGGGCCAGGTTTCATTTTATAAATATCTGAATGAATCTTCCGATGGTCATGAGTCATGAGTTTTGTTTCCACATATACACCTCTCCATCTAAAATTGGAAAATTATGATAATATTAGACTACCATAAAACGAACGGTAATGAAGTAAAAAAGGATGTAAATTAAAAAACGATGAGATGCCCTTACTTTCCAATGATAATAACTGTTCATTAAAAAGGATTGTTGCTTAAATTAAAATAACGCCTGAGTGATCTACCCAAGCGTCTTTATACTTCAATTCTTTATAAAGCTTTCCAGTTCCTTTATTTTGTCACCGTCTAACATATATGCATATCCATTATTTGTACCTTTCCCATCTTTATTAATAGCTACATTAATATCGCTTATCAAATCAGCAGTATACTTATGTGCTTGAAATAACCTTTCGTCTGCAGGCTTGAATTGATCTTTATATTTAAATGGGTTTTCATTTTCAATGTTAAGATGTGCATACCTTTTTTTATGTTCTTCTTCCACTATACCGGTAAGAGCCTGTAAATTTTTCAGATCTTTCTCTATAGCAATCCCTTCTGCATCATATCGAAAACCAAGATTACCGTTTACATTAGAGGCGGATAAATAATAATAATGAGCTGGATCATCTGCGTGAACATCTGCAAGAGTAGCTTTAAACATTTCATCAGTAACAGCTATCCACTCTTTAAGATTTTTCGCGTCAAAATTTTCGATGTTCTCTGCAACAGTACGGTCTGTCCACTCTTTATCGTTGGTTGTTTCTCCACTACTTGCATGGACTGTCTGTTCAGGTTTTTCTTGCACAACTTTCTTTTCAATAGTTTCTGTGTTTTTTTCTGACACAGAAGTTTTCGGACTTTCCTGAACTTCATTGACAACAATGGCTCCCATAACCATAAAGGCAACGACTGCAGCGGCATTTAACAATAATTTTTGAAAGAGAGGCATTTTCTTTTTCTTAGGTTTATTGGAAGATGTTATTTTCATAAGAACACGATCCTTTCCTGAATCTGAAAAACTAATCTTTCCATACTTTTCTTTATTAAGATGCTTTTTTATATTATCAAATTCATACTTACTCATAATTCAATCTTCCTCCTCTCTAACTCTTTCTTCAACAGCTGCTTTCCACGGCTAAGTCTCGTTTTGATGGTAGCTTCTTTCAAACTTGTAATCTCATTGATCTCAATTATCTTTAATTCTTCATAATAAAAAAGATATAAAATCTCTCTATATTTTGAAGGCAAGACCAATAATGAGTCGGCTACTGAGTTATATATACTTTTGTCTATTACTGAAAGCTCTGGTGATTTTTCTTTTGATATCAGATTAAATTTCTTAAAAGGCAAGACACGTTTATATGCGTTGCTCTTAAGGATATCTTTAGACCGGTTTACTGTTATCCGGTAAATCCAAGTTTTGTAGGATGAGTTTTCATTAAATACATGAAGATTATGATAGCAATTGATGAACACATCTTGAGTAATATCTTCAGCTAAATTAATATCTTTAACGTATGTATAAGCAAGTTTTTTTACCATGTCTCCATAATCATCCATAAGTTGAGTCAGTAATTCTTCTTTAGATAGCATTCTTAACTTCCCGTTTAAATGTAGAGAATTCAAGTGGCGAGCACCTCCTTCTTGTTAAAATTCATTACTTAGACGACAAGCAATATAAAAGGTTTCATAAATTTCACATCAAAAAAACGCTTGGATGATCTCCAAGCGTCGCTTATTAATTATTCTTTTCAATTCTCTCTAAGCCTTCTGTTAATTTCTCAGTATCCAAATCCTCACCGATAAACACAAGTCTTAGCGGCATTTTCATCAACTCTTTTTCGTAATTCGGTAGCCCGTATGAATATTGAAAAAGATAGATTTTTTCGTCTTCAAATTTGATATAACCTTTGATTCTGTATATAGATGATGGTGCTTCACGGAGCCAGTTTTCGAAAGCCTCTTTTTTGACAGCACCTTGAAAGGAATACATCCACGTTTTCACCTTTAGTTTGTCCGCTGTAACTTTTTGATGCTCTTTTCTTTCCTTTATAGATAGTGCGAACAGCTTATCAATGTCTGCTTTTGCATAATCAGTCAGCACGTAAGGAGTTCCTTCATTTAAGCGTTCCGAGTCTTCCATTAACGATAGTTTCTGTTTCTCTGACAAAGAACTAGCCTTGTTCCAAATAATGTAGTCGGCATGCTTTATTTGTTCCATCATCAGCATTTTAGCCTGGACATTCATCATCCCTCGATCAAGCCACCTTGGTGCATCCATGATCGAAATGATTCCAGCAACATGCAGTTCATCAAGCAGGTATGGTGACAAACAAGCGTCCATCACATCTATCGGATGAGCTACACCTGTTGCTTCAATGATCAAGGTGTCAAGTTCATTTTCCTTACAAAGTCCCCAAAGCTGTTTTTCAAGCTGATCAGATAATGAACAGCAGATACATCCGTTGAGAAGTTCTTTGAGTGGCACATCTTCTGGAACACTATCGGAATCTATTGAAACTTTCCCGATCTCATTCATCAACACAGCCGTTTTATGATTATGTTCTTTTTCATACGCTAGCAGTTGTTTAAGTAACGTTGTTTTTCCGCTTCCTAAAAAGCCAGCTAGAATAATAACATTTGTTTTTTTCATCGTACACCTCAAACTTAGTTCTTTTAAATGGCTTCAATTTCTTCATTTTAACACAAAACAAAAACAGCCATTTTATAGGCTGTTAACATTAAGTTTAGCTAATAATTTTTTTATGATATCAAGGCTTACCTCTTCCCAAAGAGCATGGTCAGTCGTAAACAAGCTAGAGATCCGATCAGCAAAAAGCTTGAAAGCTTTTTCATAACGTGGATCTTCTTTGGAAGGTATCTTCTTTTTGCGTTCTTCTACAATCTGCTGCAATTTTGGTGCACGCGGCCCCCACTTTACAACCTCTTTGCCCTTTTCATCAATAAAGATAATGATGGGAATTGATTTTGCTTTAGCTGTTAAATATCTATCCATTAATTCTGGATGCTGGTCGCGTAAGATAAAGCGGATATCAATAAGTGCTTCATCTGCCATGCGCATAAAAACAGGAAGATTCAACATCGCATCGCCACACCAATCTTCGGTGATCACGATCGCTCTCAACCGGTTTTTTTGGATGCCTTGCAACGCATCTTTCATAGGTTCAGGTAGTACGAATGAATTATATATCGTAAGCAAGTTTTCCTTGTGTGTTTTCATTGAATGAATATATGCATAGCGCGTCATGCCTTTTTCGAACCATGTATTGAGGTCAGTCATCATCCTGTGTTCCTCCCTGTTTATCTTGTATTCTTATTTTAACCAAACAAGGGGGAGTTGTGGCAACGAAAACGCCTTAAATTTATTTTTTTGGTTCTTTTAACCTGCTCTGAGTTTTTTCTGGAGTTGGGAAACAGCGAATAAAAGCAGGTATCTCTCATTCGGCGTTAACCGGAGCCAGTCCTTCGCTTTGTACTTCATACTGATTTCCACCTTTCAATAACATTTATCATACCGTAACTATCTAATACCTCTTTTCACATAAAAGAAAACTTTTTTTTACACATAAGTTTTCGTCATTTATTGAGGAATTTCGCATTATTGCTCTTGTATTCATTTTTCTTTTATCATTTTTTTCGAACGAAGACGGGTTTCTTTTCATTAAAATAAGGGAATGGATACGAAAACAGGGGAGGGGTTAAATGGTATGAAAATGCTTAGCGAAGATGTGAAAACTTTATTCTTTACAGACGATGGTAAGATTCCTAATCATCCTTCCTGGCCCGTTTTGTTGTATGTAGGAAAATTAAAAGAGCCACAGGATGCATTAGACATTTTTGAACAAAACGGCTGGACAAACGGTTGGAAGAACGGTGTTTTTGATTATCATCATTATCATAGCAACACACATGAAGTTCTCGGTGTTATGAGCGGCGAGGCTGTTCTCCTTCTTGGAGGTGAAGATGGTGTGTCTGTAACTGTTTCAAAAGGTGATGTTATTGTACTTCCTGCTGGTACTGGACATAAATGTATCGGATGTAGCACTGATTTCAAAGTAGCTGGAGCTTACCCGAACGGAATGGATCATAACTTAAAAAAAGGTGATCCTATTGAGAGACCAGCTGTATTAGATGATATTATGCTCGTACCTTTACCTGATAGGGATCCTCTCTTTGGAAGTGATGGCCCACTGTTGGAGTTGTGGAAAAGTTAATGAATACACAAGAGAGTGCCCTCCACAGTGAAGAGCACTCTTTTTTATATACTCGTTTTCTCCGTCCACCACTTCGAACTAGAAAATGACTCTCTGCCAAGGATTACTGTCTCTCCAATCTGAGGTGTACATATATTAACATCTAATTTTGTTGCAGCATTTACAGCTCTTTCAACAGGATCTGTCCAGTCATGCAAAGACAATGTAAAAGCACCCCAATGAATCGGAATCATAACTGCTCCCCTAACATCGATATGAGCTTGTACTGTTTCTTCTGGCATCATATGTATAGCAGCCCACTTCTCATGATATTGTCCACATTCCATTAAAGAGAGATCAAATGGTCCGCATTGATCTCCAATCTCTTTAAAGTGTGGCCCATATCCACTATCTCCACTAAAATAAATGTTGGATTGCTTCCCTTTTATCACCCATGAACACCAAAGTGTAGAATTACGATCATTTAAACTTCTTCCTGAAAAATGGCGTGCAGGCGCACAGATTAATGAAATTCCTGATGCTTGTATCTCATCCCACCAATTACATTCTTGAATACGCTCTGACTCCACTCCCCACCTCTTTAAATGTCCAGCAACGCCAAGTGGGACCGCAAATTGTTTTACTTTATGTTTCAGTTGTTTGATGGTTCCATAGTCAAGGTGATCATAATGATCGTGAGAGAGAACCACTAGATCAATTTGTGGAAGCTCTTCTATTTCAAACGAAAGTTTCTTGCTGTAACGTTTATTTCCAAACCATGGAATCGGCGATGGTGCGGCGCCAAACATAGGATCTAAGAGTATGCGTCTACCGTCCAATTCTATTAATAATGATGAATGACCAAACCAAGTCACTTTTGTTTCTAGGTTTATATTCTCATCTAATTGAAGTGAGTTGATAGGTATTGCTTTCTTAGGCTGACGATGCGGGTTTCCTTTTAAAAATTCTCTTAATACAGGAAGCATAGAGCGTAGATCTGTTGTCATCGCTGTTTCAATCTGATTAATAAAAACACCTTTGTTATAATGTTTAATTGCGCCATATTCGTTTGTATCTTGTTTTGATGGTTTCTTTCCAAAAACGGGATGCAACATGATAAACAAAAATACAGCGATTATGATTATGAGTAGAATGCCTAATACAAGCATAGTTACGTTCCTCTCTTATACAGTAGTGTTCATATATTACTCCTTTTCGAACAATAGAAGCAACTTTCTAGTTTACTCACTATGATTGTTGCTTTGATTGTTTACTATTTTCTTTCAATGCAAGTTAATTGGAGCGGAAATCAACTACTTGTAAAGAGCAACAATGTATATTTTGAGTACTCGAAAACAGTACTTTTAGAGTAATAGTAAAAAGAACGACAAAAAAGCTGATTCATGTGAAAATGCCTCGTCTTACAGAATCAGCTTTTATTCCATCTATTCATTTAAGCACTTTCCTTTTCCTTTTTCTTAACTGCTTTCTTTCGCTTTCTTTTCTTTTTCTTTTGGAGCTCTTCTTCTTTTGCTCGATTCTTTGCACGTCTGCTCATCTCTTCATAGATTCTAATACAAAGTGTCGCAAAGCTGATCAGCAACGCAATAATTTTGTACGCCATCCCCATACACGCCCTTTCTTCCTAAGAAACGGGGCAAATTTTATGATTCTGACTCTTTCGTTGCAGCCGTTTCAATAGGAGTTCTCATCGCTCTTAAAGTCTCCTGATCGCAAACTGCTTTTTCTTGTGCATTTAAGACTAGTAATCCATTTCCTTCTGCTTTCTTCGTTAATCCGATACTTAATGTATTTTTTACCAATTGAGCGTAAATTTCAGCTTCTGAAAGTTTCCGGCCAAATAATTTTTCTTCTCGTTCGATCAGTAATGCAGCTGCTCCTGATACGTGAGGCGTCGCCATTGAAGTTCCAGACAGCTTAGCATATTTGTTACCCGGATAGGTAGATACTACATCTACGCCCGGTGCAACGAGGTCAATCTCATCATTCGTGTTTGAAAAAGGAGCAAGTTTCATTTTCGCATCAACCGCACCAACTTGGACTACCTCTTTATACGCCCCAGGATAAGCATGCTCATTCGTATTCTCTTTGTTATCGCCTTCGTTACCAGCTGCACAGACCACCAGTACATCTTCCAACACTGCCTGCTGGATCGCTTCATGAAGCTCAGGTACATCTGTCGGGCCACCAAGTGACATCGAGATTACACGCACTCTTTCACCATTTTCCCCTCTCCATTTAACGGAGTAATCAATAGCATCGATAATTCCTTGATATGATCCGCCTCCATCTTTTCCAAGAACTCTGCAGATCAAGAGTTTAACATCTGGCGCTACACCCGCTACTCCAGCATTGTTTAATGTAGCAGCAATCGTACCTGCAACATGTGTTCCATGATAATGGGCATCTTGATAATCTGTTTCATCACCATCTACAAAATTCCTACCCCCAACAATTCGTTCAGCAAGCTCGGGGTGATTTGTGTCACATCCGGTATCTAGTACGGCAACAATCACACTTTGACCTTTCTCACCTTCACGCCAAAACGCTGGTGCATTGATCATCTCTACTCCATATGGAATCTCTTCTTTTGATTCTTCTATAACTTCTTCAAGAACAAATGGAATTAAACAGACTTCACTCATCATCATTACCTCCTTTTTATTTCAAAAGAATGTTTTGTAAAGAAAGTGACACTAGGATATACTAGGGGAATTTATGAACCTCCTTTCTATACTTATAGAATGTAATACTTGTAAGAAAAAAGATTCTAGATGAGGGTTTATATTACTATTCTACCAAATTGTTAAAAGTTACCACAAGTCCTGTATTTAAAATGAGCTATTAAGTCTACATCGACATATTACGCAATGCGAACATATGTCCTTATCCTTAAATTCCAACATCGTTCGACAAGATTTGTTAGTTCTATTAAACTATTGCAAACAAAAACTCCCAAAACTAGAACAGAGCTAGCCTTGGAAGTTTGTAAGCATAAATAATAGATTAGTAGCGTACTGCGTCCGCTGCGTTTACACGGCCTTTAGAATAGTAAGACCCTGTTCCTGAAATCGGATCTGCTGTGTTCTCGATAGCAGCACGGATGTTAGAAGCACTTCTTCCTTGTGAAGCAAGCAATCCTGCGATACCAGCTACTAGAGGACAAGCCATGGATGTTCCAGACATGTAAGCATATCCGCCATTACGTACAGTAGAAGCGATATCTACACCAGGAGCAGCAACATCAACCCAAGATCCATAGTTAGAGAATGAAGCGCGAAGGTCATTACGGTCAGTTGCAGCTACTGCGATTGCACCTGAATAGTAAGCTGGATAGCTTGGTGCAGAAGTGTTCTCGTTACCTGCTGCGGCAACTACAACTACTCCATTAGAAACGGCATAGTTTACTGCATTTTGTAATGAAGTAGCAGATCCTGGTCCTCCAAGGCTAAGTGAAACTACTTTTGCACCGTTATCTACAGCATGATAGATTCCGTTCGCAACATCATCAAGAGATCCGCTCCCGTTCGCATCAAGTACACGTACAGCATAAATGGATACGTTTGGTGCCATTCCTGCGATACCTCTAGCGTTATTTGTTGCAGCTGCTGCGATACCTGCAGCATGTGTTCCATGATCGTTCTGATCCATTGGATCCCAATCATCACTTACATAGTCATATCCTTTAATAACTTTACCAGCTAGATCAGGGTGATTGTAATCAACTCCTGTATCAATGATTGCAATTTTTGTAGTAGATGAACCGCGTGTGATGTCCCAAGCTGATTGAGCACTTACTTTTTGAGGGGCATATTGTACTCCATTTGAGAAATACGTGTCATTTGGAGTCCAGCTTGCATGGTATGTATAGTTTGGCTCTGCATACTCTACATCTCCACTCGCTTCATATTCTGCAATGGCTGCATCTACGTTTCCGTCTTTGACTTTGATTACATGAAACTTAGAGCCTTTTTCTTTTACTTCATCTTTTCCTTTTACTGCTAGAGACTTTACTTTTGACTCTGACACGTTGTCTTTAAATTTTACGATAATTTCTTGAGGTGTAACTTTTGCTTTCACCTCTGTGCTTTTTGCAGCTGCTGCTGGTGTTGCAAGAGAAACTACTAAAGGTAGAACCGCTGCCATCGTGGCAATCTTCTTAATCATTTACTTCACTCCTCTAATTTGTTGTTGAACTACAATTTCTAATATAGAGCCCAATTTACAGAAAATAAAGAAGAATTTTACTATTCTAACAAAAACAAATAAAAACTACTAATTTTTAAAAGTTTTAACTTAAAATAGGAATAAAGTCACTGATTTAACTCTGTTTTTATTACTTCTTTCTTCATCTAGACGTAGATATGACCTAGTATGAACTGTGATTGTTAAGAATTAAAAAGCTTAAGAGTTTAAAAATTTCTGCAAGAGGAATACCTAAAGAAGAAACTTATTTTGGAGGGATGTATACATGTTACAAACAGGAGACACAGCACCTGACTTCACTATTAAATCCGAAACAGGAGAATCTTTCTCCTTTTACAATCACCTTGAAAAAGATAATCGTTTTCACTTACTTGTCTTTTTCCGTGGTGAATGGTGCCCGGTATGTAATGATCAGTTGAAGGAGCTAGAGCAAAATATTGATACATTCAAAGAATTAAATACACACATCATTGCGATTTCTACTGATGAAGAGCAAAACCTAAAGAAGATGAAGGACAAACATTCCCTGTCCTTTCCTGTTTTCAGCGATACAGAGCGTGTGGCGGGAGAAACATATGGGGTTCAATACCATAACGGAAAATTATATGATGACCATGGTGAACATGGAGAACCAGCGTTATTTTTAGTTGATGATCAAAAACGAGTTGTCTATTTTGATATTCAAACAGGACCTTTTGGAAGACCAACTGCAGAAGATCTAAGAAAGACCATCAAATATATTAAAAAAACATTAAGATAATATAAGAAAACGACGAAGCGAGGCAGTACCAACCTCGCTTCGTCGTTTGTTGTTTTCAGGTTTGTGAGTCCACTTACCCTTCTTCTGTCCCTACAAAATATTCATTCTTCCGATAAGATAGAGCACTTACATGAGCAACAAGCTCTTTATCATTTTCTACTCTCACTTCATACCAAGAAGTCCTATGATTACGTTTAATCTCTATAGCTTTTGCAGTAATTTTATCACCACTTTGACATGCAGCGAGATATCCAATATTTACAGAAAGCCCTACTGATGTTTTTCCATAAGAATTACATGCTACAGCAAAGACAAAGTCAGCTATAGCAAATATCGCAGCACCATGTGCTGTACCATGAGCATTTAGCATATTTTTAGAGATTATCATTTGCGCTTCTGCCGTTCCTGCACCTACCTCTACTAATTCAATACCTAACCACTCTGCAAAAGTATCATTCTTAAGCTTCTCCTCAATCTCCTTCGCATACTGAAAATGCACATCACGATCATCTCTTTTTATTTTCATTTTTCTCACCTCGCTTTAAGACATTCTTGTTACATTAAACAATCCCCTTCTTCTATTAATAAGGATTAACACTTCACATTATTTAAGAATACATTTACAATAAGATAATTAGTCCTATAAGAAAGGTCGGATTTACATGTCCCACTCCTTCACTTCTATTCCAAGACCTTTAGTTCGAACAAACCAGTGGTTCATCTTTTTATCAACTGTAGCAACATGGCTTACTGGTCAAACGTGGCTTTTATTACTTCCTTTAGTTGCTGGTCTTCTAGGAATGTTCTTTAATTACAATCCATTAATGGAAGCTGCTAAATTATTCTTGAAAAAGAAATCTTCCGAATATATTCCAGAAGATAAAGACCAGCAGCAGTTTAATCAACTGATTGCGACTTCACTCCTTGCGGTTGGATTATTAAGTGATTTGATGGGTTGGAGTACAATAGCTTGGATTGCTACTATCATGGTTGCAACAGCTTCGTTCGTAGCCATACTTGGCTTTTGTATCGGGTGCTTCATCAGGTTCAGATGGCAACAATATCGTTACAAGAAAGCTCAAGACACTAACTAAATCATAATGAAAGAACCATTCGCCTTTCCCTGCGAATGGTTCTTTCAATTACTTTTTCGCTTCAGATACAAAGCTTTGTCTAGCAATCGCAAATTATTGCAGCTCAGCTAGTATCAAAATTCTAATCCACCATTTTCCAAACAAACAATACTACTTAATCAACTGGAATTTCACTAAATATACCTCTCTTTAATCGGCTAGAAAAAAATGAGTGAGTACTCACTTGACGTTTTTTGAGTTTTTCGCATATGATAATAATGATTAATGAGTGAGTACTCACTTTTATACTAAGAAGGAGGCTTCCATATGAAATCTGTTATTGAAGTAAATAATGTTTCTAAGAATTATCAATCACATCAAGTATTGCAGAACATTGAACTAACGGTGAACAAAAATGAAATTTATGGATTGTTGGGTCCGTCAGGTGCTGGAAAAACAACACTTGTTAAGATGATTGCAGGAATTGAAACACCTACAACTGGCAGTATAAGTGTTCTAGATTCGATAATGCCAAAGCTTAATACCATGAAGCAAATTGGATTTATGGCTCAATCTGATGCCCTTTATGGAGAATTAAGCGGGAAAGAAAATCTTGAATTCTTCTCCTCAATTTATGGTTTAAAGGGACAAAAACAAAAAGATCGAATCAATCAGGTTTCTAAACTCGTAAACCTTACAAACTTCCTAGAAAAACCCGTTAATCAATATTCAGGCGGTATGAAACGAAGATTATCTTTAGCAGCGGCACTCTTGCATGAACCGAAGATCCTCATTCTAGATGAACCTACTGTAGGAATTGACCCCGTTCTCAGGCAATCTATATGGGATGAACTAAATAAGTTAAGTAAGAGCGGTACAACGATTCTAGTTACGACACATGTAATGGACGAAGCAGAAAAATGCGGCCAACTGGGAATGCTTCGTGATGGAAAACTAATTGCATCTGGTTCACCAAAAGATTTAAAAGATACTACTTCAAGCGCTACGATAGAAGAAGCATTTCTTTATTATGGAGGGGCTCATCATGCGAATTAAGGCACTAGTGATCAGGATTATCAGACAATTCGTGCGTGACAAACGTACACTTGCGATGATGTTTATTGCCCCTCTTTTCATCTTGACGCTTGTGAACCTCGTTTTTTCAAGCAATGACTATGAACCAAAGATAGGGCTTGTCAGTGATCAACAAATGGTTGTAGACAAATTAAAATCATCAGATAAAGCTTTCAAATCTTATCAAAATCGTTCAAAAGCTCACCAAGACTTATCAGAAGAGAAACTTGATGCCATACTTGAAGTTGAACTCCCTTCAACTACAATTACTTTAGAAGGAAGTAATCCGTCAGCAAACAAAGCTTCTATAATAACTATTGAAAAGGCGTTGAAATCAATGCCGACTCAAGACACTGAAAAAACACAAGTCAACCCAGAAATTCATTATTTGCATGGCTCTGCTGATATGGAGTCTTTTGACTATATTGGCCCGTTCTTAATCGGATTTTTTATTTTCTTTTTTGTTTTCTTAATCTCAGGTGTTTCATTTTTACGCGAAAGAACAACTGGAACACTTGAACGGCTGCTCGCTACGCCGATGCGTCGGTGGGAAATGGTAGTCGGATATGTATTAGGCTTCGGAATTTTTACAATCATACAATCTGCCATAATTGTTTCGTTTGCCATCTATGTTCTTGATATCATGATGGCTGGGTCGATTTGGTTAGTCATTTTGATTACACTAATGCTTGCTATAACTGCCCTCTCACTCGGAACTTTGCTTTCAGCTTTTGCAAAGAACGAGCTGCAGATGATCCAATTCATCCCGCTCGTCGTGGTGCCGCAAGTTTTTTTCTCTGGCTTGTTCACCATTGAAACAATGGCAGATTGGCTTCAACCCCTGAGCTATATCATGCCTTTAACATACGGAGGAGAAGCGATACGTGATATTATGATTCAAGGTGACGGTTGGGGAGATATTTATGGAAACGTGCTAGTGCTCCTTGGGTTCTCTCTTTTATTTATGATATTAAACGTACTCGCTTTGAAAAAACACCGCAAACTATAGGATAAGCGTTTGTACTGCCTATCAATAGTGTCTATAATGAAGAAAATGTACGTTTTTAAAAGGAGTAGCTTTAATGTCCAATTCAGAGTGGATCAACGACTTAATAAACGAGCACGATGCGCCAACGATGAGCGATAAACAGCGAAAAATCTTAGAAGCAGCTATTGATACATTCTCTGAAAAGGGATATGCCTCCTCTTCTACGAGTGAGATCGCAAAAAAAGCTGGAGTTGCTGAGGGCACCATTTTTCGTCATTTTAAAACAAAGAAAGAGCTATTACTTGCCATCGTTACACCAACAGTAGCTAAATTCGTAGCTCCTTTTTTCATTAAATCCTTCGCAAAAGAGGTATTTGAGAACGAATATGAACACTATGAAGACCTTATAAGAGTAATTGCTCAAAATAGACTGGAATTCGTTCGTAAACAGTTTCCCGTTTTAAAAATCTTCATTCAGGAGATCGCTTTCCACGATGAATTACGCGAACCGTTTCAAAAGCTTTTCACTGAACATGTGTATCAAAAGTTCAAGAAAATCATCGAGCATTTTCAAGAAAAAGGTGAGATTGTTTCACTTCCACCTGAAACGATTATGCGTATGACCGCATCAAGTATCATAGGCTATATCCTGCCACGTTTTCTTCTCTTTTCGGATAAAGAATGGGACGACGAAAAGGAAATTGATCAGATCGTAGCTTTTATCATGTATGGTTTAACTGGAAAAAGATAACAAAAACAGAACCCGCTTTATGTCGAAGCGCGGGTTCTGTTTTTTACTCTACTAGGATCTGGCGTTTGGGGGTAAAGTGAGAAAGTTGAACATTGGTATCACTCGTTGTAGGTGACATCACTTTTCTAGCAGGAGTAAAAGCAATGAATAAACAAATGATGATAAATACATTCACTTTCTTCATTCGCTCACCTCCCCCTCTGCATTTTATAACATATACATTACCCAATACTTTCACATTCTCAAGCTTGTTTTTTTGTTGTGATGGGTTTTAATGTGTTTTTTTCACTTAAAAGAATGAAGAACATGCAAACAGCAAGTATTAAGAAAATAATTCCAGTACCCAAAAACCCATTTGCATAGGAAGGTATATCTACTGAAGAAACATTTTCGTTGATTACAATTCCTAAGAAATACACACCGATGCCGTCACCATCCACATCAGTTTCAGCAACTGCCTTTAGATTTAATCCATACGCTAACAATAAGATACCTACTATAGAAAAGAGGATACCTATTATCCATTTCATCTTTTTCTCTCTAATGCAGCTTGTTCCTGTAAAGCTTTATATGTCGGACTTAACACACTCCACACATCAAAACAATTTCCGTCAGCATCGAAAAAAACGAAATTTTCACCGATATGGCCACGATCTTCAATATCTCCTGTTTGTACACCCTGAGTTCTAAATTCAGCATGCAAGGTATACAGCGCTTCCTTTCCGTCTACTTCAAAGGTTAATGAAAACCTTTTATTCCCATTGTAGTCAGTAAAGTTCGAAGTCTCATCTTCTGTTGATCGCACGAGAAAAAAACTGTGGTCTGCTAGATCAAGTATGGCTTTTTCATCATCACAATAATTGATCGTTGCACCAAGCTTTTCTGCGTACCACTTAGCAGAATGATCAACATGCATAACAGGAACATAGGTCGTACCAACACGAATTAACTTTTCATTCAAGGAAATTCCCTCCCCATGAAATAGAAATATTTAATATAAAAAATTCTTCTATTAAGAGAAAAATCCTCCTATAAAACAAGGGAACTCGTCATCGGTAAGAGAAATAGTAATAAAACAAAGTACCTGGAGAGTGAAGACTTCATGAATCAATATCAAATAAAACATACAATCCCTGTCCTTCGAATATTTGACGAAGATAAAGCAAGAGAATTCTACATAGATTTTCTTGGATTTACGTTAGATTGGGAACATCGTTATGAAAAAGATTTCCCCATCTATATGCAGGTTTCTCTAGGGGAATGCTCTTTACATCTTTCTGAACATCATGGTGATTCCAGCCCTGGAATAAAGTTAAGGATACATGTTGAAGGTATTGAATCATACCATCAATTTTTGGCCGAAAAAAAGTATAAGTATGCTAGACCTGGATTAGAAGAGGCACATGGCTTTAAAGAAGTTAGAGTAGGTGATCCGTTTGGCAACGAATTTTGTTTTGTAGAGGAGATTGAATCACTATAATTTGATTTCAAAGAAAGAGCAAAAAAGACACCTTCCAATTTAGGTGTCTTTTCTCATTTATCCAACGCTCTTTTGGCTAGTGTACTAATAACCATATCATCCATTGGAGGATTATGAAGCCCCGCTCTGACATCCCTGTAATGCCGTTGTAACGGGTTTGACATTGCTAAACTTCTTGCCCCAACAATCCTCATAGCAAGATCAACCACCTTTGCAGCCGCATTCGTTACTATGTGTTTTACCGCCATCAATTCTGGCCCCATTTGCATTCTATCATGTGGATCATTTCCCCACTTCAAAGCAACACTGTACAATAACTCTCTAGCATGAAAAAGCTCTAGCTCCATCTCCCCAACTTTTCTTTGCACTTCTGGTACTTCTCCTATTGGTCCTGGCAGACTATTTGGTTTATACGTCTTTGCAAAGTGAACAGCTTCGTTTCGTGCTGCAACCGCAACACCAATGTAACAAGCAGGTATATGAAGCAACCACGCTTTTGGCAGTTCGCTTTTGCCTCGATCTTGTTCGACTAGTGCATCGTTTTCAACTTTTATATCCTTCATGATAAGATCATCACTTCGGGTCCCACGCATCGCTACTGTGTCCCACGTTTCTTCAATCGATACACCTTCAGATTTCATGGAAATCAAGAAATTCCCTTTCTTACCCGTACCAATCTGTGCCGAAACAATTGCATAATCAAGGGCTGGAGCCATAGAAGTAAAAGTTTTCCTACCATTAATGATCCACAGGTCACCATTTTGAAATGCTGTAGTTTGTGGCATACCTCCCCGTGTAGGGCTTCCTGTTGCGGGCTCAGTTGCTGCCCGGTTCACTAACATCCGGTCATTCACTACCTTTTCACATAACATCTGAAATATGTCATCATCCCAAGTTCGCTCTTCTGCTAGTTCTAAAAAACATCCTAGGTGCCATCCGAGACACAATGCAGTAGCTGCGTCGCCAGTCGCTATCCTTTCTTGCAATAGAACAAACTCATACAAACTTAATCCTTCTCCACCAAACTCAGTTGGAATGGTTAAAGATAAGTACCCCGCTTCTTTTAATTCTTCTACATTTTCAAATGGAAATTCACTTTTTTGATCATATCTGTCTGCCCTCTTAGCAAATCCTCCAGCTAGAGCATCAATCTTATCAAACCATTCTCGCTGTTTCTTTGTTTTTATATATCTTTCATATAAATATTCCAAACGACGCCAATCCCTTCTTAACAAATCAGAACACTTTGGTATTAAAATATAGTTTATGCTTTTTACAAAAAAAATGGCAAGGTATTAGTTCCTTAATTCCCCTTTGACATTTACCTGACACATTCATTGAGTAAGGTTTTGTAATGAAAGTGCTTGTTTTAATTAGAATTATAAGCTTTGAAAGATTTTTCTAACATTTTTATATTTTTTTATTTTCCTCTTTACCTGACATTATGCTGACATTTTCACTGGTTACATTATAAGTACAAGGTTCGAACCTTACGTACTTAATTGAAGACTCTTTCAAGAAGTCTTCACGACAAACTCATTCTAGGAGGATCATTCAAATGAAAAAATCAGTAATTGGTTTTACAATTGCAGGCACATTATTAGTAGGGGGATATGCAACTACATCTCTTGCAGCAGATCAGAATAGTTCTAATTCAAAATCTGCTGTGGAAAAATGGGAGTTCAAAGGCAAAGGATTCGGTCACGGTCATTTTGGAGGTTTCTTTAAAGGAAACTCAGAAGATCTTATCAAAAAAGCTAAAGCGCTTGGTCTAACGACAAGTGGTAAAGATGCTGAAACACTCATGAAAGATATTCGTGACGCAAAAATAAAAAAAGAAGCGAAAGAATTTGACATTAAGACTTCTGGCAAGGATATTGAGACAATCGCTGAAGAAGTACAGCTAGCTAAATTACAAGAAAAAGCTAAAGAATTTGGCATCTCAACAAAAAATAAAGATGCAGCTGGTTTACTCGATGAAATCCATCTTACAAAGCTTAAGAAAGAAGCGAAAGAACTAGGTGTTGCTACAGAAGGTAAAGACCTTCAAACGTTAAGACAAGACATTAAACAAGCCACTCTTAATAAAAAAGCTAAAGAACTTGGCATCTCTATAGAAGGCAAGGACCTTCAAACACTTCAGCAGGAAGTAATGACTACAGCTATTAAAAAAGAGGCGAAAACATTAGGTATTTCTGTAGAAGGTAAAGATTTACGTGAAGTTGCTCAAGAAGTTGTAAGTACTAAAGTTAAGGGTGAAGCTAAGAAACTTAACATTACTATCGATGGAAAAATGATTCCTGAAATTGCATTTGAAGTAAGAGAGAAAAAGATTAAAAATATAGCAAAAGAGCTGGGCATTTCTACTAAAGACAAATCAACGCGTGAATTAATTGAAGCTATTGAAAAGAAAGATGCAAAAAAACTAGAAGCTTTGCATGACGATGATTTCTTTACACTAATGGGTAAAGGTAAAAGAGGTTTTGGCCCAGGAGGACATCATGGGGACAAACATCATGAACGGCCACGTCTAGAAGATGAAGCACCATCAAGCAGTGAGATCAGACCACAATCCGACGAACAAATTCAGTTCGGAAACGACATGTAAATGCTAAGATCCCCAGTCTATAAAACTGGGGATTTTTACAGTATAGTAATGGTAGCAGGAGGGATGGACATGAAAAGTATTTTGCTAGTAGAAGACGAAGTAACCATATCAAGAGTATTAAGTGTATATCTAAAACACGAAAACTTTGAGGTTGTTCAAGCATTTGACGGCAAGACTGCACTTCAACAGTTCAAAGAAACTTCCTTTAACCTTGTACTGCTTGACGTGATGCTTCCGGATCAGGATGGATGGTCAATTCTTGAAGAAATTCGTCAAAACAGTTCCTGTCCTGTTATCATGCTCACAGCACTTGGAGACATAGATTATCGCTTGAGAGGTTTAAATCAAGGAGCTGATGACTATATAACAAAACCTTTTATCGGAGAAGAAGTCATCGCGAGAGTTCATGCAGTCCTTCGCCGATCTACGAATGTATTAGAAACAGAGAACACAAAACAATATGGAAGTCTGAGCATCAATTTTGACTCTCATTCTGTAAAAATAAATGGAGATACAATCGTTCTAACACCAAAAGACACTTCCTTATTGCTCTTTTTGGCCAATCATCCAAACCGCACCTACACAAGAGAGATTTTAATTGAACAAATATGGGGCTTAGATTATTATGGCAGCGAACGAGCTGTAGACTTATCGATCAAACGAGTTCGTCAAGCACTTTCTGCATGGCCAGACACTGAAGGAGAAATTAGAACACTTCGAGGATTGGGGTATCAATTCTGTGTATATTCATAAAAAAAGTAGAACAACGTTATTAAAATATTGGACCACACGATATGTCCTCACCCTCTTTGTTGGTCTTCTAATCTTAGGTTTATGTTCTTTGTGGTGGATAAGGCATACGGCATTAGAAAATCGTTTAACACTCATGGAATACATGGCCGCTGATACAGCGGATCGTATTGAATTTGGAGATAAAAAGAATGATTTAGGTCGGTTCAATCGTAAATTATATGATCGCTCAGAAATACTGCAGATGGAAAAGCCTCCTGAACTTTATATTACAGACTTGGATGGTACCATTCTTAATCTAAAATCTCTAAAAAAAGGACCAGATGCAATTAACCCTTCATTACACTTAAATTCTATTCCAGTTGAAATAGTAGATAGTAAAAAAACAACAAACAAATTTAAAATGAACGGCAGCTCTGCCTATGCAGTCAAAAAACCTTTGATGTACGCTGGAGTCCAAGCAGGTTGGGTAATTATCATACAAACTGCCTCAAACCTTACAGATGTGAATCAAGGTTATCGTCTTCCTATCTTTCTATTAATAAGCCTCGGTCTTCTCGGATGGTTGATCATATATATTCTATTGAAAAGAATTCTAAAACCTATTCAAGATGTGGCACATGCTGCTGCTCAGATTAAAGATGGAAATTACGATATTCAATTAGCTACAGATGCTAAAGAACAAGAAATGTATGATCTTTTAACTTCCTTTGAACAGATGAGTACGAAGCTAAGGCATTTAGAAAAGCTTCGAGCAGAATTACTGGCAGGAGTTACACATGACTTGAAAACACCTGTTACGTCTATTAGTGGTCTCGTGCAAGCTGTTAAAGACGGGATTGTTTCGGGAGATGAAAAAGAAGAATTTCTGCAGATTACAATGAACGAAATTTATAGATTACAAAGGATGATTGAAGATTTATTAGATTATAACTCTCTCTCCGCTGGAGCTTTTACGATGCGGAATGAAACATGCAACATGAACGAGCTTGTTCAAGATATCGTTCATCAGTGGAGAATGACCAAGAAAAAAGAAGTTATGTGTAATGCTATTGTTCCAGAAAGCTTAATATATAGAGAAGTTGATCCACTTCGTTTACAGCAAATCATCATTAACCTCTTAAACAATGCTTATCAAGCTTTAGGAGATGAAAAAGTGATCAGCGTTGTCTTGTACGAAAATAGGATTGAAGTGTCAGACACAGGGTCAGGGATTCCCGAAAATGAACAGCCTTATATTTTCGAACGGTTTTTTCGTGGTGAAAAGAAAAAGTTAAAAGTGCGCGGTCTTGGCCTTGGACTACCATTTAGTAAAATGCTAGCAAAAGCGGTAGGTGCAGATTTAGTTCTTAAAAAAAGTTCCACTGCTGGAAGCACTTTTTTAATAGAATGGAAAAAATAAGTATTACACATTTACAAGAACGTATGTTCGTGTTATAATTATTTCAGGTTAGGTCATCCAACAGCCTACCTCCCCACCAGTGAGACCGGCCTACCCAGCCGGTCATTTTTCATTAATCTTATACCTTACTCAAATAATGAATGATGTCCATTCTACGTATGATACCGATAAACACTTCGTTGTCATCCACAACTGGTACGAAGTTTTGAACAGCAACAAGCGACATTAAGTCTTCCATCTCAGCATCAATATGAACAGGCTGATAGTCCCTGTTAACCTTTATGTCCTTAATATAATGATGTTCACTGTTTTGAAAAGAAAGACCTTCTGTGTTTTTGATTTTCCACAAAATGTCACCCTCTGTGATCGTTTTCATATAATGTCCCTTTTCATCAATTACAGGTACAGCGGTGTATCTGTGATACTCCATCTTTTCCATAGCCTGGCGAATGGTTGATTCTGCATGTAAACAGATCACTTCTTTCTTTGGAAGAAGAAAGAATGCAATATTCATAACTTGTAAATCCCCTCTTGATTGTAATTTAACTTGTAATAATTACGCCTGTTCTTCAGAAACGATGTGTATGTCTATGTTTTTTGAATTTCTCATTATACTGTTGACTATCGAACCCTTTGTAATCTCTTCCCATCTCGTTCTTGCCGATTGGCCTAATATAATTTGAGTAATATAATGTTCTTTTGCGACATCTGTAATAACTTGTGGTATTTTTCTTTGCCTAGATCTTTCTAAAATAAATCTAGCGTTAAATTCTACAGCAAGTTTTTTCCAGCCTCTGATTCTTTTTCGCTGTTCTTGAGATATGTTCCCTCTGTGATCGATCAACACATTCAATACATATAATTCTGCATTTAAACGATTGGCTATTCGCCAGCCTCTGCGGATCAGTTTTTCTGCACTTGGACCATATTGTACACAGACTAAAATCTTTTCTGCCACACCTGTTGGACCACTATCGGTAAAGACGATATCGGATTTTAAGAGTTTTTCATCTACATCATCTGCAATTTCACGGAGAGATAATTCACGCAATGCACCTAAATTGTTCTTAGTAAAAAAATTGTTTAATGCCTGGTCTATTTTTTCCTGCGCATAAATTTTACCTTCTATCAAACGTTGCCTCAGCATTTCTGGTGTCACGTCAATTAAGATTACTTCATGTGCAATGTCTAGAATCCTATCAGGTATTCGTTCGCGAACTGCTACACCTGTAATATGCTGAACAATATCATGAACACTTTCAATATGTTGGATGTTTACTGCTGAAACAACATTGATTCCGGCATTAAGTATTTCTTCCACATCCATGTATCGCTTTTTGTTTTTTGAACCTGGAACATTGGTATGGGCCAATTCATCAATTATGACCACATCTGGTCGACGTTCAATGATCTTTTCTACATTTAACTCTTCTAGTTTTTTATCTTTGTATTCAATAATTTTTTTAGGAATGATTTCAAGATCTTTAATTCTTTCTGCTGTTTCTTTTCTACCATGGGTTTCAATTAAGCCGATTACGATATCGACTCCTTGTTTTTTTAAATCATGAGCTTCTAAAAGGATTCTATACGATTTACCTACACCTGGTGCTGCTCCAACAAACAGCTTTAACTTTCCCTTTTCATCTTGATAGATTTCCTGCAGAAATTCTTCAGGCGTTTTCCTTTTAAGTTGAGGGTATTTATCATACATTTAGGCACCTCGTTATCATCATCAACTACAAACGAAGAAGCAAGAGCCTTTACCCTTGGTTAAGAGTAAAGGCCTTGTCTTTTACTATTTTAACAATTTCTCTAAAGCAATATTAAGTGTCAGTACATTCACGCGAGGTTCACCAAACAGACCAAGCTCTCTTGCTTGAGTATTTTCTTTAATCAATTTTTTAAGTTTTTCTTCATTTATTCCTGTTGCTTCTGCAATTCTTGGAACCTGTACATCCGCAGCCTTAGGAGTAATATGCGGATCGAGTCCAGATCCGGAGTTAGTGATTAAGTCAATCGGAAGCTCGTTAACAGGTACAGCTGGGTTAGCCTTTTCCCATGCAGCTATGCTTTCTTTCATTCGTTTCATCATATCTTCATTTGAAGGTGCATAGTTTGGACTCCCAGAACCAGCCGCGTCGTACTCGATACTAGAAACACGCCCGCTGAAGTATTCGGGTTTCGTAAACGTTTGACCAATAAGTTCAGAACCTATTACTTCTTTATCTTCATTATAGATTAAGCTTCCATCCGCTTGCTTCGGCAAAACCACTTGTGCAATTCCTGTGACAACAAGAGGATATACAAGACCGCATATCACCATTAAAGCAAGGGAAAGGCGAAGCATCTTAACGATATTGTTAAAGATAAATACTTTTTCATTATGTTGATTTAATGAATGTGATTGCATATCAATCAATTCCTTTCTTTTCTAACGGTTACACGAACAAGTGAACAATCAGATCAATCAATTTTATTCCGATAAAAGGTACGATTACACCACCGAAACCATAGATTAAGAGGTTACGTTTCAATAAAGCATTTGAACTCATCGGTTTGTAAGCTACTCCTCTCATAGCCAGAGGAATGAGCAATGGAATAATAACCGCATTAAAGATTAACGCAGACAGTATGGCCGACATCGGTGAGCCAAGCTTCATGACATTGAGCACTTCCATCTCAGGAATCGCCAGCATGAACATCGCTGGGATGATGGCAAAATACTTTGCGATATCGTTCGCGATACTGAATGTAGTCAAAGCACCACGAGTCATTAGCAATTGTTTCCCGATGGAAACCACTTCAATAATTTTCGTCGGATCGGAATCCAAGTCTACCATGTTGGCAGCTTCTTTCGCTGCAGTCGTTCCACTGTTCATGGCAAGACCTACATCCGCTTGTGCAAGTGCTGGTGCATCATTCGTTCCATCACCAGTCATCGCGACCAATTTTCCTTCTGCTTGTTCACGCTTAATTACAGCGATTTTATCTTCTGGTTTACTTTCAGCAATAAAGTCATCCACGCCGGCTTCTCTTGCTATTGTTTTAGCCGTTAACGGGTTGTCACCTGTACACATGATCGTTTTGATTCCCATTTTTCGTAACTGTTCAAAACGATCTTTCATTCCAGGCTTTACGGTATCTTTTAAATAAATCAGTCCGTATATATGCTGATCCACAGCTACTGCCAGCGGCGTTCCACCTTCAGATGCAATTCGGTTTCCTTTTTCTTCAAGGTCATGTGGCACTTCTCCACCAGTTGCAAGTACCCAGTTTTTAATTGCGTCTACCGCTCCTTTTCGTACTTTTCTTCCATCTTTTAAGTCGATTCCGCTCATTCGCGTTTCGGCTTTAAACTCAATAAATTCTCCATCTTCACCAAGAGATTGATCAAACGATAAGTGTTCTTTTTTCATGAGTTCCAAAACGGATTTACCTTCTGGTGTATCATCTTTTAATGAACTGATGGCAGCCCATTCCCCAACTGATTTTTTCGTATCGAATCCTACTGGTACAAATTCGCTTGCCATACGGTTTCCGAATGTAATCGTCCCCGTTTTATCTAGGATGATCGTATTGATGTCACCTGCAGCTTCAACCGCCTTACCAGACATAGCGATTACATTAAATCTCGTAACTCGGTCCATACCAGCAATACCGATCGCGGATAACAGTCCACCGATAGTTGTCGGAATCAAACAAACGAGTAATGCGATTAAGACCGGTACTGGTATGTCAAAACCTAGATACTTTGTAAAGAATGGAAGTGTTACGACTACAATCATAAACACAAGTGTCAAACTCGTTAAAACAGTGCTTAACGCAATTTCATTCGGTGTTTTTTGACGCTTCGCTCCTTCTACGAGGGAGATCATGCGGTCAAGGAATGATTCTCCTGGATCTGCTGTTATTCGTACTTTAATTTCATCACTTACTACACGTGTTCCGCCTGTTACGGAGTTAAAATCACCGCCAGCTTCTTTAATTACAGGAGCTGATTCTCCTGTAATCGCCGACTCATCAACAGAGGCAAGACCGTGTATGACTTCACCGTCTCCTGGAATCATTTCACCTTGTTTTACAACAACAATGTTTCCTTTACGAAGATCAGCTGATGAAACTCTTTTGTTTTTTCCATTTTCCAGCACAAGGTTTGCATAAACTTCCTTTTTCGTTTTCTTTAATGAATCAGCCTGAGCTTTCCCTCTTCCTTCAGCTATTGCTTCAGCGAAATTTGCAAACAGGAGGGTTATAAACAGAATGAAGGTTACAGCAATATTGAAACCAACTTGAGTTTGGTCTCCAAAAAAGGTTAATAATAATGTAATTACAAAACCGATTTCAACAACAAACATGATCGGATTTTTAATCATTACCCTTGGATCTAGTTTAATAAAGGATTCTTTTATCGCCTGATTCACGATTTCTTTGTTCATCAATGTTTTATTCATTTGTACTTCCTCGCGATTCTTTTT
This sequence comes from Fictibacillus nanhaiensis, assembly GCF_036213205.1. GTDB lineage: Bacteria > Bacillota > Bacilli > Bacillales > Fictibacillaceae > Fictibacillus > Fictibacillus nanhaiensis_E. Next base: position 394,906 of record NZ_JARMFC010000005.1, read on the forward strand.
CATAGGTCCGTTCCCACCATTTTGGGGAGGTACGTACTGAGATAATTCTTTTTTGGTTCTTAAGCCTTGAGCACCCATTAATCCTACACCTCTCTGCATCTACAAAGTTAAATGTTCAGCAATCGGGCCTAATACTAATACTGGGAAGAAAGTTAAAGCCCCAACGATAAATACAGCCCCAATAAATACTCCTGCAAATAGTCCGTTATCTGTTCTAAACGTACCAATTGTTTCTGGAACTGTACGTTTGACACCCAATGAGCCTGCAACCGCAAGCATTGTTACAATGGAGAAGAACCTTCCAAGATACATGACAATTCCGGTAGAAATATTCCAGAAGTTTGTTGCATCTCCTAACCCTTCGAAGCCTGAACCGTTATTAGCTGCTGAAGAGGTATATTCATAGATTACTTGTGAAATCCCATGAAAACCTGAGTTCGAAATTACTTCGTGTCCGAGTGGTGTAAAGAAAGCAACAGCTGAAGCTCCTAATATAAGCAACGGATGAATCAAAAGCGTTGCAGCAATCAGCTTCATTTCTTTCCCTTCTATCTTTTTACCCAGGAATTCTGGAGTACGTCCTACCATTAATCCAGATAAGAAAACACCAATAATCGCATACATTAAGACGTTGACAAATCCGGCTCCAACCCCGCCATAAACGGTATTTAACATCATATTGGATAAAGTAACTAATCCGCCTAGCGGAGTCAGAGTATCATGCATCGTATTAACAGCCCCAGTTTCAGAAGCCGTTGTGACTACCGAGTAAAGAGAAGATTGAGCAACACCAAATCGTACTTCTTTTCCTTCCATACTTCCTTGATCATGTTGCACGCCTAGAGCATTGATCGCTTGGTTCCCTTGATATTCAGCACTTAGTGAGATGCCAAGGAACAGAATGAACATCATCGTCATGGAAACGAAAAGAATTCGTCCCTGTTTTTGATTTCCAACCATTTTCCCGTACGTAAACGGTAAAGCCATCGGTAATAGGAGCATTAATAAGATCTGCATCAAGTTACTCATTGCATTAGGATTTTCAAACGGATGTGCTGAGTTAACTCCGAAAAATCCACCACCGTTATTTCCTAATTCTTTTATGGATAAAAACGAACCAACCGGGCCAACTGCTATGTTTTGTTTTCCGCCTTCAACTGTCGTTGCAGTAACAGTTGGATCTAATGTCTGCGGTACTCCGAGTGCTACGAAAATGAGTCCTGTTACAAAAGCAATCGGCAGGAGAACACGAACGATACCCCTAACCATATCCACAAAAAAGTTACCTAAAGACTTACCAGATAACCCGCGAATGAATGCAATCGCTACTGCCAATGCTGTAGCTGGTGCAACAAACATCATAAACAGAATTCCAATCATCTGAGACAGATAAGACAAACCGCTCTCACCACTATAGTGCTGCAGATTCGTATTCGTCATAAAACTTACTGCTGTGTTAAATGCAAGGCTTGGATCCATGTTTGCTATCTTACTCGGATTCAGAGGCAAACTGCCTTGAAAACGGAAGATTAAGTAAACTAATAGAATCATAATCGCATTGATCACGATTACTGATGAAGCATAAACTTTCCAAGATTGATTTTTATTTTTAATTCCACTAATGGAATAAATCAGTTTTTCGAATGGATAAAAGAGTTTATTCTTATTAGAATAATTGAACGAGTTCGCTAAATAAATTCCTACTGGTTTTGCAATCAAAAGAGCTATAAGTAGAGTTATAGCTATAGAGAGTAAACTGACTAACAACGGAAAAACCTCCTAAAATTTCTCTGGATTCAATAATACGTAAAGAAGATACACCGTTGTTAAAACGGCTACTCCAAACATGACAGTCATCATTTATTTACACTTCCTTCATCAACAACACTCGATGACCATTTAGCTAGACCCATCATTAATGCTGGCATTCCAATCATTAATAACACCATTATCACATCTAACATTTTTACACCTTCTTTTTATTAGTTCATTGTTCTAAGTAACCATTCAGCATTAGAGATAAATTTTTGATAGCCTCTTGAGCATCACAACCTTCAATTCTAAGTGTGATCGGTTTGTTTTGATTTCTTGAATAGTGTGACAAAAAGAATAGATTAACGGATAGTAAGCCTTTCGCATTAATCTGTATCCCTTGATAAAAGAAAAGAATCTCACTTTCGAAAGAACCAGCAGCATTGACAAATTCATTGATCTGTCCGATCGACAACCTTTTTGGCAATAATACAACTGACTCTGTTCCCATGTTTTCCCCCTGCCTATCACTGGTATGGATTTACAGAGGGAACATCTTATCTATGATGGGTTCCCTCCTGTAATTGTTTAACCTTTACTTCTAAGCGTGTCTTGTATGATCCATTTTGAGAGACTATGTTGAATCACACTTGCATAATAAGCATTCAATTGATCTCTTTTCGCTTTTAATAAAATCTGTTCAATTTCGTTTGGACTTAATCTCATAAATGGATTCCTCCGCTCTTTTTTTATGAAGATAGTAAGAATTGAATGTTTCCAGTTTTGTTATAGATCACATAATCGGCACCAAGTTCTTTGTATACACTTGTAATGTACCTAGTGTCTGATTTGATAACATAAACAGGGATGTTATAGATACTGCGAATGAGTTCGATTGTTTGGCAGCATTCCAAAAACCCTGATTCAACAACAATGATTTTCTCTACAAAAGGGCCAACCATTTCAATTAACTTTCGTTTGTCTCTATAGTTCATAACGTATACATGTTGAAAACCAACTTGTGAAAGTCTGTCTTCCTCTTCTCTGCTAGGAACACATAGAACGAGAGATTGATATTCATCACACAATCTTAGTTTCGAAATAAACACATCTGAGACTTGGTCAGGAAACATGATCAGTACGTTTCCAAATGCTTTCGCCATCGTTAACTTCCTCCATTTCTTAAAGAGAACTAGGCTGACCTCTAGCATCTCATGTCAGCCTTAGTTGCACTTATACTATCGTCTTAAACTTGTTGCTACGTCGGAAATCATCGTACAAACAAGTTATACTTTTGGATAGTGAAAAAAAGGCAACAAAAAAGAAGCCTGCGGAAGAGGAACTCTTCTCGCGGCTTCTACACATACTTGAATAAGCGTGTGAATACACGAAATTTGTTGCCTCTCTCTGAACGCTTACGGAGTTAGCTGACGGATTCGGGCTTGAGAGTAGCCCTACTCGATCTCTCGAGATTCACCCCATGCAGACACGATGGACTGCGGTTGGTTCCCCCGCTTCCTAAAGTTTTAGGAATTAAGCGATAAAGACGCATGATATAAGAATCATAATTTGTTAAATTGTTGTTACTCTTTTTTAATGTCCACCTTCCCTCTCCTACCACGCTTACGAAGTTAGCTGACGGGTTCGGACGGCAGAAGTCGCCCGACTTAAATAAGTTTCACCCCAGGCAGTGAAGAACTGCCGATGGTTCCTCCGTTCCAAAAATGGATTCAGCGGTCATGGAAAAAATTTAAAGTTTTACGATAAGGAATATATTACTCCTGGTTTTTACCGTTGTAAATCCACTAAAAACTCTAAAATATTAATATTTCGTATAAAAACGAACTAAATAAACTCATTTAAGAAATAAAATACAAATAAAACATCCTTTTTCTTTAATTTTCTCTATTTTTTAATACATTTCAAATAAAAAAATAGTTGTAATATTTATAAAGAACCAAGTTATGAACTGAGAAATTTTAATTAAAAATAAAAAAGCTAAGCAAATTTAACTTTGCTTAGCTTTTTAAAACGACCTAAAATCCAACCTCTGTCTTTTCGTCCAGAGCCATACACCTGTAAACAGATGAATAGCAAATACCACAAAAATAGCTCCATAACTTTCTGTAATCCAGCTCACAAACCAAATGATTGGTAGAACTAAAAACAAGTTAACAATCATCAAAACCCATGAGGTTCTTGTTATCGCTACAAAAAATAGAATGATTGGTAAAATTAAAAAAATCCAGAATAGTACGTTTTGAAAAGTTGCCATGACTTCCCCTCCACTTTTCATTATAAAAGGGCTTAGCCATAATCTCCACCATTAAACCGATACTTTTTCTAGTTCTAACTCATTTTTGTTTTCATTATCTTCAATATCATACTTTGGTAGAGTTAACATGTAGAATAGGCCAACAAGAATCAGACACCCTCCCACAACCCAAAAAAGCATTTCTACGGTTAGAATTTTCGGGAAAAATACTGCAATTAAACCGAGTGTCATGGTGTGAGACAGCATATTGATCGGTGTAATCCAACCTTGAACACGTCCCATCATTTTAGGGTCTACGATTTTAGGTAACCACCCTCCAATTCCAATATTGATTAAAGGAATGCTAAGCCCAGCTAATCCTGTAAAAATAAAGAATAACAACACATTTGGCGCGATGGCACATAAACTAAGTGACAACCCGCTTACGAATAGACCAAGTACAATCGCATACGAAAGTTTAATCTTTTTAGCGAGCATTGAACATAAAACACTTCCTGTAAGGATAGATACACCGAAGACGACACCCATCCACATCATCATTTGCTCATAATTAACTGGGGCGAGTTTGTATTTCATGATAAAAGCCGGCAAAACTGACAATCCTCCATTTACTATTCCAAACAAGAAAAAACCGAATATTAGTGAAAGAAGAAGCTTAGATTGCTTAATATAGATAAACCCCGCCGCAAAATCTTTCCATACTGTTTTCACTCGGATATCTTTCCATTTATGATGACCATTCGGTAATCGAACCTCTTCACTTACACTCATACTCATAATTAATAATGCTGATATAACATATGTAACAAGATCAAAAGCAATTGCGCCTTGTATCCCTACACTCCAATATATAAAAATAGCAATCATGTTCCCAAATAGCATAAACAAACTGCCTACTATTTGATTCAGGCCAGCCGCTATAGCATAATCCTCTTTCGAAAGCACACCTTGTACCATCGCTTGGTCAGCTGGATGAAAGAACTTACCTACAGCACTTCTTAAGAATAAGATAGTGAATATCAATGGCACCCAATCTAGCCAGATCGCACCCATTAATAGAACGCATAGCCCAGCACAAATCCAATCACAATAGAGTGCGATTTTCTGCCGATCCATCCGATCGGCTAACACGCCTACAATAAAGAAAACAGCAAGTGTTGGCAGAGAATACATCAATTCTGCAAGTGTTGCATAAAACGGCTGTTCCCCGAACTTATCCAGCAAATAAAACATAAAAGCTGTAACTCCTATAATACTTCCCATCATAGAAGTAAAACCGGCAAAAAACAGCTTACTGAAATTTCTATTCTGAAATACTTTCAGAAATTCCTTCATATCATAACCTCCAACTTTACTTCATTTGTATGTGCCATTACCATTTTCTACCTTATGTTATAAATTGTAAATAAATTTCTGTGATGTTTAACAAGAAATATTGAGCATATTTAATCCGTTATCAGTGTTAAACTCATTTGAATTTATAAATGAAAAGAATACTACGATATAAAGGTTGAACTTTATGCTTTATGACGATACTCTAGACAGAGAGCATAATAGAGAGGATACTAAAATGATTCATTTATTTTCACACAACGATTTAGACGGAAAATCGTGCGGTTATTTAGCACAATTAGCTTTTGGAGACAATTGTAAAATATCTTATTGTTCTCACGGAACGATTAATGATCGTGTAGAAATGCTGCTCGATAATCCGAGAGAAAGAAAAACAGAAATTATTATTACAGATATTGCGGTTAATGAAGACCTAATGATGCGATTAGATGAACGCTCGAATGCAGGTGGAAAAGTCAAGTTGATCGACCACCATGCAACAGCGCTTCATTTTAATGGATTTGATTGGGGACATGTTCAAGTTCGTTATGATGATGAACGATTAACATGTGCTACTTCCCTTTTTTACGAATATTTAATCGAGAACGGTAAGCTTAAACCAACAGGTGCGCTCGATGAATATGTAGAGCTTGTACGTTTATATGATACGTGGGAATGGTTTGACCAAAAAGTTGAAGCTAAGCGGCTAAATGACTTATTCTTTATCCTTCCTCCTGATAAATTTGAGGATCAGATCATGGACCGTTTAAAAGGTGATTCTTTTCAGTTTTCAGAAACCGAAACGACGATTCTCGACCTTGAAGAAGAGAATATTGCAGATTACATTAAAAAGAAACAGCGACAGATGGTCGAAATCTGGGATACTTGGTCTTTAGGTGAAGGATCTGAAGAGAAAACGTATAAGATTGGTATTTTGCATGCTGAGCGTTATCACTCTGAGCTTGGAAACGAGATTAATCGTGAGAATCCACACTTAGACTTGATTGTAATCTTAAATATCGCTAACAAACGGATCGGTCTTCGTACCATCCATGATGAGGTGGATTGTTCGATCTACGCAAAACAATATGGAGGCGGTGGGCACCCGAAAGCTTCAGGTGGAAACATGACTTCTGAAGCATTTGAAAAGTTTGTTGTCGCTGCATACCATGAACAGCCTAGACGAATTGATGCACCGAAGAACGAACATAACGTGAAGGAAAATCCTGATGGCAGCTTATACGTGAACAATCATCGTGAAGTATCTAAGATTTATTCTGAAGATAACCAAACATGGCTGATCACACATAAAACACATCCCGTTGATGAAACATTTGAAAGCTATCAAGCAGCGGAAAATTACGTCAAGCGTCATTTTGAAGGCTGGTTAATGCGGGATGATGAAGCAAATAACAATAACTAATGAAAAAAAACTCACACCTTAAAATAAGGTGTGAGTCAGAACGTAGACAAACCCC